>JAZKBQ010000029.1:0-8488 GCA_040388515.1 Pseudomonadota bacterium | reverse complement strand
AGAACGGCCTGAGCCTGTGGTGCGTCAGCGACAACCTCCGCAAGGGCGCGGCGCTGAACGCGGTGCAGATCGCCGAGCTGCTTGGCCGGCGTCACCTAAAGAAGGCCGCATAAGGTGGAGGGCGGCTGCCAGTGCGGCCGCATCCGCTACACGGCGGACATCACGTCCGACGAGGCGTACCTGTGCCATTGCCGCATGTGCCAGCGCGCGACAGGCGGGGTGTCCATCGCTTTCGTGAACCTGCCCAAGGCGGCGCGGCGCTGGCATAGCGAGCCGGAATATTACGCATCGTCGCCGATCGCGCAGCGGCCGTTCTGCAAGGAATGCGGGACGCCGCTGGGCTTCGAATTCGTCGACGGCCCCAATTGCGACCTGACCGTCGGCAGCCTAGACGATCCGTCGCGGTTCGTGCCGACCAGCCATTTCGGGATCGAGAGCCGGCATGAGGCATGGATCGACACGACCGGCTTTCCGGGCAAGCGCTGCGACGAGCATGAAGCGCTGGTCGAGCGCTGGAAGAATGTCGGGATGACCGTTCCCGACTGACCCGCCTTATTCGGCGTGGACGACCTCGATCTTGCCCTTGGGGCTCGAGAGCAGGAAGACGAGCGGCACGACGGAAATCGCGATCCACGCCATGAAGTAATAATCGTCGAGATAGGCGATCATCGCCGCCTGCTGGTTGATGATGCCGTCAGCCGCGAGGAACCCGGCGTCGGATACGCTGCCGAACTGGTCGAGGGCGCTGAGGTTCAGTGTGGGAATGGTCGTCGACGTGATGTGGCTCGCCAGGTCGGAATGGCTTTGCTGCAGGTTACGCGCCAGCAGGGTCGTGACGATGGAGATCCCCGCCGACTGGCCGATGCTGCGCGTCAGGTTGAGCAGGCTCGCGCCCTCCGTCCGGTAGATGCCGGGCAGTGTCGCGAAGGCGAGCGCATTCAGCGGCATGAAGACCAGGCCCATGCCGATCCCCTGCACGAAACCGCTGATGATCACCGGCCAGAAATCCATCTGCAGCGACCAGTTCGCCATTTGCCGCAGGGAAAAGGCGAATATGACCAGGCCCACGGCGATGGAGATACGCGTATCGATCTTGCCCATCAGGCGTGCCGCGATGGCCATTGAGATAAGGACGCCAACGCCGCGGGGCGCCAGCATGATCCCGGTATCGACGACCGGATAGCCGAACAGCTGCTGCAGCATGGGGGGCAGGAGGGCCATCGGCGCCATCGTCGAAATGCCGATGACAACCATGAACAGCATGCCGACCGCGAGGTTGCGGTTCAGGAACAGTTCGCGGTCGAACAGCGGCTTCTTCGCGGTGATCAGGTGAACGACCGCCATCCAGAGCGCCGCGGCTGCCACACATCCTTCGAGGATGATTTCCCAGCTCGAGAACCAGTCCTCCTGCTGCCCGCGGTCCAGCATCAGCTGGAAACTGGCGACGGCAATGCCGATCAGGGCAAATCCTGTGACGTCGAACGAGCGCTGCTCGCGCGGACGCGTCGGCAGCAGCAGCCACAGGATCGCGAAGGTCGCGATGCCCACGGGAAGGTTCACGTAGAACACCCAGCGCCAGTTATAGCTCTCGGTCAGCGCGCCGCCGATGACCGGTCCCATGATCGGTCCGACCATCATGCCCATGCCCCAGACGGACATGGCCTTCGCCTGGTCCTTGGGCGCGTTGATGTCGAGCATCGCGGTCTGCGACAACGGCCCGATAAACGCTGCGCTCATGCCCTGGAAGATTCGGAAGACGACCATTTCCTCCAGGTTCACGGCCGTCCCGCACAGCATGGATGCGATAATGAATCCGCCGACCGCGAAGAGGAACAGGTTGCGCGACCCGAACCGCCCCGAGAGCCAGCCGGTCGCCGGAATGGCGATGGCGGCCGCCACGATATAGCTCGTGAGCACCCAGGTGACGGTATCGACGGTCGCGCCCAGGCTGGTCTGCATGTGCGGCAGGGCGACGTTGGCGATGGTGGTGTCGAGGATCTGCATGATCATCGCACCCATGATGCCGAAGGTCAGCAGGCCCTTTTGCCGGACAGGCAGGAACGCCTTGTCCGGGGCGCCACTGGTGGCGGTGTCAGTCACGGGACTTCGTGTCGATCTTCACGTCGGTGCTGAGCCCTGCGATCATCGCGCGTGCCGGCTTGCCATCGATCGCGATACGCACGGGCACGCGCTGCGTCACCTTCACCCAGTTGCCGCTCGCGTTCTGGGCGGGAAGAACCGAGAACTGCGATCCGGTACCGGCGCCGATGCTGGCGACATGGCCACGGACCTTCAGGCCCGGATAGGCGTCGAACGTCAGCTCCGCGGGCTGGCCGACGGCCATGTGGTTGAGGTCGGTTTCCTTGTAATTCGCCTCCACCCACGCCTGTTCGCTGACGACCAGGCTGAGTGCGGGCACGCCGCTGGGCGTGATGTTGCCGACCTGCAGGCGGCCGGTCTGGCTGACGATGCCCGCCTTCGGCGCACGGACGATTGTGCGCGAAAGGTTGAGCTGGGCCCGCTGCCGTTCGACCATCGCGGCCTGGAGCGCGGCGGGCGCACCGGCACCCGCCGTGCCGCTGCCCAGCTGGCTGCGTGCACGCGCGGCAGAGGCTTGCGCCGTCGCCAGCTTGGCCCTGCCGGCGGCCACATTATGGGCCGCGGCGTCGAGCGCGGCGCGTGTCGTGAAGCCGCGCTTCATCAGTTCGGCCTGGCGGTCATAAGTGACCTGCGCGAGCGAAATATCGGCGCGCGCGCTTTCGATGTCGGCATTCGCGCTGCCGATGTCGGTCGACATGGTGCTGACCTGCACATTGGCGGCAGCAATCGCGGCTTCGGCCTGCGCCAGCGCGATGCGATAGGGCTCGGGATCGATCTGGAACAGCACGTCGCCAGCCTTGACCGTCTGGTTCTCGCGCACGTTCACCGACACGATACGGCCCGAGACGTCCGGGCTGATCGAGACCATGTCCTGCTTCACATAGGCGTTGTCGGTCGTGATGTACCGGCCCGACGTCAGCCAGAAATAACCGCCGACGACGGCGATGATCAGCGGAATGCTGATCATGAGCACGGGCCGCAGCCACGACCGGCGCTTCGGCACCACGACCTCGTCCACCGGCTCGATCGGCGGGGCAGGGACCGGCGACGATGTGCTGAGATCGATGACGGGATCGGCGTCAGCCATGATTGGCCTCCTTGCCCTTCGGCAAATTGTTCAGGTTCGTTTGAATGGTTTCCAGCCCGCGGACGAGTTCCGCCCGGGTTTCCTGCGACATGCCATCGATGGCCTGGTCGAACAGGTCCTCGGCGACCACCCGAAGCTTCTCGATCAGCGGCAATGCCTTTGGCGTGAGGAATATCTGCCAGGCGCGCCGGTCGGCCGGATCACGCCGCCGTTCGAGCAGCCCGGATTCCTCCAGGCGGTCGATCATGCGGCAGAGCGTGATGGGCTCGACTTCCAGCATGTCGGCGAGAACGCCCTGGTTGGCGCCTTCGTTGCGCGAGACGACGAACAGCGTACGCCATTGCGAACGCGTGACGCCGATCAGGCGCGCGCGTTCATCGAACCGACGCCGCATAAGGCGCGAAACGTCGCTGATCATGAAACCGAGTGAGTCGCTCATGGGTCTGCATATAATAAGCATAGTTATATATTTCTAGTGCAGTGCAGCATCTTTTCGGTTTGCATGGACCAGCGCCCGATGCTGAATGGGCATCATGAACACGCCAGACCCGAATTTCTTCGACAGTTTCGACGGCGCCCGGCTTGCGTGGCGAGAGGTCGGCGAGGGCAGGGCAGTCGTCTTGATCCATGGACTCTTTTCGGACGCGACGACCAACTGGATCCGTTACGGCCATGCTGCCGTGATCGCCGCCAAGGGGTTCCGGGTGATCATGCCCGATCTGCGCGCGCACGGGTCGAGCGCGAAACCGCATGATGCGGCGGGTTATCCCGCAGACGTGCTCGCCGACGACGGGTTCGCGCTGATCGCGCATCTGGGTCTCACCGATTACGATCTCGGCGGTTACTCTCTTGGCGGAAGGACCACCGCACGCATGCTCGTGCGCGGCGCCAAACCGCGCCGGGCGATCATTTCAGGCATGGGATTGTCGGGCCTGACCGACACGGGACCGCGCACCGAACATTTCAAACACATCCTCGACAATCTCGGGACTTTCCCGAAATTCTCGCCCGAATGGAATGCGGAGGCTTTCCTGAAAACGACCAAGGGAGACACGACCGCGCTCCGCCTGCTGCTCGATTCCATGGTCGACACGCCTGCCGACGCCATTGCCGGGATCGACGTTCCGACGCTCGTCGTGTCGGGCGCCGAAGACGACGACAATGGTTCGACCGAAGATCTTGCCGCCCTGCTTCCGGACGCGAGGGCGGAACGCATTCCCGGCGGCCATATGAGCGCTGTGACCAAGCCGGAACTCGGCATCGCGATTGCGGAGTTCCTGGCCGCTTGACCGCCCCCTCGCGGCTCGTCAGACATCGCTCATAACAAGAATTCCCGGAGGACTTTCATGAAGACGTTCGTATCGGCGCTGGCGCTTGCCATCGCGACCCCGGCGCTTGCCCAGACGGCAGCGCCTGCTGCCGCTGCTCCGGCCGGCGCCCCGACAGCGGCAGAGGCGGACGCCTTCGTCGCGGCCGCGGAAAAGGAATATGCCGATTATGCGCAGTTCGGCGCTCAGGTGGCCTGGATCAACGCGACCTATATCACCGATGACACCGATGCCGTGAACGCCCGCGTCGGTGCACAGGGCACCGAAATGGGTGTCCGTTTCGCCAAGGGTGCGGCGCGCTTCAACAATGTGCCCGGACTGTCGTTCGACACGACCCGCAAGCTGGGCCTGCTGCGTAATGGGCTGACGCTTCCCGCACCCTCAACACCGGGTGCCGCCGCCGAACTCAACGACCTCGCGACCAAGCTGCAGTCCGCTTATGGCAAGGGCCGGGGCACGCTGAAGGGGCAACCGATCAACGGGTCGGACATCGAAGCGGCGATGGGCAAGAGCCGCAACCCGGACGAGCTCAAGGAAATGTGGGCCAGCTGGCACACCAACGTCGGCAGCCCGATGCGCGGCCAGTACCAGAAGCTGGTCGAGATCGCGAACCAGGGGGCTCGCGAACTGGGTTACGCGGACACCGGCGCGATGTGGCGTTCGGGCTATGACATGACGCCCGAACAGTTTGCCGCGCTGACCGACAAGCTGTGGGCCGAGGTCAAGCCGCTGTACGACCAGCTCCACTGCTACACCCGCGCCAAGCTCAACGAGAAATACGGCGATGCTGTACAGGCCAAGACCGGCCCGATCCGTGCAGACCTGCTCGGCAACATGTGGGCGCAGGAATGGGGCAACATCTACGACATCGTTGCGCCGAAGGGTGCGGGCGACCTCGGCTACGACACCGGCGAACTGCTGGTCGCCAAGGGTTACGACCCGATCAAGATGGTGAAGACCGGGGAGGGGTTCTACTCGTCGCTCGGCTTTGCGCCGCTTCCGCAAACCTTTTGGGAACGCTCGCAGATCGTGAAGCCCCGCGACCGCGAAGTCATCTGTCACGCCAGCGCCTGGGACGTCGATAACAAGGACGACCTGCGCATCAAGATGTGCACCAAGGTCAACAGCGACGACTTCGTGACCATCCACCACGAACTCGGCCACAATTACTACCAGCGCGCCTACAACAAGCAGCCGCCGCTCTACTGGAATGGCGCCAACGACGGTTTCCACGAAGCGATCGGCGATACCGTCGCGCTGTCCATCACGCCGCAATACCTGGTGGACATCGGCCTGCTCGATGCGTCGAAGGTACCGAGCGCCGACAAGGACATCGGCCTGCTGTTGCGCCAGGCGATGGACAAGGTCGCGTTCCTGCCGTTCGGCCTGCTGGTCGACAAATGGCGCTGGGGCGTATTCTCAGGGCAAATCACGCCGGCCAATTACAACAAGGGCTGGACCGATCTGCGCCTGAAATACCAGGGCATTGTCCCGCCGGTCGCGCGCGACGAGACCAATTTCGATCCGGGCGCCAAGTTCCACATTCCCGGCAACACGCCCTACACCCGCTACTTCCTCGCGCGCCTGCTGCAGTTCCAGTTCTACGAAGCTGCGTGCAAGCAGGCGGGGTGGAAGGGGCCGCTGCATCGCTGCTCGTTTTACAACAACAAGGAAGTCGGCAAGCGCTTCAACGCAATGCTGGAAATGGGCGCGTCGAAGCCATGGCCCGACGCGCTGCAGGCCTTCACCGGCAGCCGCGAGATGAGCGGCAAGTCGATGATCGCCTATTTCAAGCCGCTGATGACCTGGCTGCAGGCACAGAACAAGGGCAAGACCTGCGGTTGGTAAGATGACGATGGACGGCATCATCTGGCCCGCGGGCTATGCGCCCGCCGACAGCCCGGTGCATGTCGTCAATCACATCGACATTGCCGCGCCACCTTCGGCCGTCTGGAACCATCTGGTCCGGGCGGCCGACTGGCCGTCATGGTATGCAAATGCCTCCAAGGTCGCGATTGCCGGTGGCGGTCGCGATCTGTCACCCGGCGCGCGGTTCCGGTGGCGGACGTTCGGTGTCGGTCTGGATACCGTGGTGCAGGAATGGGTCGAGAACGAGCGGATTGCCTGGCTCGCGACCTCGTTCGGCGTTCGTGCCTACCACGCCTGGCTGATCGTCCCGACCGCAGCCGGATGCCGGGTGATCACCGAAGAAACGCAGCACGGCTTTATCGCGCGGTCGGGCATGGCCCTCTTCCCGAACCGGATGCACGACTGGCACCAGAAATGGCTCGAGGGGCTGAAAGCCCTCGGCGAACGCGGCGCTGGCGATCGATAATGCACGCAGCCCGGGAGTATTTCCCGAGCTGCGCACACTATCGGTCAGTTGAAGCTGACGCGTACCACTTTCGACTGCCGGCGCATTGCCGCGCCGATGGCGCCGAATCCGAACAGGAGCATCGCCCATGTCGTCGGCTCGGGCACCGCCGACCGCGTGTTCACGCGTTGCGACAGCAGTACATCACCTCCGTTGGCCAGCGGATCCAGGCCGAACTGGATGCTGAAATTGGCGCCGGGATTGGCTGTCGCCCCGAGGAAATCGAGGAAATCGCGTGCGTCCGTAAACTCGTCCGCGACCACGGTCGGGAACAGCGATGACGTGCGTGCGATGCCTCCACCCTGCGCAAAGCTGAGGCCGTCATTGTCATTGGATGTCGACCATCCAGCAGGCACGAACGCCGGCTGCAGTGCCGGATCCGAACCATCATCGCCATCGCCTGTCGGGTCGAGCAGCTCGTTGGCGATCGACGTCCAGGCGACACCGGAATTGTTCACTATGTTCTTGATCACGGTATACTGGCTGGTGAGGCCCGATATCCGCAGGAACACGTTGTTCGCGTTCGACCAGGTTTCGTTGATGGTGATCGTCGTCCCCACCACCGAATAGCTGAACGCGCCGAGTGACGTACTTCCGAATTGCGTGATCGTTACTGCGGCGGATGCAGGCACAGACAAGGCTGCCACTGCTCCGGCGATAGCTAATTTTGCGATCTTCATGTGCTTCCCTCCGTAAACGGTTTAGCGGAAGCGACCCCTGCGTGCCTGTCTATGCGGCACGAAAGAAGGTTAACACGGAAAGTACGAATTGGACAGAACCGCCAACATCCTTCCGGCGCGTTTCAGGAACCGGCGAACGTCAAAAGATCGGATAAAGTGCCGGGCGAGTGTCCATTGCACCTTAACTACCCCGCGCCCATATATCGCCGCATGAGCGAAACTTTCCCCGTCCTGCCCCTGCGTGACATCGTCGTTTTCCCGCAGATGATCGTTCCCCTGTTCGTCGGCCGCGACAAGTCGGTCTCGGCGCTCGAAGCCGCAATGACCGCCGACAAGGAGATTTTCCTCGTCGCGCAGCTCGATCCTTCGAACGACGATCCGGGCCGCGACGATCTCTACGACCTGGGCGTCATCGCGACGGTGGTCCAGCTCCTCAAGCTCCCCGATGGCACCGTCCGCGTGCTGGTCGAGGGACAACGCCGCGCAACGCTGGTCGAACTCCAGGGCGAAGGCGAACACCTGACTGCAACTGTAGGTGATGTTGGTGATCTTCCAGCGGAAGGTGCCGAGGTTTCGGCGTTGATGCGGTCGGTCGTCGACCAGTTCGACAACTACGCCAAGCTCAACAAGAAGCTGCCGGCCGAAACCGCGGTACAGCTTGCCGATATCGAGGACGCAGGGCGTCTTGCCGATGCGGTTGCGGCCAACATTTCGGTCAAGGTTTCCGACAAGCAGGCGCTGCTCGGCGAGGCCGACCCCGCCAAGCGGCTGGAGATGGTCTTTGCCTTCATGGAGGGCGAACTCGGCGTGTTGCAGGTCGAGAAGAAGATCCGTGGCCGCGTGAAGCGCCAGATGGAGAAGACCCAGCGCGAATATTACCTCAACGAGCAGTTGAAGGCGATCCAGCGCGAACTCGGCA
>JAZKBQ010000028.1:0-17314 GCA_040388515.1 Pseudomonadota bacterium | reverse complement strand
CATGGCACGGGGGAAGACGGCGGTTTAGTTTTACCCCTCTCCCCCTGCGGGAGAGGGAGGGGCCCGCGCCGCAGGCGTGGGAGGGTGAGGGATCGTCCCTCCAACCCCTCACCAACTTCGACTAGGGCTGCGCCCGAGTCTTCGTATCCTCTCCCGCAGGGGGAGAGGAATTAAAGCGGGAAATTACAATGCGCGTTTATTACGACCGGGACGCCGATCTGGGTCTCATCAAAAACAAGAAGATCGCGATCGTCGGTTACGGGTCGCAGGGGCACGCCCACGCACAGAACCTGCGTGATTCGGGCGTTGCAGAGGTCGCCATCGCGCTGCGCGAAGGATCGGCCACTGCGAAGAAGGCCACCGACGCGGGTTTCAAGGTGCTGTCGAACAAGGAAGCGGCAAAATGGGCCGACATCCTGATGATCCTCGCGCCCGACGAACATCAGGCCGCGATCTGGGAAAACGACCTGAAGGGCAATATGAAACCCGGCGCGGCGCTCGCCTTCGCACATGGCCTCAATGTTCATTTCGGCCTGATCGAGCCGCCCGCCGACATCGACGTCATCATGATCGCGCCCAAGGGGCCCGGGCACACCGTCCGCAGCGAATATGTCCGCGGCGGCGGCGTCCCCTGCCTGATCGCCATCCACCAGGATGCGACCGGCAACGCACATGACGTGGCGCTTGCCTATGCGAGCGGCGTCGGTGGCGGCCGTTCGGGCATCATCGAGACGAATTTCAAGGAAGAATGCGAAACCGACCTGTTCGGCGAGCAGGCTGTCCTGTGCGGCGGCATCACCCACCTGATCCAGGCCGGGTTCGAAACGCTGGTCGAGGCGGGTTATGCGCCCGAAATGGCCTATTTCGAATGCCTCCACGAAACCAAGTTGATCGTCGATCTGCTCTATGAAGGCGGCATCGCCAACATGCGCTATTCGATCTCGAATACCGCGGAATATGGCGACATCACCACGGGTCCGCGCATCATCACGGCTGAGACCAAGGCCGAGATGAAGCGCGTGCTGGCCGACATCCAGTCGGGCCGTTTCGTGAAGAACTTCGTCCTCGATAACCGCGCGGGCCAGCCGGAACTGAAGGCGGCGCGCAAAGCCGCTGAAGCGCACCCGATCGAAAAGACGGGCGCCGAACTGCGCGCAATGATGCCGTGGATCGCGGCCAACAAGCTGGTCGACCAGACGAAGAACTAAGCACGATGTTCGAGGCGCAGCGGCGCCAGCTGGACGCGCTGGAGGCGGACAACCGCCTCCGCGCGTTCATGCCGCAACGCGGGATCGATTTCTCGTCGAACGACTATCTCGGTCTTGCAGGGTCGCAGCGTTTGCTGGCGTTGCTGGCCGAGGGGATTGCGCTCGGCATTCCAGCCGGATCGGGCGGGTCGCGATTGCTGCGCGGCAATCATCAGGGGCACGAAGCGCTCGAAGCCAGCGCGGCACGGCATTATGGCAGCGAGTCCGCGCTATATTTCGCGACGGGGTTTGCGGCGAATGCGGCATTGTTCGCAACGCTGCCGCAACGTGGCGACCTGGTTGTCCACGACGAATTCATCCATGCGAGTGCGCATGACGGGATGAAGCTCGGCCGGGCGGAATGCGCCAGTGCCAGGCACAACGACGTGCAGGCGTTCGACGATACTATCACCGGATGGCGGCGGGCCGGCGGAACCGGCACGCCATGGATCGCGGTCGAGAGCCTCTACAGCATGAACGGCGACCGAGCGCCGCTCGCCGGGCTCGCCGAGATTGCCGCGCGCCACGACGCAGTGTTGATCATCGACGAAGCGCACGCGACCGGCGTTTTCGGACCTGAAGGCCAGGGGTTGGCGCACACCCTTGGCGAACGCGCGAACATCATCACGCTCCACACCTGTGGAAAGGCGTTGGGTTGCGAGGGGGCCTTGTTGTGCGGCCCGCGCGTTGTCACCGACTTCATCGTCAACCGCGGCCGGCCGTTTATCTTCTCCACCGCGCCCTCCCCGCTGATGGCGTGGCTGGTGCAGCAGGCGATCGAAATCGTCGCAGCAGAACCCGAACTGCGCAGCCGCCTCCAGGCACAGATACGGCAGGCAGAAATCTTGCTCGAACCGCTCGGCGTGCCGGCCAGCGGCTCGCAGATCCTGCCCGTCATTATCGGAGACAATGGCCGCGCGATGCGGATTGCCTCGGCATTGCAGGATGCCGGATTCGACATTCGCGGCATTCGCCCGCCGACAGTTCCACAAGGCACGGCGCGGTTGCGCATTTCGATAACGCTCAATGCCGGCGCGCAGGAGATCGATGCTATGGCCACGGCGCTCGCCGGGGCTATGGCGGCGGCATGACCGCACGCTTCATCGTCACGGGTACAGACACGGGTATCGGCAAGACAGTATTCGCGGCCGCCCTCGCGGGTGCGCTGGGCGTTTCCTATTGGAAGCCTGTCCAGGCGGGCCTCGATGAGGAAACCGACAGTCAGGCCGTCGAACGGCTGACCAGCATAACACCCCTGCCCGAAGCCTATCGTCTCGTTACTCCCGCATCGCCGCATCTGGCGGCGAAGATCGACGGCGTGACGATCGATACCGCATCGCTCCGGCCACCATCCGGCCCCTTGGTCATCGAAGGTGCGGGCGGCGCACTGGTGCCGGTCACACGCGATACGCTATACGCCGACCTGTTCGCCCGCTGGCAGATTCCGGTCATCATCTGTGCACGGACCGCGCTCGGCACGATCAATCACAGCCTGTTGACCGTCGAAGCACTGCGCAGGCGAGGCGTCCATATCCACGGCATCGCCTTCATCGGCGACGCCGTGCCGGACAGCGAAGCAATCATCCCGGCGCTCTCCGGTTGCAAGCGCCTGGGCCGCCTCCCCCGCCTCGACCCGCTTACACGCGAGACCCTGTCCGCCGCCTTCGCCGCGCACTTCGATCTGGCCGATTTCGCATGAGCGCCGTCTGGCATCCGTTCACGCAGCACGGGTTGCAGGAACCTGTGCCGCTGATTGAGCGCGCTGAGGGCGCGAGACTATTCGGCGCCGACGGGCGGAGCTGGATCGACGCCATCTCGTCATGGTGGGTGACGACCCATGGACATGCCCATCCGCGGATCATGAATGCGATCCGCGACCAGACCGAACGGCTCGACCAGTTGATCTTCGCCGGATGGACGCACGAGCCCGCCGAAACCCTCGCCGCCGAACTCGTCCGTATCACGCCCGAACCGCTGACCCGGGTGTTCTTTTCGGACTCCGGATCGACCAGTGTCGAAGTCGCGCTGAAGATGGCGCTCGGTTACTGGGCGAATATCGGTGAGGCGCGCAGCACCATCGTCGTGATGGAGCACAGCTACCATGGCGATACCATCGGCGCGATGTCGGTGGGTGCCCGGGGCGTGTTCAACCAGCCCTATGCGCCTTTGCTGTTCGACGTCGTGACCGTCCCCTTTCCTGCCGCGGGCAAGGAACAGGCAACGCTCGATGCGCTGGAAGCGGCATGCCGCGCGAAACCCGCCGCATTCATCGTCGAGCCGCTGATTCTCGGTGCTGGCGGCATGCTGATATACACGCCTGAGACGCTAGCCGAGATGCGTCGCATCTGCGCGGCACACGACGTGTTGTTCATTGCCGACGAAGTGATGACCGGCTGGGGTCGTACCGGCACCTTGTTCGCCTGTGAACAGGCCGGTGTCATTCCGGACATCTTGTGCCTGTCGAAAGGACTGACCGGCGGCGCGGTTCCTCTCGCCGTTACGCTGTGTACCGAAGGCATATTCCAGGCGCACTGGTCCACCGACCGGGCGCGAATGTTCTACCATTCGAGTTCCTACACCGCGAACCCCATCGCCTGCGCCGCGGCGAACGCCAACCTCGCCATCTGGCGCGACGAGCCGGTTCAGGAGCGCATCGATACGCTGCGCAAGGCACAGGGTGCCGCACTCGCCGCCTGCGCGTCGCATCGTCGCGTGCAAAACGCGCGTCGGATCGGCACGATCGCGGCATTCGATATCGCAGTGCCGGACGGCGGTTACCTCTCGGCGCTCGCACCACGCCTGATCGCGCATTTTCGTGACCGCGGCGTCCTGCTGAGGCCGCTCGGCAATACAATCTATGTCATGCCGCCCTATTGCATCACGCCCGGCGAGTTGGCGCAGATCTACGCCGTGATCGGCGAAGCTCTGGACAGATTCTGATCCTTCGGACCGCCGAATGGAAACGTTCCGTTTCCGAATCGTTGTTTGACGCGTGCGTCTCGACCGCCGAGACAGGCCGCCACTTTCAACGGGAGTATTCCATGCGCAAGAAGCTTGTCGCCCTCGCCGCCGCAATCGCGGTCGCCACCCCCATCATCGCGCAACAGGCGATGCAGACGCCGGGTCAGAAGAATCCCGCTGCGATCACCGGCGGCAGCTACACGACCGACCCCAATCACACCCTGGTCATGTGGGAAGTCGACCACCTGGGCTTCACACCGTACTGGGGTATTTTCGGCGACGTGAACGGCACGCTGCAGTTCGATCCGAAAAAGCCGAATGCCGCCAAGGTCGACGTGACCATCCCCGTGTCGAAGGTTGTCACCGCAAGCACTGGCCTGACCGCCCACCTGCTGCGCGCGGGCAAGGACGGGGGCAAGCCGGACTTCTTCGGCCCTACGCCCGCCGATGCCAGGTTCGTCTCGACCAAGGTCGTCGCCAGCGGTCAGAATGCGACGATTACCGGCAACCTGACACTGAACGGCGTGACCAAGCCCGTCACTCTCGCCGCCAAATTCTACGGCGCAGGCAAGATGCCGGCTCAGATGGGCGGCAAGGAAGGCCTTGGCTTCGAAGCGACCGCCACCATCAAGCGCAGCGACTTCGGCATTTCGATGGGCATCCCGATGGTCAGCGATGCTGTCCATTTGAAGATTGCCGCCGGGTTCATGAAGTAAGACTATCTTGCACGGGGCCAGCGGCTGTTGTAGCCGCTGGCCCATGACGCGCACCCGCGCCCTCCTGCTTCGACTTACGCGCCCTTAGGCGCGACCGACGACGTGCGCGCAAGCGCACACGCTGCCTAAGGGACATTTCCAGACACCCCTCGAAGCAACGAGTGCGAAATCATGCTGCGCGACCCATCCGTCAAATACCGACCGTTTCCCCAGATCGATTTGCCGAACCGCCAATGGCCGTCCCGGACGATCACCCATGCGCCCCGCTGGCTGTCGACCGATATGCGCGACGGCAATCAGGCGCTGATCGACCCAATGGACAGCGAGAAGAAGCAACGCTTCTTCGACCTGCTCTGCAAGATCGGCATCAAGGAGATCGAGGTCGGCTTCCCCAGTGCCGGCGCGACTGAGTTCGATTTCATCTCCGGGTTGGTTAAGAACGACCGCATTCCCGACGACGTGATCATCCAGGTGCTGACCCAGGCGCGCCGCGACCTGATCGAGACGACTTTCTCAAGCCTGGAAGGTGCGCCCAAGGCGATCGTCCACGTCTACAACGCCGTCAGCCCGGCGTGGCGCAAGATCGTGTTCGGCATGGACAAGCCGCAGATCAAGCAGATCGCTGTCGACGCCGCGATGATGCTGCGCGATGAGGCGGCCAAGCGTCCGGACACCGACTGGCATTTCCAATATAGCCCCGAAACCTTTTCGACCGCCGAGATCGAATTCTCGACCGAGGTGTGCGCAGCGGTGATGGACATATTGCTGCCCACGCCCGAGCGGCCGATCATCTTCAACCTGCCCGCGACCGTCGAGTGCGCGACGCCAAATATCTACGCCGACCAGATCGAATGGTTCGCGAGGAATATCCCGAACCGCGACGCGGTCGTCATTTCGCTCCACACCCACAACGACCGTGGCACCGGCGTCGCCGCGACTGAATTGGGCCTGCTCGCGGGTGCCGATCGCGTCGAAGGCTGTTTGCTGGGCAATGGCGAGCGGACGGGGAATGTCGATCTCGTGACCGTTGCGCTCAACATGTACACACAAGGGATCGATCCCGGTCTCGACTTCTCCGACATCGACGAGGTCGTGAAGACGGTCGAATATTGCACCAATATCGCGACCCATCCGCGCCAGCCCTATGCCGGCGAGTTGGTCTTCACGGCGTTCTCGGGCAGCCATCAGGACGCGATCAAAAAGGGCTTCGCGTCGCAGGAAGCACGCAACGACGAACTGTGGGAGGTGCCCTACCTGCCTATCGATCCCAAGGATCTGGGCCGTGACTACGAAGCGGTGATCCGCGTAAATTCGCAGTCCGGCAAGGGTGGCGTCGCCTGGGTACTGGAACAGGACAAGGGGCTGAAACTGCCCAAGCGCATGCAGGCCGACTTCAGCCGCCACGTTCAGGCGCTCGCCGACGAGACCAGTCGCGAACTCAATGCCGCCGACATCTGGGGTGCATTCGAGACCGCCTATCTGGGCGACGGCCGTTTCGCGCTCGGCGACTATGATGAGACGCGCGGCAGCAACGGCGACCGTATCTTCGCGGGCAAGCTGGTCATCGACGGACGCGAACAGTCGGTCAGCGGGCGCGGCAACGGCCTGATTTCGTCAGTCGTCGCGGCGCTTGCCGAACAGGGCGTGGCGCTGGACGTCGTCGATTACGTCGAACATACTCTGGGGCATGCCAGCGATGCGCAGGCGGCGGCTTATGTCGAATGCCGCACCGCGTCGGGCAAGACGGTCTGGGGGGTCGGCATCGATGCGGACGTTGCTACTGCGAGTGTGCGGGCAGTGCTCGGTGCGGCGAACGCCAGCGCATGACTGACCTCGGGCAGTTCATCGATGGGCTGCCCAAGGCGGAACTGCACCTGCATATCGAGGGCAGCCTGGAGCCCGAGATGCTGGTCGCACTGGCGAAACGCAACAAGGTCGCCATCCCGTTCGACAGTGTCGAGGACGTCCGCGCGGCGTACAGCTTTACTCGGCTGCAGGACTTCCTCGACATCTATTATCAGGGCGCCGACGTGCTGCGCACCGAGGAGGACTTCCGCGACTTGGCGCTCGCCTATTTCGACCGCGCTGCCGCCGACAACGTCCGCCACGCCGAGATCTTCTTCGACCCGCAGACGCACACGGCGCGCGGCATTTCGTTCGACGTTGTGGCCGATGGTTTGCTAGCGGGTATGGCGGAAGCCGAAGAGCGACACGGGCTGACGTCGAAGCTGATCCTGTGTTTCCTGCGCCATCTCGACGAGGATGATGCCTTCGCCACGCTGAAGGCCGCCGAACCCTGGCTGGACCGGATCACTGGTGTCGGGCTCGATTCGAGCGAGGTCGGTCATCCGCCGTCAAAGTTCGCCCGCGTGTTCGACGCGGCGGCAGCCATGGGCCTCAAGCGCGTGGCGCATGCCGGTGAGGAAGGCCCGCCCGCCTATGTCACGGAGGCGCTCGACCTGTTGCACATCGACCGGCTGGACCATGGCAATCGGTCACTCGAGGATCCGGCGCTTGTAATGCGATTGCGCGACGCGGGCATGACGCTGACCGTCTGCCCGCTCTCCAATCACAAGCTGTGCGTGGTCGACGATCTTGCGGCCCACCCGATCCGCCGGATGCTCGACCTCGGCCTACGCGCAACGATCAACTCTGACGATCCCGCTTATTTCGGCGGCTATGTGAATGCGAACTACCATGCGGTCGCGCCTTTGCTGACGCGCGATCAGGTCGCGACGCTCGCGCGCAACAGTTTCACCGGATCATTCCTGCCGCCTGGAACGGTCGCGGCGCATCTCGCCGAGATCGACGCCTATATGGACAGCCAATGACGACGCTCAGCTACATCGAACACGACCGTTTCGTCGGACAGGTCCGCGCGCTGGCAAAGCTGATCGGTGCGGACGGGTGGAAGCCCGATTTCATCCTGGGGATCGGGCGCGGCGGCCTCGTCCCCGCGGTGTTCCTCAGTCACGCAACCACGATCCCGCTGCTGTCGGTCGACCACTCCACGCAGGTGGCGCCATTCGGCGACGAATTGCTGGCACAGATCGCGAGGCAGACGGCAAACGGCACGCACATCCTGATCGTCGACGACATCAATGATTCAGGCCGAACTATCGCCTATCTGCGCAAGGCGATTGCGGAGGGTGGCGATATCGCAAACCTGCGTGTCGCGGTCCTCATCGATAACATCCGCTCGATCCAGACCGTCGATTATCGCGCCGAGACCATCGACCGCGACCAGGACCAGAGCTGGTTCGTTTTTCCCTGGGAAGCGATGGCGCCCGGCGAAGACACGCTGGTCGCCGCCGCCGAGGCGCACAACGGCTAGTCTGGGGCTAGTTCAGGACAGTCGCCATCTTGACCGTGCGCTCGGGCGCATTGGTCAATTGGACGATGTAGCGGCCCGGCGTCACGTCGAAGCTGACCGATTTCCGGAAACCCGCACAGGTCTTCAGGTCGTTGTGCCCGGTCGACTTCAGGGTCGCACCGTCGCGGACGAGATTCACGAACGTGGCGTTCGACAGGATGACGTCGAGCTTGCCCGCCTTGGGCACGTCGAGCGCGGCGAGACCCGCCGATGTCCGCGGCTTCGGCTCGCGTTCGGCAACGGCGAAGTTCACGTCACTGGCCGCCCGTAGCTCGATCTGGGTCGTCGTGCCCGTCGCAAGTGCGAACTTCATGTCGGGAACGCGTGCGGCAAGGTGCTTGGCCGGCTTGTCCCAGCCCGCCGGCGCGGGACAGGTCTGCGCCATCGCTGGCGTCACAGTCATCAGGGCAAGCACTGCAATCGTCCGCATCATTTTCTCCCGAACAGTTTCTCTATGTCGCCATGGGCCAGCTTGATCCATGTCGGCCGCCCGTGATTGCACTGGCCCGAATGTGGCGTCACTTCCATTTCGCGCAACAGCGCATTCATTTCCGCGACCGACAATATCCGGCCCGCTCGGACCGATCCATGGCACGCCATCGTGGCCGCGACATGGTCGAGGCGTTCCTTGAGACTGAGCGCCTCGCCGAAGGCGGCTAGTTCGTCGGCGAGATCGGTGACCAGGCCGGTTACATCACTAGTACCGAGCGCGGCGGGCACGCCCCGCACGAGCATGGCGGCGGGGCCGAAGCGTTCGAGTTCGAGACCGAACTCCACGAGTTCAGGAATTCTCGCTTCCAGCCGGTCGCACGCGGGTTCGTCAAGTTCTACGACCTCGGGGAGCAGCAGCGGCTGCGACGCAATGCCACCGTTCGCCGTCGCACGGCGCATGCGTTCCAGAACGAGGCGCTCATGCGCGGCATGCTGGTCGACAATAACGAGACCGTCCTCCGCCTCGGCGACGATATAGGTTGCAGCGACTTGCCCGCGCGCAACGCCCATGGGGAAGCTGTTGGAGGGCGCCGTCGCGGGTTCGGCGCGGGCGGCAGGAAACGCTTCAAACGTTTCTCGCGCTTCCGTTACCCCCGCGAAAGCGGGGGTCCAGCTTTCCTGCCGTGGCGGTGGAGCAAAGAATGAAGAAGCTGGATTCCCGATTCCTCGGGATTGACCGGCTTCTGTTGTCCACAACCCCAGCGCGGCAGCACTTGGTCTCGGCTGACTACGATGTCCGGCGCTGTCGAGCGCGGCGCGCAGGCCCCCGACGATCAGCCCGCGGATCATGCCGGGGTCGCGAAAGCGCACTTCGGTCTTTGCCGGATGCACGTTCACATCGACCTCGCTCGGCGGCACGTCGAGAAAGAGCGCCACCACCGCATGCCGGTCACGCGCCAGCATCTCGGCATAGGCTCCACGCACCGCCCCCACGAGCAACCGATCCTTCACCGGCCGCCCGTTGACGAAGAGGTACTGGTGATCTGCAATACCGCGGTTGAAAGTCGGCAGCCCTGCCACTCCGCCCAAAACCACGCCCTCGCGCACGGCATCGATCGCGACACTGTTGGCGGCGAGTTGCCTGTCAGTCAGTGCCGCAACTCGCGACGGCCGGTCTTCGGCCTGAACCGACAGAACCCGCCGTCCGTCATGGTCCAGCGTGAAGGCGATATCCGGCCGGGCCATCGCCAGCCGCTTCACGACGTCGAGGCTCGCCGCATATTCGCTCCGCGCCGAGCGCAGGAATTTCCGCCGGGCGGGTACATGCGCGAACAGATCGTCGACGCTGACTCGCGTACCGGGCGGCAGAGCGGCCGGGCCGTCAGCGGTAACTGCGCCATTGTCGACGGTACGTGCCCACCCTTCCCCGCCAGCGACACGACTCTCGATCGTCAGCCGCGCGACGCTCGCGATCGAGGGCAACGCCTCGCCGCGAAATCCCATCGTCGCGACGTTTTCGATAGCATCGTCAGGCAGTTTCGACGTCGCGTGTCGTTCGAGCGCCAGTGCAATCTCGTCACGAGTCATGCCGCAACCGTCGTCGGCAACCTCGATCCCATCGATACCGCCGCCACGTAACACTATGGAAATACGGGAAGAACCGGCATCTATCGCATTTTCGACCAGCTCTTTCAGCGCCGATGCCGGCCGCTCCACGACCTCTCCGGCGGCGATACGATTGACGAGATGCGGCGGTAGTCGGCGTATTGACATTAACCACCCCCTAGACCAAGCGCAGCCATCCCGCGACCCCGGCCCGGCGCGGTTTTTCTCACCCGAGATTTCCGATCCGATCAGCCGGGTTCGTCAACAGGTTTTGCCACCAGGTATTGAGAGTCCAGCACAGACATGGCCGCCAATCCGTTCACCCGTTTCTTCAAGTTCATGTCGCACGACATGGCGATCGACCTCGGCACCGCGAACACGGTCGTCTACCTGCGCGGGCGCGGCATCGTGCTCAACGAGCCTTCGGTGGTCGCGATCGAGACGCTCAACGGCGTGAAAAAGGTGAAGGCGGTCGGTGACGACGCCAAGCTGATGATGGGTAAGACCCCCGGCAGCATCGAGGCGATCCGCCCGCTGCGCGATGGTGTGATCGCCGACATCGACGTCGCCGAGCAGATGATCAAGCACTTCATCCACAAGGTGCATGGCGGCAAGATGCGCGCGTGGCGCTTCCCGGAAATCGTGATCTGCGTGCCGTCGGGATCGACCTCGGTCGAACGCCGCGCGATCCGCGACGCCGCGTCGAACGCGGGCGCGAGCCAGGTCTATTTGATCGAGGAACCGATGGCCGCCGCGATCGGCGCCGATATGCCCGTCACCGAACCGATCGGATCGATGGTCGTCGACATCGGCGGCGGTACGACGGAAGTCGCGGTGCTTTCGCTGCGCGGCGTCGCTTATTCGACGTCGGTGCGCGTTGGCGGCGACAAGATGGATGAAGCGATAGTCTCCTATGTCCGCCGCAACCATAATTTGCTGATCGGCGAAGGCACGGCCGAACGGATCAAGCAGGAAGTCGGCGTGGCGAAGCCTCCGCTCGACGGCGTCGGCCTGACCATTCACGTCAAGGGCCGCGACCTGGTCAACGGCGTGCCCAAGGAAATCACGATCAACCAGGGCCAGATCGCCGAAGCGCTGAGCGAACCCGTCGGCAGCATCGTGGAAGGTGTCCGGATCGCGCTCGAAAATACCGCACCCGAACTGGCTGCAGACATCGTCGACCAGGGTATCGTCCTGACCGGCGGCGGCGCGTTGCTCACCGGCCTCGACGAAGTGCTGCGCGACGAAACCGGCCTGCCGGTCACGGTGGCGGACGATCCACTGACCTGCGTCGCCCTCGGCACGGGCCGCGCTCTGGAAGACCCGATGTTCCGCGGCGTCCTCCAGACCGCCTGACGAGGTAAGGGCCCCTCATGGCGCCGCCAAAAAACCGGCGCTCCGGCTTTTCACGGCGTGCGCAATACGGCCTGTTCGCGAGCTATGTGATCGCGATCGTCGGCATTCTTCTCGGCCTGTTGCTGGCGATCACGGCGCGGTTCGACCCAGAGGGTCACGCGGCAATCCAGGGTTTTTTCGCGGACCTGACATCGCCCATTTCGGGCGCTGCACGAACCGCAACGGATACCGCAGGTTCCGGACTCAGCGGCATCGGCGCCTATATCGAGGCGGGTTCCAAGAACCGCGCGATGGAAGCCGAACTACGCGCCGCACGGACCAAGCTGGTCGAGGCGCAAGCCATGGCCCGCGAGAACGCGCGCCTGCAGAAGCTGGCCAAGCTCGTCGAAAACCAGGCGGATACGATCGTTTCGGCGCGCCTCGTCGCATCGACAGGCGCGAGCACCCGGCGTTTCGCGACGCTCGCGGCCGGAACCGTACAAGGCGTCGCCACCGGCCAGCCGGTGCGGTCGCCGGACGGATTGATCGGCCGGGTGGTCGCGACCGCACGCGTCACGGCGCGCGTGTTGCTGATCACCGATGGCGGCAATGTGGTACCCGTGCGCCGCATCAGCGACGGCATGCCGGCACTTGCCACCGGACGCGGCGACGGGATGCTCGACGTCCGCGCGCTCGAGGCCGGGCAAAACCCGTTCAAGGTCGGCGACCTGTTCGTGACCTCGGGCGCTGGTGGTGTTTATCCGCCCAATGTTCCCGTGGGCATCGTGCGGCAAAGCAACCGCGAGGCGGGTGTGGCCCGCCCCTTCGCCGACCCCAACCGTCTCGATTTCGCGATCGTGCTTCCGCCCTACGTCACGCCAGCAGAAACGCTGCCGGCCGCAGAGGGTGGGCCGTAGATGCTGCCGCTCAAACGCCGGACGAGTTTTTCACCGCCGCCGACCGCGCTCGAACGCCAGCTCGTCCCGATCGGATCGACGATGGTGGCGTCGATGGCCCCGCTTGCTCCCTTCGTCCTGACGGAGCCGCTGCTCCCGCCCTTCGGCCTGATGGTGTTCCTCGCCTGGCGACTGCTCAGGAACGATATCTGGCCCTTGTGGATGGGAATTCCGCTCGGCCTGTGGGACGATTTCTTCAGCGGACAGCCGATCGGGACCGGCATGGCGGGCTGGACCGCCGCCATGCTCGCGCTCGATTTCGTCGAACGGCGGCTGCCTTGGCGCAGCCACGTCGAGGACTGGGGCATCGCGGTCGTCACCATTGCCGCCTATCTCTTCTTCGCACTGCTCGTGGCAGGCGCGACCGGTGGCGGCACGTCGCCGCTCATATTGCTGCCGCAGATCGTGATTTCGGCATTATGCTGGCCGCTTATCTCGCGGGCCTGCGCTGCGCTCGACCGCTGGCGCAACCCCCGCTAAGCCACAGACCGTGATCAAACTCGACCGACTGCTGGGCAAGCGCAGCCTGTCCGAGGCGCAGGTTCAGATGAGCTTTACGCGCCGGGGCTTCGTGCTGGGCGCGGCGCAAATCGGCATGTCGGGCGTGCTCGCCGGCCGCATGGCATGGCTGTCGATCGCCGAGAACGAGCGCTACAAGCTTCTGGCCGAGAGCAACCGGGTCAACCTGTCGCTGATCCCCCCGCGCCGCGGCTGGGTCGTCGACCGGAACGGCAAACCGCTGGCGCTCAATAAGACCGTCTTCCGCGTCGACATCATTCCGGACCGCCTGAAGGACAAGGATGCGACGCTCGACACCCTCGTCAAGCTGCTGAACCTGCCGGAAGAGGAACGGCAACGCATTGCAGACGATATCGACGATGCTGCGGGTTTCCAGCCCGTCCAGGTCGCGGAAAACCTGGATTGGGAGCATTATGCCGCCCTGTCGGTTCGCGCGCAGGACCTGCCTGGCGTCATCCCGGCGCAGGGATTTGCGCGCTTTTACCCCGATGGTGCCGCCGTCGGTCACCTGCTCGGCTATGTCGGATCGGCAAGCGCCGCCGATTATGAAAAGACCAAAGACCCGCTGATGCTGACGCCGGGCTATAAAGTCGGCAAGGACGGCATCGAGAAGACGTTCGATCCGATCCTGAAGGGCGTTCCGGGTGCGCGGCGGAGTGAGGTGACGGCGCGCGGCAAGCTGGTCCGCGAACTCGATACGCGTCAGGATATCCCTGGCCGCACGCTACAGCTGACGATCGACAAGGGCCTTCAGGCCTATGCGGCGCGGCGCCTGGGCACCAACTCGGGCTCGGCGGTGGTGATCGACTGCCTGACGGGCGAACTGCTCGCGATGGTGTCGATGCCCGCGTACGACCCGAACACCTTTTCCGACGGCATCAGTCGCAAGGAATGGAAGCTGCTTTCGGAAAACGACCACGTTCCCCTGATGAACAAGACGCTGCAGGGGCTTTACCCGCCTGGGTCGACGGTCAAGCCGATGAACGGCCTGGCGCTGCTGCAGGCCGGAGTAAGCCCGACCGATCGCGTCGTCTGTTCGGGCGCGTTGCGGGTGGGATCGGGCGTCTTCCACTGTCACAAGCGCCGCGGGCATGGGCCGCTCGATCTGAAACAGGCCATCATGTACAGCTGCGACATCTATTTCTACGAAATGATCCGGCGGCTGGGGTACGACCATATCGCCCCGATCGCGCGCAGCGTGGGCCTTGGGCAGAAGTTCGACTTGCCCTTTCCCTCGCAACGTTTCGGCACGATGCCCGACAGCGAGTGGAAGCTGAAAAAGTACAAGCAGGAATGGACGGTCGCGGACTCGCTCAACGCGTCGATCGGGCAAGGCTATGTGCTGGCGAACCCGTTGCAGCTTGCCGTGATGGCGTCGCGCATCGCGTCGGGGAGAATGCTGATGCCGCACCTGCTGCGCGGCAAGAACAGCGCACAGGCCGACGCCCTGCCCTACACACCCGAACATTTCGCCTATATCCGCGATGCCATGGCGGGCGTCGTCAACCAGGGCGGCACCGGCGGCGCGTCACGGATACAGATTCCGGGCATCACCCTGGCGGCTAAGACCGGCACGGCACAGGTCCGGCGCATCACCATGGCGGAGCGCGCAGGCGGCGTGCGTGGCAATGCCGCCCTGCCGTTCAAGCTGCGCGACCACGCACTGTTCGTGTGCTTCGCGCCTGCGGAGTCGCCGCGCTATGCCGCGGCCATCGTGCTGGAACACAATGGCCATACCGTCCGCAACCTCGACACGCCGCTGACCGGGCGTGACATCATGACCTATTTGTTCGACCAGGATCTGGCGATGAAGAACCTGGCGGAGGTCGAGCCGACCTGGGGCGGCGATATCGCAACGCGCATGGCGGCCGAACACGCCGCCCTCGATGCGCCGGTGCCGGCCCCCGTGCCCGAAGTTCCCGCCGACAACGCGTCGAACGCCCAGCAGGAGCCGATCGATTGAGCGCGGATTCCGGCATCGTCCCCGCACAATTGCGCGCGCTGCCATGGCGCGTGTTGTTCCTTGTCATGTCGATCGGCGGTTTCGGCCTTATCGTCCTATACTCGGCCGCCAGCGGCAGTTTAACGCCATGGGCAGCGTCACAGGGCGCGAAGTTCGCCGTGTTCCTGGTGATGGCGCTCGCGATGTCGCGCGTGCCGGTATCGATATGGAAAGACGGCGCCTGGCCCGCCTTCGTGATAATCCTGGTGATGTTACTTGCCGTCGAACTGCTGGGCGCGGTGTCGGGCGGCAGCCGGCGCTGGCTCGATACCGGCATCATCCGCCTGCAACCGTCAGAGTTGATGAAGCTCACCATCGTCCTCGCGCTCGCGAAGTTCTACGACCAGTTGCCGGCAGGAGAGATACGCGGCTGGAATGCGCTCTGGCCTGCTGCAGTTGCGATTGTCCTGCCGTTCGGCCTCGTGCTGACCCAGCCCGACCTCGGCACGGCGACCATGATCGCGCTCGGTGGTATCGTCGTCGTTTTTCTGGCGGGCGTTCCGCTGAGACTGTTCTTCGCGGCAGGAGGAACCCTGCTCGCCGCGCTGCCCGTGGTGTGGGCGTTCATGCACGACTACCAGCGCAACCGGGTGCTCATCTTCCTCAACCCGGAGAGCGATCCGCTCGGTACCGGCTATCACATCACCCAGTCGAAGATCGCGATCGGATCGGGCGGTATCTTCGGCAAGGGATTCCTGCAGGGCACACAAAGCCACCTCGATTACCTGCCGGAGGGGCACACCGACTTCGTCTTCGCGACCATGGCGGAGGAATGGGGGTTCCTGGGCGGCCTGTTCATCATCGTCGCCTTCCTGCTCCTGTTCCGCTGGGGGCTGCGTGTCGCCGCCCGCGCACCGACGCGTTTCGGCCAGCTGACCGCCGCGGGCCTGACCGCCACGATTTTCTTCTACGTCGCGATCAACCTTTCGATGGTGATGGGACTCGCCCCGGTCGTCGGCATCCCCCTGCCCCTCGTCAGCTTCGGCGGCACCGCCATGATGACGGTCATGCTGTGTCTGGGTATCCTCATGAGCATCGACCGCGCAGGGAGCCAGCGCAGGAGCGGTTTCCAGTAAGATCGAGACGAAGCGCCGGGGAGTTGCCCCTGCACGGCAGGCGGACTAGGCGGACTCCATGATCGACTATCTCGATTTCGAAAAACCGGTAGCTGCCCTTGCACGCAGCGCCACCGAACTACGCGCGACCGGAACGCCGGAAGCCGAAGCGGAAGCCGCACGGCTCGACGAACGCGCACGCAAGATGATTGCGGACCTCTACGCCAAGCTGACCCCATGGCAGCGGACTCAGGTCGCGCGTCATCCGCACCGTCCCCGCTTCTCGGCCTATGTCGCCAATCTCACGAGCGATTTCGAACCGCTCGCCGGCGACCGCGCCTTTGCCGACGATCCGGCCATCATCGGTGGCTTTGCGACCATCGCGGGGCGACGCTGCGTGCTGATCGGCCATGAAAAGGGCAGCGATACGCAGACGCGTCTTGCCCATAATTTCGGCATGGGTCGCCCCGAAGGATATCGCAAAGCGATCCGCCTCATGGAACTCGCCGGGAAATTCGGGCTGCCCGTCGTGACGTTGGTCGATACTGCCGGTGCTTTCCCGGGGATCGACGCCGAAGCCCGTGGCCAAGCCGAGGCCATCGCGCGCGCGACCGAAGCATGCCTTGCCCTGCCCGTCCCGATGGTTGCGGCAATCGTCGGCGAAGGCGGCAGTGGCGGTGCAATCGCACTGGCGGCCGCCAACCGTGTGCTGATGTTCGAAAACGCCATCTATTCGGTCATCTCGCCGGAAGGATGCGCCTCGATCCTGTGGCGTTCCGACGGATCCACGACCAACCAGGCCGCGCTCGCCGCCGAAGCCATGAAGATCACGGCATCCGACCTGCTGCGCCTCGGCGTCATCGACCGGGTCGTGCCGGAGCCCGCCGGCGGCGCGCATCGCGACCCCCTGCAAGCCTGCGCCAGCCTGCGCGCGGCAATCGGCGAAGAGCTCGCCGCGCTCGATGGGCTGGATGCCGGATCGCTGCGCACCGACCGCCAGCGCAAATTCCTTGCAATGGGTGCGCTCTAACGGTTGCACATCCGAAAACCGGATGCTAACGGCGCGCCTCTTCGCGAGGCCGAATGGCCTTGCCGGATGGACGCATAGCTCAG
>JAZKBQ010000027.1:0-7566 GCA_040388515.1 Pseudomonadota bacterium | reverse complement strand
AAGGCCGAATGGGGCCGCCGCTTCGGCATGACCCATTTCTACAACCCCAAGGGCAAGAGCACGGCAGAAGTCGTCGCCGACCTCGTCGCGCTGACCGACGGCGGCGCCGACTACACCTTCGATTGCACGGGCAATACCGAGGTGATGCGCCAGGCGCTCGAAGCCTGCCACCGTGGCTGGGGGGTATCGACCGTCATCGGCGTGGCCGAGGCGGGCAAGGAAGTGTCGACGCGGCCGTTCCAGCTGGTGACCGGCCGGGTCTGGCAGGGCTCCGCCTTCGGCGGCGCGAAGGGCCGCACCGATGTGCCCAAGATCGTCGACTGGTACATGAACGGCAAGATCGAGATCGACCCGATGATCACCCATGTCCTTTCACTCGATGAAATTAACAAAGGATTCGACCTGATGCATGCGGGCGAGAGCATCCGCAGCGTCGTGGTCTACTGAGAAAACAGCAGGAGAGAGCCAATGTTCAGTCACATGATGGTCGGCAGCAATGACATTGCCCGGTCGAAGAAGTTCTACGATGCCACCTTCGCCGCAATGGGCGGCAAGGAAGGCCGGACCGACGACAAGGGGCGCCTGATCTATATGCACGATGGCGGCGTTTTCATGGTGACCAAGCCGATCGATGGCGCGTCCGCCACATCGGGGAATGGCTGCACCGTCGGCCTGAAGATGACGCCGGAACAGGCGGATGCCTGGCATGCCGCCGGTGTCGCCAATGGCGGAACTGCGATCGAGGATGCGCCGGGCGTCCGCACCGGCGCGATGGGCAGCCTCTACCTTGCCTATCTGCGCGATCCCGACGGCAACAAGCTGTGCGCGCTCCACCGCATGCCTGCATGACGCTGGAGACGGTTTCGACGGTTCGAAGTCATGGCGGCACGCAGGGCGTCTATCGCCATGCGTCCGCCACGACCGGCACGGACATGGTGTTTTCCGTATTCGTGCCCGACCGTGCGGCCGGCGCGAAATTGCCGGTCGTCTGGTGTTTGTCGGGCCTGACCTGCACCCATGCGAACGTGACCGAAAAGGGCGAGTTTCGCGCGGCGTGCGCCGAACTGGGCCTAATCTTCGTTGCGCCGGACACGTCGCCGCGCGGTGAAGGCGTCGCCAATGACGAAGCGTACGACATGGGGCAGGGCGCGGGATTCTATGTCGATGCGATGGAAGAACCATGGGCGCCGCATTTCCGGATGCGCTCGTACGTCGAAGACGAACTGCCTGCGCTAATCGCGGCGAATTTTCCGGCCGATAAGGCACGACAGGGCATCACCGGCCATTCGATGGGCGGGCACGGAGCGCTGACGATTGCGCTGCGTAATCCGGACCGGTTCAAGAGTGTGTCGGCGTTCGCGCCGATCGTCGCGCCGTCGCAGGTGCCTTGGGGGCAAAAGGCGCTCGGCGGCTATCTCGGCAGCGACCCAGCACTATGGCGCGAGTACGACGCGGTTGCGCTGATCGAGGACGGTGCGCGCGTGCCCGAATTGCTGGTCGATCAAGGCGCCGCCGACAACTTCCTCGTCGAACAATTGCGACCCGAATTACTGGAACGCGCCTGTGCCGATGCGGGGATCGACCTCACGTTGCGGATGCAGCCGGGGTATGATCACAGCTATTATTTCATCTCGACCTTCATGGCCGATCACCTGCGCTGGCACGCGGATAGGCTGAAATAGAGCCGCTCCGGCGTAGGCCGGAGCGACGCACCATTCCAAGGCTTATTCCAGTTCCAGGATAACCTGATCGACCGCAAGGCTATTCCCCGCGGCCGCCTCGACCGACTTCACCACACCGGTCTTTCCAGCGCGGAGGATGTTTTCCATCTTCATCGCCTCAACCACCGCCAGCGGCTGTCCGGCTTCGACCTTGTCTCCCGCGCCGACGTTGAGCGCGACCAGCAGTCCCGGCATTGGTGACAGCAGGAATTTCGACAGGTCCGGCGGGACCTTCTCGATCATATGCTGCGCGAGCGGCGCGACATGGGCGGGCAGTACCCGTACGTCGTGCGCTGCACCGCGGGCCGTCAGCTTGAAGCCGTAGCGCGTGCGTAGCAGTTTCACGACCAGCGCCGCGCCGTCGAGTTCAGCCTCGATCAGCCGATCGCCGGGTGTGTATTCGAGCGAGAGATCGAGCTCTTCGCCGTCGATAACGAACCCATCGGTGCTGATCGTAACGTCGTGTTCGGCGCTGCCGATCTTCACATGCCAGTCGGCCGGCGGGCGCAGCCGCCTGCCGAGCTGCCCGTCGACGCGCCGCGCGCGGTCGGCCTCTGCGGTCGCGGCGAAGGCGGCGATCCCGGCCAGCGCGCGCAACAGTTCGGGTGATGCGGGTGCACCGTGGAACCCTTCCGGATATTCCTCGGCGATGAACCCCGTCGTGATGTTGCCTGAGCGGAACCGCTCGTGCTGCATGATCGCCGACAGGAAATCGATATTGTGGCCCGGCCCCTCGATCTCGAAACTGTCGAGCGCCTCGACCTGCTTGTCGATCGCCTCCAGCCGCGTCGGTGCCCAGGTGATCAGCTTGGCGATCATCGGGTCGTAGAAGCGGCTGACCTCTCCGCCCTCGATGACGCCGTCATCGACGCGGACATAGGCGCCGTCGCCCGGCTCCGACGTCGGCGAGGGCGAATAGCGCACCAGCCGCCCCGTACTCGGCAGGAACCCGCGATAGGGATCCTCGGCATAGACACGGTTCTCGATCGCCCAGCCATCGAGCTTCACATCGTCCTGTGTGAACGGCAATTTCTCGCCGTACGCCACGCGGATCATCTGTTCGACCAGATCGATCCCCGTGATCGCCTCGGTCACCGGATGCTCGACCTGAAGCCGGGTATTCATTTCGAGGAAGTAGAAGCTCTCGCCCGTCGCGTCCGCGCCGCTGACGATCAATTCGACCGTGCCTGCGGAGTAATATCCCACCGCACGCGCCAGCGCGACGCACTGCTCGCCCATTGCCTTGCGCATCTTGGGCGTGACGAAGGGGGAAGGGGCCTCCTCGACCACCTTCTGGTGGCGGCGCTGGATGCTGCACTCGCGCTCGTTGAGGTACAGGATGTTGCCGTGCTGGTCGCCCAGGATCTGGATTTCGATGTGGCGCGGGTTGAGGATGAATTTCTCGATGAAGACGCGGTCGTCACCGAAGCTGGCGAGCCCCTCACGCTTCGTCGCCTCGAACCCTTCGCGGACATCAGCCTCGGAATAAGCGAGGCGCATTCCCTTGCCGCCGCCGCCGGCCGACGCCTTCATCATCACCGGATAGCCGATATCATTGGCTATCCGCACGGCATGTTCGGTATCGTCGATTTCGCCGACGAAGCCGGGGACGACGTTCACACCGGCCTTTTGCGCCAGTTTCTTGGACTCGATCTTGTCGCCCATCGCCGCGATCGCGCCGACCGGCGGGCCGATGAAGGCGATGCCGTTGTCGGCCAGTTCCTGCGCGAAGCTGGTGCGTTCCGACAGAAATCCATAGCCCGGATGCACCGCCTCCGCACCCGTTGCCTTGCACGCGGCGATGATCTTATCGGCGAGCAAATAGCTCTCGGCGGCGGGCGAAGGGCCGATGTGGACGGCCTCGTCGGCCATCAGCACGAACGGGCTGCGCGCGTCGGCGTCGGAATAAACCGCGACGGTCGCGATCCCCATCTTTTTGGCGGTCCGCATGACGCGGCAGGCGATCTCGCCACGGTTGGCGATCAGGATTTTCTTAAACATCATGCCTCGGACTTCTGTTGTTGCTGCCCCAGAACCCGACGCGCGAGCCAGTGGCAAAAGATCAATGTTACGACTGCGTAGAGCGTCGGCGGGACAACATTTGCGAGCGCAACCATCCAAAATGGCGCGACATCTTTCCCGGCCAGCGGGTTAATCATTCCAATGAACCCGGCAACGATCTGCCAATAGATCGCCGAAAGGATCGCAAACAAGATTGCAGGGCGCCGGACACCCTTCACTCCGCCGCTTCCAACTCGACTTTCACCTCACCCGCCATCGGCCTGATCCCCAGCCGCGCGAACAGGGCTGCGTCCTTGTCCTCGCCGGCATTGCCCGCGGTCAGCAGCTTGTCGCCGGTGAAGATCGAATTCGCGCCCGCCATGAAGCACAGCGCCTGCGTCGCGTCCGACATGCTTTCGCGACCTGCGCTCAGGCGGACCATCGACTCCGGCATGGTGATCCGGGCGACGGCGACGGTGCGGACGAACTCGATATCGTCGATCTTGGCGAGCGGCGTGTCGGCCAGCATGTTGCCCAGTACCGTGCCCTTGACTGGCACCAGCGCGTTGACCGGCACGCTTTCCGGATGGCGGGGCAGCGTCGCCAGCGCATGGATGAACCCAACCCGGTCGCCGCGCGTCTCGCCCATGCCGACGATGCCGCCGCAGCATACGTTGATGCCCGCCTGTCGCACGTTTTCCAGCGTATCGAGACGGTCCGCGAACGTCCGCGTCGTGATGACGTCGTTATATCGCTCGGGCGATGTGTCGATATTGTGGTTGTAGTAATCGAGCCCCGCGTCCTTGAGTGTCGCTGCCTGGCCGGGTGTCAGCATGCCCAAAGTCATGCAGGTTTCCATGCCCATCTGGCGCACGCCCTTCACCATCTCGACGATGGCGGGCATGTCGCGGTCCTTCGGGTTGCGCCACGCGGCGCCCATGCAGAAGCGGGTCGAGCCATTGTCCTTCGCCTGCGCCGCCATCTGGAGCACGGCGCGCGAGTCCATCAGCTTGGTCGCCTTCACCCCGCTGTCGGCCGATTTGGATTGCGAGCAATAGCCGCAATCCTCTGGGCAGCCGCCGGTCTTGATCGACAGCAGAGTACACATCTGCACCTCGCCCGGCGTGTGATGTTCGCGGTGCACGGTCTGTGCCCGGAACATCAACTCGTCGAAGGGCAGGTCGAAGAGCGCGGCGATCTCGTTGCGGGTCCAGTCAGTGCGGGGGCTTGATGCGTCCATTGTCTCGGTTCTCATTGCGCGGGCCGCGGATAGAGCGTTCGGAACGCCTCCAGGGCCGTCGGGTGATAGATCGTCGCGTGGGTCAGTGCGGGGCGGGGCTCGTCATGAAGCTCGACCGCGCCCGCGGGAAGCGCCTTGATTGCCGCCACGAAACGCTGGGCGTTGACCGGCTGTTCGGATGTTTCGCGGCCGATGCTCAGCCATATGCGCTTCTTCACCGGCCTGTTCTGCGCCAGGAGTCCCGAAGCTGCCTCCGCCAGCCGACCCTTGTCCCACCACAGGCTGGGGTCGATCGCGATATAGGTGTCGAATGCGGCCGGCTGTTTCAGCAGCGTCTCGACAATGAACAGTCCGGCAAGGGATTCCCCCATCAGCGCATTTTCGCCCGACGTCCGGTACTGCCGCTCGACGAACGGCTTTACCTCGTCGATCACATAGCGCCGGAATGCGTCGGACGCCCCGGCAGTGGGATAATCGCGTTTCAGTGTCTCATCGCGCTCGACGGGAAAGGCGAGTTCGTGCCGCCGGTCGACGGTTTCGATGCCGACGACGATCACGTCCCGCCACTCCCATGACAGGGCACCCAGCTGGGCCAGGCCCGTGATATGCTCGAAATCCTGCGAGAGGCCGCCGTCGATCAGGTAAACGACCGGGTAACGCCGGTCCCCCTTCGCGTAGGACGGTGGCGTCCACACGTTGATGGTGCGCGTCGCCGACAAAGTGCGCGAAGCGAGTTTCCACGATTGTCCGATGACGATGGGCGAAGATTGCGGCGCTTCCGCCGCCACGACCGATGGCGCCAGCGCCAGTACAAATGCCAAGACGGCAGAGCGAAGGTACATTATTCCGCTGCCTCCGCCATGCCGGCAGGGGGCATGTTGTGGCCGAGCAGGCGTAGTACGTCCGCCGCGCATTCGACGACGTTGGAACCCGGACCGTAAATGCCCTGCACGCCCGCGTTGCGCAGGAACTCGTAATCCTGCGGTGGGATGACACCGCCCGCGATGACCTTGATGTCGTTGCGGCCCTTTTCGCGCAGGCCGTTGATGAGTTCGGGGATCAAAGTTTTGTGACCCGCCGCCAGCGAGGACGCGCCGACCACGTCGACACCGCTCTGCAGCGCGAGGACTATGGTCTCGTCGGGCGTCTGGAACAGCGGGCCAGAGACCACGTCGAATCCCATGTCGCCGAAGGCTGAGGCGATCACGTTCGCACCGCGATCGTGGCCGTCCTGGCCCATCTTGGCGACGAGCAGTTTCGGCTTGCGGCCCAGCCGTCGTTCGACCGCTGCGACACCGTCCAGCACCTGTTGCCAGCGGCTGTCGCCCTCGTACGGCGCGGCATAGACGCCCTTCACCGGTGTCGGCTGCGTACCGTAGCGCGCGAAGCTTTCCTCCATCGCCGACGAGATTTCGCCGAGCGTCGCGCGGGCGCGGGCGCACTCGACCGCGAGGGCGAGCAGGTTGTTCTCGATGCTCGACGGCTTGGCCGCGCCGTCGCGCAAGGCCTGCAGCGCCGCTTCGCACTTCGCGGCATCGCGGGTCGCCTTCACCTTGTTGATCCGCGCGATCTGGCCTTCGCGGACCTTGGCGTTGTCGACTTCGAGCGTTTCGAGCAGGTCTTCGTTAGCAAGGCGGTACTTGTTCACCCCCACGATCACGTCATCACCGCGATCGACCCGCGCCTGGCGCGCGGCGGCGGCGGTTTCGATCATCGCCTTGGGCCATCCGGCCGCAACCGCCTTCGCCATGCCGCCCTCGGCCTCGACGCGGTCGATGATCTCCTGCGCGGCATCGACCAGCTGCTGGGTCAGGCTCTCGACATAATAGCTGCCGCCCAGCGGATCGACGACCTTGGTCATCCCCGTTTCTTCCTGGATGACGATCTGCGTATTGCGCGCGATGCGGGCGGAGAAATCGGTCGGCAAGGCAATGGCCTCGTCGAGCGCGTTCGTATGCAACGACTGGGTGCCGCCCAGCATCGCCGCCATCGCCTCGATCGTCGTGCGCATGACGTTGTTGTACGGATCCTGCTCGGTGAGCGAGACGCCCGATGTCTGGCAATGCGTCCGCAGCATCTTCGACCGCTCGTCCTGCGCGCCGAGCTTGGTCATCACCCGATGCCACAGCACGCGCGCCGCTCGCAGCTTCGCGATCTCCATGAAGAAGTTCATGCCGATGGCGAAAAAGAAGCTCAGCCGCCCGGCGAACTTGTCGATGTCGAGGCCGCTCGCAACCCCGTAGCGGACATATTCCGCGCCGTCGGCGATGGTGAAGGCCAATTCCTGAACCTGCGTCGCCCCGGCTTCCTGCATATGGTAGCCGCTGATTGAGATGCTGTTGAATTTCGGCATCTCGCGCGACGTATAGCCGAAGATGTCGCTGATGATCCGCATGCTCGGTTCGGGCGGGTAGATGTACGTGTTGCGGACCATGAACTCCTTCAGGATGTCGTTCTGGATGGTCCCGTCGAGCAGCTTGCGGTCGACGCCCTGTTCCTCGCCCGCGACGATGAAGAAGGCGAGGATGGGGATGACCGCGCCGTTCATCGTCATCGACACGCTCATCTTGTCGAGCGGGATGCCGTCGAACAGGATCTTCATGT
>JAZKBQ010000026.1:0-36569 GCA_040388515.1 Pseudomonadota bacterium | reverse complement strand
TGAACGAGTTGTAGTCGCGGCGGAACACGTCGCCGCCCAGCGCGATATTGCGGTCGAACAGGTATGGCTCGGTGAAGCCCAGCTCGACCGACTTCGAATAGGTCGAATAATTGACCGACGCGCGCAGTTCCTGGCCCTTGCCGCGGAAGTTGCGCTGACGGATCGACGCGTTGACGATGAACTGCTCGATGCTCGAGAAACCGGCCGAAAGCTGGAGTTCGCCGGTCGACTTTTCCTCGACGTTCGCTTCCAGGACGATCCGGTCGGGCGCCGAGCCCTGGCGCTGCGTGACTTCGAATTTTTCCTGGAAGAAGCCCAGCGACTTGATGCGGTCTTCCGAACGCTTGACCGAGAAGGCGTTGAACGCGTCCCCTTCCGCCAGGCGGAATTCGCGGCGGACGACCTTGTCGACGGTCAGCGTGTTGCCGTTGACGTTGACCGCCTCGACATAGACGCGCGGGGTTTCACCGACGCGGAACGTGATGTTCATCGTCCGCTCTTCGGCGTTGCGGTTGAACACCGGATCGACGTTGGCGAACGCGTAGCCGAAGAGGCCCGCGGTCTTGGTGATGTTCTCGACCGTATCCTCGACCTGCTTGGCGTTATACCAGTCACCGGTCTTCATCGGGATCTGCGTCTTGATCATATCCGGCTTGAAGTCGCGGATTTCGCTTTCCGCGGTCACATCGCCGAATTTGTAGCGTTTCCCTTCCTCGACGACGTACGTCAGGATGAAGTCGCGCTTGTCGGGCGTCAGTTCGGCCACCGCCGAAATGACGCGGAAATCGGCATAGCCGTTGGTCAGGTAGAATTGGCGCAGCTTGCCCTGGTCATAGGCGAGCCGGTCCGCGTCATAGGTGTCGCGTGACGAGAAGATGCGCGTGATCGACGCTTCCTTCGTCGCCATCTCGCCCTTCAGCTTGCCATCGGCGAACACCTCGTTGCCGATGATGTTGATCCGGCGGACCTTGGACTTGGGGCCCTCGCTGATTTCATAGACGATATCGACGCGGTTCTGGTCGAGCGACACCATCTTGGGCTCGACCGTCGCAGCGAAGCGGCCCTGGCGACGATAGAGCTCGACGATACGGCCGATGTCGGCGCGAACCTTCGAACGGGTGAAGATCTGGCGCGGCGCAAGCTTCAGTTCCTTGGAAAGCTTGTCTTCCTTGATCCGCTTGTTGCCCTCGAACACGATGCGGTTGATGACCGGGTTCTCGCGGACGAGGATGGTCAGGGCGCCGTTGTCGTCGCGGATCTGCGCGTCGGCGAATAATTCGGTCGCGAACAGGTCACGGATCGCCTCGTCGAGCGATTCGCGGGTGTAGGCGCCGCCCGGACGCAGCTTGAGGTAGGAACGGACGGTTTCCGGTTCGATACGCTGGGAACCGACCACCTGGATCGACGTTATCGTGCCACCATCCGTGGCGGGCGCAGCCGGTGGCGTCGGCGCGGTCGTCAGGTCGACGGGTGTCGCGGGAGCGGCAGGCGCGGGACGCTGGGCCACGGCAATTGCGGGAACCCCGCCGAGCATCGTGCCGACCAGCAAGACCGGCAACAAGCGGCGACCATTGGAACCCATTCGATATGCTTTCACTGAAATCCCGCCACTTGCATTTTACGACGCGCCGCCCTGCCCGATGCCTGCCCGTCAATCAACCCGCGAGACGTCCGAAGAGGCCGAGACCGGCCAAGTCGTTGATCGTCACGAAGAGCATGAAGGCCAGCAGGACGAACAAGCCCGACCGGTATGCCCATTCCTGCGCCATGGGTCCCACGGGCTTTCTCTGAACCGCCTCCACCGCGTAAAATGCGAGATGTCCGCCATCGAGCGTGGGAATTGGCAGCAGGTTGATGAACCCCAGATTTATCGAGACCATCGCCATGAAAAACAGGAAGCTGACGAAACCGAGCGCAGCGACCACTTCAGATGTTTTTGCCATCTTCACGGGGCCGCCGAGTTCCTTGACGGAGCGCTGGCCAGTAGCGATTTGACCTAGTGCACGCACCATCTTTTGTACGGAATCGACGGTAAAGCGAACCGACGCCGCCGGGATTTCCGCGGCGGACAACTTCACCCACTCGTAACGCGCCGGTCCGATGCCGATACGTCCAGTGGGCACCATGTAACCGGCGACATCCTTTACGTTTTCAAGGCGCGGCGTAACGTGCAGTTCCTGCTGTTGGCCGTTCCTTGTCAATGTAATGGCAGTCTGCTTACCGGCACGCACCTGAAGAAGCATTCCGATGTCATCAAAGCTCCCGATGGCCTCGCCCTCAATCGAAACGATGCGGTCGCCAGTTTTTATGCCTGCGGCTTCGGCGGGTGTATTCTTTCCGACAATGCCGACCTCGGGTGCAGTCCGTGGCTCGCCGACAAACGCAAACAGTGCCGCCAGCATTACAACCGCCAAAAGAAAATTAGCCGCCGGACCCGCCAACACGACCAACGCGCGTTTCCAAAGCGATTTCGACTGGAAGGTCTTGTTGCGCTCTTCGGCGGGCAGGTTCAGCCATTCGGGATCCGACTGGCTGGCAGGGCTCATGTCACCCGCGAAGCGCACATACCCGCCCAAGGGGATCCAGCTGATCTGCCAGCGCGTACCACGCTTGTCGGTCCAGCCCGTAATGCGCTTGCCGAAGCCGATCGAGAAAACCTCGGCCTTGATGCCGAACAGCCGCCCGACCCAGTAGTGACCGAGCTCATGGAGCACGACCAGCGGGAAGACTGCGAGGATGAAGAAGACGATCATCCAGAAAAAGCTCGGAAACTGGATCACGCGGCGACCTTCTCCATGATGCGTGAGGCGGTGCGGCGCGCTTCGCCGTCGACCGCGAGGACGCCTTCGACGTCCGTTGGCGATTGCGGATCGTAGTGGTCGAGGACTGTGGCGACAATATGCGCGATGTCCAGGAAGCCGATCCGCCCGCCGAGGAATGCTTCGACCGCGACCTCATTGGCGGCATTGAGGACGGCGGGTCGCGCCCCTCCTGCCGCAAGCGCGGCCATCGCCAGACCGAGTGCCGGGAACCGGTCGAGATCGGGCGCTTCGAAATCCAGCCTGCCGATCGTCGCCAGGTCGAGCGGCGTGCACGGCGTTTCCATCCGGTCGGGCCATGCAAGCGTGGAGGCGATCGGCACGCGCATGTCGGGCGAACCCAACTGCGCGATCGTCGACCCGTCGATATAATCGACCATCGAATGGATGACCGACTGGGGATGCACGACGACAGCCAGTTCGTCGGCACGGCAGGCGAACAGATGCTTTGCCTCGATGAGTTCGAGACCCTTGTTCATCAGGGTCGCTGAATCGACCGAGATCTTGGCGCCCATCGACCAGTTCGGATGCTTGACGGCGACCTCGGGCGTGACGCCCCGCATATCGTCCCGCGCCCAGGTGCGGAACGGTCCGCCGCTTGCGGTCAGGACGATGCGCCGCACCCGTTCGCGCGGGCTTCCGGCAAGGCACTGGAAAATGGCGTTATGTTCGCTGTCGACGGGCAGCAGCGTGGCGCCCGACGCGCGCGCCTGTGCCATCATGACGTCACCGGCGGACACCAAAGATTCCTTGTTGGCGAGCGCCACCGTCCGCCCACAGCATAGCGCCGCGAGCGTTGCCGGAAGCCCTGCACAGCCGACGATCGATGCCATCGTCCAGTCCGCGCCGCGGCAGGCCGCGTCGATGATGGCGTCCGCGCCGGCAGCGACCTCGACATTGGTGTCGCGCAACGCTTTTTTCAGGTCGCCGTACAGGCTCGCATCGCCGATCACGGCGAGTTCGGCACGATTATCGCGCGCAGCTTGTGCCAGTCCCACAACGTCGCGCTGTGCAGTCAGGGCGACCACACGATATTTCTCGGGTTCGCGCCGGACGAGATCGAGGGTCGACGATCCCACAGATCCCGTCGCTCCCAGGATAGTGACGCTGCGCGGGGTCATGTCGGAAAGGCGATCTGCGCCAGCAGGGGGAAGATGGCGGCTATGGGCAGAAGTCCGTCCACCCGGTCGAACAATCCGCCATGGCCGGGAATGAGATTGCCCGAATCCTTGACCCCGGCCCGCCGTTTCAGCCAGCTTTCGAAGAAATCGCCCGCCTGTGCGAGCACCGGCAGCACCGCGCACGCCAGTGCCGCCCACAGGCAGATATAGAGCCCCCAGTCCCAAGGATAGGAATCGACGCCCGCATTGATCTTCGCATCCAGCGACACTGCGGCGAACACGACCAGCACCGTCGCGATGATCGCGCCGATCAGGCCTGCCCAGGTCTTGCTGGGGCTGATCCGCGGCGCGATTTTCGGTCCGCCGAACGTGCGTCCGAACGCATAAGCGCCGATGTCCGTCGCCCAAACGGCCAGGAACAGCAGCAGGGCAGCGAAGAAGCCTTGCTCTCGCGCGAACCACAGGCCCCACAGCGCCAGCGCGATGTAACCCAGCCCGAAAACGATCCAGACGATCCGCGCCGGTATCGCCGGCCAGCCCTTCCAGATGAGCAAGACATATTCACGCGCGAGGATCAGTGACGCGACGACCAGCAGCGCCGCGAATGCCCAGCCGCCGATCCACAATATGCCGAGCAGCACGGCGGCAAGGACGATGCCGGACAGGCTACGCTTGGCGAGTTCGCTCATCGGGACCCTAAAGACCGCCGAAGCGGCGGTTGCGGCGGCCATAGGCATCGACAGCGGCCTTCAGGTCGGCCTCGCCGAAATCCGGCCACAGCGTGTCGACGAACAGCAATTCGGCATAGGCCGCCTGCCACAGCATGAAGTTCGACAGGCGATGCTCGCCGGAGGTACGGATCAGCAGGTCGACGGGCGGCAGGTCGCCGGTGTCCAGCGCCGCTTCGACGGCGGCGGCCGTGATCTCGGCAGAATCCTTGCCCGCCAGCTTGCGCATCGCGCGAACCAGTTCGTCCTGCGCGCCATAGTTAAGGCCCACGACCAGCGTCTGGCCCGTGTTCGACGCCGTTCGCGCGATGGCACCGTCGATCTGCGCAACCAGATCGGGCGAGAACGCGCGATAGTCGCCGATGACGTGCAGGCGCGCATTTTCCGAAGCCAGTTCGTCGAGATCCGATTTGATGAAGTGCTTCAGCAACCCCATCAGGTCGCTGACTTCCTCGGCGGGACGGCGCCAGTTTTCCGAAGAAAACGCGTACAGCGTCATCACTTCGATGCCGAGCTTGCGCCCGGCCCGCGTGATCGTGCGAACTGCCTCTATGCCCTTGCGGTGACCGGCAACGCGCGGCAGGTGCCGGGCCTTCGCCCAGCGGCCGTTGCCGTCCATGATGATCGCGACATGGCGCGGCACGCCGCCGCCCTGCCCCGCCGCCGCCATCTTTTCGCCGAGCGCGGCAGCGTTCACTTTCCGAGAATTTCCTTTTCCTTCGCGCCCGCCGTTGCATCGACATCGGCAATGGTCGCGTCGGTCAATTTCTGGACCTCGGTTTCGGACCGCTTGCGGTCGTCCTCGCCGATCTCGCCCTTCTTCTCGTCGAGCTTCAGCGCGTCCATGCCGTCGCGGCGGACGTTGCGGACGGCGATGCGCGCCTTTTCCGCATATTGCCCGGCGAGCTTCGCCAGTTCCTTGCGGCGTTCCTCGGTCAGATCGGGAATCGGCAGGCGGATGTTCTGCCCGTCGACGATCGGGTTGATGCCAAGCCCCGCCGAACGGATCGCCTTGTCGACCGGACCGACGTTCGACTTGTCCCACACCTGCACCGACAGCATGCGCGGTTCGGGCGCGGACACGGTCGCGACCTGGTTCAGCGGCATGTTGGCGCCGTAAACCTCGACCTGGATCGGATCGAGCAGGTTCACCGAAGCACGGCCGGTGCGCAGACCGGAAAGATCGCTCTTCAGCGATTCCACTGCGCCGTTCATCCGGCGCTCGAGATCCGACTTGTTATAGGCTGCCATGATCAATCCTCTCGTTTAACGACCGTCGCCACGCCCTCTCCGCCGAGTACCCGGGCAAGATTGCCCTGCTCGCGGATGTTGAACACGACGATCGGAATATTGTTGTCGCGGCACAGCGCAACGGCGGACGCGTCCATCACCTTCAGATTGTCTGCGAGGACACGGTCGTAAGTGACGGTATCGTAACGTTTCGCAGTCGCGACCTGCTTCGGGTCGGCGTCATAGACACCGTCGACCGAGGTGCCCTTGAACAGCGCGTCGCACTTCATCTCGGCAGCGCGAAGTGCGGCGCCCGTATCGGTGGTGAAGAACGGGCTGCCGACACCGGCGGCGAAGATCACGATCCGCCCCTTCTCCAGGTGCCGCTCAGCGCGGCGACGGATATAGGGTTCGCACACGCTGGACATCGGGATCGCCGACTGCACGCGCGTATCGACGCCGATCGCCTCGAGGGCGTTCTGCACGGCGAGCGCGTTCATCACTGTGGCCAGCATGCCCATGTAATCGGCGGTCGCGCGTTCGAAGCCCTTGGCTGCTGCTGCCAGGCCGCGAAAAATATTGCCCCCGCCGACGACGACGCACAGTTCGAACCCCATCGATTTCGCGTTGGCGATTTCGCCCGCGACGCGCGCCGTGACCTCGGGGTCGATACTTAAGCCGCCGGGCCCCATCAACACTTCTCCCGACAGTTTCAGGAGGATGCGTTTGTAGGTCGGTCGGGTCATGCTGTTTCAGGCGCTTTCTGGATGAGCGGCGCGATTGATAGGCGGGCCGGCACGCGATGTGAAGTCTTGGTTACCACATAGCGAAAGCGCCACCCCCGCGCGTGCGGAGATGGCGCTTTCCCAAACAGTAAAGGCTCAGGCGTTCTGCGGAACGCCCGAGGCTGCGGCGACTTCCGCGGCGAAATCGCTCTCGGTCTTCTCGATGCCTTCGCCGAGCTGGAAACGGACATAGCCGGTCAGTGCGATGCTGCCGCCCGCGGCCTTGGCGGCCTGTGCGACGACGTCGGCGATCTTGGTCTTGTTATCCATGACGAAGATCTGGCTGAGCAGCGCGTTTTCCTTGCGGAACTTGGCGATTGCGCCGTCGACCATCTTGGCGACGATATCGGCAGGCTTGCCGCTCTCGGCTGCCTTTTCCATGGCGATCGCACGCTCGCGCGACACGAGTGCCTCGTCGAGGCCTTCTTCATGCAGCGATTGGGGGCTGGCAGCGGCGATGTGCATCGCGAGTTGCTTGCCGAGATCCTGGATAGCGGCATTGTCGGCATTGCCCTCGAGCGCGACAAGCACGCCGATCTTGCCCATGCCGGGAGCTGCTGCGTTGTGAACGTAGCTGACGACGGCGCCTTCGTTGACGCTGAGGGTGGTCACGCGGCGCAGCGACTGGTTTTCGCCGATCGTCGCGATGTTCGCGGTCAGCTTGTCCTGAACGGTCGTGCCGTCCAGCGATGCCGCACCGAGCGCTTCGATATCGTTCGCGTCGGTCGACAGCGCGAGTGCCGTCACGTCGCGGACGAACGCCTGGAACTGTTCGTTCTTCGCAACGAAGTCGGTTTCGGAATTGACTTCGACAGCCGATCCCTTGGTGCCCAATGTGGCAACGCCGACGAGACCTTCGGCAGCCGTGCGGCCGGCCTTCTTGGCGGCAGTCGCCAGGCCCTTGGCACGCAGCCAGTCGACGGCGGCTTCGGTATCGCCATTGGTTTCGGCGAGCGCCTTTTTGCAATCCATCATGCCCGCTCCGCTCGTGTCGCGGAGCTGCTTCACCATTGCGGCAGTGATTTCAGCCATGTTCTTGTCCTTTAAACCAAGCGTCGCCCCGGCGGAGACCGGGGCCGCCAAGGGCCAGAGCAACTGACGCCAGCGGCCCCGGCCTACGCCGGGGCGACGCGTAAAACAGTTTTGTTACGCTGCGGCTTCTTCGCCGGCCGGTTCGGCTGCGGGTGCCGCTTCTGCTGCGGGCGCAGCTTCAGCCAGCGCCGGCTCGACCGGAGGCTCGGCCATCGCACCGAAATCGACGCCGCGGTTGCGGGCTTCACGCTCGCCGCTGCGGGTCGCTGCCTGGCCGAATGCCTCGCAATAAAGGCGGATGGCGCGGCTGGCGTCGTCGTTCGCGGGGATCGGGAAGGCGATACCGTCGGGCGAGACGTTCGAATCGAGAATCGCGACGACCGGGATGCCCAGGACGTTCGCTTCCTTGATCGCCAGCTCTTCTTTGTTGGCGTCGATGACGATCATGACATCGGGAATGCCGCCCATGTCGCGGATACCGCCCAGCGAAAGTTCGAACTTGTCGCGCTCGCGGGTCAGCTGAAGGACTTCCTTCTTGGTCAGGCCGGTCGTGTCGCCCGACAGCTGCTCTTCCATCGCCTTGAAGCGCTTGATCGAGTTGCTGATCGTCTTCCAGTTGGTGAGCATGCCGCCCAGCCAGCGGTGGTTGACGAAGTGCTGGTTCGCACTGCGTGCCGCTTCCGCGACCGGATCCTGCGCCTGGCGCTTGGTGCCGACGAACAGCACCTTGCCGCCGCTGGCCGCGGTCTGCGCGACGAAATCGAGCGCGCGCGCCATCAACGGCACGGTCTGCGACAGATCGAGAATGTGGACCCCGTTACGGTCGCCGAAGATATACGGCTTCATCTTGGGGTTCCAGCGGTGGGTCTGGTGGCCGAAATGGGCCCCTGCTTCCAACAGCTGATGCATCGTGACGACTGGTGCCGCCATAGTCTTTCTCCTTACCCGGTTGAACCTCTGGGAAGCGGAAGCGAGGCGTTAGCCCCGACACCGGTATGTTGCTTCCCATGCGGAATGGTCGCGGCCCCTACCTCCGCAATTCGCGTTTGACAAGTCCGAATCATGAGAACATATAGTGAACATGGAACCGCCGGACTCGCGACGAGTTGAGGCGGGAGGAGAACAAAGATGGTTTACCTGGTCGCGTCGATTGTATCGTTCCTGCTGCTGGCCGGCAGCCTGGGCCTCATCTTTTCGACGGTGCGTACCAGCCATGCCCGCATCATCGGCGCACTTCTCGGTCAGCCGATGGATTATCGGATGGTGGCGGTCCGCGATGCGCGTCCCCGCCGGCATCGCGTTACGATCGCAGCGCGCCAGCCTGTAATGTCGCTGCGCGCTGCCGCTTGACGCGGCGGTAGCTGCGGATGCTGAATGGAATAAGTGCCAGATAGACGGCGCAGATCACGGTGAGCGTCGCCCAGGGGGCCGACAGCAACGCACCGAACATGATGGCGACTCCTGCCAACGCTTCGAACCTGATGTTCCGGCGCAGCCGTAGCGACCCCCAGCTGTAGGTCGCGATGTTCGAAATCATCAGGAACGCGATGAAGCCGAGCCACGGTGCGACCAGAAACGGCGACCGGAAGAACTCGACTTCGGTAATCAGCGACAGATACATCGGCAGCAGCGCAAGGCCCGCGGCGGCAGGTGCCGGGATGCCCGTCAGGAACCCGGCCGATTTATGCGGCTGGTCGGTCGCGTCGATCGCGGCGTTGAAGCGCGCAAGGCGGAGTGCGGCGCATACCGTGTAGGCGAGTGCGAAGACCCATCCGTAACGGGGCACATCCACGAGGCTCCACAGGAACAGCACCAGCGCGGGCGCCACGCCGAATGCAATCACATCCGACAGCGAATCGAGTTCCGCCCCGAAGCGGCTTTCGCCTTTCAACAGGCGCGCGATGCGGCCGTCGAGGCCGTCGAGCACACCGGCCACGATGATCGCAGCGAGCGCCAGTTGCCAGTCTCCACCGATAGCGAAACGCACGGCAGTAAGGCCGGAACAGAGCGCCAGTGCCGTGACAGCATTCGGCGCGACCGTCCGCAGCGGAATTCCCCGCCGCGGGGTCGGGCGAATGCCGCTTTCGCTCACTGGATCACGCCACGCGCAGCCTGCCCATTGCCGATAACGGCCAAGATGGTTTCGCCCGCGACCGTACGCTGACCGAGCGCAACCCGCGGCGCTGTACCCGCGGGCAGGTACACGTCGACACGGCTGCCGAACCGGATGAGTCCCACGCGCTGGCCGACGACGAGCGTATCGCCCGGTTTCACGAACGGCACGATACGCCGCGCGACCAGGCCCGCGATCATCGTGAACCCGATGCGCAAGCCGTCATGGCGCTCGACCAGCATATGCTGGCGTTCGTTGTCCTCGCTCGCCTTGTCGAGATCGGCATTCAGGAACTTGCCAGAGATGTAAACGACCTGCTTCACCGTCCCCACGATCGGCGACCGCTGGATATGGACGTCGAACACGCTCATGAAAATCGAGACGCGCGTCATCATCGCGTCGCCCAGGCCGCCCTCGCCCGCCAGTTCCCTGGGCGGCGGCACGTCCTTGATCAGGGTGATCAGCCCGTCGGCAGGCGCGACGATCAGGTCGTCGCCCTGCGGCACGCTGCGAATCGGATCGCGAAAGAACGCCGCGACCCAGATGGTCACCGCGCCCATCGGCCAGGCAAGTGTTTCCCACGCCATCAGCGCGAAAAACAGGGTGATGACAGCCGAGATAGCAACGAACTTGCGGCCATCCGGGTGGACCGTGGGGAAGCGCCACTTCACGGTCGGGGTACCGGTTACGCCGGTTTCGAGTTGCGACATTCCGACTTTCTACGGCGGGGATGCCGCGACGGCAACGCCAAACGAACGCCGCGCGGTTGATTTGACCGCGCGCTCCTGCTTAGAGCGACCCCGACTTACCCCTCCCCAAGGATGCACGCATGGCCAAGATCAAGGTTAAAAATCCTGTCGTCGAAATCGATGGCGACGAGATGACGCGGATCATCTGGGAGTGGATCCGCGAGCGCCTGATCAAGCCGTACCTCGATATCGACCTGCATTATTACGATCTCGGCATCGAAAAGCGCGACGAGACCAACGACAAGATCACGGTCGATTCGGCGAACGCCATCGCCAAGTACGGCGTCGGCGTGAAGTGCGCGACGATTACCCCCGACGAGGCGCGCGTCGAAGAATTCGGCCTGAAAAAGATGTGGAAGTCGCCGAACGGCACCATCCGCAATATCCTGGGCGGCGTCGTGTTCCGCGAACCTATCGTCATCAAGAACGTGCCCCGGCTGATCCCGGGCTGGACCGATCCGATCGTCGTCGGCCGCCACGCATTCGGCGACCAGTATCGTGCGACCGATTTCAAGGTGCCCGGTCCCGGCAAGCTGCGCATGGTGTTCGAGGGCGATGACGGCACTGTCATCGACGAGGAAGTGTTCCAGTTCCCGTCGTCGGGCGTCGCCATGGGCATGTACAACCTAGACGATTCGATCGCCGACTTCGCGCGTGCCAGTATGAACTATGGCCTTGCGCGTAACTGGCCGGTGTACCTGTCGACCAAGAACACGATCCTGAAGGCCTATGACGGCCGTTTCAAAGACCTGTTCGAGGAAGTCTTCCAGAAGGAATTCAAAGACAAGTTCGCCGAAGCTGGCATCGTGTACGAACATCGCCTGATCGATGACATGGTCGCGTCGGCGCTCAAATGGTCGGGCAAGTTCGTCTGGGCGTGCAAGAACTATGACGGCGACGTCCAGTCGGACCAGGTCGCGCAGGGCTTTGGCTCGCTCGGCCTGATGACCTCGGTCCTGATGACGCCCGACGGCAAGACTGTCGAAGCCGAAGCCGCGCATGGCACCGTCACGCGCCACTACCGCCAGCACCAGCAGGGCAAGCAGACGTCGACCAACCCGATCGCGTCGATCTTCGCCTGGACCGGCGGCCTCAAGTACCGCGGCAAGTTCGACGAGACGCCCGAAGTCACGCGCTTTGCCGAGACGCTGGAGCGCGTCTGCATCGAAACCGTCGAAAAGGGCGCGATGACGAAGGATCTCGCGATCCTGATCGGTCCCGACCAGGCGTGGATGACGACGGAGCAGTTCTTCGAGGCCGTTCGCGTCAACCTCGAAACCGAAATGGGCAGCTGGCAGTAAAACCCGCGTGCCGCCCGCGGTTCAGGCCGCGGGCGATCGGATATGCTCGCGCCGGACGCCCAAGCCCAGAACGCGCGCGGGAATACGTTGCAGCACGGGGAAACGGCTGAGCATTCTCAATAACAGCGGCGCATCGTTTACGCGGCCGCCAAGCGCGGCGCCGATGACGTTCCGGTGTGCGATGCGCTGGATGCCCTGGATCACCTTGACCGGGAACATGCGCCGTGCCTGAACCTGTGCCAGTATCGGATCGGGGTTCGCACCCTGCGCCATCGGTCCGGCAAGGATATTCGCCGCCGCCACCGCGTCCTGGATCGCGAGGTTGATCCCCACGCCGCCGACCGGTGACATGGCATGGGCCGCGTCGCCGATCGCGAGCAGCCCCGGCCGGTACCAGCGCGTCAGCCGGTCGAGCGACACCGTCAGCAGCTTGATATCGTCGAACGACTTCAGCGCCTCCACTCCCTCGGCCAGGACCGGTGCGGCGCGCACGACATCGGCGCGGAATCGCTCGATCCCCTTCGCTTCCACGACATCCGCGGCACCCTTTTCGATGACGCGCGCGCACTGAAAGTAATCGCCGCGGTCGATGCCCACGACCATCTCGCCATTCGCGATATAACCCTGTGTGTCGTTCGTCGGCGTACGTGCCTTGGGCACCCGGAACCAGAACACGTCGATCGGAGCGCCCAGATCTTCGAGCGGCAGGCCCGCCGCGCCGCGCAGTTTCGAGTTTCGCCCGTCCGCAAGGATGACCAGCCGCCCGTGCAACTCGTCGCCCGTCGCTGTCCGCACGCCCGTAACGCGACCGCCTTCTTCGATCAGCGCGACGCCCTCGGTTTCCATGCGCAGGTCGAACGCCGGATATTTCCCCGCCGCCTCCGCCACGAATGACAGGAAATGCCACTGCGGCATCATCGCGATGAATTTTCCCCGCCCGGGCAGGTGCGTGAAATCGGCGATCGGCCAGGCGCGCCCGCCGATGACGGCGGCAATGTCGTCTACCTTGTCGTGCGGCTGATCCAGCAACGCGTCGAGCAGCCCGAGTTCGTCGAACAGGTCGAGCGTCGATGGGTGAACCGTGTCCCCGCGGAAATCGCGCAGGAAGTCGCCGTGTTTTTCGAGAACCGTCGTCCGCACCCCGGCGCGCGCGAACAACAGGCCCGTCATCATGCCTGCGGGACCGCCCCCGACGACGATTACGTCCGTAACGTCAGCCATTGCGTGACTTTGACCGAATCCTGCCCCTAAAGTCGAGTCCATGTCATTGAACCCAGATTCGACCGGCCTCAGCGATGCACTCGTCGTTCTGGGCGCCGCCGGGCTCGTCATCCCGGCGTTCGCGCGGCTGAAGATTTCTCCGGTCATCGGGTTCATCCTGGTTGGCGTTGTGGTCGGCCCGTTCGCGCTGGGCAGTCTGGTCGGCCAGTTCCCCTGGCTGTTCTACATCACCATCACCAACCCGCACGGCATGTCGATCTTCGCCGAATTCGGCATCATCCTGCTGCTGTTTTCGATCGGGCTGGAACTGAGTTTCAAGCGGCTCTGGGCAATGCGGCGGCAAGTCGCGGGCATGGGGGCGTTCGAACTTGCCGGCAACGGCCTGCTGATCGCGGGGGCGCTGATCCTGTTCGGTTATCGCAGCGACGCGGCGCTGGGCCTCGGCATCGCCCTCGCGCTTTCGTCGACCGCGCTCGTATTACCGATCGCGGGCACGACATCGCCGGTCGGCCGGGCATCGTTCGCCATGCTGTTGTTCGAGGACCTCGCGCTGGTTCCGATCATTTTCGTGCTCGGCGCGCTCGGCAACGGCGGCAAGGACATGGGCTCGCTGGTGCAAGTCGTGGGCCTGGGCGTCATCGTCGTCTTCGGCCTGCTGATCGCGGGCCGCGCCGTCCTGCCCCGCGTGTTTGCCCAGGCCGCCCGCACGCGCAGCCCCGAGTTGTTCCTGTCGGTAACCCTTCTCGTCGTGATCCTCGCCAGCCTCGCCACGCTGGCTGTCGGCCTGTCCCCCATCGTCGGGGCGCTGGTCGCGGGGCTCGTCATCGCGGAGACCGATTATGCGGGCGAGGTCGAAGGGATCATCGCACCGTTCAAGAACCTCGCGCTCGGCGTGTTCCTGCTCACGGTCGGCATGCAGCTGAACCTCGAACTGTTGATCGCCGAATGGCCTGCGCTCCTCGGCGCGGTCGCGGTCGTGGTCATCCTGAAAGCCGCCTTCACGGCATGGCTGCTGTGGTTCGGCGGCGCGGGAACCGCAGTCGCGGCCGAAACCGGCATTCTGATGTCGAGTCCGTCGGAAATGACACTCGTCGTGCTGGGGTCTGCCCTTGCGGCGGGCTTGATCGATGCACCGACAGCGACCTTCTGGTCCGGCGTGACCGCCATCGGCCTTACGATCACGCCCTTGCTCGCCGAGGTCGGCCACAGGATGGCGCGCCGGATCGGTTGGTCGCAGGAAGACGAACCGGCCGTCGTCGACCAGCAGACCACAGTCGTGATCGGCTATGGCCGTGTCGGCGAAATGGTCGCGTCGATGCTGGACGTGCATAACAAGCCCTGGACCGCGATCGAGGCGAACGTCGATGTCGTCGCGTCGGCCCGCCGCGCAGGCAAACCCGTGCGGTACGGCGATGCGGGGCGATCCGGCGCGATCGAGGCGCTGCACCTGGGTGATGCGGCCGCCGTCGTGCTGACGATGAACGATCCCGTCCAGAACGTCCGTCTCGCCCGACGTCTGCGCGCCGAAGCACCTGACCTGACCATTATCGCCCGTGCACGCGATCCGGAGCACGCCGCCGAGCTCTATCGCGCGGGCGTGACCGATGCGGTGCCCGAGACGATGGAATCCTCGTTGCAGCTTTCAGAGGCCGTTCTGGTCGATCTCGGTGTCGCGATGGGTCCGGTGATCGCGAGCATCCACGAAAAGCGCGACGAACTGCGCGGCGCTATCAAGGATATGGGCGGGTTGAGCGCACCGCCGCGGTTGAAGGCGCTTTAGGCGGCGCTTTCGATCGCCGTACGCACCGCTGCGAGCGCATCCGCCCCTGCTGCGCCGTCCGGTCCGCCGCCCTGCGCCATATCGGGCCGCCCGCCGCCGCCCTGCCCGCCTAGGGCCGTGACAGCGGCCTTGACGAGATCGACCGCACTGACGCGCTCTTTCAGGTCGTCGGTGACACCGACCGCGACAGATGCGCGGCCTTCCACCACGGTGACCACCGCTGCGACGCCCGAACCGAGCCGGGTCTTCGCATCGTCGACCAATCCGCGCAGGCCCTTCGCATCGAAGCCGTCGAGCACCTGTCCCTCGAACTTAACGCCCGCGATCTCTTCCGCAGAAGGGCCGGAACCGCCAGAGCCGCCGCCCAGGGCCAGCGCCTTCTTGGCATCGGCCAGTTCGCGTTCCAGCTTCTTCTGCGCCTCGACCAGTGCCGCGACACGCGCGGGCACATCATCCGGCGTTGCCTTCAGCAGCGCAGCGGTCTCCTTCAGCCGGTCCTCGCGTGCGGTCAGCCAGGCGCGTGCCGCCTCGCCGGTAAGCGCCTCGATACGCCGCACGCCCGATGAGACCGCGCTTTCCGACACGATCTTGAACAGCGCGATATCGCCGAGCGCCGTCACATGGGTGCCGCCGCAAAGCTCGACCGAATAGGACTGGCCTTCGCCGCGGCCCATCGACAGCACACGAACCTCATCGCCGTATTTCTCGCCGAACAGCGCAAGCGCACCTGCCGCGACCGCATCATCGGGCGTCATCAGGCGCGTCGTGACCGCGTCGTTCTCACGAATGCGCGCGTTCACCTCTTCCTCGATCGCGGCGATGTCCGCAGGCGTCAGCGCGCCATTGTGCGCGAAGTCGAACCGCAGGCGATCGGGCGCGACCAGGCTGCCCTTTTGCGTGACATGCCCGCCCAGCCGGTTGCGGAGCGCGGCGTGCATCAGGTGCGTCGCCGAATGGTTGGCGCGCAACCGCGTACGCCGATCGACATCGATCGACAGGGTGACGGTGTCGCCGACGGACAGCGTTCCCGCCTCGACCACCGCCTGATGTGCATGGAGGCGCCCCAGCGGCTTCGACGTATCCTCGACGCGGACCTTCAGGCCGTTGCCGCCGGTGATGACGCCCGCGTCGCCCATCTGGCCGCCGCTTTCGCCGTAAAAGGGCGTCTGGTTGGTGAGGACCGTCACGCTGTCGCCCGCATTCGCGGACGTCACGCGCGCACCATCCTTGACCAGCGCCACGACCTGCGCGTCGCTGGTGTCGCCCGAATAGCCGGTGAATTCGGTGCCGCCGAGTTCGTCGGCGATGTCGAACCAGATGTCGGCCGACGCTGCATCGCCGGAACCCTTCCACGCCGCCCGCGCCGCTGCCTTCTGCCGCGCCATCGCCGCGTCGAACCCTTCGCGGTCGACGCCGATGCTGCGCGCACGCAGCGCGTCCTCGGTCAAGTCATAGGGGAAGCCGTAAGTGTCGTAGAGCTTGAATGCCGTCTCGCCGGGTAACGTGTCGCCCTCGCCCAGGCTGGCGGTCGCTTCGTCGAGCAGGCCGAGGCCGTTACGCAGAGTCTGGCGGAAACGGGTTTCCTCCTGCAGCAAGGTCGCCTCGACCAGCGGCTGCGCGCGGACGAGTTCGGGGAACGCCGCACCCATTTCGGCGACCAGGCTCGGCACCAGCCGGTGCATCAGCGGATCCTTCGCGCCCAGCAGGTGCGCGTGGCGCATCGCACGGCGCATGATGCGGCGCAGGACATAGCCACGCCCCTCATTCGCGGGCAGCACGCCATCGGCGACAAGGAAGCTCGACGCGCGCAAATGGTCGGCGATCACACGGTGCGATGCCTGGTTGTCGCCCGTCGTCACGGTGCCGGTCAGCGCACCGCTCTCGGCAATCAGCGCCTTGAACGTGTCGGTGTCGTAATTGTCGTGAACGCCCTGCATGACGGCCGCGACGCGCTCCAGGCCCATGCCGGTATCGATCGACGGACGCGGCAGTTCGCCGACCTGGACGTCGTTTTCCTGCAGGAACTGCATGAAGACCAGGTTCCAGATCTCGACGAAACGATCGCCGTCCTCTTCCGCCGATCCCGGAGGACCGCCCCAGATATGGTCTCCATGGTCGTAGAAGATTTCAGAACACGGTCCGCACGGTCCGTCCGCGCCCATCGCCCAGAAATTATCCTTGGTCGCGATGCGGATGATGCGCTCTTCGGGAAGGCCCGCGATCTTCTTCCATAGGTCGAACGCGACATCGTCGGTATGATAGACGGTCGCCGTCAGCTTGTCGGCCGGAAGCCCCCATTCCTTGGTCAGCAGGGTCCAGGCATGGGTGATCGCCTGTTCCTTGAAATAATCGCCGAACGAGAAATTCCCGAGCATTTCGAAGAACGTATGATGCCGCGCAGTATAGCCGACATTGTCCAGGTCATTGTGCTTGCCGCCCGCGCGCACGCACTTCTGGCTCGACACCGCTGTCGAATAGGGCCGCGTCTCGAGGCCCGTGAACACGTTCTTGAACGGAACCATGCCCGCGTTGACGAACATCAGCGTCGGGTCGTTGTGCGGCACCAGCGGCGCGGACGCGACGCGTTCGTGGCCATGGCCCGCGAAATAATCGAGGAATGATCGGCGGATGTCGTTGGTCGAGGTCATATCGCGGGTGACTTAGGGGCGTCGCGCGTTTCGCTCAAGTCGGCGCTGCCCCTAACCGGCTGATCGGGTTCAATCCGCCGGATATTCGATCGACCGCTGCGGCTCGCTGAACCATTTCGGGCCGCTTTCCGTCATGTGGAAGCAGTCCTCGATGCGGACGCCGAACTTTCCGGGCGCGTAGATGCCGGGTTCGTTCGAGAAACACATGCCGGGCGCCAGCGGGGTCGTTTCGCCGTGGACGAGGTTGACCGGCTCGTGCCCGTCCATGCCGATGCCGTGCCCCGTGCGGTGCGACGTGCCGGGCAGCTTGTAGCGCGGGCCATAGCCCCAGCGTTCGTATTCGGCGCGAACCGCGTCGTCGACCGATCCCGCGGGCGCGCCTATCTTTGCGGCGGCGAACGCGATGCGCTGCCCCTGTTGCACCTGGCCGAAGATCTTGCGCTGTTCCGCCGTCGCGCCGCCGAGCACGAACGTACGCGAGATGTCGGACTTGTAGCCGCCCACCGAACAGCCGCAGTCGATGAGGATGATCTCTTGCTTCGCCACACGCTGCGGTTTGTGCGAGCCGTGCGGATAGGCGCTTGCCTCGCCCAGCAGGACGAGCGCGCCATCCGCATCGCCGCCCAGCGCTTTGGTCGCGGAAACGATCAACGCGGTGATGTCGCCGGGGGTCATGCCGGCTTCGGTCTTCGAAATGGCATGGTTGATTGCGCGGATTGTCACGTCCGTTGCGGCCTGCATCAGCGCGATTTCGGCGGGCGTCTTGATCATGCGGCACCCGCGGACGACCGGATTGGCCGAAACCAGCTTCGCGCCCGGCAAGGCATGCGCGAGGCCGTCACTCGCGAAAAAGCGCACGGTTTCCTCGACGCCGATAGTGCGCTCCGCAAGGCCGCGCGACTTGAGGAAATCGGCGACCAGGGCGACCGGACTTTCGTCCTCCTGCCAGACGCGGACATCGGCCGGCACGCCCAGCGTCTCGCGGATCGACGGCTCCTCGAAAAAGGGGGTGACGATGCACGGCGTGCCCTCGACCGGAATGACGGTGCAGGTCAGCCGCTCGCTGCGCCACCACTGGACGCCGGTGAAATAGTCGAGACTGGACCCGGCTTCGACCAGGATCGCACCGATATCGTTGGCGCGCATCAGGCCTTGTGCTTTCGCGATACGCGCTGCGCGTTCGGCGGGGCCGATGAGGGGGATATTGCCCGTGATCGAGGCAAGTTCAGGCGCGGCTGCCCATGCGGGGATCGCCGTCATCGCGACCGCCGCGCCGCCTGCCACCATGATTTCACGCCGATTGAGCATCTTCACCCTCCCCATTGCCTGTCCGACCATCGCCCGATCAGGGCTGGATGACAATCGGCGTTCCGTCCGCGACATGTTCGAACAGTTCCTCGATTTCCTCATCGGTCACCGCGATGCAGCCGTCCGTCCAGTCGACCGTGCGGTGCGTCGCGCCGAAACCGCCGCGGCCGTTGGGCAGGCCGTGGATCATGATATCGCCGCCGGGGTTCACCCCGCGTGCCGCCGCGTCAGCACGCTGCGTCGCCGTCGGATAACCGATGCGAAGCGACAGGTAATAGGCACTGTTGGGATTATGCGCGGTGATCAGGTAGCGCCCCTCGGGCACCTTGCCGTCACCCTGTTGTTCCTTGGGATCGAGCCCGCCCCAGCCGAGCGCGACGGTGTAGCGCTTCAACAATATACCTTCGCGATAGACCGACAATTGGTGCTTCGCCTTTTCGACGATGATCAGGTCGATGTCGGCGTCGAGCGGTTGCGCCGAAACGGGCGCACAACTTGCAAGAAATGCGGCGGTGAAAAACGCGCGGATCATCACTGGTTGCGAACGTGGAGCGCGGCCAGCTCGCGGACCAGCTTGGCCGCGAGGATCGCGGTAACGCCGGTCAGGTCGCGCGGCGGGCAAAGTTCGACGATATCCGCCCCGGCGAGCGACGCGGTCTGGCGATCGAGCACTGCCAGCACTTCGCGAACAGTCAGGCCGCCCGGTTCGAGATGCGCGACGCCGGGCGCCGCGCTCGGGTCGAAACCGTCCATGTCGATGCTGATGTAGAGCGGCCCGTCGAGGATCGGTACCGCATCGACCGCGAAATGCCGCATCTCGATGATTTCTACGCCGAAGCGTTTGGCCTGGTCGCGACAATGGCGGTTGAGGGTGCGGATGCCGACCTGGACCAGGCGTCTGGCATGCCCGGCTTCGAGGATGCGTGCGAAAGGCGACGCATGGCTGCGCGGGTCGCCTTCGAAATCGTCATAAAGGTCCGGATGGGCGTCGAAATGCAGGATGTTCAGCGGGCCGTAACGGGCCGCGATCGCGGCGACCGCCGGAACGGTCACCGCGTGATCGCCGCCGAGGAGCAACGGCAATGCGTTTCGGGCTGCGGCGTCCGACACGGCAGCTAGGATCAATGCATCGTCGGCAGCGGTTCTCTCGCGATGGTCCGCAAGCGGAAGGTCGCCAACGTCGGTTATGCGAAAATCGATGCCTGTTTCGAGCCCGGACTCGGTGGCGTCATTGCCATGGTCGCTCGCGAGGGCCGCGCGGATTGCGACCGGGGCCGATGCGGCACCGCGAAGATAGGACGAATGGCAGTCGGACGGTGCGCCGATCAGGCATATCTCAGGCGTCAAGCGCGCGCCTGCCACAGCCATGCGGCCGCCGGAAAACCGACCTCCCCATTTCTGGCATGACCCGAAAGGACTTCGGCGAAACGGACCTTGAAAGCCGCCCGTTCCTCGTCGGGAAGCGCGGCGATCAGCGGAGCGGCGGGTCCTATCCGCGAGAACAGGGATATGGCGTCCTCGACCGGATCGTCTCCTGCGCCGGCAACGTAGCGATAATCCACTTCGGTCGGTTCGACATCGCGCCATCCGGCAGCCTCGAGAATGGCGGCGACGCGAGCGGGATCGGCGAAGGCGAACGGCCCCGGTGCATGCGGGTCCGATGGCGGCGGTGGGGCCGGCAGCAGGCTCAACGCGATGCTGGACCAGGGATTGAAGGTGCGGTCGCGAAAACAGCTGAAGACCAGCGGTGCGCCGGGCGCCATCAGTCCGCGAAGATGCGCGAAAGCGGCAACGGGATCGGCAAAGAACATGACGCCGTGCCGCGACAGCGCGGCATCGAATGGCGTCTCACCCGTCCAGGCCGATGCGTCTCCCGCGACGAAGCGGCAGTTGAACCGGCCTTCGACGCGGCCCTGTGCAACGGCGACAAGGTCTTCGGAAAGGTCGAGACCGGTCACATCGATGTCCGGACGTGCATCGGCGAGCGCAAGTGCCGTTTCCCCGGCGCCGCACCCGATGTCGAGCGCGCGCATCCGGCGATCCGATCCGACCGGGAAGCGAGCGACTGCAGTCGCGACCAGCCGTTCAGTCAGTGGCGCGAAGGTGCGGTCGGTGCGTTCCCATTGGGTCGCCCAGGTCTGTCCGACCCGCCCGCTCCAGTCCTCACCCGCCATGGTCATCGGTTATCTCCGGACGATCGCGGGTGAAGACTAGCAGATTTGTTCCCCCGGCATAGCGCAGGTTCGATGCGCTATGCCGGTCCGGGGATCACTCGTCGTCTTCGGGCGAAGGACCGACCATCAGCGCATCGGCGACATCGTCGGTCTTGCCGCGGATCGCCGCTTCCAGGCGGTCGGCGATCTCCGGGTTTTCGGTCAGGTAGGTCTTCGAATTCTCTCGGCCCTGGCCGATGCGGATCGAGTCATAGCTGAACCAGGCGCCCGATTTCTCGACGATCCCGGCCTTCACGCCCAGGTCGAGGATTTCGCCGACCTTGGAAATGCCCTGGCCGTACATGATGTCGAATTCGACCTGCTTGAACGGTGGCGACACCTTGTTCTTCACGACCTTCACGCGGGTCGTGTTGCCGACGATATCCTCGCGGTCCTTGATCTGGCCGGTACGACGAATGTCGAGACGGACGGACGCATAAAACTTCAGCGCGTTGCCGCCGGTCGTCGTCTCGGGCGAACCGTACATCACGCCGATCTTCATGCGGATCTGGTTGATGAAGATAACGGTGCAGCGCGAGCGGCTGATCGAGCCGGTGATCTTGCGCAACGCCTGGCTCATCAGCCGTGCCTGGAGACCGACATGGCTGTCGCCCATCTCGCCCTCGATTTCCGCCCGCGGCACAAGTGCTGCAACCGAATCGATCACCAGCACGTCGATCGCGTTCGAACGCACCAGCGTGTCGGTGATCTCAAGCGCCTGTTCGCCGGTGTCGGGTTGCGACACGATCAGTTCGTCGATGTCGACGCCCAGCTTCTTGGCATAGACGGGGTCGAGCGCATGTTCGGCGTCGATGAACGCCGCCGTCCCGCCCGTCTTCTGCGCCTCTGCAATCGCATGCAGCGCGAGTGTCGTCTTGCCCGAGGATTCCGGACCGAAAATCTCGATGATGCGGCCGCGCGGCAGGCCGCCGATGCCGAGCGCGATGTCGAGCCCGAGCGAGCCGGTCGAGACCGCCTCGATCTGCATCGCTTCGCGCGAACCCAGCTTCATTGCCGAGCCCTTGCCGAACGCGCGGTCGATCTGCGCGAGCGCTGCTTCCAATGCGCGCTGCCGGTCCGCGTTCGCCGTATTCACTGCCATATCCCCGCCGATCACCTTGAGTTGAGCTGCCACTGACCGATCCTCCTAGCCACGCGGCGCATCACGTCAACGCGCCTCATTCCGGAGATCGTGTATTCTATTTGTTCCGATAGAACAAGAGTGGAACAAACTATTTGGCAGCGAGTGCGGCTTGCACCGCCTCGGCAAGCGCCTTCACCGAAAAAGGCTTTGGAATGAACCCCATGCGCGGCAAGTTGATGGTCTTGCGCAGCTGTTCCTCGGCATAGCCGGACATGAACAGGATCGGAAGATCCGGGAATTTCGCCCGCGCCGTACGGCCCAGCGTCGGCCCGTCCATCGTCGGCATGACGACGTCGGAAACGAGCAGGTCGATATGCGTGCCGCCGTCGAGCACGGCCATCGCCTCTTCGCCCTGCGTCGCGGTCAGCACGGTATAGCCGTGGCGCACCAGCGCGCGTTCGGCGACCGCGCGGACCATGTCCTCGTCCTCGACCAGCAGGATCGTCCCCGCGCCCCAAAGCTCGGCGGGCTTTTCGCGCGGCTTGGGCACTTCGGGCGCCGCCTGGACCTCTTCGTGGACGGGGAAGTAGATCGAGAAGATCGTCCCCTTCCCCACTTCCGAATCGGCGAAGATGAACCCGCCGGACTGCTTGACGATTCCATAGACGGTCGAGAGGCCGAGCCCGGTGCCCTTGCCGACGTCCTTCGTCGTGTAGAACGGCTCGAAGATCTTCGACAGGTTTTCGGGCGCGATGCCCACGCCGGTGTCCGCGACGCTGAGCGCGGTGTAATCCGCGACCGGCAGGAATTCGGTGCCCCGCTTGCGTACCTCGGCGGCGCTGACCTTGTAGGTCCTGAGCGTCACCTGCCCCGCGCCATCACCGCGCGCCTGAATGGCATCCCGGGCATTGACGACGAGGTTGACGATGACCTGTTCGACCTGCCCGGGGTCGGCGCGCACGGCGCCCAGCGCGCGGCCGTGGCTGATGACCAGGTCGACCGTTTCGCCCAGCAGGCGTTGGAGCAGGTTCGACACTTCGGAGACGATGTCGGGCAGTTGCAACACCTGTGGCCGCAACGTCTGTTGCCGCGAAAAGGCGAGCAATTGCCGGGTCAGGCTGGCGGCGCGGTTCGAATTGTTCCGGATTTGCTGGATGTCGTCGTAATCGCTGTCGCCCGGCGAATGACGCATCAGCATCAGGTCGCAATGGCCGAGAATCGCGGTCAGGATGTTGTTGAAGTCGTGCGCGACGCCGCCCGCGAGCTGGCCGACCGCCTGCATCTTGGTTGCCTGTGCAACCTGGCGCTGCAGCTTCGATTCTTCGCTATTGTCTTTCAGGCTGAGCAAAACCGCCGCTTCGCCCAGGCCTCGCGCACCGGCGATTGTCATCGCGACCGGCTCGTCGGGCCGTCCCTTCAGGCGAACGGCGATATCGCCCGAGGCGGACTGGCCGCTGGCGAAACGCCGCACGGCTTCGGCCACCGCGGCCTTGTCCTCGCGGATCACCAGGTCGCCGGGATAGATCGGCGTCGAATCCGGTCCCAATCCGCCTGCGCGCGAAAACGCCTCGTTCATATAGAGGAACCGTCCGTCGCGATCCGCGAGCGCGAGGCCGAGCGGCAGCATCGACAGCAGCATCTGCAGCGGCACATCGGTCGCGGCCCCCGTCCCGCCCTCATCGTCGAGCAGGATGATGATCCGGTCGGTATCCTCGCGGCTTTCGTCGAGCGGGATCTGCAGCAGCCGGATGGGGAATCCCGCCAGTCCTTCCTGCGCCATGCGGACAGTGCCGTCGCTCGCCTGCTGTAACAGGGTGACGAATTCCCGGCCGACGATCGGCGCCTCGGCGCGGCCGGTCGACCGCAGGATGAAGACGCGGTTCGCGGCGCGGATACGTCCTTCGCCACCGATCAGGACGGCCATGATTCCGGCCGCACCCAGCCGCTCGCCCCATTCGCCCCCCATCAACGCAGGGAGTGCGAGCGCCGGGTTGCCTCCTGCGATCTCGCTGAACCGCCAGATCAGGCAATCGTCGGTCTGGCCGCCGCGCAGGAGTTCGAGGTCGACGTTGCGTTTCGCCGCGCGGACCGATCGCATCGCACGCCCGTCACGCCACGCCGCCCGGCCTGCGCCGACAAGGTCGCCACCATCGGTCGCGATGTCGGTCGGCACGGCAGTCCCGAACCAGCCGTCGTAAAGTGCATTGGTACAGACCAGCCGCCCGTTGCGGTCGGTAATCGCGAGTGCGGTCGCGGTATTGTCTGCGGCCTCGCGCACCAGTGCCCAGTCGACGACATGGTCGACGCGCGTTTTCGGCGGAAACAATTGCCGTGCGAACAGCATGAGCGCGCCGGCCGCGATGACGACTCCGCCGAATGCCGCCGCCATTGCCGTCTGCCCGGTCGCGCGCAGCACGATCCAGCCCGACAGGATCGCGCATCCGGCAACCAGCGCCCCGACCAGCGGTTCGGCCATCTGCGCCGGAATGCGGTCGGTAATGGCCTTCATCCCCGGTCCCGCAGGATCCGTGCGGATTCGCGCTTCCAGTCCTTTTCCTTTTCGTATTCGCGCTTGTCCTGGTGCTTGCGCCCCTTGGCGATGGCGAGTTCGACCTTCGCGCGGCCGCGTTCGTTGAAATAGATCGACAGCGGGACCAGCGTCATTCCCTCGCGCGAAATCGCCTTGTGCAGTTTCTCGATCTCGCGCTCGTGGAGCAGCAATTTGCGGGGGCGCTTGGGCTCATGGTTCTCGCGGTTGCCATGGCTGTATTCGGGCACGTTCGAGTTGACGAGCCACACCTCGCCGCCCTTCACCTCGGCATAGGATTCGGCGATCGACCCCTCGCCGAAGCGCAGCGACTTCACTTCGGTGCCGGTCAGCATGATGCCGGCCTCGTAGCTGTCCTCGATGGCATAGTCGTACCGTGCGCGCCGGTTCTCGGCGACGGTCTTGGCTTTCACCTGGGCTGGACGTGGGCGTGCCATGACAGGTGCTAGATCAGCCCCGCATGGGCGAGCGCGGCATCGACAGCGGCACGCGAAGCGGCGCTCGGCGGGGTCATCGGCAGGCGCAGTTCGGCGGTTGCCCAGTCGACCAGTTTCGCCAGCGCATATTTGGTCGGTCCCGGCGACGCGTCCGAAAACAGTGCGGCGTGAAGCGGATAGAGCTGGTCGTTCAGCACCTGCGCGCGGCCGTAATCGCCCTGAGCACAAGCCGCCTGGAACTCGGCGCACAGCTTCGGCGCGACATTGGCGGTGACCGATATGCAGCCGACACCGCCCGCGCCATTGTAGGCAAGTGCCATGTCGTCATTGCCCGACAACTGGCAGAACTGGACACCGCAGCTGATGCGGTGCGCGGCAATGCGCGCCAGGTTGCCGCTGGCGTCCTTGATCCCGACGATCGTCGGCAGCTTCGCCATGCGCGCCAGCGTTTCGGGCTGGATGTCCGTCACCGTCCGCGCGGGCACATTATAGGCGATGATCGGCAGGTCGCTGCTGTTCGCCAGATGCTCGTAATGCGCGAAGATGCCGTCCTGGTTCGGGCGGTTGTAATAGGGTGCGACGACGAGTGCCGCCGCAGCCCCCGCTTTCTTCGCGAACTCCATGTGCCGCACGGCGGTCGCCGTATCGTTCGACCCGCATCCCGCGATCACCGGCACGCGGCCGTCCGCGGCATCGATGCACAATTCAATGACACGGTAGTGCTCGTCATAGCTCAGCGTCGCGCTTTCACCCGTCGTGCCGCAGGGCACGAGCGCGGACGATCCGTTTTCGATCTGCCAGTCGACGAGGCGCCGAAAGGCGCGTTCATCGACCTGACCGTCGCGAAACGGTGTAACAAGTGCCGGAATCGAGCCGGAAAACATTGCTTTCTCCTTCACGCGCCCTTCACCTGCGAGGGACGCTGCGGCATAGGGACCAAATCAACCTGGCCGTTCATGGCCTGATAAGGACGCTTATCCCAGCATGTCCAGCATGACGCGCCGCTTCATCGCTTCCACGTCCATTCTTGCCGCAGCGCTGGCCGCGCCCGCGGTCGTTTCGGCACAGGATCTCCTCGCGCCACAGCCGCGCCAGTCGGCACAGGCCGTCAATGATTCGGCGCTGTCGGTCGCGATTTCCGAATGGAATTCGCTCCGCCAGTCGGATGCCCTGCCCTTTTCGTCCTATGCCCGCTTCCTGGTCGTGCATCCCGGGTGGCCTGGCGATGCCGCGCTCCGCAAGTCGGCCGAACGCGCCCTGCGCACCGATGCCGAGGATCCCAATCTCGTCGTCAGCTATTTCAACCGCTATTCGCCGACGACCGCGACCAGCGCGCTGCGTTATGCCGAGGCGCTCGACGCGACCGGACGGCGCGATGTCGCGCGGACGACGGCCAAGCGTGCCTGGACGATGGGCGCGCTGAGCCCGGATGACGAAGCGCGACTGATGGCGCGCTGGCCGAACCTGTTGACGGCGTACGACCATGACACGCGCATGGAGCGGTTGCTCGCCAGCCGCTCCACATCGCTCGCGACACGGCTGCTGCCGATGACGACGCCGTCGCGCCAGCCGGTCTATTCCGCACGCATCGCCATGCTGACCAAGGCAACGGATGCGGCGACGCAGGTCAGTGCCGTGTCGGCGAGTGCCACCGGCGATCCGGGCTTCCTGCTCGACCGCGTCACCTGGCTGCGCACCACCGGACAGGAATATGCGGCGCAGGCGGCGCTGGCTGGTCCACGCCGGTTGAGCGTACCGCCGCTGGATGCGGAAAAATGGTTCGAAACCCTGCTCGGCACCGCACGCAACGCATCGGCGCAGGGCCAGTTCGCAACGACCTATGACATCGCGCGGCAGGTCGACGACGCCTATCCCGCAGGGACACAAGTCCGCGACAAATCGCTGGGCGAACGCGACGATTACACCAGCCTGACCTGGCTGGCGGGCACAACGGCGCTCAACAAGCTCAACCGTCCCCGCGACGCGATGGCGATGTTCGACCGTTACGCCCGCGCTGCCAAGTCGCCGCAGACGCAGTCGAAGGGGCTCTATTGGGCCGGTCGCGCGGCACAGGCGGCGGGCCTCTCGTCCAACGCCCAGACCTATTATGCGAACGCCGCGGTCTTCTTCGACCAGTTCTATGGCCAGCTTGCTGCCGAACGGCTGGGTCGTCCGCCCGCCATCCCGGCGCCCACATCGGTCGTCGAGATCTCGCGCAACCAGCGCGATGCGTTCTTCAACAAGGAAATCGTGCGCGCGACCCAGATCCTGGGGCAGCGTGGCGACTGGCCGACACAGAGCCTGTTCGTCCGCCAGATTGCGCAGGCAGCGGAAAGCGATGTCGACCATGTACTGGGCGTCGAACTCTCGCGGCAGATCAACCGGCCGGACCTCGGCGTGATGATCGGGCGGAGCGCGGGCATCAACGGCTATCGCGATTCCGTCCGTTCGGGCTTCCCGGTCGTACCTGTACCTTCGGAAGCCGCCAGCAGCTGGACGATGGTCCATGCGATCTCGCGCCAGGAGAGCCAGTTCGACCGCAATGCCGTCAGCCGTGCGGGGGCACGCGGTCTGATGCAGCTGATGCCGGGCACCGCGCGCGACACGTCGGTCAAGATCGGGGCCACCTTCGATGCGGGCGGCCTGACGTCCGATCCGCAGTACAACATCCGCCTCGGCAGCTGGTATTTCGAGCGGCTGATGGACCGCTTTAACGGCAGCTATCCCCTCGCCGTCGCCGCTTACAATGCCGGGGCTGGCAACGTGAACAAATGGCTTGCCGCGAATGGCGACCCGCGCACGGGCAGCATCGACATGATCAGCTGGATCGAGGCGATCCCGTTCAGCGAAACGCGCGGCTATGTGCAGCGCGTGCTGGAAAATGCGGTCGTCTATGACATGATCGAGCCGTCGCGGGCTCGCGTGCGGACCAGCACGCCGCTGTCGTCCTATCTGGGAAAGTCGACGCCGGGTTGATGCGGCGCCAATGAGCGAACCGATCACTCCCGCCGGGTTCGAGGCGATGCGCGCCGAATACACGCAGCTGATGTCGGTCGAACGCCCCGCGATCGTCGAGGTCGTCAGCTGGGCGGCGGGCAATGGCGACCGGTCGGAAAACGGCGACTATATCTACGGCCGCCAGAAACTGCGCGCGATCGACCGGCGCGCCGGCTTCCTCGCCAAGCGCATGAAGGCGGTGACGATCGTCGATCCAGCCGTACAGACCGACCACAGCCGCGTCTGGTTCGGCGCCACGGTGACCGTCGCCGACGAGGACGACCGAGAACGCACGGTAACGCTGGTGGGTGCCGACGAAAGCGATGCGGGCGCGGGACGGATCAGCTGGACCAGCCCCATGGCGCGGGCGTTACGTGGTGCGGCGGTGGGTGATGTCCGGAGAGTGACTTTGCCGGGTGGGGAGAGCGAGGTTGAAGTGGTGGGGATAAGCTACACAATTCGATAATCAACTTTCAACGCTTTTGCTGACATTCCGAAAAGAGCTATTTGGGCATAAAAAGAGGTCGATGCGATGCGCTTCGTAATAGCAATGATCGGAATATTGGCGAGCCTTCCAACGCTGATATTCTCTTGGGTTGGGACTCAAACTTTCGGAAATCCATCGGAGAGGGCGCTCGCTGTAGGTGTAACAATCCTGTCAGGTACGCTGTTACTTCTATCGGCAACGCTATTATTTGCCCCATCCGTGCAACGCCTTCAAGTCATTGTCCTCATCGCCACGATCGTAATCGTCGGTATGATTTTGACGGTGTTTTAAGTCCCGAACTGAACGCCGACGAATATCTGATTTCCAGCGAATTGCGCACAATAACAATCGAGCCTCAGCCGAACGCTTCCTTCGCCAGCGCCACGACTTCCGGATCGGCATCCTTTGGCTTCATCTCGACCCCGGCCTCCAGCCGGTCCGCGACGTAAGTCAGCACTGCGATCCGCGCCGCCTTCTTGTCATTGGCGTCGATCACTTTCCACGGCGCCCAGCGCGTGTCGGTGCGCTCGAACATCGCGTGATAGGCTTTCAGATAATCGTCGCGGCGCGCGCGGTTGCGGTAGTCATCTTTGCCGGTCTTCCAGCGCTTCCACGGATCGTCCAGCCGCGACTTGAAGCGCTTGTCCTGCTCCTTCTGGGTCACGTGCATGAACAGCTTCACCACCGTGACGCCATTGTCCTTCTGCTGCGCTTCGAACTCGTTGATCTCGTCATAGGCGCGCTTCCAGTCGGCCTCGGTGCAAAAACCCTCGACGCGCTCGACTAGGACACGGCCGTACCAGGTGCGGTCGAATACATTGATCTCACCCTTGCCCGGCAGCCGTTTCCAGAAGCGCCACAGGAAATGGCGCACGCGCTCCTCTTCGGTGGGCGCGGCGATGGGCCAGACTTCGTAGTAACGCGGGTCCCAACCGGCGGTCATGCGCTGGATGGCGCCGCCCTTCCCGCTCGCGTCCCAACCTTCGATCGCGATCACGGCACTCTTGCCATGGATGATATAGGCGGCCTGGATGCGCGCGAGCCGGTCCTGCAGCGCTTTCAGGTCGTCGCCATAATCGCCGTCGTAATCGCGGCCGTCCTCGAAATCCTTCAGGTCGATTGCCATGCGGGCGTTCCTATCGTCAGCGCTTCGGCGGCGTCACATATTTGCGGATCAGGGCGATGCGGTGCGCGATGGCCTTGTCACGGTCGTAAAGCGCCGCTGTCGCATAGGCATCGTTCACCAGTTGGGCCAGCTTCGGCCGGTCGCTGTCGAGCACGATCACGGCGTCCCCTAGCGCCGACCAGTCATCCAGCGGCACGAAGCTCCCTCCGCCGCGCTCGGCGACAAGATCGGCGGCGTATCGGCTGTGATAGCCCGTGATCGGGCAGGCCGCGGCCAGCGCCTCGACCAGGCAGCGCGGCGATTCCGCCGTCTTGTGCGTGAACAGGAACATGTCCGAATTGCGCAGCGACGCCATGGCGACCGGCCGGTCGACCTTGCCGGGGAACGAAACCTTGTCCGCCAGCCCCGCCGCCGCGACCTTCGCACGCATCGGCTCGAGCAGATCGCCCTCACCGAACCAGGTGGCGCGGAAATCGACGCCGGCCTTCGCCGCGCGGTCCAGCGCATCGACCCAGTCGGACGGCCCCTTCATCTCGATGACGCGGCCGGCATAGTTGATGACCAGCGGCTCGCCACGTTCGATACGGGCGAGCTTCGCCGCCAGTTCGTCCGCGCCGATATAGTCGTCGGGCGTAACCTGAACGTTCAGCACCTTTTGCGGGTTGGGCGCGACATCCTTGTAGGCTTCATAGACATCCTGCCCCTGCAGGAGCGCGACGCTCGAATGGCGCATGCAGCGCAAATAGTGCCGCGCGTGCCACGTCATCCACAGGTATTTCCGCAGCTTGTTCGGGCCGGGCTTCATCTTTTCCCACAGGGTGCGCGTCACGCTCTGCAGGTCCCAGTCGCCTTCCATGTCGTACGACCGGCCCATGTCGATCGCCAGTTCGGCCCCCAGTGTCGACCAGTCGAATGCAGAATGCGGGGAAATCAGCAGGTAATCCGCGCGCGTGATCTCGCTTCGCAACAGCCGCGCTACCTCTGCCTTGTGCCGGAAATAGCGGTCTTCGCGATAGGGGTGCGGCAACAGGATGACCCGGACGCGCTCGTGCCCGGCCATCGAATCCAGCGGAATCGTATTCGGGAAATTATTGTGGGTCGCCGACGACGGAAGCGGACAAGCGACGGTCACGATGTCGAACGCGTCGAGGTATGCGCGAAGGTTGTTCGCGAAATCCACATCGACCTGAATCTTGCCGTCCCAGCTTTCCAATACCGTCGGAATGATGAGCAGCAGCTCGCCCTTCATGCACTTTTCCCCGTGTTTGTGGAGCCGCCATGCGCTGTCACCAAGTCAGCTACAAGACAGGAAAGCTGATCCGGCAAGGGACGTTACGGGTGAAAGGGTTAGCGGAGCGGAAAGATCGGCTGCCGAAATATCGTTAATAAAAGCGGTTCCATCCCGAGTCCCGACGCATTATCTGTGCGACCATCCGCAAAACGAGCCTTTTTACGTCGATGCTCTTTCGTACCCTGACTTTCACGTCCGTCGCCCTGCTTGCCGCCCCTGCCGTCGCGCAGATGGTGCCGATCGAACGCGCGGCGACCGCGCCTGCCAATGCACCGGTTGCCGAGCCGCCGGCATCGCCGACGCTACCGCCTCCGGTGGCGCCGACGGTCAACGTGCCCGCCCCCATTCCGCTGCCCACGATTTCCCCCGCGCAGGCGGCATTCCTGACGACATGGCTTCAGGGCGGCGCCGATCACGGGCTGACCGCGAATGCGGCAAATGTCGCCGGCGCTCCGACGGGCGAAACGCTCGTGCGCGCTGCGCTCGACCGTGCCCGCGCCCTTCGCGCGGGTCGTATCGATACTGCCGACTTCCTCGAAGTATGGGCCTTGCGTCCGGCGTTCTACGATCCACTGCCCGGCTTTGCTGCGGCCGTTGCCGCCGACCGACTGCCGCAATGGGCATCGTTCCTGACACCGCGCTACGCCGGTTATGAAGGTTTGCGGCGCGGGCTGGTCGCATACGAAGCCATTCGCGACGCGGGCGGCTGGGCCAAGCTGACCGCCAAGTCCGATGCCGCGAGCATTCGCGCACGCCTGACAGTCGAGGACAAGGGCGTCACGCCCGCGATGAAGCAGGTCGAGGCGCTCCAGCGGGCGCAGCGGCGATATGGCCTCAATCCGACCGGCCTGCTCGATGCGCGGACGCTTGCCGAACTCAACGTGCCGATCGGCGACCGGATCGACACGATCATGGCGAACCTGGAGCGCTGGCGCTGGATGCCGCGCGACCTGCCCGTCAACCGCGTCCAGGTGAACATCGCCGCGGCCCAGTTGACGGTGTTCGACGGCGACGCGCCCATCGCCAGCATGCGCGCCGTGACCGGCAGCCCGACCAACCAGACGCCGATGCTGTCTTCGGCCATCCATTCGATCGTGCTCAATCCGCCATGGAACGTGCCGAGTTCGATCGCCAAGCGCGAGCTGTGGCCGAAGGGCCGCGCGGCGCTGGCCCGTGAAGGATACAAGATCGTCGGCACGCCCGAAACCGGCGAACGGATCGTGCAGCCTGCCGGCCCCAACAGCGCGCTGGGCCGCCTGAAGTTCGACTTCGACAATCCCTTTGCGGTCTACCTGCACGACACGCCTTCGCGCGCGAAATTCTCGAGCTTCGACCGGCTGGCGAGCCATGGCTGCGTCCGGCTTGAAAAGCCGCTGCCGCTTGCCGAACTGATGCTGAAAGACGACCCGCAATGGGCGGGCCAGGTGCAGGCCGCGATCGACACGGAAAAGACCCAGCGCGTGCAGCTGCCGCAAAAGGTTGCGGTGTACCTGCTCTACTGGACCGCCTTCGCCAGCGCGAACGGCACCATGAATTTCCGCGCCGATCCCTATGGATGGGACAAGCTGCTGGCAGGCAAGATCGAAGCCGCGACCAAGCGCGCCACCGCGCTGCAGGTCGCTTCAAAGGGAATATAAAGATGAGGATAGTGATTTTAGCGTCGGCCGGACTGCTGGCTCTTTCCGCCTGCTCGGGCGGGCACAAGGACGAAGAAGTCCTGACGGACAACGGCGAAGCGGCCAATGTCGTGATGGCGAACAGCAACGACACTGCGCCACCGCCGGCCGCGATCGTGGAGAATGCATCGAATTCCGAACTTCCGGCACCGCCGCCCGCGTTCACGAACGACCAGCAGACCCGCGACGATGCCGATGCCAGCGGGCTGACCGCCCGGCTGCCCGATGAGGAAGCGCAGCCGAGCCAGGACGGCAACCAGGTGCGGCAGGGCGAATAAGGCGGTTAGGACGGAGTTCATGGACCCCGTGCTAGACAAGCGAGCAATGGACAGACGTGCCTTTTCGAAACTGGCTCTCTCGAGCGTAGCGCTTGCCGCGTTGCCGTCGGCCGTCAGCCGTGCGCAGGGCTTTGCGTCACCCGCACCTGTTCCCCTGCCCCCTGCCACTGTCGGCGAGGCGAAATACCACAGGATTCTCGAGCGTGCGAAAGCCGCGCTCGACCGGCATCACGACCAGTTCGAGCTGCGCGACCGCGTGGCACTTGCCGATTTCACCGTCGCGTCGAAGGATCTGCGCTTCCATATCGTCGACCTGATCAGCGGGCAGAGCTGGTCGTACCTCGTGGCGCACGGCAAAGGGTCCGATCCCGAGCACACGGGCTATCTCCAGCGTTTCTCGAACGAGATGGGTTCGCTTGCGACATCGGAAGGCGCCTACAAGACCGGCGACATCTATTTCGGCGTCCACGGCCGCGCGATGCGGCTGGTCGGCCTGGACGGAACGAACGACCTCGCCGACCCTCGCGCCATCGTCATCCACGGCGCGCCTTATGTCAGCGAAAACCAGATCGCGACCTGGGGCAAGCTCGGCCGCAGCGAGGGCTGTTTCGCGGTCGCGCCCCACATGCTCGATGCGGTCGTCAGCCTGCTCGGGCCCGGTCGCCTGCTCTACGCCGACAAGCAGGTTTGACTTTCGCGCATCCCCGGCTATAGGCGCGCCCTTCGTTTCACGGGTTCGCTCGTGGACGAGCCGTCCGAGACAGTTGGTGCCTTTAGGGGCTTAATTCTGCCAGCCTAGACGGGGACAAGGATTTCACGCTGTGCCGGGCCCGCCCGCACATGCGCTTGCAGCGTTCCTTCAAACGGTACGCGGCTCCCATGCCCCCATCGGATGATACATGTGCGTCGCGTTGGCGCACGTGAACACGTGTGGAGTAATGGCATGGATCGTGCTGAAAAAGCGGATCTGGTCGCCGAACTGAACGCATCGCTCGGCTCTGCCGGCGTCGTGGTCGTCACCCGGAACCTGGGCATGACGGTCGCGCAGTCGACATCGCTGCGTACGAAGATGCGGGATGCTGGTGCCAGCTACCGCGTGGCGAAGAATCGCCTCGCCAAGCTTGCGATCGACGGGACACCGTACGCCGGTATCGGTCAGTATCTGACCGGACCGACGGCGCTCGCCGCATCCGCCGACCCTGTTGCAGCCGCAAAGGTGGCTGTCGACTTCGCGAAGACGAACGACAAGTTCGAAATCGTGGGCGGTTCGATGGGCGATACGGTTCTCGACGTCGCTGGCGTTACCGCGTTGGCATCGCTGCCCTCGCTCGATGAACTGCGCGCCAAGATCGTGGGCCTGGTACAGGCACCCGCGACCAAGGTCGTCCAGATCATCCAGGCACCGGCCGGGCAGCTTGCCCGCGTCGTCGGCGCCTATGCAGCAAAAGAAGCCGCATAAACCGATTTCAATTCAACCGATTATCTTTTGAAGGAACTACAAATGGCTGATCTCAACAAGCTCGTCGACGACCTGTCGGCTCTGACCGTTATCGAAGCAGCTGAGCTGTCGAAGCTGCTCGAAGAAAAGTGGGGCGTTTCGGCTGCTGCTGCAGTCGCGGTTGCCGCACCTGCTGGCGGTGGCGCTGCTGCTGCTCCGGCTGAAGAAAAGACCGAATTCGACGTCGTCCTGACCGGCGACGGCGGCAACAAGATCGCGGTCATCAAGGAAGTCCGCGCGATCACCGGTCTGGGTCTCACCGAAGCCAAGGCGCTGGTGGAAGCCGCTCCGAAGGCGATCAAGGAAGGCGTCAACAAGGCAGAAGCCGATGACATCGCCGGCAAGATCACCGCAGCTGGTGGTACCGTCGAAGTTAAGTAAGCCGCAGTGGAGGACACGGATTAGCCTGAGCTAATACGGACCACCGCAAGGCCGGCCAGCCTCGCACCGCGAGGACTGACGGCGTGGCTTTGCCACGGCGTAACGCCAACAAGAAAAGGGCGGCCCCCGCAAGGGAGCCGCCCTTCTCTTTTACCCTGTCCGCCCGGATCAGACGCGTTCGAGCAGATCGTCCAGGCGGGCCTCGACCGTCCCATCCTCGCTCGTATCGAGCGCGAAGCGGGCAGCGATATGGCCTTCCCCACCACCCGGCAGCGGATAGCGTGCCTCGGCCAGGATGTGCGGCGCCTTGCCTTCCTCGACCGCGATCGTCTGGGCGATCGGGATGCTATGGCCAGCGCCGATATCGATCGAACGGGTTTCGCCGTCTTCGATCAGCGCGTTTTCCATCGGCGTCGACTGGGCGCCATCGATGATCAGGCTCGAGACGCGGACGTCATGGGCCTCTACATCGCCGACGTTCTCGACGACCAGGTCATACTGCACGGTGCCGTTACCGACCTCCTTGGGCCAGACGCTTAGCCCGATCCAGGGACGCTCGTCGTCGGATACCGCCGTGGCAGCTACCGGTTTAGAGGCCGGCTTTTTGACGACCGGCGGCGTATATACCGGCGCCTTGGTCACCACCGGCGCAGCCGGGGCGGCAACAACAGGCTCGGTCGCAATGACCGGCTCTTCATAATAGACGTCCTCTTCCCGACGCTTGCGTCCGCGCAGGAAGATGAGCGCAAGTGCGGCAAGGGCAACGATACCGAGACCGATCCACATCCAGGGCGTGGTCGAGGTCGTGGTTTCGGTCGTCGTGGTCGCAGCCGTATCCGCGGGTGTCGCTTCAGGCGTTGCCGAAGTTTCGGGAACCGGGATCGGCGCAGCGGGTGTAACAGCAGGCGGAGGCGTCGGCGCACTAGCCGCGGGCGCAGTTACCGGCGCAGCAGCGGTCGGCGCCACGACCGCGGGCGCGGCAGCAACCGGACGCGCGACACGGCGGACAGGTTGCGCACGAGTTGCGGCAGCGGGCTGCGCAGTTTCCTCTTCGGCGACAACCGGAGGAGCCGGACGTGGCGGCAGGGGCTGCACGACTTCCTGCTTCGGCGCGAAGACAGGAGCCTGCGCCGTGGGCGCCGGAGCCGGTGCCGCTTCGGGCGCAGGCGCCGGAGCGGCGGGCGGCGCGACCGTTTCAGTCACGGCCGGCGGAGCCTCCTGTCCCAGAACAGGGGTGGCAGGGAGCGCAACTGCCGCAAGCAGCAGAGCAATCGCGCGGGGCTTTGCGATGTGATCGTTTTTCATAACGGGGGTACAACAAGCCGCCCGGGCATTTGGCCGCGCCATCGCCACAATTTCGCGTCGAACCGTGGCGCTGCAAAGGTGAAATGACACTCGAAAAAAGTTGCATCTCGTTTGACAACCTATGGGTGCATTTCTATATGGCGCTCTTCCCACCCGTTCGAGACATGGCGTGCCGTCGCGCAGCGCGCCGAACGAATGAACGGTGCCGGGTTTCATGCGATGTTCGAAAGTAGAGGCTCAATGGGCCCGCTTCGCATTGGCATGTGCGCTTCGTGACCGTCAACGAAGGCTAGATAATTCATGGCAACTCAGCTCGCACCCGAAGCGCAGCGTCCGCGCATTCGCAAGGTTTTCGGCAACATCCACGAAGTGGTGCAGATGCCGAACCTGATCGAGGTCCAGCGCGAGAGCTA
>JAZKBQ010000025.1:808-10868 GCA_040388515.1 Pseudomonadota bacterium | reverse complement strand
TCGCGGCCAGAATGTCCGCCTCGCCAGCCAGCTGACCGGCAAGGCGATCGACATCCTGACCGAGGCCGACGCGAGCGAGAAGCGCCAGAAGGAATTCGTCGAACGGTCGGATCTGTTCCAGCAGGAACTGGACGTCGACGAGACGCTGTCGCAGCTGCTGGTCGCCGAAGGCTTCACCAGCCTGGAGGAAGTCGCGTACGTCGAAGTTCAGGAAATCGCGCAGATCGAAGGGTTCGACGAGGAACTGGCCGCCGAATTGCAGAGCCGTGCGTCCGAAGCGCTTGAGCGCCGCGAGGAAGCGGCGCGCACCGAACGCCGCGAACTGGGCGTCGAGGATGCACTGGCCGAACTACCGCACATGACCGAAGCCATGCTGGTCACTTTGGGCAAGGCTGGCATCAAGACGCTCGACGACGTGGGCGACCTTGCCACCGACGAACTGGTCGAGAAGCGCCGTGTCGAACCGCGCCGCAAGGCCGAGACGCGCGCCGCCGAACCCAAGGGCGGTGTGCTGGCATCGTACAACCTGTCGATGGAACAGGGGAACGAGATCATCATGGCCGCGCGCGAAGCGGCCGGATGGTTTGCAGAGGAGGACGCTGTTGCGGACTCCCCACAATGACACGGTAAGCGACAGACGCTGTATCCTTTCCGGCGACCGCGCACCCCGCGCGGCGCTGATAAGGCTGGCGCTTGCCCCCGACGGGCAGGTGCACCCCGACGTGCGCGCCAAGGCCCCCGGCCGTGGCGCGTGGATCGGCGTGACGCGTGCCGAGCTGGAAACCGCGCAGGCGAAAGGCAAGCTGAAGGGCGGCCTGTCACGCGCGTTCAAGACCGGCGACGTCCGCATTCCTGATGACATGGGTGCGCAGATCGAGGCCGCCCTGTCGCGTGCGGCGCTGGAACGGCTGGGGCTGGAGGCGCGCGCATCGACGTTGGTCACCGGCAGCGAACGGATCGAGGACAACGCGCGAAAGGGCGGCCTCTATGCGCTCTATCATGCTTCCGACGCGGGCGCCGACGGCAACCGCAAACTGGACCAGGCGTGGCGCGTGGGGATGGACGAGGAAGGATCCGGCCGCGCGGGCTTGGTCCTCGCCGCCGACCGCACTATGTTGTCGGTAGCGCTGGGGCGTGAAAATGTAGTACACATCGGGATGATTGACGCGCGCGCCGCCGAACGGGTGGCTGCGGCGATCGACCGGTGGCACGGATTTATCGGTACCGCATCGACGGGCTGGCCTTGTGAAAGTGGTTCACACGGTTCAGGGCCGCGCGGCGTGGCGAATGTGACTGAAGGGCTTTAAGGTTCGAGAATGAGCGAAACGGAAAAACCGAAACTGGGCATGCGCGCACCGCTGGGCCTGAAGCGCACCGTCGAAACCGGTCAGGTGAAGCAGAGCTTCAGCCACGGCCGCTCGAACACGGTCGTCGTCGAGGTCAAGAAGCGGCGTTTTGTCCGGCCCGGTGAAGAAGCGGCTGTCGAAGCACCGGCAGAGGCGGCACCCGCGCCCGCACCTGTCGCCGCAAAGGCGCCCCCGCCTCCGCCGGCAGCGCCCGCCGCGCCGCGCCCGATGACCGCGCTCGAACGCCGCGAGCAGCAGGAACGCCTGCTGCGCGAAGCCGAAGAAGCGCGCATGTCGTCGCTGGAAGAAGCGCGCCGTCGCGAAGACCGCGAAAAGGTCGAAACGAGCGAAGACGAAAAGCGTCGGGCCGAGGACAAGCGGATCGCCGAAGAGGCCGCGGCCGCAGCGGCTGCCGCAGCACCGCCGGAACCGGAAGTCGTCGAGCCACAGCCCGAACCCGAAGTGCGCACGGCGCAGGAGCGCGACGATGAGCGCCGCTTCCCCAAGCCCGCGGGCACGATGGCTGCGCGCCGCCCGGAACCGGCGCGCCCCGCAACCCGTCCGCGCGTCGATGATCGCCGCCAGTCGGGCAAGCTGACCGTCACCCGTGCGCTCGACAGCGACAACGAAGGCGCACGCGCCCGTTCGCTCGCCGCGCTCAAGCGTGCCCGCGAAAAGGAACGCCGCCTGCACGGCAGCGGCCAGCCGCAGGCCAAGCAGATCCGCGACGTCGTGATCCCCGAAACGATCACCGTCGCCGAACTCGCCAATCGTATGGCCGAACGGACGAATGACCTGGTCCGCGCGCTGTTCAAGATGGGCATGCCGTCCGCGTCGGGCGACACGATCGATCAGGACACCGCCGAACTGCTGGTCAGCGAATTCGGCCACAACTTCACGCGCGTGTCCGAAAGCGATGTCGAAATCGACGTCGCACAGGATATCGACGCCGACGACACGCTGAAGCCGCGTCCGCCGGTCGTGACCATCATGGGCCATGTCGACCACGGCAAGACGTCGCTGCTCGACGCACTGCGCGGCACCGACGTTGTCCGCGGGGAAGCGGGTGGCATCACCCAGCACATCGGCGCCTATCAGGTAACGCTGAAGTCGGGCGAGAAGATTACCTTCCTCGACACGCCGGGCCACGAAGCGTTCGGCGAGATGCGTCGTCGCGGTGCGAACGTCACCGACATCGTCGTGCTGGTCGTCGCCGCGGACGACAGCATCAAGCCACAGACGATCGAGGCGATCAACCACGCCAAGGCCGCGAACGTGCCGATGGTCGTCGCGATCACCAAGTCGGACAAGCCGGAAGCGAACGCGCAGAAGGTGCGTGAGGCGCTGCTGCAGTACGAAGTGATCGTCGAAGAAATGTCGGGCGATGTGCAGGACGTCGAAGTCTCCGCACTCAAGAAGACCGGTCTCGACGAACTGACCGACAAGCTGCACCTGCAAGCCGAACTGCTCGAACTGAAGGCCAACCCGGATCGTCTGGCCGAAGGGTCGGTGATCGAGGCCAAGCTCGACAAGGGCCGCGGGCCGGTCGCAACCGTTCTCGTCCGCCGCGGCACGCTGCGCGTGGGCGACATCATCGTCGTCGGCCAGCATTCGGGCAAGGTCCGCGCGATGATCGACGACAAGGGCCGCCAGCTGAAGGAAGCCGGCCCCTCGATGCCGGTCGAAGTGCTCGGACTTTCCGGTGTTCCTTCGGCAGGCGATCCGATGTCTGTCGTCGAGAACGAGGCTCGCGCCCGCGAAGTCGCGCTTTATCGTGCCAACCTCGCCACCGAAAAGCGTACGGTTGCGGCGCCCGTCGATATCGAAAACGTCTTCGCGGCGCTCACCGCCAAGAAGGCAATGGAATATCCGATGGTCATCAAGGCCGACACGCAAGGGTCGGTCGAAGCGATCGTGGGTGCGGTCAACCGCATCTCGACCGACGACATCAAGGTCCGTGTCCTGTCGTCGGGTGTCGGCGGCATCACCGAAAGCGACGTGCTGACCGCCGCCGCCGCCGGATGCCCGGTCGTCGGCTTCAACGTCCGTCCGAACACCAAGGCCGCTGCGCTCGCCAAGCGTGATCGCGTCGAGTTCCAGTATTTCGACGTGATCTACCAGCTGACCGACATGGTGCGGAATGCGATGGCCGGCCAACTGGGTCCGGAGCGCATCGAACACGTCGTCGGCCGCGCCGAGATCCGCCAGGTCTTCCCGGCGGGCAAGACCGGCAAGGCCGCAGGCCTGCTCGTCACCGAGGGCGTCATCAAGAAGGATCTCAAGGCGCGCATCACCCGCGACGACGTCATCATCTACAACGGCAAGGTCAACTCGCTGCGCCGCTTCAAGGATGACGTGGCGGAAGTTCGTGCCGGCCTCGAATGCGGTGTCACTTTCGACGCGACGAACGATATCAAGGCAGGCGACTTCCTCGAAACGTTCGAAGTGGAAGAGCGTGCCCGCACGCTCTGATATCGCCAGTGGCTGACGCCAAGGACCAGGAACGCTCGGTTCGCACCCTTCGCGTCGGCGAAGCGGTGCGGCACGCGCTGGCCGAAATCCTCCAGCGCGGCGACGTGCATGACGAAGTGCTGGCTTCGCATCCGATCAGCGTGACCGAGGTTCGCATGTCACCCGACTTGCGTCATGCGACCGCCTTCGTGAAGCCGTTGCTGGGCCGCGACGAGGAGGCGGTGCTGAAGGCGCTGCGCACCAACACGGCGTTCCTGCAAAGCGAAGTCGCGCGGCGCGTGAACGGGAAGTACGCGGCGAAGCTGAAGTTCCTCGCCGATGAAAGCTTCGACGAAGGCAGCCACATCGACGCGTTGCTGCGCGCGCCGGGCGTCGCCAGGGATTTGGGCGAAAGCTGATCCGTGCGCTGCTTGGCGCGGCGACCCTATTGCACAGTACCGATCGTTTCCGTGTCCAGGTGATGTTTCCGGATCTGCCGGATCGCGACCGCGACACCCAGGACGATCAGCGGCACCGCCAACGCCGTCACCATTTCGGCGTCCAGCCCGTGCAGATATTCCTTCATGCCGCCCAGGAAGAGATGCAGCAGGTTTACCACATAATAGGCTACAGCCGCGATCGAGAGCCCTTCGACCGTGTGCTGCAAGCGGAGTTGCAACTGCGCCCGCCGCGCCATGCCCTCGAGAACCGCATGGTTCTGGCTCTGCAGGCCGATTTCGACCCGCGTCCGCAATAACTGCGCGGCACGCGTCAGCTTTCCCGCCAATATGCCTTCCCGCTCCGACACGGTGGCGCACGTCCTGATCGCGGGATCGAACCGGCGGGCGAAAAAAGCCGCCAGCCCTTGCGTTCCCGGCACGACCTGTTCGGCCAGCGCATTGAGCCGCAGACGGACAAGTTCGGCATAGGCGCGCGTTGCGCCGAACCGGAAGTGCGTCGCTGCACTCGTCCGTTCGAGTTCGACCGTCATCACCATCAGCTGGTCGAGAAGCGCCCGGTTGTCGCTCAGCGACACTGCGCCCGACATATCTTCTATGAGGTTCGGCAGCCGGCCCTCGATATGGTTCATCGCCTCGATCTCGGTTTCCGCGACCGGGAGCCCAAGCAGCGCGAAACAGCGATAGGTTTCCAGCTCGAGGATACGCTGCACCGTGGCGCCCGCGACTTCGGTGTTCATCCCCTGGTTGACGACAACGATCTCGACGAATTCTGCCGCGTTGGGGATGAAGTCGCTCGCGATCCGGGCGTCTCCGTTCACGATGCGCGTGTCGACAAGTCGCGGCTGGCCGTCCGCATCCCCGATAAGGGAAAGATCGACCGCGACGACCAGCAAGCCCATCGCGGCGATATCCGCCGGCCATGCCGCAAGCTCCCCGACCGGCACCCTGATGGTGTACGTGACGAATTCGCCGTGCCGCTCCCAGCGGATCCGGCCGTCCTGCAGCACGAGATGCCGCTTGTTGAGATCCTGTGCGGACAAACCCTCGTTCGCGGCGAGCTGTTCGATATTGCGCCGGTCGGCCTGGGCCTGTTCCGGCGTTACCTGGAATGCGAAATGCAGGACGCGCAGGCCGGTCTGCATCGGCGTGAAGGGCCGCGCATGCAATTCGCCCAGGACGCGTGCCCGAGAGGGATGATGATCCAGCGCCACCCGTGAATTCCTTGCCCGCTATTATTGCCCGGCAGTCAGGGTAAGGACTTCCGTAGCGTCCGTCCCGCGATAATGATCTGGCAGGCGCGTATTTTTTGTTTAGGCGCGATGGATGGCCAAGCTTTATTTCTACTACGCCGCGATGAACGCCGGCAAATCGACCACCCTGCTGCAGGCGGCGTTCAACTATGCCGAGCGCGGGATGGAGACGATGATCTTCACCGCTGCCGTCGATGACCGCGCGGGCGTGGGGCATGTCGCATCGCGGATCGGGCTGGACCGGGAAGCAATACCGTTCGCGGCAGACACCGATATCCGCGCGATCGTGCTGGCCGAACGCGACCGGCATCCGGTTGCCTGCGTGCTCATCGACGAGGCGCAGTTCCTGACGCGCGCGCAGGTGCTGCAGCTGGCGGCATTGTGCGACGAAGATGACATCCCTGTTGTCACCTACGGCCTGCGCACCGATTTTCAGGGCGAATTGTTTCCGGGATCGGCAGCATTGCTGGGCCTTGCCGACAGCCTCGTCGAGCTAAAGGCGATCTGCGAATGCGGGCGGAAGGCGACAATGAACCTGCGCGTCGACGAGAATGGCCGCGCGGTGAAGGCCGGGGACCAGACCGAGATCGGCGGCAACGACCGTTACGTCGCATTGTGCCGCCGTCACTTCATGGCCCGGTTGAACGGCTGAGCGCGCGTGCACGGATGGATCATCCTCGACAAGCCGCTCGGGCTTGGATCGACCAACGCGGTCAGTGCGGTGAAGCGTGCGCTGCGGACGGGCGGTTACGGCAAGGCGAAGGTCGGGCACGGAGGCACACTCGACCCGCTGGCAACCGGGGTCCTGCCGATCGCGCTGGGCGAGGCGACGAAGCTGGCCGGGCGGATGCTCGACGCGTCTAAGGTGTATGACTTCACGATTGCGTTCGGGGTGGAAACGGACACGCTTGACCTAGAGGGCAAGGTCATTGCCGAGAGCGATACGCGGCCGACGCTGGCGGAAGTCGAGGCGGTGCTGCCGCGGTTTACCGGGCCGATCGAACAGGTTCCGCCTGCTTATTCCGCGCTGAAGGTCGATGGCGAACGGGCTTACGACCTAGCGCGTGCCGGGGAGACAGTGGAACTGGCGACGCGGAGTGTGACGGTGTTTTCGCTCGCCGTCGCCCCGGCCTCCGCTGGGGCAACGCTCGAGTCGATCACGCTCATCGCCCATGTCTCAAAGGGCACCTACATCCGCTCGCTCGCCCGCGACATCGCGTACGCCCTCGGCACCATCGGCCACGTCACCATGCTCCGCCGCACGCGCGCCGGACCTTTCGACCTGTCCGCCGCAATTTCGCTGGACATTCTGGACGAAGCGGCTAGGGGCCACGCGCTTGAGGCGCTGTTGCGTCCCATCGAGGCAGGGCTGGACGGTATCCCGGCTCTCTCCCTCACACCCGATCAGGCTGCAGCACTTAAACAGGGCCGCGTCCTTTCGGGGGTTGCCGCACACGACGGCCTTCACTTTGCGAAGCTGGGCACAACGCCCGTCGCGCTTGTGGAGATCATCGCCGGACTTGTCCGGGTCGAGCGCGGGTTCAACCTGTAAACCCGATACCGCGAAGGAAGACAATTTGACTGTAGCTGCTGCACGCAAGACCGAAATCATCAAGGACAACGCACAGGCCGAGGGCGACACCGGATCGCCGGAAGTCCAGGTCGCGATCCTGACCGAGCGCATCGTCAACCTGACCGAGCATTTCAAGACGCACAAGAAGGACAACCATTCGCGTCGCGGCCTGCTGATGATGGTCAACAAGCGCCGCTCGCTGCTCGACTATCTCAAGAAGATCGATGTCGCGCGCTACACCGCACTCATTACGAAGCTCGGGCTTCGCAAATAAGCTTCAGACGGCGCCCCAGGGCGCCGTTTGTTTATGTCCCGCATTCGGCGGGGCGCATGGGCCATTTAGCGCCCGCACCGCTCGCAGACCGGATGTCTGCCCTAGTGGCCCCCGCAGCATGTGGCTCGCGGGTCTGAAGGAAACACAATGTTCAATACGAAAACAGTCGAAATCGAGTGGGGCGGACAAACCCTCAAGCTCGAAACGGGCAAGGTTGCCCGCCAGGCCGACGGCGCGATCATGGCGTCGCTGGGCGAAACCGTGGTCCTGTGCGCAGTGACCGCCGCCAAGTCGGTGAAGGACGGGCAGGACTTCTTCCCGCTCACCGTCCACTACCAGGAAAAATATTCGGCCGCGGGACGCATTCCCGGCGGCTTCTTCAAGCGTGAACGCGGCGCGACCGAAAAAGAGACGCTGGTTTCGCGTCTCATCGACCGCCCGATCCGCCCGCTGTTCCCTGAGGGCTTCTACAACGAGATCAACGCCATCGCTCAGGTGCTGAGCTATGACGGCGAGAACGAGCCGGACATCCTCGCGATGGTCGCCGCGTCGGCCGCGCTGACCATTTCGGGCGTGCCGTTCATGGGGCCGATCGGCGCCGCGCGCGTTGGATACGTCAACGGCGAATACATCCTGAACCCGACCGACGAACAGGTTGCCGAGGGCGACCTCGACCTGGTTGTCGCCGCGACGATGGACGCGGTGATGATGGTCGAATCCGAAGCCAAGGAGCTTTCGGAAGAGGTCATGCTGGGCGCGGTCATGTTCGCGCATGACGCCTGCCGCGAAGTTATCGGTGCGATCATCAAGCTCGCCGAACAGGCTGCAAAAGACCCTTGGACGCTCGACGCCGGCAACGACAACGCGGGAATCAAGGACAAGCTGAAGAAGCTGATCGGCAAGGACATCGCCGCCGCGTACAAGCTGACCGACAAGTCGGCCCGCTCGAACGCGCTGAACGAAGCCCGCGCCAAGGCGAAGGAACAGTTCACCGCCGACGGCCTGTCCCCGCAGGACGTGATGGCCGGCCTGAAGCTGACCAAGAAGCTGGAAGCCGACATCGTTCGCGGCGACATCCTGAAGACCGGCAAGCGCATCGACGGCCGCACGACGACGCAGATCCGCCCGATCGTCGCGGAAACGCACTTCCTGCCCCGCGCGCACGGCTCCGCCCTGTTCACGCGTGGTGAGACGCAGTCGATCTGCACGACGACGCTCGGCACCAAGGACGCCGAGCAGATGATCGACGGCCTGAACGGCCTGTCCTACTCCAACTTCATGCTGCACTATAACTTCCCGCCCTATTCGGTCGGCGAAGTCGGCCGCTTCGGCGCCCCCGGGCGTCGCGAAGTCGGCCACGGCAAGCTCGCCTGGCGCGCGCTGCACCCGGTGCTGCCGTCGAAGGACGAGTTCCCCTACACCATCCGCATCCTGTCGGACATCACCGAGTCCAACGGCTCGTCGTCGATGGCGACGGTGTGCGGCGGTTCGCTGTCGATGATGGACGCGGGTGTTCCCCTCAAGCGCCCGGTCAGCGGCATCGCCATGGGCCTGATCCTCGAAGGCAAGGACTATGCGATCCTGTCGGACATCCTTGGTGACGAAGATCACCTGGGCGACATGGACTTCAAGGTCGCCGGCACGTCCGAAGGCATCACCACGATGCAGATGGACATCAAGGTCGCGGGCATCACCCGCGAGATCTTCCAGGCCGCGCTCGCACAGGCCAAGGACGGCCGCGCGCACATCCTGGGCGAGATGACCAAGGCGCTGGGCACTGCCCGGTCCGAGCTCTCGGCTCACGCCCCGCGTATCGAGACGATCCAGATCGACAAGTCGAAGATCCGTGACGTCATCGGCACGGGCGGCAAGGTCATCCGCGAGATCGTCGCCGAGACCGGCGCCAAGGTCGACATCGACGACGAGGGCCTGATCAAGATCAGCTCGTCCGATTTGTCGCAGATCGAGGCGGCGCGCCAGTGGATCCACGGCATCGTTGCCGAGCCCGAGCCGGGCACCATCTACACCGGCAAGGTCGCCAGCATCGTCGATTTCGGCGCGTTCGTGACCTTCATGCCCGGCAAGGATGGGCTGGTCCACGTGTCCGAGATCAAGAACGAGCGCGTCGAGAACGTCCGCGACGTCCTCAGCGAAGGCCAGGAGGTCAAGGTCAAGCTGGTCGAGGTCGACCAACGCGGCAAGGTTCGCCTGTCGATGCGCCTCGTCGACCAGGAAACCGGCGAGGAAATCGCGGATACCCGCCCCCCGCGCGAGCCGCGTGAAGGCGGCGACCGTGGCCCTCGCGGCGATCGTGGCGACCGCGGCCGCCCCAACCGTGGCGGCGACCGCGATCGCGGACCCCGCCGTGAGGGCGGCGGACGCGGCGGCGATCGCGACCGTGGCCCGCGCGGCGAAGGCCGCGGCGACCGTGGCCCTCGTCGCGAAGGTGGCGATGGTGACGATCGGGGTCCCGCTCCCGAGTTCGCTCCGGCCTTCCTGACCGGCGACAAGGACTAAAACAAAAGGCCCCGCGAGTGATCGCGGGGCCTTCTTTTATTGTCAGTTCCTCGTGAACTAGGCGGTTCGCAACGCGAGTTGCGGACGCCGCCTCATGGCGAAGCCAACTGCTGCGAAGCCCAACAGCATCATCACCCATGTCGCCGGCTCGGGAACCGGCGTCGGCACGTATCCCTCTACCGTGTAGC
>JAZKBQ010000025.1:0-798 GCA_040388515.1 Pseudomonadota bacterium | reverse complement strand
CGGACGCCGCCGCATGGCGAAACCGACAGCCGCAAAACCGAGCAGCATCATCGCCCAGGTCGCGGGCTCGGGGACGGCGGCAACGCGCGACGACGTCGCGTTGACGAAGTTCGAGCTGCCGGGTGAGAAGGTGTTGACCCGATAGAGGCCGTTGGTGCTCTGGTTGAAGAAGGCAACGTTGCCGCCGCCGATCAGCGAAAACATCGTCCCCGATCCATCGAGGAAGCTCGGTCCGGTCGTGAAGTAATTGCCGTAATTTCCGGTCGGCGCGTTGATTGCGAGGCCGTTGACCGTGCCCGTGATCGAAAGGATTTGAAACGCCGTCTGACCCGCGACCGTCATCGCCGTGTCGGACGTGGTGAATATTCCGCTACCTGACGCCGTCGGCCCGAACAGGCGCGTCGAAGTCGTAAACGAAAACATATATTGAGCCGCCGAAGCCGGGCTCGCCAAAGCGAGCGCAGCCGGTGCCGCGAACAACATCATCAATCGATTCATGCCTGCCTCCAATGCCGTAGCCCGTCATTGGCGCGGTCCTTCAAGCTACGAGACGGGCCCGGCGATAGATGCGGTTGGCGGACAAATGTTCGCGAGGCGCCGCGACTTTCAAGCCGGCCAGCCGCCCCCGTGCATCCGAAAGCCGCTGCGGCCCGTAACTCACCTGCAACCAACCCGGATTGTGGAGACCTTTCCCATGCGCAAACTCACCCTTTCGATCGCCTTCGCCTGCGGCACCCTGCTGGCTTCCGCCGCGCCTGCCGGCGCTAACCCAATGGTCGGCGGCGCCGCCATGTATCC
>JAZKBQ010000024.1:0-3408 GCA_040388515.1 Pseudomonadota bacterium | reverse complement strand
CCATGTATCTTGATCCTATCGGTGCAGACACGCGATGATGGCGGTCACGACGGCGGTGGTTTCCGCGACGTCGCGCACCCTCACTGTGTCGAGGCCGATTTCAGCAGCGGGATAGTCATTCCCACCGGGGAATATCGCATCCCCAATGAACAGCATCCCGTCGAGCGGGACACCGCTCTCGGCACTCAGGCGCTTCAGGCCATAGCCCTTGTCGATCCCTGCTCTGGTCACGTCGATCGATGTCGTGCCACCGAGATTGATCGAGAGCTCCGGCAGCTTCGCGCGCAACGTGGCCTGCAACGCGGTCCTCTTCTTTCGGTCAGGATCCCACGCTTCCTTTTCCTTCAGCGGCGCTGCCTGCCCCAGGCCCGAAAAGGTGATCTGGCTGCCCCGGTCCTCGATCCGTTCGCCCCAGATACGTTCGTCGGCGAGACCGGCATCGGTCAGCGCCTGATCGAAGGCCGTGCGGATCTTCGCCTTCTCCGCGTCGTCGAACAGTTCGGCATAGACCGCGCGCCAAGCGCCATTGATGAACCGATAGAGTTTCGTGCCTGTGGTCGGCATCAACCAGAGACGGTCGAGCGCGACGCCGGCAGGAAGGCGCGAGGCGATCTGCTTTTCGAACTGCGGCCAGTCCCCGCCCGAGATCACCGCCACATCCGTGATGGCGAGCAATCGGGCGAGGATTGCGGCCATATCCTCCGATAACGGCCGCTTGCTCTCGGCAAGCGTGCCGTCGAGGTCGAAGGCGATCAGCCACTTCATGCCGCCTTCCCTGCCGGATCGCGGTAGGCGAGCAGCCTGAGCGCATTGATGACGACGAGCAGCGTCGATCCCTCATGAACCGCCACCGCTGGCCCAATGCCGAGGCCGAGGATGGTAGCAGGCACCAGGAAGGCGACGACACCCAGGCTGACGAAGACGTTCTGCCGGATGATTCCACGGGTATGGCGGCTAAGACCGACTGCGAATGGCAGGTGCGCCAGATCGTCGGCCATCAGCGCCACGTCGGCTGTCTCCAGCGCAACGTCCGACCCCGCCGCGCCCATCGCGATGCCGACCGTGGCGCTTGCCATCGCCGGCGCATCGTTCACGCCGTCGCCCACCATCGCGACCTTGTCTTCGCCGGCGAGCTTCTTGATCGCGGCAACCTTGTCTTCGGGCATGAGGTCGCCCCACGCTTCGTCGATCCCGACTTCGTCGGCGATCGCTTCGGCGACTTTCTGGTGATCGCCGGAGATCATTATCATCCGCGACACGCCCATCTCGTGCAGCCGACGCAACGCGGTCTTGGCAGCTTCGCGAGGCGTGTCCATCAGGCCGATCGCGCCCAGGTCGCGGTCCCCCTTGCGGACCACCATTGTCGTGCGGCCGTTCTCGCGCAGCTTCGCGATTGCGTCCTGCGCGCCCTGCCCCAGCGCCGGAATGCCCTCACTTCCGAACATCTCGGCCTTGCCGATCCACACCGTCTCGCCATCCACGCTCGCGGTGACGCCCCGACCGGTCAGGCTCTTGAGGTCGCCGGCAGTCGGCACGGCACGATCGTTCAGACGTTCGCGGCCGTCCTTGACGATCGCTTGGGCCAGGGGATGGTCGCTCAACGCTTCGACGGCGACAGCCAGCGCCAGCAACTCGCCTTCATCGGCGCCATCGACGGGCACGACATCAGTGATGCGCGGACGACCTTCGGTCAGCGTGCCCGTCTTGTCGAAAGCGATCGCTTTGAGCGACCCGAGGTTTTCGAGCGGTGCACCGCCCTTCACGAGCACGCCGCCCCGCGCTGCACGGGCAACGCCCGACAGGACCGCGCTCGGCGTTGCGATCGCGAGCGCGCACGGGCTTGCCGCCACCAGCACCGCCATCGCGCGATAGAAGCTGTCGCGGAACGGCTCGTCGACGACCACCCATGCGAACAGCAGGAGCACTGACAGGACCAGGACGGCGGGCACGAAGATCCGTTCGAACCGGTCGGTGAAGCGCTGCGTCGGCGACTTCTGCGTCTCCGCTTCGCTCACCATCTTCACGACCTTGGCAAGCGCGCTTTCATTGGAACGGCGTGTCACCTCGATCTCGATCGCGCCGCCGCCGTTGATCGTACCAGCAAAAACCCGGCTTTCCGCGTCGACTGCATCGGGCTTGGCGCGTGCCGCTGCGGCATCTGCGACCGGCACCTTGTCGACCGGGATGCTTTCACCCGTGACCGGGGCCTGGTTGATCGCGCTGGTGCCCTTGATGACGAAGCCGTCGGCAGGCAGGCGCTCGTTCGGGCGGACGATGGCAATGTCCCCGACGACCATCTGCTCGACCGGGATTTCGCTGGTCTGCCCGCCGCGTCGCACGGTCGCGGTTTCGGGCGCGAGCTTCGCCAGCGCCTCGATCGCCTTCTTGGCGCGGCCCATTGCATAATGCTCAAGCGCATGGCCGAGGCTGAACAGGAACAGCAGCAGCGCACCTTCGGCCCATGCGCCCAGCGCAGCGGCGCCGGCCGCAGCGACCAACATCAGCGTGTCGATCTCGAACTTCTTCATCCGGAGGTTGTCGATCGCCTCGCGCAGCGTGAAGAATCCGCCGAAGAAATAGGCTGCGATATAGCAGGCGGTCGGCAGCCATTCGGGCGCGCCAGCGACCAGCCTCTCGATCGCGTAGCCGATCCCCAGCAGCGCGCCACAGGCGAGCGCGAAGATCAGCTCGGTATTGGGGCCGAGAAATTCGGCGTGGCTATGGTCGTGGCCATCGCCGGGGCCGTGCTTCTCTTCGCCCGCGCCGTGGCCCCCGGGGCCGTGGTCGTGGCCGGCATGTTCATCGGCAGCGACCCGCTTGCCCACCCTCACCTTCAGCTTGCGAAGCGCAGCGTGTTGATTTCTGCTGAGAGTTGACCCGGGAGGGGCGTAAATTTCCACTGAGAAGTGACCCATGTTTTGACCTTCCCCCTGGCTGACAGGTCGGGGGAACGAGGAGTGATCGACATGGACCTTTTGAGTGTGATCCGCCGTTGGCATTTTCGCGAAGAGCTACCGATCCGGGAGATTGAGCGGCGGACGGGATTGTCGCGCAACACGATCCGCAAGTACCTGCGCGCCGAGACTTTGGTGCCGCAGTTCAGGGTTCCGGAGCGGCCGAGCAAGCTGGACCCGTTTGCCGAGAAGTTGACGGCGTGGCTGCGGGTTGAGGCGGGCAAGTCGCGCAAGCAGAAGCGGACGGCGAAGCAGCTTTATGCGGACCTGACGGTGCTTGGCTTCACCGGTTCCTATGGCCGTGTCGCGGCCTTTGTCCGGGAGTGGAAGCTCGAGCGGCAACGCGATCAGCAGACCAGTGGGCGGGGAACGTTCGTGCCGCTGGCGTTCCAGCCCGGCGAGGCGTTCCAGTTCGACTGGAGCGAGGATTACGCACTGCTTGGCGGCAAGGTGG
>JAZKBQ010000023.1:69099-139758 GCA_040388515.1 Pseudomonadota bacterium | reverse complement strand
AGCGCCGGCCTGTCACGCCGGAGGTCGCGGGTTCGAGCCCCGTCACTCGCGCCATAGCGCCGGAAGCGACACGATTTAGCGGGAGCTAAATCGGACCCTTCCAAGCACGGCCAGCGCGAAAAGCAGCGCCACAAGGCGCGGCTTTGCCGCGACTGACGGCGCGGGCCGTTACTTCCCCGCCTCCATCCATCTCAGAATCGGCCCCATCGGTACGATCCACACTACTCCGGCAATCAGGTAGAATACCGCCTGCACCGGCCACGGCCAGGCCGACACCCAATGCGCCGCCTGCAGGACGATTATCACCCAGGCGAGGATAATCCCCAGAATCAGCAGGACACCCATGGGTTTGCGGATCGACGGATCGGTCATGCGGTGATCCAGTCGGTTTCCGTGGCGACGGCGTCAAGCGGCACGTCCCATGATTCGACCGGGAGTGAATCCACGCGCTGCGAATCCCATGCGACGCCGATCCGTCGTGCATCGGAGTGCACGACAAACGCACGGTCATAATGCCCGGCGCCATAGCCGAGACGGTTGAGCGCGCCATCGAAGGCGAGCAGCGGCGTGAGGACCAGGTCGGGCGAAAGTTCGGGCGCATCGGCGTCGGGCTGGCGCAGGCCCATAGGCCCTTCAGGAAGGGGATCGCCGGGTGCCCAGGCCAGAAAACGCATGGTGTCTCGGCGTCCGCGGACATGCGGCAAGGCGATGCGCAGGTTTCGCGTGGTCAGGCGATCGATGAGCGGAAGCGTGTCGATCTCGCTGCCGATAGGCAAATAAACGGCAACCGTCCCCGCATCGCCCAGTTCGGCAATTACCCGTTCCGCAAGCATGATCGCAGCGGCGCAGCGTTCGGCGGGGGACATCGTCGCAACTCGCGCGTCGCGCGCCTGCTTGGCTGATTTACGAAGGTCGGCCTTGGTCAATGCGGGTCACCTGAAGCCAAAGGTGACGGGACCGCCGTGGCCGTTTGCTCTGATATCCTCTGACGCACGGTACGTCAGGTGGGGACCATGTGCTTCGGACCAGGATCCGGGCAGGGACAGCCCCCAAGGATTGATGAATAGCCTCAGGGATATGATGAGCTCGTACCGGGCAGAACCCGTCGGCTCCCTATCTAGGCGTTCTGCCTGCTACCCTCAAGGGCATCGGCCATGGATTCGACGCGCGTCGCCAGCGCAACGAGTGCCTGGATCGTGGCCGGGTCGTGCGACGTTGACACGGTCGGCGCGCCCGTTGCGGCATTCGTGCTTTCGGCAAGGTCATCGGCCAACAACAGCGCGGCGAACAACAGCTGGCGAACCTCGCTCGCTGTGCCAACGGCACCCCGCGCCTCATTTACCTTCGCATCCACACGCTTGGCCAGGCTGCGCAGGTGTTCCTCACCGCCGTCACGGCATGCAACGCTGTATTCGCGTCCGCCGATCGCGAGCGTTACCTCTGCCATCAGCGCACATCCTCACGCGTGGCGCGTGCGATCACGGTATCGAGCTGCGCCAGCGCCGCCTGCGTGCGGGCGCGCAGGCGTTCGTAACGGCCGTCGACCGCAGGCGCCATCGGCCGTGCCGTCGCGACTTCGATGCGGGACAGCGCCCGGTTGATTCGCGTCAGTGCGCTGGAGATTTCATCATTCATAGATGTGTCACGAAATAGCAGCGCGTGCGGCCGTAGCAAGGCCTCCACGGGCCCCCTTCAAGTTGACGGCTGCGCTCCATCGCGACAAAGGGGCGTCGCGTCGCGCAACCCCGCGACTCGCCTCAAATCAAGCCTTCATCACAAGGAACGCTGCATGACCGCCTCGCCGCTCGAAATGGCTAACGCGATCCGCGCGCTCGCGATGGATGCAGTCGAGGCCGCAAACTCCGGCCACCCCGGCATGCCGATGGGCATGGCCGATGTGGCACAGGTCCTGTTCTCGAAATATCTGAAGTTCGATCCGTCCGAACCGCGCTGGCCCGACCGCGACCGGTTCATCCTGTCGGCCGGGCATGGGTCGATGCTCTTGTACGCGCTGCTCAACCTGACCGGCTATGCCCAGCCGACGATGGATGACATCCGCAACTTCCGCCAGCTCGGCAGCCCGTGCGCAGGTCACCCCGAAAATTTCGACATGCCCGGCATCGAATGCACGACCGGTCCGCTGGGTCAGGGCTTTGCCATGGCAGTCGGCATGGCGATTGCCGAGCGGCACCTGAACGCGGGCTTCGGTGACGATCTCGTCGATCACAAGACCTGGGTGATCGCCGGCGACGGGTGCCTGATGGAGGGCATCAACCATGAGGCGGTCGGGCTGGCCGGACATCTCGGCCTCGGTCACCTCAACGTACTGTGGGACAATAACAAGATCACCATCGACGGCGCCGTTTCGCTGTCGTCGTGCGAAGATATCCTCGGACGTTATGCGGCGAGCGGCTGGCATGTCGACAGCTGCGACGGGCACAATCCGGACGATGTGTCGCGTGCAATGGAAGCCGCGCTCGCCAGCCCTCTGCCCAGCCTGATCGCCTGCCACACCATCATCGGCAAGGGCGCGCCCAACAAGCAGGGCACGTCGGCCACGCACGGCGCGGCACTGGGTGAAAAGGAAGTCGCTGCAGCGCGTGAAACTCTTCACTGGCCCTACCCGCCGTTCGAGATCCCCGCTGAAATCCGCACCGCATGGGAAGCGACCGGCAAGCGCGGCGCCGAAGCGCGCGCGGCGTGGGAAGCGCGGCTGGCGGCGTCGAAGGACGGCGCGGAATTCTCACGGCGCATGGCAGGCGACCTGCCAACAAGCGCGCCCACGGCGATCAATGACTACATCGACGGGCTGATCGCCAAGCCCGCCAATGTCGCGACACGCAAATCGTCGGAAATGGCGCTGGAGGCGATCAACATCGCGATCCCCGAAACCATCGGCGGATCGGCGGATTTGACAGGTTCGAACAATACCAAAACTTCGTCCACCAAGCCGTTGACGAAGGACGATTATTCTGGACGCTACATGTACTATGGCATCCGCGAGTTCGGCATGTCGGCGGCGATGAACGGCATGGCGCTCCACGGCGGTGTCATCCCCTATGGCGGCACGTTCCTGGTCTTCTCCGACTATTGCCGCAACGCGATCCGCATGTCGGCACTGCAGCATGCGCGCGTCGCCTATGTAATGACGCATGATTCGATCGGTCTCGGTGAAGACGGCCCGACGCACCAGCCGGTCGAACATCTCATGTCGCTGCGCCTGATCCCGCAACTGGACGTGTATCGCCCGTGCGACGCGATCGAGACTGCCGAGTGCTGGGAACTGGCGCTGAACAAGAAGGACGGCCCGTCGCTCCTCGCGCTCAGCCGTCAGAACCTGACCCAGCTGCGTGTAGATGTGTCGGAGAACTGGAGTGCCAAGGGCGCCTATCGCTTGCGCGCCGCCAATGCCGCGCGTCGTGTCGTGATCGTTGCGACGGGGTCCGAAGTGGATATCGCCATTTCGGTCGCCGACCGGCTGGAACAGCATGGCTTCGGTGCGGACGTCGTTTCGATGCCCTGCTGGGAGCGGTTCGACGAACAGCCCGTCGAATATCGCTCGGGCCTCTTCCCGCGCGGCACGCTTATGGTCTCGATCGAGGCGGGCGCGACGATGGGCTGGGAACGCTATGTCGGCACCACCGGCCTGCGCTTCGGCATCGACCGGTTCGGCGCATCGGGCAAGATCGACGACCTCTATAAATATTTTGGCCTGACAGCGGACGCCATCGCGCCGCAGATCGTGGCCGCACTCGAAGGGGAATAAAATGACGAAAGTTGCCATCAACGGCTTCGGCCGCATCGGGCGCAATGTCGCACGCGCCATTCTCGAGCGGACCGATCACAATCTCGAGCTGGTCTCGATCAACGATCTGGCTGATGCGAAGGCCAACGCCCGCCTGTTCCAGCGCGATTCGGTCCATGGCCCGTTCAACGGCACGGTAGAAGTTGACGGCAACGACCTGATCATCAACGGCAAGCGTATCCATGTAACCGCCGAGCGCGACCCGGCGAACCTGCCGCACGCCAAGAATGGCATCGACATCGCGCTCGAATGCACGGGTTTCTTTACCGACCGCGCGGGCGGCCAGAAGCACATCGACGCGGGCGCTAAGCGCGTGCTGATCTCGGCACCGGCCAAGGAAGTCGACCTGACCGTCGTCTTCGGCGTCAACGACGACAAGCTGACTGGCGATCATGTGATCGTCTCGAACGCGTCGTGCACGACCAACTGCTTGGCACCCATGGCCAAGGTGCTGCACGAAAAGATCGGCATCGAACGCGGCCTGATGACCACGATCCACGCCTACACCAACGACCAGAAGATCCTCGACCAGATCCACTCGGACCCGCGTCGCGCCCGCGCAGCTGCGATGTCGATGATCCCGACCAGCACCGGCGCGGCCGCCGCGGTCGGCCTCGTCCTGCCCGAATTGAAGGGCAAGCTCGACGGGTCGTCGATCCGCGTCCCGACCCCGAACGTCTCGGTCGTCGACCTGACCTTCACGCCGAAGCGCGACACGACCAAGGACGAAGTCAACGCGCTGCTCAAGGCCGCGGCCGAAGGCGAGCTGAAGGGCATCCTCGGCTTCACCGACGAGCCCTTGGTCTCGATCGACTTCAACCACGACGCGCACAGCTCGACGATCGACAGTCTGGAAACGGCGGTCATCGACGGCAAGCTCGTCCGCGTGCTGTCGTGGTACGACAACGAATGGGGCTTCTCGAACCGCATGCTCGACACCGCGGGCGTGATGGCGAAGTTCCTCTGATTTGACGGGACGGCTCGCCGGCATTGCGCGCCATGCGCGGCCGAAGGGGCCGATGGAGACGGTCGGTCATGCCACCGTCTCCCCCGAAGCGGGTATTGCCGGCGACTTCCGCGGCGCGATGCGGCGCGGACCGTACAAGCGGCAGGTGACCGTCCTCGAACGCGAGGACTGGGATGCGGCAACGGCGGAAGTCGAGCGGACGATCCCGTGGGAGCAACGCCGCGCCAATTTGCTGGTCGAGGGGATCGACCTGCCGCAGGTCAAGGGAAAGCGGCTGCGCATCGGCAACGATGTGGTGCTGGAAGTCACGCGCGAAACCGATCCCTGCGAACGCATGGAGGCGCTGGCGCCGGGACTGAAGGCTGCGCTGATGCCCGACTGGCGCGGCGGCGTGTGTACATTCGTGGTGTCGGGCGGCGAAATCGCCGTCGGCGACCCGGTTGAAATCGAGGATAATCAATGACGCAGTTCCGGACGCTGGACGACATGGGCGATGTACGCGGCAAGCGCGTGCTGGTTCGTGAGGACCTGAACGTGCCGATGGCCGACGGCCGGGTCACCGACGACACGCGGCTGCGCGCGACCATCCCGACCGTGACCGAGCTCGCCGACCGCGGCGCCATCGTCCTGGTCCTCGCCCATTTCGGCCGCCCCAAGGGGCCGAGCGCCGAATTGTCCCTGTCGCACATCACGGACGCCTATGCGTCGGTCTTGGGTCGTCCGGTGAGCTATATCGACTGGGAAGGCGATGCGGATGCCGTCGCGGCACTGTCGCCCGGCGATATCGCGGTCCTTGAGAACACGCGCTTCTTCGGCGGTGAGGAAAAGAACGATCCCGCTGTCGTCGCGCGCTTCGCCGCACTCGGCGATTTCTATGTCAACGACGCCTTCTCCGCCGCGCACCGCGCCCACGCTTCGACCGAGGGGCTGGCGCATAACCTCCCCGCTTTCGCCGGTCGCGCAATGGAGGCGGAACTGACCGCGCTCGACAAGGCGCTGGGTAACCCCGAACATCCGGTCGCGGCGGTCGTCGGCGGCGCCAAGGTTTCGACCAAGCTCGCCGTGCTCGAGCATCTGGTGAAGCAGGTCGACCACCTGATCATCGGCGGCGGCATGGCGAACACATTCCTTGCGGCGCGCGGCGTCGATGTCGGCAAGTCGCTGTGCGAGCACGATCTGGTCGATACCGCCAATGCCATCTTCGACGCGGCGGACAAGGCGGGCTGCACGATCCATCTGCCCTATGACGTCGTGACGTCACGCGAATTCCGCGCCAATCCACCGACGCGGACGGTGAACGTCCATGAAGTGGCTGCGGACGAGATGATCCTCGATGTCGGTCCTGCCGCTGTCGAAGCGCTGGCGGACGTCCTCAAGAATTGCCGCACGTTGGTGTGGAATGGCCCTCTCGGCGCGTTCGAGACGCCGCCGTTCGACACGGCCACCGTCGCGCTCGCGCGGACGGCCGCGGCGCTGACGACCGATGGCAGCCTCGTTTCGGTCGCCGGCGGTGGTGACACGGTCGGGGCACTCAATCAGGCGGGCGTTGCCGACGAATTCACGTTCGTCTCGACCGCAGGCGGCGCGTTCCTTGAATGGATGGAGGGGCGCGAGTTGCCCGGCGTCGCGGCACTGGCGATCAAGGGCTAGGGCATGAGGCTGCCCGCCGTTACCCGCGAAGGCGATGGCTTTCGCGCCACGCTGGGCGATCATTGGCTGCAAGGCCGCACTGCCTATGGCGGTGCCTCGGCTGCGGCGGCCCTGACGGCGGTGAAAGCGGCCTACCCCGGCCTGCCGCCGCTTCGTTCTGTCCAGATCGCTTTTGTCGGGCCTTTGGCCGGCGACGTGACTATCACGCCGATGCTGCTCCGCCGCGGCAAGAACAGCGCGTTCGTCGGATGCGATGTGGTCGGCGCGGATGGCGTCGGCTTGCGCGCACTGTTCCTGTTCATGGCATCGCGCGAATCCGCCATCGCGCATGCCGACCTGCCCGCGCCGCCGCACGATCCACCCGAGGCGGATCCGGTCGATCCCACCAAGCTGCCGCAGGGCTTCCTGAGGAACTTCGACCTAGCCGGTGCCGCAACGCGCGAGGCAGGCTTCATCCGCTGGGCGCGACTTCGCGAGCGATCGGGGATCGATGCCGAGGTCGAGTTCCTGGCTATCGCGGACGCCCTGCCCCCGGCGGCTATGCAGCTGGCCAAGGCTTGGGGTCCGATCTCTTCGGCGACATGGCAGATCAACCTCGTCACCGACGCGCCCGCAACACGCGACGGCTGGTGGCTCCTCGGCGCGGACACGCTCCATGCCGGGCATGGCTCGTCCAGCCAGTCGATGACGATCTGGAACCGCGATGGCGAGGCAATCGCCACCGCGACCCAGAGCGTTGCGCTGTTCGTCTAGGCGTCAGTCCGCATCGGCAGGACCTTCGCCGTGGCTCGCCGAGAAGGTCGCGCCAGCACCTGAATTGCCGCCCGCCATTTCCCACCAGTACGGCGCGCGTGTCCGCGTGCCCGTCACGACTTCGTTCATGGTGACCGGATCGTACATCCGCCCGCCCAGCATCACGCGATAGATCTTGTCGCTGTTGCGGATGTCGACCGTGGGATCGGCATCGAGCACGACGAGGTCGGCCAGCTTCCCGACTTCGAGCGAGCCGATGTCCTTCGAATAGCCGAGCGACGTCGCGGGCATGATGGTACCGGCGCGCAGGGCGTCGATAGGACTCCAGCCGCCGCGGACGAACGACCAGAGTTCCCAATGCGGTCCCAGCCCCGCCTGTTGGCCGTGCGCGCCGATCGACACCTGGATGCCGCGGTCGGCAAGCTTCTTCGCCTCGCGCGCGCTCGCGGCGTCGACATAGTCTTCCTCGGCCGCGAGCGTCCGTCGGGCGTTCTGCGCCTCCAGCAGTGCGGGCGGGGCATGCTTCGACAGCAGCGGGTGCTTCCAGACCTCTGTATGCGCGCGCCAGTACGGATCGCCCGCCGGGCCGCCATAGGTGACGACCAGAGTCGGCGTGTAGTTGGTCTTGGTCTGCGCCCACAGGCTGACGAGGTCGTCGTAGAAATGCTCGACCGGGATGTTGTGTTCGACCGTCGAATTGCCGTCCTGAACCAGCGAGACGTCCATGGTGTAGAGCGAGCCGCCCTCCGGCACGACGTGCATCCCTTCCGCCTGCGCGGCCGCCACGACCATCTGGCGCTGTTCGCGGCGCGGCTGGTTGTAGTTCTTGACGCTGTGTGCGCCCTGGGCCTTCAGGCGGCGGACGTCGGCCAGCGCATCGTCGTAGCTGTTGATCTCCGCATAAACGTCCGCGGCCTTCGCGCCGTAGATGATCTCTCCGGTCGAGAAGATGCGCGGCGCAACGATCTTGCCCGCCCGTTGCAGTTCGGCGGCGGGGAATACTTCTGCCGAACGTGACGAGGGATTGTGGATTGTTGTCGCGCCCATCGCCAGGTTCACGATCGATTCCCAGTTTTCCTGCGGGATCACATCGTCCTCGCCATAGGATCCATGCGCGTGCGCATCGACCAGGCCGGGGATGATGGTCTTGCCCGCAACATCGACAGTCTTGGCACCTGCCGGGATCTGCACGCTGCTGCGCGGCCCGACCGCGACGATGCGGTCGCCTCGAATGACGATGACACCGTCATCGACGATGCCGCCATCCTTGTTCGCCATCGTGACGATCCGCGCGCCGGTGAGCGCGACCACGCCCGTGGGCTTGTCGGCGGCGACATCCATCGACAGCGACACACCCGTGCGCGGCGCCGCAAACTTCGGTGCGCTTTCATCCGCCGGTGCGGATGCGAAGAACGCATCGGTATTCGCGCTATAGAGCGTCGGCCCGAGGCTCCAGTGCAGCGACTTGCCGCCGTTCGACCAGTTGATGAAATCGCCGCCTTCGGCGCTCACTCGCGTTGCGGGCATCGGTCCGCCCTTGGGACCGGTGTCGACGTTCTGCGTGCCGGGGAGCAGCGGCATCACGAACGCCTGGTAGTTCTGCCGGAACGCGAAATTGTCACCCGACGGCGACACGACATAGTCGCTGACCAGTTCGCCGGTCGCGTGGACCCGCTTCGCTTCGCCGTTCAGGTCGGTGCTGACCAGCTGGCGCTTGCCCTTGTCGCTCGCGATCATGAAGACACGGTCGTTCGTCGCGCCGAATTGCGGTTCTGAGCCGTCCTTGGTGATCTGCACCGGTGCGCCGCCGCCGGCCGCCACGCGGTAGATGCCGGCGTTGTCGCTGCCGCGCACCGCGGTCAGGTAACCGCCCTTCCCGCTTTCGAAGACGATCGTCTTGCCGTCCGGCGAGAAAGCGGGCCGCGCGAAATGGCCCCCCGCGCTGGTGATGTCGCGTGCGGATCCACCGCTTGCGGCAACGGTGCGGACCTTGCCCAGCCCCGCGTCGGTCCAGCCGACAAAGGCGATCGTCTTGCCGTCGCGCGACCAGCTGGGCCAGAGTTCCATCTCCGCCTCGTCGCCCTTGATCAGCCTTCGCGGCGCGCCACCGGCGACCGGCTTTATCCAGAGCTTTCCGAGCGTTTCGAACACCACCTGGCGGCCGTCGGGCGACACCGTCGCCCAGCGCGGCATCTTCGTCTGGACGCGGTCGGGGGACACTTCGACCGGCGGATGCGTCGCGTCGATCACGACACGGGTGTCATCAATACGGAACGGAATATCGCTCGCGCTGCCGCCCTCAGCACCGACACGGCGGATCTTGCCGCCGGCCCAGAACACCATCGACTTGCTGTCGGGCGTCCACGCCATGTTCGGGTAGACGCCGGTGACCGCCCAGGTTTCCTGCACGTCACGGTCGAGCGCGTCATAGATTTTCCGCTGCACGCCTGTCGTCAGGTTTTTCACCCACAGCGTCGTCTTGCCATGGTCGCGGCGGACGAACGCGATCGACTTGCCATCGGGCGACGGCGTCGGCCGCACAGATCCGCCGACACCAGAGGCGACCGTCGTCACCTCGCCGCTGTCGAGATCATAGCGTTCTATATCAAAGAGATCGGTGCGAGAGTTCTGTGCGTATTCGAAGATCGGCCCGGGCGTGATATTCCGCGTGTAATAGATGCCCTTGCCGTCGGGCGCGTAGATCGGCTCGCCCAGTTCCTTCTGCAGCACTTCGCTTGCGCGCTTGACCAACTGCACACCGCTGCCGCCGGAGACATGGTAGAGCCAGACCTCTCCGGTGCCGAGCGAACGACCGGTCGTGAAATGCTTCTTGGCGACGATAAAACGACCGTCGGGGCTCCAGCTCGGCTGGTTGAGCAGGCGGAAATCTTCCTTGGTCACCTGCCGCTTGTCGCTGCCGTCGATATTCATCACCCAGATATTGTCGCCGCCGCCGCGATCCGACGTGAAGGCGATGCGCTTGCCGTCGGGCGAGAAGCGGGGCTGGTGCTCATATGCCAGCCCCTCGGCGATCCGCGTCGGCGTACCGCCCGCGATCGGCATGGTGTAGATATCGCCCAACAGGTCGAACGCGACCGTTTTGCCGTCAGGCGAGACATCCACATTCATCCAGGTGCCGTTGTCGACTGCGATGCGGACTTGGCGTGTGGTCATGCCCGTCGGCGCATTCACATTCCACTTCGCGGGCTTTGCCGGGGCTGCGGCCGGTGCGCTCGCCGCCTTGTCCTGAGCCGAAGCCTGTCCCGTCAGCAGCAGGACCGCCAAAACACCCGTCACCTGATTGCGCATTCAATATCTCCAGCAGACCGCGAGCGCGGTTCGTATACGATATCATTGCAAGGTTGGTGTGCCGCTGGGAAGAGGCATTCGACCAACGACAGGGCGATTGGATTCAGGCGGAGGGGAACAGCACAGGCGCATCGCCCGGACGCCACGGATCGACCCGCACCATCACAGCTTCGAAGCGAGCGGACTCCAGCTGGTTCGAAAGCCATTGCCGCACGTGCGGGATCGGCTGCGCGTCGAACCAGGCCCTGTCGGTCTCGGCGAATTGACGGACGAACGGCATGATCGCCGCATCCGCGAAACCCATGGTCTTCCCGCCGAGATAGTCACTTGCCGCCAGCCGCGCCTCGATCGGTTCGAGAAGCGCCATGCAGGCCGCACGATGGTCGGCCGGTTCGCTGCCATGGCGATTGGGATATTTGTAGCGGTCGAGGTGGTGCTTGAACGGCCCGTCGTTCGCCGCGATCAGCGCTGGATCGTCACCCGCCAGCCAATGTTCCGGATCGTTCGCGCCCAGTGCCCAGCGCATGATGTGGAGGCTTTCGTCGATCACGCGTCCATCGGGTAGAACGAGTACCGGCACGGTGGCTTTGGGCGAAACCTCGATCATCTCGGCAGGTTTCGCCGACAGCTTCACTTCGCGGATTTCGCAGACGGTCCGGCTCGACAACACCGCCAGCCGCGCACGCATTGCATAGGGACAACGCCGAAAACTGTAGAGGATCGGCCTAGCCGTCATCGCGCTTGCGATAGCTGGCGCCGACGTGGATTTCGCCCCGGGCCCGCGCCAGCATCTCCTGCTTCTGGCGTTCGGCGTAACTTTCGCGCTGCGCATCGGTGCGTTCGTCGTAGCAGGCGTCGCAGCTGACGCCCTCGACATAATGGGGCGAGGCCAATCCGGCTTCGTCGATCGGGCGGCGGCAGGCGTGGCAAAGCTGCTGCGTCCCCAATGCCAATCCGTGTCCGACCGTCACCCGCTGGTCGAAGACGAAACATTCCCCTTCCCACAAGCTCTCGTCCGCAGGCACGGTTTCCAGGTACTTCAGGATGCCGCCTTTCAGGTGAAAGACGTCATCGACACCCTCACTCTTCAGGAAAGCGGTCGATTTCTCGCAGCGAATGCCACCAGTGCAGAACATGGCGACTTTCGGCGGCTTGCCCTCCCCCAGCAGCCTTTCGCGTTCCGCGCGGAACCACTCGGGAAAATCGCGAAACGTCTTCGTCTGCGGATCGATAGCCCCCGCAAAGGTGCCGACCGCGACCTCGTAATCGTTGCGCGTGTCGATGACGATCGTGTCCGGATCGCTGATCAGCGCGTTCCAGTCCCCAGGCTCGACATAATGCCCGACATCCAACGGATCGATGTCGGGCTGCCCCATGGTCACGATCTCGGGCTTCACGCGCACCTTGGTCCGGTGAAACGGCATGACGGCCGCCCGCGACAGCTTCACATCGGTATCGCCGCACCCCGGCAGTGCACGGATATGCGCAATCGCCGCTTCGATCGCGGCATCGCCGCCCGCGATTGTCCCGTTGATCCCCTCACGCGCGATCAGCAGCGTCCCCCGGATGCCTTGCGCGCTACACAGCGCATCGAGTTCACGCCGGACGCCCGCGCAATCGTCGAACGGCGTGAACTTGTAGAGCGCGGCAACGCAGATCGGCAGGTCGGGGTCGGTCATTCAGCGCGTGTTAGCTGGCCGGTTCCAGCTTGTCCTGCGTCCGCGTGTCGAAATCGCCGGCATCGTGGCGTTCGCGGAGCTGGCTCGACGGGTCGCCCACCGCACGGTTGACCATGCGCCCGCGCTTGACCGCCGGACGCGCGGCAATCTGATCTGCCCAGCGCATGACGTTCTTGTACTCGTGCGTCTGCAGGAATTCCGCGGCGTTATACGCCTCTCCGCGTGCAACAGCACCGTACCAGGGATAAATCGCCATGTCCGCAATCGTGTAGTCGCTACCCGCTACGAACTCATGGTCGGCGAGCTGGCGGTCCAGCACGTCGAACTGGCGCTTCACCTCCATCGCATAGCGGTTGATCGGGTATTCCTGCTTGAACGGGGCGTAGGCATAGAAATGCCCGAAGCCGCCGCCCAGGAACGGCGCACTGCCCATCTGCCACATCAGCCACGACAGCGTTTCGGCACGCGCAGGCTGTTCGGTCGGCAGGAAAACGCCGAATTTTTCGGCCAGGTGGATCAGGATCGATCCGGATTCGAACACACGGATCGGTTCCGGCCCGCTGCGATCGACCAGCGCAGGGATCTTGGAATTCGGATTGATGTCGACAAAGCCGCTGCCGAACTGGTCGCCTTCGTTGATGCGGATCAACCAGGCATCATATTCGGCGCCCGAGTACCCCGCGGCGAGCAGTTCCTCGAGCATGACAGTCACTTTCACGCCATTGGGCGTGGCCAGCGAATAGAGCTGGAACGGGTGCTTGCCGACCGGCAACTCCTTGTCGTGCGTCGCGCCCGCGATCGGCCGGTTGATGTTGGCGAATTGCCCGCCGTTTTCCTTGTCCCAGGTCCAGATCTTGGGGGGCACATATTCGGCGGCATCGGTCATCGCGGTTCTCCGGACTCGAGTTTCGTTTCGCAACCGCAGATGGGTTGTGGCACGGCGCGATCAATAGGGCGGCGGCGTAGATTTCCTTTGAAGCCGCGCAGCATTCGTCCACCAGGCGAGATCGTCGGCAAAGCGCGGAAAGGCGTGGTCTAGTGCCGCACCGCCATCCCCGGTCGGTTCGGCATTTTCGCTCAATGCCTTGCCGATGCCGCCAACCGCGATCGAGGTGGAGGTAACGACCATGCCCATTTCCGACAGCGTGCCGTGCCACGCCATCGCCGACCGCGCGCCTGCGAAGCGCCCCGCCGAATAGCTGGCGATCGCCGCGGGCCGCCAGAACCACTCCTCCAGAAAATGGTCGGTCAGGTTCTTGAGGCCCGGCTGCACGCCCCAGTTATATTCGCCGGTCACGAAGACGAACGCGTCGGCAGTCCGGATTTTCTCCGCCAGCGTTTCGAGCGCCTCGGGCGCCGTTCCTTTCGGATATTCCTTGTACATCCGGTCGAGCATCGGAAGGCCGACGGCCTTGGCATCGATCAGTTCGGGGCTGGCCCCGCGCTGCCCGAACGCGTCGACGAGATAATTCGCCAGGCGAATGCCCTGCCTGTCCTGCCGGTACGACCCGTAGAAGATGAGGATGCGGTCGCTCATTCGCCTCCGGCGCGGCAGCAATCAAAAATGGTGCGGGCGGTGGGAATCGAACCCACACTCCTTTCGGAACCGGATTTTGAGATTAGGAATCGCTGCTAAGTTGTTCTACGCTAGACAACGCTTGAGCATGAAAAATCTTTATCTTCAAATCACTTACTCCGTTCTATTGTTGTCTGGTCTTAGATCGTTTTCTCTCAACTGCTAGGAGCCAGCGGCTCCTATATGGCTCCTGATATTGGAGCAGATCGAGGCCAAAATGACCAGTTCCAAACTCACAAAACCCATTGTCGACAACGCTAACCCTAGATCCCGTGATTACGAGATTCGCGATACTGAGACGCCCGGTTTTCTTGTGAAGATAACCCCTTCGGGCCGCAAGACGTTCATGGTCCAGTATCGTACGGAAGGTGGCGAGCGCCGAAAGCCCGCGATTGGCCTGTACGGTCAGGTTACTACTCAACAGGCGCGTGACATCGCCAAAGACTGGCTCGCCCGCGTCCGGCAGGGCGAAGATCCGTCGCTTGACCGTAAAAAGCTTCGAAAGAACCCCACCATGCGCGAGTTGTGTCCCGAGTTCATCGAGAGGCACGCGGAGGCCGTTTGCAAGCCGAGTACTATCGCGAGCTACAAAAGCGTCATCAGGACTCACATTATCCCGAAGCTGGGCAAGCTCAAAGTCGATGCTGTCAGGCGCGTACAAGTTTCGGAACTGATGCGCGATCTCGCCGCGACGCCGGGTGCCGCGAACGGCGTGCTTTCCTGCCTGAAGAAGATGTTCAACTGCGCCGAGCTGTGGGGTTATCGGCAAGAAGGCGCCAATCCGTGTCGCCTCGTGCCACGATATCCCGATGGCAAGCGGACCCGGCTGATCAAGAACCCCGAGCTCGTGAAGCTGTACGAGTATCTCGATACCGCTGAGGCGGCGGGGCTCGAACATCCGATGTACATCTTCGCAATCCGGCTACAGTTCGCGTTTGCGGCGCGCATGTCGGAAATCGTCATGCTCCAGTGGGAATGGATCGATTTCGAAGAACGACGGGTGATCTGGCCGGACAGCAAGACGGGCGGCATGTCAAAACCGCTCGGAGACGAGGCCTACAACCTGCTCGGAAACGCGCCGCGCTTTGCCCGGTCGCCCTATGTTGTCCCAGCGATCACCAAACCTTCGAAGCCTATGTCCAAACACAGCTACTGGTCGGCCTGGAAGCGCGTGCTGGAAGCGAGTGGCGTTGCGCACGTGGGCACGCATGGAATCCGGCATCGCGCGGCGACCGACATCGCCAATTCAGGCATTCCCCTCAAGGTTGGCATGACGCTGACCGCGCACAAGACGGTCGAGATGTTCATGCGCTATGTGCATGTCGAGGACGATCAGGTTCGCGCCGCCGCCGAGATTGTGTCAGATCGCCGTAACCGTATCGTGACCTCGCGGAGCCTTGCGACAACGCCCACGACCAACCGAGCGCTCGAACAGCTGGTGGCAGGTGGCGCCGTGGCCGTGCCGATACGCGCGCGCATCAATGTCCAGATGCGGAACGCGGCAAATGACCACTGATCTTTTCGCGACACGCCCGGTGGCACTGCAATTCATCGACGATGCGCCGCCACTCCCGCTCCTCGATCCGACCATTGCTGCCGATCGGGTCGGCATCCGCCGCCACACCCTCGCCTGTTATCGCAACCGCGGCAGCGGACCCCGATGGTTCAAATTCGGCAAATGGGTCCGATATATTCCGGAGGATCTGGACGCATGGCTCGGAGGGGATGCTCCTCGCCCGGCGATCGACGCATTGTCGACCAAATGGCACCCGGATGAAGCCAGAGATTTGCTCGTTCCAATGACCGTTGCGTCGCGCATCCTGACCGTAACGCGGCATTGCATGACGAATTACCGTTATGAGAGCTCGGGACCAGTCTGCAGAAAGGCCGGTCGCCGGCTTTACTATGCTCTCGCAGACCTTCTCGAATGGGCAGCTGCCCAACAACAACCTGTTCAATCTGGCCTGGTTATCGACCCAGGGTCAAAACCGATAAAACTCATTTCCAACCGACCAAGAATCAGCTTGGTAATCGAAAATGGACGGCACGTCGGCGATTGAAGGAAATCGGTTCGTCAAATCCTGGGGTCGCATTTGTTTCGTGTCATTTTGCATGGGGTCGGCCCGCGGAAACTGCGGAAGTTGTGTCCCAACACCGCGCCCGCGCCCAACTTTCCAGATCCTCGCGGGCGTAGAGCACACGACGACCGAATTTGCGGAAGACCGGTCCGCCACCGATTACGCGATACTTTTCGAGAGTTCGCGGCGACAAACTCAGTAAATCTGCGGCAGCAGAGTTGGAAAGGAACCGCGCTTCTATTTGGCTGCTCGCAGACTGCGTCGCGGTACTGATGTGGGTCAATTACACCTCCGTCGAACTCAACCGCACGATGCGTCTGCATTATTTTCAGCGATCACGGCCCGAAGCATCAGTGGCTTTAGGACGCACCGAAGCGTCGTCGAGAGCACCTATGTGGCACTTGTGAAATTCATCGACGCCGGTAAGCGCTCGACTCGCGAATTTAGTCTCCCGAACGATCCAGCGACCAAAGCAAAGCTCTCCGCCGACAATCGCATGACATCTTTGGGGCCGGTAGCGGAACGGCAGGTTCAAGTTCGCTATCCCAGAAAGCAGACGTTCGGGCAATCGACCCTCTCGGTGTAAACGAGATGCTCTATGAACGGTAGCTAGGGACGCGCAGACCGGACCGACCTCTTGCATAACAATTTTGGCTGAAATGAGGATCCGCGATGGCTGGCGTTCAGCACGGTAAAACTTTAGCCATATAGCTAGATGTCATCTTACGCCGATATTTTCCCGGGAACCTCCAGCATGAGTGCGCTGATGCGCGCCCACGACTGGAGCGCGACGTCGCTTCAAACGCCGGAAAACTGGCCCGAAGCGCTCAAAGCACCGTTGCGCTTGATGCTGATGTCACGGTTCGAAATGTGGCTCGGCTGGGGCGACGAGCTGAACTTCTTTTATAACGACGCCTATATTCCGACGCTCGGAAGCAAACATCCGAACGCGCTCGGCCAGCCGATGTCGGAGGTCTGGAAAGAGGTCTTCGATGCCGTGAAGGACCGGATCGACTCCGTCATGCACGATGGGGTGGCAACATGGGATGAGAGCCTGTTGTTGCTGCTGGAGCGTAACGGATTCCCCGAGGAAACCTACCACACGTTTTCGTACAGTCCGATCACAGGCGATGACTCGAACGTGCTCGGGCTGATGTGCGTCGTCAGCGAAGAGACCGAACGTGTCATCAGCGAACGGCGCCTCGAGTTTCTCAATCGGATTTCGGGTGCGCTATTGCATGCCAAGACCCGCGATGAGGTTATGGCGGCGATGGCGCGCACGTGTGAAACCGGCACACGTGATTTCCCATTTTGCGTCCTGACTTTGTTCGATAGCGCGTCGCCAACAGCCGGTTTAGGCAAGCTTTCCGAGATTGACCGTGACGGCAAGGATCATGCTGTCATTTCGCTCGAAGGCAGATTCGACGATCCGCCGAAAGGGGCGTGGGACATTCCGCCTCGCGAAGCCTTGGTCATCGCGGTCGACGGGCCGGGCCATGGCAATGTCATTGGCGAACTCGTTCTCGGCCTCAATCCGTATCGGCCGTTCGACGTTGCCACACGTGATTTCGCGCGGCTCATTGCGGGGCAAGTTGCTGGCACAATTGCCGCTATTGACGCGACGGCCGCGGCGCGGATCGAGGTCGAGCGGCTAAGGGACCTTTTCGCCCAATCGCCCTCATTCATTGCCGTTCTCCGCGGTCCCACACATCGCTACGAGTTCGTCAACCCGAGCTACCTTCAGCTGATCGCGCATCGCGATGTCATCGGGCAAACTGTGCGCGAAGCGTTACCCGAGATCGAGGGGCAGGGATTTCTCGAACTGCTCGATCGTGTTTACGCGTCGGGCGAGGCGTTTATCGGGCAATCGGTCCCGATCTCGATCCAGCGTATCCCTGATGCAAAGCCCGAGGACCGCGTCCTTGATTTCGTCTACCAACCGATCCGCGACGATCTCGGAACAATAACCGGCATCTTCGTCGAAGGCATCGACGTCAGTTCTGCGCACGACGCTGTCGTGGCGTTGCGCGAAAGCGAGGAGCAGTTTCGCACCTTCGCGCAGGCGGTCCCCAATCAGGCCTGGGCGGCGAAACGGGATGGCCAGCTTGACTGGTTCAACGAGCGGGTCTTCGAATATAGCGGTCTCGATCAAGCGGCGCTTGCGGGCGAAGGCTGGGCGCAGATCGTCCACCCTGATGACATCGAGCTGGCGCGAAACACGTGGCTCTCCTCGCTTCGAACCGGTGAAACATACGAAATCGAGTTTCGCCTGCGGCGGCAGGATGGTGAGTATCGCTGGCATCTTGTTCGTGCGCTTCCGACCCGCGCCGAAAATGGCGAGATCACGCGCTGGATTGGAACCAACACCGACATTCACGACCAGAAACTGAGTGAGGTCGAAACGCTGCGCGATCGAGACCGGCTGTGGAATCTCAGTCAGGATCTAATGATGATCTGCGATTTCGATGGCGTCGTCTCCTCCGTCAATCCGTCAGCCGAACGGCTGCTGGGCTGGACCGAGGAGGAGATGGTTGGCCACCGACTTGACGAATTTGTTCACGCCGATGATCTCGCGATCACAACGGCCGAGGTTGCCAAGCTGGCCGACGGCGCAACAACACTGGCTTTTGAAAACCGCTATCGGACAAAAGACGGCGAGTTTCGTCTGATCGACTGGACCGCGGTTCCGGACGCGGGACGCATTCACGCAGTCGGGCGCGATATCACAGACGAACGCCGTGCCGCACGCGATCGCGAGCGTATCTGGGCACTGTCGCCGGTAGTAAAAGTCGTTGCCGAGCTGTCCGGGAAAGTCGTTGCGGTGAATCCATCATGGACAGCAACGCTGGGATGGACCGAGCAGGAAACGATCGGGCGCAACGTGCTCGAGTTCATGGTCGAGGACGGCCTCGACGCTGCGCGACAGCGGCTGGCCCGGCTGTCCGAACCGGGCACGCAGGTTGTCGAGTCTCAAAGCATTTTCAAATCGAACGACGGAGCGCGCCATCATTTTGCTTGGACGACGGTGCCGGAAAACGGAATATTGTACCTTTTCGGGCGAGAGATCACAGCCGAGGTCGAAGCCGCCGAGGCGCTGGCATCGACCGAAGAGGCGTTGCGTCAGAGCCAGAAGATGGAAGCCGTCGGGCAATTAACCGGGGGCATCGCACACGACTTCAACAACCTGCTCGCCGGCGTGCTCGGCAATCTCGAGCTACTGAACTTGCGGATCAAGCAGGGCAGGCTCGAGGCAATCCCGCGTCATGTCGAAGCCGCCGAAGGGGCGGCGAAGCGGGCCGCGGCGCTCACGCAGCGATTACTGGCGTTCTCCCGCCGACAGACTCTCGATCCGACGGCGGTTGACGTGAACAAGCTGGTCGCCGGCCTCGAGGACCTGTTGAGGCGCACGGTTGGCCCCTCAATCGAGATCGAAGTTGTCGGTGCAGGCGGTCTCTGGCCAACGCTGGTCGATAGGTACCAGCTTGAAAATGCACTGCTCAACCTGTGCATCAACGCGCGCGACGCAATGCCCGACGGCGGCCGATTAACAATTGAAACCGCCAACAAATGGCTCGACGATCGCAGCGCGCGTGAACGCGAGCTCATACCGGGTCAATATATTACCCTGTGCGTCACCGATACAGGGACGGGCATGCCGCCAGAAGTGATCGAGCGCGCTTTCGATCCGTTCTTCACGACCAAACCGCTTGGTGAAGGGACCGGGCTCGGCCTATCGATGATCTATGGCTTTGTCCGTCAATCGGGGGGACAGGTGCGCATATATTCCGAACTCGGCGCGGGGACGACAATGTGCCTGTATTTGCCGCGCCATATTGGTGAGGTTGAAGACGCGCCGGACGATCATTTGAAGTCATTGCCATCCGGTGGGGGCCATGGCGAAACGGTGTTGGTGATCGACGACGAATTGTCGGTTCGAACGATGGTTGCCGACGTGCTCAATGATATCGGCTATCGGGTCATCGAAGCCGTTGACGGACCGAGTGGATTGAAGGTCATTCAGTCTAATACTCGTCTCGATCTCCTAGTCACCGACGTCGGTCTGCCGGGTGGAATGAACGGACGACAGGTTGCCGACGCAGCGCGCAGTCTCAGACCCGATCTCAAGATATTGTTTGTAACCGGCTATGCAGAGAACGCGTTGATCGGGAACGGGTTCGTCGATCGTGGAATGCAAGTCATGACCAAGCCTTTCAGCATCGACGTCTTTGCAAACAAGGTCCGCGATCTCATCGACAAGACGAGCTAAGAACCGTCACCACATCGCATTTCGCTCAAGTTCTGACTCGTCGGTGCTGAATAACACTCGCTTCACCGGGCAGCGGATCTCAACGAGCGCTAGCTTCATGAAGTCTTCCGACTGGCGATGAGTGCGCAAGGGCATAAGACGCTGTAACGTCGGCTTTCGGCACTTGAGTCTGTTCAGGCCAAAGACCGAGATGGACGCGCCAAGGAGCCCGACCGTTCGAGGCCAGAATTGGACCTCAGCTGGTTGCTTAGCACACCCGTCCCTGGGCGGCTTTACGTGGTGTCAGCTCAAGCGTTCCGTCGCTGTCGATGTTTTGCCAAGTGCGCTGCCGCGAGGCAGTTTTCGCCGCGCTGGGCGGGGTGACACACCAGAAATGATGCAGTTTCGGGCTGGCGCGCTCGCCTAATGCATCTGTGACAATGCAGATTCGATAGCTACCATCTAAGAACTTGCCGCGTTCCTCGAGGCGTATCTTGTCAAATTCGTTGAAGGTGAAATCTGCCACCACCGCGCTGCCAGACCGGCCCTTCACCTCGATGCAAAGCGTCGCGTCGCCTTGAACGGCGACGAGGTCATACCCCAGCTTCGTCGCCGAGACGTTGTCAACCTCGTAGCCTAGCACCACGAAGTGGTCGGTCACGATCTGCATCGCGGTATCTTCGATCTTCTTACGCCTTTCCGGATCCGGTTGGAAGCGATTGCCCTTGTTTCCGGATTTCGGCGAGACAGCCTCCGAGAGCGGCAATGCTTTCCCGGTCTCGATAAAATGACGGATGCGGCGCGCTATCTCGGGCCCTACCTCCTTCTGCAGCTCGGGAAAGTAGACTGGGCTCTGACCAGGTATACCCTTGTCGCCCTTCTTGCGCGGCGGGATCCAAAGGACCCGCTCCTCTGGCGCGAGCAGCCGGCAATCCTTCTCATCCGCCTCGACTTGGAATGACAGCTTGTGCGACTTGCGCGAGTACGGATCGCGATAGGTCCTCCCTCGCTTTAGCGTGCCCTTAGGCTGCTGGCGATAACGATAGACCTTCGCGTTGTTGTACCACCCGACGACGATCCTCCCTCGACGGGGCGACGGATCAGGCGCGGTCCAGACGACCAGAACATTGTCGATGGAGTCGCTCGTGGCCGTGGTGCCGAGCTTCTCGATGTGGATCGAGTTCTCAAGCACTTCGACATGGCCATAGCATCGACCGGAGGTAGGCCTGAAATTGAGGACCTCCCCGCCCCACCCGTTCTCTGCCGCCCACTTGAATCCGCCTGCATAGAAACCTTCCAGGCTGTCGTCATAGTCATTGAGATGAATGCCATGCAGCAAGACCAGCGGACGGTTCATCGGATCACCTTCATCTTACAATTGGCCAAACCGGTATCTTGGTCGCTCAGAGCTGGATGAACAAATGGCAGGTTTCAGAATCGCAGGAGCTGGACCGAACGTCTGAAATGGGAGCGCGCTTAGTCGCCACTTCCGGCGTATACATAAAGGCGGATCATGCTTGTCTTAAGTCACGGCGTGAATTGGCCAGCGCGATCGCTGTCACGGTAAAAGGCCGACGAGATCAGCGCCGACGCTTGTTGATCCTCTTTGCACTGGCGGCGGTCTTCCGGACGGTTATCGCGATGGCCGCCGGATGAGGCGTAAGCGTCGCGTTGGGCGGATAGACGACATCACTGTTATTTGAGGCGCACTTAAATTGATTGATCGGCCAGCTACTGAGGTCCGGGCTACAGGCCTCGTACATCGAAATGCGCTTCTTCGGACCCCACAAATCGGGGCGAGCGACGAAATCTGCGTTCCGCTTTTCGCCATGGGGTTCGACGAAAAGGCCTCGAAGCGTTTGTGTTTTGGTCTGCGAACCCGGCGTTTTCCAACGGGTATCCCACGACAGGATGACGTTCGAACGATCCTTGCGCCAGTCTAGATAATGATAGTGCCAGCCCATATTGTGGTTCTCGCGATTTAGGAAACTGCCCCCCTCATCGATGGAGATCAAGTAAAGCGCGACATCGTCTGGGATGCACCGCAGGATCGGAACCCTGCGGGTAGGCACTAGCGAGCCCCGGAAAATCTCACGTTCGGAACCGCGGAAAATTATCGCTTCTCCCCAGGTCCAGCGATCGCGTTCCGACTGCGGTATATCTTGTAGATCGGGCTCCCAATCAGTTTTTCTGAGCGCTTCGCGCAACTCCTCGATCATTCTCTCTGATGGGCGCTGCAAACTGGCACACAATTCAAGCTCTCCCAGCCAAAGCTTCTCCTGATCGCCAGTGAAATTGCGATCATCGATCAGGATCTCCACAGCCTCGGCTTCCGTAGCAAGGGCAATTAGTTGGCGGGCAATATCGACAGGATCCATCAAACAACATTTCTAGCAGAAGAGGGAATGCATTCATCTACCCGTTAAATCGGTAAGCAGATGAGAGAATATCGCCAAGAAAAACCTGATGCGGTCAAACGGTCGCAAAAGCGTTCGCGGGAATTGCAGCAACCGCCCTTCCACGGCCGGCATGATGCATCGTCTACAATTGCAGCTTTCGGGATGTTCGGCCGAGGGTTCGAACGACCAAAATGCACGCGCAAAGCTGCCACTTCCGCGGGCCTAACTTAAGGCCGCTGCCCAGCGCGCCAGAGATGAAGTCGACGAAACAGGCCTCGCTCGTCTAGCGCCTCGAACATTTCCTCTGGACCCTCCGGATCGAGCACTTCGTTGTCCGCTAGCCACGCTTCAACCGCCGACAGATCCGGGACGACATAATCAATCAGCGTGCGTCGGCGGCCTTTAGCGTTTTTACGACCGATGAAGCGGAGGCTATCGATCGCCGCGATCAACGAGCCGGTGCGCACGATAGCCGCATCGACCTTTGCTGCCGTCACATCGAGATGTTCCGCAATCAAATCATTGCGAATAGCGGCAATGGCTGCTGCGCATTCTATATTGCCAGCAGATGCGCAGTCGATCGCGACATCGCATTCCGTATCGAGCCGCATGGAGCGGTTATTCATGTTGGACGACCCGACACGCAGGATAGTGTCATCGACGATCATCACCTTCGCGTGAACGTAGATCGCCACCCGATCGCGCGTGACAGGATGATAGATACGTAGCCGTTGATGCGTGTCACGTTTTTGCAGCGCTGCGACCAGCCGAGCGCGAGCCGTATCCATCGCTACCGGTTCAAGCCAGCCTTGCGCCTCGACCGGATTGATAATGACGACTTCCGGGCCGTTCGGTTCGTCCAGCCGGCGTGCTACCGCTTCAGCGATCCGCCTCGAAGCGAAATACTGGCTTTCGGCATAAATCCATCGTTTCGCCTGGGCGATCTGCGCCAAGTACAGCTCTTCGATCTCCGTGATCGCGCGCTGGTCGGGCATCTTAGGCGCCGTTCGAGCGATTGCGACATCCACCCCATTAAACTGCGAAACAAGGTCGTCCGGCCAGCAATCGTGCTTGGCGCGGATTCCGTGCAGCGTTTGGCCCGTCGCCCGCTTCCACCTATCACGCGCGTGCTTGCCGAGGGCGGCGGCGATCGGACCCTGCAACGCTGTTGTGGCGTCGTGCCAAGGTGCATAGCTCGACCCGTCCGAATTCTTCCGATCGTCGTTCTCGTCGTCGTGGGCGCGCGTGTCCCAGCGGTCTCCGGTCATGTCGATGCCACCGCAAAAAGCGAAGGTATCATCGATGACAACAATCTTTTGATGATGAGAGGCGGCGGGCGGATGGTGCCCATCAAGCTTCACATGGATGCGCGGATGCATCATCCATCTTGCGACCGTGATCGCCGTCCGGCCGCGAAACAGTGATTTAAGCGCACCGAGGTCCCACCGCAGTAGATAGACTTCCAGGTCCGGCGTTCGCTCAACAAGCCAGTAGATCAGGTCACCAATTGCCGTGGGTGCGTCGCCGCCGACGCGGTGCGCGCCACGTACGAGTTCGATACGCGCGTCAAAATCCCAGCCGATGAGCATGATCCGTCGCCGTGCATTGAGCATCGCGGCGCGAGCAAAGCGATAATAGTCCTCGGCATCGACGATGACGCTCGCTTTATCGGCTCGCGCCGTGCGCCATGACGTTCTAGGATTCATTCAGCGAGCGACTTAAAGCATTTCACAAGCGGCAATTACCTGTTCGCGGCCGGCTCACAACCCAATATGTTGCCGAGGGTCGCTGTTGGAGATGAGTGGCTGAAATCGACGCGTCATTAAGGCTTCTGAAGTGTCCAGAATTGGCGCATAGCGAAGCGCCATTTCTGACCCCAGTCAACGCGACATTCTCTATAAACGCTGCCCGGTTCTTACGGCTTAGGCCCGAGCAGATCGCTCGCGATAATGAGCGTATGATGCCGTTAAGCTCGCCGACGCGACGTTAAGCTGAGGAAAGTTAAACTCAAATCCTTATTGAGCCTTTGGCTCCCACAATGTGAGACCCTTCGATTTCTTGGCGAAATCAGCTGCGTCGGAAGCTTCGATACGCGCGCTACCTGCCGCAATCCCGACACCGATAACGCATTTGACGAAATAGGTTTGTCCAGGCTCGACATTCAGGCTCACCAGATCGCTGCGTTCGCCTTCGGTCCTGTAATCGTGCTTGCCCGGCTCAGCCGAATGGGCCCAGTATTTACCTGACCCGAGCCGTGCGATCTCAAATTTAGCTTCGTCTTTTCCTTCGCGAATGGTGCAACCCATCGCCATGCCCATCAGTGAACCAGGTCGGTAGAAAACCACCATGGCTTTGCCGGGAAGTGCCGTGCCAAGTTTACCCGACTTGGTCGTCAATTCGGCAATCGCGTCCCCTGTCTGCGCGTTTGCGCAAACCGGTATGGCAGCCAATATCAACGCGACTGACAACGCTTTGATCTTCATCGATGAATCCCCTCTAATCGCTCACCGCGCCTAACCATGGGTTTGGGACCATCGCTAGCATAAATGCTGAATTTCTCAGCTGATTGCGAATCCCGGATCGATAATGGTCTGCAGCTATCCGATACGAGCAATTTCTATGGCCGCTTTCAGGAAACTCGACTGCAGCGCCGAAGGACCGAAATGCACGCGCTTAGCGGTCGGTGTGGTTACGAACACGTTGCGAAACTTCACTGTTGCTGGGGCGCAGATACAACGAAGGGAGGCGGCGCCATTCGTGCCACGCATCGGGTATCGAGCGAAAGAGGATCGGCCGTTTCGAGAAAGCGGATCATCAGTGGGTCCAGACAGGTGTCGATCCCCGAAAGGCCATCGAAGACATGGCCGCTATTTGGCAGGATAAGTTGGCGTGAGTGCGGAAAGTCATGTGTCAGTTTCGCGCCCCATTCCGGCGGCGTGACCGGATCGAACTCGCCCGACACGATGAGGACCGCCGGGCCACCCGATGCCCTCGGCACCTGGGCTGACAGATGGTCGGAGGCGGTTTGCGCAGCGGGCCAGCGCCGACAGGCGTCGCCCTGACGGCGAAGGCGGTAATCCCCAAAGTGTGTTCGGCGCGCTGCTGACGCGGCGCGAGCGCGATCCATAAAGGCGAAGCTTTCCCCGCAGGTAATCGAAAGATAGACGCCCATTGCATAGCGTGACGGGCCGCCAGCCGTGCGCGTGGCTTCGTCGAACGGCCCCAGGTCGCCGGCGGCGGCACGGTGAACGATCCAAGGAACGCGGCGAGCGTTCGTGGGCTGATAGAGCAGACCGCGAAGCTTCTCCATGAAGACGTCGGTCGATAACCTCGGCCGCGTAGCGCTAAGGCGTGAAAGGGCAATATCGAGATCGCCGGACGGGTTTGGAATCGCGGCTCGACACACTTCGTCAGCAAAGCATGCTGCAAACAGCAGGCCCAGCACGCGCTCGGCCGCAAGCGCGTGATCGCGAGGCGGCAAAGCGGCTGGGGGGACGGCGCCCATCAGGATGGCTGATCGCACCCGCTCAGGATAGGTCGCGATGTAACGCAACGCCAACGTGGTCCCATAGGACAAAGCCACAAGGTCGATCCGCTCGTGCCCGAGTGCAGAGCGAACCGCATCGAGATCTTCGACCGCTGCGCGCGTGCCGTAAAATACAGGATTTGCATGGCCGGAGACTTGGGCACGGCATTGATCGACTGCAGTCGGCGGCAACATTGGCTCCAACGACCCCTCAAGGACGTCGAGGGCTTTGCATGAGAGTGGATTAGAGGCGCCGGTGCCGCGTTGGTCCACAAGCACGATCTCGCGCCGCGCGCGATATGCGGCGCCATCGGACAAATAGAAGTCCGCGCTGGGCGTCACGGCGAGGCCTGGACCGCCTTCGAGGTCATATTGCGGGGGCAAATCGGAATGAGGACTGGTGGGCGGCAAGATCACCACATTGAGCTTGATCGTTCTGCCGCCGACTATGCCGCGATCTTCGGGCACGGTCACCGAGCCGCATCTCGCGACTTCGCGCAGACGTTCTTTCTGGCAGGGGCGTTCGACGAAAACGGGTACGGGGTTATTGACGCTGCTAGTCGGAACGGCGTTCGGCGATTGCACGGCAAGCAGAAGCGCCGACAGAGAGATTGTAGCCAGCATGCAAATTGCCCTCCCCGAAGCAGATGCTAGTCGCGCCAGTACCCGCTTTCCACCCCATTTCAGACGTTCTCCGGTCCGGGTAAGGCCCACAGTGACGACCTACCGTGGCCGATTTTGCTCGATGTACTTCAGTTCGTTGAGCGCCACCGCGTTGTCGGGTTCATACTTGAATCTGTGCTGATACGCCTTCGTCGCTTCGTCCCACCGCTTCAGTTCGGAAAGCGCAAAGCCTTGCCTGCGAAGCGCCACGGCGCGGAAGTGACCGGCGCTGCCCTTGTCCGCGATTTTCGCTGCGATCCTCTCCGCCTGCGTGTAAAGGTCCAGGGAGCGTACCAACTCGCCGTTCACGCGCACGGTGTAGGCGTGCTCGATCAGGTACTGTGCGTTGTCGGGGGCATGACCGACGAGGATCTTAAGCGCTTCGGCCGCTTCGGCTGAACCAGGCGCGCACGTGTATCTCCGGGCAGCCGGAATGCTGCAGCACCCTAATTCTCCATAAGGGATTAGGTTGCACAGCGAATCAATTCAAAATTCAGCATGCAGATGCGGCGCTGGGTTCTTTGCAATTTGAGCGGAGAGCACAACCTCGTGCTTAGGAACGAAACCTGTAGGCTTTTTTTCGCCACATCGCGTTCCTGAAGCTTTATGCAGCGAGAGCCGTATTTGGTTCCGCAGGCTCTTGGAGACTGTAACCTCGACCCCAAACGGTTTCGATATAGCTCTCGCCGGCACAGGCAAAAGCGAGCTTTTTGCGCAGCTTGCAGGCGAAGACGTCGATGATCTTGAGTTCGGGTTCGTCCATGCCGCCGTAGAGATGATTCATAAACATGTCTTTAGTCAGCGTTGTGCCCTTGCGCAGCGACAGCAGCTCGAGCATCGCATATTCCTTGCCGGTGAGATTAACGCGGCTGCCGTCGACTTCGACGGTCTTGGTATCGAGGTTGACCGCAAGCTTGCCGGTGCGGATGACCGACTGCGAATGGCCCTTCGAGCGGCGGACCACGGCATGGATGCGAGCGACGAGTTCGTCACGGTGGAACGGCTTGGTGACGTAATCGTCGGCGCCGAAACCGAACGTGCGTACCTTCGAATCCATGTCATTGATGCCTGACAGGATCAGGACCGGCGTCTGCACCTTTGCAACGCGCAGGCGCTTCAGCACGTCGTAACCGTGCATGTCCGGCAGGTTCAGGTCGAGGCAAATGATGTCGTAGTCATAGAGCTTGCCGAGGTCCAAACCCTCTTCGCCCAGATCGGTGGTATGGACTGTGAAACCCTCTTTCGCGAGCATAAACTCGATAGCCTTAGCCGTCGTCGGCTCGTCCTCGATCAATAAAACGCGCATGCCCTGACCCTCCGTTTGCCAAAACGTAAACGAGGAGGGTTAACCATTTCCTAATCTAAGAATCTCAGCCACGGCACAGGCATAGGTTGTTGAGACAAATATAACGTCGTGCTGACAACGCTGTGGCGGAATGGCCATTTTACCCGATACAGACGTCACGTTTGGTTGATCATGCACTACAAACCCGACTTGACGGTTGATTGATCGAGATCAATTGCTGCTAAGTAACAATATGTTACATGCGATTTATTCGCGGCACCGATCGGTCCGCCGTGAAGCGAGATCAGAAATAGAGCTCTCGCAACACGACCGGGGGCTTCTGTGGCGATTAGTACAGCTGGTGAGCATTACCGTCTCTACTGCTTCGACGATAGGAACGCCCGCCTACCGGCAGAACTCATAGTGGCTTCGGATGATGCCAAGGCATTAGCAATCATCGGTATTCGTACACCTCAACGCTGCGAACTCTGGCATGGCGACCGTTTGGTATTGGTAATGCCAGACGACCCTACAGCTTAGACAGCTCGAACGCGGCAGGGTAGATCTCGTAGTCTTTAGCCATGGCAATTAGTAGGTCGGCAGCACCATCGGTCGGTCGCCGATTGGGGGCCGTAGCGATAGGTAGGTCGCGTAGGTATTCCGCCGCAGTATGGCATCGGAAACCTCGACGAGCTTTTACCTCACCAGCTCTCTAACCGTGTCGCGAGACGCGCATGATGTTACTCCGGTTCATGCACACCCGCAGCTGACTTGCACTTGTTCGCCTAGGTTGCGTGGAGACGAAATGGATCGCGTTCGATCCATCCTTTCTACCCAGTTGGGGATATTGGTGCGGGGACATCAAAACCGAAAATTGAGGTGTATGGTGCTGATCGCGCTAGACGCAGGTTATTCCGTTGGTCTCGCAACGAGTTATAGCGGGGTTTGACCAAGGCGGGCCGATAGGAATGGACCGGTCTGCTGACTAGCAGGGATAATCCGTGTCCAAACAATCACACCCCTCCGATGCGGAGTATTTCACCCGACGCGCAGCAGACGAGACGGCTCGGGCCGACGCCTGCAAGGATCCGCAGATCGGTGCGATCCATAATGAACTCGCGGAACGATACGAAAAGCTGGCGCGTCTTTCGCAAAGAGGACCGCTTCTTCACATCGTGACGGATTAGGCGCCTGTCGGGGCTCTGCGGGCTTATCCACTTCCACTCGCAACGGTACGATCAACAAAATGAAACACAGACGCCGGGGTGATAAAACGTCGCCAAATTTTTTCGTCAATGTGCATATTTCGTTTCGTGCACCCGCTCACGGGGCCATCCCAACTTGATTCCGCCGGGTGTGACGAGATTTGCTTTGGAAGTTACCGACTACTATTTTTATACGGGTCGACGAGCGATTCCGCCCATCCGGCCGCTATCGACGCAGATGCCGCGTTTTTTTCAGGCCATGATTTACAACCGTCGCGTTTGTCGCTGCCATACTTAGGGGCCACAATCGTCTTAGCGCGAGCTTTGGTCAGCTCGATCGGCTGCGCAAAACGAATGCCGGCAGCATTCCCGGATGTCCAGATCACTTCTGCGTTTATCGCCTCAAGATCACCTACGGAGATTAGTATGATCTCGCCCACTTTGAGAGTTGCCGCACGGTCGATCCTAGCACCCGTTTCAGATAAATCTTTGATCCGGTGCTTGGCCCGAACTCCGCCGGCAGCCGTTACCTCCGCTCCTAACATTACCTGTGTGCGGCGCCGGCGATTAACAGCAGCGCCGGTAATTACTTGCTTCGACACCTGACCTCCCAGAATCGTTCGGGATGCTGCCTAACGAACGGCGAGTGAACTCGAGGTTACCGCGAATGTCGCCCAGAGGAGATAAATTCCGCCCATTGCCGTGTCACACGTCGCGGCCAATCGCCCAGTGAAACGGGCGACGTAAAAACCGCCGGCCGAGCATGATTGTGTCCTATTTTGGGAATTGGCTTGAGACTGGTGTGAACCGTGGAACATTGTCCTGCATCGCGGGTTACGCGCTGCGTTCTGGGACTTGCCGCATGGGCAGCGTCCGCACAACAGGGGATCAGTATGCGTAAATTAATCATCGGCTTAAGCGCGCTCGCGCTGGCAGGCTCTGCAAATGCAGCGGTGACCGTGAGCTTCATGCAGGGCGCGTCTGCAATGCCTGCCGGGTTCACGATATTCGAGAATTTCGAAGGCTACAGCAACGGCCAGCTTCTTGCCGGCGCGACAAATGCCCGCGCGTACTCGGCATCCGTCGCCGACACTGCTGCGCGGCCGGCATTCAACAGCACGGGCAATTTCGGGGCGGCGCTCGGCGGCTCTCCGTCGAGTTACACCGTAAACTTCGGACCGACCCGGGGCTTCTCGTTCGTGCTGGGGTCGCTGGACACGTTCAATATCCTGACCCTCTTCTATTCCAATGGAACGCAACAGGTGTTCCAGGGTGCCCAGATCGCACTTGGCGGCGATGCCGATGGCAATCAGGTCCAGGCCGATTCCAATGGCCGTGTCATGTACATGGCACAGGCAGGCGACCCGTCGATCGTCGGCGCACGTTTCCAGTCTAACAGCTACGCGTTCGAGTTCGACGATCTCGCGACGCTTGCAACCGCACCGGTGCCCGAACCCGCGACCTGGGCTATGTTCCTGCTCGGATTTGGGATCGTTGGTCGCTCCATGCGCACCCAGAAGAGGACGAAAGTCTCTTTCAGCTAGACGGTATCGACTGCCGTGCGACCTAGCGTCGCATGGTAGCCTATCAATCTACAGCGTCGCCGCCCCCATATCATTTCCGGCTGGCTGAACCGAAGTTTCAAAGCAGACCAGTGATTAGCACACCTACGGCATCGAGATGGCCGCTAAGACTTCCTTATTCGCTGAATATGGGAGTCGCCCAATTTTCTACTATATACAAAGTAATAGAAAGTTTTTGTGGTTAATTCATTTAAATCAATAGCATTTATTCAAAGCCTATTGTAAATTTTCGCCAGCGATCAGACGCGCTCCAACCCAACGCTCGCGCGTCCCACTCAGTACCCGGCGGAGAAATTCGCCGGGTCTTTTTTCGCCGAGAACGGTGGCACTGGATCCGCGGTGTCGCTTTGGCAATCCATCCTGTCGCGGATACCTGTCCCGGTTAAGTGTTTATCTCCACGCGCGCTTGGCCGTCGCTTAGAGCCCCTTGCCCTTTAGCTTTTTCAGCGCCTCCTCGGCCGCCTTGGCTGCTTCATCGTTCGCCTTCTGCGCGGCCTTGGCTGCTTCCTCGGCAGCCTTCGCTGCCTCATCGGCAAGCCGCTTCGCATCCTTGGCCGCCTGTTCCTGAGCTTTTGCTGCGGCAGCAGCAGCGTCAGCTGCCGCTTTCGCGGCTGCCTTGGCTTCCTGTTCTGCTGCCTTCGCTGCTTGATCGGCGGCGGCTTGAGCGGCATCCGCAGCGGCCTTTGCAGCCTCCTTTGCTGCCTTTTCTGCATCCTTATCTGCAGCAGCTTTTGCCGCTTCTCTCGCAGCTTTGTCGGCTTGCGCCTGCGCGGCTGCTGCGCTTGCTTTTGCCGCGTCATCGGCTGCTTTTGCTGCGTCCCGTGCTGCCTTATCTGCGGCAGCCTGCGCTGCCGGATCTCCAGCGGAGTTCGCTGCGTCGCGGGCTGCGGCTGCTGCAAGAGTGGCGGCCTGCTCAGCATTGGCTTGTGCGGCGATTTCCGCAGCCTCCGAAGCGATGCGGTTAGCTTCTGCTGCTGCTGCCGCGTCGGCTGCATTCACTGCAGCCTGATTCGCGGCTTCTGCGGCGCTCCGCGCGGCAGCTGAGGAGGCATCCTGGGCTGCTTTCGATGCATTAACGCGAGCAGCAGCGTCATTCGCGGCTTGCGCTGCTGCTTCGGCGCGTGCCGCCGCGTCAGCAGTTTCCTGGCTAGCTAACTTCGCGGATTCAGTTGCTTGGTCAGCGCGCTCGGCTGCAACGGCTGTACTCGCCTGAGATTCAGAGGCGGCCATTGATTTCGTCGCCGACTCGACTGCCTTCACGGCTGATGTCGAGCCCTCTACAGCCGAACGCGTTACATCGGTCACGTCTTTAAGATCAGCTTGACCGCCGACGGTTCCCTTGATGAGCCCGCCGGTCACCGTTGCAAGAGATACTGGCGCTTCGCTAACCGCTGCATTTATGACCGGTGCTTCGCTTGGCGATGCAGCGGAAGATGCATTTGTCGTTGTGACGGGCGTAATCGGTGCCGGCTCACTCGGAGCGGCGGTCGGTGACGAGAGAACCTTTGTCGAGCCTTCTGCCTCAACACGCATGCGAAACAGGTCACGTGCGCCTACAATTGCGACTGCGCCAGGCCGCAGCATATCTCGGGCTCCACCATCAGTGGTCGCAACTTCCACAGCGCCTTCAAGAACCTGCACGGATGCGCCTTGCGAGGAAACCCCGACGGTGAATGTCGTGCCCTTCACGACCGCCGCAAGGTAGGGGGTTTTCACCTCAAAATGCGGTGTCATCTTCCGTTTAATCATGAAAACGATGTTGCCGGCTTCCTGAACGACTTGGGTCCATCCAGTCGCCTGCTCCTCTTGCGGCAAACGTAGCCGCGATGACGCGGCAACCATCATGTATTCCGTCCCTCTGGTCAGAACTGCTCGACCCGCAGGTCCGGTAATAACTGTATCACCTGCCGCAACACTCGTTCCGCGCGCAGCGACTTTGACGACTCCGGAATGCGAAACTTGGACCGCGCCGCTCATTTCGCTCACCGTCCAGGCAGGTTGATTTGCCAAAGCGATGGTCGAGCATCCTGCCGACAGAATGAAAATCAGTTTGTTGCGCACCCGAAGCTTCTCCTGAGCCATAATGCGCGTCAGCTAGATGCTGATTTGTTTGAGCAAAGTTCGACAACATGGTTAACTCATCATTATGCGATCCGATTATCCTTCCTAACCTTTTGGAAACGCGTCGAAGCTAACCCGCGGGCTGCAATTGGGGATAGTGAATGCAGCGTGGGTTTGACGGCGTAATTTGGTTTTTGTTTGCGCTGCCTTTGCCGTCCGCAGCAGTCTCGCAAACGCTGTTAGATCGTTCCGATCCAACGCTCATCGAGCGCTCGCTTGCAAAAGATCCGCAGCAAGTGGTCGAATCGCGCGAAGCGACAGTCGCAACGGAATCGCCGCAGCAGATCGTGGCGGCCCAAGGCCCCCGCATAGCCTCGGCGATCGTTGTTCAGGGTGCGAGCGATCTACCACAAGCGTCCTTCAGCGAAGTGATACCCGCATTCATCGGGCGAACCCTTTCTGATCGAGATCTTCGAGATTTAGCGACCGCGATCTCCGACACGGCCCGAAAATCAGGTTTTGTTTTCGCCACTGCACGCATCGAGCCGCAGCGCATGGACGACGGCATCCTTCGAATTCAACTGGATCTGGGTGCTATCTCGGCCGTGCGCGTCATCGGTTCAGCTAACCCTTACGCAGACCGGATTCTTTCGCGCGCGTTGGTAACAGGGCGCGCCACCCGTCAAGTTGATCTCGAGCGCGCTATCTTGTTGGTTCAAGACATCGCCGGCGTAGGCGTCAAAGAGACGAAGTATGTACGGCAGGATGGATTCGGCATCTTGCTCGTAAGCATCACGGCTGACCGCTACAGCCTGTATGCCCAGTTCGATAACCGTGGAAGCGATGAGATAGGACCTATCCGATCAACGCTGCTCGCGAATTTGCGGGGTGTCATGCAGGCGGGAGACGAGATCAGCCTAATCAGTGCTCAGACGCCCCTAGCACCGTCCGAATTCTTTTTTCTCAGAGGTCGGTATACAATGCCCCTCGACAGGAACGGCGCGATGATATCTGCGTCGGTCGCGTACGGTAAAACACGGCCGGGCGGAGTCCTCGAAGCGTTAGACGTCGTTGGTGAGAGTGTCGATGCTACGGTGAGCGTCACCGCACCGATACTCAGAAGTCGCAAACGCAGCGTTTGGACAAGCGTTGAGTTTCGGACGCTGGAAAGTTCGCAGACGCTTCTCGGTTTTCCATTCCGCGAAGATCGCTCGGCGACCGTTACCGTTGCAGTGAGCGGTGTGGCAAGTTCTCCGCGCGGCCTGTTTCGAGGCGAGTTGAGCATGACCGCTGGGTTACCGCTTCCTGGAGTTTCACGGGAAGGCGATGCGAGAACTTCTCGATCAGATGGCGATGCGCATTTTGCAAAGCTGGAATACGACTTCACTTGGGAAACACGCGCGAACAAGCACGTGAGCTTCGCGATCTCCTCTCAAGGTCAAATTGCATCGCGCCCACTCCTCGCGACTGCTGAAATCGGCGTCGGCGGCCCGATTTATGGGAGGGGATACGACTACTCAGAACGGACTGGCGACAACGGGATCCTGGCATCTGCCGAAGCCCGATATGATTTCGGGCCACTCTTGCATGTGGTCGATCGAGCACAAGTCTACGGAAGCTTGGACGGCGGATATGTTGAAAACTGGAGGCACGGCGCCGGCGGTGGTGGCTTGCTGTCGGCTGCGGGCGGCGTACGCATTACGTGGCGCTCCTTTGATGCGTCATTGGAAGTAGCACTGCCCGTCAACAGTGTGCGTTTCGACACAGGCGATCGGCAGCCCCGCGTTTCCGCCAAGCTAGCGCGGTCGTTCTAGTGGGAGCGTCCCGCTATTTGCCCTTCCAGAAGGTGCGGTGGTCATCATTGATGATTATTGCAGCGCTTGTTCTCGTGGGCGCTTATTTTTCGTCGACGTCGACGGGCCCAGCGATTGATCGAGCGCTAGCAACTTTTAGGTTCGGGGCGGTCAATCGCGCGGCGAGCGGCAAGATAATCGTGTTAGAAATGGACGCGCAGAGCGCAGCTGCAATTAAGCGGTGGCCTTGGTCGCGTCGCTACTACGGAAAGGTCGTCGACGAGCTTAGAACGGCTGGATCAGCTTTGGTCGCTTTTGACGTGGATTTTTCGGCTGCATCCGACGATCCAGGGGATAAGGCATTCGCTCACGCGATCTTCCAAATGGCTGGCAAGATTGTCCTTCCAACCTTCGGGCAGTCTGCAAGCGCCGCGGATAAAAGATCAATCGATGCCTTGCCGATCCCACTGTTTCGCAGCAACGCCGCACTTGCGTCCGTAAACGTCGCACCGGATGCGGACGGCCAGGTACGCAGCATGCCAATGGGCACTGTTACGGATCAGGTTCCCCGCCCGTCGTTAGCCGCGTATATGGCGCAACGGTCGGGCACAACCGGGATCGAATTTCCGATCGACATGTCAATCGATCCCGGCACAATTCCGCGGCTCAGCTTCGTCGACGTGCTGAACGGAAAGTTTGATCGCTCGATAGTACGGGGGCGGACAGTTCTCGTTGGCGCAACGGCAATCGAAATGGGTGATCGCTACGGCGTACCGCAGTGGGGAGTCATTCCGGGTGTGGTGGTGCAGGCCATGGCAGCGGAAACTCTCTTGAGAGGCGTCCCCGAGAATGGCTTTTTCTTGCCGCCACTCCTTGTCGCGCTGTTAGGTGGATTGGCAATTGTCTCTCGCCGGACCGCCCTTCAGGTCGGACTTGCCACCGTTGGTTCTGTGCTGTCAGTTGTCGTATTCACGCTCGCCGCCCAGCACATATTATTAATCTACTATCCGTTGGCTGCGTCACTTGCCGCGATAGGAACGGCAGGCATGGCGAGCGCAGTGCGCGTGGTCATTGCCCGTTTTAACCGCTTGAGGATGATCGATGAAGCGACCGGCCTACCGAATGGAAAGGCTCTTGACGGTCTAAAACGCGTCGACCGATCACTGTGCTTGGCAGTGTTTCAGATCGAAAACTACGATAACCTGAGCGCCGTCCTGGGTAATGATTTAGCCGCGGAAGCGGTGCGCCGCATAGCGGACCGCTTGGTGTTTTCGGCTAATTGTGGCGCGATCTACCGGACTACAGAGCGCCAGCTGGCAATCGTTCTGCCAACGACGGAACCGCTCAAAGACATCTTTGAGGGTCTTCGTCTACTCCTCCTTCAGCCAGTCGAAGTCATGGGACGACGTGTCGATGTTACGGTTTGCGCCGGGGTCGCAGTCGGAGATGCACCGACGAATCGACTTTTGATCGACGCTACTCTCGCCGCTGAAAACGCTTTCAGAACGGGCGCATTTTGGTGTGATACCGGAGCCGATCTGGAGAATCTCGAGCTATCCGTTTCACTCATGGGCGAACTGGACGACGCGCTGGCAGCAGGTCAAATCGAGGTATTTTATCAACCGAAGTTTGATCTTCGCCTGTCTTGCATTTCGAGCGTCGAAGCGTTGGTGCGGTGGCGTCACCCGCAACGAGGGTTCATAGGTCCGGATACGTTCATTCCGTTGGCTGAAAAGACAAATCGGATTGGCCCTCTAACGATTTTCGTTCTGAAAGAGGTGCTCTGCGATCTCGTTGCGCTCCGTAGAACTCACAAAGATCTTTCAGCGGCGATAAATATATCCGCCAATCTGCTTTCATCGGCTGCGTTCAATACTAGCGTAGAAGGTCTAATCTTGTCGTCGGATATACCTGCGGCCGCCTTGATATTTGAAATCACTGAATCGGCTACTATGTTGGATCCGAACAGTGCAATTGCAGCGCTGCGTCACTACCGAAGCCTAGGCCTAGGCGTTTCAATTGACGATTACGGCACGGGTCAATCCACACTTACTTACCTGCGCAAGCTGCCATTGAATGAGATCAAAATAGATCGATCTTTCATTCAGCACGTGCATCACAACGAAAGTGATGCCGTTCTCGTTAGATCTACGGTCGAACTCGGACACAAGCTTGGACTCAAGGTAGTGGCCGAGGGAGTGGAAGAGCAGGAAGGCATCGCCTTTTTGAAAGCTTGTGGCTGCGACATGGTGCAAGGCTATTACATCTCAAAACCCATCCCGATCGCACAACTTTGCGAGCTTATGGCGGATCAGCCGTCGCTCGCCGCCTAGGCCGACTACGGCGAAATTATCCGCTAGAAACAATCATGCGCTCGACGTTGCGGCTCAACCCAGACACCGAACGTTCAGTTCTGCTTGCATTGGAATTACCAGTCCTCGTTTGGTCTAGAACAACTGTCCTCTGTCCCCCAACAAGGCCGCGGGTGAGGTGTCGATGTCAGTCTGACGGAAGCGCTTTTACGCGTTCAAAAATAGCAGGGTGCATCGGCGTTTCGAACCTGCATCCTATTTCGAAGCCGCTCGTCCAGACCACGAACGCCGCCAGCGGGGTCAAGGTTGGGAGCGTCAGCCAAACCCTGTCGCCAACATTCTTTCCGTGGGGCCACTCTGCCCTGAATCCAGTTCTAGAAAGGTCGCGAATGTCGGCGACGATACTCTGCGCGCCCAGTTGGCGAACCCGCGCATTTCTGATCCTGATATATGCGCGCTCGTCTTTGCGAACGTCCGCCACGAGCCTCGTAAAGGCAACTTTGGTATTCTTGTCTTGCATCCAACGACCCAGGCTTGCTCAACGCGCCAACCCCCGCCTTCTGACGGTTTCGGTCGGCAAACTCGCTGTTACGGACCAATCGTCATTTCGGCAACGGTCGAAACGATAATGTGCGATTAAAATGCTATGAATTCAAATACCTGCGGCAGCTGAGGGTTTGCGTGCATGGTAACCGCCTGCGGTGTTCTGCATGACGGTCACGGCCGTGATTCAGCAGCGCAGGACGCCACAGCGCTCGACGGCGTAACGCCCGTTCCGCTGAGCGCACGACAGGTCGCGGCCGTTTGCGCTGCGAGGGCAACTACGTCAGCGATCAAGGCGGCATTTCTTTTCATTGGGTGGGACCCGCGCTGGACCAGTTTTATTTCGTCGTTTACGGTTGCAACCCAGACAAGTTTTCCACCCGAAACCAGAGATTACGGGCCGCTTTGGCCTCGTTACCTGTGCCGAGGCCCCAAAGCTTGCCGTAGTTCCTGTCGCCACTGCTGTCCGTCCGCTTTCCACCCCATTGCGGACATTGGCCGTTGCAAACATCAACGGCGGCTTTCGGGCTCGCCGATCACACCACCGAACGGCGACAATGCACGCGCAAAGCAGACCCTAAAACCAGCTGTGCCCACGCGCTCGCGAGGGTCGTGCGTTGCAGCGCTGGGCGCGGCCTTCCCGCTGCGCTGCAAACGATCCTCAAACAACAGAAAGCAACTCTGCACGTCAAGAGAACTGATGACAGAGAACTGACTTTCAGATCAAAACGTCCGCGCGTTGGATCGCCGCGTCGTAATCACGGACAATCTCGGCGAGGACCGACAGCGCCAGAACCTGCGGATCGCGCGAGGAAGGAATGAGCCCGATCGGAGCGCGCAGTCGCCCGATGGCTTCGACGGCAACGCCGGCATGTTCGAGCGCTTCGACCCGTCGGGCCTGGGCAGCCCGCCCACCCATTGCACCGACGTAGAACGCGGGACTCGCGAGTGCCTCGACCATCAATGCCGTCTCCCACTCGTGATCGTGAAACAGGAACGCAATGGCTGTCCACCGGTCCGGCTTCAGCGCAACCTTCTCAGTCGGAATTCGGAGAACGCTTATCGGCGTGCCTGAGGATGACAGCCGAGCGGCTAGGTCAACGTCGGGTGTGAACACATGTGTGACCGCGCGCGCGATGCGGGACTGAGCGTCGAGGGCTTCGACCGATCCACCATGGCCGATGATAGCGATCGACAGGGGCGGAAGGTGCGACACGCGAAACGTCGATGCATCCCGACCGGTTCGCCACGTCGGTTCCTTACGTTCGATCGTCAGCGACCCCGACACAAGCGGAAGCGCCAAAACGAATGGCAAGCGTCTCTCGAACAATGTGACTGCGTGGCGGGCGAGCGTCGTGTCCTCGATGGGGTTGATCAACACGTCCAACGACCCACCGCACGGCAAGCGGATATCGATATAAGGCGATCCTGCGCCGAATCGCACTTCGCGCGTTTCTCCCCGCCTCAAGGCGTCGAGCGCTTCCGCGACAACCGCCGCCTCGATACAACCGCCAGACAGCGACCCGCACCAGTCGCCATCGGCCGCCACGGCAAGATGGGCGCCTGGATTGCGCATCGAGCTTCCTGACACGTGCGTAACAGTCACGATTGCCGTTGGACCGAGCGCAGCTTTGCGCGCGAGAAACTCAAAAATGTCGAACGCGTCCATCAGTCTGCCTTTAATCCGTCGCGGACGTTATCAGGCGCAATGGCAATCGAAAGCATGCGAGTCTCGCTTATCCTGCTTGCCGCGGGGCGCTCGGAGCGTTTTCGAGGCAACAAACTACTCCATCCGGTCGCAGGCCGGCCGCTCGCCCATCATGCAGCATCGACGCTGTCGACCATTTCTTTCGCAGAGCGGATCGCGGTCGTCGGCGCAACCGACCCCGACTTCGCACCGTTCGGTTTCCGAAGCGTGCAGGCGCCCGGGAACGCCCCCATCAGCGCATCGATCCGGAAGGGCGTTGCGGAAGCCCGTGCCAACGGCTGCGAGGCCTGCCTTATCGCGCTCGCCGACATGCCGTTCGTCCCCGCCAGCCACTTCATCGCCTTACTAGACGCGCATATTGCCGACGTGACGGCCAGCGCCTCCAACGGCGTGAAATCAGTCCCGGCGATTTTTTCGCGAGCGATGTTCTCCGCCCTGGAAACGCTCGAAGGCGATCGCGGCGCTAGACATCTGCTGGCAACAGCAGCGTCCGTTGATGCCGATCCCATGTGGCTGAGCGACATCGACACGCGCGCGGACCTGGACGCATTCCTTCTGGGGCCCTGAAACGCGCGCTTTTTCTCAGGCAAATGCGGGCAATTTGTCGATCAGCTTGTCGAGTGTGACGGGATAGTCGCGCACACGCACGCCCGTTGCATTGTAGATCGCGTTGGCGATCGCCGCACCGACCCCGCACAGTCCGAGTTCGCCCACGCCTTTCGCCTTCATCGGCGACGACATCGGATCGACTTCGTCGAGAAAGATCACCTCCTGGTGCGGAATGTCGGCATGGACTGGAACCTCATAGCTGGCGAGGTCGTGATTGACGAAGAAGCCGAAGCGCTTGTCGACCGCGAGTTCCTCCATCAACGCCGCTCCTGCTCCCATCGTCATCGCACCGATCACCTGGCTGCGCGCCGACTTAGGGTTGAGAATGCGCCCGGCGGCACAGACTGCGAGCATCCGGCGGATCCGCGTCTCGCCGGTATAGGCATTGACGGCGACTTCAACAAAGTGCCCGGCAAACGTCGACTGCTGGAACTTCTTGGCTAGGTCACCGTATTCGATCGCGTCTTCCATGACCACCCCGGTGCTTCCGGCCGCATCGGCCAGGCTGACGCTGCGATTGCCTGCCCGGATCTCTCCGTTTTCGAAACGCGCCACAGCAGGATCGAAACCGGCCTTGGCGGCAAGCGCCTCGCGCAGCTTGACGCACGCAGCGTACACGCCCGCCGTCGAATTGTTCGCGCCCCACTGGCCGCCGGACCCCGCCGATACCGGCGAATCCGAATCTCCCAGCAAAACAACGACCGCTTCGAGATCGACCCCCATCATCTCCGCCGCAGTCTGGGCGATGATGGTGTAGGTACCCGTGCCGATGTCGGTCATGTCGGTTGTGACGGTCACCACGCCCCTGCCATCGACGCCGACCCGCGCGGCAGACTTTTGCAGCAGGTTGTTCCGGAATCCCGCTGCCATGCCAATGCCAATAAGCCATTGGCCATCACGCATCTTGCCGGGCGCCGCCTTGCGCGCTGACCATCCGAATTTCTCGGCACCCGTTTCCAGGCATTTGATAAACTGGCGCTGCGAATAACGGCGTTCCGGCTTTTCGGGGTCGACCTGAGTATCGTTGGCAATGCGAAACGCAATCGGGTCCATGCCGAGCTTTTCGGCCATTTCGTCCATCGCGATTTCGAGTGCCATGAGGCCCGGGGCTTCGCCCGGCGCACGCATTGCATTGCCTTCCGGCAAATCGAGCACAGCAAGGCGCATCGACGTCAGCCGGTTCGCGCCCGCATACATCAGCTTGGTTTGCGACACTGCCGTCTCGGGACCGCCGCCCGGCAGGTCGCCGGACCCGCTCTCGTGCGCGATTGCGGTGATCTTGCCTGCCTTCGTCGCGCCGATGCGAATGCGCTGCATCGTCGCGGGACGATGGGTCGTGTTGTTGATCATCATCGGCCGAGCAAGCGCGACCTTGACCGGTCGCTTCGCCGCTTTCGCGCCGAGCGCCGCCATGATCGCATCCGCCCGGACGAACAGTTTCCCGCCAAAGCCGCCGCCGATGTACGGCGAAATCAACCGGACCTTATCTTTCGGTATCCCGAGCGTCTTGGCGACATCGCCTTTGCCCCAGGCGATCATCTGGTTCGATGTCCACAGTGTCAGCTTGTCGCCCTCCCAGGACGCAATCGATGCATGCGGTTCCATCATCGCGTGGCTGTGGTCGGGCGTCGTATAGTTCGCGTCGAATTTCATCTCGGAAGCCGCAAATGCTCCTTCGAAATCGCCGACGCTATCGACGGGCGGTCCTTTGTCGTCGCCGGCCTTCAGGGGCGCGGTTTTCAGGGCTGCGGCAAGATCGTAGCTTCCCTTGGCACGTGCATAATCGACACGAACCAGCGCGGCGGCAGCGCGCGCCTGCTCGAAGGTTTCAGCGACGACGACGGCGACTGCTTGGTGATAATGTTCGATCTTCGGTCCACCGAGCAGATTTGCCGTGTTGAAGTCACCCTTGACCAGTTTGCCCGCATTCTCGGCAGTCACGATGGCGAGGACACCCGGAGCCGCCTCTGCTTCGGACAAGTCGATTGCGGTGATCGTTCCCTTGGCAATGGCCGATCCGACAATGCAGCCATAAGCCGGGTTGGCGACGGCATCGTATCGCTCGTAAGCATAAGGCGCCGTACCGGTCGTCTTGAACTTGCCATCGATGCGATCGTGCGGTTTCCCGACCACTTTCAGCTGGTCGATCGGATTCTGGCCGGCGGGCGTCTCAAATTTCATCGCTCAGCCCCTTGCTTCAGCCAAGGTCGCCGCGAGCGTTCGCTCGACCAGCTTCACCTTAAATGCGTTTTCGTGGGTGGGGCGCGCACCGGCCATCAGGCGATCGGTCACCGCCTTTGCCCCCCTGGGCATTTCTGTCTCGGCGGCCTCGACACGCCATGGCCGCGGCGCAACGCCTCCTACGGCCACCCTGCCCGACCCGTCGCGCTGGACAACTGCGGCGACCGACACCAGCGCAAACGCATAGGAGGCCCGGTCACGGACTTTGTGATATATGTGCGTCCCGCCGATCGGCTTGGGCAGGACGACGCCGGTGATCAATTCGCCCGGCGCGAGCACGGTGTCGAGGTGCGGTTTGTCGCCGGGAAGCCGGTGAAAATCCGCCAATGCGATCGAGCGCGTTGTCCCGTCGGACTTCGCCGTCTCCACCGTCGCATCGAGCAGGCGCAACGCAACCGCCATGTCGCCCGGATAGGTCGCGATGCATGCCTCGCTGGTCCCGATCACACTCAGCTGGCGGCTGAAGCCTGCGATCGCGGCGCATCCCGAGCCGGGTTTGCGTTTGTTGCACGGCTGATTGGTGTCGTAGAAATACGCGCAACGGGTCCGCTGCATCAAGTTGCCGGCAGTGGTGGCCTTATTGCGGAGCTGTCCGGAAGCGCCCGCAAAGATCGCGCGGCTGAGAACGCCATATTCCCGCCGGACGCGCGCGTCGGCAGCAAGATTGGTGTTGGTCACGAGCGCACCGATGCGCAGCCCGCCCTCCGGCGTCGCGACGATCTCGTCGAGCTTGAGCGCGTTGACGTCGATTAGGTGCGCCGGCGTTTCGATCTGAAGCTTCATCAGGTCGAGCAGGTTCGTGCCGCCCGCGATAAACTTTGCGCCAGGCGTGCGTGCAGCCGCCGCCGCGGCCTCGGCGGGAGAGGCCACGCGCTCGTAGGTGAACGGCTTCATGCGCGTTCCTCCGCAACATCGGTCATTGCTTCCAGAATGTTGGAATAGGCGCCGCATCGGCAGATGTTGCCGCTCATGCGTTCGCGCATCTCGTCGTTGGAGATGGCTGGTTTGCCGGTCAGATCCTTGGTCGCGTGGCTGGGAATGCCCGCCTTGATCTCGCCGAGCACGGCCACCGCGGAACAAATCTGGCCCGGCGTACAATATCCGCACTGATACCCGTCGTGACGAATGAACGCGGCTTGCATAGGGTGCAATTTGTCCGGCGTCCCAAGACCTTCGATGGTTATGATCCTGTCGCCCTCGTGCATCACCGCGAGCGACAGACAGGAATTTATACGTACACCGTCGACCAGAACAGTGCAGGCACCGCACTGGCCATGATCGCATCCCTTTTTGGTACCCGTCAGATGCAGGTTTTCGCGAAGAGCGTCGAGCAAAGTGGTCCGTGTATCGACCTGAAGCTCACGCCGTTTCCCGTTTACCTCGAATGCGAGCGGCATTACGCTTGGCTGGGGCTGCGATTTTACGCTGACTCCCGATTTTGCCGCACCGATCGCTGGCGACGCGAGCGCAGCCGATGCCGCTCCGCCAATAAGCATCCCGCGCCTTGAAACGTCGAGTTCGCCGGTGTCCGCCATTGCCGCCGCCTTTGATTGTCGCTGCCACGTTACGCGGTCAGCGAAGAAGCCAACGGCTCAGTGTGCGATAAGTGCCAATGCTCGGCAAGCGAGGTGATGAGCGCTGTGTGGATTGAAGCAAAATGCTGCGGCTAAAAGCGTCCGGTTCTGGGCTCATCAAACACCGTGTGAGGCGTCCAATTTCGGGGGCGCAAACCTGCCGATCAACGTCAGCAAAAACGCTGGCAGAACTATCGGAGTTTTCGCGGGTCGGAGAACGGCACCGATCCCCTGGCAGTGGGGATCGGTGCGGTTGTTTACCTACAGCGAACGTTACTGTTCTGGTCGATGGCTTTACCCGCCAATGCGCCAAGTGCACCGCCGATCAGTGTGCCGGCTACACGGTTATGGCCTCCATCGATCACATTTCCCAGCACTCCGCCGCCAGCCGCGCCAATGATCAAACCAGTCGTTCCGTCGTTACGCTTGCAATAATATCGCCCGTCGGATCCCCGGTAGACTTCGTCCTGGGCCGAAAGCTGGCGCTCCGCGTATCGCGCATCGTCCCGGTAGTATCGCGTAGCGTCATAATCCGTTGCGAACCGGTCGCGCTCCGTGCCTGAATACTGGCTACGGTCTTTCGCACGTGCCCAGCGAAGCCCGCGGCTGAGATCGTCGAGACGGCGCAGGAGCATGTCGCTGTTCTGCGGTGTCATGCGCCGGCGCGACGCGTCCCGGCGGATGCTGTCCAGTTCGTACTGCGCACGGCGTGCTTCACCCCGGGTCAGGCTTCCGTCGCTAACACCACGGTCGATCCGGTCTTGAAGAAACGTGATGCGCTCGCGCGGTCCGGCCTGCGCACCGCGCCAGAAGGCATCCCGGTCCCAGCCACCATCGCCGCGAGCATAATCGGAACGGTTCTGATCGCGCTGTGCCTGTGCTGGCACGGCACTGAGCGCGGCGACTGCGGCTGCGCCGCAAAGAATAATAAATTTCATAAGACTTCCTCGATAGATCTTCAGTTCTGAACTGTTGAACGCCGACGCATCAAGGGCGCCCATCGCTTGGATGGACGCCCTCAAGAGGTGTTAGGCGTTCGACAGATTCTTCTCACGCCCCGAGCTGTGACCGCCCGCGTCGTAGAGAATATCGCTCACACTCTGTGAAGCCAGGCCACTCTCCGACGTGTCGACCGAGACAAAGACGCCACCGCTGTTCACGCGGTCTTCGTAGTAACGCGCGTCGGCTTCACTTACCCCGTGTTTGGTCAGGACGCTCGCGAGTCCACCGGCCGCAGCGCCTATCGCAGCGCCAGTCAGAGCTGCCCCGGGGATTGCCGACGCAGCAATCGCGCCGGCTGCAACGAGCGGTCCAACACCGGGAATTGCGAGAGCGGCAATGCCGAGAAGCGTGCCAATCCCCGCGCCGGCGGCTGCCTTCCCGATAAAGTCTGTCGCCTGTTCGGCGCCACTGCCGTCGGTGGTCGTGTTCGTGCCATCATGCTGGGCGACGATCGAGATCGCGCTGTCGTTTATGCCAGCGCTCCGCAGCGCGGATACCGCGCTTTCTGCTTCCGACCGATCATCGAAGACGGCTGATACGAGGTTGGCGTTCATTTTGGCTCTCCGTTATGTTCTGGATGAGAGTTCATCCGTGCGGCGCTCAATCCCCTGTACCGCGGTACGTTCCACCGTCGCGCGAACGGCTAAGAATTACGCACGCGGCGGGTTGGTCAATTCATTTGCGCCGTTGGTGCTGCTGCACCAACAGTCGTCCGACCGGGGCTGCTGCCAGGACGATCCCCGGGCAGAGTCGCGCAAAGTGTTGTCCGATCTATATCCACGCTTATCGGCTGATGGCTTCCGGATGCCCACAGACGGAGGCAGTCGTGCCGCATTCGCAGCACGCTTTAAGGAGCGGCAATGGTGGAAGATGTCGTCCGCCTGGACCCACGACTGAACTACCCCCCACCGACACCCCGGTCGCGCGCCCAGACGACTGCCGCACTCCGGCGATTGACGCCGATCTTCGCGTACATCCGCGCGACGTGATTGCACACGGTGTTTCGTGACAGGCCCAGAGCGCTGGCGATCTCGCCATCGTCGAGACCGTCGCAGATGAGTTCGAGCACCTCACGTTCACGCGAACTGAGCTCTGACTTAAGCGGCGGGGTTCTCACCGTGGTCTTTGGACGCCTCAGCGTCGCAAGCTTGTCCATGATCGAGCGACTGAGCCAATTCGCGTCTTTCATGACAGCTTCGATCGCTTCCACCAGTTCGAGTTCGGTGCGCCGACGCTCGGTGATGTCCTGGTATAACCAGAGCACGCATTCGTCCTTGCGGAAGTCGATCTGCTCGGCGGAGGCTATACAGTCGACGGGCGTGCCGTCTTTGCTGAGGACGCGTACGTCGTGACCGCGAAAACCGCCGTTCTTCCGGATTTCATCCTCAAGACCCTCGCGTTGCCCTGCATCGTTCCACAGCTGCAGATCATCGGCAACGCGGCCGATGGCCGCGTGTTCGGAATAGCCAGTAAGTCGCCGGAATGCGTCGTTGACGTTGATGATACGGTGCTCGGCCCCTTTCGTAACGACCATTGCGACGGGCGCCATTTCGAAAACGGTCGCAAAGTGCTTCTCGCTTGCTTCCAGTGCGCGTTCTGCCTGCCGCCTGGGCTCAAGATCGGCGAACGTGAATAAAAGGCACAGTTCGTTTTCGACCTCGATCGGTTGGCCAGCAACAATAACAAGCTTTGTCCCTCCGCCCGCCAACGGAAGCTCCGTTTCCAGTTGGGGCACGACATCGCCCTCGGCCACCAAGCGCTTCACGTCGTCGCGCCGGTCCACGTGAGCCAATATATCAAGTTCGAACATGTTGCGTCCGACGAGATCTCGCCTTGCGTAGCCGCTGAGATCGAGAAATCCCTGGTTGACCCGGATATAGCGCTGATCGGAAACCCGGATGATGATGGCCGGCGCGGGATTTGCCTGAAACATGGCCTCGAAGCGGTCTTCTGCATCGAACCGTTCGGACACATCGTGAATGACAAGGGCAAGGCAATCGGGCTCCCCGCCATCGTCATCCATAACCACATCTCGGACTTGGTGGACCCATCGCGGGGTGTCGGTACCTCGCGGCGCAACCTCGACAATCAAGTCCGGGAAGCTTTCGCCTGCCAGCAAACGCATGAGGGGGTATTCTCGGCGGTCAAGGCGATGATGATCGCGACGGCGCAAACTGAACCGCTCAGCATATTCGTCAGCCGTTGAGCCCAACTGCTCCACCGTCGACAATCCGTGCATTTTCAGAGCGGCAGCGTTCGCGCCCATAATGGCACCGGCTGGATCCATAAGGATCACGCCCTCTAACAAACTATCCATGAGCTGTTCGAGATGTCGCAAGCTAGGCGCCCGCAGCGAGGGTGGTAGGCGTCTCATGCCGATGAAGCGCGTCGCTGGAGCACAAGTTCCGAGGATGATCAGTCGATTTACCAATGGTGCTGATGCTGTCGCACCAATGGCAGTTCGAAAGCTGAGCAGTCTAAAGGAACATCGAAGCACTCATTCTGTTGAGCGAACCACACCAATCACGGGAGTGCTTTGCTATGAATCTCATTATCCTGCTCGTCGTTGGCGGCATCATTGGATGGCTCGCCAGCATCATCATGAACACGGATGGCCAGCAGGGCATCATCCTAAACGTAGTCGTGGGCATCGTCGGGGCATTCCTCGCCGGCTTCCTCATCACGCCGTTGATCGGTGGCGCGTCCATCATGGATGGCGCAATCAATGTTCAGTCGATCTTGATCTCGTTAGTAGGCGCGGTCGTGCTGCTGGCGATCGTCAATCTGGTTCGTCGCGGCAGCGTCCGCTAAGAACAAGGGGCGAGTGAGCAATCGCTCGCCCCGCTCCAATACCTAAGCTGCCTGGCTGGGGAGCACAGTGTCTGTACTGCCGCAGGTATCTGAATTGACGACATTTTAGGTTCCCGCGTTGTCAATTCGACCATTGCCGAAATTACGATTCAACAATAGCAGCGAGTTTGCCGACCGAAGCGTCAACAGGCGCATATCGGCAAGTCGCGTAAACCTGGGTCGGTGGATGCAAGACAAGATCAGCAATGGGGCTATAACAAGGCTCGTGGCGGACGTGCGCAAAGACGAGCGCGCCTATATCCGGATCAGAAATGCGCGGGTTCGCCAACTGGGCGCGCAAAGTATCGTGGCAGACATTCGCGACCTTTCGAGAACCGGGTTCAGAGCAGAATGGCCTCACGGAAAGAACATTGGCGACCGGGTCTGGCTGACGCTCCCGACTTTAACCCCGCTTGCGGCGCACGTCGTCTGGACAAGCGGCTTCGAAATCGGGTGCAAGTTCGAAACGCCCATGCACCCCGCGATTTTCGAGCGCATAAAAGCACTTCCGTCAGATTGAGGTGGACACGTCGGTCGCGGCATCATCTGGCCAGGTCTGTTGTCCGACCAGATTTGTTTGACCGAGGCTGGCGTTGAGAGCGCTGCAACGAGCTGAACAAGCGAGTTGTCGACGCACTTCCGAACGTCCGCAGACGCTTCTCAATCGGTCTCTGAACCCTCGTACCGCTCCGCCTCGAGGAAACCGCGCGTCAGCTTGAACCGATGACGACCACACGCGTTTTGACAAGAACAAGTCTAACTTGGGCCGGCGAAGCCTGCGGAGATAGCGGATGGCGCAGAGTGGGGCGAACGCTTGCTGGACCTCGCAGATCGCTGCCGCCGCCAAGCCGCCATCAGCACGACTGATGGAGCCGCCGAACTCCTGATCGCAATGGCGAAGGATTACGCGCTTCGCGCTGCGGCCCTTAAGTCGGTCGAAAAACCGAGTTCAAGAATTTCCTCGAGCTGCGCGGGCCGCGCCCGGTAACTAATCCGTATAACTGAGATCGACGCAACGAGGCGTACGTCCTCACTGTCCAGGAGAACTCTCGGCATGTCGAAGCCAATCGACCGCGTCTATTACACAAGCAGGATTTTCGAAGAGCATGCTCGCGCCGCTGGAGCCTCGGATTGGGCGGCGGCAGCCGTGCACCGCGAACTCGCAGAGTTGCATGAAGAGCTTATGGCGGCAAGGGATGCGGGTTCATCCGCCCCTGTCGGCGCAAGGCCGTAAATCTGCCGCTCACGCCGCATGCAGCGCGCCCTTATAGATAATTTTTGCACGAATGTCGCATCAATAGCGCGACGATCCGTTTTGAAGCAGCAACAAATTAAAAAGCGAGGCGGCAAGAGTGAGTTCGAAGCGATTAATACTTTAATAGTCGTATGAACATTAACCATCATTCATACTTCTGAAGTAATAGGCAAAGTTATTTTCATCAATTGATCTCGATCTATCACTTTCTATTTGAACGCGTAGGATTATGCCGCGACTATGGCGCGCCCTCACCTCGCTCGCGCCCCCCTTTGACCCGGCGGATCAAACCGCCGGGTCCACTTTGATCCAAACGGCGATGGGGTTGCTGAACCATTGCGAACTAACGACCTCAGGTGCCATTCACCCCGGCGGGTGCTGAAGGACGCTCATGAAGACCCAGACCGACAAAGAGTATTTCCGCAGCCGCGCCTTGGATGAGCTGGCAAGCGAAGAGGCCGCCACCGATCCGGTCGTCTCGCGAGTGCGCCGAGAGTTAGCCGAGCGCTACGAGTTGCTCGTCACGCTATCGAGCGACACGCCAAAATTACGTTAGGTCTGGCTCTGGCCAACCGATGAATTGGCTCTGTAGATAACCGCGCGCGGCGGATTGTCCGATTGATCGTCCATCGCTGCTACGCGCGCATCATACTGAGCTGCGAGTTCGCGGTGTACGGCACCAACCGCAGGATTTGGTGCGTGCTCGGCCTTGTATCGCTCCCCGGTAGAGCGAGAGAGATAATAGTCGCGGGTCGTTGCTTCGGACACGGTTGTCCTCCTGCTCGATAGCGGAGGCTTTCCAGTTACCCACGGTTCGCGACTCGCTCGGCAGGTGTCGCGAATACCGCCTTATAGCAGGTTGTTTGGTCGCGCCTTTGATGTCGATCAATTGACATAAGTAGGAGGCGGCATTGCCGGATTGAACCGAAACATTCGTACCAGATGCGGCCAAGCCTTTGATGTTCGAGGCCTAGCTAGCGATTTGATGCCCCTAAGCGAATGTCGGCTGGGGGGACTAAGGCGGGACAACACAATGGCCGAAATGGGAGCGCAAAAGCGAATATCAGTTTCCGACCCAAATGCGGACGTTGATACACTTTACGTCACGGGATTTGCCCAGCGGTGCTCGAGATGAGGTGATGCCAAAAGGCTGTCGGGCCGTGGAACATTGGGCGGAGGATCGAAGACGCCATTGGCGAGATACTTGATCGCAGTCACAACACCGGCATGCGAGAATGGCTTCGCAATCACCCCGTGCGCGCCCAGGAAGTCCTCGGGTATTTTGGCAACGTTGGCGGTGACAAAGACAATCAACGCTTTCGGCCAATGCCGTTGAATATACGAACAGACATCGAACCCGTTCGAGTTGTGCGCCAGGTGGATATCGACGAACGCGAGCTGCGGATTCAGATCGTTTGGTAGGGCCTCCACGTCCTGAAGGCTCGCCGCTTCGGCCAGCACGCGGTGCCCGCTGTCTTCGACCATTGCCTCGATATCCATCGCGAGCAGCATTTCGTCCTCAACGATCAGCACGTCCATCCGATCGGTCATGACCTCGCCTCGTTCCGGGGAAAAGTAATTGTAACGCAGGTACCGGGCGCATTGTCGCTCCAGCTCGCTTCCGCGCGCGCCTGCCGCGCGAGACGCGTGATTAGCGAAGTGCCAATGCTTTTTCCTCGCGGCGTTGAGGGCATGCCGGGACCGTCATCGCAGATGCTGATGATGCCACGTTCGTTGCCACTCTTGACCTTGAGGCTCAATCTTCCCGAACGCCCGTCCGCAAAGGCATGCTTGATGGCATTGGTCAGTATTTCGTTGAGGATCAGTCCAAGGGCGGAGGCGTTCGCAGATTCGACAAAAAGAGGTTCGTCTTCGACCGAGAGTTCTATGTCGGTTCGACCACTCGAACCAATCACATCTGAGACCAGACTCTTCACAAAGCTACCGATATCGAACTTCGTGATGTCGGAAGACTGATAAAGCTGACGATGGACAACTGCGAGCGCATCGACGCGCTCGAGCATGGAATCAAGCTTGGAAGCTACAGCTGGGTCATCAATCGTTCTAACCTGCAGGCGCAACAGCGATCCAATCATGGTCAGGTTGTTTTTTACGCGATGGTCGATTTCATGGAGCAGCAGTGATTTGGCATCGAGTGCCGCGCGTAAATCGGCCGTCCTGCGCTCTACTTCGCGTTCGACGAGCACCTTTTGGTCGTTGATAATCGCTTGTGCATTGACGCGATCAGTGACGTCGAGCTGGGATGCGAAGAAGAAGCTTATCTTGCCGTCATCATCCCTAACGGGCGACATGTAGAGTGCGTTCCAGAAGGTTGTACCGTCCTTGCGATAATTGAGAAGGTCGACATCAATATCGTCCCCCGCGTGGATCGCATCGCGCACTTTGGCAACCGTCGACCTGTCAGTGTCAGGACCCTGCAGAAACCTGCAATTTCGGCCGATTATCTCGTCGCGCGTGTAACCCGTCAGTTCCTGAAAGGCGACGTTGCAGAACACGATAGGGTTATCAGGCTGCGCGGGGTCGGTAATGACCATCGGCATGCGCGTCGCGCGAACTGCAGCGGCGAACGGGTCTCCCCTGCCATGCTCGTGTTTAAGAATGTCAGTTAAGTGCCAGTCGTCGCGCTGCTTCAAGATCGCCTCCCGCGAGCAACATGAGCATCGCTCCGGTTTAACGCCGCGTATCGCATCTTGTTTCTTCGACTTGACAATTGCGTTGTGGCCGAACCCAGTCTCGTTTGATCCCACCCAGCTGAGGTCAGGCAGCAGACGACCCAGTTGAGGACGTTCGTGCGAGGTCATTAATCTGAAAATCGGGAAGGAGAACCTCAATCCGAATTGACGCAGATTATTCCGTCGGCGACCGGAACGAATTATAACGGGGTCGTTCAACAAGGCGGGCCGATAGAAATGGACCGGTCCGCTGACTAGCAGGGATAATCCATGTCCAACATACCACACCTCTCCGACGCGGAGTATTTCATCCAACGCGCAGCAGACGAGAACGCCCGAGCCGAAGCCTGCAAGGATCCGCAGATCGGTGCGATCCATCGTGAACTGGCAGTAAGATACGAGAAACTGGCTCGCCTGTCACAAAGAGAACCGCTACTTCACATTGTGACGGACTAAGCGCCTGCCGAACCCTGTGACCGGCCTATCTAATTTCCACCCTGTTTCGGACGTTCAAGGGTAGCTGAGGCAATGGCCGCTTTTGGGCGATGACCCACGCCCGCGGAACGGCGAGAATGGGAGCGCATTCCTGAACGGCAGCGTCCGACCAAATTACAGACATTGTACTCGCCACAAATTGACCGCAATCTGTGTGCTACGTGGTCAGGCATGACATACCTCATGTTGGCCATCGCCATTCTCGCCGAAGTGATCGCAACGACTGCAATGAAGCAGTCTCAAGGTTTCACTCAACCCCTTTGGTCTGCTGTGGTCGTCGTCGGCTACGCCGTAGCCTTTTATTTCCTGTCGCTGACGTTGAAGACGATACCCACAGGCATTGCCTACGCCATTTGGTCTGGCTCGGGCATTGTTCTGATCTCTGCCGCGGCATGGGCGCTTCAAGGACAGAAGTTGGATGCCGCCGCGATGATTGGAATGGCGCTGATCATCTCTGGGGTTGTTGTGATGAACGTCTTTTCGAGCGCGTCGACCCACTAACCAGAATCACTTCCTCCGCCAAACAAGGACAATCTAAGGTACGCTAATGCATGACTGCTCTTGGGTCATCGCCCGTGCCGGCGGAACGACCGACATGGGAGCGCGTTGCCGACCGGCGGCTTACGACCCCAAGCGCGGACGTTAGGTCGCTAGGGACTGGTTCCAGTAGCGCAGTAGGTAGAAGACGATGACTAAGGTAGGCGCGGCATAATCGAGCCAGCGCACCCGCGCAAATGCCAGAAGAAGATACACAGCGAGAGGCCCAAGCATGCGGAACCAATCGACTGCCGTAACTGGTCCGCCCACCGAAGCCTGCGTCCCGCCGAAGACGGTCAACCAAAGGAGAACGTAAGTCGCTTGGTATGCCGAAAAAACCAACCAAAAATATCGACGGTTCTTCTCGTAGAAGTCTTTGAGGTCGCATTGCTCGCCGACATCGTCAGGAAGCGAGGCGTAAGCGAGAAGGACAAGCAGGAGAATTTGAAGAAACTCTCCCAGATAGACCCCGAAGGTCACAGCTATGGCAACGTCCTTGCCCGTCCACTGTGCGAACCACATTCGGATGATTTCGAGCATCACAAGCGCTGCTGCGACAAGGATGCGGCCGCCGTCCCAGTGCACGACCGCGCGGCTCCGAATTAGCCGGTGGAACGAGACGACGATGTCGGCCAGCGCTAAGCTCATAAGGATCGATATCAGTCCAAGCGCGTATTCATACGGTGTCATCAGCGCTTCCCCCCGGTTCGGTCTAAGTCAAAAGCATCCATCAAGGAACGTCTACCTACCGCCCCTTTGGGAGCGCATAGCCGCCGGACAGCTTCCTTTCGGCCTCAGTTCAAGGTAGCCAACAATGGCCCAGCGGCTCCTCCGGCCTTAGCGAAGGAGCCACCGACCAATATTCGCTATGCGGCCACGCCGCCATCGATGTTAAGCGTGGTACCGGTGATGTAGCTCGCATCGGGACCGGCGAGAAATGCCACCGCGCCCGCAATCTCGTCGACCGTGCCGTAGCGGCCGAGCGGGATAAAACCCTTCATTTGCTGTGCGAACTCGCCATCCGCGGGATTGAGATCGGTGTCGATGGGCCCCGGCTGTACCGTGTTGACCAGGATGTTGCGCGGTGCGAGATCCTTAGCCCAGCCGCGCGCGAGCGCGGCCACTGCGGCCTTAGTTGCGCTGTAGGTCGCCGTCGACGGGAAGGCGAGTTCGCCCGACACGCTGCCGATCAGGACGATGCGGCCGCCATCGCTCAGATGCGGCAGCGCGGCGCGTGTGCCAACGTGCAGCCCCTTCACATTGACCCCGAACTGGAGGTCGAACAGTTCGTCGGTATCTTGATCGATCGGCGAAAACTCCGCGACGCCAGCGTTGTGGACCAGCACGTCGATCCCACCCAGCGCCGCAGCAGCCTGCTCGACGCCCGCGCGCTGCGAGGAGGGAATGGCAGCGTCGGCCTGGAACACGAAGGCTTTGCCGCCTGCACTTTCGATTGCGGCAACGGTCGCGTCCGCCGCCGCCTTGTTGCCCGCATATGTGATTGCGACTGTGGCACCATCGGCGGCCAATCGCTTGGCGATCGCTGCGCCGATCCCGCGCGACCCGCCGGTGACAAGCGCCTTTTTGCCCTGAAGTGACATTTGGAATCTCCGAAATATGGCCCGCGATCACGCCATTGTGCGCTGTCGGCTGATCAGGAAATGGGATGCCAGCGAGATAGTTCAATATTCCCGAACTATTAAATTTACAAAGCTTCCCTATATCGGCGTTATGCCGCGCTTCACGCATCCACGACTGGAGGACGTACCGCTCGACCTGGCGCTGCACGCGCTGGCCGATCCCAATCGGCTGGGCATGGTCGCGCGACTGGCGGTGAACGAGCGATTAAGCTGCACCGGTGCGTCGCCGTGCGATTCCATCCCCAAGAGCACGCTGTCGAACCACCTCAAGTTGTTGCGCGCGGCCGGTTTGATCGAAACAACACAGGAAGGGCGCGAGATGATCAACACGCTGCGCCGCACCGAGTTCGACCGTCGATTTCCCGGGCTGCTCGATACCATTCTAGCCAATAATTCTGCCTGACGCTTGATGGCAGCTTTCGGAAGACTCGCTAACGGCATCGAACGGCGACTTTGGGAGCGCAAAGCAGCCATAGCCCCCATCACTAGCCCCCTCTTCAGATAAGGCGTGCCCCAACTTTTCGCGGGCCTGCAAACGTGTGGCGTGCGATATCCTCGTCGTGGACAAAGCGCTTCGGCGTCGTGCCAACAAAGCGGCGGAAGTCGCGGATCATGTGTGACTGATCGCTAAAGCCAAAATGTGCCAGCGTTCGCAAATTCGGTTCAGCGAGCGCGAAATCCTCCGCTGCGCGCTGAGTGCGCCAGCGCATTGCGAGCAGCTTCGGTGACAAGCCATGGGTCATGCTCGTCAAGCGAGCCGTTTGGCGCAGCGATAGTTCAAGAGTAGCGGACAGTTCTTCGACCGATGGATTTGTTGAACGCTTCAACCATTGATCGATTCCGGCAATTCGGTCGTGATCAAATCGCCGGTTCTGGTCCAATCGTTGCAACAGAAAGCCTTCGATGGCTTTCCAGCCATGATGTGGGATCGATAGATCACCCGTCTGATCCACCAGTCGTAACAGGTCATCTGCGGCGCAGATACCGCTGAGGTCAATCGCCTGGTCAGTGACTGCGTTCGCTGGCACATGAAGGAACGACCGCAACCCAACAGGGGTAAAGCCTGCGCCAATTGCCCGATATCCCGGGCTGGCGACCAGCCGCATCGTCGCTGACAGTGGACCAATCAATGCGAATGGCGGCAGTTCAACTATTTCGCCCCCGAGGGTTTCCAGCCTCGCCTTGCCCGCGACACGGATTACGATCTGTCCATCAACTGCGGGCATCCATCCGTCGAACCCATCTCTTTGCAAGGTCCAAGCAAACAGGAGCGTGATAAAGTCGGCCAGTTGGGCACGGGGTGCAGAATATCTCAGCGTCTCAAGCGCGTCGGACTCAGAAAAGTCAGGCATGCGCCCGGATTGGCGCAATCATTTGACATGCGCAACAAGGTCATGAACTCTAACGATGGGCGGGGCCTATCGTGAATTGAACTGCCAAAAGGGAGCGCAGAGCGAACGCGCGCTGCCCTCAGACGGCGCGGGCTGTTCCCCGTAGCGCTCCAATCCGCTCGTCGCATATGACTTCGACCACCTTGCCCAAGGTCTCAACCCGCTCGCCGAGCCAGGCGAGCTCGTCTTCGGTAATTCGATAATGCTTGGAGTAGCGCGCCTTCACATAGGCCTCTTTGAGCTTCTCGAACCGCGCGCGATCGTTCTTCGTCTCTCGCGGCCATACCTCGATCAGACGTGGGTCGATCCGCTCGGCCTGAGTGCGCAGGAAGCCAAGGTTGTGAACGTGCGGCGTGTAGAAGGTGCACACCAGCAGGACGCAATGATAATAGCTTTCCGTTGCTTGATGGAGAAGGAATGCAGCTTTCTTCCAATCGCGCTCGCTGACGAAAAAGCTGAATCCCTTCAGAAAGCTGTCACCGCCAGAGTGCCACTCCTCTAAATATTCCTGCGCCATCGCGAGCGCTTGCGCAGGTGTCTTGGGCTGCGGTTCCGGGAGATCGGTGTCGTCGCTCCGATAAAGCGCGATGCCGTCGTTCGCAATGTCGATGAAGAAGTAGCGGCCTTCGAGCAGGCCCGCATTCACTTCCTGCTGGGTGTGAACAATGAAGTTGACCGGCGTGCGCAGCGTCTTGGTGATCGCCAACTCCTGATTGAGTTTGTCTTCGGCCGTGCTCCAGAACTCGACGCGGTCGGTCAGCTTCTCGTGATTGACGATGATCAGCAGATCGAAGTCGGACTGATAGCCCTTGGCCGTATGCGGCTCGTCGACCCAGCCGCCGCGTGCGTAGCTACCGTAGAGGATGACCTTCAGGATGCGCGCCTGCTTTTTCCAGTCCGAAGTCGCGATCGCGGTCGCGTCACCAAACTGCTCGAACAGGATACGCACCACGCGTTCCAGCTCGCGCTGCTTGGCGGGTGGAAGGTGATCGAGGTCGGTACGCATCGTGAATCAACCTTAGAGTCTGGATGCGCGATTGCCAGTGCGAGATCGCAAGGTCCGCCAATCACTTCGTGCTTCTAGATCGTGAAGCTAGGACATCAGATTCACACGCTTCTCGCTCATGAGATCTGCGGGCCGCTCCGGCCGCGACCGATCTGCCAGTCGATCCCGCCTTTGCGCATCAGTCCCGACACCTGTTTGCCGACATGATCTTCGAGTACCGGCCGCCACGGGACCAGCGTGAACTCGCGGGCGTTCTCGACGAGCGCCAAGCGTCCGCCGAGCGTGTCGATTTTCCGGGCGAGCCTTCCGCCCACTTCACCGCCGGCAACCGTTTCCGCGAAAGGCTTGCGGAGTTCGGCCGACAGGCCTTCCGCGACGCGCAGGAGTTCCCGGCGTTGGAGCGTCGCAATCACCGAGGCGCGAAGCCGATCATCGCGCGCACCGGGATCGACCAGTCCCTGATCGACGAGCCATTGCCGACGGACCGCCATCGCGGCACCGACCTCGCGCCCGAAACCCGCGTCGCGAACGACGCGCGGCACCTCGACCGCGAGTTCGCGATCCAGCCAGGTCGCCGCATTGGCCGTCGAGAGCGTCTGCAGGGGAGCCGAAGACAGGATTTCGAGCTCGACCGGACGATCGCGCTGCTGTCGGGCTTCGTGGATCGCGACCTTCTTGAGATGGTCGGCGCCGATCGGCCAGCTGCCATCCGGGCGACGTTCGATGCCGGTACTCCGGCGCACGGCCTCCAGCCTGCGGACATGCGCGTCGGCAAAGCTCTGTGTCGCAGCCGGATCGTGCCGGAGATGCAGGTCAGCCGAGTAAAACCCGGCGTTGGTGGATGCCACGGTCATGATTGTCCGGTCAGCGTCCCTGATGCCGTAGGAACGCGCGGCCACCTGGACGATCGCGCCTTCGGGCAAGGGCTCGACGGCATCGCCGCGGCCGATATCGACGTAATGCGGCTTTCCGTCGACACTATCGACAAGGAGATAATGGCGGTCGCTGTGTTCGTCTGCGAGCCCGCGCGCGATGACGCGCCCGACAAGTGGCTCAGTCTCGCCTTTGCTCGCCCCGAAAATCATCGTTCCGTCATGCGATCGATCGAGCTTCCGCGCCGACAATTCGCGCTGCATTGTCCGGATGATGTCCCCGCGTTCGCCCGCTGCCCGCAGGGTCGCTTCGAGGTCGTCAGCGAGTTGGTATCGGCCGCCACCGATATCGCTGGCGAGCCCGAGTGCCTGGAGCCTCTGCAACCGGGCCGCACGGAGCGCCGCCTGCAACGGATCGCGCGTGGCGGCACTGACGATCCGATCGCCGTCGCTCTCGCGGACAAGTTGGCGGTCGATCGCCGTCAGCCGCTCGGCGCCGACATCGCGGCGCTGGCGTGCTTCGATCTCGAGCAGCGTGCGCGGGCCCAAGTCGGCGGTGGCGCGCTCGGCAGCGCGGGCGCGAAATCCATGCGAGATATACTCCCGCGCGATGATCAGATTCTGGCCGCGATCGTCCACGCCGCGCAGGATGATATGCGTGTGCGGATGACCAGTGTTGAAATGGTCCACCGCCACCCAATCGAGCTTGGTTCCAAGATCCTTTTCAACCTGCGCCATCAGTCGCCGCGTGAAGGGTTTGAGATCTTCGTACTGGTCACCGTCTTCCGCCGAGACGATGATGCGGAATTGGTGGCGGTCGTCGCCGCATTTTTCGAGGAAGACTTTGCCGTCTGTTGCATCGGTTTCCGGACCGTAAAGGCGCCCTGGCTCGCCTTCGCGGGTGACGCCGTCACGCTGCAGGTACCGAAGGTGCGCACGGGCCGCCGATCGCGCCTTGCTTGAAAGCCGGATCAGGCGCGTCTTCACCACCGCGCGACGCATGGTCGCGCCGCGGCTCGAAAGCACGCGCCCCATGCTCGCGCCGCGACCGATGCGGCTGCCGTCAAACCGGCGCCGGAGCGAGCCCCTGCTATCGAGCCCGGCGCGCGCCGCAGCCGCCGTCACAAGCCCCACGTATCGGCGCGCCTTGCCGCCGCCGCGGTTCCGCATTCTGCCAAGGTGCGGCTCGAAATCGTCCTCGCCGCTCATTTCACGCCGCCTCCGCGGCCTGTCTCTCGGCGCGCCTTCCCATCTCTCGATAAAACGATGTGCAGACAAACACATAAGGAGGGTCGCGAGACACTCCCTCTCTCTTGCATTCGCCTCCCCTTCTGCCTCCGTTCCCCTCTCCCGCCACCGAACCATCTGCAACCCGCTCAGAAACCAAGGGACCAACAGAACCTCTCGGCCAGCACCCGCGACAGCCCCGATCGAACCGCCGTTTTCAGGGTTTGCCAACGTTCATACGTCATAGGTCAGATCGGCAATCGGGCGAGCGAACTTCGACCGCGATGTGCCTGACGATTTCGACGTGAGAACCGCGATGACCGAGCCTGACACCAGCATGCTTCTCGACCGCATCTTTTACGACCGTGCGTGCTGGCGCGACGTGTTCCGTTTCCTGAAGGTGGTCGAGGCCGGTTCGTTCCGAAAAGGCGCGGCGGAAGCGCGCGCTTCGTTGAACACTACGAGAGACGCCGTCGCTCAGCTGGAACGGCTTGCGGGAGCGCGCTTGCTCGACCGCGGCACCGAGGGCGTCATGACAACTTCTGCGGGCGGAAGAGTGGTCGAACTTGCACGCGGCATCGAGAAGGTTTTCGCGAGGGCCGCTGCGGGCAAAACGCCGTTCCCGGACGACACGGAAAATGACGATGCGCCGCCCGAAGGCGGCGCACCGGTTTCGTCCTAGTCCGCCGGGTTCCAGAGGATGGCGAACTTGCTGTCGTCATTGCCTGCGGCGCGACCGAGATTTGCGTAGAGCCGGCGCGATCCGAACTCGGGTGCGGCGAAGCTCAACGAGACGTAGTCGCGGCCGGATGCTTCGGAGTGGCAGTTCCACCCTGCTCCGATATCGACGCTGTCGGACGTGATCCGGAAATCGGGCTGGCTTTCGCTGGCCTTGGCGGTGTTCGGAACGATCTCGATATTCGCCTTGATGGTGAGCGTGTTGAGCTGGCCGGTGTAGGTGCCGTCAGTGCTCTTGGTGACATATCCGATGGCAGGCATTTGCTTTCTCCGTCTTTGCGACCGGGACCATCCCGGCGACGGCGACCTGGAAATGGCCGGGACAAGGCGGCTTCGAACCGTTAGGCCGAAGCGCCAGCGGAGGACCGGAGGACGGACCTATTTTGGGGCGCGAGGAGAGGCGCGCGGCGCCTCGGGGAAAATAGGGTTGGCCGATGGTTTCGAAGGCGCCGACCGGCCATAGGTCGAGCGCGTCATGCCGGGATGTCTAGGTTGCCGGGCGGTGAAGTTCGTCGGCTGCTCTCGATGGCTTCCGGCCGGGAAAACTAGGCGGCTCCGCCGGCTCCGCTCGCCTCACCATCGAGCCGGTCGCGGCAGACGCTTTCGACGAGGCCGAGCAGGATAGTCACGCGCGTCCCGAGCCAGGCCAGTTCCTCGTCGGTGATCGCATAATGCGGGGAGTAACGCGCGTTGACATAGGCCTGCCGCAACAGGTCGAAGCAGCGCCGCTCGAACTTGGTCCCGCGCGGCCATGCTTCCGCCAGCGCTGGCGCAATGCGCTCGCACTGCGAGCGGAGGAAGTTCAGGCGGTGGGATTTAGGGCTGTAGAGGCCGAGCACCAGCAACGCGCAATGATAAGCATGTTCAGACGCTTGATGAAGCAAAAACGCCGCTTTGTTCGGCATGCCTTCATCCTCGGCAAACCGAGCCAGCCGCTGAAAGTCTGACGCGCTTTCGAACCAGCGGTCAAAATACTTCTGCGCCTCCGCCAATGCTTCCGCTGGCGGGAGCATCCGAGGCGCGGCAAAATTGAACCCTTGGGCGTCGTACAGCGCGATGCCCTGCTCGACGATGTCGACGAAGAACGGACGCCCGCGTTCCAGCTGCTCGTTCATGTCGCCCAGCGTGTGGACGATGAAGCTGACCGGCGCGGTTAGCGCGTTGTTGATGGTGACGTCGCGCATCAGCCGATCCTCGGCGGGCGACCAGAACTCGAACTCCGTGAGCCGGTCGTAATTGACGACGATCAGGATGTCGTAGTCCGACTGGTAGCCGCCGACCGGATCGGAGACCCAGTCTCCGCGTGCGTAGCTGCCGTACAACACGAGCTTCAGGATGCGCCCCTGCTTGTTCCATTTCTGGGTGCCGTTGCGCGTCGCCGCGTCGAACTCCTCGAACAGCACGCGCACGACGTGCGCGAGTTCCCGCTGGGTCGATTGCGGCAGGTGATCGAGCTGGTCGCGCATGATGGCACAAGTCCTAGCGGCGGCGGCGTGAAAAGGACAATGCCGCGATGCCTCGATGGCGGCGCGCCAGCCGCCGCCGCAACTTGTCGAGGACACGCCCTATGATGCGTTCGACCTCAGCGGTGGTGATGCCCATCCGCGTGCCGATCACGTCATAGGGAAGATCGTCGAGCCGGTGGAGGAAGAATACCTCGCGCTCGAACGGGCGAAGCCGCGCGATGGCGCGGTCGAGTTCATCGAGGTCGATGGCATCGGTATCGGACATGATCTGGCTCCCGAAGGGACCGGTGGCGCAGCGCGCCACCGGCCTGTCGCTCATGCCGCCTTGCGCAGCGGCTCGGGTTGGAGTTCGGGCTCGGGGTTCGGTGCAGCGGCTGCCGCAGCAAGACTTGCGGCCCGCGCTACCGTGCCGACCCCGCCGCGCGCCGTATAGGCGCTGGGCGGAAACTGCATCCAGCGCGGCACCCATGCCTCGACCTTTGCCCGTCCGCCGTCGCCGGTCAGGCAGTCTCGCACGATCTGGCGTTTAATTTTGCCCGTCGCCTTCGCATTGGCCTCGACGACCGCTTCGCCCGCAAGCTCGCACAGGGTCGCGTCCAAGACCTCGCGGTCGCGAACGAGGTCGAGCAGGGCGTCGTCGGCCTGCCAGTGCGCCGCCATGTCGATGGCGAAGTGCGTGCCGAGCAACTCGATCAAGCTCGTTCCCGCTTCGAGCGTCTCGGCCATGACGATGGCGAGCACGTCGAAGATCGCCGGGTCCGGCAAATCGAGGAGGCGCAGGAACAGCGCCGCAATGCCACCCTCGTCTTCACAGCCACCGGTGACTGTCGGCGCTTCGGCATCGAACCCGATCACTGCCAGCACCGCACGTCGCCGCGCGTCGAAGTCAGCTTCGCACGGTGCGTTCTCGATACTCTCACCGATGGCGTCGCTTGCCGCGCGCTGCGGTTCGACGCGAACATGCCAGAGCGACGACCCGACGATCATGTGCGCGACCGCGAGCCGGAACGCCGCCGAAGGCGACGCGGCAAGCTGGGCGCGCACGACCGCGTGGCGATGCAGGTCGATGTAGTTCTGCAACGGCGCGCTCACCTCAGGCCGGACAAGCTTTTCAACCGTCTCGCCCTTCGCCAGCGCGCGGGCCTCCTTCGTCGTCACGAACCCTTCGTGGAACGCGACCTCGCCGCGCGATGAGACGGCCACGAACACTTTGCCGCCCTGTCGCTTGCTGCGGCGCTCATGCTCCCACGAGGCGAAGTGCTCGCCTACTGGCAGCATGGCGACCTCGCGCCAGCCGTCGGCGCGATAGGCCTCGGCGCGCGCATCGATGGCGGCGTGCTGCTCGAGCCAGAACGCATCGGCATAGGCAAAATACCGCTCGTCGCCGAACAGGTCGGAGACGATGACGCCTTCGTATGTCTCGACGTCGAACAGCGCCGCCGACACCGCGATGCTGGTACCGCCGAACAGCCAAGCCTTCAACTGCTGACCGGTCGGGCAACGCACCTTGGGATCGTCGACCAGTGCCAGCCACGCCTGCTGCTGCGCTTTAGTGGCAAGGGTCAGGTGGCGCATGGTCGCGGCATCGATATCGCCACGCCGATCGAGGCTGCGGATGCGCGGACAGAGATTGCCGAGCGCGAGGGTCCGCTTCACCTGCAGTTCGGTCAACCCGAAGGTCGCGGCGATATCGTCGGCGGTGCGGCCTTCGCGCACAAGGCGGGTGAAGGTCTCCCAGCGCGTCACCTCGTCGGGATCGAGCCGTGCGATGTTCTCGATCAGCGACGCCTCCAATGCCGCCGCATCGTCCCCCGTCGCGATGATCGCGCAGGGCAGCGGCTCGGCCTCGCCGGTCTCTTCCGCCACCTTCACCGCCGACAAATACCGCCGCTTCCCCGCGACAATCTCGAAGGTCTCTGCCGATCCATTCTGGCGAACGATCAGCGGGACCAGCACGCCGCGTGCCCTGACCGAGGGCAGGATGTTCGCGAGATCGGGCGCCTTGCCCTTCACCCGCATGTTCGCGGTCGAGATGTTCAAGGCGTCCAGTGCGATATGCCGAAGTTCCATGATCTTACTCCCTGCCTGCAACACCGGCCGCCGGAATGGCGGGGGTGGGCGGCAGGAGCGGACCGGCAGGCCCGCCTGGAGCGGCGGGACGCACCCGAAGGGCCGCAACGAAGAGGAGGACTTGAGCGAAGCTCAAGTTGCGGCACGCCGCGGCGGGCCTAGAGGGACGTGACGCCCACCCCCGCCAGGCCGACGGCCATCACCGACGCCGCCCGCGCAGGCGGGCGACCGCATCGCCTCGGCGCCTTCGCGCCGACCTTCGAAGGAACGGCACCCCGGCGGCGCGGACGGCAGCGGCGCAGCGACCGGGCTTCGCGCGATAGGCGGCAGTTGTCGCCTGCGTCCGAAACCGGGCGCAAGTCCCGGCCGCAAGCCGGCGTGCCTGCGGGACATCCAAAGCGCCCGCGCCCCGGCTCCGCCGCAGCGACCGGCGGAACGGAGGGCGGTCATCCGAGCCCGCTCATTTGGAACCTTCTCGTGTCAGGGATCGGACACGCATAGACCTATAAGGGTGCCGGCTCGGTCGCGCGTAGGCGCAGTAGAACGTGGTCGCACACTTGCGCGACCCGCCCCAGCGCCACTGACACTGAGCAAATTTGCCAGCGCGCGATGCTGACTGTGAGGCTAACCGCGAAAATGAATCGTCGCGAGACGGTAAAGCACAGCCGTATGGAGCGGCACCTCGAACTTGCAACCGACCTTGGTGCCGCTGGTCCAGATAACCGTCGCCATCAAGGGGCGCAGTTCGGGCAAGGTAAGCCAGATTTTCTGTCCTGCCCGCAGATCGGACGGCCATTGCGCGCAGAAGCCCGTGCTCGACAGATCGCAGAGTTCGGTCGCGGCGCTGCGGCCGCCCATCTGGCGGAGCCGCACGTCCGAGAAGTTGACGGTGATCCGAGTCGACCGCCGGGTTTCGGTCGCAAGGCCGTCATCGGCGCGAACGAACGAGGCCCGTTTCAGAAGCGCGTCGCGCACTCGGGTACCTCCTTCGAATTCTCCGACGCCGCGGCCGCAAGTTCGTCAACCCGGACAATGACGATCGAGATATTGTCGTTTCCGCCCTGCACCAGCGCCCGGCGGATCAGCGTTCCCGCTGCTTCGTCGATGTCACCCGCAAGCGCGGATTCGATTTCTTGCTGTTCAACGAGGTCGCTGAGGCCGTCGGAGCAGATCAGGAAGAGGTCGCCCGTCAGGAGCGGCTCCCGACGATAGCTGAGTTCAAGAGCCTCGGTAGCGCCGACGGCGCGGGTAATGACCGTTGCGCGGGGGTGCTTGCGCGCCTGCTCCGCACTTAGAACTCCGGCTTCGATCATTCCCTGGAGCGCGCGATCGTCGCGGGTGAGCAAGGCTGTGGCGCCGCCACGGTGACGATAGACACGGCTGTCGCCCGCCCAGAAAATGGTCGCGGATGTGTCGTCGAAGAAAAGACCAGCGACTGTTGCTCCGGACTGGCTCCCAACCTTGCGGTTCAGCGTGAAGATCTCGTCATTGGCATCACGCAGTGCGAGATCGATCGAAGCGGCGGTCAGCGGCGCATCGCGGCCGATCCTCGCAAGCGCGCTGACGACCAACTGCGCCGCCATGTCGCCGCGGCTATGGCCGCCCATGCCGTCGGCAACAGCCCACAGGCGCCGGGACTCGTCGTTGAGAACCCGGTCCTCGTTGATCGTGCGGACCGATCCGATGTGTGATCGCGCCGTGGCTGAGACTGTCGGATAGCTCATGCGGCGTTCCGATCGAGTTCGCTCGCGGCCGCGTCATATTCCTTGACGAAGGCCTGGTTGAGCGCGCCTTCCCCGCCTTGCTCGACCTCGGCCTGCAGTCCGGCATGGCGACGTGTCATCTCGGCCCAGAGCTGCGTTGCCCGCGATTGCAGCAGCGATGCGCGCGACGGAACCGAACGTTCGATCTCCGCCGGGTCGAAAGCCGATACGGTTGCGCGCAGCGAGGCATGCAAACCGCGGAAGGTGGCCACCAGGTGCTTCTTGATGTCGACGAACGACGCCTTGAGCGCCGTGGGACCATTCATGAAGCCATGACCTTCGGCGAGGAGCAGGTCGAGCGCGAGGCGCTGCGTGGGAGCCCATTTGAACGGATTGTTGTTCGCCCCGCCGATCGTCGTGCGGGCGATCTCATACTGGCTGCGCATGCGCTCGCGCTCGGCCATGAGATCGCCGACACCGAGGACCATTTGCCGGTAGAGCGCCCCCGCCCGTCGCATGATATCCTCGGGATCCTCCATGGCGAATGCCGAGGGCTCGAGGCCTGCGCCTTCGCAGAACCGGTCGAGCAGCGATCCATCGGGTTTGGCCGCCGCGCCTGCATGCTCGTCGGCATAATCGTTGGGCACCTCGATCGATGCGCCGAGGGGCGGCGTCAGGATCAGCGTCTGCCCTTCGCGTCCGTCGCCGACGCCCGCTTGCGCGGCATGATCGACGACGAGCCGGTAATTGCCGAAGCGCAGGGTCGACGGAATCTGGATGGGTGTCTCCACCTCCTTCTCGAACCGCTCGTCGTTGACGTCGTTGAAGACACCGTTGGCGCCGAGGCTCTTGACGGTCAGCGTCTCCGGTCCGGCGCTCAAAACGCAATGCCAGCGCGAGATCCGGCATTCGGGGTCGTGCATGACCCAGTCGGCCGAAGGATCACGACCGATGCCGATCTGGCCGTCGCGCAGCAGCCGCGCATCGATCGGCTGGGAGAGGATGTCGCCGTCGAACAGGCGCAGGATATACATCGCCGCCCCTTCTTACGCTGCTTGCCGCGCGGGCGTCGGCGCCGCCGGTTCGATGCGGGTCATCGTCACCGCGCCCGTCTCGGTCGCAGGCGCCACGCTGCGCTCCTCGACGGCGGCTGCCAAGCCGTTGAACGCATCGAAGACCGATCCGAACTCGTCGCGACGGCGATGCGAGAGTCGGAACGCCGCATTCCCCCGGGCGACGTCGTCGAGCGCCCTTCGAAGGTGCCGGAGCGGCTGGGTGAGCTGGCGAGCGGCGAAATAGCTTGCCCCGAACACCATCAACGCCACGAAGGCAGCCATGGCGATCAGGAGAATGCGGGTGTTCGCGATGGCGCTGTCGATCGCGTCTCGCCCGAGCTCGACCTCGATCTGGCCGAAGTTCGCGTTCGCGTAGCGGATCGGCCGCACGAAGACGAAACCGTCGACACCGATCGTCGACGTGCGCGTTCCCGCTGCCGGCGCCCCCGCCCCTGCCACGCCGATCCCGCGTCCGTCAGCTGCGGCACGCACGATCCCGTGCTCGTCGAACACGCGCATCTTGCGTACGATCCTGTCCTTGGCTGCCGCCTCGACGAGCGATTCCAGCGGCACCCAGTCCTGCTCGGCCGCTGCCATCCCGGCATTGTCGGCCATCCGGAGCGCGACGTTGCGTGCGATGAAGTCGACCGTCGAAGCCCCCGAGGCGAGTGCCGTCTGTTCGAGGGTCGCTTCCTGTCGGTCGAGCACGATGCCGGTGCTGAGCGCCAGCGCGCATGCGGTCACTGCAGACAGGCCAAGCGGAAGTTTCAGCCGGACCGGCAGTCCGCGCCGGACCGCACCGCTATCGGCCTGCATCGCCTCGAGTTCACGCGCGAGCGCCGAATGCAGCACCCCGGCATCGGGGAAGCGCTCACCCGGCTTTTTGGCGAGCAGGCGATCGATGATGAAGGCGAGCCCCTTGGGACAATCCTTCACATGCGTCGCGATCGGCGCATGGGGTTGCTGCGCGATCTGGATCGCGAGCGTGCCGACATTGTTGCCGGCAAAGGCAGGCGCGCCCGCCGTCATTTCGTAGAGGATGCTGCCGAGCGAAAAGAGATCGGTGCGCGCGTCAAGCGGCATGCCCATCGTCTGTTCCGGACTCATGTAGCGCGGTGTGCCCATGACCTGGCCGAACTGCGTGCGGCGCATGGCATGGTCCGCGCTTTCGTCGTCGGACTCGTCGATGCGCGCGATCCCGAAATCGACGAGTTTCGCCACCTTGCCCTTGTCGCACACGATGATGTTCGACGGTTTCACGTCGCGGTGGACGACACCGCTGCCATGAGCGAGCGCGAGGGCGGACGCGAGTTGCGTGCCGAGACGCAGGACCTGCTCCGCCGTCATCCGGCCGCCCCGGTCGAGGATCACGTCGAGCGGCTCGCCGTCGAGATATTCCATCGCGATGTAGGGGACGCCATCGGCCTCGCCGACCTCGTGGATGGTCACGATATTGGGGTGCGACAGCATCCCCGCCGCGCGCGATTCGGCGAGGAAACGCCGGACGACCTCGCCGTCTTCTCGGAGGGTCGGTTTCAGGACCTTGACCGCGACGCGGCGTTCGATCTGCGTATCGTGCGCCAGGTAGACATGCGCCATCGCGCCTTCGCCCAGGCGTCCGTCGACCCGGAACCGGCCGATCGTCTTCAGGTCGGTCATTTGCGGGCCCTCACGGTTGCCAGAAGCCGCTCGGCACGCGCAAGATCGCGCGCGACGAGCGCGTTCCCCGGATCGGCCACCTTGGCGCGGCGGAGCAGCACGACCGCGGTTGCGACCTTGCCTTGATCGAGCGCCTTCACGGCCTGCGCGCGGAGCGAACCGGCAAGTGCAGGATTGGCGGTCGGTGCAGCCGTCACCGGCGCTGTGCGCGGTGGCGGTGCGGAGACCGTCGGCTTGTTCTCGGGCCGCGGCCGGACGACGGGCGGTGCGACCGGTGCGGGCGCTGTCCCCGGAATGCGCAGGACCTGGCCGGGCTCGATCGACGGCGTCCTGAGGCCGTTGTAGCGTGCCAGCAAATTGAATTTCAGCCGGTCACCGAGGAAGCGCTCGGCGATGGCGGTCATCCGGTCGCCGCGCTGGACGGTGTAGGGGAACGTCGTCGTGCCGAGGATGGCGACGGGGTTACCGTCAATGCCCACAAGCAGTGTCTGGACCTGTCGGTCGTTCGGATCGCGGCGAGCCATTTCCTTCAGGAGCTTGCGCGCCCGCGTCGTGTCCCCGCTCTCGAGCGCACCGACCACGTCGGCGATCTGTTGCTGGTTGCTGATCGCCTGCACCGTCGGCAACCCGGATTTCGGGCGCGGCGTCGAGCTGCAGGCCGCGACCCCGCTCAGACAGATCCCGAGCACGATGCTCCGGACGATCGATACGCGCTTCTGCATCAAACTCATGCGACCCCAGCCCTGATTTTTTTCAACAATGCGGCCGGACCGAGGCTGGCTTTTGCCATGACCAAAGATCCGCGCTTCGCGAATTCGACGAACGCCGCTCGGTCGAGCGGCCTTGAAAAATAATAGCCCTGGAAGAAGCGGCAGCCGTGACGGCGCAGCCAGACATATTCCTCGTGACGCTCGACGCCCTCGGCGAGGACGGTGATGCCGAGACCACGGCCGAGCGCGATAATGCTCTGGCAAATCGCCTGCGACTGGCGATCCGTATCGACGTTCGTCACGAACTCGCGGTCGATCTTCAATTTGTCGAAGCTGAGCTTCTTCAGATAGCTGAGGCTCGAATAGCCCGCCCCGAAGTCGTCGATCGAGATCGAGATCCTGCGCGCGCGCAAGCGCTCGAACAGCGCACTGGCCGATGCGCAGTCGAGGGCCGCGACGGTCTCGGTCAGCTCGAGCTCAAGCAGGCCGGCGCCAAGGCCGTGCCGATCGGTCATGCGCGCGACGATCGTGTCGAGTTCGGGACGACACAGCTGGTGCGCCGACAGATTGACCGCGACACGGACGCCAGCGACGCCATCGCGCTGCCAGGCGGCGGCATCGCTGATCGCGGTATCGAGCACCCAGAGACCGACTTCCTCGGCGAGTCCGGTGTTCTCGACCAGAGGGACAAACTCGCTCGGCGCGACACGCCCGAGCTCGGGATGATCCCAGCGGATCAGCGCTTCGGCCCCGCAGACCTGGCCGCGTTCGGCATCGATGAACGGCTGATAATGAAGCTCGAACTGATGACGCGCGACCGCTTGGCGCAGATCCTGTTCGAGCGTCAGCCGGTTCTGGTCGTCGCTTTCGTTCGAGGAGAGCAGCGGCATGGCCGTCCCATCGCTGCGCGCGAGATTGGCAATGGCTTGCGCCAGCAGCGCTGGCGCTGACGGCACCTTGCCGTCCACCGCCGTCGACCAGGACGCGATGCGGGGCACGAGGTCGAGCCCGGGCGCGTCGATCCGCGAGCCGAGTGCATAGCAGAGCGCGGCGAACTCGCGCTCGCTGTCCATGGTATCGTCGCCTTCGAACCAGATTGCGAAGCGCGCGCGGTCGATCTGGGCGATGACGCGATTGTCCGCCGTCATGCGCTTTGCGCGCGCGGCAAAGGCTTTCAGCAGCAGGTCGCTGCTTTCAACATTCTGCGCGCACAGCGCGTCGAAGTCGCTGAGCTCGATCACGCCAAGAAATGCCGGTCCGTTCGATCCGGCGATCCGGTCGATCAGAACTTCGCGCGTGTTGAGGCCGGTCAGTGGATGACGCCGCGGCACGCGGTGCCCGACCCCGCCCAAGAGTGTGCTCGCGGCGAGCGCTGCACGGCGCAGGCGTTCGGTGCCACGCGCGCCGGGGAGCGGTCGCAGATGGTCGGGAAGACTGGCTTCGAGAAGGCTTGCCGAGCGAGCCGCCGATCGCTGGACAGCAATGTGGCTGCCCACGCTCGCGAGTGCCAAGGCCGAAATTGCGGCCGACCAGACATCGGATGTGACGAGCAGCGCGATAAAAAAGGCGAACGCGCAGAAAGCCGCGATGATGGCGCGACCGATATGGCGCTGCCGGTCCTCCATCGCTGAGCCCTGTTCAATCGGCATGTCCGGCGCGTCCCTGTCCTGCAGGAACCGATACCGATGCATGACAAAGAATGCGTTAACTGCCTGACATCGTTTAGGTTTCGGAAACGTAACGATCAAGGGCCGCAAGGGGGCGAAGCGCAATACGAAGCGTTCGCTCAGGCTCTCAAAAAGGCCCGGTGCTTGTGCTCACCGAGCCGAGGAGAGCGCTTGCGCGCTTGGTGTCGCACGCCGACCTTAGCGTTACCGGCTAGTGTTGCAAAGTCCGCGGAGGCGAACGCGACCTGCGGGTTCCTATTTCTGTCTTTAAGCGGTTCCTGCGCGGCCACGCATGTGCGAGTCGACACCGGCAAATTCGGCAGATTACCGGGCTCGTTTCGCGGGCGACAAACTGCGCTAACTATTTATTTTAACGAGGAAAAGCCGAATTGCGTCCGTGTGCGTACCTACATGCGACAGCACAGCGTTCCGCAATGGCTGTCGATAATGGGGACCATTATGAACGTCAGACACCATATTGCCGCCGTAGTGCTTGCCGCCGCCGGATGGCCTGTCCTTGCCGCACCGGTTGTGACCGCTGTCGGCACGATCTATACCGCTTCATCGCCCTACACATTTTCATTCGGCCAGAGCAGTTTCACGCTCACAGGGACCGGCGACCCCTTCGCGCCCACTGCGATCAGCAATGGTGGCACGGGCCAGTTCAAGACGATTTTCGGTTCGCCGACGTCCGAGTTCGTGGGACGCGGCGTCGTCACCTTCGGATCGGGCGACCAATATGCAGCCTTCGCCATGCCGACGCCGATCCGCTTTTCGAACGGCGACAATTTCATCGGGCTGCGTGCGACCAATGCCACCGGCCAGGTCTTCTACGGCTATGCGTTTACGACGAACAATGTGATCAACAGCTACGCCTTCGAGACGGTCGCCGGCCAAACGATCACGGCGAGTGCGACGATCCCGCCCGCGGTTCCAGAACCCGCGACCTGGGCCATGATGATCGGTGGCTTCGGTGCCGTGGGAAGCGCGATGCGTTACCGGCGTCGCAAGACCGCCGTTTCCTTCGCCTGATTCATGTCGACGCGACGCGGCCGTTG
>JAZKBQ010000023.1:67791-69089 GCA_040388515.1 Pseudomonadota bacterium | reverse complement strand
TCCATGCTCGGCGTGTTCCCCGTCTGCGTGTGGACGCGGCCGTTGGATAACGGCCGCGTCGCTTCCTTGGACCTCTGCATGAAGCGCTCGATTGCCTAGCGGAAATGCTCCGCCACGAATTCGGCGCCCATGCGCAGGCCGACCGGATCGACGGTGTGGCCGACACCCGTTGCAACATAGTCACGCGCCGAAATGTCCAGCCGCTCGAGTTCGGCCTTGGCCGCGTGAAGTGCGGAGACCGGCACAACCGGATCCGTCGCACCATGAATGAGCAGAACGGGCGGCTTCGGAATCATGTCCTGCGACAGATCGCGAACGCCGACGAGCATGCCCGAATAGCCGACGATCGCCGCAACCGCCGTCTTGCGCCGGAGCCCGACGTGCAGTGCCATCATCGTGCCCTGGCTGAACCCGACGATCGCAAGGTCGGCATCGCTCAGCCCGTACTGGGCGAGCTTCTTGTCGATGAATGCGTCGATGGCGGGTGCCGCGGTCGCTGCGCCGGCAGCCAGTGCGACGGGATCGAGCGCGGACAGCGGCCACCATTGATAGCCCTGTGCCGCGAAGTTGCAGCGTTGCGGCGCATTGGGTGCGAGAAACAGCGCGTCCGGCAGGAGCTGCTGCCATTGCGGCGCCATCGAGATCATGTCCGCCCCGTTCGAGCCGAAGCCGTGCAGGAGGAGAACGATCTGTTTCGGTGCGCCGCCCGAGCGGGGTTGCAGGCTGCGCCCGTTGACGATCCCGCTCAGCGGACGGCATCCATCGGGAGGAAAAACCGCATCTCAGGCCGCCGTCGCGCGGCGCGGCAAGGTCCAGTTCGGCCGCACGAAATGGCAGGTGTAGCCATTGGGTATACGCTCGAGATAATCCTGGTGCTCGGGTTCGGCTTCCCAGAAGTCTCCGGCAGGCGCGAGCTCCGTCACCACCTTGCCCGGCCAGAAGCCCGATGCCTCGACATCGGCGATCGTGTCCTCGGCAATGCGGCGTTGCTCGTCGGTCGTGTAATAGATCGCCGACCGGTAGCTCATGCCCATGTCGTTGCCCTGCCGGTTCTTGGTCGTGGGATCGTGGATCTGGAAGAAGAACTCGAGGATCGCACGGTAGCTGATCACATCGGGGTCGAAGATGATCTCGATCGCCTCGGCATGGCTGCCGTGATTGCGATAGGTCGCATTCGGCACATCTCCGCCGGAATAGCCGACGCGTGTCGCGCGCACACCCGTCATTTTGCGGATCAGGTCCTGCATGCCCCAGAAGCAGCCGCCAGCAAGAATTGCACGTTCGCTTCTCATGCCAGA
>JAZKBQ010000023.1:54399-67781 GCA_040388515.1 Pseudomonadota bacterium | reverse complement strand
ACCATAGCCCTGCGCCACCATGTCCGCGCGCGGGACGAAGCGCAGAGCCGCCGAATTGATGCAGTAGCGCAGGCCGCCGCGGTCGCGCGGGCCGTCGTCGAAGACATGGCCAAGATGGCTGTCGCCGTGCGCGGAGCGGACTTCGGTGCGCATCATGCCGAGGCTCGCGTCCTGCAGTTTGCTCACATTCGCCGGCTCGATCGGTTTGGTGAAGCTCGGCCAGCCGCAGCCGGACTCATATTTGTCGGACGAGGCGAACAGCGGCTCGCCCGAGACGATGTCGACATAGATGCCGGCCGCCTTGTTGTGCAGATATTCGCCGGTACCGGGCCGTTCGGTCCCGCTTTGCTGCGTCACATAATGCTGTTCGGGCGTGAGCGCCGCGACCGCTTCATCCGTTCGGTTGTAGTCCGCCATCGATTGGCCTTCCTTCTCTATTTCTTGTCCGCCGAGCCCGGCTCGGCCATCTTGCGATGCTGCTCGGCGAGGATCTCGGCCGGCGTGATGTTGGCGACGGCCTGCTGGACCTTGTTCTTCCAACCCGACACTATCGACTCCTTTCCGGCAAAGAGCGCCTCATAGCCGTCGCGTGCAACGTCGGCCGGGTCGGACTTATTGGGATTCTGACCGACCTGGGTGTCCATCATGTCGCCACGCTCGAAGAAGTTGGTCTCGACCGGTCCCGGCATCAAGGTCGTGAGCGTGACGCCGTCATAATCCTTCAGCTCGTTGCGCAGAGCGTCTGTGAAATTGTCGACGAAGGCCTTGGTGCCGTTGTAGACCGCGTTGAAGCTGCCGGGGATGAAGCCTGCGATCGAGCCGGTGACGAGCACCTTGCCCGAATTGCGCGCGACCATTTCCTTCAGCACTTTCTGCAGCAGATAGACGGTGCCCGTCACATTGGTGTCGAGCACATGGCGCCACGCCGCGGGGTCCTGGTCGAGAAACGCGCGTCCGAGACCGTGACCGGCATTCGCGCACAGCAGGTCGATGGGACGCCCGTTCGCTGCCGCAAGCAACCGGTCGACGCCGTCGAACGTCGAAAGGTCGGTCTCGAGCGTGCGCACCGCGACGTTCGCACCGCCGAACCCGGCGGACGCATCGACGAACGGCGTGTCGGCGACCACGAGCAAATCATATCCATCGCTCGCCGCGAGTTCGGCCAGTTCGGCGCCGATGCCCGACGATGCGCCAGTGATGATCGCGAATTTGTCTGCCATGTCCTGTCTCCTATTCGGCGGCGAGCGCAAGATCTGGCTTGAGCACGACCTTGGTCACTTCGTTCTGGTTGTCGTGGAACATCTTGTAGCCCTTGGGCGCATCCTCGAGGCTCATCCGGTGCGAAATGAGGAACGTGGTGTCGATCTTGCCCTCGACGATCGCGTTCAGCAGCGCCGGCATATAATGCTGCACGCTGGTCTGTCCGGTCTTCAACGTCAGGCCTTTTTCCATGAATGCGCCGAGCGGAAATTTATCGACGAAGCCACCGTAGACGGCGGGCATCGAGACACGCCCGCCTTTGCGGCACGCAAAGATCGCCTGGCGGATCGAGTGGGTCCGGTCGGTGCCGAGGAAGGTCGACTTCTTGATCTGGTCGAGGACATTGTCGACGAAGAAGCCGTGCGCTTCCAGACCGACCGCATCGATCACGGCGTCCGGACCGATCCCGCCGGTCATCTCCATCAAGGCCTCGTAGGTCTGGGTTTCCTCGAAGTTGATCGTCTCGGCGCCGAATTTCTTCGCGAGTTCGAGCCGGTGCGGGAAATGGTCGATGGCGATCACGCGCTCGGCACCCATCAGGATGGCTGACTGGACGGCGAACAGCCCGACCGGACCGCAGCCCCAGACCGCGACGGTATCGCCGGGTTCGATGCCGGCATTCTCCGCAGCCTGCCAGCCGGTCGGCAGGATGTCGGACAGGAACAGCACCTGGTCGTCTTCGAGACCGTCGGGCACGACGATCGGGCCGACATCGCTGAACGGCACGCGGACATATTCGGCCTGGCCGCCGGCATAGCCGCCCGTCAGATGGCTGTAGCCGAACAGGCCCGACATCGGCTGGCCGTAAAGCGCCTGCCCGATGTCCTGGTTGTCGGCGGGGTTGCCGTTATCGCACGCCGAATATTGGTGCTTGCCGCAATGATAGCAGCTGCCGCAGGCGATGGTGAACGGCACGACGACGCGCTGACCCTTTTTAAGGGTGGACTTGGGCCCGGTTTCGACGACCTCGCCCATGAACTCGTGGCCGAGAATGTCGCCGGCCTGCATGGTCGGGATATAGCCGTCGTAGAGGTGGAGATCGGAGCCGCAGATCGCGGTCGACGTTACCTTGATGATCGCGTCGCGCGGATTGAGGATCTCGGGATCGTCGACGGTATCGACGCGCACATCATGTTTGCCGTGCCAGGTGAGCGCGCGCATCAGGCCTTCTCCTCATCAAACTGTTTGCGGGTGCGCGCCGCGGTCGCGACCTCGCCGGTTTCCATCAGCTGCTTGAAGCGCCGCAGGTCGCGGCGCGCCTGGATCGCGGGCTCGCGCTGGAAGAGTTTCGCGATCACCCGTCCGACGAGCCCCGCAGGCGGATCGTAGGAGATGACCGCCGAGACGATGGTGCCGCGGCCACCCTGTGCATCCTGGAACGTGATGCGCCCGGCGTTGGGCACATCGGCATTATCGTCGGACGTCCAGGCAATGAGTGCCCCTTCGATCTCCTCGGTGATCGTCGCATCCCATTCGACCGTCTTGCCCGCCGGCGCCTTCACGACCCAATGCGTGCGCGTGTCAGAGATCACGTCGATCCGCTCGACATTGTCCATGAATTGCGGAAGCTGGCTGAAGTTACGCCAGAACGTGTAGAGCTCCATGCGCGGCCGGTTGATCGTGACCGTGCGGCCCACCAGCGTATCGCCCTTCGTCTCGATCAGCGCGTCGGTTGCGTCGTCGCGCACCGCTTGCGATTTGGAAGTGGTCGGCGGCGCGTCGTCGGTCGCTGTCGTCATGGTCTCTCTCCGCATCGAGGAACGCGAACCGTCAGCCTGTCGGGGAGACCGGAGGGCGGCGCGTGCTGGATGCAAAACGCGCGGCCGCCGCTTTGCTCCGCAGCCCGGAGGAATTTATTTCATTGAAAGCCAAAAGCTTTTCGGCCGACCCCGGTGGCGCGACCGCATTGCCATCGTACGGCCCGGCTCATCGGCGTCGTGGAACTTGGACCGCGCTGCGCGATTGAGGCGCGGCCACCGTTCTCATCGCTGAAGGGTCAGTGTGCGGCTGGCAAAGGGACTGCCATGGACCGCTTCTTCACAAAGGTCGCAACGCGCGCCGCGACCATGCTCGGCGAACCGATCGCTTTCATCATCTCGACATTGTTGGTCATCGTCTGGGCGATCAGCGGCCCGTTTCTCAACTATTCCGATACCTGGCAGTTGATCGTGAACACCGCGACGACGGTGCTCACCTTCCTCGCCGTCTTTCTGATCCAGAACAGCCAGAATCGCGACGGCGCGGCCATGCAGGCCAAGCTCGACGAGATTTTGCGCGCACTCGACAAGGCGCGCGTTGAATTCGTCGGCATCGAGCATCTGACCGACAAGGAGATCTGCCAGATCCGAGACGCGCTCGAAAAGGACATCAAGGACGACGACGGAAAGTCCGAAACAACCGCACGATCGGTCGAGGCCTTGCTCAAGCGATTCTGATCGTTTGCGCAACCGTCGATTGATGTGCATCAAGTCCAGCCGAAACTTGCGGCAAATCCTTGATTGGGCGGAACTTTCGCGGTCACCTCCTGTTCTGTCCGCCGGGGGGCAATTCAACAGGGAATTGCCACATGCACTTGTCCAAAATTTCGACGGTTGCGCTGCTGCTCGGCTGCGCAACTGGCGCACTCGCGCAATCATCCATGTCGACCAACGCGCCACCGCCGCCCAAGCCCGCCATGATTATGACGATGCCGCCGGCGGCCGCTGCCGACATGCAGGCGGTGCTCGATGCCCATGCCGCGCTCGGCCCCAAGCCCATCGAGACGCTGACGCCGGTCAAGGCGCGCCTCCAGCCGTCGGCCGCCGATGCAACGATGGCGGTGATGCGGATGAAGGGCATGTCGACCGCACCCGATGCGAGCGTCATGACCAAGGACATGGCTTATGGCGACGACCCGATGCAGTTCGCGCGGGTGTATATGCCTGCGGCGACCGGTGGCCCGCCGATGCCTGTTATCGTCTATTATCATGGCGGCGGCTGGGTCATCGCCGATGTGAACACCTATGACGCGGCGCCGCGCCTGCTTGCCAAGCAGCTGAACGCGATCGTCGTCTCGGTCGAATACCGCCATGCCCCCGAAGCCAAATTCCCGGCACAGCATGACGATGCGGCGATGGCCTATCGCTGGGTATTGCAGAACGCGAACAGCTGGGGTGGCGATGCGAACCGGATCGCGCTCGCGGGCGAAAGCGCCGGCGGCAATCTCGCGGTCGCAACCGCGATTTACGCACGCGACAACGGCCTTGCCGCACCGCGCCATGTTCTTGCCGTCTACCCGATCGCGAACGCTGCGATGGATCTGCCGTCGCGCAAGGACTCGGCCAATGCCAAGCCGCTCAATGGTGCGATGCTCCCGTGGTTCGGCCATTATTACTCGAAAACCAAGGCCGACCAGATGGATCCGCGCATCAATCTCGTGAAGGCCGATCTGCGCGGGCTGCCACCGACGACGATCGTCAACGCGCAGATCGATCCGCTGCGCTCGGACGGAGAGACGCTCGCCGACGCGATGCGGGCGGCCGGCGACAAGGTCGAGCAGAAGACCTTCCCGGGCGTAACGCACGAGTTCTTCGGCATGGGGACCGTCGTGCGCGGCGCCTATGACGCGAATGCCTATGCGATCATGCGACTTCGCGCCGCGTTCGGCCGCTGATCGACACCCCTCCCCGTTTGAAAGGCACTATCATGAAGACTGTATTTCTCGTCGCCGCCGCTTCGCTCGCCGCGCTCGCGGCCGGTCCCGCCACCGCCCAGGCCATGACGCCGTCCGAATATGTCATGACCGCCGGCGCCAGCGATCTCTATGAGCGCCAGTCGGCACAGCTCGTGCTCGAGACGACCGCCAATCCGAAGGTGAAGTCCTTCGCGACGATGATGCTCAACGACCATGGCAAGAGCACGGCCGAAGTGAAGGCCGCGGCGATGAAGTCGAAGGTCAAGGTCGCGCCGCCCAAGCTCACCCCGGCACAGGCCGAGATGATCGCGCAGCTGCGTGCGGAAAATGGCGCGGCGCGCGATGCCGCCTACGTCGCGCAGCAGCGTGCGGCCCATGGCCAGGCGCTCAGCGTTCAGAAGGCCTATGCGATGGGCGGTACCGCGCCGGCGCTCAAGATGACGGCGGCGAAGATCGTACCCGTCGTCGAGCATCACATCATGATGCTGAAAGACATGTAAGCCTTTCGCGAGCGGCGTCGCCGCCCATGACACCGGCTCCGCCCATGACGGTGTCCGGGCACGAATATGGCGCGCCGCTCGCGGATTCAATTCCGCCTACACCTACCTGATTGCGCAGGAACGCACGCACCCGGCATGATGACTGACATGAACGCTTGCTTGGCAGCGACAGGGAAATGCGCCCGACCGCATCGCGTACGCCGATCATAGCCGTCATCTCGCCGTCGAAAAATCGGACCGAAACACAACGCCCGGCCGCGCCACCGCGCGACCGGGCGTCGTCGGTCCGGGTTCGCCTCAGGCCAGGGTGCGCAGCGACGGCTCGCGCGCGTAGAAACGCTGGCTCGCAGCTTTCACGAACGCGCCGTCCAGCGCGGTGACGCCGTCGTCTGGGACGACACCAGCCTTGTCGAGCAGGGGCTTGGCAGCTGCACTGGCGCCAATCGCCTTCAGGTGCCCGAACGCGTTCATGATGAACTCGACGGCGGCGCTTTCGCTCATGAGCGCGGCGCACCCGGCTTCGGACAGGACGATCGCGACGGCATCGAAGATCTGGCTCGGCGAGCCCGCGAGCTGGCCATCGGCGTTGTGCTGCGTGCCGTCGGACAGTTTGGCGCCGCCGACCTTGGGTGCAACGATCACCGCTTTGCCGTTGGCTTTCTTCACCGCGGCAACCAGCGAGGCTAGTTCGGCGGCATCGGTTCCGTCGGCGATGAGAATCCCGACCGCACGGCCTTCGAGCGTCGCCTTCATGTTCTTGTGGATCGAGAGCGCGTCGGACGGCGTCATGTCGACCGGCTCTTTCGCCGCAGCCGCTTTCTTCGGCAGCGGGATGCCGAGACCGTCGGCGACGCGCTTGGCGAGATCCTCGTCGACGTTGCGCAAGTTGGCGACCATGCGGCCGGGGACCTGGTCGAGCAGTCCCACCTTCGACAGTTCGAAGACGAACGACGAGGCGATGTGCGCCTGTTCGTTCTCGGTTTGCGAACGGTAGAACAGGCGCGCCTGGCTATAGTGGTCGGCGAAGGTTTCGGAGCGGACACGCAGCTTGTCGCCGCTCTCGTCGGGCCCGGTCGCGGCATTGGCGGTCACAAAGCCGGTCGCCGGACTTTCGCGCGGACCGCCCTCCTCACCATGCGCGGCAAGGCTGTTGGGCTCGTAATTGGCGCGCCCCTTGGGCACCATCGTCTGCATCTTCCCGTCGCGCTGGAAATTGCCGAACGGACAGCGCGGCGCGTTGATCGGGATCTGGTGGAAGTTGGTCGTCCCCAGCCGCGAGTTCTGCGTGTCGAGATAGGAGAACAGCCGGCCCTGCAGCAGCGGGTCGTTCGAGAAATCGATCCCCGGCGGCACGTTGGTCGGAAGGAACGCGACCTGCTCGGTCTCGGCGAAGAAATTGTCGACGTTGCGGTTGAGCGTCAGCGTGCCGATCAGCCGAACTGGCACATCCTCCTCGGGGATAAGCTTGGTCGCGTCGAGCACGTCATAGGGCTGGGCGTTCGCGAAATCCTCGTCGAACACCTGGATGCCCAAGTCCCATTGCGGGTAGTTGCCGGTGTCGATCGCCTCGAACAGGTCGCGACGGTGATAGTCGTTGTCGGCCGCCTGGAGCTTGAGCGCCTCGTCCCAGATCGTCGACTGGAGACCCAGCCGAGGCTTCCAGTGGAATTTGACGAAGCTCGCCTTGCCGCTCGCGTTCACCAGCTTGAACGTGTGAACGCCAAAGCCTTCCATCGTCCGGAGCGAGCGCGGCAACGTCCGGTCGGACATCGCCCACATCAGCATGTGCGTGGTCTCGGGCATCAGCGATGCCCAATCCCAGAACGTGTCGTGGGCGCTGCCGGCCTGCGGATAGCCGCGATCGGCTTCCATCTTAACGGCATGGACGAGGTCGGGGAATTTGAGTGCGTCCTGGATGAAGAAGACCGGGATGTTGTTGCCGACGAGATCCCAATTGCCTTCGCGCGTGTAGAATTTGACCGCGAAACCGCGCACGTCGCGCGGCGTGTCGACCGATCCGGCACCGCCAGCGACGGTCGAGAAGCGCACGAAGACTTCGGTCTTCTCGCCCTTGGCGAAGACGGCGGCCTTGGAGAGATCCGAGATATCGTCGGTCGCTTCGAACACGCCATGCGCACCCGAGCCGCGCGCATGGACGATCCGCTCGGGAATTCGCTCGTGATCGAAGTGGAAGATCTTTTCGCGCAGCACGAAGTCCTCGAGCAGCGTCGGCCCGCGCGATCCGCTCTTCAGGCTGTTCTGGTTGTCGGACACGGGCACGCCGTGATTGGTGGTGAGCACCGCGGTCGGTGGCGATCCCGCCGCATCGGCGGTCTGATGGGTTTCGCCGCCGGTGGCGCTGCTCTTCTTCGGTGACTTGGCCATGACGGCTCCCCTCATTGTTCAAAACACGACGACGGCCGCCCCACCGGAACGACCGTCACATAACTTCACTGCGATCAGGCGACGGGTTCGCCGAGTTCGAGCTCGACCGGAGTCAAGGTACGTGCGGTGGGCGTCGGCAGACCGTTCGCGGCAAACTCGGCCTTCAGTTCGGCCTGGCGTGCGGCCATGGCGGCGCCGAGCGCATCGAGGTCGACGTCGCTGGCACGCGCCTGCGCGAACATGCCTTCCTTCGGCATTTCCTCTTCATGGACGTGATGCTCGATTTCCTCGGACAGCACCGTGACCTTGGCCTCGAAAAAGTCCTCGCCGGGATTGCCCGCCATGATCTGGCCGATCAGCATCTTCGCGCCGTCATGTTCGACATAGGATTCGTCGAGGAGGTCGCTCTCGATCTTTCCCTTCAAGGCGGGATAGAAGATCTCTTCCTCGATCATGGTGTGAATGATGAGCGCGGTGCAGATTTCGGTCGTGAGCTTCTTCTGCTTGGCGTCCGAATTGGTGTTCTCGAACTTCTCGAACATCTCCGCGACGGCGCGGTGGTCGGCCTTCAAGAGTGCGATCGCGTCAGGTGCCTTGTCTGCCATGGGAACGAGCCTTTGTGCTGGAGAACCAAGGCAGATCCCTGCCTTGCCCCCACAACGCGCAAGAGGGTTAATCGTCCCTGTTGCGGATCATTCTCACAGAATTTCCCAAGCGCTTGATTTGGATCAATTCAATGCGCCCGCAAGTAAAGTCCGGCATTCACAAGAAGCTTTACTTGCTGCCCCGGCGCACGAAGCTCCGATCGCTGTCGAGAAATGCGGCGCGCGTCGCGGGCACGAGTTTCATCAGCGGCTCGGCTTTGCCATAGGCCTCGGCATAGGCATCGGCATGATCGCCCAGCCGGCCGTGCAGCTCGCGCGATAGGATCACCATGCGGACCGGCGTGCGATCGGGCATCATCGGTCACCCCAGGGTAGGAGCACAAGATCCTTGTGCACGACGATACGGACGGCGGCACCCGGACGGTTGTTGATGATCGGCTACACGTTCAGATTGCGCGCGACGAGCTAGTCGCGCGCGCCATCTGAAACTTATTCGGACAGTTCGCTTCTGCGCCATGTATCGAGCGCCAGCTCATAGGCCGTTTCCGCCTTTGCCACCGCTGCCTCGAGCCTTGTTTCGGCGTTGGCGTTTCGCGCTTCCAGCGCGCGGCGTTCGCGTTCAAGTTCACGCGCGCGAGCGCGGATGACCTCTACGGCTGCGCGGTTATCGACGATTGCCTTCTCCAGCGCCCGTTCGGCCGTATCGAGCTTCTCCCGAGACGGTCGCGGTTTCGGTTTGGCGGGCTTGCGCGCTTGCGGGAGTGATGCCGGAACCGGAGATTTATCGGTCTCGCGATCCCCATGCGCTTTGGCGTCGCTCGACCGCTTCTTGCCCACGCTTCGGGCACGCGCGTTATCGTGTTCGTCGCCGTCCGATGTCGTGCGCAGGTTTCGGCTCGTCGGTCGGCCGCGAGGTTTCGCTGGCGCATCCTTCGGCAGCGCCGCGTAGTGGTCTTCCGCGCTGCCGCGCGTGACCTTGACGACTTTGCCCGGGGTTTCGAGGGGCGCCTTGCTCAGCGTCTCGTCGGTGACCAGCTCCGCCATGCCGAGACCGAACAGATTGGCGTCGCTGCCCCAGGCTTCGAGGGCAGCTTTCTGGCTCGCCGCGGCGACATAGGCATCGTGGAATCCGATGGCGGTGCGATAAACCTTGAGCTTGCGCGCCATGATCGGGTCAGTCCGTCACACCGCTCGACACCACTAGCGCGACGAGCGGCACATCGGCGACGACCGGACCGACAGACATGTCCCCGCCCTTCGTCATATCTTCAGCCGCGCTTTCACCGCGTCGCTGACCTTGCCGGATAGGCCCGGCACTTCGTCGAGCTGGCGCAGATCGTCGAAGCGCCCCCGCTCCTCGCGATAGCGCGCGATCTCGTAACCGTGCCAGCCCTTCGATCGCGTCGAGGTCGCGCGCGCTCGCCAGATTGACGTTGAGCAATTCGGCCATCGGTCGTTCTCCCGTCGCGCGTCTCGCGATCCCGCCATGCTGCTCGCTGCCGCAGGGCGCGGCAAGAGTGTACGGAACGGGGAACGGCCGACACAGTCCGTAGGTCCACCGGCGCTGTAGGTAACGCGGAGGACTGAGTGATTCAGTTTGCCGGGCTCATCCTACTGGTTTAATCCCGGCGGCACGGAACACTTGCCGCGACGATGCGCTTTGCCGGACATCCCCTTTCCTACCGGCGACCGACAATGACCCTCAATGCAACGACGCTTCCGAGCGAAACCGACAGTTCTATCCAGCCCTTGCAGCCGGCCGATCCCACGCATGCCGACGCCTTGTCGAACCCGATCGCACCCGCCGGCCAGGTCGAGTTCCTGACCGCCGAACGCTTCCGCAACCCCGCTGTGCGGCTCTCCGGCACGGTCGACTATTTCATGTACGAGAACTTCCGCGCGCAGCTGACCAACGCCCAGCCCGATGGCCTGATCGTCGTCGAGCTGTCGACGCTCGGCGGCGATCCCGAAGTCGCACGCATGATGGGCGAAGACATCCGCTACCACACCGAAGTCGATCCGCAGCGGCGCTTCGTCTTCCTCGGCAAGGCCGCGATCTATTCTGCCGGAACCACGTTCATGAGCTTCTTCGCCCGCGAGAACCGCTATCTGACCCGCGGCACGCGGCTGATGATCCATGAGCGCAAGCTTACCAAGACGCTCGAGATCAGCGGACCGCTCACGACCTGCATCGCGGGCGTAAAGGCCACGCTCCATGAAATCGAGAGTTCGATCGAGATCCAGAACGAAGGCTTCGCCAACCTCATCGTCGGCTCGCGCGTCACGATGGACGACGTGCTCAAGAAAGCACCCTCGAACTGGTATCTCGAAGCGCAGGAAGCACAGTCGCTCGGCTTGATCGAAGGCATTCTCTAGCCCAAACGCGCGCGCACCGCCGCGCTTCGCCGTGAACGTCCGAGTCGGAAAAGCCTGCGGCCAAGGTCGGCCTCAGCCCGGCATCAGCGAACCAACTCTCCCAGCGCTTCGACGATGGCGCGATTGAAGGCCGGGATATCGTCCGGCTTGCGGCTGGTGATCAGATTGCCGTCGATCACCACGTCCTTATCCTCGACCTCGGCGCCCGCGTTGCGGAGGTCGGTCCGGATCGAAGGCCAGGACGTGACCGTGCGGCCCTCAAGGACATCGGCCTCGGCGAGCAGCCAGGGCCCGTGGCAGATCGCCGCGACCGGCTTTTCGGCGGAGAAGAAAGCCTTCACGATGTTGACGGCATCGGGCTGCATGCGAAGCGTGTCGGGATTGGCGACGCCGCCGGGCAGGACCAGCATGTCGTATCGCTCGGGCTGCACGTCGCCCAGCACCATGTCCGGCTTGATCGTGTCGCCCTTCTGGTCGTGCTTCATACCCTGGATCGCATCGAGCGCGATCGATGCGATCACCACCTCCGCGCCGGCGTCGAGCAGGGCCTGTCTCGGGTCGAACAGTTCGGATTGCTCGAACCCGTCGGTTGCCAGGATCAGGACTTTCGCGTTTGTGTGGTCGGTCATCGCATCGCTCCGGTTGAGCGGTCTGAACCGTTCGCGCGCACGACTGTTCCGTCGGAATCGGCACGAAAACCGAAGCGCGTCGGAGACGCCGATCGGCCCAGCCTTTTCCCGAGAACGGCCGTGGATCTTGCGGCGAACCCGAAAGTTGTGAACGTCAGTTGCGGGGCGACAAGCCCCTTTGGACAGACCGCGAGAGACATCGTGACGGGAACGACAAGATCTATGACAGGAACCAGGATGCGTTTTCATTGGTTCGCCGCAACCGCATTGGTGCTGTCGCCCGCCATCACGCACGCTCAGACCGTCCAGAGCATCTCGCGGTCCGATCGCGCACAGGGCGCACAAGCCAATCCCCAGCTCCTGGCGGAATTCGGCGGGCGGTATGACGGGCCCCAGGCGGCCTATGTCGAGCGCGTCGGCAAGCGGGTCGCATTGCAATCGGGCCTGTCGGCTTCGCAGAGCGATTTCACGGTCCAGCTGCTCAACTCCCCGGTCGAGAACGCTTTCGCGATCCCGGGCGGCTATGTCTATGTGACGCGGCAGCTGCTCGCGCTCATGAACAGCGAGGACGAGCTGGCGTTCGTCATGGGACATGAGATCGGACATGTCGCGGCGCGCCACGCGGCAGGCCGACAACGCACATCGGCAGTCGGCGGTCTATTGGCCGGAGTCATCGGCGCGGTCGCCGGCGATTCCGGGCTCGGCCAGATCATCGGCTCGGGCGCGCGGCAGGCCTCGCAGCTCTACACGCTGAAATTCGGGCGGGATCAGGAATATCAGGCCGATACGCTGGGTGTCCGCTATGTCGCGGGTGCAGGCTATAATCCCGGCGCTGCCCCGCTCATCCTTGCGAAGCTCGGCGCAAGCACCGACCTCGAGACGCGGGCGGCAGGACGCGGCGGCACGACGGTTCCGACCTGGCTGAGCACCCATCCCACCAGCGCCGCGCGGGTCGCCCAGGCGCGCACCCTCGCGCAGCAGTCGGGTCGCGGCACGGATGCGCCGCCGCAGGACACCATGTTCCTGAAGATGCTCGACGGTCTGCGTTACGGCGACGATCCCGCGCAAGGCGTGATCGACGGCCAGAATTTCCGCCAGCCGGCCATGCGGATCAAGTTCACGGCGCCGACGGGCTATACGATCGTCAACGGCGCGCAGGCCGTGACGGTGCAGGGCGCGAACGGACAGGCCCAGCTGATGGCGGCGGCCCAGGACCAGAGTCCCGTGCAGGCGGTGGCGCGGCGGTTCGAGGCGCTCGGCGGCCAGATCGCATCGGAGCAGATCCGCGAGATTACGGTCGGCGGACGCCGTGCCGCGACGGCCACGGTCGCTGCGGCCGCAAACAACCAGCGCGTCGACGCGACGGTCGTCGCCATCGCCTTTCCGTCGGCAACCTATGTCTGGACGATGGTGACACCGGCCGGCGACGGCACACGGGTGTTCGATACGATGCTCGCGAGTTTCACGTCGATGACGGCACCGGAAGCCGATGCGGTGCGTGGCAAACGCATTCTCATTTACACGGTGCGTGCTGGCGACACGATCGAATCCGTGTCGCGCAGAATGGCGTATCCGGATTTCCAGACGGACCGGTTCCTCACGCTCAACGGGCTGACATCGTCGACAGCTCTGCGGCCCGGCATGCTCGTGAAGCTGGTTGTCACCGGCTAAATCCGAGAGGCACTTTTACCCCTCGCCCGCCGCCATGTGATCGGCGACCCCTGCGCCGCGCTTGTCCGCCCACAACTTTGATCACGAGCATTGTCAGCGCGGACTCCACGCGGCCCACATCATTCCCGCCCACTATTGACCCTGTAGTGGATCGGCTTGAAGCTGCCGCCGTTCGACGCGTGCGCCGAACAGGCCGTGAGCCCGATCACCAGATCCATCGCCGCGCGGAACACGACCCGGTCACCCGCCTTGCTGACCGGCGGGAGCACGGCAAGCTTGCCCG
>JAZKBQ010000023.1:26557-54389 GCA_040388515.1 Pseudomonadota bacterium | reverse complement strand
GGCGACGTTCATGAAGCAGTTGAAAGCGACCGGGATGCGGTCGGGCGTGATGCCATAGGGTTCGAGCACCGCGGCGAGATTGCCGAAGCATCCGCGGTGCACCGGCTCGTCCGGGTAGAAATGCCGGAACGTATCGACCGAGCATGGCGTCAACAGGAAGTCATGGACGCCGACGTCATCGTCGATGATCTCGAGCATCACGCGCGACCGGTTCGAGTAGAGATTGTCGCCGGTGGTGAGCCGGATCGTCTCGGCATAGTCGAGCGAGCGTCCGGACGAAATGACCTCGTCGATGTCACCGGCATTGAAGGCGAGCAGGTCGGCGACCTGCACGCCGTTCGGATCGATGACGGTCAGCACGTCGCCCGCCGCCATACGGAACGCGGTTCCGCTGCGCGGCGAGATTTCGGTCACGCGCTCGTCAGCGGCCGCTCCGCCGTGGCTCATGCCGCACTGCCGCCATCGCTTTGGCCACGATAGGCGAAGGGGCATGCCCATTCTGTGCCGACGGCGCGGCCGCTGTACTGGCGGGCCTCGCTGCTGTCGCCGTGTCGCGCGAGCATCGGATTGCGGCTGCCGGCGAGCGCCTCGTCGCGCACCAGGATCTTTTCACGCATCGTCTCGTAACGGCCTTCGGCGCGGAGCATCTCGAATTGATCGTGGAGGTTGAACACCAGCGCCGGTTGTTCGAAGCGCCGTGCCGGACGGCTCGCATTGGGATGGAGCCCGACGACAAAAAACGCTTCGCCGCCGAAACTGAGCGAGAAATGCGGATTCGACGGATCGCTGCTGACGCTGTCGTCATAGTCGTGCCCGCGCCAGACGTCCTTGTCGGAGAGCGACTGGAGCCGCTTCCACAGCGCCGCCTCGAACTTGTCTTCCGACAGATTGCCCGGCCCGTCGAAGGTCACGGCAAGACTGCGGAACAAGCCCGGGTCGGCCCGATAGTCCGCGGCAAACCGCGCCAGCGCATCATGGATGCGCACATCGTCCCAGGCGCTGGTGATCGACTTGCAGGCAAGAACCGCCAACGTGCCTTTCGCGAGCGCGGCCTTGGCACCTACGCACGGGAATGCGGGATCGGTCACGTGGACGGCCATGGCGGCTTCGCTGCGAGCCTGGGAGTCATGGGTCCAGGGGAACATCGGTGTCGTCGGTTGCTTCATGGGCGTGAGTACGAAGCGCGCGCGTGCCTGTTCCGCTTTCGCGCAGACGCCCCCAATTAAACTTTGCGCCCGCCGACGTGGACCGCCCGCGATTCCGCACGATCGTCTGCAACTTTCCGGCACCGGCGGGGGTTGGGAGGCCGAAGCGTGGAAGCCGTTCGTAACCGCGCATTTTTCCAGGAGACGATCATGGCCGATGCCACCGACAGCGCCAACACGACCGCCAGCACCGAGCCGCCCAAGAGCAACAGCAAGACGAGCCTCAGCGACGCGTTCCGCGAACATTTCTCGGGCGATGCACCCCTCGGCGACAAGGTGAAAAGCTTTGCCAAGGCCAAGCCCTGGGCGAGCGCGGCGCTCGCCGGCATTGCCGGGATCGCGATCCTCAACACGTTTCGCGGCAACCGGCGCTGACCGACGGTCACGGCGACCGAGCCGACGCGCGGACGCGGTCGGCACCGACGCCACGCGCCACGTGCCAGCATGAGCCTCCCCCTATCGTGGGTGTGCGCCCCGCTGACAGCCGCACCATGGTCGACGTCGCGCGTTGCGCGAGGATCGTCCGGTGACCGACATGAATGGCCTCGCCGACATCGCCGGATGGATCGCGCCCGCCGCCACGATGATCGCCGCAATGATGACCGCCGCCAACCTCGGCGCGCGGGTGACCGGCTGGGGCTTTGTCGTCTTCACGCTCGGCTCGCTCGCCTGGTCGACGATCGGCCTGTCGTCGGGCCAGACGAACCTGCTTGCGACCAATGCCTTTTTGACCCTGGTCAATCTCGTCGGCATCTGGCGCTGGCTCGGCCGTCAGCGCGGCTATGAGGACGGTGGCAAGTCGGCGGAGCAGAAGAGCCGGAAATCGTCGACGCCCGACCTGCTCGCGGCGACAAGTATCGCGGGGATCGTCGTCCATTACGAAAATGGCGAGTCCGCCGGCAAAGCGGTCGAGGCGCTCGTCGAATGCGCGACCGCAACGGTGAGCTATATCGTGGTCGGTCGAAAAGTGCCGGGGGGCATTTCAGAAGAATTGCGGGCGGTGCCGCGCGAGGCCGTAAAAATTGATTGCGCCCGGTTGACCCTGTTGCTCGACCCGCCGGATTTCGATGCACTGCCGGTGCTCGACGACGGCGACTGGCCTGCCACCCCGCCGCCACAGGGATTGTCAGGACCGACGCCTCGCGCAACGACGGCAAGCCAGTGATCCTTACCCAGATCGCCTTTCGCATTGCCGAACGCCTGACGGGTTGCGACATCGTCTGCCTGACCGATGACGAGCAGCAGGCCGAAAGCCTCGCGGCCATGGTGCGCGCCCTTGTGCCCGACGCGCCGGTCATCTTCTTGCCGTCGAGCGACGCGCTCCCCGGCGACACCGCACCGGCCTCTCCGGCGAATAGCGGTCTGCGCGTCGCGGCGCTGCGTTCGCTGCGCCAGGCGCAACAAACAAACGACCGCCTTCCGCTCGCGCTCATCCTCAGCGGCGAAGCCGCGGCGCGGCGCTATCCGCCACCTTCATCGTTCGACAGCGCTCCGCCCCGGCTCGCAGCGGGCGAAGAGCTCGACATGGCCGCCTTTGCCGCCACCATCGCGGATCTCGGCTATGTCGATGACGACCGGGTCGACGAGCCTGGCGAGGTCGCACTCCGGGGCGACGTGATCGACATTTTCCCGGCCGACGCCGGTGCGCCCGCGCGGATCGAAATCGTGGACGGGGCCATCGCGACCATCCGCGCCTTCGACCCGGTCACCCAGCGGACGACGGACGACATCGCGACGCTCGAGATCGGCCGTGCCAGCGAACCCGAGGTCGGCGATGCGGTCCCGATCGTGACACATCTCGCCCATGGCCAGATGCTGCTCACACCCAAGGCCGAGCGCCGCCGACAGCGCTTTATCGCCCTCGCCAGCGACAGCGCGAAACGGGCAAATCGGCCGCTCGACGCGATTGACGACGATGCCTGGTCGTACGCGATCGGCGGCTGGACAGTGACCGACGTCGACGACGACGTGACGCCCGTCCCGCGCTTTGCCGAGACGCGCTCGCCGCTCGCCGCGCTCGCCAGGTTCGTGACGCCGTTGCACGACGAAGGCCGCACGTTCCTCCTCGTCGGCCACCGTCGCGACCTACGCTTCCTGCGCGCCAAGGTCGCCAGGAAGCTGGCACTCGAGCTTGCCGAATTCGATGACGCCGACGAGATCGCCGCCCTCGACGCGCAACCGGCACCCACGTCATCGAAAGGCGCAGCGGAGCGACCCGCCAAGACCGGGGCGACCGCGCGACCGTCGAATAGAAAAAAGCCGTCTTCCAAATCGTTGAAGGCAGGAACGCTCGATCTGCCGTGCGACGCCGGGTTCGTCGATGATCGGCGGATAGTGGTCGCTGCCGCCGACATCCTCGGCAGCCGGGCTCTGCGCGATGACGCTCCGCTCGGCATGGCGCCCGCCTGGACTACGACCAGTGCCGATATCCGCTGCGGCGATGTGGTAATTCATGAAGACCATGGCGTCGCCAAGGTGATCGGTCTCGAGCCCGTGCCCCTGTTGAACCCCGGAGACAGCCGAGCGTCCGAACTTCAAGCGCCTGACAGCAGCGCCGATGGCGGCGAAATGATCGCGCTCGAATTCGCCAAGGGCGCACGCCGCCTCGTCGCGATCGACGATGCGGATCGGTTATGGCGCTATGGTGCCGATGCCGATGCGGTCGCCCTCGACAGTCTCGATGGCGGATCCTGGGAGAAGCGGCGAGCGACGATCGCGGCCGCAATTACCGAAAGTGCGCAAGGCCTGGCCATGCTGGCCGCCGAACGCGCGGCGCTGACGGCAACCGTCATCGCGCCCGTCGCTGCAGCCTATGAGCGCTTCGCCAATGGCTTTGCGTTCAACGAGACCGCGGATCAGTCCCGCGCGATCGCTGCCGTCCGCGACGACCTGGCGAGCGGCAAGCCCATGGACCGTCTCGTCGTCGGCGATGTCGGTTATGGCAAAACCGAAGTCGCGCTCCGTGCTGCGGCGCTCGTCGCCCTTTCCGGCCGACAGGTCGTGGTCGCTGCGCCCACGACGGTGCTGGTTCGCCAGCACCTCGAGAGTTTTCGGAAGCGCTTCGAGGGAACCGGCATCCAGGTCGCCGGCCTGTCGCGCCTGTCGAGCGCCGCCGAAAAGAAAATGGTGAAGGCCGGGCTCGTCGATGGATCGATCGGCATCGTGATCGGGACCGGCGCGGTGATGGCCAAAGGCGTTGCCTATAAGGATCTCTCGCTCGTCGTGATCGACGAGGAGCAAAGGTTCGGTGCTGCCGACAAGGCCAAGCTGCGGGGTGCGGGCGAGACGCATCTGCTGACGCTGAGCGCCACGCCCATCCCCCGCACCCTGCAAATGGCGCTCGTCGGCCTGCAGACGATCTCGCTGATCACGACGCCACCTGCCCGTCGCCAGCCGATCCGCACAAGCCTCGACACGCAGGACGACGGACGCCTGCGGACCGCGCTTCTCCGCGAGAAAGGCCGCGGCGGCCAGAGTTTCGTCGTCGTGCCGCGGATCGAGGACATGGCAAAGCTTGCCGAGATGCTGCGCCGGATCGTCCCCGAGCTGAAGACCGTCGAGGCCCATGGAAAGCTGCCAGCGGCCAACATCGATGCCGCGATGGTCGGATTTGCCGATGGCGACGGCGATATCTTGCTCGCGACAAACATCATCGAAGCCGGCCTCGACGTGCCGCGCGCCAATACGATGATCGTCTGGCGCGCCGATCGGTTCGGACTGGCGCAACTCCATCAGCTTCGTGGACGGGTGGGTCGCGGCAACCGGCGCGGCCAGGTCATCCTGCTGACCGATAGCGAAGACAAGATTGCGGAGCGGACATTGAAGCGCCTGCGGACGCTCGCCGCCTTCGACCGGCTCGGTGCCGGTTTCGACATCAGCGCGCAGGATCTCGACATGCGTGGTAGCGGCGATCTTCTCGGCGACACGCAAGCCGGCCACACGCGGCTGATCGGCACCGACCTTTACCAGCATCTCCTCGGAGAGGCCGTCCGGGCGGCACGCGGCGAGATGGTCGAGCGGTGGACGCCCGAGCTCCACATCGGCGCGACGGGCAGCATTCCCGAAAACTGGGTGCCCGAAGTCGACGTCCGCCTTTCGCTCTACGTGCGGCTCGCGCGACTTTCGAGCGATGCCGACCTCGACGCGTTCGAGGATGAGCTCACCGACCGGTTCGGCACGCCTCCGCCCGAAACCGAAACGCTGATCGCCCATGCCCGCATTCGTGTCGCCGCCCGCGCGCTCGAGATTGGCCGGATCGATGCGGGTCCTGCCGCCATCGCCCTGACACCGCGCAAGGAATTTGCCGCCGACGCAACCGCTGTCGGACTTGTCGAAAAAAACGGCCGTTTGCTACTCGCGGAAGCGACGGATGACACGACCCGGCTCGCACGCGTCGAGACCCTGCTCGAAACGCTTGCCGGCTAGCCGGCTTAATTGCCAGCCGCCTCGTCACCGCACGGAACTCCCTCGACCGCAAGGGATTGAATCAGGACCCGGCCAGATCGTCCGACGCGGCCGCCAGCATATCCCTGACCAATCGGAGAGTTTCATGGCCCAGATCGACACCTTCGACACCGCTTCGTCCGCCCGCAGCACCGGGAGCACAGCTGGCGTGTCGACACCTCGCACGCTGATGCCGCAGTTCGCGCTCGATGCGGCCGATGCCAAGATCGCCACATGGTCGACCGCCATCGTGGATGCCGCCGATACGATCGAGCGTCTGGTCGCCTCAGAATCGCTGCCGGTTCCCGATGGCGTGCGCGATCTCGCGACCGCGACGACGAAGAAACTGCGCAGCTTCGGCACGCAGTCGGGCGATTATGATGCGGCCGAACTTGTGAGCGGACTGCAACGCAAGGCGGCGGCACATCCTGCCGCATCGATCGGTCTGGGCGCAGCGATCGGCGCAACGCTCGCCGCACTGCTCGTGCGCTTCGGATCGTCCTCAACGACACCTGACGCCGCGTCGCCTGCTCCGAAAAATCCGAAGCCTACATCCAATGGTTCGGCGAAGGACAACGGCGTGACCAAAGCCGGCAGCAAGACTTTTGCGGACACGCCTGCTTCGGGCGGCAAGAGCAACGCCTGATCGATGATCGCAGTCCGTCATCCATGACCGAAACGGTTGCCGACCTTTACACCCGCATGGAGGCTGCCGCCGCGCGGGCGGATTATGAAGAGGCAGCCCGCTTGCGCGACCGGATCAGCCTGATCCGGTCAGCCGGCGGCACTCCGGTCGATATGAATTTCGATCCCACCGGACTCACGCGGCAGGCGCCGGGCAAAATGGGGCTCGGCACCAGCCAGCAGCGCGTCTCGGCGCCGAAGGGCTGGACACCGCCCGCCAAGCCTGATCCGATGACGACGGGCCAGGCCCGGCCCCGCGGCCGACGCAAGGGCCAAGCATCGCACGACGACTAGGAGCAGGACGAATGACCGAAGAGAAAGGCCATGGCAGCGCTGCCGCCAAGCGCGCCAACGCGAAGGCTGCCAAAGACGGTGAGAAGAACCCGCGCAAGTCGTCGGCCGCACAGGCCGAACTCGGCAAGAAGGGCGGAAAAACGGCCAAGCACTGACGCCGTGCCGCTTGCCGATCCGCGCGTCTCTCACTGAATATGGGTCGGGCTAGATGGCACAGTGACAGCCGACGCCAAGACCGTTTGTTCTTCTATCGTTCCCGCTGTACGACGATCGCGCAATGACCGCCGTCCGCAAGATCATCCATGTCGATATGGACGCGTTCTTCGCGAGCGTGGAGCAGCGCGACAATCCGTCGCTGCGCGGAAAGCCGGTCGCGGTCGGTCATGGCGAACGGCGCGGTGTGGTGGCGGCCGCAAGCTATGAAGCGCGGACGTTCGGCGTGCGCAGCGCCCTGCCCTCGGTCACCGCGCTCCGGCGCTGCCCCGACCTGATTTTCGTGCCGCCGCGGTTCGACATCTACCGCGCGGTCTCGGCGCAGATCCATGCGGTCTTTCTCGAATTCACCGACCTCATCCAGCCGCTCTCGCTCGACGAGGCCTATCTCGACGTGACCGAAGACCGGCAGGGTCTCGGGAGCGCTTGGAAGACGGCCAAGGCCATCCGGAAGCGGATCCTCGAAGAGACCGGTCTCACCGCGTCCGCCGGGGTCTCCTACAACAAGTTTCTGGCCAAGCTCGCGAGCGACCAGAACAAGCCGAATGGCCAGTTCGCTGTGACGCCCGAAATGGGCGCGGCCTGGGTCGAGACGCTGCCGGTGAAGCGCTTCCACGGCGTCGGCCCGGTGACGGCGGCGAAGATGGAGCGGCTCGGCATTTTGACCGGTGCCGACCTGCGCGCGCAGCCGATCGACATGCTGCGGCGGCATTTCGGCAGCTCGGCCGACTGGTATCACGACATCGCCCGCGGCATCGACGACCGTCCGGTCAATCCGAACCGTATCCGCAAATCCTCGGGGTCCGAGACGACGTTCGGCGAGGACCTGACCGACGCGCCCGCGATCACGGCCGAGATGCTGCGGATGGCCGACGATGTCTGGGCATGGTGCGCCGACAAGCAGAGGTTCGGGCGGACGGCGACGATCAAGATCAAGTTCGCCGATTTCCAGCAGATCACCCGGGCGCGTAGCATGGCGGGCCCGATCCACAGCCGCGCGATACTGCACGATCTCGTACGCACGCTCGCCGTCACCGTGCTGCCACCCGAAAAACCGATCCGGCTCGTCGGTGTGACCATGTCCAATTTCGAAGAGATGGACGACGGCTCCGGCGCATCGCAGTCCGGTGATGCCAATGCGTCGGCATCCCGGACCAGCGCGCTGCAACCCGAGCTTCCGATCGCGCCGCCATCTGTCACCAGTGTGGCCAATTCCGCTGACCCGTCACCCTGACAGCGACGCCCGCGCGGGCAAGCGGCCGCCAGACCGAGCATCGATCACCACCGGACCTAACCGGCCTTTCGCCGGATCGACCACACGAGCGTCGCGATGCTCGTCACGAGTGCGGCAAGCGCGAACAACGCGCCGGTATCGAACTGGATCATGATCACCCCCTGAGACGAATCATGTACCTATCTGGTTATCTGTAGGACAGCAGATATTTTGCATCCGGTTTCAGCGATTAGGGTCAAAAGCCTTGTGTCGCTGACACGCATAATCATGGTCCCGCTGAATTGTCCCATTGCTGGCCCTCGCGTAACGCGCGCTAGACGAGGCGCATGATCGAGGATCGCGAGATCTGGGCCTGCGCCAACCAGCTGATTAGGCAGCACGGCGATCGTGCGAGCCTCGTCGCCGACCAGCGTGCCGCACAGCTCCGCGCGGCGGGCGAGGACGAGGGCGCGGACACCTTCCTGCGCGTCGCCGACCGCATCCGCAGTCTCGAATGCGTGACTCCCACAGGATCGGTGCACTAAAGCGGATCGCATGGCACGGGGGGAACGATACCGGCTGACCGGACGGCTGATGGACGCCAAGCGCGGCCTTGTGCTCGAAGTCGACGATGGCGGCGTCTATGCGCTCGACACCGATCCCGATGCCCGCGACCTGATCGGCCTGCGCGTCACCGTCGAAGGTATTCGCCGCGGCTTCGACCACATCGATGTCGAATGGATCGGCCGGGCCTGACGCTGAAAGCCTGCTTACTGACGAGCCCTTTGCACGGACACCCGCCGACAGGACCGGACCGTCACCCGCGCGTAACACTTCCGGCGTTGCCGCCAGTCCCGCGCCACGGCACAAGCACGCGCATGAAGATCTCCCAGATTCTTTCGAAAACCGGACGCCCGATGATCGGGCTGCCCGTCGCCGTCCTGCTCACACTGTCGGGCTGCGTCACCCAACCGCGCGTCGCGCCCGCGCCCGAAGCGGCCGAGACAACTGCCCGGCCGCTCAAGCTCGCCAGCTGGAACCTCGAGTTCCTCGCCGAGAAGGACGGCACCGGCTGCATGCCGCGCACGGGTCAAGACTATGCGGCCATGCGCAGGATCGCCGACAGCCTCGATGCCGATGTGATCGCCTTCCAGGAAGCCGAGACCCCGGCGGCGGCCGCGCGCGTATTCGACCCGGCGCGCTATACGATCGTGATGGAAAACCGTCCCGGCGCGGCCTCGGGCCTATGCGGCGGCGCGCATCCCGACCAGCACTTCATCCGGCAGGCGGTCGGGTTCGCGATCCGGAAAGAGATCGCGTTCGAGCGTCATGACGATGTGACGAGCCTGATGCTCGGCAACCCGCAATTGCGCTCGGGCGTCGATGTGACGCTGACGCCTGCCGGCCATACGCCGATCCGGCTGCTCGGCGTGCATCTGAAGTCGGGCTGTTTTTCGGGCACAACCGCCGCGCCCTGTCCGACCCTGCTCGCGCAGGTCGCGCCGCTCGAAGCCTGGATCGATGCGGCCGCGAAGGGTCCGGTGCGCTTCGCGGTGCTCGGCGACTGGAACCGGAGACTCGCGCTCGCCGGCGACCAGGTCTGGACCGAGATCGACGACGGCAATCCCGAGAATGCCGATCTCCACCTTGCCGATGCCGGGACACCGCCCGCCTGCGATCCGCGCTACGGCGACTTCATCGACCATATCGTGCTCGACAAGCGCGCCGGGCAGTCGCTGCGCGATTTCCGCGAAACGCCTTACCCGCCGGGGGAACCGCATTATTCGGACCACTGCCCGATCGCGGTCACCCTGGCGCCATAAGAGCTCTACTTACATCGGTTTCGCGCCGGGCGTCCCGCACTTGGCGAACTTGCCGTCGGCGCCTTTGCAGCGAACGGGCTTGGTTGGCTTGGGCGGGCATTTCATGAACTTGCCCTTGGCGTCCTTGCAGGGCGCTGCCAGCGCCGGCGACATACCGCCGAACGAGAGTACCATTATCGCTGCGACCGCAAATGCCTTGACCATGTCCGTGTCTCTCCTCGCTGCGGGGTGCAGCGGACAGGATCATGCGGAACCGACCTGTCCTGCGCAAGCACTTGAGGCGACGCGCCATGCGGATGCATCGGGACATTGTTCCTCGGATCAAGCCAGTTTCGAAGCGGCGCAAGTCTCGACCTATTTGCCGATCAGATGGAGCGCGATCGTCCGGCGATGCGCCGCTCGCCGATGTTCGAACAAGTAGACGCCCTGCCATGTCCCGAGCGCCGGTCGTCCGTTTGACACGGGGATCGACAGGCTGACGTCGGTGAGCGCCGCGCGCAGATGCGCGGGCATGTCGTCGGGCCCTTCGTCCTCATGTTCGTAATCGCGGCTCTCGGGTGCGACTGCTGCGAAGTAGTTTTCGAGATCGCGGCGTGCGGCGGGTGCGGCATTTTCCTGAATCAGCAGTGATGCCGATGTGTGCTGGACGAAGATCGTCAGCAGGCCCGCGTCAATACCGGTCGCGGCGACCCACGCTACGATGGCTTGCGTGACCTCGGTCAGTCCGGCGCCCGGCGTGCGGACCTCGATCGTCGTCCCGGCCTGTCGCATCATTCGCTATCCCGCCCCTGGTATCCGCTGCCGAGCCGACGACCTATTTCGGCCGCGGCTCGTGCAGTGCCTGACCCGCCTGATGCATCCGGCCGTCGCGTTGCGCGACCAGGGCTTCGCGCAAGGTCCGGGCGGCGTTGCGAACTTCTTCCTGCATCGCCGCGTCCTTGTCGAGTTCCTGGTGACTTGTTGCATAGGGCTTCCAATAGCCGATATAGCGGTCGAGCTCGGCCTCGGACCCGGCGGACTCCATGTGCATGAAGCGCATCCAGTCGCAAAGCGCCCGCCGGACATTCTCCGCGCCCTCGACATCGCCGTGTACCACGACCGAGAACAACCGTCCCTTCAGGTGCCGGGGATAGGACCAGCCCTTCAGTTCTTCGCGCTTGGCGGCCTTGGCATCCTTGCCATGCGTCAGCGAGGGATCGGGATTGCCGCCATCGGCGCAGACCAGCCGGTCCATCATGAGCTTCAGCGGCGATGTTGGGCTGTACCAGTTCACCGGCGTCACGATCATCACCGCATGGGCCTCGACCCACATCGGATAGATATCGTTCATCCAGTCCTGTGTCTGGCCGAGCGAATAGTTGGGATAGCAGGAGCATGGCCAGTGACAGAGCGCCGCCGCCGTCGAGAAACAGCCTTTGCACGGATGGATGTTGCGTCCGTATTCCGACGCGATCCGGCTGAGGTCGAGCAATTCGGTGGTCGCCTTGCCGTCCTCCTCGAGGATGTCCTTGGCCAGCTGGATCAGCCGCCACGACTTCGACACTTCGCCGGGACAGGTGTGTTCGGAGCGTGACGAGCCGTTGATGAGCAAGACGCGCAGGGGCCGGCTGCGGTCGGCGTTGCGGATCTGCGCGGCATCGATCGCCGCTTTGGCCGCGATCCAGTCGGTCGCTAGCTCGTAGTCGGGATCGGCATAGCCCTCGCCCGCTCTCTCCGTCTTCGGACTCTTGCGCTCGTTGAGATAGGCATCCCAGGCGGCATCGGCGATGCGGTCGAGCTCGAAGCCGAGCGCGTCATAATTCTTGTCCTGAAAGGGCGACCGGAAGCGCTTCTTGAATTCCGCCTCGTCGAGCCGCGGACTTTCGGAACCCTTGCGCGGTTCGGGCGTGGTGACGGCGGCGACTGCGGTGTCCATGATCTCCCTGAGACGCATCTGTTTTCTCCTCGCCGGACGCAACGAGCAAGATGGTCAAAAGTGGCCGACGGCAACGATCTCCGATCATAAACTTTGGAACGAGGCCGCTCTGGCGCGGACGAAAGCGCAACGCTATCCGGCGCGCATGTCGATTATCGCTGCCATTATGAACACGGCCACCGGCCAGCCCATCCAGAAATTCACCTTCGGGCGTATGCCCAAGCCCTGGGCGAGTTTCACTCTCGAAAGCGGCGAACGCGTCACCGCCGAGCGCATCGACATCGGCAAGCCCGCGCCGGGCAAGGTCGTGGTTCCGGTGTCGGTCTGGGTAACGCCAAAAGCGTAACCGCTGCGCAGCGCGTCGACGTTGGGCTACCGCTCGTCGTTTCAAGCAAAGCCCCAGTGCGCCGCGCGCGCTCGAGCCTGTCCCCACATCGGACGAGAGAGACAGCGGACGCGAGAAAGACGGTTCCGCCGAAGGCGGGACGACCCTAACGGCTGGCTTGCGACTTCGCGTCTTTCGGGGCGCCCCCTTGGCCCGGCGAACTCTGGTTCACCGGGCTCGGTTTTGCCCGGTCGCCCGGATCCACCAAACACCCGGTCGTATCGTCGACCATTCTCAAATCAGGCGGTCTCGCGACCAGCCAGTTCTTGGGCGCGCTGTTCGAGTTTCAGCGCCTCATCGATGAGTTGCGCGGCGGTGCCCTGCTCGCGCTCGCAGAGCGCGATCTTCAGGCAGTTGCGGGCTTCCCGCGCAAGCCGTGCCGCGCGTCGGTGTTTCGGGCGATCCTGTTCCAAGCACCGCATAATGTCCGGAAGCGCCGCCGGTTCCCGACACTCTAATCGTTTCGTCGCATCGACCCGTGGCCGGCGAGCGAGTGCTGCCGCACGCCCGTTCAGCGGCCGTGAAAGCCCTCGCGCGGCCCGATGAACTTCGCGACCGGCAGCACCGTGATCGCCTTCTGCAGCACGTTCGCTTTCCAGCCGTAACGCTCGCGATCGCACCCGAGATTATACGCCAGATGCGCGGGTCTATGTCCACCGGTCCAGCGCACGTCGATCGTCGCCATGTCGGTCGCCATCATCTTGCAAAGGTCGCCGCCGGTCAGAAGCACTTCGCCTACCGGACGCACGCCCCGCATGCGGCGGCTGAACTCGGCAAAGGTTTTCGGATCGATCCGGAACGCGCGCTTGCCGGTGACGGCGGTAAATCTCTTGCCCTCGAACACGCCGCGCCCGTCGGGTGAGACGGTGACGCGGTAGACCGGGCAGACCCCGAAACACGGGCCGGTCTCATAGGTGATGGTCTCGAGCGCCGCACCGGATCGACCCGGCGCCGCATTCGCGGTGGCAGGCGGGAGGACGATCGGCAGTGCGAGAAGCGCAACCGCAGGACAAACTATGAAGCGGAGATATGTCATGCGGCCGATTTGCCCAGCGCCGGCTGAACCGCGTGTGAAACGGAGCCCCGAGATTATTTGTTCTCGAGCGGCGGCGGCGCGAAAGAGATCAGCTCGACCTTGAAGATCAGGAAACTGTTGGCCGGAAGCCCTTCCTTGGCATTCGCGCCATAGGCAAATTCGGGCGGGACATAAAAGGTCCAGGCGTCGCCCGGGCGCATCTTCTGCAGCAGGATCTGCCATGCCGGGATGAGCCGGTTCAAGGGAAACACATCGGGCTTGCCGCGCTTGGCTGACCCGTCGACCTCGGTGCCGTCGAGCAAGGTCAGCCGGTAGTTGACGGTAATCATGTCGCTGCGCTTGGGATGCTCGCCCGTCAACGGACCGGCCTTGTCGACAGTGTAGCTGAGCACCGGCATGCGGACCGCGCCGATCGGCAGCTTCGCTTGTGCTGCCGCTTTGGGCGCTGCCGCCTTGGCGGCTGCAAAGGTCGGCGCACCCGCAAGCAGCAGTCCCGCTCCGCTCACCACCGCCATCGTTAATCGCATCCCGCTCTCCCTGTTCGGCATAAGCTGCCGCGGCCAATCGCCCGGCCCGACTCACAACCTTGGTGTCACCCGATCGTCGTGGCGGCAAGCCCACGTGCGACCGTTCGAATGTTGCCCTCGAGACTCGACCGGTTGCTTCGACGCCGTGCGGAGGTTCTTCGCCCTCCCGCTGCGCAATTCCATCGCTCGTGCATCTACGCCTCTCACGGGGGCGCACCGCCTGGCGTCGTCCGGGGGAATGGAAATACCGACAGAGTTGAGAGCGCCTCTGCATGGCGCCGCATCCAGACGTTCTCGAGCGGTCTCGTGCCGCGTGGCATCGGGGTCAATGCGGTGCTGCCCGGCATCATCGACACGCCCGCCAATCGCCGTGCCGTGCCCGATGCCGATGCCGATGCCGATGCTCGCGCGTGGACGACCCCCGTTGCCATTGCCGACAGGATCGCATGGCTGCTCAGCGACGACGCGCACGCGATGAACGGCGCACTGACCCCGGTCGCCGGCGATCGCTGAGACCGCCTTTTCGCGCCCGGGTCAGTCCGCGCGTTTCGCAAGGATTTCGAGCGTCGCATGGTCCGGGCTCCCGAACCAGCGATTGAGCGCCGCTTCGAACAGCGCGCCACCGCCCGCTTCGATGAACAGGGTCAGCGACGACCGTAGCTTCACCGCATCGGTCCCGCCGAAGACGGTTTCGGCATCGGTCGCGGTCAGGTCCTGCAGCGCGGCGACGCAGGTCGTCAGCCGTGCACCGAGCAAAGAATGCGCAAGATAGGCGCGCGCTTCATCGATCGAGCGGATCGCGTAGCGCCGTGCCATCGGCGACGATCCGAGCCCGGCGATCTGCGGGAAGATGAACCACATCCAGTGGCTGCGCTTGGCGCCGCGCCGGATCTCGGCAAGCGCGGTCTCGAACAGCGGCGCCTGGGCCTCGACGAATCGCGCAAGCTCGAAAGGATCGTCTGCGTCCATGACAACCACCTTCATCGCGCCGGTCGCGGATGCACTCCAGCAAATAATTCCGCAGCGCCTAAAAGCACCATTTACCGCGCTCGTTACGCTGCCGTTCGGTCTAAACCGGCACGACCCCGCCCGATCGCCGTCTTGACGAATGCCGAAACGCGGCAGAACAAACGCGGAACATAAATCCGCTTCCCCGTTTTGACTGATATCATGACCTCGCTGACCGCCCTTGCCGAACTGCGTGCACGTATCGCCGATATCGAGGGCGACGGGCGGACGCATGAGGTCCTGCCCTTCGGCGTTACGGCGATCGACGATCATTTGCCGTCGGGCGGCATCCAGAGCGGCTGTCTGCATGAGATCGCGGGATCTCCGGCGCTTGCCGACGACGCTGCCGCGACGATCTTCCTCGCCGGGATGCTCGCCCGGCTCGAGGGACCGGTGCTCTGGTGCTTGCGTTACCGCGACCTGTTCGCGCCCGCGCTCCATCTTGCCGGACTTCATCCCGACCGGACGATCCATGTCGAAGCCGGATCCGACGCCAATGTGCTGCTCGCGATGGAGGAGTGCCTGCGTCACGCGGGCATTGGCGCGGTCGTCGGCGAGATCGGCAAATGCTCGACGACAGCGACCAAAAGGCTGCAGCTCGCCGCTGAGGGGTCCGGGGTCGCGGCCTTCCTGTTCCGCCGCGCGGCGAAGACCGACACGCAGGGGGACGGCAGCGCGGCGGTCACCCGCTGGCGCATACTGTCGGCGCCGAGCGAGCGGCTCGACATTCCGTCGCTGGGGAGTCCGCGCTGGGCGGTCCATCTCGACCGGGTGCGCGGCGGACGCCCGGGACACTGGCTGGTGGAGGGATGCGATGCGCAGGGTTGTATCGGTCTATCTGCCGCACTGGTCGACCGACCGGCTGCGGCGGAAGACCAGCTCATTGCCGCCTGAGAGACGGGCGCCGCAGTCGGACGCCGATCTCGACGCGCTCAAGGCAACCGCTTTTACACAGGCCGCGGCCGAACCGCCGCCATTGGTGACTGTCGTTCCCGATCACGGCCGCCGTGTGATTGCAGGGTTGGATGCGCGCGCCCAGGCCGCCGGCGTCGCCATCGGCATGACCCTGACCAAGGCGCGCATGCTCGCCGGGCCGCTCGACGCCCGCGATGGCGATCCCCAGGCCGATCTCGAGGGTCTGCGCCGTCTCGCGCTCTGGGCCGGGCAGCGCTACGCGCCGCATGTCGCCCCCTGCCCGCCCGACGGGCTGTGGCTCGACATCACCGGCTGCGCGCATCTGTTCGACGGCGAGACGCCGCTGCTGCGCGACCTCCACCGGCGCCTCTCCGCCTTCGGCCTGACCGTCCAGATCGCGGTCGCCGATACGCCGGGCTGCGCCCATGCCGTCGCGCGCCATGTCCCCGCCGGCCGTCCGGTCGCGATCCTGCCCGGCGATCACCGCAAGGCACTCGCCCTGCTGCCCGTCGCCGCGCTCCGGCTCGAACCACTGATGGTCGAGGCACTCCGCAAGCTCGGGTTCGAGCGAATCGAGCAGCTGATCGTCACGGCGCGCGCGCCGCTCGCCAAGAGGTTCGGTCCCGGCCTCCACCGCCGCCTCGACCAGGCGATGGGCTTGATCCCCGAACCCATCGATCCGGTCTTTCCCGACCATATCCCGGCGGCACGGCGCGGGTTCCTCGAGCCGATCGCGACCGCGCCCGCATTCGCGCAGGTGATCAGCGATCTCGTGGCCGACGTGACCGGGCAACTCCTGCGCGAAGCCAAGGGTGCGCGGCGGCTCGACTGCTGGTTTCACCGTGTCGACGGGGAACATCAGGCAATCCGCGTCGGAACGGCCAGCCCCAGCCGCGATCCGAAGCACCTCGCCAAATTGCTGACCGCCAAGATCGAGACGGTCGAACCCGGGCTCGGTATCGAAGCCATGACGCTGATCGCGCCGCTCGTCGAACCGCTCGGTTCTGCGCAATCGGCAATCGCCATCGACCGCACCATTCGCCGTCCGGCGCCCGATCTCCCCGCGCTCGTCGACGCGCTCGCCAACCGCTTCGGTGCGCGGCGCCTCTATCGCAGCAGCCCCAGGGCATCCGCGATGCCCGAACGCAGCATCGCGCTGACCTCGCCGCTCGCCAAACCGCAGAACCGGGCCTGGAACTTGGACGCACCCCGCCCGGCCCGGATGCTCGATCCGCCCGAGCCGGTCGAAGTGATCGCGATGCTCCCCGACCATCCGCCCGCGCAATTCGTCTGGCGGCGCGAGCGGCACCGCGTGACCCAGGCCGATGGGCCGGAACGGCTGCACGGCGAATGGTGGCGCGATGCAGGCCATGAAGCTGCGATCCTGTTCGCCGTCCGCGACTATTACCAGGTCGAAACCGCGAGCGGCGGACGTTATTGGCTGTTCCGGCTCGGCGACGGCGAGAACCCGGCGACCGGCACGATGCACTGGTTCATCCATGGCGCGTTCGCCTGAGCCTGCGATGCCGCACGTTCACTCCATCCTGACATGATGTCCATGACAGCCGGACTCCCGAACGCGGCCCCCGAGACATGACCGCCGAAAATCCCGGCTATGTCGAACTGCAGGTCACCAGCCATTTCAGCTTCCTGCGCGGCGCCTCGAGTCCGGAAGAGCTGTTCTCGGCGGCTGCCCTGCTCGGCCTGCCGGCGCTCGGCGTGGTCGACCATCATTCGCTCGCCGGCCAGGTCCGTGCCTGGGACGCGCAGAAGATCACCGGCGTGCGCGCGATCGTGGGCACGCGCGTCGACCTGACCGACGGCAGCACCTTGCTGCTCTACCCGACCGACCGGCCCGCCTATGCCCGGCTGTCGCGGCTGCTCAGCACGGGCAAGGCGCGTGCCGGAAAAGGCGCCTGCCATCTCGACTGGAGCGATCTAGAGACCTGGCATGAGGGCCTGCTTGCGATCCTCGTTCCCGACCGGGCCGATGCGCTGACCGAGACCCGGCTTGCCCGCACGCGGAAGTTGTTCGGCAAGCATGCGTATCTGGCGCTCACCATCCGCCGGGCGCCGCGCGACGCGATCCGCCTGCGCGATCTCGCGCGCATGGCGGCTGCACAGAACGTCGCGACGATCGCGACCGGCGATGTCCTTTACCACAGTCCCGACCGTCGCCTGTTGCAGGATGTCGTCACCTGCATCCGCGAGAAGTGCACCATCGATACGCTCGGCGACGCCCGCGAACGTTTTGCCGACCGGCATCTCAAGACCGCCGAAGAAATGACCCGGCTGTTCCGCCGTTATCTAAAGGATACCGGCCCGGTCGAACGCACCCTCGCCTTCGCCGAGGCCTGCAGCTTCAGCCTCGAGGAACTGCGCTACCAATATCCCGACGAGATCCGCGTCCCCGGCCGCACGCCGCAACAGGAGCTCGAGCGGCTGACCTGGGAGAAGGCGCCGGATCGCTACCCCGACGGCGTCACCCCGCAGATCCGGACGCAGCTCGACCATGAGCTGAGGCTCATCGGCGAACTTGATTATGCGCCCTATTTCCTGACCGTTCACTCGATCGTCGCCGAAGCGCGACGGCGCGAAATCCTCTGCCAGGGCCGCGGCTCGGCCGCCAATTCCGCCGTCTGCTTCGTGCTCGGCATCACCTCGATCGATCCGGTCCGTTCGGAGCTCCTGTTCGAGCGGTTCGTCTCGGCCGAACGCCGCGAGCCGCCCGATATCGATGTCGATTTCGAGCACGAGCGCCGCGAGGAAGTGATCCAGTGGATCTACGACACCTATGGCCGCGACCGGTCGGCACTGACCGCCGTCGTCAGCCGCTACCGCGCCCGCGGTGCCGTGCGCGAGGTCGGCAAGGCGCTTGGCCTCTCGGAAGACGTGACGGCCGGGCTCGCCTCATCGGTCTGGGGCTGGAGCCGCGAAGGCGTCGAGGACAAGCATGCCGAGGAACTGAACCTCGACCTCGGCGACAAGCGCCTTTCCCTCACGCTCGAGCTGGCGCGCCAGCTGATCAACACGCCGCGTCACCTGAGCCAGCATCCCGGCGGGTTCGTGCTGACGCGCGACCGGCTCGACGAGCTGGTTCCGATCGAACCGGCGGCAATGGATGACCGCCAGGTTATCGAATGGGACAAGGACGACATCGACGCGCTCGGCTTCATGAAGGTCGATGTGCTTGCGCTCGGCATGCTCAGCTGCATGCGCCGCGCGTTCGAGTTCATGGCGAACGACAAGGGCGTCGCCCTCGACCTCGCGACGATCCCTGCCGAAGACCCCGCGACCTATGCGATGATCCGCAAGGCCGACACGCTCGGCACCTTCCAGATCGAGAGCCGCGCGCAAATGGCGTCACTGCCGCTGATGGCGCCGACAACATTCTACGATCTCGTCATCCAGGTCGCGATTGTGCGGCCCGGTCCGATCCAGGGCGACATGGTCCATCCCTATCGCCGCCGCCGCGCCGGGCTCGAGGCGGTGACCTATCCGACGTCCGAACTGCGCCGCGTGCTCGAAAAGACATTGGGCGTCCCGCTCTTCCAGGAACAGGCGATGCGCGTCGCCATCGAATGCGCCGGCTTCACGCCAAGCGAAGCCGATCTGCTGCGCCGCGCGATGGCGACGTTCAAGCTCACCGGCGGGGTCAGCCACTTCAAGGACAAGCTGATCGATGGCATGATCGCGCGCGGGTACGAACGCGACTTCGCCGAAAAGACGTTCAGCCAGATCGAGGGGTTCGGCAGTTACGGATTCCCCGAAAGCCATGCCGCCAGTTTCGCGCTGATCGCTTATGCGTCATCATGGGTGAAGTGCCACCATCCCGACGCCTTTTGCGCCGCGCTCCTCAATGCCCAGCCCATGGGCTTTTACGCGCCCGCGCAGATCGTCCGCGATGCGCAGCGACACGGCGTTCCGATCCTCCCGATAGACGTCAATCACAGCCGCTGGGACTGCACACTGGAACCCGTCGAAGGCAGCGCTTACAAAGCCGTCCGTCTCGGCCTCCGCATGGCACGCGATCTCTCCAATGCCGATGCCGCGGCGATCGTCGGCGCACGGGGCGACCAGCCCTATAGCACGGTCGAGGAAATCCAGCGCCGCGCTCATGTCGGCCGCGGCGCGCTCGACCGGATCGGCGAGGCCGACGGGTTCGGATCGCTCGACCTCGGCCGCCGGGCCGGCCTGTGGCAAGTGAAAGGTCTCTGCAATGAAGCGCTGCCGCTTTTCGCGGCCGCCGACGAACGCGAAGGGAAGCTCCGCGCGGAAGCGCTAGAACCCGATGTGATCCTCGCTCCGATGGGCGAAGGCGCCGAAGTCGTCGAGGATTACCGGGCATCGGGTCTCTCGCTCCGCGCCCACCCGCTTCATTTTCTCCGCGACGAATTGCGCAAACGGAAGATGATCACCTGCGAGGCGTTGCAACGCGTCAAGGACGGCCGCTGGATCGAACTCGCCGGGTTGGTGCTCGTTCGCCAGAAACCTGGATCGGCCAAGGGCGTGATGTTCATCACGCTCGAGGACGAAACCGACGTCGCCAACCTTGTCGTATGGACGAAAGTCTTCGAAGCCAATCGCCGCACCGTGCTCAGTGCATCGATGATGGGCGTGCGCGGCCAGGTCCAGCGCGAAGGCGAGGTAATCCACTTGATCGCGCAGCGCCTCGACGATCTATCGCCCTTGCTCGCGAGCGTCGGGCGCCGCGAGGACGTCGCCGATGTCTATCGGGTCAGCCGCGCCGACGTCATCAAGCATGGCATGTCGCCCGATCCGCGCGATCCGGCCGAAAAGCCTCTCGGTCGCAATCCACGCGACATCTTCATCCCCGATTTACGGCTCGGTTCGGGCATCATCCCCGGCCAGCCGACCGAAGGCATCAAGATCAAGCCGCGCGATTTTCGTTAGGCTCGCCGTTCGCACAACCATCGAAAGCAGCCACTACGCAGCGCGCAGCGCAAACGTCCGGCAATGATCGAGATAGGCGGCTTCGTGCGTGCCCGCGAGATCCACGACGCTCCGCCACAGCCACGACGGCGCATCGAGATCGCCGTCATGCTTCGCCATCAGCACCTCGCGCCATTTGATCCGCGCCGCGTCGGTCATCTGGCGCGCATGCGCGACACCAACGACAAAGGCCAGATAAGCGGCGGCCGCGACCGCCTGTTTGCGCGAGAATTGGGAGACCTCGATCTTCAGATCCTGCGGCGCCAGTTCGCGCAGCACGACGGGCTTGCCCAACAGTCGCGCCGGGATCATCCGGTCGCCGAGATTGGGGGCGAGTGCACGGGCCCCGGCAACGACGCGCTCGGCTGGATCCTTCGGCATCACGACACCCTTGGCGACCGGCACGACGATTTCGCCGGCTTCCTTGATGTCGATGAGCGCCAGATATTCGGGGGCATCGCGCTTCGCCGACACGCCGAGCAGGACCGCGTAACGCATCTTGCCGAGCGAACTGCAGCCCTTGCGCCAATAGGCGGCATCGACGACGCGCAGCCGTCCTTTGGACCCGAGACCCGCGAGTTCGAGCGCCCGCGCGACGACGCCGGGATCTTCGAACAGCGCATCGATCGCCGCACGCTCGTCCTTCGACAATTTCCAGAAGCGCTTGCCGGTCGGGATGTTGGGTTCGACCCCATCGATCCGTTCCCGCGCCAGATGTCGCCAGCGCCGTCCCGCCGCCATGCGTCGCACCGAACGCACGACATCGGGTTCGGGCGGATCGTCCGAGGTTTCGGGCGTCATCGCGCGCGCATAACCGTCGATCATCGCCTCGATCATGTGCGCGGTCGTGACGCCGGGTAGATCCGAGCTGCGCGCCGCGGTTTCGAGCGACAGCCCCAGGCGAATGAGATCGAACGCCGGATTGGCGATGACGCTCTGGTCGAGGTCGCGGATCTGGACGTCGATATGCCCGTCGGCATCGGCGAGCGGACCGAGATTGCCGAGATGGCAGTCGCCGCAGATCCAGATCGCCGGGCCCTGCGGGATATGGTCCCAGGTCTTCGATGCCTTGAGCCATGTGTAGAAGTCGGCGGTGTTCCCGCGCACATAGGCATGGACCGATTGCGCCATCTTCAGCGACCGCCGCGTTTCGAGCATCGCCTGCCGCGCCGCCGCCGTCACCGCCAAGAAGAAAGCTCCTTATGCGCGTGCGTCACGTGCTGCGCGTGGCCGCGTGCAGCGTGAACCGTCGTGTCTATATTCTCCGCCATCGTCCCCCCGTCAGAATGTATAGGCGATCCCGATGGCGCCGATCAGCTGGTTCTTGTCGCGCACGACCGGCGACCGTGCGGTCTCGCCGAGCAGGCGCGAGTAATTGCCCGCCGCGAACAGGGTGAAGCCCTTTCGCAGGTCGCCGCTCAATGAATAGCCCGCGATCAGCCCGGCGTTGGCGCTGTTGAACCCTGCGCCCAAGCTATAGACTGGAAAGCCGCTCGCGGCCGACTGGGCCGGCGTGATACCGTAATAGGTGCGCGCGTAATCGCCGCCGACGTAATCGGCCGAGACGGTCAGGCCGACGAAGATGCGTTGGCTCAAGGGGGTCCCGTAGCTGATCGACGGCGAGACGATGTAGCTCTTGTGGATCCCGGTCACGTCATGGCTGACCGCGACATCGAGCGACAGGACATCGTAATCCGACGTGATCACGCCGGTCCATTCATAGCCGGCATGCGCGCCGACCTCGACTGCGGGCTTGATCGTGCCGAGTGCCGCGATCCGCCCGTCGCGGTTGCGCCGAAGATCGGAGCGGTTGAGTGTCAGATGCGCCATCGGTCCGAGCACGAACTTGCCGCCGGTCATCGCCGTCGCGGGCACGAAATCGGTAAAGGCGGTCAGGCCGATGATCGAGAACCCGACGCCGCCGAGCTTGCCGCGCGCACCGCCGATCGGCGTCACATAATAATCGTCGGCTCCGTCGTAGCGCGGAATGACACCGACGCCGACGCCGACCGTGACCGTGTTCGCATTGGGATCGGTCTGCGTCCTCTCCGCCGAAGGATTGTCCTGCGCCATCGCAGGGACGGCCGTGAGGCCCGAGAGCAACGCGGCCGACGCCGTGCCGATCATCATCTTTCTGATCATGTGCGATTACTCCCGAATATCCGACGATCCCCGAACATCTTCGAGGCCGGTAAAGTTGCAGGCGGGTCGGCCTGGCCGCTGTTGCGCGGCCTATTCTTGCTCAGAGGGCACGCAACCTGATCAAGGTCGGAGCACAAGTACGCGCGCCAAAAGCGCCCGCCATGCCCATCCCGCTGCCGATCGCTTGTCCGGTTCCCCCCGGATCGAACGGCAGACAAAAGGGAGAGCGCCATCGGCGCTCTCCCTCGGTTCGTCAGAAGCGGAACGCGGCGGTGACGCGCGCTGTGTGCCAGCTCATGAACCGGTTGCCGAACGCAAAGTCGGTACCGGCCGCGTTACCGAGCAGGAACGGATTGGTGACGGGCGCGGTGCCGGGGCCAACCCGCACGCGGCCTTTGTCGGCCTTCACATCGGTGTAGAGATATTCCAGACCAATCGAGAAGTGATTGCCGATCTTCTGCTCGATGCCGCCACCGACATTATAGCCCCAGCCATCCTGGTCGCCGTTGGTCGTGAAGCTGTTCGCGGTGTTCGACGTCGCGTTGTAGGTGCGGATCCGCGCGTAGGTCGGTCCGCCCGCCGCATAAAACAGCGTCTGGTCGTTCGGCGTATAGCCGACACGGCCGCGCGCGTTGACGTTGAAGCGCACGTCGCGGGTGATCGTGTAGCTCGCCGGCGTGGTCGAGAAGCCGCTCACGCTTTCGGCGAAATCAGGACGTCCGCCTTCGACGACGAAACCGACGACGACGCGGCCGCGCTGCTTGTCGCCGCCGACACGGCCGTAATATTCGATACCGTCACGGCGAAAGCTGCAGTTGCCATTTGCGGTCGAGGTCGCAGTGCCCGAGCAGAAGCCGGGCGAAAAGGCATTAGCGCCAGCTGCCGTCGTCACCGTGTCGCCGAACACGCCGTCGAGATTACGGTCGAAAGTGATCGACTGCGAGGTCGACGCGGTATGCGCGCCGCCGAACGATCCGCCGACATAGAATTGGTTGAACCCGCTCTCGCCGTCGTCGGTCTGGGCGGTCGCCGCCGTTGCCGAGAACCCTGCAGCGAGGGCCGCGATCGAGAGAAACGCCAGTTTATTCATTGCTATACTCCGCATTGATGAGGCGTCCCTACGAATGGCAGCGACAAACGGGCGCATGGTGCAGCGCAATAAATTGCGAGCTGTGGCGGATATGTCACGCCGGGACAGAGCCATGGTGCGCTGCCGGATCAACGCACTCCGAGTGCGTAGCGCCTCACAGCGGCGACACAACGCGCGATCACCCCGGTCGGCCTAAGCGGCACTGCGGCGAAGTTTACGCAGGCACGGACCCAAATCTTCGCTCGAACACTTTAGTCTTCACCGCATTCAAGCGGACAAGATGGAGGCAGCGATGTCGATCAAAGGTGAGATCAAGGAAGCCGCAGGCTATGTGAAGGAAGAAGCCTACGAACACGGCACCTCGGCCGAAAGCCAGCGCAAGGCGCAGGAAGGCCGCGACCTCCGCAACGAGGGCCGTATCGAAGACGGCAAGGCACCGAAGACGTCGGAGCCCGGAACCGACAAGAAGTAAGCTACGGCCGGCCGGAGATTGCGGGACAGCGACCCGTTTCCGCAGCCACCCGGCCGGCACGCTTCACGACGGCGCGTTTCGACACATCACGGCAACGCCGCGTACGACGGCATCGACACCCAAAGCGCCCCTGGCCTGCACGCCATGCTCGACAGCCACCGGTTAGCTTTCCGACAAGGACAATAAAATGAACGAAGACATGCTGGTCGGCGAAGGCCGCGATGTTGCGGGAAAGATCCAGGAAACCGTCGGCGACGTGGCGGGCGATCCCGCGCTTCAGCTAAAGGGCCTCGGCAAACAGGTCAGCGGGAAAGCGCAGAAGATCGGCGGCGCGGTACAGGAGGTTGCCGAGAACAATGCCGCGTCCATGCTCGCGCAACTCCGCCGTGCTGCGGGACCGGTCGCGCTGATCGCGATCTCCGCGCTGTTCGGCGCGAGCCTAGTGTCGCTCTTCCGACGCAAGGGCTGACGCGGGCTCAGCACCGACAGCGCGTTCCGCGGCCTTTTCGAACTGGTCGGCGATCCGGGCGAGCAGATCTTTGCCGGCTCCGGGACGCGCAGCAATCGCTCTCTGGCGCATGTTCTCGGCCAGCTTGCGCCACATGTCCGCTTCGCTTCCCGCCGATCCCAGTGCCAATGTCGCCATCGCCATCCTCCGCGCGCAGCGCCTGAGCGGCGCCGTCATCGGTTGCAAAACGCCGGAAACCGGTCGCGGTTGCATCGGGGCGGGTCAGCAATGCTGCGGTGCGGAAGCGCAGCATTCCGCGTTCCGCCTATCCGGCCGCGACACCGGACGCGGTGCAGTATCGTACGCGCCATCACCCGAGCGAACGGCTTCGCGAATGCGACTCCACGGCGACGCCATAGGCAGCGTACGAAGGCCGACGGTGGGAGCGTCGCGCGGCGCATTGGGGCCGTCGCTACCGGCACAACGGCCACAGCACGGAATGAAAAAACGAGGTACGATCAACATCATACGATAACGAAACGATACGTCCTATTTCGATACAGGTGCGATTTAAGGCCGTCCCGCCGCACCCATCAGGTCCGTTCGAACGTATCTGCCCGAGCGCGCCGTCCCGGCCCGCAACAGGGAACCACCCACATGAGTAAATTCGCGTTCGGCATCGCAGCCTTGGCTGTGCTCGCTTCTCCCGCAGCCGCAGCCCAATATGTCGTCAATTTCGACACGACCAGCACCTTCCTGGGCGGACCCCAGACGCTGCGCAGCACGATCACAACGTCGAACACGTCGACCCAGATTCTCGGACAAACTGGGTTCGCGATCACGGGCATCTCGGGAACACTGAACGGCGCGGCCATCACCGGCCTGTTCGACGCTCCCGGCAATCCGACCTATTATCTGTTCACGACCGGCCCGACGTTCCTCGATGGCAGCGGCGTCCGGTTCAATGCCGGCGGGTATACCAACATCGCATTCTTCCATCAGGACAACGTCCCGGCGACCGAATATCGGATCAATGGCGGCGGCACGGTCTCGGCGTTCGGCACGGCTTCGGCAACGGCCGTAGCCGCCGCGGTTCCGGAACCGGCGACCTGGGCGATGATGATCGGCGGCTTCGGCGCGATCGGCGGAACGCTGCGCTATCGCCGTCGCAAGGTCTCGGTCAGCTTCGCCCGAGCCTGACGCGCCTATCAAGACAAGGGCCCCCCGGAGCGATCCGGCGGGCCTTCTTTGTTTCTCTCCACGCGGGCCGCCGTCCCGATCGGCGAAACCAGGCTGCCGCATGGTCCCGCGCGAAGCGCAGCAAAACCGAGCCTCGCTGCGGCGTCCGCGTCAGCCCTCGATCGCGTTCGCGATGGCGATTGCCTTCGCCTTGAGTTCGGCCGCCGGCGGCCCCTTCTTTCCGAAGGTGACCGCACCCGGCGGGGTGACGACGATCATGCGTCCGTCCTGCGGCACATAGGACAGGGTATTCATCTTGACCGACCAGATCGCCTTCCCCTTGGGCATGGCGACATCGTCCATCGGTCCGGTCACATCGGGCTGCGACTTCAATCCCGCGATCTGGGTATCGACGGTCGTGCCGTCCGTCTTGTCCTGGCGCAGCAGCACACCGAGGCTCTCGCCATCGGCCGTCGAATAGCTGCAGTTCGAGACGAGCACCTGACCGGTGTCGGTCTGGTTCGGCGTGTCGGCCTTCACGAAGGTAACGCCGGCGGCCTCGCTGGCCGCGGCGAGCGGGAAGGTCTTGCAGGCATCGACCGCCCAGTCCGAGGCCTTGCCCGACGCGCCGCCGGCAACGCTGCCGTCCTTGCTGCCGCATCCGCCGAGCGCGGCGGCCAGCGCCAGCGCGGACAGTGTCCTCGTGGTCATGGGATGATGCGGTCGTCCCGTCATAGATTTCCTCCTTCTGTGAATGGTCAAGATCGCTGAGGGCGAGACGCAGCACGATCGCATCGATCGTCGCCGGCAATCATCGGCTGCAATCAGCACTGGCAGCCGCAATCATCGCGCGATGACCTCCCATCGTCACGTCTGACGGTCGACCAGTGATCTGAGCCCGCGACGGGGACATAACGGGCGGCCGTCTTTGGCGATCGGCAACCGGCGACCGCCGCGGATCGGAACGATTCCTTCTCATCTTTGCGACGCGGCCTGCGGCTTCGCCTTTGCGGGCGCCTTCGGCGATGGCTTGACAGGCGACTTCGCCGGAGCGCGCACCGCGCCCTTGGCGGGCTGTGTTCCCTTGGGCGCGCTTGCCGCCCGGGCTGCCCTGGGCGCAGTCTCGAACCAGTAGCGGCTTTCGTCGGGCAGGATCGCGATGAACCCCGCATCGGTTTCGGCGAGCCGGAACCGCGTCTTGTGCAGAGGATCCTCGAACCGGACCTCGCCCGCGTCCGCATTGAAGAACCAGCGCGTCGCATCGCGCAGCGCCGGAACGCCGTCGCAGCCCTGCGACGCAAACTCGCCGCCGACGTCGTTCGCCCAGGCGATTTCCGCCCGGCAGATCGTCCGCTTCGAGTCCTCCGATTTCACCATGTAATGGCCGAGATAATAGCGCTCGATCTCGCTGGGGGGCTTTGCCAGCGCCGCGGTGCCCGCGAGCAGCAGACCGAGGCTGGCGACCTGCAAGACCCGGGGACTGACGCGGCCCTGCCGTTTGATCGACTGATTGCCAGAACGTAACAGTGCGCCCCCCGTCATCCTTACCGATGTCGTCCTTGCCGGCGTCATCCATCCCGATGTCATCCGCCCTGTCCCCCTCACCGCGTCGATGTCAGTCAACCATGGGCGGGGGACGCGCGCAAGTCACTGCCGGATCGCCGGAATTCGAAAACTGCTGCAGGTCGGTGAGCGTCTTCACGAGACTGCGCAGCGGACCCACACACCTTTCTTCGCGACGCTCCCCGCTGAACGACCGGCGTAGTCCGGCGTGGTTCGCGCATCGATTCACGTTCTCGCGCGCTGCACATCGCATCGCATCGCTCTGTATCGATCGCGGCGCAGCGGCAGCCTTGCCTCGTAAACGCCACGTGCCGTGCCGCCGGG
>JAZKBQ010000023.1:0-26547 GCA_040388515.1 Pseudomonadota bacterium | reverse complement strand
CGACCGGCGGCACGGAACGCATCATGCCGCACAAGGCACGCTTGATGGATTACATATTGGCGGCGGTCGGACGCACGATCACTTCGTTGATGTCGACGCCGTCGGGCTGTTCGAGCGCATAGCGGATCGCCCGTGCGATCGCGTCGGGGGTCAGCGATTTCTGGCGCCAGTCCTTGAGCGCGGCGGCGACCTGCGGATCGGTGATATCATCGCCGAGTTCGGTCGCGGTGACGCCGGGCGAGATGATCGTCGAACGCACCTCGTCATGCTCCTGCAGCAGGCCTTCCGTGATCGCCCAGACCGCATATTTGGTGCCGCAGTAGACGGCCGCCGTCGGAAGCACGAGATGCGCGCCGACCGAAGCGACGTTGACGACATGGCCGTACTTCTGCGCGACGAACCGCGGCAGCACCGCCGCGATGCCGTTCAGCACGCCGTGGATGTTGACGTCGATCATGCGCTTCCATTCGTCGCGCTTGAGGGCGGCGAGCGGCGACAGCGGCATGACCCCGGCATTGTTGACCAGCACGTCGATCCGCCCGAACCGCGCTTCCGTAGCGCCCACGAATGCCTCGAAATCGTCGCCGTCGGTCACGTCGAGTTCGCGCCAGGCGACGGTTTCGCCGAGTTCTTCCGCAAGCGTCTTCAGCCGGTCGCCGCGCCGCGCGCCGATGAAGAGCTTCGCGCCAGCGCCCGCCAGTTCACGCACCGTCGCCTCGCCGATCCCGCTCGAGGCACCCGTGACCAGCACGACCTTGCCGGCCACGCCGCCTGCCTTGGTCGCGTCGCTGGCACCTCTGATTGCTGCACGCGCCGTCGTCTGTGTTTCGTCCGTCATGTTCGTTCCTTGCCCGTTGAAGTGACGGACCGCAGATGGCGGGTCTGGCTGCCCGAGCGTTAGCGCGATCGCCCGAACGCCTTGCCTGATCCTCCAATTCCGAAGCGCAGCGCTTGCGCGCGCGGCCGCCATCCCCGATCAGGACTCCATGGACAAAATCGACCGGCTCGCCGGTCTCATCGCGCGTCACGCTCCGGAGACCGGCATTGTCGGGACGGCGGTCCGGCGCCTGTCGCTCATTCGCGGGAACGAACCGAGCGTCCCGGTCCCCGCCGTCTATGAAGCCTCGCTTTGCTTGATCGCCCAGGGGTCGAAGCGCGTCTCGCAGGGTGAGCACAGCGTTGTCTACGACGCGTCGCGCTACCTGCTGGTCTCGGTCGACCTGCCGCTCGTCGGCCATGTGCTCGAGGCGAGCGCCGACGCGCCCTATCTTTGCGCGAAGATCGATCTCGATCCGACGGCACTCGCCGACCTGCTTGCGACCGAGACCCGCGCTCCACCCCGCACCGACCTACCCGTCCTCGCCGTTTATCCGGGCGATCCCGATCTGATCGACGCGGCGTGCCGGCTGGTGGCGTTGCTCGATCGCCCGGACGATATCGCCGCGCTCGCGCCGCTCATCGAACGCGAGATGCTCTACCGGCTGCTGAACGGACCCCATGGTGCCCTGCTCCGGCAGATGGGCATCGCCGACAGCCATTTGAGCCAGGTCAGCCGCGCGATCGCGACGATCCGCCAGGGCTTCGCGGCGCAATTGCGGATCGACGACATCGCTTCGGCAGCGGGCATGAGCCCCTCCTCGCTCCACGCGCACTTCAAGGCGATCACGCGGCTGACCCCGCTCGAATATCAGAAACAGCTGCGCCTTCAGGAAGCGCGGCGGCTGATGCTCGCCGGTGCCACCAGTGCGGGTGCGGCCGCATTTGCGGTCGGCTATGAAAGTCCGTCGCAGTTCAGTGGGGAATACCGCCGCCTGTTCGGCGCCCCACCGCGCCAGGATATCGACCGGCTGCAGGCCGAACACACACTCGTCGACGCGCTCTGACCCCTTTCACCGCGTCCTTGTCCGGCCGCTAGGCCCGGTATCGAGGAGCCTCTGCTGCATCCAAGCGTTGGCCCGGTTCGCAGCGAAGGACCGGCGATGAAGTCACCCAAGGTCATGATGCCCCGCAGCCTATCGGCCTGCGCCCTGCATTTTCTCGTCGCGGGCTGCGGATCGTCCCCGTCCTCCGACTCGAGCGCGACAGGCACATCATCCGCCGGGGTCGGCACCGCCGCGTTCTCGCCGGCGGAAAAACAGCTCCTCGCCGGCGGCGCCAAGGAATCCGACATCGTCGCCACCCGCGCGCTGGTCGCGCCGTATACACGCAGCGATCCGGAAAGCTGTTTCGGATCGGCGAAGCTCGAAGGCGCCAAGCTCGAGAATGCCGCGACGGGACCCGATGCGGCGGCATTGACCCGGGTCGCGATCGCGATCGACGGATCGGGGTCGATGGCGGGTAGGATCGGATCGACGACGAAACTGGCGCGCGCGCATGAAGCGACCCAAATGTTCATCGACAATCTGCCCGAGGGCGTACCCGCCTCGCTCGCGGTATTCGGGCAACAGGGCGACAACAGCGAAGCGTGGAAGGCAAGATCCTGCCGCAGCGTCGACGTGCTCGCGCCGATGTCGACCGACCGCGCAAGGCTGAAGGCCGCGGTCGCGGGCGTCAAAGCCGTCGGCTGGACGCCGCTCGCGGCAGGTCTACAGGCTGCACAGGCGCAGCTGCGCCCATCATCGGTGTCCGGCGAGCAGGTCATCTACATCGTGTCCGACGGCGTCGAGACCTGCGGCGGCGATCCGGTCGCGGCGGCCAGGGCGATCAACCAGGGCCGGACCCGCGCGATCGTCAACATCATCGGCTTCGGACTGCCAACCGGCGAGGCCGCCGCATTGCAGTCGGTCGCGAGCGCTGGCGGCGGACGGTTCATCAATGTCACCGACGATGACGGCTTCGCCAGGGCGATGGCCGGATATCGCGACGCGATGCGCCTCGCGCGCAACCGGGTCAGTGCGCGGCTCACCGCGGCCCGCAACTCGATCGCGACCGGCCGCACCGCGACCGGCGCCGTGAAATGTACCGGCGATCTCATCGCCCGCGAAACGCGCGACACGCTCGCCGGCTATGACGCCGCGAGCGCCAAGGGCACGACGCTGCCGCCGCGCTACCAGGTCGTCGCCCTGCTCAAGGAACGCCATGACGCGATCGCCGTGCGCCGCGATGCGCATGTCGCGCGGCTCGGCGCGACGCGCGACGGTGCGAACCAGGCGGTGGAGGATGCGCGCAAGGCCGCCCAATAGGCACGCGGTCTCGACGCTCGCCGCGCAACTTACCGGCCGCTCGTCGATTGTCCGTCCGAGCCAAGGAGCACACCCATGACCGATTACACCGACACGCTGATCGACCCGCAGGACAAATATCACAGCGACGGGTTCGCGGAGCAGCCTCAGCCCTGGCCGGGCCTCCAGCGTGACATGTCGCCGGTGCCCGATTGCGGGGAAGACAGCTATGAGGGCAAGGACCGGCTGCTCGGACGCAAAGCGCTCATCACCGGCGGCGATTCCGGGATCGGGCGTGCCGCCGCCATCGCCTATGCACGCGAAGGTGCAAAGGTCGCGATCAACTATCATCCCGACGAACAGGCCGACGCCGACGATTTGAAAGCCGTGCTCGAAAAGGACGGGCTGGATCTTGTGCAACTGCCCGGTGACCTGACCGACGCGGCCTTCTGCCGCACGCTGATCGACGACGCCGAAGCGAAGATGGGCGGGCTCGACATCCTCGTGATCAATGCCGGCTACCAGCAGGCACGGAAGTCGATCGCCGACATCAGCGACGAGCAGTTCGACCGGACGATGAAGACCAACATCTATGCGATGTTCTGGCTGTCCAAACGCGCGGCGGAAACGATGCCCAAGGGCGGCACGATCATTAACACCGCCAGCGTCAACAGCTTCAACCCCGTCGCCGAACTGCTCGACTATGCGACGACCAAGGGCGCGATCGAGATCTTCACCAAGGGCCTTGCCAAGCAGCTCGCCGAGCAAGGCATTCGCGTGAATGCGGTCGCGCCGGGTCCGGTCTGGACGCCGCTCCAGGTCTCGGGCGGACAATTCCAGGAAAAGCTCCCGCAGTTCGGGCAGGACACGGCGCTCGGCCGCGCCGGCCAGCCCGCCGAACTCGCCGGGCTCTATGTGACGCTCGCCGAACAGGGCAACAGCTTCACCACCGGCAGCGTGTTCGGCGCGAACGGCGGCACCGGCGTCAGCTGAGGATCGCCCGTCCCGGCATGCCGATCTTCAGGCGGCGAACACCAGTTCGGTCCCGACATAGGGGCGGATGATCTTCTGCGGCATCACGCGCATGGCTTCCTGGATGAAGACATCGCCGGTGCAGTGCATCGGCACCACATAAGCGGGATCGATCGCGGCGAATTCGGCGACGGTGCGGATGGCTTCGGCCTCGGTGCGCGGTCGCACGAGATGAAAGCCGCCGACGACCGCGTGAACGCGCTCGACACCCGAGACATGCTGTGCCTGCCGCACGGTGTTGATGACGCCACGGTGACTGCAGGACGCGATGACGACGAGCCCCAGATCCCGGACGACATAGCAGGTTGCGAGTTCGTGTGCGCCATCGTCGGGAAGCTGGCTGGCGCCGCGTTTCGCGGGATCGAGCGCTGCCGCATCGCAGCCCTTGCCCGGGCGCATCTGGGTCGGGATCGCGGCACGCTCGAAGCTCGACAGCGGGATCATACCGGTGGTGAAGGCCTGGTTCCTGATGATTTCGGGCCTGCCCGAAATCCGGACCCGGAACCCGGCATCCGCGAGCGCTGCCCGATCGAGCGCGCCCATCACCGGCGGCGGCGTGCCGATCAGCGCGAGTCGCTCGCAGAAGGTCTCTTCGCCGCCGACGTAGAGCGGCACCGACCGCTTGCTGCCGGCACCGAAAAATCCCGGGAAGCCGCCATAGTGATCGAGATGGCCGTGGCTCAGGACCGCAGCGTCGAGATCCGACAGGTCCACCCCGAGCATCGCGAGATTGTTGCGGATCGCTTCGGGCGAATAGCCGAAGTCGACGAGCACCTTGGCCTTTTCCGCACCCCGCCATGAGGTCGCGAGGATCGACAGTCCGAACTCGGCCTGGAGCGCACGGCGCGACATGACTGCCGCGCCCGCATCGCCGGTATGACGCAGCACCCTGAGCCCGGGCCGTGCGAGATCGAGGAGAAACGGTCCGAAGGTCGCATTGTCATCGAGAACCTGCAGCGTGACGCTGTCGACGACGGGCATGGCCGCCTGCGCACGGCCGGGAACGGCGGCGAGACCGCCCGCCGCCAGCGCCGCGCCGACGACCATCCGGCGCGTGACCCGGGCCTGCTCGTGTGAATATGCGCTGCGCATCGACATTCCCCTGACCGCGACGGCGGTAAGAGTGCCTCATCTCGATGACAAAGGCGAGATGGCGCGACGTGGGATAGCGTGATCGCAGGATGCAAAGCTGTTGCGCGGCGTGCGCCTGGCGGCCGAACTTCGCCTTAAGCGTCGAGCGCCGCCGCCTTGCGATCGGCCCAGGCCTTGCCGGCATCGCCGCCCCAGAGCAGCCAGGCGATGAACCCGGCCGAAGGATCGCTGTCCGAATTCCATCTGTGCGTCTTGGTGTCCTTGTCGACTTCGTGGCGCGCGAAGAAGCTATGCATCGATTTGACATCGGCGGCGGAGAGATGGCGACGCGCGGCAACCTGGTGCGCGCGCGCCACCCCGACGTCGGTCCCGCCCCGCTTGAACTTCTCGCGCAGGCGAAGGCCGCGCCGCGCCGCGGACGCCATTTTCAGGGTCGGTGTGAACATTCGTTCGGACATGAACCGCCATCCTCCTCGCCCGGCAAAACGCCGATGGAGGCGCGACGGTTGCCTGGGTCGCGTCCGCACGCCGCAAAACATGCAAACGGTCCATCGCGCCGCGCGCCGATGATGCGTTGGCGTTCGTTGTAACGGCCGACCACACCAACCGGCGGGTCAGGTGCGGATCCGGCAGCCATAACGCGTACGGCCCTCAGGCGGCGTGCCGCGTGTCCGCATATCCAGCGCTGCGCTCCTCGTCCGGCCTGCCCTGGCCGCCCAGTTTTGCCCTGTGCCAGAGCCGTCCCATCTCAATGTCCAGACCGACCGGATCGAACGGGTCGAGCCCCGATCCCGGATAGAAGGTCATCTCGCCGAACAGCGGCTGGCTCGCTGGCTGGTAGAAGTCGACGCGTACGAAATCGAAGCCGCGCGCGAGCGTCTCGGCGGCAGCGAGCATGGCCGTGAGCGCCGACGGTCTGGGAACGGCCGGCGGGCCGCCCGCCACGGCGTTCCAGTCGGTGTCGTGCACGAACCAGCGATGCTTCTTGCCGCGGTCGAGATGGACCTGGACATGCGTTGCCGCGCCGCCGAACACATAGATCTTGTAGTCGACCGGCAGCTGCCGCCCGACACCGATGAACGGCTCGATCAGCAGCCCGCGCGGAATCTGCGCGTACAGCCATTCGTCGAGCCAGGCGCCATAGGCACCGCGCATCCAGCGCCGGCTCGCCCGCGCCGCCGCATGCCAGGCATCGCTTCCGCCGGAGACCACCCGGTTCTGGTTGCAGCCGTGGCGGGCCTTGAGGATCACCCGCTGGTCCCACTCAGGACGGTCGGGAAGCGCTGCGCCGGTCCAGAGGAGCGGCACCACCCATTCGGGTCCGAGCCGGTCGGCGACGATCCCCTTCACCGCGACCTTGTCGGCCATGACCGCCATGCGCAGGTCGCGATCGTGCAGCTTGCTGTGCTGGACGAGTTCGGTGAAGCGGATCGGCGCGGCGAGATCGAGCAGGCGACGATGCCGCCACGCATAGGTCAGGTGGAGCCGCGCACGCGCTGTGCGTTCGAAGGCGGCGGTGTCGGTCAGACCCATCGCGCACCAAGCGCCCAGCGTCGCGGATGTTCCACTTGCGAATCAAATGCGTTTGCGCCGGACGTTGGCAAGGCGTCGGCGCCCCGTCTCGCAGTACGCATGCGGTATCGGGATCCGCGTCCGCATATCCGCCAAGCTTCCGACATGCGACTGCGGCGCCACGGCGTCCCGTAATCAATGTCCCCAGCAGCGGTGTTGCCCACCGGATTGCCCGAACGGATATTTTCAACCAGAGAAGAGACCGACACCGGCTGCATTGGGGGATGTGCACAGATGCCGAAGACCGTGGTGCTCGTGCTCCTCACCGCCCTCATCGGTTCGACACCCGGCGTCGCCGCGCCGCGCTATGCGATCATCGACATGCACATGCATGCCGAGGACAGCGTCGACAATTACGGCCCGCCGCCGGTGACCATCTGCGCGCCCTACGAACACTGGCCCGCGCGCGATCCCGGCAAGCCGATCGCGGCCTATCTCGAGGACTTCTCGGGCCATCCGGCGTGCGCGAACAAGATCGCGTCCGCGCCGGACGTTGCGACCTTGCGCGACCAGAGCCTCGCCCAGCTCGAAAAGCACAATATGCTGGCCGTCGTCAGCGGCAGCGAAAAGACCGTTGCCGACTGGAAGGCCAAGGGCCGCGACCGGGTGATCAGTGCGGTGGGCAACATCGTCCTGCCCTCGATCGACAGCCTGCGCGCCGCGCACAAGGCGGGGCATCTCCAGGTGCTCGGCGAGATCGTCGCGCAATATGACGGCGTGCCGCCCAACGACCCGAAGCTCGAGCCCTATTACGCGCTTGCCGAGGAGCTCGATATTCCCGTCGGCATCCATGTCGGTCCCGGCCCGCCGGGCATCGCCTATGTCGCCTCGCCCAAGATGCGGATCGCGCACAGCCGCGCGACGCTGCTCGAGGATGTGCTGCTGCGCCATCCCAAGCTCCGCCTTTACGTCATGCATGCCGGCTGGCCGTTTGCCGACGACATGATCGCGCTGATGTACGCGCATCCGCAGGTCTATTGCGACATCGCGATCCTCGACTACGCCTATCCGAAGTCCGACTTCTATCCCTATCTCAAGCGACTGGTCGATGCGGGGTTCGGCAAGCGGATCCTTTACGGCAGTGACCAGATGATCTGGCCCGGCAGCATCGATCAATCGATCGCCGCGATCGAGCAGGCGCCCTTCCTTTCAGCTGAGCAGAAGCGCGACATCCTCCACGACAATGCCGCGCGCTTCCTGCGTATCGAGGGCTGAATGACCTAGCGCGGGACGCGCCACTGATTCGAGATTTGCGCGATCAGCCCCGCATCGCCGAGGCGATCGCCACCGCAAGTTCCTGTTCCCGAAACGGCTTGGTCAGCCGTGGAAACGCCGCCGGGATGCCCTCGAGATCGGCGTAGCCCGAGGCGATCAGGATCGGCACCTCGGGCTGCTCGGCCCGAATCCACGCGGCGAGATCGGCGCCTGACATGCCGGGCATCAGATGGTCGGTGATCACGAGATCGAAGCGTTCGCTCCGCGCGATGATGCCCTGTGCCTCGGTGGCGTCCCCGGCCTCTTCGGCCTGGAAGCCAAGCGCCTCGAGGAGATCGACCGTCGACATCCGAACGAGCGGCTCGTCGTCGACGACCAGGATGCGCCCGCCCGCCGGCCGCTCGACGGGCGGTTCGACCGGTTCGGACGCGACGACGGGTGTCGCGCTGACCGGAAGCGACAGGGTGATGGTGGTGCCCTGCCCCGGCGTACTATCGATGTCGAGCACGCCGCCCAGCTGCGAGACCAGCCCATGGACCATCGACAGGCCGAGCCCCGTGCCCTTGCCGATGCCCTTGGTCGAGTAGAAAGGTTCGACCGCGCGCTGGACGGTTTCGGCGTCCATGCCGATCCCGGTGTCGGCGACCGACAGGCAGACCGTCCCGCCCGCGGGATCGACCGAAGCGGCAGGCGTGTCGCCATCGCACGGACCGGTCCGCGCCGCGATCGTGATGACCCCGCCGTCGGGCATCGCGTCGCGCGCGTTCACGCAGAGGTTGAGCAGCGCCATTTCGAGCTGGTTCGCGTCGGCCATCACCGGCGGCAGGCCTTGCGCGATCGCTGTCTCGACCTTGATCTGCGGCCCCGAAGTGCTGGCCAGAAGGTCGGCCATGTCTCCGACGAGCGTCGCGAGGTCGACCGCGCCCGATTGCAGGGGCTGGCGGCGTGCGAAAGCGAGCAGTCGCTGAACGAGGATACGAGCGCGGTCGGCCGATTGCAGGCCGGCATCGATCAGCCGGGCTTCGCGTTCGGTGAGCCCCGGCCGGCGCTGCAGCAATTCGAGACTGCCCAGGATGGGGGTCAGGAGATTGTTGAAATCATGCGCGACGCCGCCGGTGAGCTGTCCCATCGCTTCCATCTTCTGCGACTGGCGCAGCGCATCGCGCGCGGTCTCGAGCTCGTTCTGGGCACGCAGCCGCGCACTGATGTCGCGTGCGTGATGGAAGGCACCCATCACCTTGCCCTGCGCATCGCGCAGCGGCGAATAATGGATTTCCCAGCGCGGCGCGTCGATTTCGGGATTGCCGAACTCTTCCTCGACGGTGAAGGATTCGCCGGTCAGCGCGCGGGCCATCTGGGCGCGCATGACGCCGCGCTGCTCGGGCACGAACAGGTCGGGAAACACGTCGCCGATCTTCGTGTAAAACCCGTTCACCCGGAAGAATTCGTCATTGTGGGCCTGGTTGAATGCGATCAGACGGAATGCGGTGTCGAAGGCGCAGATGGCGGTGATATCCGACTGGATGATGTTCTCGTGGAGCAGCAATGCCTGCGTCCGTTCGACCACGGTCGCCTCCAAAGTCTCGTTGAGTTTCGCCAGTTCCTCGCGGGCATCACGCCGGTCGGTGACGTCCTGGACTACGCCGACGAGGCGGCTCGGGGTTCCGTCTGCGCCGTACTCGAACTCGCCGCGCCGGTCGATGCAGCGCACCGCGCCGGTATCGGCCCGGCGGATGCGGTATTCGACATGGAGATCGGCGGTTTCGGCCGCGCGCGTTTCGGCATTGGAGATCGATGCGCGATCCTCGGCGATGACGAGCCGCTCGATATCGGCTGCCGAGATAGTTTCGGACTCGGGCAGTCCGAACAGCTTGAAGAATTCGGGCGATCCGGTGAGCTGGCCCGAGGGGATATCGATCGCGAACACACCCACCTGCCCCGCCTCTTGCGCGCGGCGCAGGCTGCGTTCGGTCGCGCCGAGCGCTTCGCGGGCTTGGCGCTCGGCTTCGCCCTGCAGAACGGTCGCCGTCGTCTCGCGCGTGTTGCAGAGCGCACCGGCAATCGCCCCGCTGTCGTCGGCAACCGGCGCATAGGAAAAAGTCCACCAGGTGTCTTCGGGACTGCCCCAACGGGTCATGGGCACATACATGTCGACGACGCGCGTCGACTGTCCCTGGAGCGCCTTTTCGAAATAGGGCGCAACCGAGGGATAGGCATCGGCCCAGAGCGTCTCGAAGCGCGCGCCCATCGCCCCGTCGATGCGCGGACCGAGGATCGGGACATAGGGGTCGTTGAAGAAGAAGGTCCGGTCCGAACCCCAGACCAGATACATCGACTCCGACGAGGCGAACAGCAGATCGAGGAGCGTCCTGAGCGATACCGGCCAAGCCTCGCGCGGACCGAGCGGATGCTGCTGCCAGTCGATAGATTCGAAGAGTTCCCGGGCGCGCAGCTGCCCTGGTCCGGTCGCGTCCTGATCCATCGCGGAACGGTCTAGCGGCAGAATGTCTCGCGGCCAATGGCGGCGCGCCGATCGAAACCCTCGCGTCGCCTGCCGCCTCACCGACCGCGCGCCAGGTCAGTCATCCTGAACCGACCGACCCGGCACCCTACCCGCGAGCATAAAATCCGCGATCATTTGCCGATGCGTTGCGACAGGCGTACCATCGTCCGCGAGCAAGTCGCTTGGGAATTGGCCGTGACGCGAAGCGATCTGACGAGGATCCTGATCGACGACTTTCCGGGCATCCGCGTCCAGGACATCGAGGCGGCCGTGCTCGCGTTTTTCGAAACCATCGGCGACCAGCTGCAGAGCGGCCACCGGACCGAGCTGCGCGGGTTCGGGACGTTCTTCGTAACCGACCATGCCGCGCGCTCGGGGATCAGCCCGAGCAGCGGCGCGCCCTACCGCAAGGAAGCGCGACGCATGCCCCGGTTCAAGGCCTCGAACACGATCTTGCGCCTCATCAACGCCAAATAGGGTTCAGGCGGCGGCGCGCAACGCGTCGAACCGCGCAAGCAGCGACTCGGCACACACGATCTCGATCGCACTGCCAAGCTCCTGCAGTTCGAGTGCCTTTCGGAATTGCGCGTCGTAGCGCACATAACCGAATGGCTCGTCCGCCACGACGGCGAGCATCGTCGTCGTCTTGCCGACCGATGCCACGACCCGGCCGCCATGGGCTGCAATCCGATATGCGAGCGGACCATCGCGCCGCTCGCCGAGGATGGCGATACGCTGTCCGGCGAGCGGACCGGTCGCAGCTGGAGCCGGCGCCGCCCGCGTGCTTCCCCGCGCCGGCGCGAGCCAGTCCTTCAGCGGAATGCCGGTTTCCTCGGAGGCCCGGACGACGATCAACCCGGCGGCCCGCGCGTCGCTGAGCGCATCATGATGTTTGAGCCGGATGCCGAGATGGCGAGACACCATGTTCAACCGGTGGCTCGGGAGTTCGGGCCAGACGCGTTTCGCCACGCGGACGCTGTCGAGCCAGATGGCATCGATCGCATCGCGCGCATGGACACGACAGGCGGCACTCAGCGCTCCCTTGTCGAAATAGGAATGCGCGACGGTGATGCGGCCGCCGAGATGCGCGGCGATGGTTTCATAAAGATCGCCGAAACAGGGCTTACCGATGACATGGTCGGACGTGATGCCATGGACGCGCGTGTTGAAGCTGCTGAAATGGTCGCGCGGATCGATCAGCGTCTCATATTCGAAGACGATCTTCCCGTCGCGAAAGCCGACGATGCCGATCTGGCAGATGCTGCTGACGCGGCTGCAGGCGGTCTCCACATCGACCGACACGAAATCTGGCGCCAGATCAGCTGACGCCCCGGCGTCCGTCTCGGCGCATTCGGCCGGCAGATGCGCAGGCAAGGACGTGAACATAAGCGGACCATAGCCCTGTTTTGCGAGACGTCCAAGGTGTGCTTCGGTCGTCGCCAGCGCATCGCTGGCAGCGCCGCGCGCCCGGGTCTTAGTGACCGGTCAGCACATGGACGATGTTCGGGGACACCTGCGCCCATCCCCGCGGCGCCGCCGCATCGAGCGCTGCCCGGTCGACGCGGCCGAAATCGACCACCTCGCCGCGGATTCTCCCCGACACAACCGAGAGGGCACGGACGTTCGCGCTTCCGCCGAGTGCGTCACGCCAGGACTCGAGATCGGTCTGCACATCGGAAGCAGACCCAGCCGAGGGCGATACGTCCGAACCCGCGCCGTCAAAACCCGAAGCAGTGCCGCCTCCGCCTATGGCGCGCGCGCCGCCCCCCATCCCGGCCGATCCGGCACCGATGCCGCGCATCTCGCCCGCGATGCGGTCGGCCGCCGGGCCCATGACGACCTGGAGCGCGTTGCCGCCCGGCCGCACGATGCCGCGCGCGCCGTTGAAGCGGAGCGCCGCCTCGTCGACGCGTGCCGGATCGACGAGCGTCAGGCGAAGACGCGTCGTACAGGCATCGATCGTCGCTAGGTTACCGGGGCCGCCGAGCGCCCGCACGAGCGCCGCAGCCTGGTCGTCGTCCGTCGCGGGAGCCACCTCGTCGACCGCGTCCGCCGTCGCCACGGGCTCGCGCCCCGGCGTCTTGAGGTCGAAACGCACGATGCAGAGGCGGAACGCGGCATAATAGATGACGAAATAAACGATGCCGACCGGGATCAGCACCAATGGGCGCGTCGCGAGGCCGAAATTCAGGATATAATCGATCAGCCCCGCCGAGAAACCGAAGCCGAGCTTCACCCCGAGCAGGTCCATGATGACCATGGCGAGACCCGTCAGAACGGCATGCACCGCATAGAGGATCGGTGCCAGAAACATGAAGGTGAACTCGATCGGTTCGGTCACGCCGGTCAGAAGCGAGGTTAGCGCAAGGCTGAGCAACATGCCGCCGACGGCCTTGCGCCGTTCCGGCAGCGCCGAGCGATACATGGCAAGGCACGCCGCCGGCAGGCCGAACATCATCACTGGAAAGAAGCCGCTCATGAAGGCGCCCGCCTGCGGGTCGCCGGCGAAGAAGCGTTTCAGGTCACCGGTCGCGCCATGGTAATCGCCGAGGATGAACCAGGCGATATTGTTGAGGATATGGTGGAGCCCGGTGACGATCAGCAGTCGGTTGAGCACGCCATAGACGAACAGGCCGATCGATCCGGCGCCGACGACCCAGCGGCTAAGCGCATCGATCCCGGTTTCCAGGGCCGGAAAGCCGAGACCGAAGATCGCCGCGCCGATCAGTCCGGCGAACCCGGCGGCGATCGGCACGAACCGGCGCCCGCCGAAAAAAGCGAGGTATTCGGGGAGCTTGATTCCCGAATAGCGATTGTAGAGCCAGCCCGCTGTCAGGCCCGACAAGATACCGGCGGGCACGCTCAGCTTGCCGAGCTCCTTCGTCTTCCAGGCCGCTTCGGCGAGCCCGCGCGACGCCGCATCGGTAAAGCTCGCGGCGACGTCGGGCGGGATCGCGAGCAAAGACTTTCCGCCTTCGACCGTCACCAGGAACGCGACCGCCCCGGCAAGACCCGCTGCGCCATTGTTCTCGCGCGCAAGACCGACCGCGACACCGATCGCGAAGATAAGGCCGAGATTCGAGAAGATCGCATCACCCGCCGCCGCGATAAAGGCGATGTCGAGCATGTCGGACTGGCCGAGGCGAAGCAGCAGTCCCGCGACCGGCAGCACCGCGATCGGCAGCATGAGCGCACGGCCCAAGGGCTGGAACGCGTCGAAGCGGATTCGCATCAGTCGTCCCCTTTCAGAAGCGCCCGGACCTCGGCCGCCGTCGATGCGGCGAGTGCGCGCGCCGCAAGCGCCCGGCAATCGTCCACCGTGAGCGTCCGGATCTTCGCCTTGAGCGCAGGAATGGCGGCGGGCGTGGCGGACAATTCGGTCACGCCGAGCCCGATCAGCACGGCCGCGGCCATGGGATCGGACGCGATGCCCCCGCACACGCCGAGCCACCGGCCATGCGCGGCAGCGCCTTCGGCGGCCCGCGCAATCAGGTGCAGCACTGCCGGATGCAGCGCGTCGATCATCGCGGCCACCGCCGGGTTGCCGCGATCGGCGGCAAGCGCATATTGGGTGAGGTCGTTGCTGCCGATCGACAGGAAGTCGGCATCGCGTGCGAGGCTCTCGGCCAGCAAGGCTGCCGCGGGCGTCTCGATCATGACGCCTAATGGCACCGGCGTCTCGATCCCGAGCTCGGCCCGGATCTCATCGAGCAGGCGACGCGCCGCGCGCAGCTCTCCGGCATCGACGATCATCGGCAGCATGATGCGGCATTGCGTCGGCGGCACGCCGCGCAGGATCGCGCGCAACTGCATCGCGAACAGCTCGGGCCGCGCGAGCGAGAACCGGATGCCGCGCGCGCCGAGCGCTGGATTATCCTCATGCGGGAACGGCAAATAAGGCAAGGGCTTGTCGCCGCCGACGTCGAGCGTCCGCACGATCAGCGGACGACCGTCGAGTGCCAGGGCGATCGCCGCATAGGCCTGTCGCTGCTCGTCCTCATCGGGTGCCGACGGACGATCGAGGAACAGGAATTCGGTGCGCAGCAGGCCGCAGCCTTCGGCCCCCCGTTCGACCGCGCGTCCGGCTTCGTCCGCATTGGCGAGATTGGCGAAGACCTCGATCCGCGTCCCGTCGGCCATTGCGCAAATGTCGGTCGCGGCCCGCGAATCGGCGGCGACCGATGCGTGGTGACGGACCATACGGTCCTTCGCCGCCGCCAGGCGATCCGCGTCCGGCGTAGCATCGATCACGCCCGCGTCCGCATCGAGGATGGCCTCGACGCCATCGTCGAGCCCGAGCACGCCGGATCCCGCGGCCACCAGCATCGGAAGTCCGGCCGCGGCGGCAAGGATCGCCGCATGCGATGTCGGCCCGCCGAAGGCCGTGCAGATCCCGGCGATGCCGGCGGCGACGAGACTGGCGATCTGCGACGGCAGGATTTCGTCGGCAACGACGATCGCGCCCGCTGGCGGCTGCGGCAGCGCGGCAGCGCCGCCCACCAGCTGCGCGATCAGCTGGCGCTCGATATCCTTCAGGTCGGCAATGCGTTCGATCAGTAATGGATCGCCCGTCGCGCGAATGGCCTCGGCGGACCCCCGTGTCGCCGACCGCCAGGCAAAGCCCGCGCTCTTGCCCTGCCGGACCAGCGCGTCCGCAGCGCCGACGAGTTCGGGATCGTCGAGCAGTGCGGCATGCGCCGCGGCAATGTCGCCCTGTCCGCCGGAGCCCTTCCCGCCCGAGCCCTGCCCGCCCGAACCGGCAAGCGCCGCCCGCGCGTCGGCGAGCGCCTGCAACTCCTCGGCAACGCCCCGACCCGCTTCCCTCACTGCGATATCGTTGAGCCTGAACTGGAAGACCGGGCCGACCGCCAGCCCCGGCACGGCACAGATGCCCCGCGCAGAGCCAGTGGGTGCGTCGCCGGATGTCGGAGCGGGCGAAGGTGCGAACGGACGGGCATCGACCGGATGCACTTCGGGTTCGCCCGCCTCGCCCATGCCGTCTTCGATCAGCATCGCGACCGTCGCGACCGCGGCGCGTACGTCGGAGCCGCGCCCGGTGATCTCGATATCGTCACCGTGGCGGATCCCGGCTGACAGGAGCGCGACGATGCTGCGCGCGTTGACCGATTTCCCGTGCGCGAGGATCGTCACCTCGGCGGCAAAGGGTTTCAAGGCCGCGACTATGCGCGCCGCCGGTCGCGCATGAATGCCGTTGGCGAGCGGGACGCGGATCGCGCAGCGCGCGCTGTCGTCACCGACCTCTGTCGCCGGACCCGACGTCGCCGCCATCGCCACCGTCGCAATCGCATCGCCCGCGGCCACGCGGCGCCCGGTCGCGAGCAGGCTCACAATGGCGCCTTCGCTGATGATCGTCAGCGGCGTCACCAGGCTTTTCGCCTGCCCGGCGATCGCGTCGAGATCGCAGAAGAGCAAGGTCTGGCCGCGCACGACCGCGTCGCCATCGGCGACCTTGGCCTCGAACCCGCGGCCGCCCAGCGCGACCGTCTCGAGGCCGATATGGATGAGCAGCTCGGCACCGTTCGCGAGCCGCAGCGTCACCGAATGACGTGTCGGCGCAACCGCGACGACGACCGCGTCGCACGGCGCGCGGACGATCTCGTCGAGTGGATCGATCGCGAGCCCCTGACCCATCATCTGCTCAGCGAACACCGGATCGGGAACCGCGTCGAGCGGCATGACCCAGCCCGCAATCGGCGCGTAGAGTTCTATGCTCATTTGGCGACCGGCGGCTGGCCGGACAGCTGGCCCGACGGCTGGCCAGACCGCTGGTCGAATGGCGCGAGCGACAGCTGGACCGATGCGATCGCCCACATCGGCTCGACGCCGCGCGCGGTATAGGTGATGCAGAGATCGTGACTGCCCGTCATCGGCCGGAGCGGTGCCGACAGACGCGTCACGCCGGGATTGCCGCTGGCCGGAGCGAGCGGCAGCACCGCGATGCGCGGTCCGGTGCAGCCGTCACGCACTTCGACCTCTCCGTCGCGTGTCGCCGGCGGGCGGAAGCGGATCTTTTCGAGGTCGGCGCCGATCTGGAAGTTGAACGGCACCTGCCCGATGTCGATGGCGATCGATGTCACGCCGTCCATGACGGCTTTCTCGTACACCCAGCAGGGATTGAAGATGTCGGTCAGGAACGCCGCCCGGCGCCCGTTCGTCGGGGCGTCGTCCTCGAGCCGCAGCGCTACGCCTTGGGTGCAGAGTTTCAGCTGCGTGTCGTCGCGGCGGCGGCCAGCCCCAGCATCGAGCACGACATCGAGAGCGCCCGGCATCACCGCGCCATCGAGGAGCGCGGCGATGCGGACGCGTGTGCCGGCATCAAGCAGGAGCGGCTTTGCATAAAGCGCAGACTGCGCCGAAGGCGCCGTGCCGTCGAGCGTATAGGTCAGCGGCAGGCCCGACTGCCCCGCGATGGCCACCGCCAGTTTCTCGCCAGCGGGAGAAACGGTCATGACCGGCCGGAAGACCGCCGGACTTGCGGTAATGCCGAGCGCCTCCAGCCGCGCCATCTGCGGCGCCAGCCGCCGCACGAAATCGCCGAAATCGCGGGTGCCTGCTTTCGACCAGCCAAGCTCCGCGACGGCGGCCGCGCGCGGAAAGGCGGCAGCCGCATAGCGTGCCTCGGTGCGCAGATGCTCGGTCCAGACATTGCCCTGGAGCCCAAGGATATGGCGACGCTGTTCGGCCGGTATCGCGGCGGGCGCCGGATCGAACGCATAGACATCGGCCAGGGTCACGAGGTGACCCCGCCCGGTTTCCTCGGCAGCCGTCACGCCCTGCCGGTTGTCGAAATAGAGGATCGGTGCGGGCGACAGGATCGCGTCATGCCCTGCTTTCGCGGCGGCCACCGCCCCTTCGATGCCCCGCCACGACATGACTGTTGCGTGCCTGGTGATCCCGCCGTCGAGGATCTCGTCCCAGCCGACAAGGCGTCGCCCGCGTTTCGCAAGATAGTCGCCGATCCGGTGGACGAACCAGCTCTGGAGTTCGTCCTCGGTCTTGACCCCGAGTTGCTTCATCTGCGCCTGGATCACCGGCGAGGCTTTCCACTGCTCCTTGGCGGCCTCGTCGCCGCCGATGTGAATATAGCGCGACGGGAACAGCGTCATGACTTCGTCGAGAACATCCTCGAGAAACCAGAACGTCGCTTCGTCGGTGTTGTAGAGCCAGGGGAAGACGCCCCAGTTGCTCTCGGTCCCCTTGGGGATCGGCACGCCCATGCCGAGTTTCGGATAGGCGCGGATCGCGCTCAGGGCATGGCCCGGCATCTCGATCTCGGGCACGATCGTGATGCTGCGCTTGGCGGCGTAAGCCACGATCTCGCGGATCTGCGCCTGGGTGTAGAAGCCGCGGATTACCGGAAGCGGCGGCGCCCCCGCCGCGGTCGCTGGTGCGCGTGTGCCGGCAATGCGGGTCAGCGTCGGATATTTGCGGATCTCGATGCGCCAGCCCTGGTCGTCGACCAGATGCCAGTGAAGCGTGTTCAGCTTGTTCGCGGCCATCGCGTCGATGAGCCGCTTGACGAACGCCGGCGACTGGTAATGCCGTGCGCTGTCGAGCATCAGCCCGCGCCAGCCGAACCGCGGTGCATCGTTGATCGTCACCGCAGGCACGAACAGCCGACCCTGGTCGCGCTTCGCCAACTGCCACAGGCTGATCGCGCCATAGAAGAGGCCCGCGTCGCTGCTGGCGGTGATCGTGGCACCAGCGCGCGTAGTGACGAGCTTATAGCCTTCCGCCGGATAGCCCGGCGCGCGCTCCATTCGGATCGAACCGTTCGAACGCAGGGCCAGCCTTATCCCGTCTGTCTTGCCGGAAAAATCGATCAACCGCTCGGCCGCCGCGCGGGCGCCGGCATCTCGCGCAGGGATCGCGATCGCGCTTCCGCGGTCGAGGAAAAACCCGCCGTCCCCGATCGAGAGGGCCTGCGGGGCCGGCAGGAGCGCGACCGGTTGCGCGGCGAGCGGTGCGACCCACAAGAGGATCCCGGCAAGCGCCGGGACAGTCTTGGGAAGGACCATGGTCAGGGACAGACGATACGTCCTTTTCGTTGCGGCGGGACGGGCTTCCGCCCGCCCCATCCCGTCAATAGCGCAGGCGCGCCCCGAAGTAGAACTGGCGCCCGTTGTCGTAGATCGCCCGGAACCGGTCTTCCGTACCCGAGAATTGGCGGATCTTGTCATTAGTGATGTTCACGGCATCGGCGGTCAGCGTGATGTTATCGGTCACCTTGAGGCTTACCGAGGCGTCGAGCGACTGGGTCGCCCCTTGGTTGAGAGGCGCCGCACGATCGATGTTGATGAAGAAGTCCGAGCGGTAGTTGTAGGACAGGCGCGCCGACGCCCAGCTGTTCTCGTAATAGCCGGTCAGGTTGAGCGCATGGGTCGAGTTGCCCGGGATCGGATCGCCCGCATCCGACTTGGCATCGGAATAGGTGTAGTTGACGATCGCGCCGAACCCGAAGGCGATCGGCCGCGAGATCTGGATCTCGACGCCCTTGTTGGTCCCACCCGACCCGTTCGAACGGCGGTTGATGTCGAACAGGCAGTTGAACAGCGGATTGGCCGGCGTCGAGTTCGAGGCGACCGAGCAGCGCGACGCGTTCGGATTGGTCGCGTTCTGGACCGGGAACAGTTCCTGCACCGTGCGGTTGACGATATAGGACTTGATGTCCTTGTAGTAGAAGGCCGCGGCGACAATCGTGTCGCGGTCGGGATACCATTCGATCGACGCGTCATAATTGTTCGAGCGATAAGGATTGACCGAAGGATCGCCACCATCGCCAGTGAGCGAACCCGGGTTCAGGCTCACCCGCGGCACGATGTCGGTGTAGTCGGCGCGGGCGACGGTGCGGCTGGCACCGAAGCGGACGATGACATTGGGTGCGATATCAATGCTCAGATTCGCGCTCGGCAGGAAATCGGTATAGCCGCGCTCGACCTGGATCGGCAGGTAGACGCCGAACGCGTTGGTCGTGACGGCACCCGGCGTCGAGGCCGGAACGCCCAGCTGGTTGCCGCGCGATGTCTGGTCGATGTGGACGACGCGCAGGCCGAAGTTCGCGTTCCAGCCCTCGTCCTTGCCGCCGAGCTTGGCCATGACATAGCCGCCATAGACCTTCTCGTTGATCGAGTAGTTCTCGGGCGGGTTGATGATCCGCTCGCGCGCGGTCGCGGGCAGGCCGTTGAGGATGCTCTGCAGCTTGCCGCGGTCGACCTGGAAGAAACGGGTGAGCGTTCCGGGAAGCGCCACATTGCTGAGGAAATCGTTCGGCGTCTGCGCCCCTGCAAAGTCCGCCGAGGTGCACGGGCGTCCGCCACAGCCGGTGCCGACCAGGTTCAGGTAGAAGGCACCGTAGGTCGTCGCGAGGAACTGGGTCACGCGGTCGTGGTCGGTATATTTCGCACCGACCTTGATCGACCGGAGCGGACCCCAGTCCACTTCGTGCTCGTAATCGGCGTAGAGGTATTTTTCCTCGTCCTTGTTGGTGACACGGTGAAGCGAAGCGAAATCGAGGATCAGGTTCGAGGGGACCGTCGGGTTGATGCCAATGAAACTCACCTGCGGCACCGAGCCGCTGATGTCGAAGGTGAACGCGCCCGGCGCCGCGCCTTCGTAGAAGGGCTGCGATTCCGTGTTGCCGTCGGCACGGGTGTAGCCGGCCTTCACGTGCAGCGTCGAACCGGCGGCGGGATGCCAGACGACATCGGCGTCGGCCGAATAAGTTTGCGCAAACGCCTGGCGATCGATCGCGTCGTACACCGCTGCGCGGCTCGTCGCGGGCGACGTGATCGTGCCCGACACGACGGTCCCGTTACGCACCGTCGCGTTGGTCAGCGTGCCGCCGTCGCCGAGCGCCTTCGAGCCCCAGGCGAGATAGTTCTGGTTGAAGTTGTTCGCGTTGAACTTGGAATAAAGCCCGGTCACGTTGACCTCGAGGTCGCTCGACGGACGGAACTGCAGCGCGATATTGCCGCCGTAGCGTTCGCGCTCCTGCTGGAAGAGCGCCGAGCCGATCAGCGACGGGACCTGCGCGGTCTGGCCGGCGACGGTCACCGGCTGGTAGCCAAGGACCTCGATGCCGTCGCGGCGGATGTTGCGCTTCTGGTAGACGCCGCCAATAAGGATGCCGAAGGTCTCGGCATCGTTCTTCCAGCTAACCAGACCCGAGGCCTGCGGATTCACGTCGCCGCGCCGCTCCGAATAGAGGCCGTGGCGGTGAAGGGCTTCAGATCGAGCGGATTGCGGGTGTGGACGTTGATCGTGCCGCCGATGCCGCCCTCTTCGACGTCGGCCTGGCCCGATTTATAGACGTCGAGCTGCCCGACGATTTCGGCCGGCAAGGTCAGATAGTTGAAGCTGCGCGTCGAGGCGAGCTGCTCGAGCAGGAACCAGTCGGCGGTCGCGATCGCATGACCGTTGACGAGCGTCTTGGTGAGATTGGGCGCAGTGCCGCGCAGCGAGACGCGCTCGCCTTCGCCGAACTCTCGGTTGATTACGATGCCGGGGACGCGCTGCAAGGCTTCGGCAACGTTCTTGTCGGGAAACTTGCCGATGTCTTCGGCCGAAAGCACGTCGGCAATGACGCTCAGGTCGCGCTTCGCATCGATCGAAAGCCGCAGCGACTGCCGGTATCCGGTGACGACGATATCGTCGCCCGCGCTATCCGTTGTCGTCGCGGCAGCGGGTGCGGCAGGCCGGTTGACGCCTTGCGCCTGTGCCGTGGTAGCAAGCGCAAGTCCGCTGACCGTCGCCGCCAGGAATCGAATCGTCGTCATCGCTTTCTCCCTCTTTCCCCGTGATCCAGCCTGGAGATGGACTACCAATGCGAGACCAATTCACAGAACATGTTTGATACCAATGGTCTCGTCAAGCGGCTTTTTTACAACCAAATGACAAGATGACCGCATTTTTAGATAGCAAATGGTATTTTATTGGTCTTATAAGGAGCACGAAATTGCGAAGCGGGGTTCATGCGTGGTGACATTGGCTGACAGCATCGGGGGCTTGGGCGACGCCGGCCGGGCACCGCTCTATCTCCAGCTGCAGGAGGCGCTCCGCCGGGGCATCGAAACCGGCGCGCTCCGGCCGCAGGAAGCGCTTCCCCCCGAGCGTGATATCGCCAGCGAGTTCGGTATCTCGCGCATCACGGTGCGGAAAGCGATCGACGGCCTCGTCGCGACCGGCATGCTCACGCGGCGCCAGGGTGCGGGCACATTCGTCGGCGGCCGCGTCGAGAAGCAGTTCTCGAAGCTCACCTCGTTTTCGGAAGATATGGCGGCACGGGGCCGGACGGCGCGCAGCGAATGGATCGCGCAGAGCGAGGGTGTCGTGAACTCCGACGAGTCGCTGACCCTGGGCCTCAGCCCCGGCTCGCGCGTCTACCGGTTCAACCGCATCCGCTATGCCGACGAGCAGCCGATGGCGCTCGAATATTCGACGATCCCTGGGTTCGGTCTGCGCGGCCTCGAGGCGGTCGGCGCCTCGCTTTACGAAGCGCTCGAAGCGGCCGGTCATCGTCCGGTCCGCGCGCTGCAGCGCTTGCGCGCGGTGCTCTTCGACGCCGAGCAGGCGAAACTGCTCGACGTCGCGGTCGGCGCGCCGGGCCTGTTCATCGAGCGCCGGGGCTTTCTCGAGGACGGCCGCGCGATCGAGGCGACGCGCAGCTGGTATCGCGGCGACGCCTATGACTTTGTCGCCGAGCTCAACGCACTGGCATGACGCTCGCTCCGGAATCGACCTTGATGTTCGCCGAAGCCGCGCAAGCGGCCGATGTCGTCGCGCATCAGTACAGCACCAATCGCGGCCCGATCGAGACATTGGCCCGCCGGCTCAGAAGCGCGCCGCCGCGCGCCGTTGCGACCTGTGCGCGGGGCAGTTCGGACCATGCGGCGACCTTCGCCAAATATCTGATCGAAACCGTGCTCGAATTGCCGGTCTCCTCGATCGCGCCCTCGGTCAGCTCGGTCTATGGCAGTACGCATCAACTCACAGGGACGCTACTGATCGCGATCTCGCAATCGGGACGCAGCCCCGATCTGCTGCGCGCCGTTGAAACCGGCCAGGCAGGCGGCGCGCTCGTCGCCGCGCTGGTCAACGATGCCGGCTCCCCCCTCGCCGCCAAGGCCGACGCCTTCATCCCACTGCAGGCGGGTGCCGAAAAGAGCGTTGCCGCGACCAAGAGCTATATCACCTCGCTCGCCGCCATCGTCGATCTGGTGGCGGAATGGGCGCAGGACGGCGAGCTGGCGCGGGCGCTTGGCGACGCACCGGCATTGCTGCGGGCATCATGGCAACTGGACTGGTCTCCGCTCGTCGACGGACTGGTCGATGCGCGTAGTCTTTACGTGATCGGCCGAGGCCCGGGCCTCGGCATCGCGCAGGAAGCGGCGCTTAAATTCAAGGAAACCTGTGGCTTGCATGCCGAAGCGTTCAGCGCGGCCGAAGTGCGGCACGGCCCGATGGCGCTCATCGGTCCCGACTTTCCCCTGCTCGTCTTCCGCCAGGCCGATGAAGCAGCGCATGGTGTCGACGCACTTGTCGGCGAAGCTCTGGCGCAGGGCGCGACGGTCTATTGCGCGGGCGGCCGGATCGACGGCGCAATCGCCCTGCCCTGCATCGAAGCGCCGTCCGCGATCGAGCCGCTTCTCCAGATCCAGTCCTTCTATCGTGCCGTAAATGCCTTATCGGTCGCGCGCGGCCATGATCCCGACCGCCCGCCGCATCTGCGCAAAGTGACCGAAACCGTCTGATGGCCTTCGCCCTCTTCAACTGCCGCATGCTGATCGACGATGCACTGGTCGACGACATGGCTGTAATCGTCGACGGCGGCCGCATCGCCGCGGTCGTTGCCGCGCGCAACATTCCGGCATCGGTGTCGAAGCACGATCTCGAAGGCGCTGTCCTCGCGCCCGGCTTTATCGATTCGCAGGTCAACGGCGGCGGCGGCGTTCTGTTCAACGATGCGCCCACGCTCGAGACCATCAGGACGATCGGCGAAGCGCACCGGCGCTTCGGGACGACAGGGTTCCTGCCGACGCTGATCAGCGACGATCTCGCGGTCGTCCGCCAAGGCATTCGCGCGGTGGACGAAGCGATCGCGGCAGGCGTGCCCGGCGTGCTCGGCATCCACATCGAAGGCCCGTTCCTCAATGTCGATCGCAAGGGCATCCACGATCCGGACAAGATCATCCCGCTCGACGACGAGGGGTTCGCGGCCGTCACCGGGCTGAAGCAGGGGCGGACGCTCGTGACATTGGCACCGGAGCAGACCACGCCGGCCATGATCGCCCGGCTCGTCGACGCGGGCGTCGTCGTCGCCGCAGGGCACACCGACTCGAACTATGCCGAGGTCCGCGGCGCGCTCGAGGCCGGGATGACGGGGTTCACGCATCTGTTCAACGCCATGTCCCCACTCACCTCGCGCGAACCGGGCGCTGTCGGCGCGGCGCTCGACGACCGGGACGGCTGGTGCGGCCTCATCGTCGACGGCAAACACGTCCATCCCGCCACGATGCGGCTCGCGATGCAGGTGAAAGGCGCGGATCGGCTGATGCTCGTGACCGATGCGATGCCCAGCGTCGGGATGACCGACAAGCGCTTCATGCTGCAGGGCCATAGCGTCGAAGTCGTCGACGGCGTTTGCATCAACGACGACGGGACGCTGGCAGGATCGGATCTCGACATGGCGCAGGCGGTGCGCAACGCACATGCGCTGATCGGCGCGTCCGATGTCGACGCGCTGCACATGGCGAGCCGCAATCCGGCAACATTCCTCCGCCTCGAGGCCAGCCATGGCCGGATCGCGCCGGGATGGCGGGCCGATCTCGTCGCTCTGGACGGCGCCGGACAGGTCACGGCCACATGGATCGACGGAATCGCCTAACACGGGTCCGCCCGGTCGGCGATCCGGCCGAAGGCCCCACGCCGTAGCAATTCCCGCCGCCTGCGCGATGCCCGCCGATCAGGGCTGCAGGCTGCGCACGACCAGCGGCGCGATACGCGCCGCCATCACATCGATGCCCGACGCATTGGGATGGATGCCGTCGGGCAGCAGCAGCTGCCGTTGCCCGAGCACCCCATCGAGCACGAAGGGATAGAGCGCCGCATGATAATCGCGCCCGAGCGCCGGATAGAGCGCATCGAATTGCGCCCGGTAATCGGGGCCGAGATTGGGCGGGGCACGCATTCCGGTAAGGAGGACCGGGATCTTGCGGCGCCGAAGTTCGTCGAGCATCGCGACGAGGTTCGCGCGGGCCTCGGTGACCGGGATCTGCCGCAAGACGTCGTTACCGCCAAGTCCGAGCATCACCAGGTCGGGCTGGCGCGGAAGCTTGTCAAGCGCGAAGGCCAGGCGCTTGCGTCCGGCCGCGGTCGTATCGCCCGAGACGCCTGCGTTGACGATTTTCGCGTTGATGCCCTGCCGCCGCAGCAGCGTCTCGACATGCGCGGGCATGGATTCGCCGCGCTTCAGTCCATAGCCGGCATAGAGGCTGTCTCCGAACGCGAGGATCAGCCGCTCCGGCCCTTTCACCACCTGCACCGCCGCCACAACTGGCGTCGTCCGGGGCGTTTCCGTCTTGTCGGCGACGGCGGGCTGGTTGCAGCCCGCAAGCAATGCGACTTGGAGGAACGCCGCCGCATACGCATATGCGACGGGACTGGGTTTTACAGGCATAGGCTTTGATCTCTTTGAACCATGGCAGCGATATGGTGATCGACGCGCACGGCGTCACCCTTGCCCTCGGCGTGCCGCCCACACAAATTCTCCATGGTCTCGACCTGGCGGTCGAACGCGGGACGAGCGTCGCGCTCCTCGGCCCTTCCGGATCGGGCAAATCCTCGTTGATGGCGATCCTGGCCGGGCTCGAGCGTGCCAGCAGCGGGCACGTCCATATCGATGGGCTCGACTTCGGCGGGCTGAACGAGGACGGGCTCGCCCGGGCACGGCGCGGACGGATCGGCATCGTGTTGCAGGCTTTTCATCTCCTGCCGACGATGACCGCCCGGGAAAACGTCGCGGTCCCGCTCGAGCTCGGTGGCGTTTCGGACGCGTTCGACCGGGCATCGGCCGAACTGGAGGCCGTCGGTCTTGGCCACAGGCTCGATCATTATCCGGCGCAATTGTCGGGCGGCGAGCAACAGCGCGTTGCCATCGCCCGGGCACTGGCGCCGCGTCCCGCGCTCGTCTTCGCCGACGAGCCGACCGGTAATCTCGACACGAAGACGGGCGCGTCGATCATGGACCTGCTGTTTGCACGGCATGCGGCGCTCGCCGCGACCCTGTTCGTGATCACCCATGATCCGGTGCTTGCCGCCCGGTGCGACCGTGTGATCGAAATGGCGGACGGGCGCATCGTGGCGGATAGCCAAGGGTGAACGACTGGTCGCTGGCTGTTCGGCTTGCCCGTCGCGACCTGCGTGCCCGCTTTCGCGGTCTCCGGTTGCTTCTGGTTTGCCTGTTTCTCGGTGTCGGCGCGCTGGCGGCGATTGGCAGCCTTTCCAGCGCAATCGAGGGCGAACTTTCAGCGCGCGGCCAAGTGCTCCTCGGCGGCGATGTCGAGTTCGAAATCGGACAGCGGCGCGCGGCACCCGACGAACGCCACGCGATCGCGACGATCGGGCAGGTCTCCGAAACGGTCCGCATGCAGTCGATGGCGGTCCAGGGCACCCAGTCGGTGCCCATCGAGCTCAAGGCGGTCGACGGCACTTACCCACTTTATGGACGCCTCCGCCTCGCGGACGGCCGCAGCGCGTCCGCACCCGGCGCGGAGACCACCTGGATCGGCGCAGCCTTTGCCGAGCGGACGGGCGCGCGTCCCGGCCAGATCCTGCGGCTCGGCGCGGCGGCATTTCGGATCGGCGGAATTATCGCCGACGAGCCGGACCGTCTCGGCGAAGGATTTACGCTCGGGCCTGTCGTCATCGTTTCACTGGACGGTCTCGCACGAACCG
>JAZKBQ010000022.1:88938-108335 GCA_040388515.1 Pseudomonadota bacterium | reverse complement strand
CGACGAACGAATAGACGCTGATGTTCATCGTCATCAGGAAATTGTCGAGGCTGGTGTCGTAGAACCGCCCGCGCAGTTCGTTCTTGTCCGAAAAGCCGATCGCATGGACAACGAAGTCGATCGTCGGCCAGCGCGCGGCAAGCGTTTCGAACGTCTTGTCGAGTTCGGCCATGTCGCCGACGTCGCAGTCGATCAGGAAATCGCTGCCGAGTTCCGCCGCCAGCGGCCGCACGCGCTTTTCCAGCGCCTCGCCCTGATAGCTGAACGCCAGCTCCGCGCCCGCTTCCGCCAGCTTCTTCGCAATGCCCCACGCCAGCGACCTGTCGTTGGCGAGACCCATGATGAGGCCGCGTTTGCCCTTCATCAGCATAAATCACTTACTCCCTGGAACGGCCTCTAGCGCATCGGTCGGGGTTTCCGAAAGGGCCGCGTTCAAGTGGGCGCCGACGGTAAATCCGAGACCCACGACCCAGAAGAAAATCAGCGAGATGATGACACCCGCGAGGCTGCCATAGGTCAGGTCGTAGTTCGACAAATTGGCAAGGATCAGCGGCAACAGTGCGAGCGCGCCATACCACCAGAGCGCGACCAGCAAAGCGCCCGGCCATTTCGGCGCCTTCGAATAGCGATACCGGCTGGGCGTCAGCAGCCACATGATGACATAGATCGCGCCCCAGGTGACGAGCAGCGGCAGCAGCCGCCCGATCTGGATCCAGCCCACGACATCGTCCGCAAAGGGCAGCAGGCGATAGACGAACTGTTCCGCCGCGGTCAGCATGATCTGCAGCGTGAACGACATCATCATGAGGACGACCGCGCCGATGATGATGCCGATCGACGACAGCCGGTACCGCCAGAACGGCACGGTCGACCGCGTGCCATAGGCGCGCCGCAGAATGTCGCGCACGGTTTCGATGAAGCTGCCGACGGTCCACAGTCCGACAAGCCCACCGATCCACAGCAATGTCCCGGTACGCGCGGTCAGCACATCCTGGATCGGCTGGCGCAGCACTGTCTGTACCGCTTTCGGCAGGGTCACGAAGATCGAGTTCACCGCCTGGATGGTATCGGCATCGCGACCGAAAAGGCTGGCGAGCGCGGCGGTCACGATGAAGAACGGGAACAGCGTCAGCAGCGTCAGATAGGCGAGGTTTCCCGCATGGATGAACCCGTCGTTGAACACGCCGATGACGACGCGCCTGCCCACCTCATAGACACGCGCCAGAAGGCCGAGGCGCGTCAGTCGATGCCTGGCCTCCTCCCGGTCACCCTGCGCGAGATGCTTGTCGCGTTGCGCCGGGGAAAGCGGTGAAGGATCTTGCTGCATAGAGTGCTAGACGCCCAGCTTCGCCCTTGGGTTGCCAAGGCTGTCCTTCGCGCCCTCGGCCCAGTCCTTCAGCGCCGCATCGTCGGGCACGTCGACCATCAGCGTGACGAGCTGGTCGCCGCGCACGCCGCCCTTGCCGGTGAAGCCGCGCCCGCGCAGGCGCAGCACTTTTCCGGATGAGGTCGACGGAGGCACTTTAAGCATGACCGGCCCTTCGACGGTGGGTACCTTGACCTCGGCACCCAGCACCGCCTCTGCGAGGGTGATCGGCAGGTCGAGCCGCACCGCGTCGCCATCGCGCTTGTAAAACGGATGGCTGCCGACCTCGATCGTCACGATCGCGTCACCCGCGCCGCCCGGACCCGCCTCGCCCTTGCCACCCAGGCGCATCTGGGTTCCGGTCTCGACGCCGGCGGGCAATTTCAGGTCGATCGTCTTGCCATCGGCAAGGGTAATGCGCTGCGCCCGCGACGCCGCTGCATCCTCGAAGCTGACCGCCAGCCGGTATCCGACGTTCGCGCCCTTTGCCGCGGGACGGCGGCCGAAGGGATTGCCGCCCCCGCCGCCACGCCCGCCGAACAGCCCTTCGAAAATATCGCCGAAGTCTGCACCGCCCTGCTGAAACTCGAACCCGCCGGCCGGACCGCCGCGTCCGCCACCGCCGCCATAGCCGAACGGAGCTGCCGGATTTCCGTCGCCGTCGATCTCTCCCCGGTCGAACCGCGCGCGCTTGTCCTTGTCGGACAGAAGATCGTACGCGGCGGTGACTTTCGAGAACCGCTCCGACGCCGCCGGATTGTCTTTGTTACGGTCCGGGTGAAGCTCCTTGGCGAGCTTGCGGTACGCCTTCTTGATGTCGGCCTCGGCCGCGCCGCGCGCGACGCCGAGAGTGGAATAGGGATCAGCCATGGCGTGTTACCTAGGTATATCGGCCGCAGCCATCAACTCATCCTCGGGCGCGACATCGACCGATACCGCCATCGTCTGCACACCGGACCCCAGGAACACGCCGTCGATCGGCGCGATTTCGGAATAGTCGCGGCCGATGGCGATGACGATATGGTCGCCCGCCATCCAGATGCCGTTGGTCGGGTCGACGCCCTCCCACCCGCGTTTCGGGCCGCACCAGACCAGCACCCACGCATGGGTCGCATCGGCGCCGACCAGCCGCGGCTGTCCCGGCGGCGGCAGGGTGCGCAGGTAGCCGGAGGCATAGGCCGCCGGGATGCCATGCGCGCGCAGGCCCGCGATCATCACCTGCGCGAAGTCCTGGCAGACGCCGTGCCGGTGCGCGAACGCCTCTGCCGGGCGGGTCGCTGTGTGCGTCGCGTCGGGATCATAGGCGAATTCGCGCTGGATGCGCTGGGCGAGCGCGAGCGCGGCCTCCGTCACCGAGCGGTCCGGCCACAGATCCTGCGCGCACCAGTCGGCGATCTCCGGACTGAGTTCGACCATGGGAGAGGCGAACAGGTAATTGGCGGGACCACTTGCGGACACGTCGCGGCTTTCGCGTGCCGCCGCCGCGACCGCCGCGACGGTGGGGTCGCCGGGCAACATGATCGGCACTTGCCGGTCGACATCGACGATGGCGGTACTGACGATGGTCAGCCGCGACACCGCCGACGGGATCGTCAGCCGCGTCACATTGGCCAGCGACGCGTCGGCACGCGCCAGCGTCAGTTCGCCGCCCGGTTCGACGCTCAGGTCATGGTCGACCAGCACCTGCCCCGACCACAGGATCGGCTTGAGCCGCAGGTTACACCGCGCAAAGCGCACAGGCGTTCCATAGGTGAAACGCGTCTCGTGACGGATGTGGTATCTCACGCCAGCGTCATGCCCGGCGCACGGAGCGGTTCGCCGCCGCGCAGGAAGAAGCGGCGCGCGATCGTATCGTTGAGGCCCAGCAGCCGGTTCTCGATTCCCTGTATCGCATGCGCGTCGAGGCCTTCGGCGCGGAAGGTCGCGAGTGTCGCCGAAAGCGCGGTCGCCTCCACTTCCTGCGCCTCGGCCATGCCGTCGTCGGACAGGCGCGGAAGCGCCGCCAGATGTTCGCTGATCGCCTGCACCTGAAACGCCAGGCTGCGCGGGTTCGACGCATCGAGCGCGATCAGGTCGCGCGCCGCCCGCGCCGACAGGTTGCTGGGGTAGCGCTGGCGATAGGAGATCGCGCTGCTCGACAGGTCGAGGAGCAGCGAAAGGTCGTCCACAGTCGCGTCGGGGACGTCGAACGTCTTCAACAGGCGGCACACACTGACCGCCCGCTCGAGACGGCGGCCGAGATCGAGGAAGCGCCAGCTTGCCGTCCGTCCCATGCTTTCCGCCGACAACCCGGCCAGCGCCGCCAGCCGCTCCGCAAGCGCTGCGGCGCGGGCGGCGAGCGGCCCGTCTTCCGGCAAGCCCTTGTCGAGCAACCGCCAGACATCGGCGGACAGGCGCTCTCGCGATCCTGCGCCGATACCGCGTGCAAGCGCCAGCACGGCGGCAACGCTCGCGCCCTGCGACGCATCGCCGAATGCGGTCCCGAGCGAAGCGCCGGCCGGCGCAGCGCCGCTTGCCGCGATCATCGCATCGAGCCGCGCCGCCGTCGCATCGCCCAGCGTCGCCCCGCCATCGACATCCGCCGACCCGCCCAACGCGGCGCGGACCAGCGCAAGGGTATTCTCGGCACGCTCCAGGTAGCGGCCCAGCCAGAACATGTTGTCGGCGACGCGTGACGGCAGCGTGCCGGGATTGCGCCGGATCGGCACGTCCTCGTCCGTGGTCAGCAGCGTAAGCCCGGGCACGGGACGTTCCGCCACGACGACGGCGTCGGTCGAATAGGCGCCCTCGCCCAGTACCACGGCGCGCGCGTCGTTATCCTCGCCAATCCGCACGAAGCCGCCCGGCATGACGCTCCACGCACCATTGGCATCGCGCGCGGCGAACACGCGCAAGGTGAAGGGACGCGGCACGACCTGTCCGTCCGCGCCGACGGTCGGCAGGGTCGCGAGCCGGACGATCTCTTGCCCGACATAATCCATGCCACGCATGCCCATGTCTGCCCGCAGCGCATCGAGCGCAGCGCCGGTAAAACTGCTGCCGAGACGCGCCGTATGTCCGCCGAGCGCGCGGGGCGGCGTCGGGAATGCGGGTGCCAGGACCATGCGGTCGAGATTGCCCAGCACCTCGTCACGCTCACGGTCCTGCCCGCACCACCAGGTCGCGACATTGGGCAGGCGCAGGTCCTCGCCCGTCATCCGCACCGACAGGCGCGGCAGGAAGGCGGCAAAAGCGGGCGATTCGAGTACGCCCGCACCCGGCATATTGGCAACAACGACGTTACCGGCCGCGATCGCATCGATGAGGCCCGCAACCCCGATCCGCGAATGCGAATCGAATGCCAGCGGGTCCAGCAGGCGCGCGTCGATCCGCCGCCACAGCGCGTCCACGCGCTTGAAGCCCTCGATCGTGCGCAGGTACAGCCGGTCCTCATAGGTCGCGAGGTCTTCGCTCTCGACCAGCAACAGGCCGAGGTAACGCGCCAGATGCGCCTGTTCGGCATAGCTGGGGTTGAACCGTCCGGGGGTTAGCAGTGCGATGCGCGGTTCGGACCGGCGGCACGCCGCGGCGATCCCTGCACGCAGGTCGGCAAAGAACGGCGCCAGCCGCTGGACATGCAGCCGCGACTGCAGCCCCGGCAGGACGCGGGTGAGCGCCAGCCGGTTTTCCAGCGCATAGCCCGAACCGATCGGGTTGCGCGTATGGTCGACCAGCACGCGCCAGCCGCCATTGGGTCCACGCGCCAGATCGGCCGCATAGACCTGGAGATGATGGCCGCCCGAAGGGGTAAGCCCCACCATGGGGCGCAGGAAATTCGGACTGCCGTTGAGAAGCGCCGCAGGGACGAGGCCGTTTCCGACCAGCCGCTGCGCGCCGTAAATGTCGTCCAGCAGCGTTTCCATCAGCGTCGCGCGCTGCACGATGCCATCGGCGATGCCGCGCCATTCGCTTTCGGGAATCATCAGCGGCAGCGGCGACAGCGGCCAGCGGCGCTCCTCCGTATCGGCCCCTGCGCGATAGCTTGTGCCGATGTCCGCTGCCTGACGCTCGGCACGCATGCGCAATCCGGTCAGGTCGCCTTCTGCGCTGCACGCGGCCTCTGCCAGCATCGCGCGCCACAGCGTGTCGTCGGACAGGGCGGCATCGCCCTTGGCCACGCGTGTCCGGTAATCGGCCAGCAGCGCACGCGCTGTGTCCGAATGATCGACCGGCATGGGCTGTGCGCTAGCCATGTCGTACGTTCGCGTCCCCGTTGTCCCCCACAACCTATGCTCATAGCCCTTGCCGCATTGCAACACGCAAACCGGTCGGCGTATTGCACCGTTATGGAAGAGGATCCCCACGCACTATTCGATCGCTGGCTGGTGGACGCCGACGCGAGCGAACCGAACGATGCCAACGCGATGGCGCTGGCGACGGTCGATTCGCGCGGCCAGCCCTCGGTACGCATGGTGTTGCTGAAGGGGCACGACGATCGCGGGTTCGTCTTTTACACCAACCGGCAGAGCCGCAAGGCGGGCGATCTCGCCGCCAATCCGCGCGCCGGGCTGCTGTTCCACTGGAAATCGCTGCGGCGGCAGGTGCGTGTCGATGGGCCGATCGAAGCCGTGACCGATGCGGAGGCCGACGCTTACTTCGCCACGCGCGGACGCATATCGCAACTCGGCGCCTGGGCTTCGGACCAGTCGCGCCCCCTGCCCGACCGTGCGACACTGGAAGCGCGGCTGGCCGAGGTGACGGCGCGGTTCGACGGGCGCGAAGTCCCGCGCCCGCCGCATTGGTCGGGGTATCGCGTGCTGCCGGAAACGATCGAGTTCTGGGAAGATGGCGCGCACCGGCTGCACAACCGCCGCTTGTTCACCCGCGCCGGAAGCGGATGGTCAGAGGGGCTGCTGTTCCCTTGAGCACGGGGCATCATCACGGCCCCCAGGCCCGCAGCCGTGCCGCCCTGACCAGCAGCGCCGCGATCGCCAGCATCGCGATGGCGACATTCCTGTTACTGCTGAAACTCTGGGCGGCGGCGCAGACCGGGTCGGTCGCGATGCTCGGCTCGCTCGCCGATACCGGGCTCGACCTGATCGCCTCGATGGTTACGCTCTATGGCGTGCGCATGGCCGCGCAGCCCGCCGACCGGCAGCATCGCTTCGGCCATGGCAAGGCAGAGGCTTTGGCCGCCCTGTTCCAGGTCGTGATCATCGTCCTGTCGGCGTGCGGCATCCTGTATCGCGCGGTCGAGCGGCTGGTCGAGAAACAGACGACGGCGCATGCCGAATACGGCATCGGCGTGTCGATCGCGGCGATGGTCGCGACATTGGGCCTGCTCGCCTATCAGCGCCATGTGATCGCACGGACCGGATCGGTCGCGATCCATGCCGATCACGTCCATTACCAGTCTGACGTGCTGCTCAACGGCGCCGTTATCGCAGCACTCGCGCTCGACCAGTATGCGGGCATTCCCTGGGCCGATCCGGTATTCGGCGTCGGCATCGCGGTCGCGCTGTTCATCGGTGCCTGGCGCGCGGCATCGAGCGCCATCGACCAGTTGATGGACAAGGAATGGCCCGAGGAAAAGCGGCAGCGCTTCATCGAGGCGGTCGGGCGGCAGCCGGGGGCCGCGGGCATGCACGACCTGCGCACACGATCGTCGGGAACGCAGGACTTCGTGCAGTTCCATGTCTGGGTCGATCCGCAGATGACGGTTGCCGAGGCTCACCGCATCACCGAGGATGTGGAGGCCGCGCTCGAAGCAGAATTTCCCGATACCGAGGTGCTGATCCACCTCGACCCCGAGGGCAACACCGACAGGGAGGGCGTATTACCGAGCGCACTCGCCGAGGAACCGATGGCATGATGATCCCCTTTTCTCAGATCGACGCGTTCGCCGACCGGCCGTTCACGGGCAATCCGGCGGCCGTGATGCCGCTCGACACATGGCTCGACGACACCGTGCTCCAGTCCATCGCGCTCGAGAACAACCTGAGCGAAACCGCGTTCCTGATTCCCGACGCGAGCGGCGACAGCGACTATGAGCTGCGCTGGTTCACGCCTGCCGCCGAAGTCGCGCTGTGCGGCCACGCTACGCTGGCGAGCGGCCATTTCATCCTGTCGATGGATCAGGCGATCGATCGGGTGACCTTTCGCACGCGGCGGGCGGGCATCCTCGAGGTCGCGCGGGATGGCGCGGACTATGCGATGGCGCTGCCTGCATGGACACCGTCGCCGAAGCCCTTGCCGGAAATCGTCAAGGCGCTGGGCATCGCCGCTCCGGTCGAGACGCTTTGGCATGACAAGGGTTATGCGCTGGTGATCGTTTCGGACGAAGCGACCGTGCGTACGCTGCAACCCGACCTGTCGGCACTCGCCCGCTGCGGCCAATATGTCGTCATCGTGAGCGCCGCCGGCGAGGAGACCGACGTGGTCAGCCGCGTCTTCACGCCCGCGTTCGATATTCCGGAAGATCCGGTCACCGGGTCTGCCCATGCGGTCATGGTGCCCTGGTGGGCTGCCCGGCTGAAGCGCGAAAGCTTCACCGCTTATCAGGCCAGCGCGCGCGGCGGTTACGTCGGCTGCCGCCTGTCCGGGGACAAAGTCGTCCTCACCGGCAATTGCATCACCGTAATCGAGGGGATGTTCCGCATTTAGGCGGCCTGCGCGAGTTCGACCGCCTCGGTTTCCTCGATCCAGCCGCCGCCGACGACCCGGTCCCCCGCGTAGAACACCGCCGCCTGGCCGGGCGCCACGCCATATTCGGGTGCATCGAAGACCAGCCGGTCGCCATCGAGGCGGGCCGGAACCGGCTTTGCCATCGACCGCACGCGCGCCGTCAGCGGTGCATCGGGCACCGTGCCGATCAGGTTGATCTCCGACAGCCGCGCCGAGGACACGCCGAGCGCTGCGCGCGGGCCGACGATTACCGTGTTCGCCGCGGCATCGAGTCGCACGACATAAAGCGGCTCGGCAAGGCCGCCGATCTCGAGACCGCGGCGCTGGCCGATGGTGAAGCCCAGCACGCCCTCGTGCTGGCCAAGCACCTTGCCCGACAGGTCGACGATATCGCCCGGCGCTCCGGCACCGGGGCGCAGCTTGCGGACGAGACCGGCGTAATCGCCGTCGGGCACGAAACAGATATCCTGGCTGTCGGGCTTGCTCGCGACGCCCAGCCCCAGTTCGGCGGCAATCTCGCGCACGGCAGGCTTTTCCATGCCGCCAAGCGGAAACCGCAAGAAATCCATCTGCGCCGTCGTCGTCGCGAACAGGAAATAGCTCTGGTCGCGGGCCAGATCGACGGCGCGGTGCAGTTCCGGACCATCGGTGCCGACCACGCGCCGCACATAATGTCCGGTCGCCAGGCAATCGGCGCCGAGATCCTTCGCCAATGCAAACAGGTCGGTGAACTTCACCCCCATGTTGCAGCGTACACAGGGAATGGGCGTGCGGCCCGCGATATAGTCGTCGGCGAACCGGTCGATCACCGAATCGCGGAACCGTGTTTCGTGGTCGAAGACATAATGCGCGATGCCCAGACGGTCGGCGACGGCGCGTGCGTCACGGATGTCCTGCCCGGCACAGCAACTGCCCGGACGGCTAACTGCTGCGCCATGATCGTAAAGCTGCAGGGTCACGCCCACGACTTCGGCCCCACTGCGCGCGGCAAGCGCGGCAACCACCGACGAATCGACGCCGCCCGACATCGCCACCACGATGCGCGCGCCTTTCGCTGGCCGGTCGAGCTGAAACAGGTCGGTCATGATCGACGCCATTTAGGGGCGAACCGGAATTTTCGCCATGGTTTACGCCGCCTTCACGACCTGTGGGTCATGAAGGGGGATGGATTTCACCTTTTCCCGCCGATTCGCAGCCGGCGCCCGCAGTGTCGATCTCGACGTGCTGCTGGCGACGATCGGCGCGGTGCAGGCTGCAAGTCCGACCGCGCGGGCGCAACAGCGCCTGGTCGCGCAGGACAAGGCCGCACGGCATGACAATCCGCAGCTCGCCCTGTTCGCCGACCCCGGCAACGGCGCGGACAGCACCGCGGCACCGGCGAGTTTCGCCCCCGCGTTCAGTGTTCGTCAACCTAAGTGAAGGCGGCATTTACCTTGGCATTTTAGCGTTCTTTCAATGGCCCGTCCCTAAGGGTGTTTCACAAGTTGGTGTCCGGATCCCCGTCAAACGGGACCGTTTCCGAGGTTACGAATGATCGAGAATCAGAAAATCCGTCCCGCACAAGTCATCGGCCCGCTCGGCGAACCGCTGACGCTGGCGTCGCTTCCGCCGGCATCGACCACGCGTTGGGTCGTGCGCCGCAAGGCGGAAGTGGTTGCTGCCGTCAACGGCGGGCTGCTGTCGGTCGACGACGTGTGCGACCGCTATGGCCTGACGCTCGAGGAATTCGCCGGCTGGCAGCGCGCCGTCGACCGGTCGGGCATGCCCGGACTGCGCGTTACACGCATCCAGCATTACAAGTCGCTATACGAGCGCCAGCAGAAATACTGACGCGACTCGAACGGCTGCGTAACAAAAGAGGGGCTCGTGCGGAACCGCACGGGCCCTTCGTGCGTCTGAGCTTCCGTACATCGTCCGACCAGAACGGCCGGACGGCAAACAGGAAGGCAAAACCATGTCGTTTCTTCTCTGGATCGTCGTCGGCGGCGTTATCGGCTGGCTCGCAAGCATCGTCATGCGCACCGATGGCCAGCAGGGCATTTTCCTGAACATCATCGTCGGCATCGTCGGCGCGTTTCTTTCGGGCCTGATCTTCAATCGTGGCGCGATGAACGGCTATGATTTCAGCCTGCCGTCGCTGCTCTGGGCGTTCGTCGGTGCGGTCATCCTGCTCGCGGTCGTCAACCTCGTCCGTCGCGGTAGCGTTCGCTAAAAACTGAAATGCCGAAGTGCGGGGCGTACGGTTGTGCGCCCCGCAATTACCCCCTCATCTTCATGACGATGCGGTACAACACGAGCAGCGCAAGAGCGCCGGCAACCGCGACCAAAAACGTCGCTACACTATCGCGATGATGCAGCCCGGCAGCCTGGGCGCCAAGTCCTCCCAGCATCGCGCCCGCGATCCCCAGCAGTGCAGTCACGACCAGGCCGCCCGGATCGCGTCCCGGCATCAGGAACTTGCCGACCAGCCCGATAACCAGGCCGATGGCAATCCAGCCAAATAGTGCCCCCATAGCGACCCTTCCTTACGGTAAGCCCTGCCGTTATAAGCGCCGTTGCGGGCAAAGTTGAAGCCGAAACGACCCTTTGCACCTGTGGGTATTTTCGACTCACCCGCTGCAAGAGGCCGCTTGAGCCTAGTGACTTATTGCTATAACACACTTGCACGACAAATTTAAATACGGCGGGAAGCTGAGCATGAATTACGAGACTGGATTCGCGCGGGGGCGCGAAGACATCGACATGAGCGGAGAGGTCGACGGGACCGCGCGCAAGCGCCGGATGATCATCATCGCGGCCGTCGTCGCAGTCCTGATCGTCCTGTTCGTGGCCTATCGCATGATGAGCGCCGGATCGGATGCCAAGGCGGGTGGCGAAGGCGGAGCCGCGAAACAGGCGGCGACCGTCACCGTCGTCGTGCCGGGGCGCCAGTCGGTCAACCGCATGGTGTCGGCGACCGGCAACCTCGCCGCGCGTCGCGAAATGCCCGTCGGCGTTGCCGGCGAAGGCGGCCAGGTCGCACAGGTCCTTGTCGAGCCCGGCACATGGGTGGCGCAGGGCCAGGTACTCGCGACCATCGACCGTCGCGTCCAGTCGCAGCAGATCGCGTCGCTGGCGGCATCGGTAAATGTCGCCGAAGCCGACGCGCGCATCGCCCAGTCGGAACTCGACCGTGCACAGGCGCTGGTCGCACGCGGTTTCATTTCGAAGGCCGATATCGAACGCAAGACGGCGACGCGCGACGCGGCGCGTGCGCGTGTCGGCGTCGCCCGTGCGCAGCTGGGTCAGCAGCAGGCATCGACATCGCGCCTCGACATCCGCGCGCCCGCGGCCGGCCTGGTCCTCGAACGCAAGATCGAACCGGGACAGGTCGTCTCGTCGGGATCGGGCGTGCTGTTCCGCATGGCCAAGGCCGGTGAACTGGAAATGCTTGCCAAGCTCGGCGAACAGGACCTCGCCCGCATGTCGGTCGGCCAGCGCGCGACCGTGACGCCGGTCGGGACGGCCCAGTCGTTCGAAGGACAAATCTGGCAGCTGTCACCCGTCATCGATCCGGTGACCCGCCAGGGCATCGCGCGGATCGCGCTGGTTTATAACAATGCACTGCGGCCCGGCGGTTTCGCCTCCGCCAAGATCGTCAGCGGATCGGCCGACGTGCCCCTGCTGCCCGAATCGGCAGTGCTGAACGACCAGAAGGGCAATTTCGTCATGATCGTCGGCAAGGGGAACAAGATCGAACGGCGCGACGTGAAGGTCGGCGACGTCAGCAATGCCGGCGTCACCATTCTCGAGGGCCTGACCGGCGCCGAGCAGGTCGTGCAGAGCGCGGGCGCGTTCCTGAACCCCGGCGAAGTCGTCATCCCGCAGCGAGCCAAGGCCGCCAGCTAGGAAGCACCTGCCATGAGTTTCCGTAACATCTCGGCCTGGGCGATCCGTAATCCGGTTCCGCCGATCGTGCTGTTCGTCGCGCTATTGCTCGCGGGCTGGCTGTCGTTCGCGCGGATGAGCGTCAACGATTCGCCCGATATCGACTTTCCGGCGGCGATGATCTTCATCAACCAGCCGGGCGCCGCGCCCAGCGAAATGGAAACGCAGGTCACGCAAAAGGTCGAGGCCGCGGTGCGCGGCGTGACCGGCATCGACGAGATCAACTCGTCGGTGCGCGAAGGGTCGTCGAACACGTTCGTCCAGTTCGCGATCGGCACGCCCATCGACCGCGCGGTCAACGATGTCCGCGATGCGGTCACCAACATCCGCAGCGACCTGCCCGACGGCATTCTCGAACCGCAGGTCTCGCGCGTCGATGTCGGCGGCAGCGAAATCGCGATCTTCGCCGCGGAATCGCGCGACATGTCGCTCGAGGAACTGAGCTGGTACGTCGACAATACTGTCGCCAAGCGGCTTCGCGCCATTCCCGGTGTCGGCAGCGTCACGCGCAGCGGCGGTGTGAGCCGCGAAATCCGGGTCGTCCTCGATCCTGCCAAGCTGCAGAGCCAGGGGCTGACCGCATCGCAGGTCAATACCCAGCTGCGCGCGGTCAACCTGAATGCGGCCGGCGGTCGCGCCGAAGTCGGCGGGTCCGAACAGTCGGTGCGCGTGCTGGGCAACCAGCAGAACGCGTTCGCGCTCAGCCAGATCAACATCTCGGTCGGCAACGGGCGGACCGTCAAACTGGCCGATATCGCGACGGTTCGCGACGGCTATGCCGAACAGCGCACGCTCGCCAAGATGAACGGGCGCCAGGTGCTCAGCTTCTCGATCGAACGGTCGAAGGGCGCTTCGGACGTGTCGGTCTACAAGGCGATCAACAAGGAACTCGACAGCCTGCGCAAGACCAATGCGAAGGTCGGCTATACCGAGCTGTTCACTTCGGTGAACTATACGATGGACCAGTACAAGTCCGCGATCCACGCGATGATCGAGGGCGCGGTGCTGGCGGTTCTCGTCGTGTGGCTGTTCCTGCGCGACTGGCGCGCGACTTTGATCTCGGCGATCGCGATCCCGCTGTCGGCCATTCCCGCATTCTGGTTCATGGACCTGCTCGGCTTCTCGCTGAACTTCCTGTCGCTGCTTGCGCTCAGCCTGGTCGCGGGCGTGCTGGTCGACGATGCCATCGTGGAAATCGAGAACATCGTCCGGCACATGCGCATGGGCAAGACTGCCTATCAGGCGTCGATCGACGCCGCGGACGAAATCGGCCTCGCGGTGCTCGCGACGACGATGTCGATCGTCGCGGTCTTCCTGCCGGTCGGCCTGATGCCGGGCGTATCGGGGCAGTTCTTCAAGAATTTCGGCCTGACCGTCGTGGCGGCGGTGCTGGTCAGCCTTGCCGTCGCGCGCCTGATCACGCCGATGGTCGCGGCCTATTTCCTGAAATCGCACGGCCATGCCGAACATGGCGGCGGCTGGCTGATGGATGCCTATCTCAAGGCGCTGCACTGGACGCTCGATACGAGCAAGGTAGCGAAGCTGCGCGGCACGACACGCTGGTCACGCATCTGGGCGCGGCGCGCCGACCACCGGCTGTGGACCATGGGCATCGGTTTCCTGACGTTCATCGCGACGATCGGGGGTTTCTGGGGCATCCCGCTCACGTTCATGCCGACGCAGAACAACGATTTCAGCCAGGTGTTGATCACGCTGACACCGGGATCGACGCTGCAGCAGACCGAGCGGATCACCGACCGCGTGCGCACGATGCTGCAGGACGCGCCGGAGGTGCAGTCGGCATTCTCGCGCATCAACGTCGACAACGCCAAGATCTTCCTGACGCTGAAAAAGAGCCGCACGGTCACCAGCGTCGAGTTCCAGCGCGGCTGGCAGGATAGGCTGAACAAGATCGCCGACGCGCGCGTCAGCTTCCAGTCGCAATCGGGCGGCGGTCCGGGCAGTTCCGGCCGCGACATCACGCTCACGCTCGGCGGTGACGACCCCGTCCTGCTGGCGGCGACCGCGAACAAGATCGTGGAAGAGATGAAAACGCTGCCGCAACTCGTGGCACCGCGTACCAACTCCGACATGCAGCGGCCCGAAATCATCATCAAGCCGCGTACGCAACTGGCGGCCGAAATGGGCGTGACGACGGCCGCGCTCAGCACCGCGATCCGCATCGCGACCCTGGGCGACATCGACCAGAACAGTGCGAAATTCTCGCTGAACGACCGCCAGATCCCGATCCGCGTCGTGTTCGGACAGGATTCGCGCCAGAACCTCGCGAATATTGAGAACCTGCCGGTGCCCACCTCCACGGGCGGATCGGTGCCGCTGAAGGTCGTTGCCGACATCAGCTTCGGGTCCGGCCCGGTCGTCATCCAGCGCACCAACCAGATCCGCCGCGTGTCGTTCGGCGCAGACCTCGCCCCCGGCCTCGTCTCGGGCGACGTTATGCCCAAGATCAACGAACTGCCGACGATGAAAAACCTGCCGCAGGGGGTCGCCAAGCTGAACCTGGGCGATGCCAAGTGGCAGGCCGAAATGCTGTTCAACTTCGTCATCGCGGTGGTGACCGGCGTGCTGCTGGTGTTCGCGACACTGGTGCTGCTCTACAAGCGCGTCCTGCCGCCGCTGGTGAACATGGGGTCGCTGCTGCTCGCCCCGCTGGGCGGCGCCATCGCGATCCGCATCACGGGCGATCCGGTGTCGATGCCGGTGATGATCGGCATGCTGCTGTTGCTGGGCATCGTCGCCAAGAACTCGATCCTGCTGGTCGACTTCGCGCTCGAGGAAATCGACAAGGGCGTCGAACCGTTCGCGGCGATCATCGACGCCGGGCACAAGCGTGCGCAGCCGATCGTCATGACGACGGTCGCGATGGTCGCGGGCATGATACCCGTCGCCCTGTCGCTGTCGGGTGACGGCAGCTTCCGCGCGCCGATGGGCGTGACGGTGATCGGCGGCCTGATCGTGTCAACCGTGCTCACACTGCTGCTGGTCCCTGCCAGCTTCAGCCTGGCAAGCGGCGTGGAGCGGCGCATGGGTCCGTGGCTGTCGCGGACGCTCACCAATGGCGGCGAAGGCGCACCCAAGCCGCTTCCGGCCGAGTGAACCGATCCGCCCCAGATGCGTTAGCCCTGGATGACCGCGCGTAACCGTTTCGCCTCGGGCTTGTCGGTCACGATACCGGTCCAGGGCGGATATGCCGAAATGCGCGCGGTCGCGACTGCGTTGCTGCTGCTCATGGCAGTCATCTACCTGGCGTCGCGCGTTTATGAGCCGCTGCATCCCGCCATCGGGTTCGTGAAGGCGTTTGCAGAGGCCGCGATGGTCGGCGGCATGGCAGACTGGTTCGCGGTGACCGCATTGTTCCGCCACCCGCTCGGCCTGCCCATTCCGCATACGGCGATCATTCCGCGCAACAAGGACCGCATCGGCGACACACTCGCCAATTTCCTGCGCAACAATTTCCTGACGCCCCAGGTCGTCGCGCGGCGCATGGCGCGTATCGATGTCGCCGGAGCTGCCGGACGGTTCCTGACCAACGCCCCCGACAGCGGCGGCCGGCTGAAGGCGGGCGCGTCGCGCATCGCCGCGGACGTGCTGGGCGCGCTCGACCCCGAACGGCTGGGCGGCATGGTGAAGGGCGCGATCTCGTCACGCATCGCCGAACTCGACCTTGCCCCGCTGCTGGGCCAGGCACTGGCGGCGGCGATTGCGGAGGGGCGGCACAAGCCGCTGCTCGACGGCATCGTGCGCTGGGCGGCAAAAACCCTTGAAGCGAACGACACGCTGGTGCGCGACATGGTCCACCAGCGCGCGGGCAGCGTGTTGCGCTGGACGGGTCTCGACGAAACGCTCGCCAACAAGATTATCGACGGGCTGCATAAAATGCTGACCGAGATGACCGAGGATCCGAACCACCCCCTGCGCGCCAAGGCCGAGGAGGGTCTCGCGCACCTAGCCATCGACCTGCAGGACGACCCGAAGATGCAGGCACGCGTCGCCGACCTGCGCGACGAGATCATGGCGAACCCCGCCATGCGCCGCTGGCTCGACGGCCTGTGGGAATCGGCGCGCGCCGCGATGCTGAAATCGGCGCGCGACCCCGATGCGGTGCTCGCGGGAAAGCTCGGCGACATGCTCATCCAGCTCGGCCAGACGCTGCAGGACGACCCGCGGCTGGGCATGACCCTCAACCGTTTCGTCCGGCGCACCGCGGTCGGCATGGCGGCAAGTTACGGCGACGGCATCGTCCGCCTGGTGAGCGATACGGTGCGCGGGTGGGACGCGCAGACGATCACCGACCGCGTCGAAAATGCCGTCGGGCGCGACCTTCAGTTCATTCGCATCAATGGTACTGTGGTGGGGGGACTGGTCGGCCTGGCGCTCCATGCGGTCGATACGTGGTTATAATTATCCTCTCCCCTTGAGGGAGAGGATAGCGCAGCTTAGCCGCAAGGCGGCTTAGCGCAGCTTGGAGAGGGGTTTGCGGCGCGATGCGCCGCGCGAGCCGACGGCTCGCATACCCCTCACCCGCCCGCGCTCCGCGCGCGTCGCCCTCTCCCGCAAGGGGAGAGGGGGTATGGCAAATGGGTGGAAAGTAGTCGCGACGTTTACCCGTCCGAATGAACGTAGGGAAGCCAACCATAGACTGGCTCGATAGCGTTCGGCACGAAAGCAAAAAGGAAGAACCCGAGCAGCGCAACGAGTGTCGTAATGTGCAGCGCCTCCACTTGAGGGTTTGCGAAGCTCGCCTCTCGCGCTTCTAGCCTAGCGCGAATAAGGTTTATCCATATTGGAAGCATGACCGCTAAGAAAGCTACAGGCCAAACCATCACACTGACGTTTTGAACTGATATCGCAACTCGTGTCCAATTTACGACGAAGGCGACATACCCAAGGTACACGAGCGATTGACCCAACGCTGAAACAAGCGAGCCAGCCACAAATTGCACCTTACCTCGCTTTTCCGGCTTGCCCGCCACCAAAGCCCCCGGAACCCCCGCTAGGTTTAACAAGAACACCGTCAGAAAATTAGCTACGATCGTGAATACGACCAGCAACCCCACTGTGAAGAGTGTCTTCATTGTGCCCCCCAACCCACCGACCAGTCATCAAGGCGGTAGGATCGCTCGACTATAACACTCGCGTACCGTACTCTAACGCGCCATGCCTATGCGGAGAAACCAACGTCCGCAAATGGGTCGCCATCTGACATCAAAAAACGCTGTCCTACACTGCACGACTCCGCCATCGTCGACCGTGCATCGCCGTGCAGGACATGGCGGCATCGGCTCTTTCCGACTGTCGATCCCACGCCCGGAAATAGGCCGCGCATCCAAGCGCGCCAAGGCTAACCTTTACTAACCTTTCGCGCCCGCGTCCGGGCACGTTTTGGTGTCAACTAGTGTGAACTTTGGCCCTACCGGTGCGGCCAGAGTACCGCCTGCGCGACCACGACGTGCTCGCCGTTGAACGTCGCGGCGGGTGATCCGTAGAGCTGGTACCCGTCCGCCAGCGCCTGCGACACGCGCTTGCAGAACGCGTCGTCGTCCTTGCCGGTGAGCAGGCGATAGACGGGCTTTCCGTCGGGCGGCGATTTGCTCATGCGCGTTCTCCGAGTTTGCGTTCCCACGCCAGCGCGTCGGCGACGATACCGTCGAGGTCGGCGCGTTGCGGCGTCCAGTCGAGTGTCGAGAGGATGCGGCCGTTGTCCGCGACCAGCTCGGCGGGATCCCCTGCCCGCCGTCCTTCGTACCGCCGGTCGATCGTCATGTTCGTGACCCGGTCGACCGCATCGAGCACCTGGTTGACCGAAAAGCCACGACCATAACCCGCATTCGCCGTCAGACTTTCGGCAGGGTTGGCGACCAGCCATTCGAGTGCCGCGACATGCGCCTCGGCGAGATCCGTGACGTGGATATAGTCGCGCACGCCGGTGCCGTCGGCTGTCGGAAAATCGGTGCCGAAGATCGCGACATGGCCGCGCTTCCCCGTTGCCGCCTCTGCCGCGATCTTGATCAGGTGTGTCGCACCCGCTGTCGACTGGCCCGTGCGCCCCTTCGGATCGGCTCCCGCCACGTTGAAATAGCGCAGCGCCACGTAATTGATCGGGTGCGCCGCCGCGGTGTCCCGCAGCATCGCCTCCGTCATCAACTTCGACATGCCATAGGGATTGATCGGCACGGTCGGCATGTCCTCGCGCACCGGGACCACATCGGGCGTGCCGTAGGTCGCGGCGGTCGATGAGAAGATGAAATGCTTCACCCCGCCCTTCACCGCACTTTCGAGCAGCGAGCGGCTGCGCACGGTATTGTTGAGGTAATATTTGAGCGGGTCGCTGACCGATTCCGGCACCACGACCGATCCGGCGAAATGGACGATCGCGCCGATCCCGTGATCGCGCAACGTCGCCGCAACCGCTGCGTCATCGTCGATGCTCGCCTCGACGAAGGGCACATCGTCCGGCACCGCCCAGCGGAACCCGGTCACGAGGTTGTCGATGACCACGACCGGCCAACCCGCGTCGCGGAGCGCCAGCACGGCGTGGCTGCCGATGTAACCGGCGCCACCAGTCACGAGCACAGGGAATTTTTCGGTCATTTGCGTGTTGCCATCCTCAGTGTCGGATTGTCCTTGTTCGCCGCTGCCACCGCAAGCAGGAACGATGTCGGGCGCTTCATCAGCCGTTTTTCGTTCGGCAGGCGCAGGCCCGCGACCGAAGCCGCCTCCGCTACGAAATGGACGCAGTTGCGCTCGTTCATGCGATAGATGCTGCCGGGCTTGACCGAATACCGCTGCACCAGCGCGTGAAGCCGCGCATAAGCGTCATCGGCCACCGTGATCGTGAATAGCTTGTGGCTCGCAGCCATATAGCCCTTGGTCGTCAGGTCGATCCGGCCGGGCACCGGCCCCCAGAGCAGCGCGGGCGTGATCGTCTTCGCGGTGAAGCCATAGCTTTCGGCGACCGGCTTTCCGGCAACGACACCGTCAATATTGAAAAAGGCGTGCGGCAGTTCCAGGCCAAGTTCGCGCGACCAGAAGCTGACCTCGACATCCGCCTGTGCGGGCGTCGCGCCAACGGCAAACAACAGGGCGAGCACAGTCAAAAGAAACCGCATGCGCGCGCCTATGGCTGCGCCTATGGAACTTGTCGAGGCAGCACGACTTGTGACCGCCGACCCCCTCGATGAAAGCCTGCCTGTTCGATGCGCCTGAAGATCGATGTCCTGCTCGACTACAGCTTTCCGCAGCCCGCGGACGTGCTGTTGCAGGTCGAGGCGGCGGCTATGGTCGACCAGCTTCAGCATAGCCGGGCGCGGCTATGCGCGATTCCGAAATAGCCGGATCTGACTATGTGTCGGCCGACCGCGCGTCGCCGGCGCGCATAGCTCGCGGCGGCTATGCTACCAGGTAGCGGCGGGCGATCGAT
>JAZKBQ010000022.1:57073-88928 GCA_040388515.1 Pseudomonadota bacterium | reverse complement strand
ACCAGCGCATCGTCGACGCGCAACTGGTCGTGACGTCGCCCGAACCCCTGCGTGCGACGCCCGGCTATGAAGCGCTCGGCCAACGATGCTGGGCACTGGGCACCAGCCGCCTGACCGCCAATTACACGGCGACCCTCGACATCGACCGGCCGATCCCGCGGCTCGCGGGCCTGAAACAGAATGACGTCCGCAACCTGCCCGGCCCGGCGGTGCCGTACCTGATGCCCAGCCGCTATGTCGAAAGCGACCGGTTCGAGGCATTCGTGCGCCAGGAATTCAGCGATCTTTCCGGCGGCTGGAAGATCCTGGCGATGCGCGACTGGCTGTCGTCCAACCTGTCCTACGTGTCCGGATCGTCCAGCGGATCGACGACGGCATCGGACACTTTCGTCCGGCGTGAGGGCGTCTGCCGGGATTATGCGCACCTGATGGCCGCCTTTGCCCGCGCCGCCTCGATTCCCGCACGTGTCGTGTCGGTCTATGCACCGCATGTCGATCCGCCGGATTTCCATGCCGTCGTCGAGGTGTGGCTGAGCGACGCGTGGCATCTGGTCGACGCGACCGGTATGGCTGAGCCCAATGAAATGGCCCGGATCGCAGTGGGCCGCGATGCGACCGACGTCGCCTTCATGACGATCTTCGGCATGGCGACGCTCAACGAACAGACCGTCAGGGTCGTCGTGGAACTCGACTCATCCCCCAACGGTTGATACGCCAGCGTCATAACCGAGAGGGAATTCCGATGACCGAGGCGAACATCAAGCGAGGCGAGGAGCATCCCGCAACGCATCCCGACCAGACGGCGGGGCAGGACGAGGCAATCAACCAGCGGCTCGAGGAAAACCCCGAGGATCCGGATGCCAAGCTCGACGCCGGCCTCGATCAGTCGATGGATGCATCAGATCCGCCGTCGACCGTACAGCCGGGCGATGACGGTGAGCCTGTGCCCTCATCGGGCTTCGACGAAGCGGCTGAGGAAGAGCTTCGCACGTCCTGATCGTCATCGGTTCGTCGCATTACCTGTTGCAGCGCAACAAGGACTATGATTCCATGCGTTTACGGGCGGGTAATGGTTAAGCCTCTGGCAACCAATGAGGCGCATCATCCTGTTCGCGGCAGCGCGGGGCTGCCGGTAAAGGGCGAACGACGATGGGCACTGGCGCACGGTCTGCCGATGGTACGGCGACCATCAATGAGCTGAAGGAATTTGCGAGTTTCGACAAGGCGACGCAGCGGTACATTCGCCGCTCGCTCGACGTCGGTTTCGCGCGTACCGACGCGATCGAACTCTGGGGCCGTGACCCGGTCGAATCGGCGAGCATCAAGGCGCAAAAGCGCGTCTACAAGCGGCTCGACGACCTACGCGTACAGGTGCCGGAGGATTCGGGCCTCGACAGCGTAGAGCCGTTCATGGCGCCGCTGGTAACTATGTCGGCCTTCGATCTCGGCCAAGATCGCCTGTCGGGCTTTGCCGCCTATCGCTTTCTCTACGAACGCCTGATCGGTGCATCGGCACGGCCATGGCTTCCCGGCGCATTCTGCGCCGCGGCCGCCCTGCCCCATCTGCATCCCGATAAACGGCGCAAGCTGCTCCAATCGATAAGCGAAGCCGCCGCGACCGCACCGGGCTGGTCGAACCGGGAACCGGTGTTCTACCCGGAATGGGTCGACAAGGTCGATCTGGAAGGGCTGCCGAACTAAGGGCGTCGCGCAGGCGCGCCCGGAATCAAAACGGCGGCGCTCCGTCACCGGAACGCCGCCGCATGAGAAGCTCTAATTACTTCTTGAGGTGCGCCGAGACGAACTTTGTCATCTCGAACATGCTGGCCTCGTCCTTGCCGAAGATCTTCTTCAGCTTGTCGTCGGCAACGATGGTGCGCTTGTCGGTGGCCTTCTGAAGATTGTTCTTCTTCACATATGCCCAGATCTTGCTGGTGACTTCGCTGCGCGGCATCGGGCCCTTGCCGATGATCGCTTCCAGGTCGGCCGAAACGTTGACCGGTGCGTGAATGCCCCCTGATTTGGCTGCCATAGTAAACTTCCTCCCTCAACGGCCGCGATACGCGCCGTGGACGGCGCTTGATGCGCGGGTGATTCAGGCGACGCAAGACCATTTTGCGCCCTGAAGGGCATATTGCGGCGAATTGACGCTCTTTTTGCCCGATTCAGCCCTTGCCCATGACGCTTTCGGGTAAATCCTTGCCGAAAACACGCTGGTAATACTCCGCGACCAGCGCACGTTCCGCCTCGTCGCACTTGTTGAGGAAGCTCAGGCGGAAGGCGAAACCGACGTCATTGAAGATCAGCGCGTTCTGCGCCCAGGTGATGACGGTACGCGGGCTCATGACGGTCGAGATGTCGCCATTGACGAAACCCTGCCGCGTCAGCTCGGCGACCTTCACCATCCGCTCGACCTCGGCCTTTCCGCCTTCATGGTCATATTCGCCCGACTTCGCGAGGACGATCTGCGCCTCGACCTGCGCGGGCAGGTAATTGAGCGTGACCACGATGTTCCAGCGATCCATCTGACCCTGGTTGATCTGCTGCGTGCCATGATAAAGGCCTGACGTGTCGCCGAGACCCACGGTGTTTGCCGTCGCGAACAGGCGGAACCATGGGTTCGGGCGGATGACGCGGTTCTGGTCGAGCAGCGTCAGCTTGCCCTCGGTTTCTAGCACGCGCTGGATGACGAACATCACGTCGGGACGACCCGCATCATATTCGTCGAACACGAGCGCGGTGGGTGTCTGCAGCGCCCAGGGAAGCAGGCCTTCCCGGAATTCGGTGACCTGTTGCCCGTCTTTCAGCACGATCGCGTCGCGGCCGATCAGGTCGATACGGCTGATGTGCGCGTCCAAGTTGATACGGATGCATGGCCATTTCAGCCGGGCCGCAACCTGTTCGATATGCGTCGACTTGCCGGTGCCGTGATAGCCCTGCACCATCACGCGGCGATTGTGCGCAAAGCCCGCAAGGATCGCGAGGGTCGTATCACCGTCGAACACGTAGGACGGATCGAGGTCCGGCACACGTTCGTCGGCCTCGCTGAACGCGGGCACCTGCATATCGGTGTCGATGCCGAACAGATCGCGCACCGACACCTTCAGGTCGGGCGCGTCCATCACCGTCGTGGTGCGGCTGTCGGGCTGGGTATTGGGAATATCGGTCATGCGTGCCTCTGCGTATCGCTGAACGCCTTAGGCGGCGTGTTCGATGCCCGCAACGGTCAGGAAATCTTCGGCGGCAGCGGAAACAGCGTGACGAAGCGTTCGGCGAGCGCCCGATCGCCCTCGATCCGCAACACGCCTGCGGCTTCCGCATCGGCGAACGGCCGGCCGCCATAGACCAGAGACGCCAGCGTCATCGGGTCGGTCGAAAGGACGACGGGCGCTTGCGGCGCATCGACACGCCGGATGGCGATTCCCGCTGCATCGATCACGGCCAGAAAACCCTCGTTCCCGAGCAGGAAGCCGACAGTGTTGCCGACATCGCCGCTTCGGCTGCGGTCGATCATCGTACGGAACGACATCATGATGGATGCCGCACTCAGGGGCAGCGTCGCGTCGTGCGCATGGCTGCGCACTGCCCAACGGCCCAGTTCCTGGATCGCGACTTCGCTTTCATAACCCCAGGGCGTTAGTTCATAGACCTGCACCGAAGCCGGTGGCGGCAACTTGCGGCGTGTCAGGATGCCCGCCGCCTCCAGTCCCTCGAGCCGCTGCGTCAACACATTGGCGCTGATCCCGGGCAGGCCGCCGCGCAATTCACCAAAACGTCGCGGACCGAACATAAGCTCGCGCACGATCAGCAGCGACCAGCGTTCACCCACCAGTTCCATGGCAAGCGCAGTGCCGCAGGCGTCGTCGTACCAACGCTTATCCGCCGTTTTCCGAGCATCAGTTATTTTTTCTAACTTCATAGTTGCTTTTAATAACTCAAAGGCGCATCACCGTCAAACAGCGATTCGCAAGTCGCACCAAATCAAAGGAGAGACGCCGTGAGCATGACCAATATGATGTTCCTTAATATTCCCGTCGGCGACGTGACGAGGGCCGTTGCCTTTTACGAAGCGCTGGGCGCGACTAAGAATCCGAAATTCAGTGACGACAGCGGCGCATGCCTGGTGCTGTCCGATCACATCTACATCATGGCGTTGGGCCGCGAGAAATTCGGCAGCTTCATTCCGGGTCGTGAAGTCGCCGATCCGAACGCAGCTGTCGGTCACATCATCTGCATCACACAGGACAGCCGTGCGGACGTCGATACGCTGGTCGACAAGGCCGCGGCGGCAGGTGCCACCGCCGACATTACTCCTGCCGACGATTACGGCTTCATGTACGGCCGCAACTTCGTCGATCCCGAAGGGCATCTGTGGAACATCTTCTGGATGGACCCCGTTGCTGCCGAAAAGGGGCCGGAAGCTTTCATGGCCGAAGCCGCCGCATAAGCGGGAGCGAAAACGAGGAGAGCGCAATGACTCCGATTATCACCGGGTTCACATGGGTTCCCGAATTCGCGCGCGGCTTCGTCCGTGACATCCGCCCGCGCTGGGCCTTCGAAGAGGCTGGACGGTCCTATGACGTCCAGCTGGTCGACGGCGATTATGTGAAGAGCCAGACGCACCGGCAATTCCAGCCATTCGGCCAGATCCCGACCTATCGCGACGGCAAGGTCGAGATGTTCGAATCGGGCGCGATGGTGATGTACATCTGCGAGACCGCAGGCGTGCTGACCCCGGCCGACACCGGCGAACGGATGAAGGCCGTCCAGTGGCTGATCGCCGCGCTCAATTCGGTAGAGCCGTTTGTCATGGCGCTCGCCATCAACGACATCTTCGAGGCCGATCGCGACTGGTCGAAGAAGCGGCACGAAAAGGTGATTGCCGACCTGAACATGAGGTTGAAAGACCTGTCCGATGCGCTGGGCGACCGGCAAACGCTCGACGGTGGCGACTTCACTTTCGGCGACCTGATGATGGTATCTGTACTTGGCGGTCTGCGCGGAACGGGAGTCCTCGACTCCTTCCCCAATCTGGCATCCTATGTCGCACGCGGCGAAGGCCGGCCGGCGCATCAGAAGGCGATGGCCGACCATCTTGCGACGTTCAAGGACGCCAAAGCCGCCTGAACATCCCGATCCAAGGAGAGAGACGATGAGCTATATCGACGGCTTCCTGGTCCCCGTGCCCAAGACCAACAAGCAAGCCTATATCGACAAGGCGAAAGAGGCGCTGCCGCTGTTCAAGGAATTCGGCAACACGCGACTGGTCGAGAACTGGGGCGACGACGTCCACGTCGGCAAACTCACCGACTTCCGCATGGCCGTGAAGGCGGAGGAAGGCGAGGAAGTCGTCTTCAGCTGGATGGAATATCCCGACAAAGCGGCGCGCGACGCGGCCGGCCAGAAAATGATGTCCGACCCGCGCATGAAGTCGCTGGGCGACGACATGGCCTTCGACGGCAAGCGCATGGTCTATGGCGGTTTCGCGCCGATGCTGGACGAGGGGCCGGGCGGCAAGCTGGGATATGCCGACGGCTTCGTCGCGCCGGTCAAGGCCGGGAACAAGCAGGCCTATCTCGACATGGCGACGAAGGCGGCGGTCGTGTTCCAGGAACATGGTGCGACGCGCGTCGTCGAGGCCTGGGGCGATGACGTTCCCGAGGGCAAGACGACCGATTTCAAGATGGCGGTGAAGGCCGAGCCGGACGAATCGATCGTCTTTTCCTTTGTCGAATGGCCGTCGAAGGCGGCGCGCGACGCGGGCTGGGAAAAGATCATGAAGGACGAACGCATGCAGCCGGGCGACAATCCTATGCCGTTCGACGGAAAGCGGATGATCTACGGCGGGTTTTCGCCTGTCGTCGACGCCTGAAATCCTGACCCCAAAGGAGAGCCCAGATGACCAATCCTGAAGGCACGCCGATCTGGTACGAATTGTTGACGCCAGATCACGACGCGTCGAAGAAATTCTACGACCATGTTATCGGCTGGAATGTCCACGGCAAGGCGGACAACCCGATGGACTACCGCATGATCGAAACAGCGGACGGCGGCTTTGTCGGCGGCGTGATGCAGCTGACGCCCGAGATGAAGAGCGGCGGCGCCAAGCCCATATGGCTGTTCTACATCGGCGTCGATGATGTCGACGCATCGTTCGAGAAAGTGAAGGCGCACGGCGGCGGCGTGCTGATGCCGCCGTTCGACATTCCCGGTGCCGGACGTGCCGCGATGGTGACCGACCCGCAGGGCGCACCCTTTTACATCATGCGCGGGTCGAGCGATCAGGACAGCACGGCCTATGAACGGATGGGCATGGGCAAGTGCAACTGGAACGAGCTGTCGACCAGTGACCAGCCGGCAGCGAACAAATTCTACGGCGATGTGTTCGGCTGGAGCTACCCCGACAAGATGTCGATGGGCGACATGGGCGACTACATATTCATCGCCGTCGGCGACACGACCATCGGCGCGACGATGACCCGTCCGGCAGGCGGCCCGCCGCCGTCATGGCAATTCTATTTCCGCACACCGGACATCGAAGCGACTGCGAAGAAGGTCGGTGAGTCCGGCGGGACCGTTCACCACGGCCCGGTCGAAGTGCCCGGCGGCGACCGCATCATCATTGCCAGCGACCCGCACGGCACGATGTTCGGCGCGGTCGGTCCCGGCGAATAAACACAAAACAGGACTGGAGAGAGATCATGACCAGCAAGCTCACGACCGTGCTGTGGTTCGACCATGGCGAGGCGCGCAATGCGGCCAAATTCTATGCGGAAACCTTTCCCGACAGCCACTTCGGCCATGCTGTCGCGGCGGTCGCCGACTATCCGGACGGCAAGGAAGGCAATGAGATCGTCGTCGATTTCACCGTGCTGGGCCGCGCATTCTCGGGCCTGAACGGCGGGCCGATGTTCAAGCCGAACGAGGCCGTCAGCTTCATGGTCCTGACCGAGGACCAGGAAGAAACCGATCGCTACTGGAACGCGATCGTGAACAACGGCGGCAAGGAAAGCGCGTGCGGCTGGTGCCAGGACCGCTGGGGCTTTTCGTGGCAGATCACGCCGCGCGTGATGCTGGAATCGATGATGCTTGCCGACAAGGCTGCCGCCAAGCGCGCGACCGAGGCGATGTACAAGATGAAGAAGATCGACATCGCGACGATCGAGGCCGCGATCCGCGGCGAAACGGTGCCGGCATGACCGCGACCGGCAACGAACTGGCGGTCGAACGCGTGATGGACGCACCGGTCGACGTCGTCTGGGACGCGGTCACCAACCACCTGACCGAATGGTGGTGCCCGCGGCCGTGGCGCAGCGAGATCGAGGCGCTCGAATGGCGCAGCGGCGGCCGCTTCGCCATCACGATGAAGGGTCCGGACGGAGAGGTCCACGCGGGCGACGGGATGCTGCTGGAGGTCGTCCCCGGCAAGAGCTTCACGTTCACCAACATGCTCGGCAAGGGCTGGACGCCGCAGGACGCGCAGCCGCTGGGCATCGTCGGCAAGTTCGAATTCTCCGACGCGGGCAATGGCAGGACCAATTTCCGGTCGAGTTCGCGCCATTGGAACGACGCCGATACGAAGAAGCACGCCGACATGGGTTTCGCCGAAGGCTGGGGCATCTGTGCCGACCAGTTGGAGGAAGTTGCGAAAGGGCTGGTAGCCCATGCGTAGGATCATCGGCGGCACCTTCGTCTCGCTCGACGGCGTGATGCAGGCGCCCGGGGGCCCGACCGAGGATACGACCGGCGGGTTCGACCTTGGCGGCTGGGTCTTCAAATACAGCGACGAGCAGTTCGGCGAGGCGATCGGCAAGCTGTTCGATCGCGAATACGACCTGCTGCTCGGGCGGCGGACGTACGACATCTTCGCCGCCTATTGGCCCTACTACGAAGGCGGCGAGGACAACCCGATCGCGACCGCGTTCAATGCTTGCAACAAGTACGTGCTGACGTCGGGCGATCAGGACCTGCCCTGGGCGAACAGCCACCGGCTGAAGACGGTCGCGGATGTCGCGGCTCTGAAGGTAACCAGCGGCCCCGACCTGATCATCCAGGGGTCGAGCACGCTCTATCCTGCGCTGCTCGACGCGGGGCTGATCGACCGGCTGACGCTCATGACCTTCCCGGTCACGCTCGGCACCGGCAAGCGCCTGTTCGGCAAGGGCACCCCGGCCCGCAAGCTCACGATGGTCGAACAGTCGGTCACATCGGGCGGCATAATCTGCTCGACGTACGAACCGGCCGAGCCGATCGTCGATGCGGGGTCGGCCTCGCCGCCGCCCACGACCAACGACCGCGAGCAGGAACGCCAGCGCAAGATGAAGGAAGGAAACTGGTGATCCAGCTCTTCGGGCACAAATTCTCGTCCTACACGTGGAAGGCGCTGATCGCGTTCTACGAGAACGACATCGCCTTCGACTTCCGCGCGCTCGGCCCCGACCAGCCGGAAAACGGGGAGGAACTCGCGCGGCATTCGCCGATGGGCAAGTTCCCGCTGATCGTTGACGGCGCATCGGTGGTGTTCGAGGCGAGCGTCATCATCGAATATCTCCAGACCTTCCATCCGGGTCCGGTGAAGCTGATCCCCGCCGAACCGCTGGCGGCGATCAAGGTGCGGCAGATGGACCGGGTGTTCGATAATTACGTGATGAACGTGATGCAGGTTCTCGTGAACAACGCGCTGCGGCCGGAGGGCGCACCGCGCGACCCATGGGGCGTCGAACAGGCAAAGGGGCAGCTCGACCGCATCTATGCCTGGCTCGACGGCGAGTTGGCGGGACGCGAATGGGCGGCGGGACGCGATTTCACGCTGACCGACTGCGCCGCGGCACCATCGCTGTTCTACGCGGACTGGGCGTACCAGATCGACGACAAGTACCGGACGCTGAAGGATTATCGCGCGCGGTTGCTGGCACGGCCATCGGTCGCACGCTGCGTCGATGATGCGCGGCCGTTCCGGGCCTATTTCCCGCTGGGGGCGCCCGACCGCGATTGATGTCGGTCGTCGAACGCCTGATTGCGTTTGTCGAAACGGAGTGACTCATCCTGCCGGCGGGCGCAGTCTGCCGGCAGGAGGGGCAAGCCATGACATTCAACACCTGGATACGCGCGACCTTGATCTGTGGCGCGCTCGACGCCGCCTATGCGTCGGTCACTGCATTGCTACGGGGCAAGCCGGTGGGGCCGGTCTGGAACGGCGTGGCATCGGGGCCATTCGGCGATGCGGCACAGGGTTGGGGCGCGGGCGGCGTCGTGGCGGGCCTGCTCGTCCATTTTGCGATCATGGGCGTGATGGCCGCGTTCTTCCTGTGGGGGGTGTGGCAGAATGCCTGGGTGCGCCGGAACGCGGTCCTGTCGGGCGCGATCTACGGCCTGCTGCTGTTCGTCTTCATGTATTACGGCGTGCTCGCGGTGCGGTTCGGCCTGATGCTGACCGACCCCGTCAAGATCGCGATCGGGCTGTTCCCGCACATCTTCTTCGTCGGCATTCCGATGGCGTTGATCGCGCGGAAAACCGCGAAAGGTTAGTAAAGGTTAGCCTTACGCGCACGACCACAGAGCGCCACTTCAACCCATGTGAATGTCAAAGAACCGCCCTTGGCAAAGGGCGCGAATCTCGATGGCATGAGGGGCAATCTGTAGGACAGCGGTTTTTTACGCGCCCCTAGCCGAATACCTCCGCGCCCTTCAGGCGCTGGTATGCGGCGATAACGTCGCCTAGCGCCTTTTCATGGCTGCGGTCGCCGCCGTTGCGGTCCGGGTGGTAACGGCGCACGAGTTCGGAATAGCGATTGCGCAGTGCACGGCGGTCGGCATCGACGTCGAGGCCGAGGGTCTTGAGATCCCGTCGTTGCTCGCCCGACAATTGGCGACCGTCCTTGCGCTCTGCCCCACGTGTTGCGGCGAAGCGTGCCTGGATCGCATCCAGCGGATCGCTGAAATCGGCCCAGCGTGGCGGACCGTCTGCGCCCGCGCGGGCGAAGGCGCGCGTCTCGCGCTCCCAGCCAGAAAACGGGCGTTGCGCCGCCTGAATTTCCTCGGGACTCATGCCCGTGAAGAAATTGTACCCGGCGTTGAATTCGCGGACGTGATCGAGGCACAGCCAGCGCCACGCGCCCGGCCCGTCGAATCCGCCGGGCGTCAGTGGCGCGCGGAATTCGCCCGGTGCGGTGCAGCCGGGTTCCGAACACGGATCCTCGCGCTCGATGCGGCCGTGGAAACGGGGATTGCGGGGTTTTGCCTCCGTCATGCGCCCGGCCAGTCGTAACGGAGCGAATGACCGACCGGCGCCGGCGTCCAAGTGCGGTGGAGGTCCAGAACCTGCGCCATGACAGTGTCGACGATTGCATCGTCGAGTGGCGGCAGCGGGACGAACGAGCTTTCGCACGCGACCCGCGCGATATCGCGCAGCGTCGCGGGGTCGGCACCCCCGTCCCACAGCGCCGCCTCGAAGCATTCGACGACCCGTTCTGCCTGGAGCAGTTCGACGATCCCGGGTTCGGGCGGCTGCGCACGCTTGGCGCTGGCATGCCCGGCTGCCTTCGCGATGTCCTGCACCTCGTCGGGGTCGACCCCGTCGGCGATCATGCCCCAGAATCCCTGACGCAGCCCCAGTGCACGCTCCACGATCATGTGGACGGCGTCGTGCGGCACCGGCCCTTTCTTTGGAAAGCGCGTTTCGATGGGCGGCTTCGCAGGACGTTCGATCACGATACGGTCGTCGTCGCGTTGTTTGATGATGGTCACGATCACGGCTTGAACATGGCAACCGATGCGCCGAATGTTAAGGGATGAACACGCCCGGACCCGTCGCCCGCGAAATCGAAACGCGGCTGAATACCGCTTTCACCCCCTCCAGCCTGACCGTCTCCAACGACAGTGCCAAGCACAGCGGCCACATGGGTGACGACGGCACCGGCGAATCGCATTTCTCGGTCGAGATCGAGAGCGTGGCCTTCGCAGGCGTCGCCCGGCTGGAGCGGCAGCGCATGGTAAACCGCGCGCTCGGCGACCTGCCCGGCCAGCGAGTGCACGCGCTGGCGATCAAGGCGCGCGCGCCGGGAGAGTAACCCATGGAAACCATCCTTCCCGTCACCCACGACCTGGGCGAGTTCAAGGTCCGCCGCACGCTGCCCAACAAGGCACGGACGATGATCGGCCCTTTCATCTTCGTCGACCAGTTCGGCCCCGCGCAGCTTTCGCCCGGCGCCGGCATGGACGTGCGCCCGCATCCGCACATCAACCTGTCGACGGTCTCTTACCTGTTCGAAGGGGCCATCGAGCATCGCGATTCGATCGGCAGCCATGCGGTGATCGAACCCGGCGCGATCAACCTGATGACGGCAGGGCGCGGCATCGTCCATTCCGAACGCTCGCCTGCATCGACACGCCCCGCCGGTCCCAAATTCTACGGCATGCAGACCTGGTTGGCGCTGCCCGATGGCAAGGAAGAGATCGACCCTGCATTCGAACATGTAGCAGCAAGCGACCTGCCGCTGGTCGAGACGCCGGGCCTGTCGGCGCGCGTGTTGATGGGGACGCTGTGGGGTGCGACCGCCGCTACGACCTGTCACGCGCCGACGATCTATGCCGATATCCTCATCGACGCGGGCGCCTCCCTCCCCATCGATTCCGATGCGGACGAGCGCGCGATACTGGTGACCGAAGGCGCGGCCAGCCTCGACGGCACGCCGCTCGACCTGTTCACGCTCTATATCCTGGCGCCCGGCACCGCGCCGACACTGACGGCATCGTCCCCTGCTCGCGCGATGCTGCTCGGCGGCGGGGCGTTCACGACCCCGCGCCACGTCTGGTGGAATTTCGTGTCGTCCTCGCGAGACCGCATCAATGCGGCGAAGCACGACTGGAAGGACGGACTGTTCCCGACGGTGCCGGGCGACGACAAGGAATTCATCCCGATCCCCGAAGTGCCGAAGACGGTGAGTTATCCGTAGGATTGGATGAACATGTCACTGATCACCAAAATTCTTGCTGGCGCACTGGTCATTGGTTCACTCGCGCTCTTGCTCGTTTCGCTCGCCGTATTAGCCATGCTGATCACGCCAGCTTTTACGATGATGAGCGGAGTTCTCGTGACCTATTTTGTTTTGGTGTTGAGTTGGATCTGTTTACTCACCGCGCTCATCGTGAAGGGCATTATTCCGCTTGCCCAAAGACAATTTCGATAGCCGAAATTGCATAAGGGCGATGAGCAACGAAGTGACAAAGACGATCAAATTCGAACTGTCCGAAAGGAACTATCTCCTGCTGATCAATGCCCTGCGCGAAGTCGCCAGCGGCATCGCCGACCGCGAATTGCGGACACGCGTCGGCGGAACGGCGGATGAACTAAACGCATTGGGTCAAAGGATACGAGCCCAAGCTGATCAGGGAGATAGGAATGGCTGAACTTACGAAAAAGCGCGTCACCCTGCCTACCGGCGTCGAACTCGACGTCACCCTCGGCGGCCCTGACAACGCGCCCGCGATCTTCTTCCTCCATGGCTTTCCCGAGAGCGCGCGGACGTGGCGGCACCAGTTGGCGGATCTATCGCGGGACTACCGCGTCGTCGCCCCCGACCAGCGCGGGTTTGCGGGATCGTCGAAGCCCGAGGGTGTCGAGAACTATACCCATGACAAGCCCGTTGCGGACCTGATCGCGCTGGCCGATGCGCTGGGCATCGCGCGGTTCACACTGGTGGGGCACGACTGGGGCGGCGCGATCGCCTGGGCGGCGGCGCTGAACCATCCCGACCGGGTCGAGCGGCTGGCGATCATCAACGCGCCGCACCCTTTCGTCTTCCAGAAATCGACGTTCGACGACATGGGCCAGCGCGAGGCGTCGCAATATATCCGCGCGTTCCGCGTTCCGGGGATGGAGGATTACATCTCCAACGACCTCGACAATTTCTTCGAAAAGACGTTTCGCGGTCATTTCGACCTCGATTTCACGGCCGAGGAAAAGGCGGCCTATCTCGACGAATGGGCGCAACCGGGCGCGGTCGTGGCGATGCTCAACTGGTACCGCGGCTCTCCGCTCATCGTCCCCGCGATGGACGAGACGCCGGAGCGGCCCGCGTTCCTCGATGGTCCCTTCCCCGTCCTCAAGGTGCCGACACTCGTTATCTGGGGCATGAAAGACAAGGCGCTGACGCCGTCGCAGCTGGAGGGGCTGGACGATCTGGTCGCCGATCTCCACATCGTACGCGTGCCCGATGCGGGGCACTTCATCACCTGGGAAAAGCCGGGCGCCGTAACGGACGCCCTGCGGGAGTTTATCGATGGCCGACGCTGACCTGCCCGACTATGCCCGCCGCCTGAGCGCGGTACGGGCCGAACTGGCTTCGCAAGGGCTCGACGGTTTCGTCGTGCCGCTGACCGACGAACATATGAGCGAATATGTCGGCGAATATGCCAAGCGGCTGCAGTGGCTGACCGGGTTCAAGGGATCGGCCGGGTCGGCGGTGGTGCTGAAGGACCGCGCGGCGATCTTCATCGACGGGCGCTACACCATTCAGGTCCGCGCGCAGGTCGACGGCAGCCACTGGGACTATGTCGGCGTGCCGCAGTCGAGCATCGCCGCGTGGCTGAAGGAGCATGCACCGCAGGGTGCGGTGATCGGTTACGATCCGTGGCTGCACACCAAGGGCTGGGTCGAGGCGACGGGCAAGGTGCTGGCGGCGAAGCAGGGCAAGCTCGTTCCCATCGCGTCGAACCCCGTGGATGCCGCCTGGACGGGCCGCCCGGCAATGTCGCCCGCCAAGCTGAAGGTGCAGTCGAACGACCTTGCCGGCCGTTCCTCGGCCGACAAGCGTGCGGAGATCGCCGACTGGCTGACCGAACAGGGCCTCGACGCGACGGTGATGACCGCGCTCGATTCGATCGCCTGGACGTTCAACGTGCGTGGCGACGATGTGACGCACACCCCGGTGCCGTTGAGCTTCGCCATCCTGCATGCCGATGCGACCGCCGATTTGTTCGTTGCACCCGAAAAGATCGACGATGCGGTGCGCCAGCACCTGGGCAATGGCGTCCGCCTGCATTCGCGTGAGGCGTTCGCGCCGATGCTCGGCGAGTTGCGCGGCAAGAAAATCGCCAACGATCCGGACCGTTCGGTCGTCGCCATCTTCGACGCGCTGGACAAGGGCGGCGCGAACATCGTCGAGGCGCGCGACCCGGCGGTGCTGGCGAAGGCCATCAAGAACAAGATCGAACAGGCGGGTCAGCGGTCCGCGCAGGCACGCGACGGCGCCGCGCTCAGCCGCTACTTCCACTGGATCTCGGTCGAAGCACCCAAGGGCGGTCTGACCGAGATTTCGGCATCGGACCAGCTGCGGGCGTTCCGCGCGGAAACCGGCAAGCTGCTCGACCTCAGCTTCGACACGATCTCCGGCGCCGGGCCCAACGGCGCGATCATGCACTACAAGGCGAGCGACGAAACCAACCGCCGCATCGACCCGTCGTCGGTCTATCTGTGCGACAGCGGCGGGCAATATGCCGACGGCACGACCGATGTGACGCGCACCGTCTGGGTCGGCCCGGGCAACCCCTCCGCGGAGGTCAAGGACCGCTTCACACGCGTGCTGAAGGGCCACATCGCCCTCGCCCGCGCCGTCTTCCCGGCGGGCACACGCGGCGGCCAGCTCGACATCCTCGCACGGCAATTCCTGTGGAACGCCGGCTGCGACTATGCGCACGGCACCGGACACGGCGTCGGCAGCTTTCTGGCGGTGCATGAGGGACCACAGCGCATTGCCAAGCCTGGCAGCGGCCAGGCGGGCAGCGACGAGCCGCTGCAGGCTGGAATGCTGCTGTCGAACGAGCCCGGCTATTACAAGGAAGGCGACTACGGCATCCGCATCGAGAACCTGATCTTCGTCGAGCCGCGCGAACCCGCGGGCGGCGACCAGCCGATGCTGGGGTTCGAGACGACGACACTGGCGCCCATTGATCAGGCGATGATCGACACCAAGCTGCTGACGGCGGAGGAGCGCGACTGGCTCGACACCTATCACGCGCGCGTGCTGGACATCGTCGGACCGCAACTCGACGGCGATGCGCTCGACTGGCTGAAAACATCCTGCGCCCGACTCAGTTTTTAAGCCGCCCGTAACCCTTGTCCGGCTAAATCCGCGCCGGGACACTGGGGATTATCGCGCATGTACAAGGCCGGCCTGATCGGAACGGGCGTCGTCGCCATGGGCACGGCGGTTTTCGTGTCTGCACCCTATGAGAACGGCAAGGTCTATGCCCTGCCCGAGGCCGAGGTTTACCAGCGGCTGGTCGACATGGAATTGCCGCCCGAACTGAAGCGATCCGTCCACGACACGCCGGGTGCCGACCTGGATATCGAAGCGACGCCGGGCAAGGGCGTCACCTATACGATCAAACAGAACGGCACGACGGCGCTGCGCATGGTCGCGACGGTGACGCCGGAAAGCGCGACGACGACGCGCGTGAAGGTCGATTTCGAGATCGGCGATCTCGTCGCGCTCGAACGCGACCGACCGGGGAGCGCCGCGCGCGAGATCAAGGCGCTCGAAAGCGACCCCGTCATCCAGGGCATGGTCCGCATCGGCCTGCAGGAACAGGTCTCCGCGACGCTCGAAGGACGCCCCTACAACAAGGAAAACGTCCGGCGAGAGGCAACCATTTTTGCCGCGCGGAACCCCGCCGCCATCGCCGCGCTGAAATCGAAGGTGTCATCCGCCGAATACGACGCCCGCATGGCACGCTCGGCGATGTCGTACGAGGATCGCGTGGAGGTCGAGGCGCATGACAGCTACAGCCAGCGCGACTGGGTCAACCGGAACGCCCGGCCCGGCCAGCCGATGATGAGCGGCAAGCCGGTCGGCGATCCCGCGCGCTACGACAGGGACCGCTACGGCTATTAGGGCTTCTTCGACCCGATACTGACCCAGGCGCCCGGCTTTTCGCCCTCACGGGGCGGCGGGACGTCGCCCTCTTCGTCGGTACTGCCACGCACCGCAGGCTCCTCATGCTCCGCCTGTGCCGCACGCATGCGCTCCTTGCGGCGCTTCAGGTTTTCGCGCAGCGCCGCCGCCAGAGCTTCGGGATCGGACTTGGCCATTCGCCCTTCATAATCCGCCGCGCCTTGACGGGTCCACACGCTTTCTTCATAGGCCCGCGCCTACGCGGACGACTTCGCGGAGTGCTGCCGTAGCTCAGTGGTAGAGCGCATCCTTGGTAAGGCTGAGGTCGTGAGTTCAATCCTCACCGGCAGCACCATTTTTTCCCGCGGGGGCTGAACGGGGTTTCAGCCATTTTTCCCAGTCGATCTGTGTGAAGACGACCAGCCCGCCAAGCATCGCAAGCTGTACCGCGATGCCCGCCGGGCTGGTGATCGCATCGCGGAACGTGTCGCCGATGCTGGAGTGCGCGATGCCCTTCGCGCCCGCCGCGTAGATCGAATAGGAAACGATGCGTCCGGCGAAAAAAGCGGCCGTGAATTTGACGAGCGGCAGTTTCGACAAACCGGCCGCCTCGAACAGTTGTGCGGATGGCACGGGCGACAGGGCGAATACGCCAAGACCGATCGCCGCCGTCCCGCGTTTCTCCATCAGCTTGTCACGCACCGCGCCGACGTTTCGTTTCACCTTGTCGGGCACATGGTCGGCGAGCAGCCGGAATGCATAGGCAAGCAGGAAGCGCCCGATCGCCGCGCCCGCAGCACCGGTCAGCACGATCGCCGGCAAGGGCAATTTGGTATTGAGGCCGTAGAGGACGATGATCGACCATGTCGGCGGACCGAACGCGGGCATCAGGTTCACGCCCAGCACGATCGCGAACAGGATCAGGTAATCGGTCAGCGGCGGCACCCTGCGTAACAGAGCGCCGGTTTATACCCGCAACGGGCAGAAAGCGAACCGGCCGCCGGCGGGGATACCGCCAACGGCCGGAACTACGCTGCAAACGATATCAGAAGTGCGTGCGGACGGTCAGCGTCAGTGTCCGCGGCGTGCCCGGTACCAGCTGGATGTCGCCGCTGAAGCCCGCGCTCTCGATGTAGCGTTCGTCGAGCAGGTTGGTCACCTTCAGCGTCAGGTCGATGGTATCCGACGGCTTGTAGTAGATGCCGGTATCGACCGTGAGGTAGCTTGCCAGGGGCAATGTGCCGCCAGCCGGGCGCGTATCGACGGCTGCGGTCGGCAACAGGCCGGCGCGGTCGCCGATGTACGAAACACCCACACCGACGCCCAGGTTCTTGAGCGCGCCGTCCTGGAAGTCGTAACGCGACCACAGGTTGAACGCATCGTCCGGCGAGTTCGTCAGGCGCGCGCCGGTCTGTCCAGCGATATTCGACGAGGTCACCCGCGCGATCGTGTGCGAATAACCGCCGGTCAGCACCCAGCCGGGAAGCGGCGAGCCGTTGAACTCGATTTCGAACCCGCGCGACCGCTCACCGCCCAGGACGTTCGAACAGGTGCCGCTTGCCGGGATCAGGTTGCCGCCCGCATCACGCGGGGCGTTGGCCGGAACGGTGATGTTGTTGGCCGTGATATAGGCCTGCAGCGCCGCCAGGTTCACCGGGCAGGTGAAGGTGTTCAGCGTGTTCTTCTTCTGGATGTCGAAATAGGCGGCCGTGACGTTCAGTTTCCTGTCGAACAGCTCTGCCTTGACGCCGCCTTCATACGCTTCCGCTTCCGTCGGCGGGAAGGGGTTCAGGCCGAACACGTCTTGGTTCGCGGCGGTCGTCGGCACGAACGACGTGGCATAGCTCGCATAGAACGACAGGTTGCGCATCGGCTGGAACAGGACGCCCGCGGACGGCAGGACCTTGTTGTCCTTCTTGATCGTGATGCCGGCGGGCTTGCGCAGATCCTCGATGGTCTGGCGCTCGTCCGCGTAGCGGATGCCGACCATCACCTTGAACATGTCGGAAAACTCGATGAGGTCCGACGCATAAAAGCCGAGCGAGGTCTGCGTGGTGAAGCGCCACGTCAGGTTTGCCTGCGTCGCACTGGTATCGAGCGGGAAAGAGCTCAGCGCCGGTGCGGTGCCCAGTGCAGGGTTATAGATGTTGAGGTTAAGCGAGGTGCATGCCGGTGCCGCACAGTTGTAGAACTGCGTACGGTTGAGGCTCGCCGTTTCCTTGCCGCCGCTGCCACCGACCAGCAGGGTGTGACGGATGCCGAAAGTCTCGCCCTTCCAGGTCAGGTTGATGTCGCCGAACGAGTAGGTGCGGATGTTCTGTTGCCCGCGTGCGCGCCGGGTGACCGTCGTCAGGGCGTTCGGCGCGGCTGCGAAACCGACCAGGTCGAAGTTGTTCTGCTCGTCGTAATGGTCGACGTAACGATAGCCTGCATTCAGCTTCAGGCTGTCGCTGAACTCATGCGTCAGGAAGAAATTGCCGACCGTGCCGCGCTCGATCAGGTAATCGTCCTTTTCCTGATAGCTGGTGTCGATATTCGCGACCAGGCTGACGTCGCGATTGGGCGCCACCAGATAGGTGTCGTAGTGCGTCTTCACATAACGATGCTCGCCCTGGAAGGTCAGCGTCGTGTGATCGCCCGGCTTCCAGGTAATGCTGGGCGCGATGTAGATCGGCTTTTCATAGGAGTCCCGGCGGAAGCCCTGGCTGTCGCCGATTTCGCCGACGACCCGTCCCAGAAGCGCGCCGTCGCTGGTCAGCGGCCCGGTGATGTCCGCAGAGAACAGCAGGCCGCGTGCGCGGTCATAGGTGCCGAGGCCGATATTGCCCTTGAGCGCGAAGTCGAACGCGGCCTGCGCCTTCGGCTTCTTGGTGATGATGTTGATGAAACCGCCCGGCTGTGCCTGGCCGTACAGGACCGATGTGGCGCCCTTCACCAGTTCGATGTGATCGACACCGACGGTCGGCGGTGAACCGAAGCGGACCGACTGGCCGGGCAGGCCGTCGGTCAGGATGGCGTTGCGATCGTTGCCGCTGGTCTTGAAGCCGCGGAACGTGATGTCGTAGCTGGTGTTACCGGCGCGCTGGATGCCGGTCATGTAGCGATAGAGGTCGGAGACGTTGGTCGTCTCGATCGCCTTCAGGAAGTTGTTGTTGTAGCTCGCGACCGAGAACGGCGTGTCGAGCACGCGGATGTCCATCTTGCTGGCGCTCGATGCGCCGCTGTCGAGGAAGCGGCCGGTGACGACGATGTCGCCGGCGGAATCGGTTTCGGCAGCAGTGGCTTCGGCCTGTTGCGGCGCATCCTGCGCCCGGGCCGGTGCGGCCAGTGTGATGGCGAGTGCGGCAAACGAAGTTGCGGCGACAAGCGACGTGCGTCGACGATATACAGCCATTAGAAATCCTCCCCAGATCGTCGGCATCATCGGCCGATCGAGCAGGCCTTATGAGAGGTTTTCAGGGTCGCAGAATCCATCCGTTATATGACGTAGGGGCCCTCTGCGGCATCGGTCATTCAGGCAGGCCGGCGGCGACCCGGGCGGCTGCGATCTCCTGGTGGCTGAGCGGCAGGTATTTGCGCGATCCACTGGCGATAATCGCCTGCCCGGCGGGCGACAGAGCCAGATCGAGGAAGGCGCGGGCCAGCGGCTCGACCCGTCCGTTCCCGTCGCGGCGCACGTAGATCAGCAGGGTGCGGTCCAGCGGGTAGTGGCCCGACCGGATGCCGCGCTCGTCGCCCGGCACGAACCGGCCATCCTTACCCGCGATTGCGAGTGCACGCAGTCCGGCCGTCACATGGTTGAGATTGGCAATGCCGATCGCTGTAGGATCCACTGCTACGACCGCTGCGACGTCGCGCGACTGGCGCTTTGCCTCGAACCCGGCGCGATAATCCGCTGCACCTATCCGCCGCAGCGTCAGCGCACCGATGGCGGTGTCCGCGGCCAGGCCGACGATACGGATCGGCTTGTCCGCCAGAGCACCGTGCACACCCAGGTCGCGCCACAGCATTGCCGGTCTCTCACCAGCCAAAGGCGCTACGACGCGACGGAGCGATGCCATGGTCATCCGCCGCATCGGGTTGGACGCATGCACCAATATTCCGGTGGGCGACGACAGTGCGGACGGGTGCAGGGAGTCATGGGCGATGGGAACCGCCAGCGGCTCCCCGCTGTGGACCCGACGCCATGCCGCGAGATCGGCCGGTTCGAACTCCGCCCCCATCGGCGCAAAGGCGGACGTGCCATTGGTGAGTGCTGCGGGCGCGGTCCTTGTCCCCTTCAGCACGAAGTCGAACCGAACCCCCGGATGGTCGCGCGAGAAGCGTTCGCCGAGCGCCGGCAGCATCTGGTCCATGTCGTTGTAACCGACCACCCGGACCCGGCCATCGGCCGTCAGGTACGGAGCATCGCGCGGCACGAGATTGGCGGGCGCCGACGCGAGCAGGGCCGCAGCGGCGGTGAGAGAACGCAGGATCATGGCAGGATGACTGGACGACCGCCGCACGCCGCGCATCGGTCGTCTGACGGAACACAGATTGTCAGGTGGCTGTCAGGATAGTCCCTCTAGCGAATGCGCGAAATCGCAGATGCGTTCACATCGCATTATCGTTCCATGACGGCGATATTACAGGGAGAGTTCAACCATGCGTCACCGCTTCAAGATTCTGGCGGGTATTGCCGCCGCCACATTCGCCGCGCCGCTCGCCGCGCAGACGACACCGATCTACACGCTGGAGTCGGCCACGACCCTGCCGAGCACGGACACCGACTGGGACTATATCCAGCTGGAGCCGCACGGAAACCGCCTGTTCATCGCACGCCGCAAGGACGGCCTGACCGTCTACAATGTCGACACCAACAAGGTCGTCGGCACGGTCGCCAATTCGGTCGGCGCGAACGGATCGGTCCTGCTGCCGGAGTACAACCGCGGCTATACCGCGATGACGGATGGTTCGCTGCTGAGCTTCAACCTGAAGACGCTGGCCGTGATCGACCGGATCAAGCTTGCCGATGATGGCGGGCTCAACACCGTGTCCTACGACCCCGCGACCAAGCGCCTGCAGGCAGTGGTCGGTGCACGCACGGCGGAATCGGCCTGGTTCACGCTCGATGCGGCGACCGGCAAGCTGCTGGGCAAGACGGTCTTTCCGTTCAAGAAGATGGATGGTCCGTCACCCGATGGAAAAGGCACGCTCTGGGCGCCCGCGCGCTACGACAACATCCTGCTGAAGCTCGATTCGAAAACGCTGAAGGAAACCGCGCGCTACAACATCGATTGCGTCCAGGTGGTCGCGGTCGAATATCACCACGCGACCGACCGCATCCTGATCGGCTGCCGTGGCGACAAGCCGGTGTTCATTGCCCTCGACCCCGCGACCGGCAAGCAGATCGCCAAGCTGCCGATCGGCAGCGGCATCGACGGCATGCAGATCGACGAGAAGCGCGGGCACATCCTGATGTCGAACGGCGGCAACTCCAGCCTGACCGTCGTCAAGCGCAACAGCGCCGATTCCTACACGCTGCTCGGCAACGTCCAGACCCGCCCGCAGGCGCGCACCATGGCGATCGATGAGCGCAACGGGAAAGCGTATATCGTGACGGCCGATGCGACCTTCCCGGGACCGGACGACAAGGGCGTTACGCCCGCGCCGTACTTCCACCCGAACAGCTTCGTCGTGCTGACCTACGCACCCAAGTAAGATCGACGGACACAGAAAAGGCCCCCGGCGAATGTCGCCGGGGGCCTTTTTCTTTGCCGCTCAGCGCGGCGACTTCATATAGTCCAGGCTTGCCGTCACCTGACGTGCACGTAGCGGCAGGTAGATGCCCTGCTTCAGGATCACGGCCTGCCCCTCCCGGCTGAGGATGAAGCGCGCGAATTCCGCCAGTGCCGGATCGAGCGGCTTGCCCTTGGGCGCATTGGTGTTGAGGTAGATCACGCGCGTCAGCGGATAGTCCGCCATCGCCACATTCTTGTAATTGGGTTCGAGCGCCGGCCCATCGCCGGTCGTGACGGGCACGATCGCGACTTCGGAATCGATCGCCGACATGCCTGTGTAACCGAGCGCATCGGGATCGGCCGCGACACGGCGGGCGACCGCGAAGAACGTGTCGTCGAAATGGATCTGGTCGTTCCATTCGCCGCGCTTGCCCGGCACCGACAGCACGCGCTGGCGAATGAATTCCTCGAACCCGTTCCACGGCTTGATGCCATAGAGGTGCACCGGGCGGTTGGCCCATTCGCCCGTCAGGCCCAGGTCGCCCCAGGTCTTGATCGGCTTGCCGCCGCGATGCCGCGTCGACGAGAACGCCGCGTCGATCTGTGCAAAGCTCAGCTGGCGGATCGGATTGCCCGGATGCGTCATGAACGCCATCGCATCGAGGAAGCCGAAGTGGCGCCATGTGCCGCCCGAGATCGGCATCGAGAACGGGTCGTAACCGAATTTATCGCGGAAGCCCGACACATCGCTGGGCTTCAGTTCGCGCGAGACGAAGACCAGGTCGAGGTTGCCCTTGATCAGTTCGAGTGCCCCCAGGCTTCCCGCAAGCGGCCGCTCGACCTCGAGCTTGAACCCCGGCTGGTACTTCTGGAACGCCTTCACCCATCCATCCACGAGGCCGGGCAGGACGTCCGACGAACCGGCCTTGAAGGTCCGTGCGATCCGCAGGCCCTTGGTCGGCGCAAACGCGGGCAGCGCGGAGTCGAGTTGCGGCTGCAAAAACTCCGGCGTGGGGAGCGTACGGCCGTCCTGCATCCCGGCCTTTTTCTCGGCGTCGGTCTGCGGGAAGACCGGTGCGGCCGTCGGCTCGAGCCAGGTCGTCACGCCGGGCTTGACCGGTGGCGAGTCCGAAGCGGGGCCATGTGCCTGCGCCAATACCGCGACCGGCATCGTGGCAAGCATGGCCGCGCACAGGGCATTCGCCAGCGAGCGATATGAAGTCATGTTTCCTCTCCGTTTCATTATGGTGTGGGGGCAAGCGCGGCACGGCCCTCCCGGCTGAGCGCGATATGGACGAATTCGGCGGCAATGCGGTCGCTGCGCGTGTCGCCGAACGGTTTGTAATAGAGCCGCAGCGTGCGGTCTGCTGTCGACGGGACGGCAACGGCGGCCGATTGCGGCGGCCCTTCGGACGCGACGATCATCTCGCGCTCGTCCGGACGCAGCGTCCGGAACATCGGCACCAGATCGGCTTCGCCATCGGCGAGCGCGCCCGCACCGGTTCCGGCACCGTACAACATCGTCACGACATGGACATCGGGATGGTCGCGTTTCAGGATCGATGCCCAGCGCGAAACGGGCGCCGCCGCATCCCGCGACCCGACGATCCGCACCGTGCCGGTCAGCGATTTCGTTTTCGGACTCGTCATGACCGGCGCAGCCCAGAGCGCGCCGGCTGTCAGGGCAAGCACCAGCGCAATGATTGCCATCACGCCGACATGACGCGGCACCGCACGAAGGCGGGGCGTGAACGTCGGCGGGGAGAGCTTCGATCGCATGGGTCGAGGATGCTCAATCGAGACAGGGGGTCGATACGTCTAATGGCGCAACCCCGCAGGGCATACGTCAGATGAAGCGTTCGAGAACACGTCCCGCGAGGTCGGAACGCCCCTCGAGACCCGCCTTGCGATAGATCGCCTGCGCCTGCTGGCGGACGGTCCGCTCGCTGGTCCCGCGCAAGGTCGCGATTTCGCGCAGCGGCAGGCCGCGCAGCATGAACCACGCGATATCGGCCTCGGCCGACGACAGCTTCCATTCGCCGAAGTCGTTGTCGATCCCGTCCTTCACCAGCTTGCCCGGATCGACCTTGTCCTGGTCGAGCAGCCCGGCAAGTTCGCGGCAGCGCAGTTCCAGCGCCAGCGCACTCGCACGGCGGCGGTGCAGTCTCCACGTCAGGAACGCAGCGGCGGCAGTCACGACGGCAAGTACGGTGGCAAGGATCGCGAGCAAGCGGCTGTCGATCCGCAGGCTGCTCGCCGGGATGGTCAGCTTGGTTGTGCGTTCGGGCGGGTTGACGATGTCGAGCCAGCGCGCCTGTTCGCGGTCGATGAATTGCGCGAAGGCGGCGCTGTCGAGATAGGTATTCGTCCAGTGGTTGGTCCGCAGGGCTTCTTGCCAGGAGGCACTCTTCACCATGGCGCCCACAAGCGTGGACAAACGGTCCTGTTGCGCCGCGGCCAGGCCTGGAGCTGCAAAAACGCCGCGCCAGTTCATCATCGTGGCGTCGATGCCGGATTCGCGCAGCGTCGGCGCATCGATGCCGGGAATACGTTCGGGCGCTGCGACCGCGAGAACACGAAGCTGCTTGTCGGCCAGGAATGTCGCGAATTCGGAATATCCGCTCATGCCGATGTCGGCACGTCCCTCGACCAAAGCGTCGGCAACGCGGCGTCCACCGGCACGGCCGTAATAGGGAATTTCGTCGAACGGCACGCCGAGTTGCTGCGCGATGCGCCAGACCAGTCCCTGGTCCGGTCCGCCCAGCGATCCGCCTGCCCAACGCACGCCTTCGGGATTGGCGGTCATCGATTTGGAAATGTCTTCGACTGTCTGGATCGGCGAGCGTCGGCTGGTGACGAGCATTCCCCAGTCGCCGGTGATCCGGGCGATCGGGGTGACGTCGCGGATACCGACTGCCGATTCGTCACGCAGCGCAGCGCCCAGCATCACCAGTCCGCCGATCATCAGCACGTCGTCGCGGCCGCGGTAGCGCGCGACGAACTGGCTGAGACCGACCAGTCCGCCGGCGCCCGGATATCGAACGATATCGACGCTGCGCACGATATTCTCGCGCTCCAGCGTCGCTTTCATCGCCTTCGCCGTCATGTCCCATCCGCCGCCGACGGCAGACGGGACGACGAGCGTCAGATGGTCGCTGGCAGGGCGCGGCGCTGCAGCACCCTGCGCAAAAGCCGTGGTCGAAAACGCGACGCACATCACCACAGCGACCACTTGGGTCACGATACGACGGACGGCCGATGAGCAAATATCCACTTTGCCTGCTCCCTCTCCAGACCGGGCGCGCTCTTTAGGCGCGTCCCGTGAGTCGGCAGGCTAAGTGTAAGTTGCTTTCACCAAGCTGTCACGATTTCATCAACCTGTAATGATTGGGAATACCCCGGTCAGGACAGACGCGATGAAGAAGACGACGAACGACCCCGTCGCCCACTTCAGCGTGAACCGCTGAAGCTCGCCGAACTCGATCCCGACGAACCCGACCAGCAGGTAGGTCGAGGCCACCAGCGGGCTGAGCAGGTGGACCTGCTGCCCGACCAGCGACGCCCGCCCGATCTGTGCCGCCGTCGCACCGTAGTGCGCGCCGGTTTCCGCCAAGATCGGCAGCATTCCGAAGTAGAATGCGTCGTTCGAGATGAAGAAGGTGAACGGCGCGCTGATGACTGCCGTGATGGGTGCCATATATGGCCCCCATGCCTGCGGGATCGCCGCGATGACGGACGCCGACATGGCATCGACCATCTTGGTGCCCGACAGGATGCCGGTGAAGATACCGGCAGCGAATACCAAGCCTGCCACGGCAAGCGCATTGCCCGCATGGGCGGCAACCCGTTCGCGCTGGTCCTGCAACGACGGGAAGTTGACCGTCATCGCGATGGCGTAAGCCAGCATGAACATGATCGCGAGCGGCAGCGTGCCCATGACGAGGCCAACCAGCAGGGCAGCCGTCAGGATCAGGTTGAACCAGAACAGGCCGGGCTTGCGCGCCTCGACGTGGCTCGCCTTGTCCTCGGCAATGATCGTGGTTGCGCTTGCATCCTCATCGACTGCGTCGACGGGAAGCTTGGCAAGGCGTGCACGTTCACGCAGGCCGAAGCGCCAGGCGACGAAGATCACCCAGGCCGCCGTTGCGATCATCGCGGGGATAAGCGGCACGAACACCTGGCTGGCATCGAGCTTCAGCGAAGTCATGACGCGTGCGGTCGGTCCGCCCCAGGGCAGGACGTTCATGACCGCGCCCGACATGATCGTGATGGCGGCCAGCATGCGCAGGTCCATCTTCATGTGCCGGTAAAGCGGGATCATCGCTGCCGTCGTGATCATGTACGTGGTCGATCCGTCACCATCGAGCGAGACCAGCAGCGCCAGGATTGCGGTACCGATCAGGATGCGAACAGGGTCGCCATGCACGATCTTCACGATCACATTGATCAGCGGATCGAACAGGCCAACGTCGATCATCAGGCCGAAGAAGAGGATGCCGAACACCAGCATCACGCCGGTTGGCGCCAGGTCCTTCACACCCGACATCATCATCTTGCCGAGTTCGGCAACGTCAAAATTGCCGGCCATCGCGGCAACGATGATGGCGAATACGACCGGCACCAAAATGAGCGCGACCATGGCGGAAAGCCGCTTGGTCATGATCAGCGTCATGAAAGTCGCGACCATCGCGAACGCTAAAATGGACAGCATGTCCCTACCCCTCCCTCTTCAGACGCACGAAAGGGGCGGCACATGCGTGCCGCCCCGTAACGCACTTGTTTTTACTTGGCCGAAACAACCATCAGGCGGAACGAGCCCGGCTTGGCATCCGGAAGCAGCTTCTTGCCCGGAACTTCCTTCGGCCAGACAAGGTCCGCGGTCGACGAGAAGACACGGCCGGTCTTCGGGTCGAAAGCGGTCGTCTTGGCATAGGGATCGATGCTCAGCACCTGGTTGACCGTGTAGCTGTCGGCACCTGCCTGATCGACGATCGTCCATTTGCCATCGCGGGCCGCCACGAAGACGCGCTTGTTCGCGGGATCGTAGGAGATGCCATCGGGATCTTCGCCGACCGGCAGCTTGGCGACGATCTTGCCGCTGTCGGCATCGACGACCTTCAGCTCGCCATTGCCGCAGCTGGAGAAGAGGCGACGGTTCGCTTCGTCCAGGCCGAGTGCTGCCGGACCTTCGCAGTCATCCAGCACATATTTGGTCGCGAGGGTCAGTGCCTTCGTATCGATCACACCGATGGCATGCGCGTCTTCCATATTGAAGAAGACCTTGCCCTTGCCGTCGCTGCGCGAGAATTCCGGCTTGTCGTCGACCTTGATCGTCTTGACGATCGCGTCCTTGGCCGGGTCGATGACCGACACGTCCTTGCTCGTGCCGTTGAACACGAACACCATGCCCGACGCGCTGTCGAACAGGATGCTGTCGGGGTTCTGGCCGCCCGCAATGGTCTTCAGCACCTTGCCGGTCGCGGGATCGAACACGATGACGGAATTGCCGTCGCCGTCGCTCGCATAACCCTTGCCGCCGGCCAGCGCGACGCCATGCGCCTTCTTGAAACCGGTCACTTCGGCGATGGGCTTCAGCGTGTCCATATCGACGATGTGCACCACCGCCTGATGCGTCACGTACAGACGGCGCGCGTCGCTGTCGGCGAAGACATAGTCGCCGCGGCCTTCGCCGGGCAGCGAAACCTTGTCGATCTTGAACTCGGTCTTTGCACCGGCTTGCGCCGTGGTGTTGTTCGTGGCCGACTTATCGCCCGAACCGCCGCAGGCCGCCAAAAGGGCGCACGCCGCCGCTGAAATCATGAGCTTCCGCATCGTTTTCCTCTCCTCGGTCCCCGGCTGTTGCGCCGGGGCTTCGAGCGTCAGGAATAAGCGGACAAGCTGTCATCAAGCTGTCAGGCTTTTACCGCCGTAAATCGCACCTCGGCACGAAGGCCTTTTCCGCTTTTCGGCGTGTCGAGCGCGATTTGCGCGTCGATGGCGTCCGCCAGCGAGCGGGCGATCGATAGGCCGAGGCCGCTGCCGTCCGGCATGTCGCTGCGGTCGAGACGAGAGAATCGTCCGAACATGCGTTCGCGATCTTCATCCGCGATGCCGGGCCCGTCGTCCTCGATAGCGACGACGATCTGGCCCGCCGCCGCTTCGACCGATACGACGACTGTGCCGCCCGGATGGTTGTAGCGCACGGAGTTGTCGAGCAGGTTCGACAGCAACTCGGCAGCGAGCAGCGCATGTGTCGTCGCCATCGCGACCTTCCCCCGCCGGTCGAGCTGCACGTCGATACCCGCACGCAAGGCCTCTACCACGTGATCGGCAACCACTTCCGCCGCGACCGCATTCATATCGACGGGTTCCAGCTTGGCACGGGCCGAGGCCGCACCATCGGCGCGGGCAAGAGCGAGCAACTGGACAAGCAGCCGGCTGAGCCGTGCGCTGGCCCGGTCGATGTCCTCGATCGATGTCTGCGCGGCTTTGCTGGTCAGGTCGGCGCCCCGCAGCAGTGCGATATGCCCGCGCAGGATCGACAGCGGCGTACGCATCTGGTGCGAGGCATCCGCAGTAAACCGTCGCAACCCGCCGACCGCCACATCGAGGCGCCCCAGCATCGCGTTGAAGGCCGATACCAGGTCGCGCAATTCCCTCGGCGTGCCGGTCAGCGGCAATGGCGCGAGGTCGGAAGCAGAGCGGCGATCCATTTCGTCGCGCAGGCTGAGCAACGGCCTAAGCCCCCAGCGCACAGCGAGGGGCAACAGTAGCAAGGTCATACCGATCAGTGCTGCCTCGAGTACCGCGAGCCCGATCAGCATGTCGCGCGTGAGGCGTTCGCGTGCCTCCAGCGTTTCGGCAACCTGGACTACAACCGGTCCGGCAATGCCGGGGATTTGCCGCCCCTCCGCCACGATGCGGATCGGACGGCCCAGATAGGTCGACTTGCCGAACATCACCTGCGTGTCGCGCAAATTGGGCGGAGCGATATTGGGCAGGTCGGCGTAGCCGGTGATCACACGGCCCTGATAGCGGACGCTGTAATAGACGTTGTCGCGCTCGTTATTCTCCAGCATCCCGAAGATCGCGGGCGACAGGTCCAGCGAAATCTCCCCGTCGTCCCAGGTCAGCGATTCGGCAATCGCCCGGCTGGCCGCGCTCAGGATTCGGTCATTTACCGCCTCGACCGACTCGTCGATCGCCCAGGACCCGCCAATGCCCAGCAGCAATGCGACGGCAAGCAGCGGCAAAGTCATGCTGCGCAGCAATCGCCACGTCAGCGATCCGACATCCCTTTGCGCGGCCGGGGTATCAGCCTGCGTCGAGGACATAGCCGAGCCCGCGAACAGTACGGATCGCCGGGCCATCGGGCTCCAGCTTACGGCGCAGGCGCGCGACATAAACCTCGACCGCGTTCGGCGCGACGGGTTCGTCATAGCCGAAGATTTCGCCGGTCAGCCGCTCCTTGGTCACCACGCGGCCGACATGCGCCGCGAGCCGTTCGAGCACGGCCCATTCGCGGCGGCGCAGGTCGAGGACACGGTCGCCGATACTCGCCGTCGCGCGGGCATGGTCCATCGTCAGCGATCCGATCGTCACGACCGACGACGCTTCCCCCTGCGACCGCCGCAGCAATGCGCGTACGCGCGCCTCCAGTTCGCCCGGTTCGAACGGTTTGACCATGTAATCGTCGGCGCCCAGGTCGAGCCCCGCGATCCGGTTCTCCACCATGTCCCGCGCCGTCAGGACGAGGACAGGCAGCTTCTCACCTTCGCGGCGGATACGTTTCAGGACGTCGAACCCGTCGATGTCGGGAAGGCCGAGGTCGAGGATGACCAGCGCGAACGGTTCGTCATGGATCATGTCGAGCGCAAGCGCACCATGATCGGCATGATCGACCGAGTGCCCGGCCAGACGCAGGGTACCCGCCAGCGCGCGCGCCAGCGAGGGATCATCCTCCACGACCAGGATACGCGCCATCGTCTCTTCCTTGACAGTCGCTCCAGGCTATACGGAGATCGTTCCGAAGTGAGAAGCATGAAGGCCATTCGAACACAGGCGATACTGCTGGGCGGCTTGATGCTGGCGACGGCGGCGCCTGCCCAGGTCCCTTCCGGCTATCCCGCCGACTATGCGCAGACGATCGCCGATGCGAAGCGCGAGGGGCACGTGACCGTCTGGTCGGCGACCGACCGCAACCGCGTGACCGAACTGATTGCCAGCTTCACCCGCGCGTTCCCGGGTATTGCCGTTGAATATCTCGAAATGGAGACCAGCGAACTCAACCAGCGGTTCCTCGCCGACCGCCGTGCGGGCCGCCAGAGTGCCGACATCCTGTGGAGCCCGGCGATGGACCTGCAGATCAAGCTGGTCAACGACGGCTATGCCCAAAGCTATGCCTCGCCGGAACGTGCCCGCATTGCGCCCTGGGCGGTGTGGAAGAACCAGGCCTGGGGCACGACTGCCGAACCGATCGTGATGGCGTACAACCGCCGCCTGATCGACCCGGCGGCCATGCCAAAGAGTCACGATGCGCTGGAAAAATTCCTGTCGGCGCACCCTCGCGCGCTGTCGGGCAAGATCGGCACCTATGATCCGGAACGGTCTGGTTCGGGCTTCCTCTATTTGATGCAGGACAGGCAGGCGACCCGCGACCTGTGGCCGCTCGTCACCGGCATGGGCGCTTTGAACGTGCGGCTGTTCAGCAAGTCCGAAGAGATATTGCGCGAACTATCCGCCGGGCGGCTGGCCATCGGGTATAATGTGACCGGGTCCTATGCGCTCGATGAGCTGTCGCGGAATCCCGATCTCGGCGTCGTGCTGCCGACCGATTATACGCTGGTGATGTCGCGCATCGCGATGATCCCGACTAATGCGCACCATCCGGCGGCCGCACGCCTGTTCCTCGACTATCTGTTGTCGGCGCGCGGTCAGGCCGCCCTAGCGAAGCGGGGTATTTCGTCGGTGCGCGGCGATGTGCCGGTACCCGCGGGGCTGCGCCAGCCGGGGGCGCACCTGCGTGCGATCCGTGTGGGCCCGGCGCTGATGGTCAGCCAGGACCAGCTGACTCGCCGCCTGTTCCTCAAACGCTGGAAACGCGCGCTCGCAACCCGCTGAACGCTAGACCGGCCAGCGCAGCATGACGCGCAAGCCGCCCGCGTTCGCTTTCGACAGGTCGATCGTCCCGCCGGTCGCATCGGTGAGTTCGCGTGCGATGGCGAGGCCGAGGCCGTGTCCGGCGCCGCGCTCGTCCAGTCGCACGCCCCGCGCCAGCGCCTTTCCGGCGGCCTCGGGTGTCATGCCGGGCCCATCATCGTCGATGCAGATCCATGCAGCCTCGTCTTCCGCCCCGCCCGTGATCGTCACCTCGCGCCGGGCAAAGCGGGTTGCGTTTTCCAGTAGTGCGCCGGTGATCTCCGTCAGATCCGCCTCATCGACACGGACGGACAGGTCCGCCGGCACCTCGTTCACGAAGTCGATCCGCATCCCCTTTTCCGTGCGTTCCAGAACGGAGATCAGTCGGGCGATCGCCCGCTGCGGCAATGTTTCGGACGCCTGTTCTTCATGCCGACTGGCGGCCGCCCGCGCACGTGCCAGTTCGGCCTCGACGGCTGCGGTCGCGCTGGCAATGGCGCGGTCGAGGCCCTCCGTCGAAATGCTGCTGTCGCCACGGATGAGGCGGCTCTGCGCGGCAAGCGCGGCGAGCGGTGTCTTCATCCCGTGCGCCAGGTCCGCCGCGCGCTGACGTGCACGCCGCACGTCGGCTTCGCGCGTGTCGGCAAGATCGTTGATCGCCTCGACCAGCGGCGCGACCTCGGCGAGATGCGCCCCGGTCATGCGCTCGTCCGGCCGGCTCTTCATGCGCAACACATCGGTTCGCAGCCCCGCGAGCGGACGGAGACCCAGCGACACCTGCAGCCATGCCGCCGCTGCCAGGACGAGCCAGAGGACGAACAGGAACACGGCGAGCTCGCGTTGGAACGCCATGCGGGCGAGGTAGAGCGGCCGTGCATCGATCGCGACCTGCACAAGGACGGGCGGCAGCGTCGCGTCGGCGCGGACGTAACGCGACACGACATAGACGCGCGGTTCGAACGGCCCGACCTGTTTGCCGAAATGCCAGTCATTGCCTGTGATATGGTCGTCGGGCCGCAGCGTCTGGTCCCACAGCGACCGCGACCTAGCCATCTGACCTTTCACGCTGACCTGCCAGTAAAGCCCGCTGCCCGGCCGCGACAG
>JAZKBQ010000022.1:0-57063 GCA_040388515.1 Pseudomonadota bacterium | reverse complement strand
CGCGGCGCCGGTTCCATGACCAGCTTGCCCGACACGTCGGTAACGCCGGCCACGACTTCCAGCCCGATGCGCTGCAGGTCCAGTTCGGCCTGCCGTTCGATATGACGCGTGAAGAGGAACCCCATCGCCACCCAGGCAATGGTCAGTGCGACCGCGATCGCCACCGCACCGCCGATCAGCAGGCGAAGCCGCAGCGAGGATCGCTTCACGCCGATCCGGTTTCCAGCTGGTAGCCGAATCCACGCCGGGTACGGATCGTCTCCGCGCCCACCTTGCGGCGGAGGCGCAACACCAGCGCCTCGATGGCATTCGCATCGCTGGGTTCGTCGGCGCCATAGAGATGCTCGGCAAGTTCGCCGGCAGACACCGCGCGGCCCGGCTGGTGCGCGAGATAGTTGAGCAGCCGGAATTCAAGCTGCGTGAGCGCAACGGCGGTGCCATCGACCGTAACCGCCTGGTTGCGGGTGTCGATGCGCAGCTTTCCGGCCTCGACCACAGCGGCCGCATGGCCGGCAGTCCTCCGCACCAGCGCTTTCGCACGTGTCACCAACTCGCCCATTTCGAATGGCTTGGCGAGATAGTCGTCTGCTCCGGCCTCGATCCCCTCGACCTTTTCGGTCCAGTCGCCACGGGCGGACAGGATCAGTACGGGGTGCCGCCGCCCGCCGCCGCGCCATTTGCGCAGCACGGACAGGCCGTCGAGCATCGGCAGGCCGAGGTCGAGCACGACGAGGTCGTAATTCTCGACATCGCCCTGGAACCATGCCGTCTCGCCGTCGGTCGACAGTTCGACGACGAACCCGGCCTGTTCGAGAGCCCGGACCACGTCCGGGCCGACATCGGGATCGTCTTCAACGACGAGAGCGCGCACTTATCGTCCTTTTGGCTGGTTCTGCAGCAGCTTGCCCGTACGCGCGTCGATTTTCAAATCGCGCACTTCGCCGGTGGAGACGAGCACGTCGACATCATAGAGAATGACACCGTCCTTGTTCTTCAGTTCGATCTCGATGACGTCGCCGGGCTGGTACGTCCCGGCGAGCTTCAGGATACGCGGCAGGGGAAGGACTTCGCGGCGCAGCACGGCCTGGCGCGCGATATCGTGATCGCGCTGTTTCTGTTCGGCCTTCTGGCCCTTGCCGCTGCCCGATTGCGCCTGCACCGGCGACATCAGCATCGCTGCCGACAGGGCGGTCAGGACTATGTGATGGATCTTCAAAACGTCTCTCCGAATACGACCGGTCGAGATCGCATAAGGATTCGCCGGATTGTGATGGATCGTAGCGCACGTCCGCTGACGTAACGCTGACAAGTAAGGGCCGGCATCGCAGGGGGGAACGATGCCGGCCCCAGGGTCCGGGCGACGGGGAAGCCGGTTTCGCCCGGTAAGCAATCAGCGCGCGATTACGAGCAGCGAACCCGTGCCCGCGGTTGTCGGGCAGCTGATGTTCTTGTCGTTGCACGACGTGTCCAACCAGACCTGACGGCCGTTGCGGTCGTGACCGACGATCGTGACCTGGTCGGCGTTGCGGACGATGCGTTCGACTTCGACACCGCTCCATGCGGCCTTCGCCTGAACGTCATAGACGAAACGGTCGCGTGCCGCGTCGGCGGCGAAAGCGGGGGTGGCGCCTGCGATGGTAGCGATCAGGGTGGCGGCGATCAAAGCGGTGCGGGTCATGGGAGATTTCCTTTTTCCAGTTGCGATGATGACCCTTTAGCGAATCACTCCTGACGCCAGCCGGACGCAGGTCATCAGCCGAATGTCAGTTTTGGCGGCGTGTGCCGTAAGGCGGATTGCCGCCCGGGCGCTGACGCTGGACCCTGCCAACAAAAGGGAGAGGTTCATGCGCCGTTTCGCCATCCTGCTGCTCGCGGCCGTTGCCGTGCCGTTGACCGCAGCACCGCTGCCCGAATGCGCAGCGGATGCGACGGCGGCACGCGCGCCCAGCAGCCAGGGCGATGCGGCGATGCGGCCGGTGATGGATGCGCTGCTCACGTTGTGGCGGCAGAAGAACCCATCATCCGCTGCTCCGACCCGCTGGCAACACCAGACCGATGCGACCGCGGCGGGCACGTTGATGTTCGAAGTTGCCGACATGGCGCCGATCACGCGTCCATTCTTCGCGACCGAACTGGCCCCCTATGACCATCAGTTCCGCGGCGACATGATCAAGGCGCCGACCATGGTGAAAATCGCGACGGTGAATGGCCGTCCCGCGTGGATCGCGGTTAATCGGCGGCCGGATTCGCCTTTGCCCGCGCGCACATACGCTTTTCTGAAATTGGCGCTTTCACCTGAGGGCCAGGCGGCGATCGGCCGTGTTCCCGGGTTCGCCGCAATTCCCGATGCCGCCGCGCAGCTCGCGGTGCTCGATACCTATGTCGCGCCGCTCGATCCTGCGCTGCCCACGTACCGTCCGGTCGCTGGCCTCTCCGGATCGATCCGTAGCGATGGCAGCGACGGCATGAAGGCGCTGATGGACAGCTGGCAATGCCGGTTCGCCGCGCTGCAGCCCGGCACGCCCAAGGGTGAGCGCTGGGAGCATCTCGGCACGCTCAACGGTTTCCATGCGCTATTGGTCGGAGAGGCCGAGATCGCGCCGATGGGCCGCGAAATCTGGCCGCAGGAACTGGCGCAGTGGCGCAGTGCGTTCGGGACGAACAGCGCGCCGGTCGAGATCGCGGTCGCACGAGGCGGCTTCAACACGCCGCAGCGGACGACCGCGCAGGCCATATTTGTGCATCCGTCCAATCCGCTGGCATCGCTCAGCGTGAAGCAACTCGCGGCGATATTCGGCGCGAACCCCACGATTACGCGATGGGGCCAACTGGGCCTGACCGGCGAATGGGCGGACAAGCCGATCCGCGTGCTGACGCCGCCACTGATCACGCCCAATGCCATGTCGATGCAGATGATGGTGCTGAATGGCGGGTCGTGGAACACAGCCGCCGTCGCCGCACCCTATGCCGACACGGCAAAGGCGCTGCTCGCCGATCCGACCGCCATCGGTTTCGGCGGACTGGAAGAGGGCGCGCCCGGGTTGAAATCGCTGGCGGTTGCAGGCGCGGATGGCGTTCCCGTGCCGATGACCGCGGAGAATGCGGCGAACGGCCGCTATCCGCTCACGCGCCTGATGTTCATTCGCCTGGCACCTGGACAGGCGACACCCGTCGTGAAGCAGTTCCTGCGCTTCATCCTGAGCCGCGACGGGCAGGAGCGCGTTCGGTATTCGGGTTATTTCCCGCTGACCGCCAAACAGGCGGCGGCCGAACTTGCAAAGCTCGACCGCTAGCCGGCCTATTTCGCGGGCGCGGTCGCCAGGTAAAGCGGCGACAGCAGCACATTCGGCGCAGCGCCGCCGAAGCGGGTTTCAACCAAATCGCCGATGGCGTCGAGCAAAGCCTTGCGGCGATCCTCGGACAGATAACGGACCAGCGAGAACGTCGCGTAGAGCGAGCGCATTTCCTCGCCGGTCAGCGCGCGTTCGCGACGGAACACGTGATGTTCGATACGGGTGAAGCCGGCACCGGCCAGATGCCCCTCGTGCAGGTCGCGGTCGAACGAATAATGGCGGCCCTTGCCCTCTGACGGCGGCAGGGGAATGCCCGCGAGCAGCGGCACCATCGCATCGGCGAACTCATCGCCCACGCCCGCCTCGCGATACACGTTCCACCAGATCGCCAATGTCCCGCCGGGACGCAGCAACGACCGTGCCTTGGCCATGGCGATTTCGGGATCGAGCCAGTGGAAACAGGATGCCGCCCCGATCAGGTCGAATGGTCCTTCGACATCGGCCACACAGAAGTCGTCGTTTACAACATCGACGTTCGCGAAACGCCCGCCGAGATAAGCAGCGAGGGCCGTGTCGGGTTCGAACGCGACATAGCATTCGGGCTCGAACTCGAGCAGCGCCGATGTGGCGAGGCCCGTGCCCGGACCGATTTCGCCGATGGCGCGAAACGGCGACCCGGCATAGGCCGCCACCGTTTCGTACAGTTCGGCCGGATAGCCCGGACGGGCGGCGTCATAGCCCGCTGCGTCCGTGCCGAAAATGTTGCGCCCCGACTCTCGAGAGAGCCGGGGCGAAATGGTCTCGCTATCGCTCACTTCTTCGCGGGTGCGAACAGTGCTTCGTAGCTCGGGATGCGCTTGGCGAGCGCGTCGCGCAGGTCGAGCGACTTGGTGTAGTGCGTCCGCTCGTACTTGTTGCTGCGGGCCGGAACCTTGAACGCATAAACGACGAGGCCGATGTTCTGGCCCTTCACGTCGCGCATCGGCATCAGGACCACGAACTTGGGACTCGTGTCGTTGTCACGCTTCCAGCGCGGATCGACGATCGTGATACCCTTTTTGATCACGTCGATATCATCGGGATCGTCGGGGTTCCCGATACGGTCGGGATAGGAACCGGCGAACATCGTGTAGACGTTGGTCAGCCCCGGCGGAACGCCATGGATCGTGACGCTGAGCAGGTCCGGGTGCGCCTTCATCGTTTCATCGGACAGCTGCTGCGCGTAGATCTTCTGCGCGGGAGCCTGCCAGTTCTTCTCGGCGGCATGTGCGGGCACCAGGCCCAATGCTGCGGTCATCATGGACGCAGCGAGAATCATCCTTTTCATCGTCATCCCTCTCCTTTGAGTGCTTGTTCTGATCTTTCAGATACGCACGATTCCTGACGTGAAGCTGTCGTCACTTGGCCGTTAATGCTGCAAGCGACGGAATTTTTGCTGCCATCGCATCACGCACCGCAATCCCGCGGGAAGCGACCGACTGCGGGTCGGCACCCGCGGGCACCAGGAAGCTGGTGCTCAGCGCGCCGATGGTCCTGCCTGCCTTGTCATGCAGCGGCAGCGCGACCGCCAGGCGGCGCCCGCCGTTCGTGACTTCGCGCACGATCGCCTCGTCATCGATGACGTGCTTGTCGTCCTTGTCACCGAGCTTGCCGATCCGGCCGAAGTTCGTCGCGAGCATCACGTTTTCCTGACCCTTGGGTCCGACATGAAGCCCGATCGACACCAGGTCGGGATTGGCATCGATCAGTTGTTCGACGATCGCCTGCCCGAGCCGCGAACGCTTTACACCGCCGAGGAACGGATCGGCTTCGGCGAGGTTGTCGGCGACGAGGATACGGCGCGACAGCCACTTCGACAGCGCCGCCGCGTCGGGATGTGCACCCTTGGCTGCGACGACCGAAACCGTCCCGATCGGCATGCCCATCGCGTCGGTCAGGGGAACCGTGGTTCCCGCGCCCTTCGCACCCGACACAACCTCGATTGCGCCGCCCTTCTTGTCCTTCGCATCGATGCGAAGCCCTGCGATACCCTTGACCTTCACCGTGGCGAGAAGCGTATCGCCGTAGCGAGGCCCGACCGGCGCCCCCGCGACAGCCGCGGTTGCCATGCCGAGCGCGAGCGCCACTACCGCCGAACGAAATACGGTCATGCCGTTACTCCCTCTTCCCTGATTGCCGGTGCCGACGGGGTTTCACCCTTCTTGCGCATGAAGACCAGCACCAAGGTCGGCAACATCGTCAGCACCAGGGGCGCCCCGACCGCGAGGCCGAAGATGATCGCGGTCGCCAGCGGACGCTGAAGCCCCGACCCGCGCCCGATACCGAGCGCCAGCGGCGCGAGCGTCAGGATAGCGATCAGTGCCGACATGACGATCGGGCGCAGGCGCGCGCGACCGGCATGCAGCAGCGACTTGGCCGTGACCTCTTCGCCTTCCGGCAGCTCGGCAAGGTAGAAGATGGCAAGCTCGGTCAACATGCCGACCACCATCGTCAGGCCCATCAGTGCCGAGATGTCGAGTTCGATGCCCGTCACCCACAGTCCGAAGAAAACCGCCATCGTCGAAAGCAGCACTGTCGCGATCACCGCGACCGTGAACGCCCAGCGTTCATAGAGCAGCGTGAGCAGTAGTGCCGACAGCAGGAGCGCCGCGATGAAGACCGTGGTCAGGTCGCGGAACGACTGTTTCTGCTGCTGGTACAGGCCGCCATAATCGACACGCACCGACGCCGGCAGTTGAAGCCCCGCAACCGCCGCCTGGACATCGCTGATCGCGGTGCCGAGGTCGGAGCCGTTCAGGCGCGCCGTCACCGGAATGAACGGTGCCAAGTCTTCGCGCGTGATCTGACGCTGACCGGCCTGGATCGAGATGTCAGCGATCTCGCGCAACGGCACAGAGTTTCCGTTCGCCGCCCGGACCGTCAGGCTTTCCAGCGCGCGGGCACGCTGCCGCAATTCCTGCGGCAGGCGGACCCGGACGTCGATGACCTGTTCGCCCGAGATGACCTGCGTCGCGATATTGCCGCCGACCAGTGTCTGCACCTGCTGCGACACCGCGTCGGGTGCCAGGCCCGCGAGCGAGGCCGCGGCCCGGTCGACCTTGATGATGATGGCATCGCCGGCGACACGCAGGCCGCTGGCGACCTCCGCGATCCCGCCGACCTTCTTCATCGCCTCGACGACCTTTTCGGCCGATTGCTCGAGCTGCGCCGGATCGTCGCCGAACAGCTTGACCTCGATGGGCTGCGGAACAGCAGTCAAGTCACCGATAAGGTCTTCCATCAGCTGTGCGGTTTCGACTTCCAGGCCGGGCACGTTCGCCGCAACCTTGTCGCGGATTTCGGTCATCACCTCTTCGATGTCGCGGCGTGATCCATTGTTCAGGCGGATGAAGAAGTCGCCCTCGTCCGCCTCGGTCAGGCCGCCGCCCAACTGAACGCCGGTACGCCGCGAGTAGCTCGTGACCTCCGGTGTCGCCTGGATGATCTTTTCGACCTGGCGCAACAGCTTGTCGGTATCGGTCAGCGACGATCCGGGCTTGGCCTTATAATCGAGGATGAAGCCGCCTTCGTCCATCACCGGCATGAAGCCTGACTGCACGTTGTTGAACGAGAAGATGCCGATCAGCAGCAGCACCGCAGCCCCGACACCCGCGACCACTGCAGGGCGTGTAAAGGCACGACCGGTGACACTTTCGTAGCGCTTGCCAATCGCGTCGGTGAACTTCTCCGCCTTGTCGGCCGCTTCGGCATCCTTTTCGGTCAGCCAGCGGTCGGCGATGATCGGCAGGACATAGCGTGCGTAGACCAGCGAGACCGACAGCGCCGCAACCATGGTGACCGCCAGCGCCTTGAAAAAGCCGCCGGTCACGCCCGAGATGAACGCGAGTGGCAGGAAGACGACGATGGTCGCGATGGTCGAACCCAGCAACGGCTTCGCCATTTCGCGCGCCGCCGCCAGCATCGACGGGCGTTCCTTCTCGCCTTCCGCTTCCTGAAGCCGCCGCATGAGATGTTCGAGCATCACGACCGCGTCATCGACGACCAGGCCGACCGCCGCCGCCATGCCGCCGAGCGTCATCATGTTGAAGCTCATGTGGAGCGCGTAAAGGACGAGACAGGTCGCAGCGAGTACCGCGGGGAGCAGCGTCGCGGTGATCACCATCAACCGCCATGAACGCAGGAACAGGAACAGCACGACCCCGGCAAGCAACGCGCCGAGCAGGATGGCGTCGCGCACGGAGTTGGCCGCTCCCGTCACCAGTTCGGACTGGTCGTAGAAGAAGCTGATCTTCACATCGGCGGGAAGCGCGACACTTTTCAGCCGGTCCTGCACGGATGCCACCAAACCGACCGCGTCGGCGGTCGGCGTCTGGCGGATGTTGACGAGCACCGCATTGGCGCCGTTCGACGTGACCTTGGTCCACACCGGCGCAGGCGCACGGCGGACGGTCGCGATCTGGCCCAGCGTCGCAACGCCCGCCCCGATCGCGCTCCCGGCCTTGACCGGAATTGCGCGGATGTCGGCTTCGCTCTCGAGGCGGTCCTCGACCAGCGTCAGGTAGAGCCGGTGGCGATCCTCGATCTTGCCGACCGCCGCGACGGTATTCGCGCCGGACAGCGCGGTGTTCACATCGTTGATCGTCATGCCGAGCGCGCCGAGCTTGGCGGGATCGACCTCGACCTCGACTTCCGGATTCGATCCGCCGAGCACGTCGACACCCGCAACGCCTGACACTGTCGACAACAGCGGACGAAGCTTGAGCTGCGCGATCTGCGCCAGCGCGACGCCGTCACGCTTGTCGGACGTCAACGAGATGCCGAGCACGGGGAAGATCGTCGGGTCCGACCGGCGCACGCTGAACCGCGTGCCGGTGGGAAGATCGGGCAGGATCGTCGCGAGCGCACCCTGGGTCGCGAGCGTCGCCGCGACCATGTCGTCACCCCAGTCGAAACTGAGTGCGACTTCGGCGGTGCCGCGGCTGGTGGTCGAGCGGATCTGTGTCACGCCCGGAATCTCGCGCAGTGCGATTTCGGCGGGACGCGTGACGTTCGATTCCATCTGGTGCGCATCGCGGTCGCCCGCATCCATCGATACGACGACACGCGGGTAATCGATATGCGGGAACAGCGTGACCGGCAGGCGCGTCGCCGAAACCAGCCCCGCCAGCGTGACGAGGAAAACGCTCAGCCAGATCGAGCGCTGGTGGCGCAGCATCAGCTCTTTCACTTGCTCGCTCCCGCACCGGCCAGCTTGACCTTCATGCCGTCTTCGAGCGCGGTTCCGCCCTCGGTCACGACGCTGTCGTTGGCGCTCAGCCCTTTCAGGATTTCAACGCGGTCACCCGACGTGTTGCCGGGCGAAACATCGACGCTTTTCGCAACGCCGTTCTTGACGACGAACACATAGCTGCGTCCGCCATCGTCGAGTAGCGCGGCATAGGGAATGGTGATACCGGATGCGGTGGCACCGACCGAAAGCGTCGCGCGGATCGGCGTGCCTGCGCCCATGCCGGATCCCGGCACGCGCACGAACACCGAAGCAAGGCGCGTCGTCGGATCGATCTGCGGATCGACACCCACCACTGCGACATTGCTTTCGGCGCCGCCGTTGACCGGCTGGATCTTGATCGACTGGCCGGGATGGATGCGCTGCGCGACGGCCGGATCGACCGAGATGCGTGCACGCAGGTCGCCGGGCTTGGCGATCGACGCGATCGTCACGCCCGCCGCGACCTGGTCGCCGGGCTTGGCATTCAGGTTCTGGACCGTCCCTGCAGCCGGCGCACGCAAGGTCAGCCCGCCGCCGCCGATTCCCAGATGGGCAGCGGCCGTATTCGCCGTCTGTGCGGCGGCACGCGCGGTTTCGACGTCGGCATCGCTGACAAGGCCATCAGCGCGCAGGCGAAGGGCGCGTGCAAGCGCGGCACGCGCGACCTGAACATCGCTCGCCGCCTTGCCCGCGGCCACCGCGGTTGCCGGACTGGCGCGCAGGATAACCACGGCCTGGCCGCGGCCCACCGCCGTACCGGTCGGCGCAAGGACCGTTCCAATCACTGCTTCGGCAGGGGCGACCAGCGACTGGTTGTCGCCGGGTGCCGCCTCGGTCGCGCCATAGGCGACGACATCGTTGCTCGACGCGCCAAGCGTCGCGGGCGCGACGCGGACGGTTGCGACCGGTTCCGGCGCTGCCGCCTCTTCCTCGGCCGCCGAACAGCCGGCAAGCAGGGCAAACGGAATCAAGACACTGTAGCGGATCATTTGGTCCATCCTTCACTGGGGCCGCCCGACAGCAATTCGAGCGCGATGGTTTGTTCGGCGATCTGTTGATCGAGTTGCATCAGGGCGAGCTTCTGGTCGCGCGCAGCCTGCTGCGCAGTCGCGGCGGTCGCGGGCGACAGGTCTCCGCGCTTGGCGGCGCGGGTGGTCGCATCCGAATAGCGTTCGACCTGCGGCAATTGCCCGGCGAGCGCGGCACGCTGGCGGCGCAGGGTTTCGACGCCGTTGACTGCGGCGGTAATCTCCGCGCGGGTCTGGAACAGCCGCGCGTCGTACTCGGCCTTCAACTGCTCGCGCGTCGCCTTGGCCGTCGCGATACCGCCACGGTTGCGGTTCCACAGCGGCAGGGTGAAGCCGATTGCCGGACCGACGGTGTAATTGTCGGCGGTATCGCGGGCCGCTGCCAGCGTGAGCGACAGGTTCGGGAACTGGTCGAGCACTGCCTTGTGGAGGTCGGCCTCGGCGACCTGATATCCGGCACGCAGGGCCGCCAGATCGAGACGGCGATCGACCGCTTGCGTAACGAGCGTTTCCGCAGCCGGCGGCACCGGCGATGCAGCCGGCTCGGCGAGCTTGAGGACCACCGACGGCGGCAGGCCGAGCAGCTTGTTGAGGTCGGAACGTGCGGTTGCAAGGTCGCTTTCCGCGGTCCGCGCCTTGGTCGAGCTGTCGAGCAGGCCTTGGCGGCGTGCGTCGAGTTCGGTTCCGGAAATATCGCCGCGTCCGGCGGCCCGCTGTGCAGCGTCGTACAGCTGCTGCGACGATTCAGCGCTGATCTTTGCGACCTTCAGCGCTTCGGTCAGCGCGAGGACGCGCACGCCCTGAAGCCGTGCTTGCCCTGCCGTATTCCACTCCGCCCAGGCGAGGTCGAGCCGGACCTGCTTCTTGGATGCACGACCGGCCTCGCGGACGACATGCGCGGTGCGGATCTGGTTGATGTCGATCGCCAGTTGGCCGCCGAACGCATCGAATTCGTCCGGTCCGCCGACGATGAAGTCGTAATTCCCCTGAAATGTCGGGTCGGGCAGCAGGCGTGCCGCAAACGCCTGCGCGTCGGTTATTCCGGCCTTCGCCCGCTGGGCCTTGAGATCGGGATTCGAAATGATCGCCAGTACGGCGAGCGCATTCGGCGTCAACGGGCCGGACAGGTCGACCGCCTGAGGCGTCAGGTACGGCCGGTTCAGCTTTTCGGCATCGGCCGACAGGATGGCCGGATCGGGCGCCGCGAGCGTCGCCGATGGCGCTGCCAGGGGATCGGCATGATAGCTGGCGCAGCCTGCAAGGGCAGATGCCGACAGCAGCATGGGGAGCAAGCGCCGCATCACAGCGCCGCAGCCCCGGGAAAGGATAACATCATCCGCACTCCTGGTTGATTGTCTTCGATGGCGACTTCGCCGCCGTGCGCACGCACCACTGCGGCAACGAGCGCGAGTCCAAGGCCGCGGCCCGGTGTCGTCCGGCTGGCTTCGAGACGCGTGAAGCGTTCGAACACGCGCGCGCGATCTTCCGGCGCGATGCCGGGACCGCTGTCGGCCACGGAGAGCCGGGCGTCAGAACCCAGCGCGATGGTGATCGCCGCACCCGCAGGTGTGTGATTGAGCGCGTTATCGAGCAGGTTGCTGACGACCTGCGCGATCAGGTCCCAATTGCCGGTAATGCTGACGTCGGGCGCGACCGTTACGCGAAATTCGCGTCCCTCGTCCTCGATCGACGGACGATAGCTGTCGGCAAGGTCGGTCACCAGGCGGCTGAGGTCGAGCGCGGCCATGCGCACGCCACTCCCCGCCTCGATCTCCGAAATGTCGAGGATCGCTCCGAACAGGGCGAGCGTGCCGTCCGCCTGTTCCAGCGCGCCTTCCATGGCGTCGCGCAGGCCCGCCGCGTCTTCGCCCCTGGCAAGGCCGGTTTCCAGTTTCTGGCGCATGCGGGTCAGCGGCGTGCGCAGGTCGTGCGCAAGGTCGTCGGTCACCTGTCGCAAATTGCCGAGCAGGCCGGTGATCCGGTCGAGCATACGGTTGAGCGTTGCCGACAGCCGGTCGAACTCGTCGTTGCTGCCGCTAAGCGCGATCCGCCCGGCAAGATCGCCGCCGATAATCCCTTCGGCAGTGCGGTTAATCGCGTCGAGCCGACCGCTGAGAGCGCGGGACAGGACGAATGCCCCGCCAACCCCGATCGCAACGATCAGCCCGAACGCGACCGCGAAGATCGGGAGCATCTTCGCATCCAGTTCCTCCAAAGCCTCCGGATCGGCGCCGACGACGAGCCACCGCCCGCCGGCCTCGCGAACCGTCAATGCGCGCGTCAGGTCGGCGGCATTGTCGTCTTCGTGGAAAGTCGTGTTCGACCAGCCCGCGGCGGGACGCTGGTCCATCCGTCCGCCGGCAATCGACCTGCCATCGGGCCCGAACAGGGCGTAGCGCATGTCGCCTGTGCCGTGTTGCGTGCGGGCCGCGACGACCGACACGAGGTCGGACGCGCGCCCTTCGCGCAGCACGGCTTCCTGTTCGACGGCGATGCGCTGGTCGAGGTCGTAGCGCAGCTCGTTACGGATGCCCCAATAGATCGCCGCCCCCAGGCAGACGATGAGGATCGTAAAGGCCAGGCTGTAATAGCCTGCCAGCCGGAACGCCGTGGATGACGGCAGGTCAGTCATCGATCATGTAACCCGACCCGCGCACCGTGCGGATCACGTCGCTGTCGAACCCCTCGTTGAGTTTCGACCGGAGGCGGCTGACGTGGGTTTCGACGATGTTGGTCGCCGGGTCGAAATGGAAATTCCACACCCGCTCGAGCAGCATGGTACGCGTCACGACCCGTCCGGCATTGCGCATCAGGGTTTCGAGCAGCGCCAGTTCGCGCGGCTGGAGCTGGACCTTGCGGCCCGCGCGCGTCACTTCGCGTTTCAGCAAATCGAGTTCGACTTCGCCCGCGCGCAGGACGGTTTCCTGCGCGACATTCGCGGGACGGCGCACGAGTGCGTTCAACCGCGCGGTCAATTCGGAAAACGCATAGGGCTTTACCAGATAATCGTCGGCGCCCGCTTCCAGCCCATCGACACGGTCCTCGACGCGCGCGAGTGCGGTCAGCATCAGGACGGGCGTCGATACACCGGCGGCACGCAGTCCCCGCAACACCGCCATGCCGTCCATCGTGGGCAACATACGGTCGAGGATGATGGCGTCGAAAGGCTCACCGGTCGCGAGGAACAGCGCGTCACGGCCATCGGCGACCGCGGTCACGACGTGACCCAGTTCGCGCAATCCCCGCTCGACATAATCGCGCGTGTCGGCATCGTCTTCGGCTACAAGCACGGTCAACACGCTTCTTCCTCTCTCAATTACGCTTTTGGCAGTGTCGAGATTGGAGGCTGATTTCGCAAACTATACAATTCGCCAATCTACGTATTTTGAACATGACACGCGATCGTCAGCTTCGTGTCAGTTTCATGAAAGGTTATTGTCAGCTTGGGTGCGCTAACTGCGCTCGCGTCCCGGCGACGGCATCAGCATGCCAGGCCGGGAAGGTTCGGGAGAGGGTTTCAAATGATCAACACATCCAGGTGGCAGCGCCATGGCGCGCTGTCAGCGCTGGCGACTGTGCTCGCGCTTTCGGCGGCACCAGCGTTCGCCCAGTCCGCGTCCGACTACGCCGCGTTGCGCGCCGAAGTCGAAACGCTGCGCGCCGAACAGGCAAGATCCGCCGCACGTCTTGCACAGCTCGAAGCGGCGCTGGCCGGCGTGCAGCAGGCCCAGGCATCGGTACCGACCGCATTGGCCGCGGCACCGGCGGCAGGCGGAACACCCGCCGCGGGCTCGACGCCGTTCGTCGGCCGTTCGACCGCGACTGCTGACGCTTCTGCAGCAGCGCCGGTCAATCCCGCGGGCGGATCCGCACCCGGCATCGCACCGGCCAGCAAGTCGAAGCTGACGTTCAACGGCGACCTTCGTGTTCGTTATGAATCGAACTCCGGCGAAAACATCGCGCGCGATCGCGATCGCCTGGTGATGCGTGGCCGCCTGCGCGCGCTCTATACCTTCAACCCGACGCTGGCGATCGGCGGCGAACTGTCGACCGGCGATCCGAACGATCCCAACAGTACCGACATCACGCTGACCGGCTTCGACAACGACCTCGATGCCACGCTGTCGCAGGCGTATATCCGCCTGACGACCGGCAACCTGACTGCCTATGCCGGCAAGATCCCGCAGCCGTTCGTCCGGACTGAACTCGTCTGGGACGGCGACATCAACCCGACCGGCCTGTCGGCATCGTACAAGTTCAACCTGGGCTCGGGCACATCGCTGAAGGCCAACGGTCTCTATTTCGCGATCGACGAAAATCCGGCCGGTGGCGACAGCTCGATGATCGGCGGCCAGCTCGCCTTCGAAACCAATGCGTCGAAGGATCTCAAGCTCGAGCTTGCGGGTGGCTATTACGGCTATCGCATCAACAGCCTCGTCGGCGCGGACAGCGGCGACTGGCGCACGAACCGTTTTGCCGGTGGCAAGTATTTGTCCGACTTCCGCCTGCTCGATGTGATCGGCGCGGTGCAGTACAATGGCTTCGGTGATCTGTGGCCGGTCCGCGTGGTGGGGGACTATGTCCACAACTTCGGGGCGACCGCGGGCGACGCCAACGGCTTTGGCGTCGATCTTCTGGTCGGCCGCGCGAGCAAGAAACAGGATTGGCGCTTTGCCTATGGCTATGCGCAGGTCGGTGTGGATGCTGTGTTCGCGGCGTTCAGCCACGACAACACCAACATCGCGACCAACTATATCCAGCACACGCTGGCGGTCGATTACGTCCCGATGGACAACCTCATCCTGAACGTCACCTATTACCGCTACAAGCCACTGGACGCGTTGTACGCAGGAACCACGCTGCCGAACGACTGGGCGAACCGCCTGCGTCTCAACATGATGGTCGCGTTCTAACCATACGCCGGGCCTGCAATAGCTGAGCCCGCGTCAGGGGCAGGAAGCTGTCGTCCCCCTCGACAGCGTCCTGCCCCTTTTTGCTGAGCAGGTAACCCGCGAACCGCGCGACCTGCGGCGTGATCGCGCCGTCCGGACGACGCGCGACGATCAGGTCGACCGTACGGGACAGGGGATACTGCCCGCTGGCGACAATATCGCGCGTCGGCATGACCGGCCGCCCTCCCGCTTTCACCATGATCGGCACGACACGGGTTCCCGACAGGACGTGCCCAGCGCCCGTGAACGCGATCGCCAATGGGTCGCGCGCCACGCGCTCGACATTGTCGGCCTCGCCACCGGTGCCCGATGCCTGCCGCCAGATGCCCATCCGATTCCCTGTACTCAAAACCCATCGCCGCACGGTCAGTGCGCGTGCGGATTCGGCGCTGGTCCAGGCATCGCCACCGACAAGACGGATCGGTCGGCCCTGCCATCCGGCCACCCCCGCCTGCCCCCAGTCGGTAATCGGCGCATGGCCGCGCAGCCTGCTTGTCGAAAAGATCGCGTCGATCTGCGCGAAGCTCAGCGAACGGATCGGGTTCGCCGCGTTCACGATCATCACGACCGGATCGACATAACCGAACCGGTTCCAGCTCCCGCCCGCCACCGGGATGACGACCGGATCGCCGCCATACGCACGGCGAAAGCGGACGAGATCCTCTTCCGCAATTTCCCGTGTCAGGAATGCGAAATCGCGCTTGCCGTCGAGGAACGCCCCAAGCCCGGGATCGAGCACGCCTTGCGGCGGTCCCGGCGGCCCGGTTTCGACGGACAATCCGGTTCCGGAAAGCCCTGCCCGCCATTTGCCGAGCAATGGCGCCAGAATCGGCGGAACACTGCCGGAAATCAGCGCCTTATCCGTCGGATTACGAGCGCATAGGCCGGATGAGGGATGCCTCGCGCCCGCGCACGCGGGTATAAGAATCCCCAGGCAAACGGCGATTTTGATGGTCCTCGTCATGATCGCGCGTTTCCCTTTCGCCATCATTTATCGGGAGAGAATGATCATGACCATTTCGATTTACCGGAGCGCCGCTTTCGCGCTCGCGATTACCGGCGCCGCGATTCCCGCGACCGCCATCGCTCAAGCTACGGGTGAAATTCCGCGCGCCGCATCGACGCCGACCACGCCCAAGAACTGGCGAGCGCCCGCGCACAAGATGAAGGCGCAGGCCATCGTCGACAAGCTGATCGCGACGCACCCCGAAATCATGAGCATCACCATGCATGCGCTGCCCAAGGGTCAGCCCGCCGATGCCTACACCATGATCGCGGGTTCGTTCCCCGACCGCATGGGCAACACCTCTTCGCCCGGCGACATCATCACGGCCAAGAAGGGCGTGACGCAGGTCGAATCGAAGTGGGGCACCCCGGACTACGGCAAGAAGGTCTCGATCGTGCTGCCGATCAAGGACAGCGCGGGCAAGTACCTGCCGGTCGCGATGGTCATCGCGTTCCACCAGTCGCCGACGTCGGGCAAGATCGACACCGATTTCATGGCGCCGGGACTCGTGATCCGGAACAAGATCGCATCGGAGATTCCGAGCGAAGCATCGCTGTACGAACCCGTCGCCTAAGCAAGCTGCTAGGCAATGATCAGCGCGCCGGAAGCGATTCCGGCGCGCTTTTCCGTGGTTTTTTCGTATCCGCCATTTGACGCATGCCCCGCCCTGTTCGCCAGATTGTGGCCCACCCCGCCGCGCTGCACAGTCCCGCCATCGACCCCGGATACGGGCGATGTCCACATGGATGATGGGAGAGGGTAACGTGGCAGCATTTTCGAAATTGGCGCTTCGCGTCGCCGGCAGCGCAACAGCGCTCGCCGCAGTTCTGGGCGTAACGACGGTATTCACCGGAACACCCGCAGAGGCGCTTAAATACGCAAAGCGCGAGCATAACATCAAGCCGGACCCGAAGATCCCGGCATGGGTTCCAGGTCCGCTTGTGACCGAACCTGAAGAAAACCTGCCGATCGTCGGTGCAGACGTCATGGACGAAATGGTCCTCGGCTGGGCGAAGATGATGCGCAAGGCCTATCCGCGCCTCAGCGTCACGATCGATCTTCGCGCCTCGGGTGCGGGCTCGCCGGGCCTGGTCAGCGGCGATGGCGATCTGGCCCCGGTCGGCCGCGAAATGCTGCCTGCGGAAGAAGCGGCGTTCGTGGCGAAGTTCGGCTACAAGCCGACCGCGATCAAGGTCGCAACGGGCAGCGCCGGTTCACTCGGCAAGACCGCCGCGTCGATCATCATGGTCGACAAGGACAACCCCGTATCGTGCCTCAGCCTGCAACAGCTCGATTCGATCTATTCGACGACGCGCAAGCGCGGTGGACAGGACATCACCAACTGGGGTCAGGTCGGTGGGACCGGTGCTTGGGCAACCAAGCCGATCCATACCTATGGCCTGAAGTCGCCGAACGGTATCGAGTGGTTCTTCAAGATCAAGGTCATGGAGATGGGCGACTACAAGTCGAACATCCAGTTCGTGAAGGGCAAGGGCTTTACCCATGCGTTCAATGTCGCCGCCGAGGACATGAAGACGAACCCGGGCGGCCTGACCTATGCGCTCCTCGCCAACGTGCAGCCGAACACCAAGGTGCTGGCGCTGTCGAACGAGACCGGCGGCAAGTGCGTCCTGCCGACCGTGCAGACCGTCTACGACCACAGCTATCCGCTGAGCCGCTTCGTTTTCATCTACGTCAACAAGAAGCCCGGCGAGCCGATCAAGCCGAAAATCAAGGAATTCCTGAAGGCAGTCCTGAGCCAGGAAGGCCAGCAGCAGGTCAGCAATGACGGGGTCTACATCCCGCTGCAGGCGTCCGTCGTGAAGGAAGAACTTGCCAAGGTGAACGCACTCTAAAACCTTCCGCTCCCCGCGGTAGCGCACTGGGCGCGGCATTCACCCGAATGCCGCGCCCTTATTTTTTTGCGGTTCGATGGGGTTAGATTGCTTGGCCTGTCTCGGGCGCATGGCCAGCGCCTGCGAGCGCCGCCGCCAGCCGCCGTCCGACCGTCTGCGGCGACGAGGTCTTGCGGCACAGTGCCTGGTACAGCACCGGCACCAGGACCAGCGTGATGAGCGTCGCGATTGACACGCCGAACACGATGACGATGCCGATCGAATGGCGAGCGTTGGCCCCGGCGCCGCTCGCGATCGCAAGCGGCACGGCGCCCATGACCGTCGCGATGGATGTCATCAGGATCGGGCGCAGGCGGCGAACGGCGGCACGGCGGATCGCCTCGCCGAATTCCACACCCTCGTCGCGCAGCTGGTTGGCGAACTCGACGATCAGGATGCCGTTCTTTGCCGCAAGCCCCACAAGCATGACGATGCCAACCTGGCTGTAGAGGTTGAGCGTCCCGCCGGTGACCGCGAGACCGATAATACCGCCCGCGACCGCCAGCGGCACCGTCGTCACGATCACGAAGGGATGGATGAAGCTTTCGAACTGCGCGGCAAGCAGCAGGTAGATGATGATGATCGTCAGCCCGAACACCGCCCAGATGGCGTTGCCGGTCTGCTTGAACGACTGGCTTTCGCCCCGATAGCCCACGTTCAGCACTTCCGGGCTCGCCTTCGCCTGCGCCTCCAGCCAGGTCAGCGCGCGGCCCAGCGAATAGCCGGGCGCGAGGCCGCCGGTCAGCGTGATCGAGCGCATCTTGTTGTACCGGCCCAGCTCGCGCGCGGACACGCCCTCGCGCGTCTTGACCAGGTTCGACAGCGGTACGAGTTCGCCGCTGCGCGCGCGGACATAGACGGAAGCGAGGCGGCTTTCATCCATCCGCCCCGCGCTCTCGGCCTGGACGATGACGTAATATTCCTTGGCATTCTGGACGAAGGTCGAGGCGCGGCGCGAACCCATCAGGGTCTGCAGCGCCTGGCTGACATCATCGACCGACACGCCCAGGTCGCCCGCCCGCGCGGTATCGACGTCGATCAGCAATTGCGGTTTCGATTCGACGTAATCGGCATCGAGATTGACGAGACCGGGGTTGTCGCGCGCCGCCGCCAATATGCGATCACGTGCCCGCGACAGCGCTTCGTAGCTTTCGCCCGCCAATACGAAATTGACCGGGTCGCCACGCCCGCGTCCCAGCGCCGACGGGACCGACGCGTTGCCGCGCACGGCAGCGACCTCGCCAAGCGCGGCGTTCGCTTTTTTCACGACATCCGACGTCGTCTGCGTGCGTTCTTCCCAGGGACGCAGGAACATCGTCATCTGGGCATTGTTGAAATCGTCGCCGCCACCGTAACGCGCGTTCCACCCGCGCACGGCCTGTGTCTTGCCGGAGAGCGGAGCGATCTTCTGTTCGACCTGCGTGATGTAACTGCCGAGTTGCGCAAAGCCGGTTCCCTCGGGTGCGGAAACGCGCAGCTGGACAAGGCCGGTGTCCTCGCTGGGCACGAGTTCGCTGTCGATCTGCAGGAACAGGCCGCCCGACACCGAGAGCAGTATGGCCACACTGCCGAGGGTCCACCAGGGTTTACCAAGCGCCCCGTTCAGCAGGCGGGAATAGCCGCTCTCGATCCGCGCGAACCCGCGTTCGATAGCGCCGGTCATCCGCCCGCGCTGTTCCTGTTTCAGCAGCTTCGAACACAGCATCGGCGCCAGCGTCAGCGCGAGGAAACCGGAAAAGGCCACGGCGCCGATCATGGCGGCGGCAAGTTCGCGGAACAGCAGGCCGGTCTGGCCCGGAATGAACATGATCGGCACGAAGACGGCGCACACGACGAGCGTCGTCGACAGGACCGCGAACGCGACTTGTCGCGTGCCGAGGAACGCGGCGACCAGTGGCGTCTCTCCCTCCTCGATGCGATGGTGCACGTTCTCCAGCACGACGATCGCATCATCGACCACGAGTCCGATCGCGAGCACCAGCGCGAGCAGGGTCAGCAGGTTGATCGAAAACCCGCACATCCACAGCACGACCAGCGCGCCGAGCAGGCAGATCGGCACCGTCACCGCGGGGATCAGCGTCGCGCGCCAGCTGCCGAGGAACAGGAAGATCACGATGACGACCAGCACCGCCGCCTCTGCCAGCGTGTGCCACACGCCAGAAATCGCGCGCTTGATGAACAGCGAACTGTCGGATCCCGCATAGATTCGCATGCCGCCGGGCAATTCGGTGTTCAGCTGCTTGATCGCGGTCTTGATCCGGTCCGCAACGTCGAGCGTGTTGGCACCCGATTGCTTGACGATGCCAAGGCCCACCGCCCGTTCCCCGTTGAAGCGGAAGCCGGCGTACATATTCTCCGCGCCGCGTTCGATGCGCGCCACGTCGCCCAGCCGAACAAGATAGCCGTCGGCTCCGCGCCCGACGACCAGCGAACGAAAGTCCGCCTCGGTCGAAAAGCCGCGCGCCACGCGAACCGTGACGTTCTGGCTCTGCGCCTCGATGCGTCCCGCGGGCAGCTCGACATTCTGCGTTCGCAGCGCCGTTTCGACATCCTTCGGCGTCAGCCGATAGGCAGCGAGCCGTGCCGCATCCAGCCACACACGCATCGCCGGGCGCGTGCCGCCGAGCATCTGGACACGCGCGACACCGTCGATGGTCGACAGCCGGTCGAGAATGACCCGGTCGACATAGTCCGCCAGCCGGTCGGTCGACCAGTTCGGTGCGCGTACCGCGAAATACATGACGGGCTGCGCATCGGCATCGACCTTGGTCGTCTCCGGCGGTTGCGCGTCCTGCGGCAGATTGTCGGCCGCGCTGCTGATCCGGTCGCGCACGTCATTGGCCGCGCCGTCGATATCGCGGCCGGGGTTGAACTCAATCGAGATCTGGGACGATCCGTCGGCCGAGCGCGACGTGATCGCGGCGATGCCGTCGATTCCCGACAGGCGGGATTCGAGCAGCTGGGTTATCCGGCTTTCGACAACCGTTGCCGACGCGCCGGTATAGGTGGTTTCGACCGAGACGATCGGCGGGTCGATGTCGGGATATTCGCGCAGCGACAGCTGGAAGAAGGCAACGACACCGACGATGGACAGCAGGATCGCCAGCACCGACGCAAAGACGGGCCGGCGGATCGAGAGGTCGGAAAGCGTCATTTCCTGGGGGCAGGCCCGGTTCGCACCTTCACGCCGGGCGCGACCTTGACCACGCCTTCACCGACGACACGGTCACCGGCTTTCAGCCCTTTGACGATCTCGATCAGACCCGTGTCACGCTTTCCCGATTCGATCGTGCGCCGTTCGACCTTTTCGTCCTTGCCGACGACATAGACGAACCGGTCGTCCCCCTCGCCCACCACCGCCAGTTCGGGCACCGCTAAAGCCGTCCGGCTCGCACCGTCGATGGCGACGTTCAACAACATGCCGGGTTTCAGCTCGTTGCCGGGATTGGCGAGCAACGCGCGGACCAGCACCGCGCGCGTGTTCGGGTCGATCACCGGGTCGACGGTTGCAATCGTGCCGCTGAAAATGCGGTCCGGATAGGCGGCCGACTTCACCGTGATCCGGCGGCCCGGCGTAAGCGTCGAGATCATCGTTTCGGGTACGGAGAAATCGAGCTTGATCCGCGATATGTCGCTGATCGTGGCGATCGGTGTCCCCTGGTTCACCACCGCACCCGCCGAAATGGTGCGCAGCGAGACGTAACCCGAGAACGGCGCGCGGACGATGCGGTCGCCGATCTCTGCACGCGCGGCCGCTGCCGTTGCCTGTGCATTCGCGGCAGCCGCGACCTGTGCGTCGATGCTGGCGTTCGTCACGAAGCCGCGCGCCTTCAGCGCCTGAAGCCGGTCGAGTTGCTGGCGGGCATTGCGTTCCAGCGCTTGAGCGCCAGCGAGCGTCGCGGTTTGCCGCTGCTGCGCGAGCACAGCGATCACCTGCCCGCGCTGAACATATTGCCCGTCGTCGAAGGCAAGGCGAACGATGCGCTCTGTCACTGGCGACGCCAGCGTGACCTGTTCGTTGGCGCGTGCGGTACCGACAGCCTCGATCTGGTCGGTAAAGACATGCTGCGCCGGATTGACCACGGAGACCAGCGGAGCGCTGCGCTCACCCTTGGGGGCAGCCTGCCCGCACGCAGCCGTCAGCAGCGCGAGCGCCAGCCCGATTTTGCCCCATCTCTCCATAACATGGTCTTTGCACGGCGAAGCTGACGCGATGCTGACACGAAGCTGACAAGGCCAGAGAGTCAGTCTGAAATATTGTCGTTCCGAGCAAACCAGCGATCCGCTCGATCTATCACGAGCGCGCCGATTAGTGGTGCGACGCCGAAAGACACCGCATTGAGGATTACACCGACGAGCTCAACCCAGCCCCACTGAAGCGCGTTGTTCTGGCCGAACGGTTGGATATCTGTTGTTCCGATAAGCCGAACGGTTTGCAGCAGCCCGACGACGAACATCAACACGGCGATCGCAAAGAGTATGCGCGATCCATTCCTCATGGCGCTTCGATAAGTGCTGTCGAACATTCAAGCGGCCCTCCTGCGCCCGTTGTATCAGTCTGCGCGCTTCTTGAAAGGTTCGCTTCGCCGGAGGCCCGGCTGCGTCGTCCCTCCACCACTTCACGATGCCCGCAACTTCCCGAAGCGCACCGGTGACACCAGCGGCCGAAGCGCGCGATTGCTGCGCGGAAGATGACCGGTTAGGAGTTGCCTCATGAAGCTTGCATCGCTGAAGTCCGGGCGTGACGGACATCTCGTTGTCGTCTCCGACGATCTCGCTTGGTATGCCGACGCGGCGCACGTCGCGCCCACGCTGCAAGCGGCCCTCGACGATTGGGACCGGATCGCGCCGTCGCTCGAGGCGCTGGCGACCGACCTGAACCATGAAGTCATCCCGCGTGAGCGTTTCCACGAGCGCGAAGCGGCATCCCCCCTGCCGCGTGCTTACCAATGGGCCGACGGGTCGGCCTATGTGAATCACGTCGCACTGGTGCGACAGGCGCGCGCGGCAGAGATGCCCGACAGCTTCTGGCACGACCCGCTCGTCTACCAGGGCGGATCGGACAGTTTCCTCGCACCCCGCGACCCCATTCCCCTCGCCGACGAAAGCTGGGGCTGCGACATGGAAGCCGAAGTCGTCGTCGTCACCGGCGACGTGCCGCAGGGTACGAAGCGCGACGAGGCACTGGGCCTGATCCGCTTGGTGGGCCTCACCAACGACGTGTCGCTGCGCAACCTGATCCCGGGCGAACTCGCCAAGGGCTTCGGCTTCTTCCAGTCGAAACCGGCGAGTGCATTCTCGCCCGTGTTCGTAACGCCCGATGCGCTTGCCGACCATTGGCAGGACGGCAAGCTCCACGGCGCGCTGAAGGTCGATCTGAACGGCAAGCCGTTCGGCCGGGCCAATGCGGGCATCGACATGACCTTCGACTTCGGCACGCTGATCGCGCACATCGCCAAGACGCGCAGCCTGTGTGCGGGCACGATCATCGGGTCGGGGACGGTGTCGAACCGCGGATCGGATGGCGGCCCGGGCAAGCCGATCAGCGAAGGCGGCCTGGGCTACAGTTGCATCGCAGAAGTGCGTACCGTCGAAACGATCCTGCGCGGCAAGCCGGAAACACCGTTCCTGACCAAGGGCGACACGGTGCGTATCTGGATGGACGATACGCGGCACCATCCGATCTTCGGGACGATCGACCAGACGGTGGGGTAATATCTCCTCCCCCAAGGGGAGAGGAAACTAACTGACCCGCGCCAATCCCAACCGCGCGATCTCGATCTTCGGGCAACGGTCCATCACGACCTTCAGGCCCGCGGCCTCGGCGCGGGCCGCCGCCTCTTCGTTGATGACGCCCAGCTGCATCCAGACCGATTTCGCGCCCGCCGCGATCGCTTCGTCGACCGCCTCGCCGGCCGCCTGGGGACGGCGGAAGATGTCGACCATGTCGATCGGTTCCCCGATCTGGGCCAGGTCGCGCCACACGAATTCGCCGTGGACCGTCTCACCGGTGATCTGCGGATTGACCGGCATGACGCGATAACCGTGGTCCTGCAGGAACTGCATCACGCCATAGCTTGCCCGGTCGGGCCGGTCGGATGCCCCGACCATCGCGATGACGCGCGTTTCGTTCAGCAGTTCGGCGATCTCGGCATCGGTTTCGAGCGGCATGTCAGTTATCCTTCAGCCAGGTCCGGACGTGTCCGGCCAGCCTGGCGAACGCATCCGCGTGCGGGCCGTTCCCCGCGGCGGGCGGATCGCCGGCATCTGACGCCGTCCGGATCGCGATGTCCAGCGGGATGCGGCCGAGGAACGGCAGGCCCATGTCCTTCGCCGCCGCTTCCGCGCCGCCGCTCCCGAACGGGTCGCTGACCTCGCCGCAATGTGGGCAGGTATAGCCGCTCATATTTTCGATCATGCCGATGACGGGCACGCCCGCCTGTTCGAACAGGTCGATCGCACGTCGCGCATCGATCAGCGCCAGGTCCTGCGGCGTCGAGACGATCACCGCACCCGCGGGCTTGTGCTTCGAGATCATCGACAGCTGGACGTCGCCGGTGCCGGGCGGCAGGTCGACGACCAGCGTTTCCGCCGTGCCCCAGTCGGCATCGAGCAATTGCCCCAGCGCATTGGCCGCCATCGTCCCGCGCCATGCAAGCGCCTTTCCGACGGGGACGAGGTGTCCCATCGACAGCATGGGAATGCCGAATTTCGTGGCGACTGGATCGAGTTTCTTGTCCGTCGCGGTCGGTTTCGCCCCTTCCGTCGCCATCAGGCGCGGCTGGGAGGGGCCGTAGATATCGGCGTCGATCAGGCCGACGTTTGCCCCCGTTCGTGACAGGGCGATGGCGAGATTGGCGGCGACGGTCGACTTGCCGACCCCGCCCTTCCCGCTCGCAACCACGATCAAACGGCGGCCGATGCGCTCGCTGGTCAGTGCGATCCGGACCGTGTCCACACCCGGCACATCGGCGAGTGCGGCCTCGACCTCGGCCTTCAGCGCATCGCGTTCGACGGCGCCTAGCCCCGTCACGTCGAGGATCAAACTCGCCCGTCCATCGGCGAAACGCGGCGGTCCCGCACGCCCCTTTACAGCCGGAATCGGGACAAGGGCGGCGGCAAGTGTTTCAGCAGTAACCATCACCCCCTGTAATTCGCGGAGGGCATCCCTATAAAGACCCCATGACAATAATGGGTAATGTGCGGGCGGCATGGTCTGCCCTGCAGGGGCGGGGGACCGCGATGTTGAACGAGGGCGGCCCCTGGGGTGGCGGCTCATCGGGCGGTTCCGGCGGCGGAGACGGCGGCAAGGGCAATGGCCCGCGCAACCCGTGGAGTCAGCCTCCCGAGGGCGATCGCCCGCGCGGCGGCGGCGGAAAAGGTCCGTCGGCCCTCGACGAACTGCTGAAGCGCGCCAAGGGCGCGCGCGGACAACTGCCCGCAGGCGATCCCAATGTCGTGCGCTGGGTCGGTTACGGCCTGGTCGCCCTCTTCGCACTGTGGATCGTGCTCACCAGCTTTCACCAGATCCAGCCGGCCGAGCGCGGCGTCGTGACGCGACTGGGCCGTTATTCGCACACGCTGGAGCCAGGCGTCAGCCTGACCCTGCCCGCGCCCATCGACCGCGTGCAGACGCTCGATATCGACAGCATCCGCGAAATGCAGATCCCGGGCGGCGCTGGCGAACGGCTGATCCTGACCCGCGACCAGAACCTGATCGACCTGCAGTACACCGTGCGCTGGAAGATCAAGGATCCCGAACAATGGGTGTTCCAGTCGGTCGAGCCTGAATCGACCATCCGCAGCGTGTCGGAAAGCACGATGCGTGCGGCGCTCGCCAACACGACGCTGAACGACGCCATCGGCTCCGGCCGCAACGCCCTTGCCAATGAAGTGCAGGCGCGGATGCAGAGCCTGCTCGACTCCTATGGCGTCGGCGTGACCATCCAGGGCATCGCCATCCGCCAGACCGATCCGCCGGCCGCCGTCGTCGACGCGTTCAAGGAAGTGTCGGCCGCCCAGCAAAAGGCGCAGACCTCGATCAACCAGGCGCGCGCCTATGCCCAGCAGATCATCCAGAAGGCACAGGGTGAGGCCGGCGCGTTCGACCGCGTCTATGTCCAGTACAAGGCAGCCCCGGAAGTGACGCGCAAGCGCATGTATTACGAGACCATGGAACGCGTCCTGTCGAAGGTCGACAAGACCATCGTCGAGGCACCGGGCGTGACGCCCTACCTGCCGCTGCGCGAGTTGCGCAAAACCCCCGCCGACGCACAGGGAGGCGGCCAATGAGCGCGCTCGAACGCCTGCTCCGCAATCCCGTATTGTTCGGGATCATCGCGATCGCGGCCCTCTTCCTGTTGCTGAACACGATCAAGGTCGTGCCGGAAACGCGCCAGGCATTGGTGCTGCGCCTCGGCAGCCCGGTCTTGGTCGCGAACCGCTATGTCCCGCACCAGCAGTTCGGTAATTCGGGCGCGGGCCTGCTCGCGGTCGTGCCGTTCTTCGACCAGGTCATCTGGGTCGACAAGCGCGTCCGCGACGTGGACATGCAGAGCCAGCAGGTTCTTTCGACCGACCAGTACCGCCTGAACGTCGACGCGTTCGCCCGGTACCGCATCGTCAATCCGCTGCGCATGTATACCGCAGGCGGCAGCGAGAACCGGGTGGCGGAACAGATCGCACCGATCCTGGGCTCCGTCGTCCGCAGCGAACTCGGCAAGCGCCAGTATCATGAACTGCTGAGCCCCGAACGCGGGCAGATCATGGCGAACATCCGCCGCACGCTCGACATCCAGGCGCGCCAGTACGGCGTGGAGATCGTCGACGTCCGCATCAAGAAGACCGATCCGCCCGAAGGTGCGCCGCTGGAGGCCGCGTACGAGCGCATGAAGAGCGCCCGTTACCAGGAAGCCCGCACGATCGAGGCAGAGGGGCTGAAGAACGCGCAGATCATCCGTGCAGACGCCGACGCCGAAGCATCGGGGATCTATGCGGCGGCGTTCAACAAGGATCCGAACTTCTACGACTTCTATCGTGCGATGCAGTCGTACGAGCGGACGTTCGGGTCCGACGGATCCAACCCCAGCGGCCAGTCGTCGATCATCCTGTCGCCCAGCAACGACTATCTCCGCGAATTCCGCGGGGGCGGTCGCTAAGCATCCATTCAATTCACGTTCAGCCGTCGCGCGGCATCGCGTCACGCGACGGATTACGAGAGGAAAGACCAGTTGCGTTACGCATATGCCCTGACCACGGCCCTGTTGATCGGCGGCACCGCCGCGACGATGGCGCTGCAGACGCCCTCGGTTGCACAGACGGCCCAGAACGAACCGGGCGCCATCGCGCCGGTCGTCCCGCGCGGCGGCGCGCCGATCAGCTTTGCCGACATGGTCGCAAAGCTGCAGCCGGCGGTCGTCAACATCTCGACCAACCAGAAGGTCACGGTTCCCGCAAACCCGCTGGCGGGCACTCCGTTCGGCGGATTGTTCGGCATTCCCGATGGCGGTGATAATGGCGGACGGCCGGTCACGCGCCAGGGCCAGTCGCTGGGTTCGGGCTTCATCATTTCGCCCGACGGCTACATCGTCACGAACAACCATGTGATTTCGGCCGGATCGCGCACCGCGGTCGTCGAGTCGATCACGGTGACCCTGCTCGACCGCAAGGAATATACCGCGCGCGTCGTCGGCCGTGACACGTCGTCCGACCTTGCCGTGTTGAAGATCGAGGCGACCAACCTGCCCTTCGTGAAGTTCGGCGATTCGACCGCCGCGCGCGTCGGCGACTGGGTCATCGCCATCGGTAACCCGTTCGGCATCGGTTCGACCGTGACCGCCGGTATCGTCTCCGCACTACACCGCGTCACCGGACAGGGCGGTGCGTACGACCGCTTCATCCAGACCGACGCCGCGATCAACAGCGGCAATTCGGGCGGCCCGATGTTCGACGTGTCGGGCAACGTGATCGGCATCAATTCGCAGATCTTCACGCCGACCGGCGGCAACGTGGGCATCGGTTTCGCGATCCCCGCCGAACAGGCGAAGCCGATCGTGGATTCGCTGCGTTCGGGTGCGAAAATCCGCCGTGGCTACCTCGGCATCCAGCTGAACCCGATGTCGCCCGAAGTCTATGAATCGCTGGGCCTGCCCAAGGATCGCGGCGAACTGGTCGCACGCGTCGAACCGGGCCAGGGTGCGGCGAAGGCCGGCATCATGCAGGGCGACGTGATCGTAAAGGTCAACAACAAGGACGTGACCCCCGACCAGACGCTGTCGTTCATCGTTGCGAACCTGCCGGTCGGACAGCGTATTCCGATCGAGCTGATCCGCAACGGCCAGCGCCAGACTGTCACAGCAACGCTTGCCGAGCGTCCCTCGGACGAGGCGCTCGCGGCACAGGCGCAGCAGGGCCAGGGCCTTGCCGATCCGGATGAAAAGGCGACGGGCGAAGCCACCAAGGATTCGCTCGGCATCGCGGTCATCCCGATGACGCCGCAGATTACGCAGCAGCTGGGCCTGACGACGCCGGTCAAGGGTGTCGTCGTCAATGCGATCGATCCGTCGAGCGATGCCGGCCAGAAGGGCATGCAGCGCGGCGACATCATCCTGTCGGTCAACCAGCAGCCCGTCGTGACCGCGGCGGATGTCAGCAGGATCGTCACGGCGGCGCGCGCAGCGAACCGCCAGAGCGTCCTGCTGCAGGTGCAGCGCGGCAACCGCCCCGCACAGTTCGTACCGGTGCGCCTCAACAGCAAATAAGGGGCGCTTTCCGCTCCCAATTGAATGCGCTAGACCCTCGTCAACCACAGGTTGGCGGGGGTTTTGCGTTATGGCGGACGGAACGAGCGTTTTCATCGGAGCGGGCACAGGCGGCGCCAATCCACAGGCCATCACCCTTAAACGCGCGAACCGCCACGGCCTGATCGCGGGCGCGACCGGCACCGGCAAGACGGTAACCCTGCAGGGCATCGTAGAGGGTTTCTCCGCCGCGGGCATTCCCTGCTTCGTCGCCGACGTGAAAGGCGATCTGTCAGGCCTCGCGATGGCGGGATCGGCAACCAGCAAGCTGCACGAGACTTTCGCCGCGCGCGCCGCGGAAATCGGCGATACCGACTGGGCGTACAAGGATAACCCAGTTCAGTTCTGGGACCTGTTCGGCGAACAGGGTCACCCGATCCGCACCACCATTTCCGAAATGGGGCCTGTACTGTTGTCGCGCCTTATGGACCTGAACGAGGTGCAGGAAGGCGTGCTGACCATCGCCTTCCACGTCGCCGACAAGGACGGGTTGCTCCTCCTCGACCTCGACGATCTACAGGCGATGCTGTCCGAATGCGCCAACCAGGCGGACCAGTTGACGGTCACGTACGGCAATGTCTCGAAACAATCGGTCGGGACGATCCAGCGATCGCTGTTGCAGCTGCGCAGCCAGGGCGGCGAGCATTTCTTCGGCGAGCCTGCGCTCGACATGATGGACCTGATCAAGACCGACGACAGCGGGCGGGGTGTGGTCAACATCTTGGCGGCCGACAAGCTGATGGCATCGCCGAAGCTCTATTCGACCTTCCTGCTGTGGTTGCTGTCGGAACTGTTCGAGACGCTTCCCGAAGTCGGCGATCCCGACAAGCCCAAGCTCGCCTTCTTCTTCGACGAGGCGCATCTGCTGTTCAACGACGCGCCCAAGGCGTTGCTCGAAAAGATCGAGCAGGTCGTCCGCCTGATCCGGTCGAAGGGCGTCGGCGTCTATTTCATCACGCAGAACCCGATCGACATTCCCGATACCGTCGCCGGACAGCTCAACAACCGCGTCCAGCACAAGCTGAACGCGTTCACCCCGCGCGACCAGGCGGCGGTGAAGGCAGCCGCCGATACGTTCCGCGCGAATCCCGGCGTCGATGTCGCGACGGTCATCACCGAACTGAAGATCGGCGAGGCGCTGGTCTCGCTGCTGCAACCCGACGGTTCGCCGTCGCCCGTCGAGCGCACGCTGATCAAGCCGCCCGCTTCGCGCGTCGGCCCGCTCGACGTGAAGGAGCGAGCGATCATGATCTCCACGGACGCGATCGGCGACAAATACGACACGCTGATCGACCGCGAATCCGCCGAGGAAATCCTGGCTGCCAAGTCGACCGAGGCCGCTGCTGCCGCTGCCGCGGCCAAGGCGACCGCGGACGCCGAAAAACAGGCTGCGATACAGGCCAAGGAGCAGGCCAAGACCGATGCTGCCGCCGCGAAGCTCGCCGCACAGCAGGCCGCGCAACAGGCCCGTGCCGATGCGGCCGCCGCACGCGAAGCCGCCAAGCCCACGATGATGGACAAGGTCATTACCTCGGCCACCCGTTCCGCCTCGTCGAGTGTCGGCCGCGCGGTCGCAAGCGAAGTGACCAAGGCCGTGTTCGGCGGCGGACGTTCGAGCAGCGGCGGGATCGCCGGGTCGCTGGTGCGCGGCATATTGGGCGGGCTGTTCAGGGGGCGCTGATTTAACGCTGTCCTACATGGAAACGGCTCGCTAGCGCTCAGTCGGCTCTTTCGAACTGTCTGGAATGTCGGCTTTTTCGTGGAAGGATAGCGATCCCCGAAGCATTGCGTCGTGGGGCTAACCTTTACTAACCTTTCGCGCCCGCCTGCATTGAAACCGCACGTACTGCCGGCACGTTGACGCGGCATGAGCACGCTGTTCCACGTTTCCGACCTGCATTTCGGTGCCGAGGACACCGCCGCGCTCGATGCATTCGCACAGGCCGTGCGCGACGAACGCCCCGATGTCGTCGTCATGACCGGCGACCTGACCATGCGCGCGCGGTCCCGCGAATTCGCCGCCGCACAGGAATGGCTGATGGCGCTGGGCGTGCCGGTGACGATCGAGGTCGGCAACCACGACCTGCCGCATTACTACAAGCTGTGGAGCCGCTTCTTTCGCCCCTATGCGCGGTTCGAGCGACTGGAGCGCGCGATCGAACGGCCGCTCGACCTGCCCGACGTCGCGATTGTCCCGCTCAAGACCACAGCGCGTGCACAATGGCGGTTCAACTGGTCGCAGGGACGCGTGGCGACGCAGCGCCTGTCCGAAACGCTCGACGCGCTAGATGCAGTGCCCGCCGGGCGTATCCGCATCGTCACCTGCCACCATCCGCTGATCGACAAGCCCGGCGGCCAAAGCGAAGGGCGAACCCGTGGCGGCCATGCCTCGCTTGCCGCGCTGGCGGCGGCAGGCGCGGATCTCGTTCTGTCCGGCCATGTCCATGACGCGTTCGACATCGTCTGGGACGGTGGCTCTCGCCCCGTGCGCATGGTCGGCGCCGGGACGCTTAGCGAAAGGGTGCGGGCCACGCGACCATCGTACAATCGCATCGATATCGAGGGCGGCAACGCTTGGCTCACGTTGCGCGAACTGATTTAGTCGGCTGTTTTCCCGAAGAAATGCGCAGCGATGTCTTTCGCGATTCGCGCAGGGCGCAGCGTTTCGGCATCGAGGCAACACCAGCTCGACTGCACTTCGGCCAGCACGTCTTCTCCGCGCTTGATCAGCGTTGAATAGAATGCGCGGACGCCCTCGACCTTTTCCAGCACGACGGTCGCAATGACATCATCGTCGAGGAAAGCGGGCTTGCGATAGGTGATCTCGTGCTTGAGCGCGACCCACAGGTGCGCGGCGACAGCGGCCGGCGGCGCCAGTTTCTGCCAGTGTGCGACGACCGCATCCTGAACCCAATTCAGGTACCGCGCATTGTTCACATGGCCCATGAAATCGATGTCCGCAGGAAAAATGCGAATCGGATGGGCAAGCGTGCGCGACATGCGTATTACTTACACCGATGTCATTAAATTGGCTACCCGCGGCCGCGATAGCCCGGAACATCCTGGGAAGGGAGCCACAGCCCGGCGGGCGGTTCCCCCGATTGCCAGAACACATCGATGGGAATGCCACCCCGTGGGTACCAGTATCCGCCGATGCGCAGCCAGTGCGGTGCCATTTCCGCGAACAACCGCTCGCCGATGCCGACGGTGCAATCCTCGTGGAAGGCGGCATGGTTACGGAAGCTGCCGAGGAACAGCTTCAATGACTTCGATTCGACGATCGTCTCGCGCGGGGCATAGTCGATGACGAGGTGCGCGAAATCGGGCTGGCCTGTCACCGGACACAGCGACGTGAACTCGGGCGCGGTGAAGCGCACCAGGTACGGCTTTCCGGGACGCGGATTGGGGACGTAATCGAGGACCGCTTCCTCCGGCGTTGCCGGAAGCGCGGATGTCTGGCCGAGATGTTTGGGAGTCATATTGCGCCCCTTATCGTCTTTCCCGCTTTCGCGGAAATGACGAGTGTGAGTAGTATACGAAAAAGGGGATATTCATGAAGCGCCTGCTGCTCGCCGCCACATTGCTCGCCACGCCTGTCTTTGCGCAGGATAAGCCCGCCGGACCGGACAAGGCCGAAAAATCTTCGGACATCCGCCCGCCGATCGTCTCCGTCACCCGGCATACCGGCACCTTCGGCGGCGTGTCGGTCGCGTACACGGCGACGACCGGCGAAACCTATCTGAAGGCCGAGGACGGTACGCCCAAGGCCGCGATCTTCTCGACCAGCTATATCAAGGACGGCAGGGATCCGAACCGGCCGATCACCTTCCTGTTCAACGGCGGGCCCGGCTCCGGATCGCTTTGGCTTCACATGGGCGCTTTCGGACCGAAGCACGTCGTGATCCCCAGCGACGCCCGCGATGATGGCGCGCCACCCTACCCCATCGTCGCTAATCCGGATTCGCTGCTCGACGTGACCGACATCGTCTTCATCGACCCCGTCGGCACCGGCTTCAGCCGTGCGCTGGGCAAGACAGAGGCCAAGAGCTATTGGGGCGTCACTGCCGACGCCAAGTCGATCTCCGAATTCATCCGCCTGTGGCTGAGCGAGAACAACCGCTGGAACAGCCCGAAATTCATCGGCGGCGAAAGTTACGGCACCACCCGCTCGGTCGCGGTCGCCAATGAGCTGGAGGGCGGCAGCTACAACGACGTCGCGCTCAACGGCATCATCCTGATCTCGACGATCCTCGACTTCGGCGCACAGGCGGAGGTCCCTGGCAACGAGATGAGCTATGTCGTCAACATGCCGACGATGGCGACGACGGCATGGTATCACAACAAGGTCGCCGACAAGCCCGCCGAGGTGTCCACCTGGGCAGCCGAGGCACGGGCATTCGCCAGCGGCCCCTATCTGACGGCACTGATGAAAGGGAACAGGCTGGCGGGCGAGGAACGTGCATCGATCCGCAAGCAATTGTCGCGCTTCACGGGTCTGTCGGAACAGTTCCTGGAGAATGCCGACCTGCGGGTCACGCCGGGCCGTTTCTACAAGGAGTTGCTGCGCGACCGGAAGCTGACCGTAGGCCGCCTCGACAGCCGCTACACGGGCGTCGATTACGATGCGGCAGGCGAAGAACCCGACAATGATCCCGCCTTCTATGCGATCGACGGCAGCTATACCGCCGCGATGAATTCCTACGTCCGCGAAGACCTGGGCCTCAAGATCGACAAGCAATATGTGACGATCGGCGGCGTGAGCGACTGGGACTGGAAACTGGGCAGCCCGACCGTCGGCGGCAGGGACAGCCAGTATTACGCCAACGTCGCGCCCTATCTGGGCAAGGCGATGCGTGAGAACAGCGGGCTGCGCGTGTTCAACGCCGCGGGCTGGTACGACTTCGCCACGCCCTTCTTCGGCGCCGAACAGTCGCTAACCCGTACGGGCATGCCGACAGACAGGATCGAGTATCATTATTACGGCGCGGGCCACATGATGTACGTACGCGACACCGAACTGTCGGCCTTAAGTCGGGATATCCGTGCTTTCATCCGCAAACGATAACGCCAGTCTCGACGCCGCGCGCGGCGGTGACTAGGGACGAATCGAGTATCTTACGGAGACTGTTATGGACGCGCTGGTATCGACGGAGTGGTTGGCGGGCGAACTCGGGGCGCCGGACCTGCGCGTGGTCGATGCGACATGGTTCATGGACGCGTCGCGCGACGCCTCGGCCGAATATGAGGCCGGGCATATTCCGGGCGCAGTCTTCATGGACCTCGCCAACCTGGCCGACGAGAAGAACGAGCTGCCGATGATGCTGCCCTCGGCAGAGAAATTCGCCAGCCGCATGCAGTCGCTGGGCCTTGGCGACGGCAGCCGCATCGTTCTCTACGATAATTCGCCGTTCCATACCTCGGCACGCGCATGGTGGATGCTCCACCTGTTCGGCGCGCATGCCGTCGCCATCCTCGATGGCGGGCTGGAGAAGTGGAAGGCCGAGGGCCGCGAACTGACCGGCGGCAAGGAAACGCTGCGCCACCGTCACTTCACGGTGTGGAAAGACACCGGCTTCGTCCGCACGCTCGACCAGATGCGCGAAGTGCTGGAATCGAAGGTCGAACAGATCGTCGACGCACGCAGCCAGAGCCGTTTCGAAGGGCGCGAGGCAGAGCCGCGGTTGGGCGTGAACCCGGGCCACATGCCGGGTGCGAAGAACCTGCCATCGAGCGAATTGTTCAATGCCGACAACACCTTCAAGTCGAAGGACGAGTTGAAGGCCGCATTCGAAGCGGCAGGTGTCGATCCGACCCAGCCGATCGCTGCCACCTGCGGTTCGGGCATCACCGCCGCATCGGTCGCGTTCGCCGCGCACCTGCTGGGGAACGACAAGGTCGCGGTCTATGACGGGTCGTGGAGCGAATGGGGTGCCCATCCCGACACGCCCAAGGCCATCGGCGCGGCGTGAACGAGAAGGGCGAAACCCGCCCCGCAACGACGATCGTCCAGGGTGGCCGCCGTCCGGAATGGACGGGGCCCGTGGTCAACGCACCCGTATGGCGCGCGTCCACGATCCTGCATCCCGACACGGTGTCGCTGAAAGATGCGGGCAAGACGAATGCCGACGGCCACTGGTTCTACGGCCGCCGGGGGACGCCGACGCAGTGGTCGCTTGCCGACGCCCTGACGGCGCTGGAGCCGGGTGCTGCGGGCACGATGCTATATCCCTCGGGCGCGGCTGCCGTATCCTGCGCGCTGCTGGCGGTGCTGAAGCCGGGCGATCACCTGTTGATGGTCGACAGCGCCTATGACCCCACGCGCCGGCTGTGCGACGCCTATCTGAAGCCGCGCGGCATCACGACGACCTATTACGATCCGCTGATCGGTGTGGGCATAGAAGGGCTCATCACACCGGAGACCCGCGCGATCTTCATGGAATCGCCGGGCAGCCTAACATTCGAGGTGCAGGACGTACCCGCCATCGTCGCGGTTGCGAAGAAGCACGGGCTGGTCACGCTGATCGACAACACCTGGGCGACACCGCTTTATTTTCCGACGATCGGCCTCGGCATCGACCTGTCGATCATCGCCTGTACCAAATACATCGGCGGCCATTCGGACGTGATGATCGGGTCGGTGACGTCGGGCGCAGAGACGTGGGAAGCCCTGCGCCTGACGGCGCAGGTGCTGGGCCAGACAGTCAGCCCGGACGATGCGTATTTGACCACCCGCGGTCTGCGCACGCTCGATGTGCGGCTGGCCCGGCATCGCGATTCGGCGCTGGAGATTGCCCGCTGGCTGAGTGAGCAGCCTCAAGTCGCGCGAGTCCTGCACCCGGGGCTGCCGGACTGTCCGGGTCACGAGTTTTTCATGCGCGACTTTCGCGGCGGCACTGGCCTGTTCAGCTTCGTGCTCAAGGACGACAGCCCTACCGCGACCGCAAGGGTCGTCGACGCACTCGAACTGTTCGGCATCGGTTACAGCTGGGGCGGATTCGAAAGTCTGGTCGTACCCTCCGACCCTTCCTGGTGCCGAAGCGCGGTTCCATGGTCCGGCAAATCGATCATCCGGTTGAGCATCGGATTGGAAGATCCCGCCGACCTGATCGCCGACCTGTTACAGGCGCTGTCCGCGCAATAACTGTTGCGCAGGCGCAACACTTGGCGCCGGTTTATATCAAAAACCCGCGTTTTTTGTTGTGCAGCGCACAATGCGCGGGCACAAAGTGGGCAGGCGACGACGTGGCCCGACTCAACAGAGGTCAGCGCGCGCCAAGCAGGTGGGACGACCCTGGGCAGCAACGCCCGTAGAGATAAAAGGGAAGTCCATGCGCATTGTTCTGAGCTGCCTCTGCAGCGTTATCGCTCTCTCCGCCGCCGCGCCGGCGTTCGCTGAAGATACGGCGCCGCCGTCGGCGATCACGATCAACGGCAGCGCGACCGTCACCACCGACTATCGTTTCCGCGGCGTATCGCAGACGGACAACAATGCCGCGATCCAGGGCGGCCTGACCGTTTCGCACGAATCGGGCTTCTACGTTTCGGTCTGGGGTTCGTCGGTCAGCGGCTATGTGACCGCAGCGGGCACGACCAGCGTCGAACTCGACCTAATCGGCGGTTTCAAGAAGACCTTCGGCGGCACCACCGTCGATGTCGGCGCGCTGTATTATTTCTATCCGAAGACGAAGCTTGCCGGTGATACGTCGAGCAGCGATTTCATCGAGCCCTACCTCGCAATTTCGCACTCGCTCGGACCGGTGACCGCAAAGGGCACTGTCAACTGGGCGCCGAAGCAGAAAGCGCTGGCGCTCAACCAGATCGGACCGGCGAAGTCGAACGTCTATCTGGCGGGCGACCTGTCGGCATCGATCCCGGGCACGCCCATCGGCCTGACGGGTCACCTCGGCCATACCTTCGGACCCAGCTGGCTTGCCAACGATGCGTTCGGCAAAACCGAATATACAGACTGGGCATTGGGCGCGACGGCGACGTTCAAGGCGATCACGGTCGGCGTGTCTTATGTCGACACCGACTCGCGCTGGCTGTCGGCCTCGGGCAAGAACATTTCGGGCAGCACCGTCATTGGTACGATCGGCGTGGCTTTCTAAATCGGGGCATGGGCCGGGTACGCCCGGCCCGCAGCCAACAAAAAAGGCCCCGGCAGCGATGCCGGGGCCTTTTTGTTTTGGTGTTGGTCCGCGCGTTTATTGCGGTGTAGTTGCCTTGGCCGTGGTGCCTTCGGTGGCGGGGGCCGCAACGACGTCGCGCGTGGCTGCACCCTTGTCGACGACGGTCGTGCCGGGCGAACCCGCGGTCGAACGGATGCCGGGATCGGCGCGATCCGCACCCGCGGCGCCAAGTGTCGCCTTTTCGGACGTGCTACGCTGTGCGGGGCCGCCGAACATCGCCTGAAGCGCCAGCGTCGAGCTGTCGGCTTCCTGCGGACGCGGCGCGCCGGGCGTCGGCGGACGCAGCGCGAAATCGGGGGGTACCACCAACGGGGCTGCACGCATCACGGCGAGTTCGTCGGGGCGGGCGCGGCTGAAAACGCCGCCGGTCGAGCCGCATGCGCTGAGCGTAGCGGCGATGATGAGGACGGGTACGAACTTACGCATTGGTATCGGCCTTCGGAGTGTCGCGCGACATGAGCGCCCGCAACAAGAGGATGAGAACGCCGATAGTTATAGCGGCGTCGGCGATATTGAAAACAAGGAACGGGCGGAACTCGCCGAAATGCAGATCGGCGAAGTCGACGACATGGCCGAACCGTACGCGGTCGAGGATGTTGCCGATGGCCCCGCCGAGGATGAGGCCAAGGCCGAACACGTCCTTGCGGTTCGCCTCGCGCCATAACCAGACAGCGACGAAAGTCGCGATGGCGGCCGTCCCGGCAACGAGTGCCCAGCGCATCGCTTCGCTCTTGGCCGTGAACAGGCCGAGCGACACGCCGTAATTCTCCACCCAGGTCAGGTTGAAGACCGGCAGGATCACGATCTGTCCGACCGATTCGAGCTGGAGCGGGACAGTGACGATGTATTTCGTCAGCTGGTCGAGCGCGAAGATGATCGCGGCGATGACGAGGCCGAGGTTACGATTGCTCACGCGATCACCTCGTCGCACCGCGCGCACAGGGTGCCGTCCTCGGTCACTTCGGGCAGGTGACGCCAGCAGCGGCCGCATTTGTGTTTGTCAGTAGGAACAACTGTCACCGCGTCCCCCTGACCACGATTGACTGTCGCGGTAATGAACAGTTCGGCGAGGTCGCCGTCGGAAAAGCTTTTCAGAAGTTCGACAGCGGGTACGGTGACATTCGCCTCAAGGCTAGAACGCACGACCTTCTCGCGACGCAGCGGCTCGATGGCTTCCGTGACGCTTTGGCGCAGATCGCGCAGCGCGTCCCAGTCGTCGTTCCACCGGTCGATGAAGGGGACTTCGGGCCATTCCAGCAAGTGAACACTGTCCGCGTCGGGATAGCGGCTCTGCCAAATTTCTTCGGCCGTAAACACCAACACCGGCGCGGCATAGCGGATCAGAGCGTGGAACAACATGTCCAGCACAGTGCGATAGGCACGGCGTTTCGGATCGGCGGGACTGTCGCAATACAGGCAGTCTTTCCGGATATCGAAAAAGAATGCTGACAAGTCTTCGTTACAGAAATCGATCAGTGCACGCACATAGGCGTTGAAGTCGAAGTTCTCGACACTCTTGCGTAAATGGACGTCAACACCACCGAGCAGCGATAGGACGTACCGCTCCAGCTCCGGCATCTCCGCCACAGTAACCTTCTCGCTCTCCTCGAACCCGTCGAGCGCGCCGAGCAGGTAGCGGAACGTGTTGCGCAGCTTGCGATACTGGTCGGCGACCCCTTGCAGGATTTCCTTCCCGATGCGGTGGTCCTCGGTGAAGTCCACCGACAGCGCCCACAGCCGCAGGATGTCGGCCCCGTAATCGCGCATCAGGTCGATCGGATTGATGGTGTTGCCGAGCGACTTGGACATTTTCATGCCCTTCTGGTCCATCGTGAACCCGTGCGTCAGCACCGCATTGTACGGCGCGCGGCCGCGCGTGCCGCAGCTTTCGAGCAGAGACGACTGGAACCAGCCGCGATGCTGGTCCGACCCCTCGAGATACAAATCCGCAGGCCATTGCAGGTCGGGCCACCGTCCGCTTTCCAGCACGAACGCCTGGGTGCAACCGCTGTCGAACCACACGTCGAGGATGTCGGTGACACGCTCGTAATCGGCGAGGTGGTAAGCGTCGCCAAGATAGCCCTGCGCCGCCTCGTCGCTCCACGCGTCGACGCCCTGCGCCTTGACGCCCGCGACGATGCGCGCGTTGACCGCGGGGTCGACAAGGTACTGCCCGGACTTGCGATCGACGAACAGGGTGATCGGCACGCCCCAGGCGCGCTGGCGGCTCAGCACCCAGTCGGGACGACCCTCGACCATCGACGAGATACGGTTCTTGCCCTTTTCCGGCACCCAGCGCGTGTCGTCGATGGCGCGCATCGCCTTTTCGCGCAGCGTTCCACCCTCGCTCGGCTTGTCCATCGGCACGAACCACTGCGGGGTGCAGCGGAAGATGACCTTCGCCTTCGACCGCCAGCTGTGCGGATAGCTGTGCTTATAGTCCGCGCTGGCCGCGAGCAGCGCGCCCGCGTTCAGCAAATCTTCGCAGATCGGACCGTCCGGCGCGTTGAACTTGGGGTTTATGACGCTCCCCTGCCCGCCGAGCCAGCCCCAGTCGGCGCGGTACTTGCCGTCGCCCTCGACCGCGAAGACCGGCTCGATGTCGTTCGCCTTGCACAAGTCGAAGTCGTCCTCGCCATGATCGGGCGCCATGTGGACGAGGCCGGTGCCAGAGTCGGTTGTCACGAAGTCGCCCGGCAGGAACGGCCGCGGCTTGGCAAAGAACCCGCCGAGTTTGTGCATTGGATGTCGCGCGATAGACTCTGCAAGCGTTTCCGGTGCCACAACGCCGAGAGGCTTCAATTCTAACGCTGCTCGCTTTGAAAAAGCATCTGCCAGCGCGGCCGACAAAAGATATCGATGGCCGTTATTTGCCTGATAAACGGTATATTGACCCGCCGGATTCTGCCATTCCAGCGACGGACTAAACGCCAGAGCCTGGTTGACCGGAATAGTCCACGGGGTGGTCGTCCAGATCACCGCGTAAACGCCGATCATATCCAGAACTGGACTTTCGACGATTTCGAACGCGACATCGATCTGCGTCGAGACGATGTCCTCATATTCGACCTCGGCCTCGGCGAGCGCGGTCTTTTCGACCGGGGACCACATCACGGGCTTGGCACCGCGATAAAGCTGGCCGCTTTCCGCGAACTTCATCAGCTCGGCGACGATCGTCGCTTCCGCCTCGAAATCCATCGTCAGGTACGGGTTGTCCCAGTCGCCGTTGATGCCCAGCCGTTTCAGCTGTTCGCGCTGGGTATCGACCCATTTCTGCGCATAGGCGCGGCACTCGGCGCGAAACTCGTTCGCCGGAACCTCGTCCTTGTTGAGCTTTTTCTTGCGGTATTCCTCCTCGACCTTCCACTCGATGGGCAGGCCGTGGCAGTCCCAGCCGGGCACGTAGGGCGCATCCTTGCCCAGCAGATTCTGGGTGCGGCAGACCATGTCCTTCAGGATGTGGTTCAGCGCATGGCCGATGTGCATGTCGCCATTGGCATACGGCGGGCCGTCGTGGAGGATGAATTTCTCGCGGCCGCGGCGCGCGTCGCGGGTCTGTTTGTAAATGTCCGCCTGCTGCCAGCGCGCAAGAATGCCCGGCTCCTTTTGCGGGAGTCCGGCCTTCATGGGGAAATCGGTCTTCGGCAGGAAGACGGTGTCGCGCCAATCTCGTTGGGCGTCGCGCTGTTGATCGGTCATTGTGCCTGCGCGCTTAGGATGGCGCGCGCCGTGTCGCAATCCTTCGCCATCTGCGCGGTCAGTGTATCAAGGCTGTCGAACTTCGCCTCCGGCCGCAGGAAAGCGTGGAGTTCGACCTCGATCACCTGTCCGTACAGGTTTTCCGAAAAATCGAAGAAATAAGGTTCGAGCAATTCCTTCGGCGGATCGAACGTCGGCCGCACGCCCAGATTCGCCGCGCCATCGACGACGCGTCCGTCCGGCAACCGCCCCCGTACGGCATAAATGCCGTAGCGCGGGCGGATGTAACCGCCCATGTCGATGTTCGCGGTAGGATAGCCGATGGTGCGGCCCAGCTTGTCGCCATGCTGCACCATGCCTTGAATGGCGAAGGGCCGCGTCAACAGGCGTGCAGCCGTCGCCGGGTCACCTGCTTGCAGCGCCGCGCGAATGCGGCTCGACGAGATGGTCTCTTCGCCGTCGGAAACGGGGCCCACCGTTTCGCAGGAGATACCATGCTTCGCCGCCAGTTCGGCCAGCACCGATACATTGCCGACGCGTTTCGCGCCGAACGTGAAGTCGCGACCGGTCACGACCCCCGTCGCCCCCGCACGGCCGACCAGATAATCCGCAACGAAATCCTGCGCGCTGACGGCTGCCAATTGTGTATCGAAATGATACACCAGCATCGCATCCGCCCCGGCCTCGGCAAACAGTCGCTGACGCTGGTCGAGCGTGGTCAGGCTGAACGGCGGCGTTTCGGGCTTGAAGAACCGTACCGGATGCGGGTCAAATGTCGCGACAACGGCAGGAACCCCGCGGCTTCGCGCCAGTTCGACCGCGCGGCCGACGACGGCCTGATGCCCCTCGTGGAATCCGTCGAAATTCCCCAGCGCAACGATACCGCCGCGCAAGGTCCCATCTACCCGATCATTCCCTGAGAGACGCTCCATTGCGCGAGACGCCTATAAACAAAGCGGGGCCGCGACAACCGTCGCGACCCCGGGAGGATGCATGCCCGAAGAGAGAAAGCATGCAATCGGTAAAGTCGGGTCAGGCGCGCGCCTTGGTATTGCACTTGGCAAGCGCGGCTTCGTCGAACGCGGTTTCGTTGACGGTGAAGCTTGCGAGCTTGCCGACCTTCTTGGCAGCCATCTCGCAAACGATTGCGGGGCGCGCGGTGGCCTTTCCGGTGGTGCAGCCTTCGGTGCCGCAGGCCCAAAGGGTGTCGCCGACGATCACGCTGCCGGCCTTTGCGACGGCGGTGACGGGGACCAGGCGATAGGTCGGTGCCTGTGCGAAAGCGGGAGCAGTCATGCCGGCGACCAACGATGCTGCGATGAGGGCGTTACGAACCATGGGGAGGGCTCCTTTCATTTCCAGTTGCGAATCACTACTTACCTCTATAGATTTTAAGTTGCAACTGAAAACCAGTGCGGCACCGCAACATTTTTTCGGTCTTGTGTGACCGAACGATTACGATAGGCTGACCAAAGGATGGGACACCTGAAAGAAGACTTGAGGGAACTCGCGGTAAACTGCGCGCTTCCCGCTGCGCTCGAGGCGATGGGCGAACGCTGGTCGTTCCTCATCCTGCGCGCCGCGTTCAACGGGCTCCATCACTTCGAGGAATTCCAGAGTACCCTGGGTATCGCCCGCAACATCTTGGCAAACCGGTTGGGCCGCCTGGTCGATCACGGCATCCTGTCGCGTGAGGCGATGGCCGAGGACCGGCGCAAGATCGAATACCGGCTGACGCAAAAGGGCGCGGAACTGCTGCCCTCTATCCTCGCGCTGCGCCAGTGGGGCGAGAAATGGGAATCCTGCACGCCGTCGACTCCGGTGCTGGTCGACCAACGCGACCACCAGCCGATCGCGCCGATCGTCATCCAGTCACATGACGGGCGCACGCTGGGGCTGAAGGATTTGTGCTGGGCGCATGCCGAGGACGTGAAGCCGCTCGAGACGGTGAAGTTAAAAGCAGTCGCTTAGAATACGCCGTCACCCCGGACTTGATCCGGGGTTTAGCTTCTTCTGCCTTCTCTCAAAACTAGTCGCCGTGGCTAAGCCACGTCGTCGGTCCTCGCTCTGGCGAGGCCGGCCGGGCTATCGCATGGCGACGGGCTTCGCCGTCGCCACCGTCGCGTAGCTCCGCTACGCGACTTGCTCAGCCGTCGTAATCCGCACCCAAATTCTGGTTCCGCGGCGGAGCAGCCGCCGTCAGGCGCAGCGCTTCGGCCGACTGGCTGAGCGAGCCCATTTCGTCGATCGCATCGTCGTCGTCGACCTGCACCTTCTGCAGGTTGCCGACCAGTGTTTCGGCCAGTTCGGTCGGGACGACAGTTTCCTCGGCGATCTCGCGAAGCGCCACGACCGGATTTTTATCGCGGTCGCGATCGAGCGTGAGTTCGGCACCGCCCGAAATCTGGCGCGCACGCTGGGCGGCGAGCAGAACGAGATCGAAACGGTTGGGAATCTTGTCGACGCAATCCTCGACTGTGACGCGCGCCATCGGCTGGTATCCTGACTAATAAAGCTGTCGTGAAAGGGGGCGCACTTATCAGCGCCCCTGCCGAAACGCAACCTTGCCAAGGCGCGCGCAAGCAGGGACAGAGCGACTGTGGATACAGCGTGCACCGTCGACGGCAACCGGCTGACCGTGCTGACGGGGGGCGCAGAGCGACTCGACGCGCTGGTTAGACTGATCGAAGGCGCACGGACTTCGCTGAAGCTGCTCTATTACATCTTTACAGAGGATGACGCGGGCATCCGGGTGCGTGAGGCGATGATCGACGCCGCGAATCGCGGCGTGACGGTGCGGCTGATCATCGACGGGTTCGGCAGCCATGCCGACGGAAACGACCGGTTCCTGGTCCCGCTGCGCGAAGCGGGGATCGACGTCTGCCTGTTCATTCCCCGATTCGGCCGGCGCTACCTGCTGCGCAACCACCAGAAATTCGCCATCGCGGACGAGACGCGCGCGCTGATCGGCGGTTTCAATATCGGCAATGCCTATTTCGAGGATGCCGGGCCGAAGGCATGGCGCGACCTGGGCCTGATGATCGAGGGAACGGCGACCGAACGCCTGACCGGTTATTTCGACGTCCTCGCCGACTGGACGCACCAACCCAAATCGAAAATGCGCGACTTGACGCGGGCCTTGGCCGAATGGAGCAATCCCAAGGGGCCGGTACGCTGGCTGCATGGCGGCCCGACGCGGCGCTTTTCTCCGTGGGTCCGGACTTTGCGCTTCGACCTGCGCCCGGCCCGCGACGTGTCGATCGTCGCCGCCTATTTCGCGCCGACGCCGGGCCTGACCAAGCGGCTCGACGACGTCGGGCAGCGGGGACGTGCGCGCGTGGTGACGGCGGGCAAGACCGACAACAACACGACGATCGGCGCAGCGCGCTTCACGTTTCCGGGCCTGATGAAAAAGGGCGTTCGCGTGTTCGAATACCAGCCGCACCGGCTGCACACGAAGCTCTATGTGATCGACGACATCGTCCATATCGGCAGCGCGAACTTCGACCCGCGCAGCCTGTACCTGAACCTTGAGATCATGCTGCGCGTCCAGGACGTGGCCTTTGCCGATGCCATGCGCCGCTATGTCGACGGCGAGATCGCCGAAAGCCGCGAGCGCCATCTGCTCGAATTCCGCGGTATTACGACCGTTCCGGACCGCATCCGCAACGCATTCTGCTGGTTCCTGGTCGCCGTGCTCGACCCGGGTATTACGCGCCGCCTGAACATGGGCGTGGATTAGACGTGCGCCCATTCGCGTCCTAACGTCCACGGGATGCCACGCACTGCCAAGCCCGCGCTCGACCGCAACTTCACGATGCTGTTCATGGTGATGCTGGTGATCGGCGCGGGGAACACCGCCTTGCAGTCGGTGATGCCGGCCATCGGCCGGTCGATGAAGATCCCCGACAGCGTGATCGCCCTCGCCTTTTCGGTGTCCGCGCTCGTCTGGGCACTGGCAGCCCCGCGCTGGGCCCGGAAATCCGACCATACCGGGCGGCGGCAAATGGTGTTGACGGGCATTGCCGGGTTCTCGGCATCCGTCCTGTTGTGCGGCGTTTCGCTGAGCGCGGGAATCCACGGCCTGATCGCGCCGACCGCCGCCATCGCAGCTTTCGTCGGCGCACGCCTGATCTACGGCTATTTCGGAGCCGCGGCGCCGCCAGCGGCACAGGCGATCCTCGCTTCGCAAACGACGCGCGCGCAGCGGACCAAGGCGCTGACGATGCTCGCGTCGGCATTCGGTCTGGGCACGATCCTGGGCCCCGCGCTCGCACCGTTTTTCGTCTTGCCGGGCGTCGGCCTGGCAGGTCCGGCCTATTTCTTCGCGATCTGCGGCTTTGCCGTCCTCGGCACCGTTTGGTTCCTGTTGCCCGACGATACGCCCGGGTCGCATGCACGCGGGGCCGCGACCAGCTATCCGTCGATCGGGGGAACACTGACCGGTGCGAGCGTGACGGCCGCGACGGCCGGGCGGTCGCACGGCGAGCTCAAGCTCACCGATCCGCGGATCTGGCCCTGGGTCGTCGTGGGTGTGGTCATGGGCCACGCACAGGCCATGGCGGGACAAGCGATGGGGTTCTTCGTCCTCGACCGGCTGATGGTCGATCCGCTGCAAGGTCAGCAGGCCGTGGGCCTCGTCCTCATGACCGGTGCTGGCGCCGCACTGCTCGTCCAATGGGGCCTCATCCCGCTGCTCAACATGACCCCTCGCCTCATGGTGATCGTCGGGCTGGCACTTGCAGCATGCGGATGCCTGCTGATCAGCGCGTCGTCATCGCTCTACGGAATGGCCACTGCGTTCGGATTGTCGTCGGCGGGATTCGGGTTCGTGCGTCCGGGATATACCGCAGGGTCCTCGCTTGCGGTCGATCATGACCTGCAGGCGGCGGTCGCGGGCCGGATCACCAGCGTGAATGGCGCGTCGTTTATCCTCGGGCCGTCTATCGGTGTCGGTTTGTACGAAATCTGGCGCCCCGCGCCTTACCTCTCCGCCGCGGCCATGTGCGGCGCGCTGCTCGTCTATTCGCTGGTGAAGCTGGCGCGGAGATAAAAAAAGGGCCGGTCGTTGCCGACCGGCCTTGAAAGTTTTTAGGAGAGGATGCCTGAAAGGCCTGTTCTATGTGCACTGCAGCATGTCATCTCGCAAGTGCGAAAAGAAAAATCTCGATTGCGCTGGTTGCACCTTGAATCGTAATATTTTGGCGGCATGCTAGGGAAATGCGGTCCTTGGGCCGGTTCGCAGTTGCACAAAAGGAACAGTCGAGATGCGCCGCCTGCCGTCGCTTTCAGGGATCGAGGCTTTCGTCGCTGTCGCGCGGACGGGGTCGGTAAAGGCGGCCGCGGAAGACCTTTCCCTTTCTTCGCCTGCACTTAGCCGCCGTCTCCAGTCGCTCGAGCGCTTCGTCGGCAAGACATTGTTCGAGCGGCGCCACCACGCGCTGGTGCTGAACGGCGATGGAGAGCGCCTGCTGTCGCTCGTGGCACCTGCCATCGACCAACTCTCCGATGCAATCGAGACCGTTGCCGGCGCGGGCGGCGGGATCATGCGGCTGCGGCTGGGCGTACTGCCGCTGTTCGCCTCGCAGCGCCTGATGCCGCGACTGCCCGAATTGCGCGCTGCACACCCGATGCTCCACCTCGACATCGATACGGGCGCTCACGCCGTGGCACGCGTCGGCGACGGCATCGACGCTGCTATCGTCCTGGCACGCGATATCGACCCAGCGCTCTATGCCCGGCGGCTCGACCATAATGAGGTTTTTGCAATCGCTGCCAAGACGCTGACAGCTGGCGGCCTGCCGATCACCGACCCGAAACAGCTCGCCCAACTGACGGTATTTCTGCACCGCGACATGCCGGACACGTTCGAGGAATGGCGCAAGGCCGTAAAGCTCGACGTCGAACCGGCGGCGATCGATCTTTATGATTCAGGGCAGCTGATGCTCGACGCGGCTGCCCAGGAACTGGGCGTCGCGTTCATGCACGGCAGCCATCTGTCCGACGCGGACGACGACCGCCTGATCCGCCTGTTCGGCGATACGCCGACGAGCAGCCCGTACAGCTATTGGTTCGTGTGCCGGCCGCGCGCGCTGGAAACGCGCCCGGTCCGGCTGTTTCACGACTGGCTTGTCGGCACGATGGCGGAATAGCGGAGCTATTCGCCGGCCGCTAAACGGCGCGAATGGCCGACCAGCGTCGCATGACGATGACGGACGACGTGGCTTTGCCACGTCGTCCAGTGACGATTACGAAACCTTCGCGCTGACGATCTTGCCCGGCTGGCGCGGCGGCTCGCCCTTGGGCAGCGCGTCGACGGCATCCATGCCCGACGTCACTTCGCCCCAGACGGTGTACTGGCCGTCCAGGAAGCGTGCATCGGCCAGGCAGATGAAGAACTGGCTGTTCGCGCTGTTCGGCGCGCTGGTGCGGGCCATCGAGCAGACACCGCGGACATGCGGTTCGCGGCTGAACTCCGCCTTCAGGTCGGGCTTCTTCGAACCATGCATGCCGGTGCCGGTCGGATCGCCGCCCTGTGCCATGAAACCGTCGATGACGCGGTGGAACACGACACCGTCATAAAAACCCTCGTTCGCGAGTTCGGCGATGCGCTCGACATGGCCGGGGGCAAGGTCGGGACGCAGCTTGATGGTCACTTCGCCGGTGTCGAGCGTAAGGGTCAGCGTTTCAGCCATTCGGTAATTCCTTCTTGTTGAGTTTGGCGCGGCCCTACGCCGCCTTTGCGAGCCCTGCCAGCCCATATTCGGCCGCGATCAACGCATAGCTACGCACGCGCGCATCGTGATCGGGCAGGATATTGACCAGCATCAGTTCGTCGGCACCGTAAAGCGCCGCGACCTCGTCGAGCTGCGCGCGCACTTCGGCTGGTGTGCCGAGCGTCGTGCGGCGACGGCGGCCAGGATTGCCGTTCTCTGCGACCCAGGCTTCGGCCGTCGCGACCGAGGGAACCGCGATCAGTTCGCCACGGATGAGGTGCGCGAACATCATGACCGCAGGCAGCGACAGCCGCTCCGCCTCTTCACGCGTCGGTGCCGCAATGGTCCAGGTCGCGACCGTCAGCTGCGGTGCGGCGATGCGGCCTGGTTTGAACCGCGAGCGATAGATCTGCGCGAGCGAGACCGCGTCGGAATTGATGAAATCGGCGATGCAATAGGGCAGCCCCGCCTCTGCCGCCCAGATCGCCGAATCGGGCGAACTGCCGAGCAGCCAGACCTCGGGCGCTCCGCCGCCAGTGGGAAGCGTATCCTGCAGCGCCGCGAATCCGTGATCGGCGGGCATGGTGCCATCGAGATAGGCGATGGTTTCGGCGAGGTTGTTCGGAAAATCGTCGACCGGCATCCGCCGCGACCGGTCGCGCTGGAGAGCGAATGCGGTCCGCTGGTCGCTACCCGGCGCACGGCCGATGCCAAGGTCGATCCGGCCCGGTGCGAGTGCCGACAGCAGGGCGAAAGTCTCGGCAACCTTGAACGGCGAATAATGCGGCAGCATGATCCCGCCCGACCCGACACGGATTCGCGATGTCGCCAGCGCGACGGGTCCGATCATCGCCTCGGGCGCTGCACCCGCCAACCCTGGCGACGCATGATGTTCCGCCATCCAGTAACGGTCATAGCCCAGCGCGTCGCAATTGCGGGCGAGGTCCAGCGTATTCCGCAGCGCGTCGGTGGCGGTCGAACCCGCGGCAATGGGACTCTGGTCGAGGACGGAAAGGCGATAGGTCATGGGTGATAGATAGGATGGCGCACGGCAACTGCCACCTTCATGCGCGCGCCGACTTGACCCGGAGGCGAAAAGTCGGAACGGCATGACCAGCCGTCACACCAGCGCAGGAAAGGGCCAGCGATGAGCGAAACCGATCTGCGCGAGACCGCTGCTCCCGAAACGCGGATGGACGAGGACGACCGGCTGCGGCCCGAATTCGTCCGCGAAGTCATCACCAAGGTCGAAGCCGGTGATGACGAGGGCGCGCGCGACCTGGTTGCGCCACTACACCCGGCCGACCTTGCCGACCTGTTCGAACTCGCGCCGGAGGACAAGCGCGGCGCGATGGCGGCGGCGCTGGGCGAGATGCTCGACGGCGACGTGCTTGCCGAGATGAACGATCACGTCCGCGAGGGCATGATCGACCAGCTCGAGCCGCACCAGGTCGCGGACATCGCCGCCGAACTCGATACTGACGACGCCGTCGCGATCATCGAAGACATGGACGACGCCGACCAGGCCGCCGTCCTGCGCGCACTCGACCCTGACGATCGCGCCGCGATCGAGGCAGCGTTGTCCTATCCGGAGGAATCCGCCGGCCGCTTGATGCAGCGCGAACTGATCGCGGTGCCCGAGCATTGGACCGTCGGCCACACCATCGATTATCTGCGCGAGAATTCGGACCTGACGACCGATTTCTGGGAAGTGTTCGTCGTCGATCCCGCGCACAAGCCCATTGGCACCTGCCAGCTGTCGTGGATCCTGCGCGCGCCGCGCAACATCGCCGTTGCTGACGTGATGAAGCGCGAACAGACCCTGATCCCGGTCGATATGGACCAGGAAGAAGTCGCCCTGCGCTTCCAGAAATACGCGCTGATTTCCGCCGCGGTCGTCGATGACGACGGACGGCTGGCAGGCATGATCACCGTCGATGACATCGTGCACGTCATCCAGCAGGAAGCCGGCGAAGACATCCTGCGCCTGTCGGGTGCGGGCGACGGCGATATAAACGAGCCGATCCTGATGACCGTCAGGACGCGCTTGATGTGGCTGATCGTCAACCTCGGCACGGCGATGATCGCGGCGTCGGTCGTCGGCCTGTTCCAGGGCGAGATCGCCAAGTTCGCGCTGCTCGCCGTGCTGATGCCGATCGTGTCTGGCATGGGCGGCAATGCCGGAACGCAGACGCTGGCCGTGGTGGTGCGCGCACTCGCCACCAACCAGCTGACCAGTTCGAACACGCGGCGGATGATCATCCGTGAATTGCGGATCGCGCTGGCGAACGGGTCTGCGCTCGGGCTGCTGATCGGCGTGGGTGTCGGCCTGCTTTACGCCAACCCGATGCTTGGGGCCGTCATCGGATCGGCCATGATCATCAACAATTTGATCGCGGGCCTTGCGGGGATCCTGGTGCCGTTGACACTCGAACGGTTCGATGTGGACCCTGCGGTCTCCTCGGCCGTTTTCGTGACCATGGCGACCGACGTAATGGGATTCTTCAGCTTCCTTGGCCTCGCAACGCTCGCGGGCCTGGGCGGCTGACATGCTGCACCTGACCAAGGTCGCTTACGGTGCACAGTCGCTCGATGAAGTTCTCGGCTGGTGGGCGAACCGTGGGCCGACCGCCCGGCTGAACACGCGTTACAAGCCGAAGCGCGCGGACGAGATCATCGGCGGGTCGATGTTCTGGATCCTGAAGCACCAGTTGATCGCGCGGACCGAAATTCTCGATTTCGAGGAGGCGGAAAACGGCCGGACGAACATCGTCGTCGATACCAACATCATCCGCGTCCGCCCCATCCCGCGCCGCGCGCATCAGGGTTGGCGCTATCTCGACGCGAAAGACGCGCCGCCCGACCTGAATTTCGGCGGTGATACGAAAGACCTGCCGCCCGAGTTGCAGGACGAACTGGTCGCGCTGGGCCTTATTTAACCCCGCAAGTCACTGTCCCGGATCCGACGCTTTTGATCGTGCACGCAGGCTTGCCGAGGACGGTCACACTGCCCGACCCTGTCATCGTCCCTGTCACCGCACGCTTGACCGACAGCGTCACCTGGCCCGCGCTCTCGCTGGTTAGTTTCGCGTCGGCCGCCAGCAAAGCACCCGCATCGAGCACGCCCGCGCCACGCGCGGTCATCGTCAGGTTGGCGACGGTTCCGGCGACGGTCAGACGGCCCGAACCGACCTGCGCAATATCGGCATTGTCGGCAGCCATGCCGCCGATGGCCAGTTCCCCCGAACCTTCGACGGCGGCGGCGACACGCGCACCCTTCAGGCGATCTACGGAGACCTTCGCCGGCCCGTTGACCCACGCATTGGTCAGTCCAGGCACCGTAATACGGATCGTCGCCATGCCGGCTGTCTGCCCGGGATAGCCGCCCCATGCCGAAGCATTCTTGCGGATGACCATCTGGCGCCCCTGGACCGAAACGCTGGTCGCCTCGATCGCCGCCTGCGTGCCGATGATACGCGCGGACGTGCCGCGCCCGGTCGTGACCTCTACCGTGAAGCCGCCATCGACCCGCAGCTTGTCGAAATCGGTGACCGATAACGTCCGCTCAGCGGCGACGAGCGGAGAGCCAAGCAGGGCGAGGCATAGGAGCGCGGATTTCATCGCCGATCCATGCGCCCCGCCGTTCGCGCAGGCAAGGTCAGCCGGTACAGTGCGCCTCGCCCGATCCGGCCTTGCTGACGGTGCAGTTGCGCGTGCCGCTGATCGTCACATCGCCGGAACCCGCGATGTTGACCGCGGCCGACTGGCGCGCATTGCCGCTGACATCGCCCGAACCCTGGACCGCGGCGGAGGCGGTATCGGCGGTCAGGCCACTCGCATCCAGATCACCGGAACCGGTCACGGACAGGGCAACGGTTTTCGCCGCTCCCTTTGCCTTCAGGTCGCCCGAGCCGGTCACATCGAGTTTGACAGTCGCCGCCTGGACCGATGGCAGGTCGAGATTGCCCGATCCGGTCACGCCGCCCTTGAATTCGCTGCCGTCGGCACGGTCGACGCTCATGTCGCCCGATCCCGCGACCTGAGCAGCGCGGATCGACGGCATGGTTACGGTGATCTTCGCGCCCTCATGATCCGACGACCAGCCCCAGCTCACCTTGGACTTGCGGGTCACGACCAGCGTCGTCCCCTCGGTATGAATATCGAGCCGGTCGAGAATTTCGTTGGGGCCGGTCGCCACGACCGAGAAGGTCGAGCCGCGCACCACGCGCACATCGTCGGACCCGGCGAGCTTGACCGCGTCGAAACCCGACAGCGCAAAGCTGCGCGTGCCATGGCCGCCGCCCGTCGCCGCACCGCTGATCGAACCGCAGGCCGCGAGAACCGCCACGGAACCCAGGAAAAGGAATTTGCGCATGTCAGGCCTCCACAAGTGTATTAGTTATCTAATACGCCTTGTGGAGGGCTGTGACAAGCGGGTTAGGCGGGAACCTTGTTATAGACCGCCGCAGCTGCCCGCAGGATGTCGAGGATCTTCACCAGCGCCGCAGGTTCGTCGATCGCCTCGACCGCCGCTAGTTCGCGCGCGAGACGCGAGGCGGCCGCTTCGAAGATCTGGCGTTCGGAATAGCTCTGCTCGGGCTGGTCCTCGGCACGGAACAGGTCGCGGACCACTTCGGCGATCGAGTTCAGGTCGCCCGAATTGATCTTGGCTTCATATTCCTGGGCACGGCGCGACCACATGGTGCGCTTTACCTTGGGCTTGCCCTTCAGGATGGTCATCGCTTCGCGGACGGTCTTGTCCGACGACAGCTTGCGCATGCCGACGCCCTCGGCCTTGTTGGTCGGAACGCGGAGCGTCATGCGCTCTTTTTCGAAACGAAGGACGTAGAGTTCGAGCGCCATCCCGGCGATCTCGGACTTTTGCAGCTCGATCACACGGCCGACGCCGTGCTTGGGATAAACGACATAATCGCCGACATCGAAAATCAGCGTGGGTGCTGCAGCCATTTTATTCCTTTCCATCGGATCGCGGGGAATTGACGGCTACCCTTGCCGCAGGCCATGCGGTCATCTGGAAGCGTCGATGCAGGGCAGATCCGGTTGTGCACTCCACAAGCGGCGCGCGGATGCACCACTTGTGGGTGGGTGTTTAACAGATTCGCAATAAAATTACCAGTGTTGAGAATATTGGTGTGCGGGAGCTGTCGAAAGCGCCGTTTTTGCGCCGCTCGAAAGGCACAAACGATTGCGCCATTCGCTTTTACACGCAGGCCCGCGACCGGCGGCACGATTGCCAAGTCCATGGGGTCCTTTCAAAAATCCGGACCGCGACGTAGATGCGCCATGTTCAATCGAGACCAAGTGATCCCATGCGTATCGAAGGCGACTACAAGAAAGACGGTTTTGCGACGATCAGGGGCTTGGTCCCTCCGGAAGTTGCGGCCAACCTGTTCAAGCAACTGCAGATGGATCTGGCGTCATCGGGGAAATCGTTCGAAACCTTTGCCCAGGACCAGCCGCTTTCCCGGCATCAGACTATTGATATCTCCGGGCATTTCTATCGGCCGCTGACGACATTCCTGTGGGGCCTGACACCGATCATCAGCGAACTGACCGGCGCGGACGTGCTGCCCAGCTATGACTATTTCCGCATCTATCAGAAGGATGACGTCTGCCACGTCCATTCGGACCGCCCATCGTGCGAGCACAGCGTCTCGCTGACGCTGGTCTATAGCGACGATGTGCCGTGGCCGCTCGAAGTCGGCTCCAAGCGGGTGACGCAGGAAGAACCATGCGTCGACGATTTCGGCGATGAGCCGCACACCGCGGTCACCATGCAGCCCGGCGACGCCGTCCTGTATCGCGGCATAGACCTGCGCCACGGCCGGACGCAGCCCAACCCCAATCAATGGTCGGCGCACCTTTTTCTGTTCTGGGTCGAGCGCGGCGGCGAGTTCGCGCAGCATGCCTTCGACGAGGAACGTCTGCGGTCGGAATTGAAACGCGTCTCCAATTTGGACGTCTGAAGCGCATAACGTCCCAGGGCATTAAGAAGCAGGAAAAGGGCGATGCTGTCCCGGTCTTCGAGACCGTAACGTCGCAAAACGTTATTGTTGAACGACTTGTACGGTTCCCGGCATAAGATAGAATAGCTGCAATTGTTCGGGGGAATGGTCATGCGGTTAACTGTGTTTGTTGCGTTTGCGATGTTTACCGCCGGCACAGCATCCCTGGCCGTACCGGACAAGACAGCACCCAGCCCTCAAGTACAAAAAATCATGGCGCTCGACTGGCATCGCTCCGGAACGGAGCCGTTGACCGACCGGGCAAAGATCAACGTCTCTCCCGAAACGATGTACCTTGATCCGGCGAATACCAACCGCTTGCTCGAACTTACCGGGAATTTGAGCGAATCTGAAAGTTACACGATTGCGGCAAAGGATTTGTCCTGGTTCGCGATCGTTGATTTTAACGACATGGGATATGTGAAAGACGACGAGAAAATCGATCCCGATGCGTTGCTCAAATCGCTGCGCGAGAATCAAGAAGCTGCGAACAGCCAGCGGATCGAGCAGAAGCTGTCTCCGCTCCTGATCAGGGGATGGTCGGTCGTGCCGCACTATGATCGCGCGTCGCACAATCTGGAATTCGGGACCGTGCTCTCGTCCGATGGCAGCGAAAACGTCAATTATACGGTGCGAATGCTTGGCCGGCGCGGAGTGATGAATGCAACGCTCGTCACATCGCCCGAAACGCTGCAGCACGATCTTGGCGCGTTTCGCGTTGCCATGGCCGGCTTCGCGTTCAAACCCGATGAAAGCTATGCAGCGTATACTGACGGCGACAAGGTAGCCGAATATGGGCTAGCCGCGCTGGTCACGGGTGGTGCCGCGGCGGCCGTTGTCAAAGCCGGAGCGGCAAAGGGCATATTCGCCGTGCTGGCCGCATTCTGGAAAGTGATTGCCGTTGGCGCGATCGCCGCGTTCGCGGCTTTTCGCGGCTTTCTCGCGCGACTATTCGGGCGCGGCAAAGATCTTGGTCCGCCGCCGGGCGACATTACGTGAGCTGGGCGAACGTCGGGCTGATCGGCCTGTGCGCCGCGTTGGGTTTCGGCATCGTCTGGTCGATGGGCGACAAGACGAAACGCTAAAAAGGCGCCTAGTCCCCCGCGCCGGGCTCCGCTGAGAAATATTTGTCGTACTTGCCCTCTTCGCCCTTGTGCTCGTCGGCGTCGGCGGGGGTCTGGTCGCCCTTGCGCGTGACGTTGGGCCATTGCGCCGAGAAGGTGTTGTTGAGTTCAAGCCATTTTTCCAGGCCGTTCTCGGTGTCGGGCAGGATCGCTTCTGCCGGGCATTCGGGTTCGCACACGCCGCAGTCGATGCACTCGCTGGGGTTGATCACCAGCATGTTTTCGCCCTCGTAGAAACAGTCGACGGGGCATACCTCGACGCAATCCATGTATTTGCAGCGGATGCAGGCGTCGGTGACGACGTAGGTCATGGTAGTCGCGGCTCCCCTAAGGCGATGGAGCCGCGTTAAATCCGCCGTCTGCCTAGGTCAATTCGGTATAGCACGCCCGCGCCTCTGCAGGCGGCCCGCGGCGGGAGGGAAATGTTTCGATGCGCAAGCTTTTGATTTCGCCACGGTGCGTGGCGAAGGTCAGCACATTGCCGATGCGCACCGCATGCGCAGGCTTGTCGACCGGGCGGCCGTCGATGCGGAGATGACCACTCGATGCGAGCTGCTGGGCATAGGCGCGAGAGGCGGACAGGCGCGCAAACCACAGGAAGCGGTCGAGGCGCATCGTGTCAGCCATGGCGGGTCGCATCAGTCAATGCGCAGGACCCCGAGGGCGGCGAACACGCCCGACGATGTGCGGGGCGCGTCCTTGGCGCCCTTGGTCCGCTGGCCCCAGCGCCATTTCCCCTCCGTGCCCGGCCGGAAGCCGAGAGCGCGGAGGATGTGACTGAACGTGGCGGCATCGATGCCGAAGGATGTTGCGAGCGCAGGGTCGGGCGCGAAATCCTGCCGCGCAGTGCGTAAGTCATGCGTCGCGCGAGCGATGCGTTCGATGAGGTCGATGCGCACGAGCGTGCCACCAAAGCACCGGTAACCGCGCGCCACGCTGCCCTTGCCCACTGTCGCACCAGGTTTCAGCGTCGTGGCGACCAGCGTTCCGGCGCGGACAGCGTCGAGCGCATTGGCCCAGAACAGGGCGCCAGGCTTGAGCAGGCGTGCGTCGTATACATCGAGCGTGCCGATGGTGAGGCCCGATCGCGTCAACGCACGGCGCAGGTCCGATCCGAGGCCGCCGAGCGCATCCTCGATCGCCACGCGCGGCACGATGCCACCGCCGCCGATCAGCGGGGCAAGGATAGCACGTGTCGGTGCGGGCGTCTTAGGCGAGGCACGCGCCGCCTCCATGTCCCGCAGAGGCCCAAGATAGCGGGCGAGTTGGCCGTCGAGCCAGGTCTTCAGTCGCAGCGCGATCTTCGTCCGGTCGGGCGCGTCGAGAACATCCAGCGACCGGTCGAGGCGGATGTCGGGCGTAAGCGCCCGCCCCTGGGCCAATGCTGCGACATCGTGCCCGGACCACTGCAGCACCAGCGGGCTGCGGGTGCCATCGAGGTGAAATGCACTATCTGGCGCAGATGCCAGTTCGCCCGCGCGACGCGCGCGTTCCTTGACCAGATAGCGTTCCGCGGCTGCCAGTAGTCGCTTGCGGTCGGTGCCACGCGCCGACGGGTCGACCGCGAACTTGAAGCCATCGATCCGGCCGAGCGGTTCGTCCTCGACCGTCACCAGCCCGTCTTCATCGACCGCCACATCGAGCAGGCCGACATCGCCGCCCACCTGCCGCATCAGCACCGAGGTTCGCCGGTCGACGAAACGTTCCGTGAGCCGCGCGTGGAGCGCATCCGACAGCCGCTCCTCCACGCGTTCGGTACGCTCAGCCCAATGCGCGGGATCGGCGAGCCAGTCAGCGCGGTGTGCAATATAGGCCCAGGTCCGCACGCTCGCGATCCGCCCGCCTAGCGTCTCGACATCGCCGTCGACCTTGTCGAGCCGGGCGAGTTCGTCGGCGAACCACGGCACAGGGACATGCCCGTCCCCTTCTGACAGATGGCGGAACAATCGCCCGACGAGGCGCGCATGATGATCAGCGCCGACCTTGCGGAAATCGGGCACGCCGCATGCCGCCCAGAGCCGCTTGACCATGGCGGGATGCCGCACGCGGCCACGCACGTCGGGATCCTCGGACAGGCGCTTCAACACCGCTAGGTCCACCGCCTGAGGTGCCGCGCGCAGTTTCTCGTGATGCGGCGGGGTTTCGAGGCTGTCGATCAGCGCGTCGAGCGACACCATGTCGGGCACCCCTTCACGCCAGTACAGGTGCTCGAGCTTCGAAAAGCGATGCTCCTCGATCGCCTCGATCTCCTCGGGCCTGAACGCGGCGGGGCCGACCTCGCTGCCCAGCGACCCGAACGTCCCGTCGCGCTGGTGCCTTCCGGCGCGCCCGGCGATCTGCGCCATCTCCGCGACGGTCAAGCGACGTTGGCGATATCCGTCGAACTTGGTCAGGCTGGCGAAGGCGACATGGCCGATATCCATGTTGAGGCCCATGCCGATCGCGTCGGTCGCGACGAGATAATCGACCTCGCCCGCCTGATACATGGCGACCTGCGCGTTACGGGTGCGGGGGCTGAGCGCGCCCATCACAACCGCCGCCCCTCCCCGCGTTCGGCGCAGCATTTCGGCGACGGCGTAAACCTCCTCCGCACTGAATGCGACGATGGCCGAGCGCTTCGGGATCCGCGACAGCTTTTTCGCGCCCGCGTAGCTCAATGTCGAAAAGCGAGGACGATTGACGATCTCCGCCTCCGGCAACAACGCACGAACCATCGGTGCCAGCGTCGCGGAGCCGAGGATCATCGTTTCCTCACGTCCCCGCGCACGCAGCAGCCGGTCAGTGAAAACATGACCGCGTTCGGGATCCGCGCCTAGTTGCGCCTCGTCGAGGGCAACGAAACTTGCTTCCCGATCCACCGGCATCGATTCCGCAGTACACAGCAGCCAGCGCGCGCCCGGCGGCAGGATTTTCTCCTCTCCGGTCAGCAGGCCGACTTCCTTCGCGCCCTTCATCGCGACCACCCGGTCGTACACCTCGCGCGCCAGCAGGCGCAGCGGAAAGCCCATGATTCCGCTCGAATGCCCGCACATCCGCTCGATCGCGAGGTGCGTCTTGCCGGTGTTGG
>JAZKBQ010000021.1:0-46852 GCA_040388515.1 Pseudomonadota bacterium | reverse complement strand
CGAAGAACGCGATCCTCGTGGTCGAGTTCGCCAAGCAGGCCGAGGAACAGGACGGGCTGTCGACGATCGAGGCGGCGGTGCGTGCCGCGCATGACCGGTTGCGTCCGATCCTGATGACCAGCTTCGCGTTCATCCTCGGATCGGTGCCGCTGCTGATCGCGAGCGGTGCAGGGGCGGAACTCCGCCAGGCGCTGGGGACGGCCGTGTTCTTCGGGATGATGGGCGTCACCGGCTTCGGCCTGCTCTTCACGCCGACCTTCTACGTGGTGTGCCGCGCGCTGGGCGACTGGGTCGGCCGGCGCCGCGGGACGCCGTCCGGCTCGCACGCCGTGCTGCAGCCGGCTGAATAAGGAATAATTCCATGACCTTGCTTCGCATCTTTCCGATGGCGTCCATGCTGGCGCTTGCCGCATGCGCCGCCGGACCCAACTATGTCGCGCCGACCCCGCCGCCCGCAGCTGCCGGTCCGTTCGTCTCGGCAGCGACACCGGTGCTTTCGACCGATCCGGTCGCGGCCAATTGGTGGCGGCTGTACCAGGATCCCGTGCTCGACGGCCTGATCGCCGACGCGTTGAAGGCCAACACCGACATCCGCGTGGCGGTCGCCCGGCTCGAAAAGGCGCGCGCGAACCTTCGCGGTGCGCGGTCGGACCGCCTGCCGCAGACGGGATTGGGCGCTGGGGCCACATACGGCCGCTTGCCCGTGGGACAACGCGCGCCGGGTGCGCCGATCGAGGATTGGTCGATCGATGTCGGCCTCGACGTCTCTTACGAAGTCGACCTGTTCGGTCGCGTGAGCCGTGGCGTCGAAGCTGCGCGTGGAGACGAAGGTGCGGCGGCAGCGGACGCCGATGCAGTGCGCGTCGCCGTCGTTGCCGATACCACGCGGGCGTATGCGGACGCCGCGTCGGGAGCGGCCCGGTTGAAGGTCGCGCACCAGATCGTCGACCTGCTCGACCGGTCGATCCTCCTGACCCAGCGCCGCCACGACGCCGGTCTCGCGACGCAACTCGATGTCTCGCGCATCGCGACACTACGCCAGCAGCGGGCGGCCGACATCCCGGAAATCGAGGCCGGGCGTCAGGCCGCGATCTTCCGCCTCGCGACGCTCACGGGGCGAGCACCCGCAGATCTTCCCGCAATCGCGACCGAACGCAGTGTCGGGCTGGAAGTCACCCAGCCGATCCCGGTCGGGGACGGGCAGGCATTGCTCGCCCGCCGTCCGGACGTGCGCGCCGCCGAACGCCGACTTGGCGCTGACACAGCGCGTATCGGCGTGGCGACAGCAGATCTTTATCCGAAGATCTCACTGGGTGCGTCGATCGGTTCGACCGGCCCCAATATCGGCGACATCTTTACCGGCGGACCGTTGCGCTGGCTGGTGGGGCCGCTCATCAACTGGACCTTCAATCAGGAGGGCGCTCGCGCGAAGATCGCTGCCGCCAGGGCCGATACGCAGGCATCGCTTGCGACGTTCGACGGCACGGTGCTCCGCGCGCTCGAAGAGACTGAGACGGCACTCTCGACCTATGCGCGCGCGCTCGACCGTCGCACGGCCCTGCAAGCGGCACGGAACGAGGCCGCACGGGCAGCGATGATCACCCGCGCGCAGCAACGCGAAGGCGCGGTGGATTCGCTGGCCTGGCTCGATGCGGAGCGCACCGCGGCCGAGACCGAAGCAGCGCTCGCGGCGCAGGATGCGGCGATCGCGCGCTCGCAGATCGACGTGTTCCGGACGCTGGCGGGCGGCTGGTCGACCTAGTCCTGCCCGTCGTCCCGGTGCATGGAACCAGCCGGTGTGCCATCGCTTTACCGGTGCGAGGGAGTTGTGCATGCGGGAAGCCACACGACCAGTCGACCAGCTTGTTCTCGTCCCTGACGACATCGACCTTTCGAAGTCGCCGCTAGCCGGTCAGCTCGGCGTCGAAACCTATGTCCTGGGTGCGTTCAATCCCGGACTGACGCGGCTTCCCAATGGTAATCTGCTGATGATGGTGCGGATCGCGGAGGCGCTTCGCGACCCGATCAGCGATGGCAAGGTTCACGCGATCCGATGGGAGGCCGGTCGCTTCGTGCTCGATGCCTGGCCGCTCGACCAAGTCGATACGACCGATCCGCGCGCATTTATGGTGAAGGTCGAGGGGTGGAAGATCCTCGGCCTTACGTCGCTCTCCTGGCTGTTGCCGGTCGAGCTGACGTCCGACGGCATCGACATCTTGGAGATTCACTACGACCGGGCCATCGCGCCGCACGGCGACTGGCAGTGTTATGGCATCGAGGATCCGCGGATCAGCAAGGTCGGCGACCAGTGGTTCATGACGACCTGTTCCGTCAGTCCGGAACGGCATTCGACGACGCTCTACGTGTCGGAAAACGGCGTCGACTGGACCTTCGACGGGATCGTCCTCGATCACCAGAACAAGGACATGCTGATCTTCGAGGGGCTGATCGACGGGCAATTCTGGGCGCTGACGCGGCCGCTGGGCGATCTTTATTTTGCTTACCCGCCTGGCAGCGAGTGGCGCGCGGGTCCGTCGATCAACCTCGCGACCTCGCCCGACGGGCGTCACTGGCGGCCGCACCTGAAACCGGGCCTTCGTCCGCACGCCGATACGATTGCGACCGCGCGCATGGGCGGCGGCGCACCGCCGATCCCGACCGACGAGGGCTGGCTGACGCTGTGGCATGGCGTAGAGCCTAACGACAGCGTCGGCATCTATCGCACCTATTGGACGATCCTCGATGCCGGCGATCCGTCGCGCGTCGTGCGGACGGAGCATGCGTCGCTGCTTGAGGCCAATGCCGCGCTGACCGCGCCGCTCGATCACCAGATGTACCTTCGCGACATCGTCTTCACGACCGGCATCGTCGAGCACGGCGATGCTTACATCGTGGCATCAGGTGAAGCGGACCTTGCGTGCCGGATCACCCACATCCCGAAAGCGTTTTTTCGCTCAGGTTAATATGCATCAATCGACAAAGCGGATCAAGAAACATATCAGGAACAAATGGCCCAGCTTGATACGCGTCAAAAGCTCGAAATCCTTGCGGATGCAGCGAAATATGATGCGTCCTGCGCTTCTTCAGGGACATCCAAGCGGAATTCGAAAGACGGGAAGGGGATCGGCTCGACCGAGGGCATGGGTATCTGTCATGCCTACGCGCCCGACGGTCGCTGCATCAGCCTGCTCAAGATCTTGCTGACCAACAGCTGCATTTTCGACTGCCACTATTGTATCAACCGCAAGAGCTCGAATGTTCGCCGCGCCCGCTTCACGGCGAAGGAAGTCGTCGACCTGACGCTCGCTTTCTACAAGCGGAACTACATCGAGGGATTGTTCCTGTCCTCCGGTATCATCGGCAGTTCGAACTACACGATGGAGCAGCTAGTCGAGGTCGCACGCTCGTTGCGGGAGGATCACGACTTTCGCGGGTACATCCACCTCAAGACCATCCCGGATGCGGATCCCGAACTGATCGAGGCGGCGGGTCGGCACGCCGACCGTATATCGATCAACGTCGAACTGCCGACCACGCCGGGGCTCAAGCGCCTGGCGCCGGACAAGTCGATCGCCCGGATCGAGGGCGCGATGGGCGACATGAAAACGTCGATCCTCGATGCGCGTGACGCGACGAAGCGCTATAAATCGGCGCCGCGTTATGCGCCCGCCGGCCAGTCGACGCAGATGATCGTCGGCGCGGACGCCGCGACCGACAGCGACATCGTGTTGCGGGCGCGGGGCCTGTACGATGCGTTCGGCATGCGGCGTGTCTATTATTCGGCGTTCAGCCCCATCCCCGACGCCAGCGCAGTGTTGCCGCTTAAGCGTCCTCCGTTGATGCGCGAACATCGGCTTTACCAGTCGGACTGGCTGATGCGCTTTTACGGCTTCGACGCGAAGGAGGTCATGAGTGCCACCGACGATGGCATGCTGCCGCTCGACATCGATCCCAAGCTCGCTTGGGCATTGAAGTTCCGGGAGCATTTTCCGGTCGACATCAATCGCGCGCCAAAGGCCATGTTGCTACGGGTTCCGGGACTGGGCACACGGGCGGTCGAGCGGATCCTGGTATCGCGCCGTCATCGCCGCCTCGACCTGGCCGATGTCGGACGGCTTACCGTTTCGATCCGCAAATTGCGCCCGTTCATCGTCGCCAATGACTGGCGGCCCCTGCAACTGAGCGACAAGGCCGACATTCGCGAACTCGTCGCGCCGCGTGCGGAACAGATGGAATTGTTCGCCGCTTGAGTGCCATGCGAACCGTTACGCTCGATCAGCCGGATGATTTCGACGGATGGCGCGATGCGGCACGTGCGCTGATCGCTGCCCGCGTCTCGCCCGACCGGATCGTCTGGCAGGTGGGTGCTTCAGGCGATTTGTTTGCCAGCGACGATCCGCTTCCTGCGGTCTCCGCGACGCTGACGGTTTCCAAGGCGTTCGTCGACCTCGCAAAGACGGTCGTTTGCCACAGCGATCCCCAGCGCTTCGCGCTTCTCTACACAGCGTTATGGCGGTTGCAGAGTGAGCGCGGACTGATCGCCGATCATGCCGATCCGCTCGTCCGCCGACTCGACGAATTGGCCAAGGCGGTGCGCCGCGACATCCACAAGATGCGCGCCTTCGTGCGCTTTCGCGAAGTCGACGGCACCTACGTCGCCTGGTTCGAACCGGACCATCATATCGTCCGCATCAATGCCGGCTTCTTCGTGCGGCGCTTCGCCGCGATGCGCTGGTCGATCTTGACGCCCGAAACGTCGATCCACTGGGATGGCGAGACGCTGAGCGAAGGACCCGGCGCGCAGAAGGGCGACGGGCCGGAAGGCGACCCGATCGAGGATGTCTGGAAGACCTATTACGCCAGCATCTTCAATCCCGCGCGCATCAAGATCGGCGCGATGACAAAGGAGATGCCCAAGAAATACTGGAAAAACATGCCCGAGACCGCGTTGATCCCGGCACTGGTTGCGACGGCGCGATCGCGAGAGATTGCCATGGTCGACCGGAAGGAAATGTCGGGCACCAGCGTGATGGGGTGGGGCGCCCTGCGCGAAGAGGCGATGTCCTGTACGCGCTGCCCTCTGTGGAAACCTGCGACGCAGACCGTGTTCGGCGAGGGGCCGACCGACGCGAAACTGATGTTCGTCGGCGAGCAGCCGGGCGATCAGGAGGATCTGGCGGGGCATCCGTTCGTGGGGCCGGCGGGGCAAGTCTTCGACCGTGCACTGGAAAAGGCCGGGATCGATCGCGACCGCGTTTATGTGACCAACGCGGTCAAGCATTTCAAATTCGAGCAGCGCGGCAAGCGGCGCATCCATTCACGGCCCAACGCGGGCGAGATCGACGCGTGCCGGTGGTGGGTCGATCAGGAACGCGCGATCATCAAACCGAAACTGATCGTCGCGCTCGGCGCGACGGCCGCACGCAGTGTGTTCGGCAAGGCCGTGACGATCGGGGAGGTGCGCGGTGCACCGATTTCGCTAACCGATGGTAGCGAGGCGTGGGTCACGGTTCACCCGAGTTATCTGCTGCGAATCACCGATGATGGAAGTGCAGAGGAAGAGCGCGCGCGATTCGTCGCCGATCTGACCGCGATCCGGAAAAGACTTGCCGAGGTTTAGGGGCGAACGCGCTTCGACCGGTGGTGCCGGACTTCGAAATTCCGCCGATTACGTTGGGAGATAGATGTCAGGATCGTCGCGAAGACGAATGCTGCAATGATGAACCCGATTACTGAAAAAACCGCGATCGTGAAGATCGCGAGCCAGTCATTACCCATTCATTGCGACTCCAAAGGGCCTCGCATTTGCGATGACCTTTTCCCGGCTGGGACGCCGATGTTCTGTCACGCTTATGAAACGAAAATGACACCGGACGCAATGCCGAAAAGCGGAATTATTTACATGAATGTCATCATTCGTGCGCTATTTGCGGCGAGTTGAAAAACCGGTCGCGGTTGCATCGATAAGGCGCACCTCATAGGGACGGCGCCGACCGGAAAAGAGGCGGGAATACGCATGAAAATCACCATGATCGGCGCAGGCTATGTTGGGCTGGTGTCGGGCGCATGTTTCGCCGATTTCGGGCATGATGTCGTCTGCGTCGATGTGTCGCAGGCGAAGATCGACGCGCTGCACGCCGGACGCATGCCGATCTACGAACCGGGCCTTGCCGAACTCGTGAAGGCCAATGTCGATGCCGGCCGCCTGAGTTTCACGACCGACCTGGGCCCGGCGGCCAAGGGCGCGGACGCCATCTTCATCGCGGTCGGTACGCCGTCGCGGCGTGGGGACGGTCATGCCGACCTCAGCTACGTCTACCAGGCAGCGGCCGATATCGCGGGCGCGATCGATGGGCCGGTTGTCGTCGTCAACAAATCGACCGTGCCGGTGGGTACGGGCGACGAAGTCGAACGCATCATGCGCGAAAATGCGCCGGGCATCGATGTAGCCGTCGTCAGCAATCCTGAATTCCTGCGCGAAGGTGCAGCGATCGGCGACTTCAAGCGCCCCGACCGCATCGTTGTCGGCTGCGAAGACGCGCGCGCCGAACAGGTGATGCGCGACATCTATCGCCCGCTCTACCTCAACAATTCGCCGCTGATGTTCACCAAGCGCCGCACGGCCGAGCTGATCAAATACGCCGCGAACGCGTTCCTCGCGGTCAAGATCACCTTCATCAACGAGATCGCCGACCTGTGCGAAGCGGTGGGTGCGGACGTGAAAGACGTCTCGCGCGGCATCGGCCTCGACAATCGCATCGGCAGCAAGTTCCTGCACGCAGGGCCGGGCTATGGCGGGTCATGCTTCCCCAAGGATACGCTGGCGCTGCTCAAGACAGCGGACGACGAGGGCGTACCGCAACGGATCGTCGAGGCGACCGTCGCCGTCAACGACAGTCGCAAACGCGCGATGGGCCGCAAGATTATCACCGCGATGGGCGGCGATGTGCGCGGCAAGACCGTCGGCATCCTTGGACTGACCTTCAAGCCGAACACCGACGACATGCGCGATGCGCCGTCGCTGTCGATCGTCCAGGCGCTGCTCGATGCTGGTGCGGTGGTGAAGGCCTACGATCCCGAAGGCATGGAAGTCGCAGCGCCAATGATGTCGGGTGTCGAAATGTGCAAGGACGCCTATGCCGTCGCGGCGGGCGCGGATGCGGTCGCGATGGTAACGGAATGGGATGCGTTCCGGGCGCTCGATCTTCGGCGGCTGGCCAAGGAGATGGCAACGCCGCTGCTGGTCGATCTGCGCAATGTGTACGACCGGAAGAGCGTTGAGGCTTTGGGAATTGCCTATGAGGCAGTGGGACGTCCGGCCTGAAGCATTCCTCTGATAGGGATCAGAAGAATAGCAGGGCGACGCCGACACCGATTTGGCCGGCGACAATGAGCATCAAATATGTGGAAAACGGCTCTTTGCGCGTCTTGTGACGGAAGAGCAGACGTGCGGCCAAGGCGCCCGGTGAGCCGCCGATCAGCGCGAGGGTTAGCAAATCTGCTTCGGCTACGCGACGACCGCCGGCAATCGCGCGCACCTTGTCGTGCCAAAACCAGAACACCGTCCAGATGTTAATGGCGATAAGCCATAAGAGGGCAACGATAGCGACCACTCTTGGGATTAAGCTGACTCCGCCACGATCTCCGCAATCCGTCCGCTCGCCTTGCCATCCCCGAACGGGTTATGCGCCCGTGCCATCGCGTCGTAGCGGGCGCGGTCGTCGAGCAGGGCGAAGACCTCGCTCGTAACCCGCGACAGGTCGGTGCCGATCAGGCGCGCGGTGCCGGCGGTGACACCCTCCGGCCGCTCGGTCGTGTCGCGCATGACCAGGACGGGCTTGCCGAGGGCAGGCGCTTCTTCCTGAACACCGCCGCTGTCGGTCAGCACGAAATCGCAGCTGTCGAGCAGCTTCACGAAATGCGCGTAGTCCTGTGGGGGGATCATCGCGATATTGTCGCGGCCCTTCAGTTTGCGCTCCATCACGCCTGCGACATTGGGGTTCGGGTGGACGGGGAAGATGACGGCCACGTCGCTTCGCTGCGCGATCGCGCTGATCGCGTCTGCCACTGCCGACATCGCTGCGAAATTTTCACGCCGGTGCGTGGTGACCAGGATGATGCGGCGCTGGCGAAACCGGCTGAACAACAGGTCGAGCCCTTTGGTCATCGCGGGGTCGGCATTGATGCGGTCGCGGGTTGCGAGCAGCGCGTCGATCACCGTGTTGCCGGTGATGTGTACCGTCGCCGGGTCGATGCTCTCGCGGTACAGCGCCTGTGCCGCGGTTTCAGTCGGCGCGAAATGCTGGTCGGCGATCGTCGAGACGATGCGGCGGTTCACCTCTTCGGGCCAGGGCCGGTAGATGTCGCCGCTGCGCAGGCCCGCTTCGACATGGCTGACGGGGATGCGCCGGTAATAGGCGGCAAGCGCACCGATCATCGCGGTCGCGGTGTCACCCTGCACCACAACGCGGTCGGGCCGGTCGGCGTCGAGGACCTCACCGATGCCGGTCAGCAATGCCGCGGTGATCGCGTCGAGCGTTTGGTCGGGGCGCATGAGGTTCAGGTCGTGGTCGGGCACGATACCGTTCAACTCGAGCACCTGGTCGAGCATCGCGCGGTGCTGTGCCGTGACGCAGGTGCGCGATTCGATGCCCGATGTCGCCGACAGTGCGGCAATGACAGGGGCCAGCTTGATCGCTTCGGGACGCGTCCCGAAAATGGTCATGACTTTCATTGCGGCCCTGTACGCTTACCCATGACGGGCACCTAACGTGCCCGTCTTGCATTATGGTTAAACGATGATTTCGCCTGCGGCACGAGCACGCTCGACGACGGTCGCTTCGGCCTTGGGCACCGTCCGCCACGCCATAATGAGCAGCACGGTGGAGATGGGGGCTACCAACAGCAGCGACAGGATGCCTGTGCGGAGATCGCCGGTCACCTGCGACACGAAACCGGTCAGGAACGGTCCCATGCCCAGCCCCATCAGCGCCGTGCCGATGAAGAAGGTCGCCGTTGCCGTTCCGCGCATGCGCGGCAGGACCAGGTCCTGTGACGTCGCGCCCGCCGCGCCCAGGGCTGCCGGCGCAAGCATACCGGCCAGGAACATGCCGATATAGAACACGGTCGGGCTGGTGGTCGTATAGGCGACCAGCACGGGAATGATCGGTCCCAGCGTCCCGACGATGATCACCGGGATGCGGCCCCATGGATAGCGTTTCTTTAGCGCATCGGCGATGCGCCCGCCGACGACGATGCCGATGAACCCGGCCGCGGCCGCGCCGCCGCCGAGGAACAGCCCGATGATCGTCTTCTTCTGGCCCAGCATCGTTTCGGCATAGAGCGGTGCGAAGGTCGCAAGGCCGTATGAGGCGAACGCGATCAGGCCATAGCCCAGCGTCGTGTAGATAAACGCAGGCGTTCCCCAGATCAGCGTGAAGGCCGGTACGTCGCGGGCTCGCAGGGCGCTGGCCCAGGAGAAAACCGCATAGATGCCAAGGCCGATGGCCGACCATTGCGGGATGTTATGGGTCGCGTGGATCATGCCCCATGCAGCGATCGCGCAAAGGACGGCGACGAGGACATTCACGGCGAGCGGGCCGACGCCGCGCCGTGCGGCCCCGATCAGCGTCAGCGGCGGGATGATGGTCACCAGTTCGGCAAAGAAATCGCGGAACGGGTTGGGCTGTGGCGGGGTGATGATGCCGTCGGACAGGCCGCGCAGCGGTTCGCGCAGGGTCGCGACCCACAGCGCCATCAGCAGGCCGGGAATGCCGACCGCCATGAACGCCGCTTGCCATCCGACCAGCCCCCATTTGCCCGTTGGGAAGGCGTGGTTCCAGCTGTCGACGATCGCGCCGCCGATGAACAGGGACAGGCCGCCACCGATGAAGATGCCGGACGAATAGATCGCGAGTGCGGTCGCGCGCTTGTCCTTGGGGAAATAGTCCGACAGCAGCGAATATGCACAAGGGGAGGCGGTCGCTTCGCCGATGCCGACACCGATACGGGCAGCAGTCAGTTGCAGGCCATTGCGCGCCAGCCCCGAAAACGCGGTCATCGCAGACCAGATCGCAAGGCCGATGGTGATCAGGCGAATACGGTTCCAGTTATCCGCGAGGCGCCCCAGCGGAATGCCGAACAGCGAATAGAAGACGCCGAAAGCCGTGCCGAACAGAAAGCCGATGTCCGCATCGGTCAGGCCCAGGTCGCGCTTCACGTCGGCGGCAAGGATGCTCAGGATTTGCCGGTCGATGAAATTCAGGACGTAGACGATCGTGAGGACGACCAGGACGTAGTTGGCATAGCCACGGGACGGCGGGGCAGCCGCTTCGGTTGACGTGGTCATGCTCTCTCCCCGTTGACGTTTGCGTAAGCGTAGCAGAGCGCGTGCCCACGCCAAGGGCGCAAACGTGAAATATCTCGCACGTTCAGATCGTTCCTGATACGTTCCAATCCGAATCGTCTGAGGGAGGATATGATGGCGGCACTGACATTCTACACGAACCCGATGTCGCGCGGGCAGATCGCGCGCTGGATGCTCGAAGAGGTCGGCCAGCCGTACGAGCAGGTGATCCTCGACTACGGCACCACCATGAAGGCACCGGAATATCTGGCGATCAATCCGATGGGGAAGGTGCCCGCGATAAAACATGGCGATGTCGTCGTGACCGAAGGGGCGGCGATCTGCGCCTATCTGGCGGATGCTTTCCCCGAGGCAGGGCTGCTACCTGATCCCGCGTATCGCGGCGATTATTTCCGTTGGATGTTCTTTGCGTCGGGACCCGTGGAGCAGGCGGTCACGAACCGCGCGATGGGTTTCGTCGTTCCTGCCGATCGGGGACGAATGGCCGGATATGGCAGCTTCGAAGCGACGATGGACGGGCTGGAAGCCGCGGTGAAGGGCAAGAAATATGTGGCCGGCGACCGGTTCAGCGCGGTCGATGTCTATCTGGGCTCGCAGATCGGCTGGGGCCTGGCATTCGGCAGCATCGAGAAGCGGCCGGCGTTCGAGGACTATTGGGCGGGCATCAGCGATCGGCCGGCGTATCTCAGGGCGAAGGAAATCGACAACGCGCTGATGCCGAAGCAGGACTGACAAAAAGAAAAGGCCCGGCGGAACGAACCGCCGGGCCTTCGATCTTTACGCCTGGGTGATGCCTTAGCGGCGGTCGCCCATGAACTGCAGCAGAAACGTGAACATGTTCACGAAGTCGAGATAGAGCGTCAGCGCGCCCATGATCACCGACTTGCCCATCATGTCCGTACCAGCGACGTAGAAGTACATCGACTTGATCTTCTGCGTGTCATAGGCGGTGAGGCCTGCGAACAGCAGCACGCCGATGAAGCTGATCGCCAGCGCCATGGCGCTCGACTGCAGGAACAGGTTGATCAGCATCGCGACGACCAAACCGACGACACCCATGATCAGGAACGTGCCCATCGCCGACAGGTCGCGCTTCGTCGTGTAGCCATAGAGACTGAGACCTGCGAACGCCGCTGCCGTCGCGAAGAATGTCGTCGCGATTGAGGTTCCCGTGAAGACGAGGAAGATCGAAGACAGCGACAGGCCCATCACGACCGCGAAGGCCCAGTAAAGTCCTTGGGCAGCGCTGGTCGAAAGACGGTTGATGCCGAAGCTCAATACCATCACGAAGCCCAACGGCGCGAGCATGATCAGCCAGCGCAGCGGCGTGTTCAGCACTTGTGCGGCGTAACCCGACTGCGCGAACAGCAGGGCGACGATGCCGGTCAGCAGGACGCCCGACGCCATATAGTTGTAAACCGAAAGCATATAGCTGCGCAGACCCGCGTCGCGGACATCTGCGGAGGTTCCTGCCGAGGCGGCTGCAGCCGCAGTCGTCCGTGGATCCCAGTTTGCCATCGAAGTTGCTCTCCTTTGCCCGGCCACAGTGGCCGGATGAAATCAATATCATGTGAATTACGGCGGTTTTCAAGGAAAACACGACAAGGCGATGGAACGTTCCGCGAGGAAACGTCGTTCAACTTTCGCTAACCAGGTCGATTAAGGTCCTGGGCGGAGTTGTCGCCGATATGTGCCCCATGGTCCGGACGCCGATCCTCCTCGCAATCCTTGCGTTTGCAGCGCCAGCAAGCGCTGCGCCCGGTGACGGCCGCGGCTGGAAGCTCGACACGGGCGGCGCGCTCAGCGTCGCTTCGCTCGCCTACCGCGCGATAGACCGGGGCGATGTTGCCGCGATCACGGACAATCAGCAGGGACCTCGCGCAAGCGACGCCGTGGACCCTTCGCGCATCGGCCTTGCGACGATCGAGACCGGCGACCGCCGCTCGCCCGACGCGATCGCGCGGGTTTCGGCACGCTTTTCGTTCTAAATCAGCAGGTCAGCACGATTTTCCCGACATGATCGCCCGCGTCCATGCGGGCGTGCGCCTGTGCCGCGTCGGCAAGGGGGAAAGTGCTGTCGATCACAGGCTTCAGCCGTCCCGCCTCGACATGGGGCCAGACGGTGCGAGTGATCTCATCGGCGACCAGCGACTTGAATGACAGGTTGCGGGCGCGCAGCGTCGATCCGGTAAGCGTCAGCCGCTTCGTCATGATCAGCGGAATGAAGACCTCCGCCTTCACGCCGCCCAGCATGGCGATGGATACGTGCCGGCCATCTTCGGCCAGGCACTGGAGATTGCGCGGCACATAATCGCCGCCGACCATGTCGATCACCGCGGCGCAGCCCGCGCCATTGGTGATCCGCGCGACCTCCGCGACGAAGTCATGGGTCTTGTAGTTGATCGCAAAGGCGGCGCCTATCTCCAGCGCCTGCCTGCATTTTTCATCGCTGCCGCAGGTTACGATCACTGTCAGACCGAACAGTTTGCCGAGCGCGATCGCCATCGTGCCGATGCCGCTCGTCCCCCCGTGAACCAGCACCGTATCGCCCTCGACCGCGTAGGCGCGCTCGAACAGATTGGTCCACACGGTGAACAATGTTTCGGGCAAGGCAGCCGCCTCGATCATCGTCAGCGCGGGCGGTACGGCCAGGCACTGGCCGACCGGCGCGACGCAATATTCGGCATAGCCGCCGCCCGCGACCAGCGCGCAGACGCGCTGCCCCAGCAGCGCCGGATCGACGTCATCCCCCAGGGCGACGATCTCGCCCGCAACTTCCAGGCCCAGGATCGTCGGCGCTCCGGGCGGAGGCGGATATTTTCCCTGTCGCTGGACGACATCGGGGCGGTTGACGCCCGCCGCGGCCACCTTGATCAGAACCTCGTCGGCTCCTGGTTTGGGCACGGGCCGGTCCACGGCCTTCAATACTTCGGGACCACCGGTCTCGCTCGGATCGATCGCCCGCATGATCGCCGGTATCTCGTACATAGTTATCCCCAACTGGCCCGCGGCGCTTATTGACAGCGTCTGCCGCCCGGTCAACGCTGTCGGACATGGAAACGGAAGACGCGAACCCACGTCCCGGCGACCCCATGGCTGCGGTTGCGCGACAAGATCTGGACCCTTTGTCCGTTGCCGAGCTCGACGCCCGCGTCGAGGCGCTCGAAGCCGAAATCGTGCGCACGAAAGCAAAGCGCGACAAGGCCGTTAATCATCGGGCAAGTGCCCATGGCTTATTCAAGTCGTGAGGGCGGAAACGCATCTCGCAATCGAGGGGACTTGTCGGAACTGTCCGGGCACCCGACATGAATATCCAAGTCTGGGTGCCGCGCCCGTCGGCCCCGCGTTGGGATAAGATCATGCCTTCCTTTGCTCGCGAACTCGAAACCACTCTCCACAATGCGCTGGCCGCTGCGGCCGGGCGCAAGCACGAATATGCGACGCTCGAACATTTGCTGCTCGCGCTGATCGACGACGAACAGGCGTCGGCGGTGATGATCGCCTGTGGCGTCGATACCGGCGAACTGAAAAATACCGTCACGCACTATCTGGACACCGAACTCGAAGCGCTGCGCGTCGAGGGTCAGACCGACCCGTCGCCGACCAGCGGTTTCCAGCGTGTCGTCCAGCGCGCGATCCTGCACGTCCAGTCTTCCGGCCGCGATGAAGTGACCGGCGCCAACGTGCTGGTCGCACTGTTCAGCGAGCGCGAGAGCTATGCCGTCTATTTCCTGCAGCAGCAGGACATGAGCCGGCTCGATGCCGTCAGCTATATCAGCCATGGCGTCGGCAAGGGCGGTGCGACGATCGCGACCGAATCCACGCCGCCGAAGGGCGCCGAAGAAGAGAAACCGGCCAAGGGCGAAAGCGGCAAGAAGGGCGAATCCGCCCTCAAGCAGTTCACCGTCGACCTCAATGAAAAGGCGAAGAACGGCAAGGTCGATCCGCTGATCGGCCGCGGCCCCGAAGTCGATCGCACGATCCAGATCCTGTGCCGCCGCAGCAAGAACAACCCGCTGTATGTCGGCGATCCGGGTGTCGGTAAAACGGCCATCGCCGAGGGTCTTGCCCGCAAGATCGTCGAAGGCGACGTGCCCGATGTCCTCAAGGAAGCGGTGATCTACTCACTCGACATGGGCGCGCTGCTTGCCGGCACGCGTTACCGCGGCGATTTCGAAGAGCGGCTGAAGCAGGTCGTCAACGAGCTGGAAAAGCTGCCGCATGCGGTTCTTTTCATCGACGAGATCCATACGGTCATCGGTGCAGGCGCCACCAGCGGCGGCGCGATGGACGCGTCGAACCTGCTGAAGCCCGCGCTCAGCGGCGGCACGATCCGTTGCATCGGCTCCACGACCTACAAGGAATTCCGCAACCACTTCGAAAAGGATCGCGCGTTGCTGCGCCGGTTCCAGAAGATCGATGTCAACGAGCCGACGGTCGAGGATACGATCAAGATCCTCGCGGGCCTGCGCAGTGCGTTCGAGAGCCACCACAGCGTGAAATACACGCCCGACGCGATCAAGTCGGCGGTGGAGCTGAGCGCCCGGTACATCAACGACCGCAAGCTGCCCGACAAGGCGATCGACGTGATCGACGAGGTCGGCGCCATGCAGATGCTGGTCGCCCCGTCGAAGCGCAAGAAGGTGATCACGCCCAAGGAGATCGAGGCCGTCATCGCGACGATGGCGCGCATCCCTCCGAAGACCGTGTCCAGCGACGACACCAAGAACCTGGCCAGCCTGGAAACGGATCTGAAGCGGGTGGTGTTCGGCCAGAACGAGGCGATCGAAAAGCTGTCCTCCGCGATCAAGCTTAGCCGTGCCGGCCTGCGCGATCCCGACAAGCCGATCGGCAACTACCTGTTCACCGGCCCTACCGGCGTCGGCAAGACAGAGGTTGCGCGCCAGCTCGCATCGATCCTCGGCATTCCGCTGCAACGCTTTGACATGTCGGAATATATGGAGCGGCATAGTGTGTCGCGTCTGATCGGTGCGCCTCCGGGCTATGTCGGGTTCGACCAGGGCGGTTTGCTCACCGACGCCATCGACCAGCAGCCGCATTGCGTGCTGCTGCTCGACGAAATCGAGAAGGCGCATCCCGACCTGTACAACATCCTGTTGCAGGTCATGGATCATGGGCGCCTGACCGACCAGCACGGCAAGTCGGTCGACTTCCGCAACGTCATCCTGATCATGACGACCAATGCGGGTGCGAGCGACATGGCGCGCGAGGCGCTCGGCTTCGGGGCGAACAGCCGCGAGGGCGAGGACGAGGAAGCGGTCAAGCGGATGTTCACGCCGGAATTCCGCAACCGCCTCGATGCCATCGTGCCGTTCGGCTATCTGCCCACGGAAGTCGTGGCGCGCGTGGTCGACAAGTTCATCCTGCAGCTCGAACTCCAGCTTGCGGACCGCGACGTCCACATCAAGCTCGACGACGAGGCGAAGGAATGGCTGACGGCCAAGGGCTATGACAAGCTCTATGGCGCGCGTCCGATGGGCCGCCTGATCCAGGAAAAGATCAAGCAGCCGCTGGCCGAGGAACTGCTCTTCGGCAAGCTTGTCCATGGCGGCGAAGTTATGGTCAGGCTGAAAGACGGCGCGCTCGCCTTCGAGATCACCGCCGCGGCGCCCAAAAAGGGCAAGAAGGGCGGCAAGGCGAAGGTCGACGCGAAGGCATAAGCCGTTGGCAGGCAACCGTGGCGCCGTTGTCCTGTTGCATGGATTGGGTCGTACGGGCGGTTCCATGCGGCCGCTCGCACGATCGCTCCGGTCCGCAGGGTTTCAGACGCTTGCGATAAGCTATCCATCGCGTCGCAAGTCGCTGGAAGACATCGTCGATTATCTGGACCCTGCGGTATCGTCTTTCGCCGCGCGGACCGGCGAATCCGTCCATTTCGTGACGCATTCGCTGGGCGGATTGGTGGTCAGAGCGTTTCTTGCGGCGCATCCACCGGCCAATCTCGGTCGTGTGGTGATGCTGGCGCCGCCGAACGGCGGCAGCGAATGGGCCAACCTGCTGCTCAAGCTGAATATCGGTAATCTCGTTCTCGGCCCGGTGTCCCGTCACCTGATGACCAGCCGTCATGACGACGACGAGGCAATGCTCTCATCGCCGCATTATCCGGTGGGCGTCATTGCGGGCGATCGTGCGCTCGATCCGCTGTTTCCCAGGCTGGTGGTGCCCCGTCCGAACGACGGCAAGGTCTCGGTGGCCGCCACGAAGGTCGCGGGAATGACGGACCATATCGTCCTGCCGGTCACCCACACGCTGATGGTCTATAACCGGCGCGTCAAAGCGCAGGTGGAATCCTTTCTGCTGAACGAGGCGTTCGACCGGTAGCGGTTCGGATCATCTCCGCGCTGTCCTACATGAACTGTTCGCGCTAGCGCATGATTCGGTTCTTTCGATCGTCAGTTCCCCCGTATGTTTCGGTGTGCGGCCGGTCGCCGCGGTGTCGTGCCGCAAGGCTAACCTTTACTAACCTTTCGCGTGCGGCGGGGCGGCGGTACGGCATGTCGCTCGTCGTTTAGCACTTGCGTTGCGCCTGCTTTCGCGCATCAACCCGGCATCACTTTCTAGTCGGGATTTCCTCCACATGATCCGATCGTTCCTGCCGCTGCTCCTGCTCGGCGCTGCCGTTCCTGCGCTTGCCCAGGCTCCCGCTGTTGCTCCGACGACCGACGGGCCGAGCCGCGTGTTTACCGGCGCCGACCTGTTCAACCTCGAAATCGCCAGCGATCCGCAGATCAGCCCGGACGGGTCGAAGGTCGCCTATGTCCGCCGTTCGGGCGACGTCATGTCAGACCGCATGCGCTCGACGATCTGGCTGGTCGATGTGAAGAGCGGGCAGCATACGCCGCTGGTCGCTGCGAACGGCAACCACCAGACGCCGCGCTGGTCGCCGGATGGCAGTCGTCTTGCCTATGTCTCGACTGGCCCCGACGGCGCCGCGCCGCAGCTTTTCGTGCGCTGGATGGCCAGCGGAGAGACGGCACGGATCACCGGCCTGCCCGAAAGCCCGAACAGCATCAGCTGGTCGCCCGACGGTCGCCAGATCGCGTACACCATGACGGTCGCCGGCGAGGGGATGAAGCTGGGCAAGGCACCGCCCAAGCCCGAGGGTGCGAAATGGGCCGAACCGCTCGAAGTGATCGACCGGGTCACCTACCGCGCCGACGGCGGCGGTTATATCAAGCCCGCCTTCGACCACATCTTCGTCGTGGCGGCGGACGGCGGTGCGCCGCGCCAGCTGACCTTCGGCAATTACGACGATGGCGGCCCGCTCAGCTGGTCGCCGGATAGCCGGACGCTGTATTTTGCGGCGGTGCGCACGCCCGACTGGGAGCGCGAGCCGAACAACAGCGAAGTCTATTCGCTCGATGTCACCAGTGGTGCGATGAGCGCGCTGACCAAGCGCTATGGCCCTGACCAGTCGCCCGCGGTGTCCCCGGACGGGCGGTTGATCGCGTATCTCGGCTTCGAAGACACGCACCGCAGCAACCAGAACGTCAACCTCTACGTCATGAACCGTGACGGCACGGGCTCGCGTCTGCTGACCGGCGGGCTCGACCGCAGCATCGACGACATCCAGTGGTCGGCCGACAGCAAGTCGATCTACGCGTCCTATGACGACCACGGATCGAAGCTGGTGTCGCGCGTCTCGCTCGGCGGTGGCATGACGAAGGTCGCCAGTCCCCTGACCGGCGGCGGATTCGACCGGCCCTATACCGGCGGCTCGTTCAGCGTCTCGCGCGGCGGCGTCATTGCCTACACCAGCGGTGATGCGGTCCACCCCGCCGACCTGTTCGTGGGCGGCCGGCAATTGACCCGCCTCAACACGACAGCCTTCGCCGGAAAGGCAATGGGGCAGGTGCGGAAGGTCGATGCCAAGGCAGCGGACGGCCGTGCGATCGAGGCGTGGCTCACGACTCCGCCGAACTATGCGTCTGGCCAGCGCGTGCCGCTGATCCTCGAAATCCACGGCGGACCGCACTCGGCCTATGGTCCGAACTTCTCGACCGACAACCAGCTTTACGCGGCGGCGGGTTATGCGGTCCTGTCGGTCAATCCGCGTGGCTCGACCTCGTACGGAGAGGAATTCGCCAACCTCATCGACAAGAATTACCCCAGCGACGACTATGGCGACCTGATGTCGTCGGTGGACGCGGCTATCGCCATGGGCATTGCCGACCCGAACAACCTGTTCGTGACCGGCGGATCGGGCGGCGGCGTGCTGACCGCCTGGATCGTCGGCAAGACGGACCGGTTCAAGGCAGCGGCTACGCAAAAGCCGGTGATCAACTGGCTGTCCGAAGCGCTGACGATGGACGGTACCGGCTTCACGTCCCGCTATTGGTTCAAGAAGCAGCCATGGGAGGATCCCATGGAATATTGGCGCCGTTCGCCGCTCAGCCTTGTCGGCAATGTGAAGACGCCGACCATGGTCGTGGTCGGCAGCCAGGATTACCGCACACCGGTCAGTGAATCCGAGCAATATTATGCCGCGCTGCAAATCCGCGGCGTCCCGACGGCGCTCGTCAAGGTTCCGGGCGCCAGCCACGGCGGCTTCACCTCGCGCCCGTCGCAGTCCGCGGCCAAGGCATCCGCGATCCTCGCCTGGTTCGAAAAATACCGGAACAAGGGCGCGCCGGTCACTTCGGGCAATTAAAGCGTGGCGTTCACCGGAACGACAGGTCGCGCGGGGCATTGTCGCACCATGACCATGCCCCGCACCCTGTTCGCCCTCCTGGCTGTCGCTTCGCTTTCGGCCGGTGCGGCGCACGCGGCGGTCGATACGCCGGCCGGCACGGTCGTCAGCCTGACGCCCGAACAGGTCGAGGCGGCGAAAGAGGCGGCTGCCGAACGCAACATGAGGATGGCTTCAGGTCTCGACACGAGTGTCATGCCCGACCGCAGCCCGCACGGCGAAGTCGGTATCTCGGTCGGAACCGGCGGTTATCGGTCGATCTACGGATCGACGGTGATGCCGCTGGGCAAGGACGGGGTACTCGCATTCTCGTTCGAGAACAGCCAGAACGATCCGTATCTCTATGGATACGGATATGGCCCGGGCTACGGCTACCGTCAGCGCCGCTGAAGCGGGCCGCACTGAAGCCAGAGCGTTGCGTGGAGGGGCGAGCGGTGTCATCCTTATCGGATGTCCGAAGCACTCACTCTTCACGAATACGCCCGGTCCGGGAACTGCTATAAAATCCGGCTGACGGCTGCGCATCTCGGCCTTCCGCTGGAGCGGCGCGAATACGACATCATGAAGGGCGAGACGCGGACGCCGGAATTCCTGGCGAACGTGAACGCAAACGGCCGTATTCCCGTCCTCCAGATCGGCGACCGCTTCCTGCCGGAAAGCAACGCGGCATGCTGGTACCTCGCCGATGGCAGCCGCCTGATCCCCGCCGACCGGTTCGACCGTGCCGACATGCTGCGCTGGATGTGCTGGGAACAGTATAATCACGAACCTACGGTCGCGACGATGCGCTTTTGGAAGGCGTTTCTCGGTCTCGACAAGTTGAATGAGGGGCAGCGGGCGCAGCTCGAAAGCAAATGGCTGGCGGGGGAAGCGGCGCTATGCCTGATGGAAAAGCATCTGGCCGAACATGACTGGTTCGTCGGAGGCGGCCTGACGCTCGCCGACATCTGTCTCTACGCCTATACCCATGTGGCGGACGAGGGCGGTTTCGTCCTGTCGCGATACCCCGCGGTGCAAGCATGGCTGGCACGGGTCGCCGCGGAACCGGGGCATGTCACGATAAGTGCATAAGAATCGCAGCAAGCTGTAACAATTCCGATTCATAGACACCCGGATAGAGCAATCCAGTCGCCGGGGATCATCGATGGATGCGATTACACGCTTGCCGTTCGACACGGACCTGACCGAATTTTCGTCGTCGAGTCCGTCAGTTCCGGAACCGGAGTGCGACAGCAAGCGCCGGCGGTTCCGGACAATCTGGATCAGCGACGTCCACCTCGGCACGCGGGGGTGTGCCGCCGAACTGTTGATCGATTTCCTCGATTCGACCGACAGCGAGACGATGTACCTGGTCGGCGACATCATCGACGGCTGGCGGCTGAAGAAAAAATTCTACTGGCCCGCGACCCATAACGATATCGTCTGGCGCGTAATGAAGCGCGCGAAGCGTGGCACCCGGGTCGTCTATGTGCCCGGTAACCACGACGAGATGTTCCGCCAGTTCACGGGCATGAATTTTGGCGGGGTCGAGATCAAGCGACAGGCCATCCACACGACGGCCGACGGCCGACGCCTGCTGATCGTCCATGGTGATGAGTTCGACGCGATCATGCTGTCGCACCGCTGGCTCGCCTTCCTAGGGGACCAGGCATACGGCGCGCTGATGCGCTGCAACCATGCGGTGAACAAGGTCCGGCAATGGCTGGGTAAACCCTATTGGTCGCTGTCGAAGACCGCCAAGCAAAAGGTCAAGAACGCGGTCGAGTTCATCAGCCGGTTCGAACATGCCGTGGCGCATGAAGCGGCGGCGCGCGGCGTCGATGGCGTGGTCTGCGGGCACATCCACCATGCCGAGTTCCGTGAGCTTTCCGGCGTCACTTATTACAACGACGGTGACTGGGTGGAGGGGTGTACGGCGCTGGTCGAACATTTCGACGGCACGATGGAAATCCTTCATTGGCCCGACGAAATGGCCAAGCGCGACGCGGGCCGCCCGATGCTGAAAATAGCGGCGTAGGGCAGGGCAAATGCGGATCGCGATCGTCACCGATGCCTGGGATCCTCAAGTCAACGGCGTGGTTCGCACGCTGAAGGCAACCCGCGCGGAACTGGAGCGGCAGGGTCACGACGTCCTCGTGATCTCACCCGACAATTACTACAATCTGCCATGCCCGACCTATCCGGAAATCCGGCTGGCAGTCGCGCGAGCTGCGACGATCGGCGACCGGCTGATGGCTTTCGCGCCCGACGCGGTGCACCTGTCCACCGAAGGGCCGCTGTGCCTGGCCGCGCGGCGCTGGTGCGTGCGCAATGGCTGGCAGTTCACGACCGCCTATCACACGCAGTTCCCTGACTATTTCGCGGCGCGCACGGGAATCGGCGCGGACTGGGTCTGGCCGTATTTCCGCTGGTTCCATTCGGCATCGCAGGCGGTGCTGGTTTCGACGCCATCCGTGCGCGACATTCTGCGCCAGCAAGGCATTCCGCACAGCGTCCACTGGAGCCGCGGCGTCGATATCGATGCATTTTCGCCCGAGGCGCCCTCGCATCCCGCACTCGCGAATTTGCCGCGCCCCATTCAGCTTTATGTCGGGCGCGTGGCGGTGGAAAAGAATATCGAGGCGTTTCTGGCGACCAGTCATCAGGGAACCAAGGTCATCGTCGGCGACGGTCCCGCGCGGCTGGCTTTGCAGGCGCAATACCCCGATGCCGTATTCCTCGGCGCTCTCTCCGGCGCCGAGCTTGCCGGTGCCTATTCCGGTGCGGACGTGTTCGTTTTTCCCAGCAAGACCGACACATTCGGGCTCGTGATGATCGAAGCGCTCGCGAGCGGCACACCGGTCGCTGCCTTTCCCGTCAGCGGCCCGATCGATATCGTCACCCCGGCGACGGGTGCGCTTTCGGACCGCCTGGATATTGCGATCGCTGATGCCCTCGCCCGCGACCGGTCCGACTGCGCGTTTTACGGACGGACCTACACCTGGGAAGCCAGCGCGCGGCAATTCGCGTCGGCATTGGTTTCCGCCGTAGAACCGTACGCCCGCGCGGCTTAGCGGCTTGCCCTTCGCCGGGCATGGGACTACATCCTGCAGCAACACGGCCGCTCCGAAAGGGGCGGCCCTTTTCTTATCGACGAAAGTTACCACCGATGGCCCAGCCCCTCATGCCCCACGCGACCGCTTCCTGGCTGGTCGACAACACCGCGCTCAGCTTCGAACAGATCGCGACGTTCTGCGGGCTCCACATCCTAGAGGTTCAGGCGATCGCCGACGATACGGCCGCGACCAAGCTGACGGGCCGTGACCCGATCCGCGCACACGAACTGACGCAGGCCGAGATCGAAAAGGGCCAGGCCGATCCGAATTATGTGCTCAAGATGGAGCGCGAACCCGAAGCCGCGACCCGGACCAAGGGGCCGCGCTACACGCCGGTCAGCAAGCGGTCGGACAAGCCCGACGGCATCGCGTGGATCGTTCGCAACCACCCGGAAGTCAGCGACGGCCAGATCGGCAAACTGATCGGCACCACGCGCACGACGATCGCCGCGATCCGCGACAAGAGCCACTGGAACATCGCCAATATCGTTCCGAAGGATCCGGTAACGCTCGGCCTTTGCTCGCAGCGCGAACTCGACGCGACGATTGCCAAGGCTGCCAAGGCCGCTGGCCTTGCCCCGCAGGTCGACACCCGCTTCGAAGGCGATCGTGAGGCACTGCTCGACCAGCTCCGCACCGAGCGCCAGGAAGCGGCGCGTGTCGCCGACGCCATCGCCAATGGCGAAATGGAAGCGCCCGCGATGATCGGCGGCTTCGTGGATCCCTTCAAGCGCTGAGCGCCTAGCGGCGTTTCCCGCCGCTGATCAGGTGGAACGTCTTTTGGCGGCCGTCGATGTATCGCACCGACGTTCCGTCGAAATAGGCATCCTCTTCCAGGCGGAAGGGGATGGCCTGTCCTTCCCATTCGGGCACTTTGTGTGTTGCCGACAGTTCGATCGACCAGGCGGTTCGCGGGCGCAGGCGATGATCGCCGCGTGGAGAGGGCGTCTGATCGTCCCAAAAGCCGATCGCGGCACCCGCGGCATGGCCGTGATAGCCGATCGGATGCGAATAGATCGAAGGGGTCAGGCCCGCCGCGATCGCCTTGGCGCGTGCGTCGATTAGCATTTCATTGCCGGATCGGCCTGTGCGGAATGACGACGTTACCGCATCTTGCACCGCGTTCGCCGCCGCCATCCCCGCGCGCAGGCCCGCTGGCGGCACGCGTTCGCCCGGATGCAGGACGTAAGCCATGTGCTGCGTGTCCGTATTGAGACCGAGATAGGTGATACCGAAGTCGGTCCACAACAGGTCGCCCGGCCTGATCACGGTATCGCCCGACAGTTCCTGCGCCATGCCCTTGCGGTAAATGCCGACCGAGGGCTGGAACCAGGTCGCCAGCTTCAACCCTGCGATCCGTTCGCGGTACCACCATTCGACATCGGCGGTCGTGGTCTTGCCGGGCACGATAACCCGGTTCGAGAAGCCTTCTCCGATGATCGCATGGGCGATGCGCACGATCTGCGGATAGAGATTCATCTCGCTCGCGGTACGGGTTTCCAGCCAACCGATTGCCAGTTCGTTTGCCGACACGACACGCTGGCGCAGACCGGCAGGCAATGCGGCCAGCAGTTCGTCATGCTGGCTTTTCGTCAGACCGTCCGCCAGCGCCGACGCCGCGGAGGTATTGATGGCGATCTTGCCCGGATTGCGCGCGGCGACAATCTCGCCGAGCCGCTTCCATTGGTCGGGTTGCGTGTCGGGATTCCAGGCCGAGGCAAAGAGATTGCCAAGGCCATAGCGGCTGACCGTCATCCGTTCGACCGGCCGGCCGTTGCCGGGATCGTAAAACACCAGGATCGTCCGCCGCCGGGCGTGGAAACTTTCCGCATCGAGCATCGTCGAGACGACCGGATCTTCGGCATATTCGCGCGCGACCAGGATCCACATGTCGATCCCGTTCTCGCGCATCAGTGCGGGAAGGACGCTGTCGAGCCGTTCCTTCAGCCACGCATCACGGATTTTCGCCTGTTCGCGCAACGGCAGGATTAGGGGGAGCGCGGGAGAAAGCGCTTCGGTTTGACTGGCCTGCTGTGCCGGGGAGGACAAGGGAAGCGCCGCCAAGGCAATCGCTGCCGCAATCGAAACTCGTTGCATATCGTTCCCCCGTGCCGGCTTCACCTGCGTGCGGTGAGGCTTCTTTCGTTCGCGAGACTGTGCTTTAGAGTTTCAAATGGCAACTGCATCCCCGCCCGAACTGTCTTCACCCGCGCCGGACATCAGTCTGACCGACCATGGGTTCGAACCGCTCGAATCGCGCGGCCTGACTTATCCGATGGGTAAGTTCGCACCCGATTTCGGCGTTGTTCATTCGATCGGGGCAGGGCTGGGCTGGACACGGTTATACGTCCCGGGATCGCTGCGTCACATCAACGTCTGGTTGCTGGACGACGAGGGCGGGGTGGCCATTGTCGACACCGGTCTGTCGAACGATGCGACACGCGAAAGCTGGGGAAAGGCGCTCGCCGGACGCCCGGTGTCGCGCGTGCTGGTCACCCATTTCCATCCCGACCACCTGGGGAACGCCGGATGGCTCTGCTCAGAGCATGGCGTCGCCTTGTGGATGAGCCGGACCGAATATCTGCTCGCGCGGATGCTCATCGCTGATCGACGCGACGAACCCCCCGAGGAGGCCGTTGCGCAGCTTGTAGGGGCAGGATGGACCGACGAGCAACTTGCTCCGATGAAGGCGCGGGGCTGGGGCAATTTCGCGAAGATGCTGTCCGGCTTGCCTGTCGGCCATGTTCGTGTGCGTGACGGCGACGAGATCAGGATCGGGAACCGTGACTGGACCATCTGGATGGGCAGCGGCCATTCGCCAGAGCACGCTTGCTACATCGACTTCACGAACAAGGTGATGATCGCCGGCGACCAGGTGCTGCCGCGGATTACCAGCAACGTATCAGTGACGATCACCGAACCGGAGGGCGATCCGCTCGGCGAATGGATGGCGTCTATCGAGAAGTTCCGTGCGTTACCCGACGACCTGCTTGTGCTGCCCGCGCATGGCGAGCCGTTTTATGGATTGCATGCGCGGCTCGACAAGCTGGAGGAGGGGCACAAGACCAGCCTCGACCGGCTGCATGCTCATCTGGCGGAGGAGCCGCGTCGCGCGGTCGATTGCTTCGGCGTTCTGTTCGGACGCGCGATCGATGAGAGCATTCTGGGGTTGGCGACTGGGGAAGCCCTGTCGCACCTGCGGCATCTCGAGGTGACGGGCCGGGCCTCTTATGAGACGCGCGATGGCGTGAACTGGTGGTCCGCACGTTGACGTGCCCGTCAACTCGCTTACACCTGTGTCAGTGAATGATCCGACCGAAATCTGGCGCAAATCCTATGTTCATCCCGGCAGATGGGATGTCGAATTCGCGCCGATGACCTTGCCCGAAATGTTCGCGACAAGCGTTGCGCAGCACGCAAATGTGACATTCACAGATTTCCTCGGTGCCCGGCTGAGCTATGCCGACATCGGCGATCGGGCGGCCCGGTTCGGCGCGACACTCGTCGCCCAGGGGCTGAAAAAGGGCGACCGGATCGGCCTCTACCTGCCCAATGTTCCCGATTATCTGATCGCTTATTACGGCGCGCTTCAGGTCGGAGCGATCGTCGTCAACATGTCCCCGCTCTATTCGCGCGAGGAACTGGCCCACCAGATTGCCGACAGCGGAGCGTGCATCATCGTCACCAGCGATGTGCCGGCGCTGTTCGGTACTGCGAAGGCGCTGCTCGACGACGGGTCGGTCGATCGCGTGATCGTCGGAAACCTGTCGGGCTGGCTGCCGTGGCTGAAGCGCTGGCTGTTCCGCCGCTTTCGCGCGCACGACGTTGCCGCAATCCCGCACGGGGATCCCCGCATCGTGTCCATGGCATCAATGTTGGCGGCTGCTGCCGCGCCGCATGGCGTGGTCATATCACCGGCCGACATTGCGTTGATCCAGTATACCGGCGGTACCACGGGCACGCCGAAAGGCGCGATGCTGACCCATGCGAACCTGACCGCCAACGCGCGGCAGGTGCACGCACTCGACCCGCATCCGGAAATGCCCGACCGCATCGTGGGCGTGCTACCGTTCTTCCACGTCTTCGCCAACACCTGCGTATTGAACCGGACGATGCTGTCTGGCGGGATGATCGCGATGTTACCGCGCTTCGGCGCGAAGGACACGCTGAAGACGATCTCGCGGATCGAGGCGACGGCGCTGCCCGGCGTGCCGACCATGTACCAGGCGCTGCTCGACCACCCCGATATCGGAAAGACACGCTTTGGCTCCCTGCGCGCGTGCATCTCTGGCGGGGCACCGCTTGCCGAAGCGCTGAAGGACAAGTTCGAGGCTGTGGCGGGCGCGCATATCATCGAGGGCTATGGCCTGACCGAGAGTTCGGGTGTCGTCGCGTGCAACCCCTATGACGGCGAAGGCAGGAGCGGCGCTATCGGACAGCCCGTTCCGGGTACGCGCGTTGCGCTTGTCGATCGCGAAGACCCCTCGAAACCGGCAGCGGAAGGCGAACCCGGCGAGCTGGTTTTCGCAGGGCCGCAGGTGATGAAAGGTTATTGGAACCGGCCCGATGCCGATGCCGAGGTTTTTCTGACGCTCGCCGATGGCACGCGGGCGCTGCGCACCGGCGACGTCGCGAGGATCGATAGCGACGGCTATATCCACATCGTCGACCGTCTGAAGGACATGATCGCGGTCGGCGGGTTCAAGGTATTTCCCAGCCAGATCGAGGACGTGCTTTACCGGCATCCGTCGGTGAAAGAAGCGATCGTCATCGGTATTCCCGATACCTATCATGGTGAAATGCCCAAGGCGTTCGTGACACTGAACGAGGGCGCCGATGTCACCGGCGAGGCGTTGAAGGACTGGCTCAATCCGCAATTGGGCAAGCATGAGCGCGTTGCGGCTGTCGATGTCCGCGCCGAACTGCCCAAGACGCTGGTCGGTAAACTAAGCCGCAAGGAACTGGTCGCGGAGGAACGGGCCAAAGCGGCAGCTTGACCCCTGCACATGCCCCCGCCACAAGGCACAGCCGTGGCTGAAGACCTTTCTACCCTGTCGTTCGAAGACGCGCTGAAGCGCCTCGAAAGCATCGTCCACCGCCTAGAGAGCGGCGAGGCGACGCTCGAGGAATCGATCGCGCTGTACGAAGAGGGCTCGCAACTTCGCGGGCAGTGCGAGGCGCGGCTGAAATCGGCACAGGAAAAGATCGACAGGATCGTGCTGGGTGCCGACGGCAATCCCACCGGTGTCCGCCCGTTCGACGGTAGCTGAGGTATCCGTGGGAGAGGTTGCGCCGATCCTGTCCGCCGCGCTGTCGGGTATCGCGCGCGATGTCGACAAAATGTTCGACCGCTTCCTTGCCGTGCCCAAGGACCCGCGCGGACCGCTTTACCAGGCGATGCGCCATGCCAGCATCGGCGGCGGCAAGCGCATGCGCCCGTTGCTTGTCGTGGCGGCCTCAAGTCTGTTCAACGTCGATCGTGAGGCTGCGCTGCGGGTCGGCTGCGCGGTGGAGGCGATCCACGTCTATTCGCTGATCCACGACGATCTTCCCTGCATGGACGACGACGACCTTCGTCGCGGCAAGCCGACGGTGCACAAGGCGTTCGGCGAAGCTGTTGCCGTGCTTGCGGGGGACTCGCTTCATGCGCTGGCCTTCGAGCTTCTGTCGGACGGTGAAACCCATGCCGACCCATTCGTGCGGCTGGAATTGATCGACGGCCTTGCGCGAGCATCCGGCCCCGGGGGCATGGCGGGCGGGCAGATGATGGATATCGCCGCAGAGACGTCGGATTTCGACCTGGCGGCGGTCACCCGGCTTCAGGCAATGAAGACCGGTGCACTCATCGCCTTTTCGGTCGAGGCGGGCGCGATTATGGGACGCCTGCCACCGGAGGGGCGCGGCCCGTTGCGCGGCTATGCGCGCGATATCGGCCTTGCCTTCCAGATTGCCGACGACCTGCTCGACGTCGAGGGCGACGAGGAGCTTGCGGGCAAGGCGCTGCACAAGGACGCCGCCAAGGGGAAGGCGACCTTCCTGTCGCTGCTCGGGGTCGAACGCGCGCGCGCCCAGGCGGCGATGCTGGTCGACCAGGCGATCAGCCACCTTCACCAATTCGGCGCCGAAGCCGACCTTCTTCGCGCGATTGCGCGTTATGCCGTGGAGCGCGACCGATGAGGATTGGGGTTTATCCGGGGACGTTCGACCCCGTCACACGCGGTCACATGGACATCATCAAGCGCGGGGCGAAGCTCGTCGACCGGCTCGTGATCGGGGTCACGACCAACGCTGCGAAATCGCCGATGTTTTCCGATGACGAACGCATCGCGATGGTGACGCGCGAGGTCGCGGCGCTCGGCGTGGACAATGTCGAAGTCGTCGGATTCAATGCGTTGCTGATGGACTTTGCAGAGAGCCAGAACGCCTCGATCGTCATCCGTGGCATTCGCGGTGTCACCGACTTCGAATATGAGTACCAGCTGACGGGCATGAACCGGCAACTCAACGACCGCATCGAAACCGTCTTCCTGATGGCCGATGTCTCGTTGCAGCCGATCGCGTCGCGCCTGGTCAAGGAAATCGCCATCTATGGCGGCGCCATCGACAAATTCGTGCCACAGACTATCGCGAAAGAGGTTGCCGATCGCGTCGCGCAGATCGGACGCAAGGGAAGCTGATTGTTCAGCCGCGGCTCACTTGCGTGTGCTAGGGGCCATCCAAACACTGGAGACCGGACTTAAATGAAGTTTATGACAGCGTTGATGGCCGTAGTTGCTGTCGCCACGCCTGCGCTTGCCAAGAAGAAGGATCCCGTGCCGCCGACGCCGGTTGTGACGCCTGAACCCGTCGCGACGCCGGACAACCTTTGGCACATCCAGCTGTCGACAGGTGGCGAGGTGGTCGTCCAGCTTCGTCCCGACAAGGCACCTCATCATGTCGAACGTATCAAGCAACTGACGCGCGCAGGGTTTTACGACGGCCTGTTGTTCCATCGCGTGATCGACGGTTTCATGGCGCAGACCGGCGACCCGCAGGGCACGGGGCAGGGCGGATCGTCGCTGCCGGACCTGAAAGCCGAATTCAACGACCTGCCGCACATGCGCGGCACGGCGTCGATGGCGCGCGCGACGGAAGTGGACAGCGCGAACAGCCAGTTCTTCATCACGTTCATGCCGGTCTTCCGCCTGGACAATAAATACACGATCTTCGGGCGTGCGGTGTCGGGCATGAACTATGTCGACGCGATCGAGCGCGGCGAGCCGCCCGCCAACCCGGCGAGGATCGTGAAGGCGTACATCGAATCCGACGGGCCGAATGCCGCGAAAGTGCCGCTGCCGGTAGCCGCTGCACCTGCGCCGACCGTTGCTCCGGCGACGCCCGCCCCGGTACCCGCTCCCGCACCGGCGACGCCACCCAAGCAATAGTGCGCGTCGACCTTTTCGACTTCGACCTTCCCGAAGACCGCATCGCGCTGCGACCTGCGTCTCCGCGTGACGCCGCGCGCATGCTGGTCGTCGCCAGGGATGGGATGCATGATCGGGGCATCCGCGATCTGCCGCAGTTCCTGCGGGCGGGCGACTGCATCGTCTTCAACGACACGCGCGTCATTCCTGCGCAACTGCATGGCAGGCGAGGTGATGCCGTCATCGGCGCAACGCTCCACAAGCGGGAAGGGCCTTACGCCTGGCGAGCCTTCCTGAAGAACGCCCGCCGTGTCCGTGACGGCGAAACGATCGATTTCGGGCACGGCGTCACGACGGTCGCGACCGAACGCGCGGCGGACGGGAGTGCGCTACTCACCTTCGCGCGCGATACGCCGGTGGAAGAGCAACTCGTACGGGCAGGCACCATGCCGCTGCCGCCCTATATCGCCAGCAAGCGCGCGGTCGATGCGCGCGATGCCGAAGACTACCAGACCATGTTCGCCACGCGGGAAGGGGCCGTCGCTGCGCCGACTGCATCGCTGCACTTTACGCCCGGTTTGCTGGAAGCACTCGATGCCGCAGGTGTGGGGCGGGAAACGCTGACACTGCATGTGGGAGCGGGAACGTTCCTGCCGGTGAAGGCCGACGACACGGATGACCACGTCATGCACGCCGAATGGGGGCGGATCGATGCAGAAACCGCCGCGCGCCTGAACGCGGTGCGCGCCGCGGGCGGACGTATCATCGCGGCGGGCACCACATCCTTGCGCCTGCTGGAAAGCGCGGCTCGCGACGACGGCATGATCGAACCATTCGAGGGCGACACAGCGATCTTCATCACGCCCGGTTATCGCTTCCGCGCGGTCGACGGGCTGATCACCAATTTCCATTTGCCGAAATCGACGCTGTTCATGCTGGTGTCGGCACTGATGGGCCGCGACACGATGCAGGCGGCCTATGCGCATGCGATTGCGCAGGAATACCGCTTCTACAGCTATGGCGATGCGAGTCTGTTGCTGCCCTGAAACGTGGCTGATACGCTGTGTACCATGGCGCGGCGGGGGTCAGGCACAATCAGGAAAAAAACTGGCGTCCGGCGCCTGCTGGACGCGCGGCTGACGCGCGTCGCGCTGGTGGCGGTCCTGCCGCTGGTCATCGTCATGACGGCGCCGGTTATCTTCGGCTGGCAGGGCATTTCGCCAGGAACTTCCGCTTCGGCCGCCGATCTGCACGAAGCGGCAAAAGTGCTGGGCGACTTGTCCAAAGATCTTGCAGCTATTGCGGTTGCAGTACTCGTCGGCCTGGGCGTCCTTGCGCGCGAACGGGCCAAGCGCGCCTTGTCCCGGCGGTTCCTGTTCGTGACGATCGCCTGTGCGTTCTTCGCGATCCTGTCGATTTACGCCAGCATCCGCCTGCGCTTCAACGTTGCGGTACAACTGCTTGGAATGGATTATTATTTTGGTAAGCTGACCGAACAGCTTGTCGCACAGGCGATGACGATGGTCATCGCGCTGTCGCTGCTGGTCAGCATCGCCGCCTCCGCGATCTTCGGTGCCGAAAGGAAGCGGCCGTGAAGCGACTGGCGTTCGCCGCGCTGCTCTTGATCGGCCAACCGGCGCTCGCCCAGACGGTTCGCAACTACGCGCCGGAATCGAAATCGCTGGTCAAGGTGCTCGTCGTCTACCTGCTCGGATACGAAGAGCCTGCCGCGCCCATGCGGGTCTACGCCGACAAGCCGATCGAAAACACCGGCAAGGGTGTCGAGGTGGCGGTCAACAACCAGGCACCGGGCAAGAAGCGCGCTGAACTCCGCCCCTGATACCACGCGCCATTGACAGTGCTTCCGAGTGGCTCGACGGAACGGCGATGACGTCTCCGCTTTCCTTCCAAATTTCTAAAATCGACGGCCTCGCCCGCACCGGTACGATCACGACCCCGCGCGGCGAGATCCGCACACCCGCATTCATGCCCGTGGGTACCGCGGGGACGGTCAAGGGCATGAAACCCGCCGATGTGCGCGCGTCGGGCGCGGATATCATCCTTGGCAACACGTACCACCTGATGCTGCGTCCGGGCGCCGAGCGGCTGGCACGACTGGGCGGGCTGCACGCTTGGATGAAATGGGACCGGCCGATCCTGACGGACAGTGGCGGATACCAGGTCATGTCGCTCGGCGACTTGACGACCAAGAGCGAAGAGGGCGTCGCGTTCAAATCGCACCTCGACGGGTCGCGGCATATGCTAAGCCCCGAACGCTCGATGGAAATACAGACGGCGATCGGCGCCGACATCGTCATGGCGTTCGATGAATGCACGCCGTTTCCCGCGACGCACGAGGTGGCAAAGGCGTCGATGGAGCGGTCGATGCGCTGGGCACGCCGCTCGCGCGACGCGTTGACGAACAACGCGGCACTGTTCGGCATCCAGCAGGGATCGATGTTCGAAGACCTGCGCGCAGTATCCACCGCGGCACTGACCGACATCGGTTTCGATGGATATGCCGTCGGGGGTTTAGCGGTAGGCGAGGGGCAGGGAGAGATGTTCCGCGTGCTCGACTTCGCAGTGCCGATGTTGCCCGCGGACAAGCCCCGCTACCTGATGGGCGTGGGCAAGCCGGATGACATCGTCGGCGCGGTCGAGCGTGGCATCGATATGTTCGATTGCGTGCTGCCGACCCGATCAGGGCGCAATGGCCAGGCTTTCACTTGGGATGGGCCGATCAACATCCGCAACGCGAAGTTCGCCGAGGACCTGACGCCGCTCGACCCGGAATCGCCGGTCGCCGAATGGAGCAAGGCGTATCTTCATCACCTCGTCCGGTCCGGCGAAATGCTCGGCGCGATGCTGATGACCGAACATAATCTCTGGTTTTACCAGCAGGTTATGGCCGGGTTGCGCGACGCCATCGCAACGGGTGGTTTGACCGACTGGGCTAATGCATTTCGGGCGCGGTATCGAGGACAAGACCCAGTTTCTCGCGATTGATCCAGCGGATCAGGACGAGCACCGCGACGACCGCCAGCCCGCTCGCCAGCCCCAGCCAGATCCCGACGCCGCGCATGTTAAGCGGAAAGGCGAGCGTGATCCCGATACCGGCACCGATGACCCAATAGCCGATTACGGCGTAGATCATCGGCCAGCGCGTATCGTGCAGGCCGCGCAAGACGCCGGCACCCACGACCTGCGCACCGTCGACGATCTGGAATAGCGCTGCCACTGCGAGGAAAGACACGGCAGTCGCGATAATCGCTGCGTTCGCCGGATCGGCGAGGTCGAGGAAAATACCGACGAGGGCACGGGGAAACAGCAGCAGGGTCAGCGCGGTCGTGCACATGAACCCGACGCCGATGATGAATGCCAGCCAGCCCGCTCGCGTGATCCGCTCACGGTCGCCCATGCCCACGCCCAGTCCAACCCGCACGGTCGCGGCCTGACCGACGCCCATCGGCACCATAAAAGCAAAGGCGGCAATCTGGATGGCGATTGCGTGCGCCGCCAGCGACGTGCGGTCGATCATCCCCATCACGAAAACCGCCGCGTTGAACACGCCGATTTCCAGTATGATCATGATTGCGATTGGCAGCCCCAGTTTCCAGATCGCGGCAAAGCGTTGCCAGTCGCTGCGCCACCAGCGGCCGAACAGGTGATAGCGGCGAAAATGCCGGCTGGTCACGATCGCAAGGACGAGGCCGAGGCACAGGAAAACGGTCGAGATCAGGCTGCCCAGCGGCGCACCGGCAAAGCCCATCGCGGGCATGCCGAGCCGACCGAAGATCAACGCCCAGCTGGCGATGGCATTCACGAATACGGTCGCGAACAGCACGATGAACACGACGAATGCGCGCTCCATCGCCGAGATATAGAAGCGCAACGCCAGATGGATGAAATAGGCGGGCAGGCTCCACATCACGATCTGCAGGAACAGGCCGCCCTGCGCAGCAAGCGCAGGTTCCTGCCCGAAGGCGACCAGGATCTCCTCACCGTGCCACAGGATCAGCCAGCTGGGGATGGTGATCGCGGCACCGACCCACAAGCCTTGCCGCACGGACCGGCGGACATCGCGTACCGAATGCTTTTTTCGTCCACGCTCGGTCGCGATCATCGGCGCGAGTGCCGACAGCAGTCCGGTCCCGAACATCAGGAACGGGCCATAGATGTTGACCGCCAGCGAACCCGCAGCGAGCGCGTCGGCGCTCAGCCGTCCCAGCAGCACAAGATCGGTCGCATAGATCATCGACTGCGCCAGATTGCCCAGGATGAGCGGCATCGCGAGCGCCATCAGCGCGTGCGCTTCGGAGCGCCAGGGGGCCGGAAAAAAGGGCATGGGGATCGTGTTAGCGCCTAATGCGCGGCGGGGCACTCGTTTCGGCTGTGATAAATTCGAACCGAAATGACTAAAATTTAACCTTACCGCGTCGATAACCCTGTCGAGACGCAGGCATTTGTCTGCGGCGAGGGGGACAAGGACCATGATGAAGCTGGTGCGATCGCCGGATGCGCCCGAAGCCGTCGGCTATGCAGCGACCGAAAAACGCTACAGCGTCGTGCTGCGGGCAGAGGTTTCGACGGATGGTTCGGAAGAACACGTCTGGGTCCGCGTCATCAATATTTCCGCGGGCGGGCTGATGATCGTCGCTCCGATGGGCACGGACCTGTCGGGACCGGTCAAACTGTCGATCCGCCACCTCGGGCAGCTTTCCGGACAGATCGTCTGGGCCAAGGACAATTGTTTCGGCGTGAAGTTCGATGAGGCGATCGACCCGGAAGCGATGATGAGCGAACGCGCCAAGCGCGCGAGCGCCAGCGCAGGGGAAAGCCGGGCTTTCGTCCAAAACAGTGCGGCCGTTTTCGCAGGGCACGACGAGGACGAGGACGTCCTGCCGTTCGTTGCGATGATGCGCGCCAATACGGCGAACCGCGCGGCCGCCTGACGAACCCGTCAGCTGCCGAGTTTAACGCTCAGGAAGCCGGGCAGCGGGCCGTTCCACCCATCGTCGTCCTCGTCGGCCGCTGAACGGACCGGGGCAGGGCGAGGCGCAGGTTTTGCAGCTCGTTCGGGACGTGGCGCAGGTACCGCTTTCGCAGGACGTACATCGCCCTTGGGTTCGGCGGGTTTCGGCTCGGCCTTGGCGCGGCTGCGCTTCGGCTTCTCTTCAACCGCCGGTTCGGCCGCAGCCTTGCCCTTGGTCGCGACGCGCTCGATTTTCGTACCGGTCAGCTTTTCGATGTTCGCGACCGCTTCGGCGTCGTCGGGTGTTGCCAGCGTGAATGCCTTGCCCGTCGCGCCTGCGCGACCGGTGCGGCCGATGCGGTGGACATAGTCATCCGGATGCCATGGCACGTCGTAATTGAAGACATGGCTGACGCCCTTCACGTCGAGCCCGCGGGCCGCGACGTCCGATGCAACCAGAACGGTGATATCTCCGCTCTTGAACCGGTCGAGTTCGCGAATGCGCTCGCTCTGGTCCATGTCGCCCTGGATCTGGCCCGCCTTGAAGCCCTTGCGCGACAGGCTTTGCGACAGTTCGCGCACCGTCGTCTTGCGGTTCGAAAAGATAATAGCGGTGCGGACATCTTCGGCCGATAGCAGGTCGATCAGCACGTCCTTCTTGTTGCGCGACGTGCATTCGACCAGCCGTGCCTCGATCTGCGTATTGGTGCTCGCGGGCCGGGCGACTTCGATCTGCTTCGGGTTGCTCAGGAACTTGTCGGCCAATTTCTTGATGACCGGCGGCATGGTTGCCGAGAACAGCAGGGTCTGCCGGTTCGTGGGCAGCTTGGTGCAGATTTCCTCGATATCGGGAATGAATCCCATGTCGAGCATGCGATCCGCCTCGTCGATCACCAGCAGCGAACAGCCGTTGAGCATGATCTTGCCGCGTCCGAACAGATCCATCAGGCGTCCTGGCGTCGCGATCAGCACGTCGACGCCCTTTTCCAGCGCCTTGACCTGGTCGCCCATCTGAACACCGCCGATAAGCAGCGCCATCGAGAGTTTGTGGTACTTGCCGTATTTCTCGAAATTCTCGGCGACCTGCGCCGCCAGTTCGCGCGTCGGCTCAAGGATCAGCGAGCGCGGCATGCGGGCCCGCGCGCGCCCTTCGGCCAGGATGTCGATCATCGGCAGCACGAACGATGCCGTCTTGCCGGTGCCGGTCTGGGCGATGCCGATCAGGTCGCGCATCATCAGCACGCTCGGGATCGCCTGCTGCTGGATCGGCGTCGGTTCGGAATAGCCGCTTTCGTTTACCGCACGCAGCAGTTCGTCGGACAGGCCCAGATCGGCAAAGTTCATGCCGCGCGCTGTGGGCGCGGCCCGCCGAAAGTCAAGGAAAAGGCGAAGCGATTCGGCCTTAGCGCTTTGGGATCAGTTCCCTGAACCGGTCGATGAGGCATTTTCCGCCCGATCGGGCATGAATCGTGTCCCTGCCGCCACACACCTGCCCATCCTTGGTGGGTGCGAGGTAGAAGCCGCCATAATAGTCAAGGGCAGGGCAATTATCGTCGAGTTGCGCCCGCAACCGCCGTCCGCCACGCAGGAAGAGATCGACCGAATCCGATTTCGTGATGGCCGCGCCGGCAAGCTGGTTGACGATGATGCACTTGGGACCCTTCACTTCTTTCCACACGATTGGCGCGGGCAGGGGAACGGGCGGCGTACGAACGGTCATCGCCGGGACGCGCACGATGATTCGCTGGCGAATGGTCAGCTGGGCGAATTCGACCTCGTCGATATCGCGCGACGCCGATTCGGCAGCCGACGACATCGGCGTCATGCTTGTCGCAACGCCGATCAAAACGTAGGCAAGGATACTCACGCGAGCGTTCTCATTCGGCGATTGCGTTGCATCCTATGGGTTGAACAGGCGATTAATCTTGGCCGCGTCACAAGTCGATAAGATGATTGCGGAAGCGCGCAAATTGCTGGGCGCCAAGGGCGTTGTCGATGAGGCGGGCGATGTTTCGCCATGGCTGACCGATTGGCGTGGGCGATATCACGGACGATCCGCTGCAATCCTGTCCCCATCGACGACGGAAGAAGTCGCGGCGGTCATGGCGCTTTCTGCAGAACACGGCGTGCCGCTCGTGCCGCAGGGTGGAAACACCGGCATGGTCGGTGGCGCCACGCCCGACGACAGCGGAAATGAATTGATCCTGTCGCTTCGCAGGATGAACCGGATTCGCCACCTCGACGTCGCTGCGGGAATCGCGGTGGTCGAGGCGGGCGTCATCCTCTCCGATCTTCATGACATTGCGGCGGAGAATGGCATGCGGTTTCCGCTGAGTCTGGCCGCCAAGGGGTCGGCGACGATCGGCGGCCTCGTATCGACGAATGCCGGCGGTACCCAAGTGCTGCGCTTCGGCACGATGCGCGCGCTGGTGCACGGCGTCGAAGCGGTGCTGCCTCCGAACGGACAGGGAGCGGGGGGTGTCTGGAACGGGCTCAGCGCTCTGAAGAAGGACAATCGCGGTTACGATATCAACCAGCTGCTGATCGGCGCCGAAGGAACATTGGGCATAGTGACCGCCGCATCGCTTAAGCTCTTCCCGGCGGTCGGCGACAGAGCGGTGGCGTGGATCGGCGTCGATGATCCGGATGCAGCACTTGTCTTGCTGCGGCGTTTTCAGGGCAGAACGGACGGCATCGAAAGTTTCGAACTGGTGCCGGCCGACTCGATGGCGCTCGTGCTTCGCCATATCCCCGGCGCGCGCGCGCCGCTTGCGGATGCCCATCCGTGGATGGTGCTCGTCGAACTCACCGCCGATAAAGACGCGGTGGCCGAACTGGAGACGCTCGTCGCCGAGGGTTATCAAGACGGATTGCTGCGCGACGCCGCGATCGCGGCAAACGAGGTGCAGGCCGAGGCGTTCTGGCGGCTGCGCGAATCGGTGCCGGGGGCAAATCGCGCTGCGGGACCGGCGATACAGCACGATATTTCGGTCGCCGTCGATGCGATGCCCCGTTTCATGACCGACGCGGCCCGGACGATAGAACTGGCCTTCCCGGGCACGACGGCCAGCTCGTTCGGGCATCTGGGCGACGGCAATGTTCATTTCCACGTCCGCGCACCCCAAGGAGCCGATGCCGAAACCTGGCGCGCCGAGGCCGGCTATGTGGCGAGCCGGATGGTGCACGACCTGGTCACTGCCGCAGGCGGATCGATCTCCGCGGAACATGGTATCGGGCAGATGAAGCGCGAAGAACTCGCCCGCTTGTCCGACCCGGTGCGCATGGGCGTGCTGCGGGCGATCAAGGCTGCGCTCGATCCCCGTAACCTGATGAATCCCGGAAAGCTGGTCTGACCTTGCGTTGAAGCGCGTCGCGCCATAGGGCGCTGCGCAACTTTTTCCCGACAATCCGGAGAGACTAAATGGCCAGCCAGGCCCCCCAGAACGCAAACCTGCCGCTCCTGTACAACGACCTGATGCCCTTGTCGTCGGTCGAACATGCCAAATGGCGCATCGCCGAAATGTCGGACGTCGGTTTCTTGGCGACGCAGCACGCCATACCTGTGACCGTCGACGAATTTGCGATGGTGCAGCGCCATTTCCCGATCGTGTTTTCGGCGGGCGACAATCCCGTACCATTGGCGCTGATGGGTCTTAACGAAGGGGTGAACACCTTCGTCGGCGAAGATGGCAAGGTCAACGAGCCCATCTACCTGCCGGCTTATCTCCGCCGTTACCCGTTCCTGCTCGCCAAGCTGCGCCCGGATTCGGAAGATCTGTCGCTCTGCTTCGATCCGACCAGCAAGGCCATCGGCGCGTTCGAGACCGGCGAAGAGCTGTTCATCGAGGGCGTTGAGCGGACGCCCGCGCTCACGCGGATCATGGGGTTCTGCGAGGAATTCGAGCAGTCCGGAATGAAGACGGGCCAGTTCATGGCCGAACTCCTCGAGCATAACCTGCTCATGGAGGGCGAGGTTTCGATCCAGGTCGACGGCCAGGAACAGCCGTTCATCTATCGCGGGTTCCAGATGGTCGACGAAACGAAGCTGCGCGACCTGCGTGGCGACGTGCTGCGCAAGATGATGCAGTCGGGCATGTTGCCGCTGATTCACGCACACCTGTTCTCCCTGCCGTTGATGCGCGACATTTTCGGCCGCCAGATGGCGCAGGGACGCACGCCGGGGGTAGCCGCCGCCTGATAGGTTTCAATGTGAAAGCCTTGAAGCTGTAACCGACTCGTCCTATGTTCATGGTGACCGGCGGCGCGTCCCCCCTTTCGCGCCCGGTCGGCACGGTGATTGGTTCGCCAATACCGTGTCTCCTCCCTGAACCTGGCCACCGCGTGCGACGCACGCGGTGGCGCTTTATTCAGCAGCGATGGCAAGAGCGCTTTCGGGGCGCAGCGTTGTCAACATATCGGCCAAATCCGCGATGATGTCGGCCAGCCGTGCGACGCCCGGCCCGGGCGTATCCAGCCGGCTATCCAGGTACAGGCGCCGGTCGATTTCGATCTGAATCGCATGCACCTGCGCAAGCGGACGGGCATGGCGTTCCAGTACATATCCGCCGGCGTAAGGAATGTTGCGCGCGACGCGTAAGCCGTTGCTTTCGAACAGTGCCTGTGCGGCATCCACGATTTCCGGGGCTGCGGTGATCCCATTCAGGTCGCCGATGACGACGTCCGCGGCATTGTGCCCCGTCAGCGGCGGCATCGAATGCAGGTCGATCATGATCGCGTGACCATGGACACGCTGGGCCGAGCCAATGCACTTCGCCAACGCGGCATGATAGGGACGATGGACTTTCGCGATCCGGTCGGCCAGCGTCGCCATGTCGACGCGCCGACGCCATAGCGGGCCGGCGCCGGGCAACCGGTCGGGAATCAACCCTAACCCGCCACGCGCGCGGTATGTCGGCCGGGCGCCATGCACCATGCAGCCCTCGACCGTGGCCGGATCGATATCGGTTTCGGCACGATTGAGATCGATGAGCAGCCGGGGCGTGCGGGCGACCAGCGTGCAATGCCCGCGCGCGATCGCTTCATCGGCAAGCACGTCGACATAGCGATCCTCGATGCCGCGGGCGCGGGCCAGGGGCATGGCAAGGACAGGCGTGATGTCAGCGGGATAGTCCCGTCCGCCATGGGGCACCGCAATGCAGACCGGGCCGGGGTTCTTCGCGCAGTAAAGATCGTATGCGGGATGCATCGTAAACCACAATTATCGCAAACACCGCCGCCGAACACTGGAAAATCTTAACCGGCACAGGCATAGTCGCGCCGCATCGGCCATCAGGTGTCGATGCCGGGACACTATGACGCCGATGATCCGAATCCTGCTTGCCGAAGACGATGATGTCATGCGCGACTACCTGGCGCGTGCGCTTCAGCGTTCGGGCTACGCCGTGCATGCAGTGGATCGCGGTACGGCGGCGCTGGAGGAAGTCGAAAAGGGCGAGCCCTACGACTTGCTCCTGACGGATATCGTCATGCCCGAAATGGACGGTATCGAACTGGCGCAGAAAGTGTCGGTGCTCGCTCCTGAAATGCGGGTCATGTTCATCACCGGATTTTCGGCGGTTACCCTGCGCGCGGGCGAAGCGATGCCGCAGGCAAAGGTCTTGTCGAAGCCGTTCCACCTGCGCGACCTGGTGCTCGAGGTCGACCGCCTGTTCGCGGGACCGAACGCGGATTCGCTTTAGGCGGGTTGCGTCCTGCAAAAGGGGGCGCTAGGGGGCGTCGCCTTACCCCGGTGTGGGCGTGTAGCTCAGTGGTAGAGCACTGTGTTGACATCGCAGGGGTCGCAAGTTCAATCCTTGCCACGCCCACCATTTTTCTGATGTCTTTTCAAAATCTTGAACGCAGCTCCCGACAGGGGCTGCGAGCGAGGCTTGTGGTTATCGCGCAACCCGTCAGGGTAGGCCGGTACAGGAGAGACATATGGCCGGTCCGCTCGACGGAATAAGGATCATCGAATTCGCAGGGCTCGGTCCGGGGCCTTTCTGCGGCATGATGCTCGCCGATCATGGTGCGGACGTTATCCGCATCGAACGGCCGGGCGGGCGGCTAGATCCGCGTGACGCGCTGGCGCGCAACCGCAAGTCGATCGTGCTGGATACCAAGACCGCGGAGGGTGTCGCGGTCGCCAAGGATTTATGCCGAACGGCCGACGGCCTGATCGAGGGATACCGGCCGGGCGTCATGGAACGCATGGGACTTGGCCCTGACGTGCTGCTCGCCGAGAATTCCGCGCTCGTTTACGGGCGAATGACCGGCTGGGGCCAGTACGGGCCCTATGCGCAGGCGGCGGGCCACGACATCAACTATATCGCGCTGTCGGGCGTGCTTCATACGATCGGGCGCGAAGGGGAGCGGCCCGTGCCGCCCGTCAACTATGTCGGCGACTTCGGCGGTGGCGCGATGATGCTCGCGTTCGGCATGGTCAGCGCGCTGCTGTCGGTAAAGATGGGCGGGAAGGGGCAGGTGATCGACTGCGCCATGACCGATGGATCGGCACTGCTCGCCGCCATGAGCTGGCACTTCCTTGCCGCCGGGATCAATCGCGATGCGCCGGGCACCAACATTCTCGACGGCGCGGCCCATTTCTATGACACCTACGAATGTGCCGACGGCAAATGGATATCGATCGGATCGATCGAGCCGCAATTCTACGCCGTGTTGCGCCAGCACGCCGGGGTTGCCGACGACCTCGCTTTCGATGCGCAGCATGACAAGGCTGCCTGGCCGCATCTCAAGGCAAGGCTCACCGAGATCTTCCGGTCGAAACCGCGTCATGCATGGTGTGCGCTAATGGAAACGACCGACGTCTGCTTTGCCCCCGTCCTGTCCATGGGCGAGGCGCCCCAGCACCCGCATAATCTGGCGCGCGGGACATTCGTGGAAGTCGGCGGGGTAATACAGCCGGCGCCGGCACCGCGCTATTCGGAGACGCCGACAGCGTTGCCGGTGGCGGCACCGGAAGCCGGTCGAGACGCAAACGCCATCCTGACCGGCCTGGGATATGATACCCGGCGGCTGAATGAACTCAGGACTGCCGGAGCTTTCGGCTAGGTCAGGCGTCCCGCCAGTCGAAGACAAGCGGCACTTCCCGAAAAGCGAAGCGATCGAGATGGCGGGCGAGTGCCCCTTTCAACCCGTCCAACTGGCCGGGTTCGCTTGCGTCGATGCGGCACTCGAGGGCGTCGGGATGTGCAATCATCGTCGCCACGCCATCGCCCGCCCATGATGCACCGCGTGCATCATGGGGAAAGGTGACGGTCCCGCGCTCGGGCGTAAAATCGACGGCAAGGTTGTGTGCCCAGTGCTTGCACAACTGCTGCAGGTATTTGCTGCCGCTAAGAGTGGGCACCATGGCCGTGCTGCTGACCGCCATCAGAGCCGTTCGATCTTTTGCGCGACCTCGTCCAGCAGCGCCGCGGTCTGGTGCATCAGTTCGGAATCGCTGTCGTCACGCGACAGGCGATGTTCCAACACGGTGCGCAGGTTGCCCATGGCGCGGCGGATCGGCGCGCCGTCGGTCTTGCCGCGTTCCTTCGCCAGTGCTTCCAGACGGCCAAGTAATTCCGTGACCTCGGCCTCGCGCTCGGCGAGATAGGCCTTGCCCTCATCGGTGATCGCGAAAGCGCGTCGCGTGCCGCTGGCGTCGGTTTCGGCGATGTGCCCCATGTCCTGCAACATGGTGATCGACGGATAAACGACCCCGGGGCTGGGGGCATAGGCGCCGCCGGTCAGTTCCTCGATCGCGCGGATCAGGTCGTACCCATGGCGCGGCTGATCGGCGATGAGCTTCAGCAGGACGAGGTGAAGTTCGGACCGGTCGAACATGCGCCGCCGTCCCCCGTCTCCGTGGCGTCCGCCCCAGCCATGCCGCCCGGCGCGGCCACCCATGGCAAAGCCCATTGCGAAGGCCGGAAAGGCCGAAGCGCGGCCACGGCCGCAGTGTTTATGAAAATACATTCGAGTCTCCTTTATGTGCACTCAAGATATATCTTAGAAATATCGAGTCAAGCACTAGAGCGAAAAAATTCGGTTTTGCGCAGGTGCGCGTCGCCGCGTCAGGCGAACTCTTCGGTGTCGATCGACCGCTGCATCGCCTCTGGATAGCGCGGACCGGCGACGGTGTGCTCGTTGAGGAGCGCATCGACCCGGTCGACGGTCTCGCCGTCCGGAAGCCAGTCCGAACGCGCGATGTTCTCTTCCAAGTGTGCGATGCTGCTGGTGCCGGGGATCGCCACGATGTGGTCGCCCTTCGCGAGCAGCCAGCCAAGCGCGAGCTGTGCGGGCGTGACGCCCGCGGTTCCGGCGATCGCGGCAAATGCGTCGATCATGCCGAGGTTGCGCACCCAGTTGTCGCCCATCAAACGCGGCAGTGTCCGCCGCAAATCGCCGTCGGGCAGCGAAGAAGGATCGCGCAGGGTTCCACACAGGGCGCCGCGTCCAACGGGCGAGAAAGCGACGAAAGTCGTTCCCAACTCCCGGCAAGCCTCGAGCACCGCGATTTCGGGATTGCGCGTGAGCGGCGAATATTCGGTCTGCATCGCCGCGATCGGGTGAACGGCCGCCGCCTTTCGCAACGTGTCCGCCGACATTTCGGACAGGCCGATGCTGCCGATCTTGCCGGCCTCCACCGCGCGCGCCAGTTCACCGACCGAATCCTCGATCGGCGTGTTGAAGTCGCGGCGGTGGAGATAATAGAGATCGATGTGATCGGTCTGGAGCAGGCGCAGGCTTTCTTCGAGCGCTCCGCGGATCATCTCCGGGCGGCAGTCTATGCGGCGGCCGTCGCCTTCGACGAAGATGCCCGTCTTCGACGCCAGGAAGAATTCGTTGCGCCGCCCTTTCAGCGTCTCGCCGATCAGCGTCTCGTTTTTGCCGACGCCATAGATCCGCGCCGTGTCGAGGTGATTGTACCCCACGTCGAGCGCCCGGTGGAGCAACCGTGCGCCATCCTGTTCCGACGGCGGCACTCCATAGGCCCAGCTCAGCGACATGCAGCCAAGGCCGATGGGATTTACGGCGCGTCCGGCGATGGTGCGGGTCATGGGCGGGTCTCCTCTGGTTCCCGGCTCATATAGGGTGTCACCCTGCCGTGCCTATTGCTGCCCGCGCAATAAAGGTTGCGCTTCGGTCGTCGCGCCGACGATCCAGTCCACGAACGCGCGTACGCGGGGGATGGCGGCGATTTCCTGGTGGACGGCCAGCCAGAAGGTGCGGCGGATCGCGACCTCGCGCCGGATGCGGACCATCGCCGGATCGGGATCGGCAAGGAAGCAGGGGAGGACGCCGACGCCCGCGCCGCCCGCAATCATCTGTGCCTGTGCTGCGATGCTCGAGGAACGAAGCTGCGGTGCGCGGTTGGGCGCCACGTCCGACAAATAGTCGAGTTCGGGCGCGTAAAGGAAATCGGGAATATAGCTGATCAGGGGCAGGGCGGTGTGATTCGCGCCGGCAGGAGCATAAAGGCCGAGGGTATAGTCGGTCAGGCGACGCGTGCGCAGCGGCCCCTTGCGCGGCTGTGCGAGCAGGATCGCCACATCGGCTTCACGGCGGGAGGGATTGAGGAAGCCGCTGCTGGCGAACAGGTCTAGCGTGATGCCGGGGTATCTCCCTGAGAAAGCCGCGATCCGCGGCGCCACGAACCGCGTGCCGAACCCTTCGGTCGTACTCACACGGACGACACCGGTGACGGGCGAGCCGCTGACGTGCCGGGTTTCCAGCCCGGCGGCGGCACGCTCCATCTCCTCGGCGACGCTCAGCAATTGCCGCCCGTCGGCGGTCGGGACCATGCCTTCGCGCGACCGTTCGAACAGCGTCGTCTGCATGTCGCGTTCCAGCGCGCGAAGCTGTCGCCCGACTGTTGTCGCATCGACGGACAGCGCGCGTGCCGCCCGTTCAAGACTGCCCGCGCGGACGATGGCAATGAAATTTTGCAGCTTTCCCCAGTCCATAGAGCTGCAAATATGCAGGATCGAACTGCAAGTCCATCGCTTGCCTGACTCGGACGCGCCTGCCATCGCGGACTTCAGGAACAAGAGGATACCCGACCATGCGTCAGATCGACCACCTCACTCACGGCGCGACCGCGCCGTCGATCCGCTTCGGCGATGTCTACAATCCCAACACCGGTGCCGTGCAGGCGCGCGTGGGCCTTGGCGATGCGGCATTGCTCGACATCGTCGTGCAGGCAGCGCTGAAGGCGCAACCGCTGTGGGCCGCGACAAATCCGCAGCGCCGCGCGCGCGTGATGTTCGAGTTCAAGCGGCTGGTCGAGGCGAACATGGACGAACTGGCGCACCTGCTGTCGTCCGAGCACGGCAAGGTGATCGCGGATTCGAAGGGCGACATCCAGCGCGGACTTGAAGTTATCGAGTTCTGCTGCGGTATCCCGCATGTGCTGAAAGGCGAGTACACGCAGGGTGCCGGTCCAGGCATCGACGTTTATTCGATGCGCCAGCCGATCGGCATTGGTGCCGGCATCACTCCGTTCAACTTCCCGGCGATGATCCCGCTGTGGATGTCGGGCGTCGCGATCGCGACCGGCAATGCCTTCATCATCAAGCCCAGCGAGCGCGATCCCTCGGTGCCTGTGCGCCTCGCCGAACTGTTCCTCGAGGCCGGCCTGCCGCAGGGCATCTGCCAGGTCGTGCACGGCGACAAGGAAATGGTCGACGCCATCCTTGACCACCCTGCGATCGGTGCGATCAGCTTCGTCGGATCGTCCGACATCGCGCATTACGTGTACCAGCGCGGCGTCGCCGCCGGAAAGCGCGTGCAGGCAATGGGCGGCGCCAAGAACCACGGCATCGTCATGCCCGACGCCGATCTCGACCAGGTCGTGAACGACCTGTCGGGCGCGGCATTCGGTTCGGCGGGCGAGCGCTGCATGGCGCTGCCGGTCGTCGTGCCGGTCGGCGACAAGACGGCAGAGGCGCTCAAGGAAAAGCTGCTTCCCGCGATCGAGAAGCTGCGCGTGGGCGTATCGACCGACAATGACGCGCACTATGGCCCGGTTGTGAATGCGGCCCACAAGGCGCGTGTCGAGGGCTGGATCCAGAAGGGTGTCGACGAGGGCGCTGAACTGGTCGTCGACGGCAGAGGCTTCACGCTGCAGGGCCATGAAGAGGGCTTCTTCATCGGACCTAGCCTGTTCGACCATGTCACGACCGACATGGAAAGCTACAAGGAAGAGATTTTCGGTCCTGTGCTGCAGATCGTCCGCGCGCCCGACTTCGAAACCGCACTCCGCCTGCCGAGCGAGCATCAGTACGGCAACGGCGTCGCGATCTTCACCCGCAACGGCCACGCCGCCCGTGAATTCGCGGCGCGCGTGAACGTGGGCATGGTCGGCATCAACGTGCCGATCCCGGTGCCGGTCGCCTACCACACCTTCGGCGGGTGGAAACGCAGCGGCTTCGGCGACACCAACCAGCACGGCATGGAAGGCGTGAAGTTCTGGACCAAGGTCAAGACGATCACCCAGCGCTGGCCCGACGGTTCGCCGGACGGCGGGAATGCGTTCGTCATCCCGACGATGGGATAAACGGAACATGGCCATCCGCATCGCCTCCGTCATGATCGCAGCTTCGCTGATATCGACGGGGGCTGTTGCTGGTGAACTGGAAGGGCCGGGGCGCTTTTGCGGTTATTCTCCGATTATCGATCTCGTTGCTGGCGAGAAGATCGTCACTTTGGACGGTGGAATTCACGGAGGATCGTTTCGCTGGGAAGGGCCGTTCGGGACTCTCGATGTGTACGGCATCGGTTGGGCAGGCCGTCCAAAGGGGCGAATGTTGCCAGGCCTGACCAGTAAAAGGCACTATCGGTTCCAACAGAGGCGCGATGACGGAAAATATCGTGTTGCCATCTGGAACGGCAAACACGGCGCCGCCTATTTCTCGTCCCCCGAAGCCTTTGACTCGCGAGCAGTTGGCGGCAATCGATCGAGTGGCTCTGTTCGAAGAGTCTTTCGGTGACGAGAACGATCCGAAAGGCTGCAAGCTGCGTACGATCTTCTCCTGGGAACAATGATGACCAACCAGTTCGACCTCACCGACGACCAGCGCGAGATCCAGGATCTCGCGCGCAAATTTACCGCCGACCGCATCACGCCCTTCGCGGCGGAGTGGGACGAGAAGAACCATTACCCTGTCGACGTCTGGAAAGCCGTCGGCGAACTCGGCTTCGGCGCAATCTATGTTTCGGAGGAATCGGGCGGCATCGGCCTCGGAAGGCTCGAAGCCGCGCTGATCATGGAGGCGATGGCCTATGGCTGCCCCGCGACCAGCGCGT
>JAZKBQ010000020.1:0-15470 GCA_040388515.1 Pseudomonadota bacterium | reverse complement strand
GAGACGCTGGGCGGCACCTGCCTCAACGTCGGCTGCATCCCGTCGAAGGCGATGCTGCACGCGTCGGAATATTTCGACGCGGCCGCCAACGGCACCTTCGCGAAACTCGGGATCAAGGTGAAGCCGGAGCTCGACCTTCCCGCCATGCACGCGCAGCGCGTCGACGCGGTGAAGGGCCTGACTGGCGGCATCGCGTTCCTGTTCAAGAAGAACAAGGTCGAGTGGCTGAAGGGCCTCGGCAGCTTCGTCGACGCGAACACCGTCGCGGTCGCCGGCAAGAACTACACCGCGAAGAACGTCGTCATCGCGACCGGCTCCAGCGTCACCCCGCTCCCCGGCGTCGAGGTCGACAATGACAAGCAGGTCGTGGTCGATTCGACCGGCGCGCTCGAACTTGCGAAGGTCCCCGGCCACATGGTCGTCATCGGCGGCGGCGTGATCGGCCTCGAACTCGGCAGCGTCTGGCGCCGACTGGGCGCGAAGGTCACGGTCGTCGAATTCCTCGACCAGATCCTGCCCGGCATGGACGGAGACATCCGCAAGGAAGCGAACAAGATCTTCAAGAAACAGGGGATCGAGTTCAAGCTGTCGACGAAAGTCACCGGCGTCACGGTGAAGGGCAAGAAAGCCACCCTGACCGTCGAACCCGCCGCGGGCGGCACGGCCGAGACGATCGAGGCCGATTGCGTCCTCGTCTCCATCGGCCGGCGTCCCAACACCGATGGCCTGGCACTCGACAAGGCGGGCCTGACCGCCAACCAGCGCGGCCAGATCGAGATCGACCACGACTTCCGCACCAGCGTCCCCGGCGTCTGGGCGATCGGCGACGTCGTCCCCGGACCGATGCTCGCGCACAAGGCCGAGGATGAGGGCATAGCGGTCGCGGAGAATATCGCCGGGCTGACCGGCATCGTGAACCACGACGTCATCCCCAGCGTCGTCTATACCTGGCCCGAGATCGCAGGCGTCGGCCTGACCGAGGAGCAGGCGAAGGAAAAGGGCGAGGTGAAGGTCGGCAAGTTCCCGATGGCGGGCAACAGCCGCGCCAAGACCAACCACGAACCCGACGGCTTCGTGAAGGTGATCGCGGATGCCAAGACCGACCGCGTGCTCGGCGCCTGGATCATCGCCGTTCCCGCCGGCACGATGATCGCCCAGGTCGCACAGGCCATGGAATTCGGCGCGACCAGCGAGGACATCGCCTACACCTGCCACGCGCACCCGACGCATTCGGAAGCGATCAAGGAAGCGGCGATGGCGGTGCAGGGCAAACCCATTCATATTTAGCCGTCGGCTAAATATGAATATTCAAAGGGGTTTGCCCCGGCCGGCCGCGTTTCAACGCGGACCGACGGGTCACGAGCTTTGCTTGTGACCGACTTTCTGACGACCGGTGACTGGTCATCCGCTCTCCGCATCGCCATGTGAGGAGCAACGCCCCTCATGTTCCAGTTCATCTTCACCCTGCCCTGGCTCTACGTCGTCACGCGGTGGCTATGGCCGCTGCCATGGCCGGTCGCCGCACAGGCGGCGGTCGCGCTCGTCCTGCTGATCGCGTCGCAGTTCCATTACTGGAGCCGGCTGTCGTCGGGATCGATGTTCGCCCCCGAATTCCCGCGCCCCGTCGTGGCCGCATTCAACTGGGCGTTCTGGGCGATTCCGCTGCTCATGCTGTTCCAGATCGCGCTCGACGTGGCCGGGCTTGCCGCGATGATCGCGGGGGCCGGCGACGGTATCTGGGTCGACGCGCGCTATGCCATCGCGATCATCGCCTTCGCCCTGACCGGTATCGGCGTTTGGCAGGCGGTTCGCGTGCCGCCGCTGCGCGATGTGACAGTGGTCATCCCCAACCTGCCCCGGGCGTTCGAGGGCTATACCCTCGTCCACCTGACCGACCTTCACATCAGCCGCCTGTTCCCGCGCGCCTGGACCGCCGCCGTGGTGGAGGCGACCAACGCCCTGAACGTCGACCTTGTCCTCGTGACCGGCGACGTGATCGACGGCAGTGTCGCCAACCGGCGCGCGGACGTCGAACCGCTACGCGACCTGCGTGGGCGCGACGGTGTCTACCTCAGCCCCGGCAATCACGAGTATCTCTCCGGCTACGATGGATGGATGGCGCATTTCGCGTCGCTGGGCATGCGCGCGCTGACCAATAGCCATGCCGTCGTCGCCCGCGGCGCCGACAAGATCGTGATCGCGGGCGTGACCGATCCGTCCGCGCGCGGCGCCAACCGGCCGCTTCCCGACCTCGACCAGGCGCTGGCGGGCGTACCGCCGCATGCCCCGATCATTCTGCTCGACCACCAACCCGCGAAGGCCCGCCAATCGGCCGAAGCCGGCGTGGCGTTGCAACTGTCGGGGCACACCCATGGCGGGGTCGCGATCGGCATCGAACGCCTTGTCGCACGCGCCAATGGCGGCTTCGTCTCGGGCAAATATGCGGTCGGCGGGATGACGCTCTACGTGGGCAATGGCACCGGCATCTGGCCCGGCGGCGCGCTGAGGCTGGGCAAATGGGCCGAACTAACGCGGATCACGTTGCGGGGCCGGTAGTAGGACACATTCGACCATCGCATAAAACAGCGCACGCCGCCGCTACGAAATGTCCATCGTAACTTCTATTTTGTGGGAGCAGGTAACGCGCATGGAACCTGAACGGCCGTCCAGTCAAAATCATAGGTAGCCGGCACTTTCTCACCACGGCCAACGGACGATTTCAAACCAGCTGGCTTATAGTATATCAATCCCATGCTGTTATCGAACTTGGCGATCCTTGCGTTATCGCGTTCGGCGGTCGCCGCATCGATCTCTGTCTGCTCAACGCGAGATCCACGAACCATTCGGATAGAACCGTCCCGCATTTCCCATGCACGGTAATAGTTTCGGCCAAAGATGTGGGTGTCAAAGCTCGCCCCGGACGACCATTGTTGCGGGCGGGTCGAACTCGGCAACCTCACCGTGGTCACATGACATGAGTATTCGGGCTTGCTGTAAAAGGGCAATGCACTGTTGATCGCATCTGCGGTACGAACTCTTCGCTCGGGAGGGCTGAATCCACCCCCTGGGAGGGTCAGCGATTTTTCACCATCGCCATCGTCGTCCCATTTCGCCGTGCCAGTGCCACTTATCGTGAGGATGCTCGCTTGAGCGTTTTGATCGTATCGCCACTGAACATCGTCAATCGCCTGCCAGACATCACCAATCGCATTCTGCCGGAATGCTTCCAGCATCTGTCCGGCAGTCAGTGAAGAAAGTTGCAACTGCTGCTTGAGGCCTTCGACCCCGCGCAGGATTCTCGTTGAAATAATCCGCGCGGGTTTGTCGAAGCCGGCACGTGCATCAATTTCGAATAAATTGATGTCGTCAGGTGTTGTGGTTGGTCGCCATTCCAGTTTCTCGATCCCATTGCTCTTGATGGTGAGCGGCAAGACCCAATTGAACGGGAAGACAGGCTTTGAGTTGGGCGTGGCAACCGGAGGGAGAGTGCCGTCAAGCCAATATGTCGCGCCATCGATATGGGCGCGAACGAGTACGTGGTCGAACAATTGCGGGATTGGCAAACGCTGGTCGAGACCATCGTCGCTACCACTGGAATTGACGAGAACGGGTTCTGCGTCGATCTTCAGTTCGGCAAGCAATGCCAGCAACAGCGCGGTTTTTCCCTTGCAATCGCCATAACGGCGTTGCCAGGTTTCATCCGCTGATGCCGGCGTCAGATTACCGCCGTTGAGACCAACGTAGATGTAACGCACATCTTGCTGAACGAGCTTTAAAGCCGCGCTCGCGCGAGCGTAGGGCAGGGCGTGGGCGGCTGCGATACGGTTTGCTTCGCGTTTGATTTCGGATCCGGCGGAAAGTGTCGCGGCTTTCAGATACAGCGGTGCGAAATGGCGCGACATCGCCGCCCAGTCAGGGAAATTACTGTATTCAACCACACGAAGCCACTGGTAACGCGCGGGCGCGTCCTTTGGAGGTGAAATCAAGGCCGGATTGTCAAACCGGAAATCGATCGAGCGTTCTCCGCCCTGCATTGCCGCCTTCATATCGGCGGTCATCTTGAGATTAGGCTTTTGGCCTTCGTCCCAGTTTATTCCGATATGAAATCGGCCCGGCGAGGGGCTGCTTGCGAGCGCCAGCAAGCCGGCCTGTTGATTGCCAAGAGTGGGATCGACTGCATAAGTCGTAATGGCAACTTCAAGCTCGTCTCCCACACGAAGGTCGGGGACGCGAAGCACCGCGGTCAAAGTTCCGTCCAGCTTTGCCGCTTCCAGCTGATCCTCACGGCGCAAGATTTCAAACGACGCCTTTTGCAGAACATCGATGACCTGCCCATCGCGAAACAGCTTGATCTCGTGGACAATTGGTGGGGCAGCCGGAGGATCCCAAGCGATGGAAATGTTTCCGAGCTGAAGGGCATTCGAATGCAGGATCTTGATGCGAAATCCAAAGTACCGGGCCTGTTCTTTATTGCTCAGATGGATCTGCTGATCCTGACGGCGAACAAATAAGGGTCCGCCGACTGTGTCAGGTACCGCCATTGGCGAAGATTGCGTGACCCACACCGGAACTGGACCGCGGCGAACTTGCACCGGTTCTGCGAGGAGCGCTTCCGCGAATAACACTGCCGACAAAGCCAAATGTGAACCGCGCAAACCCATTCTACCTCTCAGTCAGTGACATAGTGACAGATGTCGTGACACTTGCAAATCAATGGCATCGTCTTGGAACGCCAACGGAATTGAGCAATTTAGATGTGACGCTCCGAGATCATAAGAACAGTTTTCGACCGGCCTCGTCCTGATTTGAACCCATATAACCGCAATGCGTGATTTTTTCTTGACAACATCCCACGATTTTGGTACAAAAAGAGAACATTACGCCGCTGTACGCGACAAACCGAAAGCCCCAACATGACCAAACCCAGCAAGCGCGTGCCGCGCTGGCAGGCGGCGTTTCTGCGTGCATTGTCCAGATGCGGCAATGTGCGCATGGCCGCCGAGGCGGCCGGGATCGACAAGACCGTGACCTACAGCCGGCGCAAGGCCGACCCGCGCTTTGCCGTCGCCTGGGACCGGGCGAAGGTTCGCGCGGCGGCGCGGCTGTCGGCGGGGCTGGTCAGCGACCTGCGTGATGCCGCGCGCGGCGTGCCGGGAACGGCGGTGGCAGACGCGCGCCCGCTGGTCATCCATGCCGGGCACAGCTTCCTGCCGCCGCGCCTGCAGCGCAGCCGGGCGCGCGGGTGGAATGCGGAGCGCGAGCGCGCGTTCCTGCAGCGGCTGGCGGATACGGGCAATGTGGCGGAGGCGGCGCGGAGCATCGGCATGACCTGTCCGTCGATCTATAAACGGCGGGCGCAGGACAGCGTGTTCCGCAAGGCGTGGGATGCGGCGCTCGCGGCCGGCATCGCGGCGCTGGAAGAACAGCTGATCGAGGCGACGGTGGCATCGCTCGACCCCGACATTCCCCTGCCCGCCGGCCTGCCGCTGGTCGATGTCGCAAGCGCCATCCACATGGTCGACATGTACCGGCGGCGGGAGGGCGGCATGATGCGGCGACGTGTCACGCCGCCTTCGCTCGACGACCCGGCGATCCGCGCGTCGATCATCCGCAAGCTGGTGGCCACCGAGCGGGAAGCAGCGCGGGAGCAGGCGAGGCAACGGCGCCGGGACGCGCAATCCTGCTGAACACTTGCCTGCGCGGCCTTCGCGATTAAGGTGTCCGCGATGGCCGCTGGATGGACGTTCTCGATCGATCGCGGCGGCACGTTTACCGACATCGTCGCGCATGCGCCGGACGGGGCGGTGGTCGTGCGCAAGCTGTTGTCCGAAGCGCCCGAGCGGTACCGCGATGCCGCCGTCGCGGGGATCGCGGCGGTGCTTGCCGAACATGATGCGGGCGGCAGTGTCGACGCAGTGAAGATGGGCACGACCGTCGCGACCAACGCATTGCTCGAGCGGCAGGGGGAGCCGGTCGTGCTGGCGATCACGCGCGGGTTCGGCGACGCGCTGCGCATCGGGCACCAGGCGCGGCCCGACATCTTCGCGCGCGAGATCAAGCTGCCCGAGCCGCTCTACACGCGCGTCGTCGAGATCGGCGAGCGGGTGACGGCGGAGGGCGAAGTGCTGCGCGCGCTCGACATGGATGCGGCGCGGCGCGACTTGCAGGCGGCCTATGACGCGGGGTTCCGCGCCATTGCCATCGTGCTGATGCACGGCTGGCGATGGACCGCGCATGAGGCGGCGGTGGCGGACATCGCCCGCGCGATCGGCTTTACGCAGGTTTCGGTCAGCCATGAGGTCGGGCCACTGATCAAGCTGGTCGGGCGCGGCGATACCGCAGTCGTCGATGCGTACCTGTCCCCCGTGCTGCGCCGCTATGTGGGGCAGGTGGTCGAGGGGATCGGCGCGGACACGCGGCTGTCGTTCATGCAGTCGAGCGGCGGGCTGACCGACGCGGCGGCGTTCCAGGGCAAGGACGCTATCCTGTCCGGCCCGGCGGGCGGCATCGTCGGCATGGCGCGGACGGCGGCGCTGGCCGGGTTTGACCGCATCATCGGGTTCGACATGGGGGGCACGTCGACCGACGTGTCGCACTTCGCGGGGAGCTACGAACGCACCGGCGACACGATGGTCGCGGGCGTACGGGTGCGTGCGCCGATGCTGGAGATCCACACGGTCGCGGCGGGCGGCGGGTCGATCTGCCGCTTCGACGGGGCTCGGCTTCGCGTGGGGCCGGAGTCCGCGGGCGCGGTGCCGGGGCCGGCGTGCTATCGGCGTGGCGGTCCGCTGACGATCACCGACTGCAATGTGCTGCTGGGCAAGATCGTGCCCGAACATTTCCCCGCGCTGTTCGGCCCCGGCGGCGACCAGCCGATCGACGCGGAGATCGTCGCGAAGAAGTTCGCCGCTCTGTCCTACGAGATCGCAGGGGCGACGGGCACGCAGATGAGCCCGCGTGCGATCGCCGAGGGTTTCATACGGATCGCGGTCGAGAACATGGCGAGCGCGATCAAGCAGATCTCCATCGCGCGCGGGCATGATGTGACGCGCTATACACTTGCCTGTTTCGGCGGTGCTGGCGGGCAGCATGCGTGCCTTGTCGCCGACGCGCTGGGCATGGAACGGGTGATGATCCACCCGCTTGCGGGCGTGCTGTCGGCCTATGGCATGGGCTTGGCCGACACCGGCGTGCTGCGGCAGCGGACGCTGGGCGCGGCAGATGCGCTGGACGATGTGCTCGCCGACCTGGAAGCCGATGCCCGCGATGCGCTGGCGGCGCAGGGGGCGACGGCGACGCTGGTCGAACGGCGCGCGGCGCTGCGCTACAACGGCAGCGATACCGCGATCGAGGTGCCCGTCGCCGGGTTCGATACGATGCGCGGGCAATTCGAGGCGCTGCACGAGCGCCGCTTCGGCTTCGTCATGCCCGACGAGCGCGTCATCGTGGAAACCGCCATCGTCGAGGCGATCGAGCGTGCCGAGACCGTCGATCTGGCGCTCTATGCCGCGACGGGCACGCCGCAAGCAACCGACAGCGTCTACGACCGCGCGACGCTGGGCGTCGGCGCGACATTGCCTGCCCCTGCCCTGATCGTCGACCAGGCGGGAACGACGGTGGTCGAGCCCGGCTGGTCCGCGACCGTCGACCCCCTCGGCAACCTGATCCTGACGCGGACGGAGGCACGCGCCGCCGCACCCGCCGCTGGCACCGAATGCGATCCGGTAATGCTGGAGATCTTCAACAACCTGTTCATGGCGATCGCCGAGGAAATGGGCGTCGCGCTGCGCAACACGGCGACGTCGGTGAACATCAAGGAGCGGCTGGATTTCAGCTGCGCGATCTTCGACACGGACGGCGCGCTGATCGCCAATGCGCCGCACATTCCGGTGCACCTCGGATCGATGGGCGACAGCATCAAAACCGTGATCGACGCGCGCGGCGATGCGCGTGACGGACGGGGCATGAAGCCGGGCGACGCCTATGTCCTGAACGCGCCGTATCGCGGCGGCACGCACCTGCCCGACATCACGGTCATCATGCCAGTGTTCGTCGATAATGAGCAAGCGCCCGCGTGGTACGTCGCCGCGCGCGGGCATCATGCCGACATCGGCGGGATCGCGCCGGGATCGATGCCGCCGGACAGCCGGACCGTGCACGACGAGGGCGTGCTGATCGACAATGAATTGCTCGTCGATGCCGGACGTTTCCTGGAAACCGAATTCCGTGCGCTGTTGGCGACCGGCGATCACCCCGCACGCCGACCCGACCGCAACATCTCCGACATCAAGGCACAGATCGCTGCCTGCGCGCGCGGAGCCGACGAATTGCGCCGCGTGGCGAACGAGTACGGCCGCGACACCGTCGACGCGTACATGCGCCACGTCATGGCGAATGCCGAGGAGTCGGTGCGCCAGCTGATCGCAAAGCTCGACAGCGGCCGCTTCACCTATGCGATGGACAATGGCGCGCACATCTCGGTCAGCGTCACCATCGACCGCGAGGCACGTTCCGCAACCGTCGATTTCGCCGGAACCAGCGGGCAACTGCCCGACAATTTCAACGCGCCCTATTCCATCGCCCGCGCCGCAACGCTGTATGTGTTCCGCACTTTGGTCGACGACATGATTCCGATGAACGACGGCTGCCTGCGCCCCATCACCCTGCGCGTGCCCGACGGATCGATGCTGTCGCCGCACTATCCGGCTGCCGTCGTCGCGGGCAATGTGGAGACGAGCCAGGTGATGACCGACGCGCTGTTCGCCGCATGCGGCGGCATGGCGCCCAGCCAAGGGACGATGAACAATTTCACCTTCGGCAACGACCGGCACCAATATTACGAAACCATCGCGGGCGGCGCGGGTGCCGGGCCGGGCTTCGACGGCGCGAGCGCGGTGCAGACGCACATGACCAACAGCCGCCTGACTGACCCCGAAATCCTCGAGACGCGCTATCCGGTCCTCATCGAACGCTTCGCCATCCGGCGCGGATCGGGCGGCGCGGGCAAGCACAACGGCGGCGACGGTATCGAGCGCGCCATCCGGTTTCGCGAGCCGATGCATGCGGGCATCCTGTCCAACCGCCGCGCGGTGCCGCCAGCGGGCCTTGCAGGCGGCGAAAACGCGCTGCCCGGCATCAACCGCGTCGTCCGCGCCGACGGAACGACCGAAACACTGAGCGCGACAGCGTCCGCGGAGATGGCGGCGGGCGACATGTTCGTCATCGAAACGCCCGGCGGCGGCGGATACGGGCCAGAGAGCGAGCGAGCATGACGAACTACCTCGTCCTCTCCGGAATCCTCATCGTCGTCGTCGGGTTCCTGCTGCGCCTCAACCCGCTGCTCGTCGTCATGGCAGCGGCACTCGGCACCGGCCTTTCGGCGGGGCTCGATCCGGTCAAGGTGATCTCGGCATTCGGCAAGGCGTATAACGACAACCGCTTCATCTCGGTCGTCTACATCCTGCTGCCGGTCATCGGCCTGCTCGAACGCTATGGCCTGCAACAGCGCGCGCGCAGCGTAATCGCCGATTTGAAAGGCGCGACCACCGGCCGCTTGCTGATCGGCTACCTGCTCTTCCGCCAGATCACGGCGGCGCTGGGCCTGATCTCCATCGCGGGACATGCCCAGACCGTGCGGCCGCTGGTCGCGCCGATGGCAGAGGCAGCAGCCGAGCGGCAGGACGCAGACATCGACGATGACACGCGCGAAAAGGTGAAGGCCTATGCGGCGGCCACCGACAATGTCGGCGTCTTCTTCGGAGAAGATATCTTCATCGCCATGGGGTCGATCCTGCTGATGATCGGTTTCCTGGAAGCGAACGGCATCACGCTCGCGCCGTTGCAGCTTTCGGTCTGGGCGATCCCGAGCGCCTTCATCGCCTTTTTCGTCCATGCCGCGCGGCTGCTGCTGCTCGACCGGAAGCTCAAGCGATGATCACGCTTCCCTGGCTCTACACGCTGGCGGGCCTGATCTTCGCGGCCTTCGCCGTCCTCAGCGCGCGCGATGCGACCAACTCGAAGCGCTGGGGCAATGCGCTGTTCTGGGGCCTGATCGCACTCAGCTTTTTCGCAGGGGACCGGATCGGCGACCTCGGCAATGGCGTGCTGGTGCTGGGCCTGGTCGCTCTTGCCGGGTTCGGCCAGTTGGGGCGCGGCAATCCGGCGACGACGACACCGGAAGAGCGCGCCACCTCGGCGGCGACACGCGGCAACCGGTTGTTCCTGCCCGCGCTGATCGTGCCGGTGACCGCACTCGCGGGCACGCTGCTGCTCAAGGACAGCGGGCTGATCGACCCGAAACAGGTCACGCTGATCTCGCTGGGCCTCGGCATGCTGATCGCGCTGACCGTCAGTTATCTCTGGTTCCGTCCGCCGCCGCTCGCACCGCTTGAGGAAGGACGCCGACTGATGGACTCGGTCGGCTGGGCCGCCGTCCTGCCACAGATGCTCGCGGCACTCGGCGCGGTGTTCGCGCTCGCGGGCGTGGGCGGAGTCGTCGGCGGCATCGCGGGCAACATCCTGCCCGAGGGGAATCTGTTCGCGGCGGTCGCGGTCTACGCTATCGGCATGGCGGCGTTCACGATGATCATGGGTAACGCCTTTGCCGCCTTCCCGGTGATGACCGCGGCCGTCGGCCTGCCGGTACTGGTCCACCAGTTTCATGGCGATCCGGCGATCGTCTGCGCCATCGGCATGCTTGCCGGATTCTGCGGCACGCTGATGACGCCGATGGCCGCCAACTTCAACATCGTCCCTGCCGCGCTCCTGGAACTCAAGGACCGCAACGGGGTGATCAAGGCCCAGATCGGCACCGCGCTGCCGCTGCTGTTCGCAAACCTCCTCCTCATCTATTTCCTGGCGTTCCGATGACCCAATTGACCGCAGACCTCGCAAACAAGTTCGCCGAAATCGCGCTCGGCCACGTCACGCGCGAATATCCCAACAGCCCGCAGCACGTGATGACGCACGACGCCGACACCGGCACGCCGCGCGAGCTTCATCCGGTGTTCTTCGGCAGTTACGACTGGCACAGCTGCGTGCACGGGTACTGGCTGTTGCTGCGGCTGCGGCGGCTGTTTCCCGACCTGCCGGCCGCCGCGCGGGTCGCCGCGCTCGCCGACAAGATGCTGGTGCCTGAGAAGATCGAGGTCGAGCGCGCCTATCTCGACCGTCCGACGTCGCGCGGGTTCGAACGCCCCTATGGCTGGGCCTGGGCGCTGGCGCTGCATCTGGAGGCGAGCAAGGCCGACCAGCCTTGGGCGGCGGCGCTCGAACCCCTCGCCCGTACCTTCGCCGCGCGGTTCATGGCGCATTTGCCGCAGCTGACTTATCCGATCCGCTCGGGCGCGCACGCCAACACCGCCTTTGCGATGATCCTGACGCGCGAATGGGCCGAGGGGTTCGATCCCGCCCTCCTCGCACTCATCGACGCACGGGTCATGGACTGGTTCGGCAACGACCGCGACTGCCCCGGCTGGGAACCGGGCGGGGACGAATTCCTGTCATCCGCGATGGTCGAGGCGCTGTGCATGTACCGCGTCCTCGACACGGCCGCGTTCCGTACTTGGTTCGACGCGTTCCTGCCCAACGCAGCGCAGGGCAAGCCGGAAACCCTGTTCACGCCCGCGTTCGTGTCCGACCCGACCGATGGAAAGATCGCCCATCTCGACGGCATGAACCTGGTGCGCGCATGGTGCTGGCGCAGCATCGCCCCCGCCCTGTCGCCCGAACTCGCGGCAAGCGCGCGTGCGACGGCACAGACGCATCTCGACAAGAGCATCGCGACCGTCGAGGGCGATTACATGGGCGAACACTGGCTCGCGACTTTCGCGACCCTGGCTTTGTCGGCCGCATAAAGAAAAATTAAGTATAAGTTCCCAGACCGGCACAGCAAAATCTCATTTGTTTCATTGACAAAAATAAGCGTCGCGACGACGCTCCGCGCGTGAAAAAATCAGAGTTTTACCGGAGGGCGATCACCAACCTTGGTGTTCGGGGGTTGTTCGCGCGGCAATGGGCGCGAAAAACTGGGCAGGACCCTATGGTGCTGCAGTCGAAGCACAGTCATTTCCCTATGCTGGCGCGAGCAAAATCGAGTGATCTGTACGTTTTTGACCAGATTTTCGTGGATCGGGAATACCGCTGTCTCGATGGACTGAAAAACGTTCGGACGATCATCGATGCCGGGGCTAATGTCGGATATTCATCCGCCTATTTACTTAGTCGATTTCCAAATGCGCAAGTGATCGCCATCGAACCCGATGCCGATAATTTTGCAATGCTGCAGCGTAATTTGGCCGTTTATCAAGACCGTGCGCAATTGATACACGGTGCTGTATGGTCGGAAGACACCATGCTCGATTTTTCGGACAGCTTTCAGGGCACCGGCGACGAATGGGCACGGCAAGTCGGCACCGCCAGAGATGGCACGGGTAGCGTGACTGCGATGTCCATTCCCAGCATTTTGAACAAGGCTGGATGGGACAAGGTCGATTTGCTCAAAATGGATATCGAAGGAGCCGAGGAAGCTGTCTTCGGCGCAAGCGACATCGGCTGGATGGATCGTGTCGGAGCGATGGTGATTGAAATCCACGGCCCGGAATGTCGCGCGGCTTTGGACAGAGCCGTCGAAGGACGCGCCTATGACATCAGCCATTGCGACGAATTGACGGTTTGTTTGCGCGCAGACGAGTTGGCCGATGCCGTTTTAGCGGCATAGCGGCGAACGCATCATATGATATTGCGGACCGATGATCCGCGGCCTGATTACCGACCTCGTCCCTCTGCTCGGCTGGTTCGACCTGTTCGGCATTGCCGTGTTCGCGGCATCCGGAGCGCTTGCTGCTGCACGTGACAGGCTGACGTTCGTCACTTTCGGTTTCTTCGCGCTGGTCACCGGCGTCGGCGGGGGAACGGTGCGCGACCTGCTGATCGGGGCACCGGTTTTCTGGGTGCAGGACTGGCGCGTACCCGCCGTATGCCTCGCGACCGGCCTCGCCATCTGGCTGACCCCGATGCGGATATGGAATGCGCGGGCGCTGGACTGGTTCGACGCCGTGGGGCTCGCGGTCTATGCGGTCTTCGGTGCTGCGAAATCGCTGTCGCTGGGCGTGCCGCCGCTGACGGCGGTCATGATGGGCATCATCACGGGATGTGTCGGCGGCATCATCCGCGATGTGCTGGCGGGCGTGCCGTCGATCCTGCTTCGCCCCGAACTCTATGTGACCGCGGCAGCACTGGCGGCGGGGCTGTTCGTCGTCCTGACGCTGGCCGGGCTTCCCGTCCTTATCGCCAGCGCGATCGGAGCAGTGGCCGGCTTCGTGCTGCGGGCATTGGCGATCTCGCGCGGCCTGTCGATCCCCGCCTACCGTGGGGCCGATTGATCATGCTGCCCGAAGCCGAAGCGGTCCTGGACTGGTGGTTCCACGTCCTGCCGGAAGACAAGCAGTTCACGCGCGACGATGCTGTCGATGCAGAGATCCGCGCAAAGTTCGGCGATATCCATGTGCGTCTGGCGCAAGGCGTGCCGGAAAGCTGGCAAGACTGCGCCAAATCGCTGCTCGCCGCGATCATCGTGCTCGACCAGTTCAGCCGGAACCTGTTTCGCGACGACGCCCGCGCGTTCGCGAACGACGCGACCGCCCGCGGACTGACCGAAATGGCGATCGCGCGCGACTGGGATGCCGAACTGACGCCGGAACAGCGCGCCTTTCTCTACATGCCGTTGATGCATTCGGAACATCTTGCGGATGTCGAACGCTGCGAAACGCTGATGGCGGCATCGGGTTTGGGCGACAACGCGGAATTCGCCGCACGGCATGCGGCGACGATCAGGCGTTTCGGACGCTATCCGGCGCGGAATGCGGCGCTTGGGCGAGAGTGCACGGAGGCCGAGGCCGAATTGCTGAAGGAAAATCCGGCGGGGTTTTAGCCGCACTGACCCCTGTTCATAAGTTTCGCATCGGCAAGCACCAGCGCCATCATCGCTTCCACAACCGGCGCACCGCGGATACCGACGCAGGGGTCGTGGCGGCCCTTGGTCACGATATCGGTCGCCGCGCCCTCGCGTGTGATGGTTTCGACCGGGGTCAGGATCGAACTCGTCGGCTTGAACGCGACGCGCACGACCACGGGCTGGCCGGTCGAAATGCCGCCCGCGATACCGCCGGCGTGGTTGGCGAGGAAATCCGGCCCGGCATTGCCCGGCCGCATCCGGTCGGCATTATCCTCGCCGCGCAGGCGTGCTGCGGCGAAACCGTCGCCGATCTCGACACCCTTGACCGCGTTGATACTCATGCAGGCGCTGGCGAGCTGCGCGTCGAGCTTCATGTAAAGCGGCGCGCCCCATCCCGCGGGCACACCGGTCGCCACGCATTCGACGACCGCGCCCAGTGACGACCCCGCCTTGCGCGCGCCGTCGACCAGCACTTCCCAGCGCGCGGCGGCGGCGGCATCGGCGCAGAAGAATGGGTTGTTGCCGATCTCGCTCGCATCGAACGTTTCGGCGCGGTCGCCGCCGATCTCGACGACGTGTGCGACGATGGAGACTTCGGAAATCACCAGCCGCGCAACACCGCCCGCCGCGACCCGTGCAGCCGTCTCGCGCGCCGAACTCCGCCCGCCGCCGCGATAGTCGCGGAAACCGTATTTCGCGTCATAGGCGTAGTCGGCGTGACCGGGGCGATAGGCTGCAGCAACCTCGCTGTAATCTTTCGACCGCTGGTCGACATTCTCGATCATCAGGCTGATCGGCGTACCGGTCGTCTTCCCCTCGAACACGCCGGACAGGATGCGGACCGCGTCCGGCTCCTGCCGCTGTGTCGTGAACTTCGACGTGCCCGGGCGGCGCTTGTCGAGGAACGGCTGGAGATCGGCTTCGGACAGCCTCAGTCCCGGAGGACAACCATCGACCACCGCGCCGAGCGCCGGTCCGTGCGATTCCCCCCAGGTCGTGAAACGAAAGAGATGGCCGAAGCTGTTGTGGCTCATCAGCTCAGCGTCATGTCCGGCGCATCCTCGGCCTTCATGCCGACGACCTGGTAGCCCGCATCCACATGGTGCGTCTCACCCGTGACACCCGACGACAGGTCGCTGAGCAGGTAAAGCCCCGCGCCGCCGACGTCCTCGATCGTCACGTTGCGCTTCAACGGCGCGTTCAATTCGTTCCATTTGAGGATGTAGCGGAAGTCGCCGATGCCCGACGCCGCGAGCGTCTTGATCGGCCCGGCCGAGATCGCGTTGACCCGGATATTGTCGCGGCCGAGATCGACGGCGAGATATTTCACGCTCGTCTCCAGCGCCGCCTTCGCCACGCCCATCACATTGTAATGCGGCACGACCTTTTCCGCGCCGTAATAGCTGAGCGTCACAAGGCTGCCGCCGTTCGGCATCATGGCCTGCGCGCGCTTGGCGACGGCGACGAACGAATAGACGCTGATGTTCATCGTCATCAGGAAATTGTCGAGGCTGGT
>JAZKBQ010000019.1:47435-65973 GCA_040388515.1 Pseudomonadota bacterium | reverse complement strand
AGCGCCGCGCCCTTGCGGAGGTTGTCGCTGACGCACCACAGGCTCAGGCCGTTCTCGACCGTCGAGTCCTCGCGGACACGGCTGATATAGGTCGCGTAATCGCCGACGCATTCGACCGGCGTCACGTAACCGCCATCCTCGCGCTTATCGACTAGCATGATGCCGGGCGCTTCACGCAGCAGGCTCTGCGCCTTCGCCGCCGAGATTTCGTTCTCGAACTCGATGTTCACCGCTTCCGAATGGCCGACGAACACCGGCACGCGCACGCAAGTCGCGGTCAGCTTGATCTTGGTGTCGAGGATCTTCTTCGTCTCGACGACCATCTTCCACTCTTCCTTGGTCGAACCGTCGTCCAGGAAGCTGTCGATGTGCGGGATGACGTTGAACGCGATCTGCTTGGTGAACTTCTTCGCCTCGGCGGTATCTCCGACGAAGATGTTGCGCGACTGCTCGAACAACTCGTCCATGCCCTGCTTGCCCGCGCCCGACACCGACTGGTAGGTCGCGACGACGACGCGCTTGATCTTCGCATAATCGTGCAGCGGCTTGAGCGCCACGACCAGCTGCGCGGTCGAGCAGTTCGGGTTCGCGATGATGTTGCGCTTCGTATAGCCCGAAATCGCTTCCGGGTTCACTTCGGGCACGATCAGCGGAACGTCCGGGTCCATGCGATAGAGCGACGAATTGTCGATGACCGTGCAGCCTGCGGACGCGAACCGCGGCGCGTGGATCTTGGTCCCTTCAGATCCGATGGCGAACAGCGCCATGTCCCAGCCATTGGGATCGAAATTGTCGATGTTCTGGACCTTGAGCATCTTGCCCGTATCGCCGAATTCGATCTCGTCGCCCTGGCTGCGCGACGACGCCAGCACTGCCAGTTCGTCGATCGGAAACTGGCGCTCCGCGAGAATGTTGAGCATTTCGCGCCCGACATTGCCCGTAGCACCCGCGACGACGACCCGATAACCCATGACCTAAAGCTCCTTGATGCGGCTGCGCCGCTACTCCCGCAGCGCAGCAAAGTCCATGGGAGCAAATCTTTCAGGCAGGCAAGGCGTCGAAGGCGACCGTCAGGCGCGGTTCGTCGGCAGCATAAGGCAAGGTGCCGTGCCACATATAAGAAGGGAACAGCACCAGCTGGCCGACCTTGGGCCGTACCACGCGGCGTGGCGGCAGGTCGTGCTTCAGCTCGGCATCGGGAATGCCGAACGCCAGCGCACCCGCGTCGCTGTTTCCGTCCACATCGGCAGGCAGCGCGATATAGGCGGCCGAACTGAGCCATCCCGCCTGATGAATATGGCTGATGTGGAAACCCGATTGCGCAAGCCGGACCGACCATGCCCCGCCGAACTGTGTCGCCCTGGTTATGCGGCCCAGGAACGGGTGCGCCGGGTCCGGCGGCAAGGTCGACAATGCCCAGCGGATGGCATCCTCGATCGCGACCCGCAGGGCATCGATCGCCGGATGCGCCTTTTCGAACAGGTTGCCGCGGGTCTGCGTCCCACCGCGCAGCGACTGGTCGCCGGGATGTTGGCGTGTCAGGTGAAATCCGTGCAGCGCCTCCGCGACGTCCCCGACGTCGATGCCGGACAAGTCGATGGGCATCACGAACCGGCTGTAATCGGCCAGCCAATGTTCTCGCGGATCTTCCATCAGCCGCCAGATCACGCTCAACAGCGCCCATGCCGCCTGATTGTCGGGAGCGATACGCGCGGCCTGCTGCGCCGCCGCCTCGGCCATCGGCATGTCGCCCAGGCGCACCGCGACATGCGCGAGTGTCGCCTGAATGCCCGAATTGTCGGGCGCTGCGGCAGCGGCGCCCCTGAGCAGGTCGAGCGCGACAGCGTCCTCGCCCTGCCAGCTGTGCGCCTGTGCAGCGAGGGTCGACAGGAACGGTTCCTTGCCGAACCGTTGTTCGGCCTGCTCCACGAAGCGAAGCAACTGGCCGGCGTCGCGCAGGTCCTTTGCCGTGCCGAGCGCGGACATCCACAGCGTACCGGCTTCCGGCGCCTCTACGAGCGCACGGCGATAGGCGTCGAATGCTTCTTCACGCCGCCCGATCTGCGGCAAGAGCCGTGCAAGCGTTTCATGGGCATCGATCAGGTCGGGCTTGACCAGCAACAGCGACCGATAGGCTTCGACCGCTTCGTCGAACCTGCCGAGGTCACCAAGCAGGTGCGCACGCATCAATGCCGTTTCAGGCGCTTTCATGCCGGCGGCCAGTGCCTGTTCGATCGTCTTGAGCGCTTCCTCGCTGCGGTCGAGCCGGCGAAGTTCCACGCCCATGTTGTGACGTGCAATCAGGTCGCCCGGGTTGCGCGCGAGGACCGCCTGTTGCGCCTGCAGCGCCGCCTCGGCCTGGATCCGCGCAGGCGTGGTCACGGATGTGCGCGGTCGCGCACGTTGCGGTCCAGGAACGCCGTGATCGTCCGCCACAGGTGGACGCTGACCCCCGGGCCGGCAACGCGGTGCGTTTGCCCGGGGTAGACCATCGTCTCGAACGGCTTACCCGCGGCCTGAAGCTTCGCCATCAACGCGGCCGAGTGTTCGAACAGCACATTGTCGTCGGCCATGCCATGGATGACGAGCAGCGGATCGACGAGCTTGTCGGTATAGGTCAGCGGATCGGACTTGGCATAGGCACCGCCCGGGTCCTGCGGCTTGCCCATGTAGCGTTCGGTGTAATGGGTGTCGTAGAGATCCCATTTCGTGACCGGCGCGCCGGATACGCCCGCCGCGAAAACGCCCGGTGCGCTCTCCAGCAGGCGAAGGGTCATATAGCCGCCGTAGGACCAGCCATAGACCGCGATCCGCCGTGCATCGACCCACGGCTGCTGCTTCAGCCAGGCCACACCGGCAAGCTGGTCAGCGACCTCGACCGTCGACATCGCGCGATAGATCTGGTCCTCGAACGCCTTGCCGCGATCCGGCGTGCCCCGGTTGTCGACGGAGAAGACCGCCCAACCCTGCTGGACCAGATATTGTTCGAGGCCCCCGGCCCAGGTGTTCGTCGCCTGGCGCCCCGTCCCCGGTCCGCCGTAGACGATGACCAGCACCGGCGCCGTCGCTCCATCGGCAATCGCAGGCTTCAGCAATCTGGTCTGAAGGACAGAACCGTCCGCGGCCTTGATCGTGCCGAACACGGCGGGGACGTGCGCAGCCTTATAGGGCGCGTAAGGATGGGCACCGTCGAGGCGGTTCTCATCGACCCACATCAGCCGCTTGCCGGTCATGTCGGCGAGATAGGTCTGCTCGGGCTGGGCCTGGCTCGACCGGGTGACGATCATGCGTCCGCCGCTGGCGCTGCAAACTTCGGCACGCGCGCCGCTCTTTGCGCAGGTCCAGTAACCGTTTTCGCTCAGCTGCTCCATCGTGCCGCCGGCGAGTGGAACGGCATAGACCTGTTGCTCGATCGGCGTCTCGCGATTGCCGGTAAAGGTGACGATGCCCTTGGATTCATCGACCGCGATGACGTTGCCGACGTTCCAGGTGCCTTTGGTCAGCTGCGTCCATTTGCCCGCGTTCCAGCGATACAGATGGCTGAACCCGTCACGCTCCGACGACCAAAGGATGCTGCCATCCCCGAGCGCGCGGAAATTATCGTGGAGGTTGATCCAGCTCTTCGCCTTCTCGGTGAAAACGATCGACGATGCACCCGAACTCGGGTCGACGCGGAGCAGGTCGAGCGTCTTCTGGTCGCGGCTCTGGCGCTGGACGTACAGCGTCTTGCCATCGGCCGACCAGTCGACCCGGGCGAGATAGATGTCGTCGTTGTCGCCGAGATCGACACGGGCAAGGCCGGTGCCGTCGTTCCGCATGACGAACAGCTGCACCTTGGCGTTGTCGGCACCGGCGCGCGGATAACGCTGTTCGTAAAGCTTGGTCCCTTCCGCACCGATCGCAGCGCGGCTGATGACCGCGACGCCGCTTTCATCGACGCGTTCGACCGCGACGCGTGCATCGTCGGGCGACCACCAGGCCCCCTTGCTGCGGTGCATCTCTTCCTGTGCGACGAATTCGGCGAGGCCCCAGCTGAGCGTCCCGCCGCCGTCGCGTGTCAGGCGCCGTTCGGAACCGGTCGCCAGATCGACGACGTAGAAATTCTGGTCGCGCACGAACGACACGAAGCCGCCCTTCGGGCTGATCGTCGCGTCGAGTTCGCCCTGGGGCGTGTTGGTCAGCCGGCGCGTCTGGCCATCGATTCCCGCGAGGTAGACGTCGCCGTCGACCGGCACGAGCAGCGACTTGCCGTCCGCCGCCCAGTCATAAGCCACGATGCCACGTGTGCCGCCGATCCGGGCCCGTTCCCGCTGCATCTTTTCGGCTTCGGACAATTCGCCGCCGCCAAGCTTTGTAGAATCGACCAGCATGCGCTCTGAGCCGCTGTCGATGTCGACTGCCCAAAGATCATAGCGGTCACGGTCTTCGGCGCGGGGGCGAAGAGAGGTCAGCAGCTTGCCATCCGGCGACAGCTTCAGCGCGCGCGGCGCGGAACCGCCGAGGGCGGGAGACGAAAAGACCCGTTCGAGCGTCAATTTTTGCGGCACAGTTTCGTCAGCCACGGCGGGGGTCGCCAGCCCGATCGCCAACATGCTCAGCCATATCCGCATCACCGCTCCAAATACATCATCGGCCCGGGCCCGTGTGGGTCCAGGCCGACCTGAACGATGCGTAACAGGAAGGGTAGCTCCGGCTCAAGACCGGAGCGGCACCAATCTTAGCTCTCGGCGCTGTCACCACGCGTATCGCGACGTTCGGCGATACGTGCCGACTTGCCGCGGCGGCCGCGCAGGTAATAGAGCTTGGCACGACGCACGGCGCCCTTGCGGACGACTTCGATGCTGTCGATGTTCGGCGAATAGAGCGGGAAGACGCGCTCGACGCCCTCGCCGAACGAAATCTTGCGAACGGTGAAGTTCGAACCCATGCCCTTGTTCGAACGCGCGATGCACACGCCTTCGTAGTTCTGGACGCGGGTACGCTCGCCTTCGACCACGCGGACGCCGACCTTCAGCGTGTCACCGGGACGGAATTCAGGGATCGCGCGCTTTGCGGTGTGCTTCGCGATGTTTTCGGCTTCAATCGTCTGGATGAGGTTCATGCCCCATGTGATCCTTATTCTTTCGTCGCGCGTCAGAGGCAGGCTGGACCCGAGCACCGGCATGGCGCTCCCACAGGTCCGGTCTGCGTAACCGTGTATCGTCTTCCGCCTTGGCGTGACGCCAGGCTGCGATTTTCGCATGATCCCCCGATCGCAACACTTGCGGGATCGTGCGCCCTTCCCATTCTGCGGGCCGGGTATAGTGCGGATATTCTAAAAGCCCCGTTTCGAAGCTCTCGTCATCCCCGCTCAAGGGCGCGCCCATTACGCCGGGAAGCAGGCGAATGCAAGCATCGAGCAGCGCCAGCGCGCCGACCTCGCCCCCGGATAATATGAAGTCGCCGATCGACACCTGTTCGATCTGTGGACGGGCATCGAACAGGCGTTCGTCGACGCCCTCGAAACGCCCGCAAAGAATGGTGACACCGGGGCCCGCCGCGATGTCGCGCACGCGGGCCTGGGTCAGCGGCGTGCCGCGTGGCGTCATGGCCAGGATCGGCGCGTCCGCCTGTGCTGCGATGGCATGATCGACGGCGGCGGCGAGAACATCGGCTCGCATCACCATCCCTGCCCCGCCTCCGGCCGGTGTATCGTCGACCGACTTGTGCCTGTCGGTCGCGAAATCACGGATCTGGACGGGCATGCACGCCCATTTGCCCTCGGCCAGCGCGCGACCGGCGAGGGACGTGCCGAGCGGGCCGGGAAACATCTCCGGATAGAGTGTCAAAATCTGCGCGGCGAAGGTCATTCCACGAATGCGGCGTCGATCACCACGCGGTCGCCCCATTCGGGCACGGCGTCGGGTCGCATGGGAACCATGAAGCGCTTCTTGTCGGTGCGTTCGATTTCCAGGACGTCGCCCGCGCCGAAGTTCTCGACGGCGGCGATGTGACCGAGTTCGGCGCCATCGGTGGAAATCGCCGGAAGGCCGATAAGGTCGGCGTGATAATATTCGCCCTCGCCGAGCGGCGGAAGCGTGTCGCGTGGAACGGTGAGTGCGGTGCCGCGCAAGCGTTCGGCGGCGGTGCGGTCGGGGATCTCGGCGAAGCGGGCGATATTCCCCCGCAACGACTTCAGCGTCAGCGCGCCGTCGTTGAAGCTCTTGTAGCCCGACAGGTCGTCGGTGAAGAACTTGAGCTTGACCTCGCCGCCCACGCCATGCGCGCCCGCGATTGCGGCGAGCGTGACGGGGCGGCGCTGGTCCAAGGCTTAGGCCTGCTGCTCTTCTTCGGCAGCGCCTTCGGCGGGAGCGCTGGCGCTCTCGGCAACGGCTTCTTCTGCCTGGGGCTGCTCGGCGCCTTCGGCGGGTGCCGATGCCGAAACGCCTTCGTTGCTGGGCTCTTCGGCTGCGGCCTGTTCGACAGGCGCTTCTTCAGCAACGGCTTCTGCGGCGGGCGCTTCTTCGGCTGCTACCTGCTCGACAGGAGCTTCCTCGGCAACGACTTCGGGCTCGGGCTCGGGAGCCGGTGCAGCAGCCGCTTCAGCCGCTGCTTCTTCGGCAGCCTTCGCCTTTTCGGCACGCTCTTCAGCGCGTTCCGTGGCCTTTTCGCCCGGCTTCGCCTTGTTCGGGTTGTTGCGCGCGGCACGCTCACGCAGGCCGGCGGCGTCGAGGAAACGGGCGACGCGGTCGGTCGGCTGTGCGCCGACGCTCAGCCAATGCTTGGCGCGGTCGCCGTCGAGCACGACGCGGTTGGCGTCGTCCTTGGCGAGCAGCGGGTTGTAGCTGCCCAGGCGCTCGATGAACTTGCCGTCACGCGACGAACGCGAGTCCGCCACGACGATCCGGTAATAAGGGCGCTTTTTCGAGCCACCACGCGAGAGACGAATTGAAACTGCCATTGTCTTACTTCCTTCGTTAAGTCGTTATTTCTTCTTAAAAAATCCTGGCGGGAGCGACGGCATGCCACCGGCACCGCCCAGCATGCCTTCGAGGCCGCCGCCCAGACCTTTTCCGCCGCCCATCATGCCCATCAGCGCCTTCATGCCGCCCATCTTCTTGAGCTTCTTCATGGCGCCGGCCATTTCCTGGTGCATCTTGAGGAGCTTGTTGACCTCCTGCACCGTGAGACCCGAACCCTTGGCGATACGGATCTTGCGCTTGGCCTGAAGCAATTCGGGCTTCGCGCGTTCCTTCGGCGTCATCGACCCGATGATCGCGTCCATGTGGACAAGCGTCTTGTCGCTCACCGCGCCCGACGCCATTGCGGCCTGGGCTTTCTTCATGCCGGGGATCATGCCCGCGAGCGCGCCGAGGCCGCCCATGTTCTGCATCTGCTTCAGCTGCATGCGCAGGTCGTTCATGTCGAACTGACCCTTGGCCATCTTGGCCGCCATCGCCTCGGCGTCTTCGACCTTGATCGATTCCGCCGCGCGCTCGACCAGCGAGACGACGTCGCCCATGCCGAGGATGCGGCCCGCGACACGGCTTGGGTGGAATGGTTCGAGCCCGTCGAGCTTTTCACCTGTACCCACGAACTTGATCGGCTTGCCGGTAACGGCACGCATCGACAGCGCCGCACCGCCGCGTGCGTCGCCGTCCATGCGGGTCAGCACGACACCGGTCAGCGGAACCTGGTCCGTAAAGGTCTTGGCGACGTTGACCGCGTCCTGGCCGGTCAGGCTGTCGACGACGAGCAGGGTCTCGGTCGGCGTGGTCGCTTGCGACACCGCCTTCATCTCGTCCATCAGCGCCTGGTCGACGTGCAGGCGGCCTGCCGTGTCGAGCATCAGCACGTCGAAGCCCTGCAGCTTAGCCGCGGTCAGCGCGCGCTTGGCGATATCGACCGGCTGCTGGCCGGTGACGATCGGCAGGGTCGCGACGTTCACCTGCGCGCCGAGCACAGCAAGCTGCTCCTGCGCGGCCGGGCGGTTCACGTCGAGCGACGCCATCAGGACCTTCTTGCGGTCCTTTTCCGTCAGGCGCTTGGCGATCTTCGCGGTGGTCGTGGTCTTACCCGAGCCCTGGAGGCCGACCATCATGATGATCGCGGGCGGGGTTACGTCGAGTTCCAGGTCGGACGCTTCCGATCCCAGCATCTCGACCAGCGCGTCGTTGACGATCTTGACGACCTGCTGCCCGGGCGTGACCGAGCGTAGTACGTTCTGGCCCACGGCCTGTTCGGTAATCTTGTCGACGAAAGAGCGAGCGACCGGCAGTGCGACGTCCGCCTCAAGCAGCGCGACACGCACCTCGCGCATCGCGTCCCGCACGTCTGCCTCGGTCAGCGCACCACGGCCGCGCAGGCGGTCGAATACCCCTCCAAGACGATCGCTCAGCGACTCGAACAAACCCGTTTACTCCAACGCAAAAAACGCCAGTGGACGAAACCTCGTCGACTGGCGTGCACCGCGGTGCCCTATCTAATGCCGGCGCCGTTACCCGCGCGGCCACATTTCGTCAACCCGGACGGGCCTTTCGTTTACCGCTTGTTCACGGCGCAGGCCTACCTCCTCCTGATTGCTCAGGCGGGGATTCCTTTTGTCCGAATTGAACGTCAACCGTTCCAGAACCGCCAACGCGCGTAATGATATCATTACGGGCGGCATCGTCCTTGCCGCGCTCGTCATGTTCGTCGGTACCGGCAGCCAGGCGGTATCCAACATCATCGACACCTTGACCGGTGTCGGCGGCGGTGCCGACCGCACGCTTTCGGTTGCGTTGTTGCTCAACGTCGCCCTGATCCTGTTCGGCTACCGGCGCTATCGCGACTTGTCGAAGGAGGTGTCCGAGCACGCGGAAGCGGAACAGCGGGCCCAGTCGCTCGCATCGCTCGATCCGCTGACAGGATTCTACAATCGCCGCGGCATTGCCGACGAAGGCACGGCCCTGATCGAGCGCAGCTTCCGCCGGCAAAAATCTGTCGCGATGCTGATGTTCGACCTCGATCACTTCAAGAACGTCAACGACGTCCACGGCCATGTGGTCGGCGATGCCCTTCTGAAAACGGTCGCGGCGGAAATCTTGCGCCTGCTACCTTCTACTGCGCTGTCGTCGCGGCTGGGCGGCGACGAGTTCGCCTGCCTTTTTGCATACGACAAATCGGCGCCGGCGGCCGTTGAGGAAGTTGCAGAAGCGGTTGTCGCCCGGCTCGCCGAACCGTTCGATGCCGATGGCGTGCACGTCCATATCTCCGTGTCCTGCGGCATTGCCAAGTCCGAGGAAGACTGCACCGAGATCGAAAACCTCATGCGCCGCGCGGATATCGCCATGTATTCGGCGAAGCGTGAAGGGCGGAACCGCTGGTCGTGGTTCGACACGTCGATGGAGCATGAGCTCCGCACCCGCAACGCGCTGGAATCGGCGATGCGTACCGGCATTCCGCGCGGAGAGTTCGTTCCCTATTTCGAACAGCAGATCGACCTTACGACCGGCCGCCTGCACGGATTCGAGATGCTGGCGCGCTGGAATCACCCGACGCAGGGGTTGATCCTTCCCGACGATTTTATCCCGATCGCCGAAGAAACCGGCATGATCGCCGACCTGTCGATGGCGGTGATGCGCCTTGCCTTTGTCGAGGCCCGTAACTGGGACGCGGCGCTTACGCTTTCGGTCAACATCTCGCCGACACAGCTCAAGGATCCCTGGCTGTCGCAGAAGATCGTCAAGCTGCTGACCGAAACGAACTTCCCGGCGACGCGGCTGGAGGTCGAAATCACCGAAAGTTCGCTTTTCGAGAACCTTGCACTTGCACAGTCGACTGTTTCCAGCCTGAAGAACCAGGGCATCCGCCTGTCGCTCGACGATTTCGGGACCGGATATTCCTCCCTCGCCCATTTGCGCGCGCTGCCGTTCGACCGGATCAAGATCGACAAGAGCTTCGTCATGTCGATCATCGACAATAGCGAGAGCGCGGCGATCGTGAATGCCATCACGCGCCTGGGTGACAGCCTGGGCCTGCCGGTCACGGCGGAAGGCATCGAGACGCAAAAGATCGAGGAACGCCTGCGCCAGCTCGGGTGCCACAAGGGACAAGGCTGGTCGTACGGCCGTCCGACCTCGGTCGAGACGACGCGGCGCCTGCTTGCCGAACGCAACCTGCTGCCGACATCGCGCGTCACGCCGCACGTCGCTTCGGACGACGACGACCTGAGGGAATCGGCCTGACGACTGCTGGCGTTGTCCTTTCGCAGCACAGTCCCTAGATGCCCGCGGCGATGACTGGCCGCTTTCACAAGATGCACGGACTGGGGAACGACTTCGTCGTGCTCGACGCGCGTGCCGAGCCTATCGCCATGACGGCGGCGCGTGCAAAGGCGATCGCCGACCGCCGCATGGGCATCGGCTGCGACCAGTTGATCTTGCTTGAGGCATCGTCCGACCGTGACGCGGCGATGACGATCTGGAATTCGGACGGCAGCCCGGCGGAAGCTTGCGGCAACGCTTTTCGCGCCGTCGCCCTGTTGATCGGTGATGCGGTGCTGGCGACGTCTGGCGGAGATGTGAAAATCGCTGCCGAAGGAGGTGTTGCGACCGTCGATCTCCAGCCGCCGCGGTTCGGCTGGGATGAAATTCCCCTCGCCTATGCAGTGGATACCGCTGCGATGCCGGTTGCCTGGGGCGAACTCGCCAACCCGGCGGCCGTGAATGTCGGAAATCCGCATGTGGTGTTCTTCGTCGATGACAACCGCGCGGTCGATATCGAAACGCTGGGTCCACAGGTCGAAACCGACGCGCTGTTTCCCGACCGGATCAACGTCAACGTCGCGACGGTGACGGGTGCGAATTCGCTGACGCTGAGAACCTGGGAACGCGGCGCAGGCCTGACGCTTGCATGTGGCACCGGCGCCTGCGCGACCGCGGTCGCGGCGATCCGGTCGAAGCGTGTGACAAGCCCCGTCAGCGTGGCGATGACCGGCGGAACGGTCGAAATCGATTGGGCCGAGGGACGCGGCATCCGCATGACCGGCCCGGCGACGCATGTGTATACGGGCGAGTTCGACTGGGACAGCTTTCCGCTATGAGCGTCGAGGTCCTGGATTTCGGATGCCGGCTCAACATTGCCGAGGGTGCAGCGATCAAGATGCATCTCGCAAACGAAGCGCCGCAGATCGTGATCAACAGCTGTGCCGTGACCGGAGAGGCCGTGCGCCAGGCGCGGCAGGCAGTGCGCCGCATCGCACGCGAGCGTCCCGGCCTGCCGATCATCGTCACGGGTTGTGCCGCCGAGACCGACGGGCCGATGTTTGCCGCGATGCCCGAAGTGTCACGAGTCGTGCCGAAGCATGACCTGCGCGATGCGCGTCCTGCGGTCAGCGGCACGGGCCACGCGCGCGCCTTCATCGAAGTGCAGAACGGATGCGATCACGATTGCACCTTCTGTGTGACGACCCTGGCACGCGGGGAAAGCCGGTCGCTCGCCATCGCCGATATCGTCGATGCGGTGGCCGCAGCCGTCGAGCGTGGTCAGCAAGAGGTGGTGCTCACTGGGGTGGACCTGACCAGTTACCGTCCATCGCTTGCCGGACTGGTCGCCGAAATCCTGCGGCAGGTACCTGCCCTGCCCCGTCTGCGGCTGTCGTCCCTCGATCCGGCAGAAGTCGATGCGCCGCTGTTCGCGCTGCTCGCCGACGAGCCGCGCGTCATGCCGCACGTCCATCTTTCGCTGCAGTCGGGCGACGCTCTGATCCTGAAACGCATGAAGCGCCGCCATACGCCCCAACAGGCTGTCGACCTCGTACGGCGGCTAAAGGCAGCGCGGTCCGAGATCGCGATCACCGCGGACCTGATCGCCGGGTTCCCGACCGAAACCGAAGAGATGCATCAGAACAGCCTCGATATCCTCGACGCGTGCGACATCGTTCACGCGCACGTTTTCCCCTACTCTCCCCGGCCCGGCACCGCCGCCGCCCGGATGCCGCAGGTTCCGCCGCCCCTGGCACGCGACCGCGCCGCAGCGCTCAGGACCCTGTCAACTTCGCGCCAGGCGACATGGCTGGCGTCTCTTGTCGGCACGAAGCAGGACGTGCTGGTCGAGCGTAACGGTATCAGCGGTCACGCACCGAATTTCGCATCGGCACGCTTTGCCGAACGGCAAACGCCCGGATCGATCGTGACATCGCGTGTCACCGGCGCCGAGAGCGGTCATCTCGTCGTGGTGCCGGCATGAGCGGCCCCAGCTGGACTCAGCGCCTGTTCTCGGGTTTTAGGCGGACGTCGGAGAAGATCAGCGATGGCCTGACCGAGATCGTCGGGACGACGAAGCTCGACGATGACACGCTCGATTCAGTCGAGGAAGTGCTGATTGCGTCCGACCTCGGCGCCGGAGCCGCGGCACGGGTCCGCAGCCGTCTGGAAGATCGCATGTTCGAACGCGGCGCCGACGAGCGGGGCGTGCGCGCGGTCGTCGCCGAAGAGGTCGCCGCAATCCTGGCACCGGTTGCAAAGCCGCTCGAGATCGTGGCGTTCCCGCGTCCGCAGGTCATCCTCGTCATCGGCGTCAACGGATCCGGCAAGACGACGACCATCGCCAAGCTCGCCAACCTGTTCATCGAACAGGACTATGGCGTGATGCTGGCGGCGGGCGACACATTTCGTGCGGCGGCGATCGGGCAGCTGAAGGTCTGGGCAGAACGGCTCGGCGTGCCGATCGTCAGTGGCCCCGAGGGCGGTGACGCCGCAGGCATCGTTTACGATGCGGTCAAGCAGGCGACGGCGACCGGCATCGACGTGCTGATCGTCGACACGGCGGGCCGCCTCCAGAACAAGCGCGAGTTGATGGACGAGCTGGCGAAGATCCGCCGCGTGCTCGGCCGCCTCAATCCGGAGGCGCCGCACGACGTCGTCCTCGTCCTTGATGCCACGACCGGCCAGAACGCGCTGTCGCAGATCGAGGTGTTCAAGGAGGTCGCCGGGGTGACCGGCCTCGTCATGACCAAGCTTGACGGCACCGCGCGGGGCGGCGTGCTGGTGGCGGCCGCCGAGAAATTCGGCCTGCCGATCCATGCGGTCGGCGTGGGCGAAACCCTGGACGACCTGCGCCCGTTCGATCCGGTCGAACTGGCCAATGCGATTGCTGGAGTACGTACGTGAGTAATACCAAGGCAAAGCCGGGCACGGGCCTGTCGCTGGCTCTCGACTACGGGCCGCTGATCGCCTTCTTCATCGCTTACAAGCTCAGCAACGTGTTCTTCGGCACGGCGGTCTTCATGGCCGCCATTGCGATCGCCGTCGTCGTTTCCAAGCTGAAGCTCGGCCGCGTTTCGCCGATGCTGTGGCTATCGGCCATCCTCATCGTCGGGTTCGGCGCGCTGACGATCTGGTTTCACGATCCGAAGTTCATCCAGCTCAAGCCAACCATCATCTACACCGGCCTGGGCGCATTACTCGTCGGCGGGTTCCTGCTTGGGAAGCCGCTGCTCCGCTATGTGCTGGAGGCCGGGTTCGAAGGGCTCAACGACCGCGGCTGGATGGTGCTGTCGCGCAACTGGGGCTTGTTCTTCCTCGGCATGGCCGTGCTGAACGAGGTAATGGTGCGCTATTTCAGTTTCGATACCTGGCTTTCGCTCAAGGTCTGGGCGCTCGTGCCGCTGTCGATGGCCTTCGGAATGGCGCACATCCCGTATATGATGAAGAACGGGCTGGCCACCGACCCGCCCGTTCCTCCAGCGTCATAGATCAGCCCTTCTGGTCGGCGCGCGATGCGCCCTTGCCGTCGAGATTCTGTGCGACGAAGTCCCAGTTGATGATGTTCGCCAGCACGGCTTCCGCGAACTTCGGCCGGGCGTTGCGGTAGTCGATATAATAGGCGTGCTCCCAGACATCGAGCGTCAGTAACGGCACCGCGCCGTGCGCCACGGGCGAGTCCGCATCATGATATGACGTGATCTTCAGCGTCTTGCCGTCGAGGATCAGCCAGGCCCAACCGCTGGCGAAATGGCCGACAGCCTCCGCCGCGAACTTCTTGAGGAACTCTTCGTGCGAACCGAAGTCGCGCTTGATCATGTCGGCAAGTTCGCCCTTGGGCGCGAGTTTCGACGGCGACAGGCATTGCCAGAAGAAGCTGTGGTTCCACAACTGCGCGGCATTGTTGAACAGCGGCTTGTCGCCCGGGGCCGTATGGCCCTTGATCAGTTCGACCAGCGACTGGCCCGCAAGCCCCTTCGCCGCGACGATCTCGTTCGTCTTGTCGACATAGGCCTTGTGGTGCTTGCCATGGTGGAAGTCGAAGGTCTCCTTCGACATGTGGGGCTGTAGCGCGTCGGGCGCAAAAGGCAGGGGCGGCAGAACGAATGGCATGAGTCGGCTCCGTAACAAGGGGTCGGGCGCTCAACGCTCTAGGCGCGAGATAGTGGCACCCCTAGGAAGGTTTTTCTGCGAGGCCCAAACGCTTCATTGCGTGCCGCAGTTGGTCATAGCTCAGCGACAGCGATTTCGCGGCCGCACGCTGGTTGTAACGGTGGCGGCTGAGCGCATCGGCAACGAGATCGCGTTCATAGGAAAGAACCGCGTCCCTGAAACTCGTCGTCCCGGTAAAGGTCGGCGCCGCTGGCGGTGGCGGGGCGCTCTTGTCGACAACCGCCCCGGTTTCGGCCGTGACCACACTCTGTGGCTTCCACGGCGAAGCGAAGGGATCGAAGTCGATCTCGCCGATCGGCACATCGGGCCGTTCCCAGCGATAGACCGCACGTTCGACCGTGTTGCGCAGTTCGCGGACGTTGCCCGGCCAGTGATACGCCTCGAGCACCGCAGCCATTTCATCCGAAAAACCCGGCCATTCCCGCCATTCGAGTTCTGCCGCCATGCGGCGTCCGAAGAAGTCGGCCAGCACCGGGACATCGCCCTGCCGCGCCCGCATCGGCGGCAGCGTCACGACCTCGAACGCTAGGCGGTCGAGCAAGTCGGCGCGGAACCGCCCCTTATCGACAAGCGCGGGCAGATGCTCGTTGGTCGCGGCAACGATGCGCACGTCGACCCGCCGCGGGATATTGCTGCCGATCCGCGTGACCTCACCATATTCCACAGCGCGGAGCAGGCGCTCCTGTGCCGCCGCCGACAGGGTCGCGAGTTCGTCGAGGAACAGCGTGCCGCCATCGGCCTCCTCGAACCGTCCCTCACGGGCACGCGTCGCACCGGTAAAGGCGCCTGCCTCATGCCCGAACAGTTCTGCTTCGATCAGCGTTTCGGCAAGCGCGGCGCAGTTCATCGTGATCAAGGGACCGGCCCAGCGCGGGCTCAGGCGATGCAGGCGCTCCGCGATCAGTTCCTTGCCGGTCCCGCGTTCGCCAATGACGAGTACCGGCCGGTTGAGCGAAGCAGCGCGACTGGCCCGTTCGATCGCATCGAGAAAAGCAATCGATTGGCCGACGACCTGGGTATCACGATCCATTCCCAACACTTGGGATATTTCACCGATACATTGCAATGAAAATTTGCGCCTAGAAACAGAAAATGGCTGAATTCAGCCATTTTTCGAATTGGCACGCATTCTGCAAAACCATTCATGTCCGCAGCGATGGTGCGAAGGACAAAAGATAAAAAGTCAGGTTCAGGGAGTTTTCTTATGTACACCGAAACGCAACCGACCTTCCGCACTGTCGCTACGGGCTTCGCTGCGGCCGCGGTCTACACCGGCCTTCTGCTCGCCGTCACTTCGGCACCGGCCAAGGCCGCGACGAACCACGAGTTCGTCCGCGAAGTCCAGTCGCAGCTGCAGGGCGCATGGGCGCCGACCACCGACAAGGGTGTCGCGACGGTCGCCGTCCGCATCGATGCGAGCGGTGCCCTGAAGAGCGCGACGCTGGTCGGTTCGACCGGACACAGCGCGCTCGATCGCGAAGCACTCAACAGCGCCAAGGCGGTGGTTTATCCCAAGGGCGACCGTGCCCGCACCGTGGCAGTCGTGCTGACCTATGGCGAAGGCACGAAGAAGCCCGCGGATGAGGAAACGGCTCGCCTCGTCAGCCGCTACGTCAATGCAAAGGGCGAAGCACTGGCCACAGAAATTCCCGCGCCGAATGCCGGCTAAGCGGGTATAACTGCCGGGACGGGCTCTTGCCCCACCCCTACCCGTCCCGGCAGGATAATGACGGACTGAAAGGTAAAGTAATCATGGGTATTTTCTCGCGCACCCGGGACATCGTCGCCGCCAACTTCACCGACTTGCTCGACAAGGCGGAAGATCCGGCGAAGATGATCCGCATGATCATCCTCGAAATGGAGGAAACCCTGGTCGAGGTCCGCGCGACTGCCGCGCGCACCATTGCCGACCAGAAGGAAATGCGCCGCCACATCGGCAAGCTCGGTTCGCTCGAAGCGAGCTGGGAAGAAAAGGCCGAACTCGCACTGTCGAAAGACCGCGAAGACCTGGCGAAGGCAGCCCTCGTCGAAAAACAGAAGGCGACCGACATGATCGAGCGCCTGCAAAGCGAGATCGAAGTGCTCGACGATGCGCTGAAGGCATCCGAAGCCGATATCGCCAAGCTGCAGTCGAAGCTGCGCGATGCGCGTGCCCGCCAGTCGGCGATCGCGACCCGCATGGAAGCGGCATCGAACAGCATCCGCGTCCGCGAAGCCTATTCGGGCGAGCGGGTACAGGACGCCTTTGCACGCTTCGAGATCCTGGAACGCCGCGCCGACATGGCCGAAGGTCGTGCCGAAGTGCTCGGCATGGGCCAGCCCAAGACGCTCGAGGAGGAAATCTCCGAGCTGAAGTCGGCCGAGAAGGTCGAGGCGGCACTCGAAGCGCTGAAGGCACGCGCTGCAGGCAAGGGCAACTGAGATGGAAGACATCCTCGTCCCCATCATTGTCGTCCCGGCGATCTTCCTCGGGATGCCGTGGATCATCCTCCACTACATCACCAAGTGGAAGCAGGCGAAGGTCCTGACCGTCGACGATGAAAACCTGCTCGACGACCTGCACGATACCGCACGGCGACTCGAAGAGCGCCTTGTGACGATCGAGCGGATCATGGCCGCCGACAACCCCAACTGGAAAAGCCTGGGCTGAGGCCCGGCACTTTAGGAGACCTGCAATGTCCGCACGTCGCACATCCTTCTACCTCGACAAGGCCAATGCCAAATGGCTGGGTGTCTGCTCGGGGATCGCCGAATACACCGGCATCGACGTCACCGTCGTTCGCATCGTGACTGTACTCGGCACCATCTTCGGCTCCGGCGCCCTGCTGATCGCCTATCTCGTGATCGCCTGGATGGCCAATCCGAAGCCGATGGGCCTTTATGACAGCCCGGAGGACGCGAAGTTCTGGCAGGGCGTGCGCCAGTCGCCGTCACGCTCGACCCGCGACGTCCGCAGCAAGTTCCGCGACATCGACCGCCGGCTCGCCGAGATCGAAACGCACTACACCAGCCGCAACTCGTCGCTCGCCGACGAGATCGACGCCCTTCGCTGAGCCGATCGGGAACAGGGACCAAGATCATGGGCAACGGACAATTCTTCGTTCTCTCGATCATCGCGATCTCGACGATCGGATGGGTGATCACCAGCTGGATCAGGGCAAAGCATGGCTATCCCGTCGAAGGCGAATGGGGCGGGACCAGCCACAAGGGCGACCCGGACGCCGGACGAAAGATCGCACTGCTGACGACCGAGAACGAGACGCTGACCGGAAAAGTATTGAGGCTAGAAGAGCGGATCTCGGTGCTGGAACGCGTCGCGACCGATCAGCCGAACCGGCTGTCGGCCGAAATCGAAAACTTGCGCTGAGGCCAAGGAGCATATCGAAATGGACAAAGTTGCTTTCATGACCTTCATCTCCGACGGCCTTCCGGCGATCCTTGCGATCGTCGCCGTCGGAACCCTGGGCTGGGTCGCCACCACATGGCTCCGCATCAAGAACGGTTACCCGCTCGACGGGCAATGGGGCCAGGCGCTCTATCCCCGCAAGAACGAGGAAACCGTCGAACGAGTAAAACTGCTGAGCCAGGAGAATGCCCAGCTCCGTGCCGAACTGGGGTCGATCAAGGACCGTCTCGCCAACGTCGAGCGGATCGTGACCGACGAGGCGCATGGGTTGAACCGCGAGATCGAGCTCCTTCGCTCGAAACCCGCAAACTAGGACATTTCGAAATGCATGTCGCAAGCTGGATCTGGGTCCTCATCCCCCTCGCCGCGATCGGGATCGCGCCGTTCAAGATGTGGCTCCGGCTCAAGGAAAAGCAGCTGGAACGCCAGTCCCAACTGACCGCGGAAAAGACCGCACAATATGCGGCGCACACCGAACGGCTCGAAGCACGCGTCCGCGTCCTCGAACGGATCGCCACCGACAAGGGTGTCGACCTGTCCGACGAAATCGAGGCGCTGCGCGAAAAGCCGCTGAACTAGAACAAGATACGAGAAGGGAGTGAAACGATGAATCCGTTTGAAATGGTCGTCCTGATCGTCGGGATCGTGATGATCGCAGGCGTGATGAAGGCTCGCTACGGCGTGACCAAGGACCGCCACGGCAACGAGATCGTCACCCGCCCCGACCCCGAGGCAG
>JAZKBQ010000019.1:0-47425 GCA_040388515.1 Pseudomonadota bacterium | reverse complement strand
TCGCCCAGTTGAAGGAGCGCATCGCGGTCCTCGAACGGCTGGCGACGGACAACAACGGCGCGCTGGCGCTCGATCGCGAGATCGAGAAGCTGCGCCAGGGATAAGGGGGAAGCGTCATGGACATGCTTGTTCTCTATTTCGGGATGGGCATCACCGCACTCATCGGGTGCACCGTCCTCGGCCTGATCGGCCTGAAGGGCTTCACGGCCTGGATCGACCTGAAGCGCGCGGAAATCGCGGGTGCCATGCCGATGGCTACCCCCACCGCCGGCCAGCGGATCGACGTCGCCGACCTGAAGGAACGCGTCCGCCGCCTCGAAGCGATCGCCGCCGGGGTGGATATCTGAGGCACAGCCTGTAGAGCGCGGGGCATGCCCCTCCCCGCGCTTGCAGACCTGATCGACGAATATGAATTCCTCGATGCCGACGACCGGTATCGCCTGCTGATCGACCTGGGCCGCGATCTCGAACCGATGCCCGATCCGCTGAAAACCGATGCGACGCTGGTGCGCGGGTGCTCGGCAAGCGTCTGGGTCTATCCGACTTTCGAAAGCGGAAAGCTTCATTTCCTCGCGGATTCGAATGCCGCCATCACCAAGGGTATCATCGCGCTGGTCCTGACAACGGTTCAGGACCGGACGCCTGCCGAAGTTGCCGGCACCGACATCGCCGATGCGCTGGTACCGTTCGACCTCAGGAACCAGCTGAGTTCGAACAGGACGCAGGGCATTCCCAACATGATCGCGCTCATCCGGTCGACGGCGGAACGATATCTGCTACACCCGCCAGCATGACGACACTCCTCGCCTTGCTGGCAGCAGCCGCTGCGCAACTGACGATCGGTACGCTTTCCCTAAAACCGGCGGACTTCCTCGACGGCCGGGCCATCGCGGGCGGAACCGGGTCTCCGGTAGTCATGCTGACCCTGACACCGGCTGCGACCGCACGCGTGCAGAAACTGGCGCCCAATACGGTCATTCAGATCAACGGCGCGGTGGCGACCGCGCGGATCAGCGGCAACACGATCGAGATCGACGGACAGCCCAACTTCGACGCCGCGAAGAAACTGGCGCTCGACCTCTCAGGAAAGCCCCCGCTCCCCGACAGTATCGAGGAGTGATGCGGCAACCGCTTCGGCGGTCGCGTCCGGTTTGACGATCATCCACTCGCGCGGGCGACGGGAATCATTCATCGTCACCGCGTTTTTGGGGCACACGCCCAGGCAGCGCGTCTTGACCAGTTTGTAACCGAGCGGCTTGACGGCGCGCTTCAGCGGTTTGGTCAGGTGGTCCTTCACATCCGCCTTCTTGAAGCATTTCGTGCACACCAGCAGAACAGCATCCTGCTTCGCCTTGGTACGCCGGATGAGCGTCAAACGACCCGCCGTTCTTCCGCGGCTTTCAGCACGTCCCACGCCGCCTGTACCTCGCGGAACCGCTGTGCGGCGTCCTTGTCGTCGGGCTTCAGATCCGGATGGTTCGCCTTGGCCAGGCCGCGCCACGCGATGCGGATGTCCTCGAACGTCGCGTCGCTCGCACATCCGAGAACGTCGAGCGCGCGCATCTCGTCGCGCGACCGCGTGCCGTCACCGGGCCCGGCCCATTGATGGTGCGAACTCGTCTTCCAGCCCCCCGCGTCCGCCTGCTCACGCGCTTCCCGCGCCGCGGCCTCTTCCGGCGTCAGTCCTTCGAAATAGTCCCAGTTGGCATTGTATTCGGCAGCGTGCCGCTCGCAGAAATACCAGCGCTCCGGGCTGTTGGGCCGCTTGGGCGCTGGACGATCGCCGACCTCGTCGCATCCGTGACGGTCGCAAGTCTTGACGGTCGTCGCCGCGCTGTCGGCGCCATATTCGCGCCAGCGGGGAAAACCCCAGTCCATCGATCGTGTTGTGCGGCGCGCCATTGGGTGCACTTAGGGACTGGTTGGTGGGAGTGCCACCCCTGCAAAACAGTCAAAATGCCAGAGGGTCTGTAAGCCGGGTTCTGTCTTCGCCGAAACGATGGACGACCATTCCTCTAGGCGTGCCGTTACCGACACGCTCAAGCAACCAACCCGGACGACGGGCGCGAGTCACGCCATATGCCGTCCCTATTCGGTCTTGCTCCCGGTGGGGTTTACCATGCCGCCCCTGTTACCAGCGGCGCGGTGCGCTCTTACCGCACCCTTTCGACCTTGCCCTGCCGAAGCAGCGGCGGATTGCTTTCTGTGGCACTGTCCCTGGGGTCGCCCCCGCCGGGCGTTACCCGGCACCGTTACTCTGTGGAGCCCGGACTTTCCTCGCGCGGCAAGCCGCCCGCGGTCGCCCGACCCTCTGGCACGGCCGTCCCTACTCGTCGCCCTGCGGTTTGGGAAGAAGGAGCGCGAGCAGGATTGCGCGGCACTCGCCGTCGATGGTGCCATCCAGGAGTTCCGGCCGGAACCTGCGCTGGAACGCAACCGTCGCGGCGAGCGGATCGGACACGTCGTAGCCGAAACGTTCGAGCGCGAGCAAAAACCCTGAATCCGTCCAGTTGGGGTCGATTAAATTCTTCGTCGGACGGGGCAAGGCGAGGCGAAGCTTGGCCAGCCGGTTCCACGGGAACAGTTCGCCGGGATCCTGCTTGCGTGTCGGTGCGATGTCGGAATGCCCGACGATATTGCCCCGCGTGATGGCATGCCGGTCCTTGATGTCGGCGACGAGCGGGATCAGCGCCTCGATCTGCGCTTCCGGAAACGGCCGGTACCCGAACTCGTGGCCGGGATTGACGATCTCGATCCCGACACTCGCCGAATTGACGTCGTCGATCTCGCGCCAGCGCGACCGGCCCGCGTGCCAGGCACGATTGGCTTCGTCGACAAGATGCATGACCTGCCCGTCTTCCGCGACGAGATAGTGGGACGATACCTTGGCTTCCGGATCGGTAAGGCGATGGATCGCCTCTGCGGCATCCTGCATGCCCGTATAGTGCAGGACGATCATCGTGACCGGCAAAGTCCGTACATCGAAATTCGGTGACGGCGTGTCGATCAAGCCTTTTTCTCCCCGGCCTTGGCGGTACGCATCGTCACGATCGCGACTCCCGCCATGGCAATTGCGCCTCCCAATACCATAACCGGCGTCAGCGCATTGCCAAAGACAATGCTGGACGCGACGACGCCGACCACAGGTGCGCCAAGGGTTACTGGGATGACGGTGCTGACCGGGTGACGCTGCAACAGCCAGGCCATGCCGCCGTTGCCGAGAATGGTCGATCCGAACGCTGAAAACCCGATCCAGACGAATGCCATCGGCGGGATCGCCGCGACGCCGGTCATGGTGTCGGTTTCCATCACGAGCGCCAGAGGACCGAGGAGGATGACGCCGCCTAGGCCGATCCACGCGTAGATCGTCAGTACATGTACGCCGGTCAGGCGGCGCTGGAGCAGCGATCCGAATGCCCAGATCAGCGAAGCGATCATGTTGAGCGTAATGCCGAACCACTCGCGCGCCGCAGACGGATCGAAGACCAGGAGGGAGCATCCCGCGAGTGCAAGCGTCATGCCCGCGATGCGGGGCCAGCCGATGCGTTCCTTCAGGAAGATGATCGCGAGGATAAGCGAAAACGGCGCGCCCATGAGCCCGGCGATCGCCAGTGCGCCGACATTTTCCGTCACCTCGATCGACGTGTTGACGAATGCGAAGAAGACGCCGCCGATGAGTATGGAAAGACCGATGAGATCGCCCATGCGCCCCGGGATGATCCGCAGCCAGGGCAGGCACACCAGCAGGACCATCGCCTGACGAAACAGTGCGACGGTAAAGGGCGGCGCAAGGTCGACCGACAGTTTGACCGCGACGATGTTCAAGCCCCACACGACATTGACCATCAGGGCGACCAGCAAATCGCGTGGCCCGAATCGTTCGGTTGGCGGCATGAGGCCGCCTTAGCGGCTGGCGGCTCGCAAAGGCGAATGGGAAACGTCCGCCGCTGCTGTGTAGACGCCACGCATTTCCGGGTCGGAGACAAAGCGGTCGGTCTGGCCGATCACGGTTTCTCCCGCACCGAGCACAAGCAGCCCACCGGGCGCGAGCGCATCTGAAAGCCGTTCGAACACTTTCGTCCGGACAGGCACCGGGAAGTACATCAGGACATTCCGGCACAGGATGAGATCGAAAACGCCGGGTGCCGGCTCACGAAGGTCGTGGGTTACGAAACGAATGTCGCGGGAAAGTGCGGAATCCGCCACCCACTCTTCCGTATCCTCGCGAAACCAGCTCAGCATCTTGCGCACGGGCAAGCCGCGCTGGATCTCGAAACGGCTGAAACGTCCCTCCCGGGCACGCGCAACTGCAGCGCCGGACACGTCGCTTGCGAGGATATCGAATGTCCACCCTGCCCAGCGCGGAGCGCTGTCGCGCAGCATCATCGCGAGCGAATAGGCTTCCTGACCCGTTGAGCAGGCCGCCGACCATATCCGCAGCCGGCGCGTGTCCGAACGGGCCTTGCGAAGCGCTTCAAAGGCGTCGCGGTCGATCTGCTCGAACACTGTCGTGTCGCGAAAGAAAGAGGTTTCGTTGTTCAGCAGGGCGTTCACGACCGTTGCGGACAGTGCTTCGTTCCGGCCGGACACCAGCTGGCCGACAAGAAGTTCGAGAGACGCGATGCCGGTTTCGCGAAGCACCGGTTTCAGGGAGGATTCGATACGCCAGCTTCGTGCGGCTGAAAGCTGCTGACCTGTCCGGGCCTCGATCAATGCCGACAGGACGCGCATCGCGGCCTGCGTCGGGCCGGCATGCGCTGGTTTTTCGGTCATGCAGATCCCCGTGCGGTAATATGGCGGGCCAGTTGGGCCGGCGTCCCCAGCATGCTTGCTAGTCCGTCGCGAACGACGCTGCCGGGCATTCCCCACACGGTGCTCGACCCCTGGTCCTGCGCGATGACCGAACCACCACGCGCCACGATCCGCCGCGCCCCGCTCGATCCGTCGCGTCCCATTCCCGTGAGGACTACAGCCACGGCGCCACGGCCAGCCGCTTCGGCCACAGCCTCGAACATCGGATCGACGGACGGGCAGCAGCGTGTTTCTGCGACCGCATCGGACAGGACGACGCGAAACTGGTCGCCGTGATCGACGACGCGCAGGTGACGTTCTCCCGGTGCAACAAGGATCTCGCCCCTGCCGACGATCTCGCCCTCGGAAGCGACACGGGCGAACCGGCCCGCCATTGCCGACAGTTGTTCCGCGAAATACGGCATGAAAGCCGGCGGCAGGTGTTGCGTGATCAGGATCGGCGCGTCGAACGCGCGCGGCAGTCCTTCGAAGAATTCCGCCAAGGCGCGCAATCCGCCGGTGGAAGCACCGATCGCCAGCAGTTCGACCGGCGTTGTTGCCGGTGTGCGCAAGGTATGACGCTCCAGCGGCAGCGCGGTTCGCGTGGCACGGCCGAGGCGACGAATGCGGTCGATCAGGATCAGACCGAAAGTCTGGTTCAGTCCGCCCGCTTCCGGCTTCGCCAGAGTGTCTGCGGCACCCAATGCCAGGGCGCGCAACGTGTTTTCGGCGCCCTCGCGTGCCGTCGAAGACACGATCAGGATCCTGGCGCCGTTCCCGGCCGCAATCAGTTCCGGAAGCGCGGCAAGGCCGTCCAGTCCCGGCATTTCGAGATCGAGCAGGATGACATCGGCGGTGTTGGCCTTGAGCCAGGCGATCGCACCATGCGCGCTGTCGGCAGCGCCGGCCAAGTGCATCTCCGACCCGCTTTCGACAATCCGGCCGAGCGCTGCGCGCGCAACGGCTGAATCGTCGACGATCAGGACGGCGGTGCCGCGTCCGGCTTGGCCGGGCGGATCGTTGCGTATTGCAGTCTGGAACATGGCCGCGCCTTCAGGCGAGGCCGACGAACTGGAGCTTGCTGGCGAGCGTGTCGCGGTCGAACGGCTTCATCACATATTCGTCGGCGCCTGCATCCAACGCGGCCTTGATATGCGCCGTCCCGTTTTCGGTGGTGCAGAACACGACCTTGGGCCGTGGCGTCACGTCAGAGCTGCGCAGCTCGCGCAGGAATTCGATGCCGCTCATCACCGGCATGTTCCAGTCTAGCAACACGACATCGGGCACCGCGTGCGAACAACGGTCCAGCGCCTCACGGCCGTCACCGGCTTCGTCCACCTCGAAATCCAGCGTCTCGAGGATGTGACGCGCCACCTTGCGAATGACCTTCGAGTCGTCGACGACAAGGCAGGTTCTGGACATCGGATACTTTCTGTTGCTGACCCCGTACCGCTGTAACCGATAGTCGTAAGCGCCGGGTTAATCGTCAGACCGTTGCGCCATCATATGAACGTTCACGATCCGCGCGGGATCGAGAGCGACGGCGAAGCGATCGCCAAGATCGATCCGGCCGATCGCGATCCGGCCCCAGGGCGTATCGGTCCCCATGTCCCGTTCGATCGAACAGGAGACGACGTCCTCCACGCTGTCCACCCGAAGCGCATAACGGTGCCCCTCGATCTGCGTCACCAGTGCCCGCCCGGTCGGCTCGCCCCCGGCCCCTCCCGCAGCACGTCCGCAATCGATCACCGTCGCAACCTGGCTGCGCAAGGCCGACAGCCCGTGCACATGGTCCGGCGCGAATGGAACGGGCGCGACCTTCTTCAGGTCGATGACGCTCTCGATCGCAGTCGCGTCGAAAGCGACTGTCTGGCTACCGACGCGGGCGAGAAGGACGAGTTCCGTCATGCCGATTTTCTCAGGAGCGAGGGAACGAGCGCGCGAAGTGTCGAGCTGTCGTAGCGATCGGCCGCGACGCCGCCCTGATCGCCCCGCGCCAGCGCGACACTGTGGCGTGCATGCGGAGATGTTTCGCCTTCCAGGTGAATGACAAGGTCCGCGTCGGCGTGTTCGCCGAATCGCACGTCATAACCGCTTGCCGCGACCAGCGGCGCCAGGATCGACCGGACCCACGGCGTATCGTCGAGAGCGATCGCCGCCACCGGCCGGGTACCCGCGGGCGTGAAAGCCTTTTCGAGCAGCAATGCCGCATCGACGAGCAAGATAGCCCCACCCTCGTGCCGGAACATGCCTTCGAATGCTTCATCGGACACCCGCGCGAGGTCGGCGAGCGGCACGAGGTCGTGGATAGCAGCGACGGCAACGACGCTGCGCTGATGGCCGGCGTTCAACAACAGTCCCGGAAACGCGCTTGCATCCTCCAGCTTGCCGAACGACGCGCCAACCAGATGCTCTCCATCGACCGTCACGATGCACTCTGCGCCCACCTCGACCCAGTCGTTCCGGTCGATCTCGATGAGGCGCTCTATCAAGCCGGCCCTCACGGCGATTTTCCGGCCATCATGCGCAGTCGCCAGCAAAACGGTCGCCCTGGCTTCGACAGGAATGACGTCGGCTTCGTTCACCTGCTCGGTTACACGCGAGACGCCGACACCTGCGGCAAGGCCGACCGGGTCGAGCACGACGATCGGATGCCCGTCGTCCCCAAGGCTCTGTCCCGCAAAGATGCCGCGCGTCGACAACAGTGGCGCCATCGGACGGACGACCAGTTCTTCGTGATCGCCGACGCTGTCGACGGCGAGACCGAACCGCCCACCTGACGGAGTCGACAGCATCACCAGTAACTGCGGCTCGCCGGCGGCCATGCCCAGCAGCGATGAGAGTTCGAATGCGGGATATGGCGTGCCCCGAACCACCGCGATCTTCGTATCGCCAACCTGCTCGAACCGCACCGACGCCGAACGCAGCGACAACACTTCATCGATAGGCGTGCGCGGGATTGCAAAGCGCTCTCCGCCGGACTTGACGACGAGCGCGGTGACGATGCTGAGCGTCAATGGTGCACGCAGGGTTACCGACAAGCCCTCGCCGGGCCGATTGGCTAACGTCACCGATCCGCCCAATTTTTCGACGTTGGCACGGACCACGTCCATGCCGACGCCCCGACCCGAGATGGTGCTGACCGCATCCGCGGTCGAAAGCCCGGCTTCGAAGATAAGCGAGGCGGCCGCGTGTGCATCGAGGCGAGCAGCGTTCGACGCCGCGATCCGTTTGTCGCCGATGGCACGCTGGATGAGCTTGGCAGTGTCGATCCCCCGGCCGTCATCGGAAATTTCGATGCTGACCTGGTTACCCGACTGAAGCGCGATGATGCGCAATACGCTCGTCCTCGGTTTGCCAGCGGCTACCCGGTCATCCGGCGCTTCGATCCCGTGATCGATGGCATTCCGGACGATGTGGATCAGCGGGTCGCGGATCGATTCGACCATTTCGCGATCGATCTCGACATCCTGACCTACGATTTCGAGCGTGACCGACTTTCCGCATTCATTCGCGGTATCGCGGACAAGGCGCGGAAGTGTTGCGAACAGCCGTTCGATCGGCTGCATCCGCGTCCGCGTCACGCTCTCGCGTAATTCGCCGATCACGCTTGTGAGCTTGTCGAAGCCCGCCGTCAGGTCGCGGTCGTCGATGTGCCGCAATGCACGCGCCATCTCGTTGCGCACCAGCACCAGTTCGGACACCTGGTTCATCATTGCTTCGAGCAGCGGGACGCCGATGCGGACAGTTCTTTGGACGGCGGCCGGTTCCTGTTCGGCGGAAGACGTCACGACCGTTCCGGTTTCGAGCGCTGTGATCAGCGCGGCGTCCGTTGATATTTCCGGGAGTTCAATCTTCGTTTCGGGCTCGAGTGCGTCGACCAGCAGGCGGATCCGGTCGATGATCGACAACATCGTCGCGACAAGGGCGTTGTCGGGCAGCTTCACTCCGCTTCGGACGTCGGCGAGTGCAGCCTCCGCAGCGTGCGCAAGTGCCTCGATTCGCGGCAGATTCAGAAAGCCGCAGCTGCCCTTCACCGTGTGCACGAACCGGAAAATTTCGTCGAGCTGGACACGGTCGTCCGGACGCACTTCCCATGCCACGAGCGCACCAGCGATGCGCTCGAGTGTTTCCCGCGTTTCGGAAACGAATTCGCCCGTTAACTCGTCCATGCGGCCGCTATGGCCGCGCTTGGTTAAGAACCGCTTATTCAGCGGCCCAAAGTTGCGCCAAACAACAGGAAATCGGCATCGCTCGGCGAAACCATGGCCTGGCCGCCGCTTTCGGTCGCGAGCGTATGGACCAGCCACGCCGCTGCCGCACGCGGGGTCAGTTCCGCAGCAGTCACGCCGCCGGTCAGGGCCTTGCGCAATTCCGGGTCGAGGACGATCCGCGGCCCTTCGGCGCGCACGGCGATCTCTGTCTTGTAGCCTTCCAGCTCCGCACCGATGTCGAGCCGTCCCCCGCGCACCAGCGCGTCGCCCGCGATCAGGACCATGTTCAGCAACACCTTGATCGCGGTCTTCGACATGGTCGATTCCTCGACCATCCAGCCGATCTCAATACGCCCATCGTGACCATAAAGCCCCTCGATGGCCGCCTTGGCTTCCCGTGTGTCGACCGCATCGCCGAAACCGCCAGCCGCACCGAACGCAAGCCGAAAGAATTTGAGCTTGTTGGCCGACGCCCGCGCGCTTTCGCCGAGCAGGTCGATACAGCGCTGCCGCATGTCGGGGTCGGTCTCGTCCGCGAGCAATTCCAGCCCGTTATTCAGCGCCCCGACCGGGCTGAGCAGATCGTGACACAAACGCGAACACAGCAAGCTGGCGAAATCGACCGGTGCAATCGTCATCGTTCGAAAAATCCCTGTCTTGTCCGGCTGCTGTGGCCGACACCATGACGTCACGCAAGTATAAGCGCGACACGATCGAAAGAGTTTTCACCATTCGCGCGCCAGGCCGAGAGTTCTCCGCGCGCCGCGATCAGCCATATTTCCCCGGGATGCCGGATCATCGCGCTATCAGTCGCAGACGGTGTCGCATCGCCGCTCGGGTGTGAATGATAATGGCCGATAACCGTGCCTTCCCCGTTCCTTTCCCTGCGCAGCGCAGCGAATAGCGCTGACGGGTCGACCTCGAACCGGCGGGCCGGATCGTCGGCGACGTTTGTTGCCGGCAATATCTCATCGACATGACCCGCACGCCCGACCAGCAGCCCGCAAATCTCGGTTTCGGGATTTGCATTCGCATCTGCAACAATCTGTGCTGCGAGCACGCTTGATATCGTTACGGCCATCACCACATCCCTACCCTAATGAACCAGGGGGTTTCCACGATTTCAGTGACGATCGGCGACGATCTGGCCGGCATGCGGCTTGATCGGGCGCTGGCATCGCTTGTCGACAGCCTGTCGCGCGAGCGGCTGAAAGGGCTGATTACCGACGGCCACGTCCGCATCGGTACGCTCGCAGCGCGCGACCCGGCGATGAAAACCGTCGGTGGCACGGCCTTCGACATCGACGTGCCGGATGCGGTGCCGCTCGATACCGAGGCACAGGACATCGCCCTCGATATCGTCTTCGAAGACGATGACCTGCTGGTCGTCGACAAGGCTGCGGGCCTTGTTGTCCATCCGGCCGCGGGCAATCTCGACGGAACGCTGGTCAACGCGTTGCTGCATCACTGTGCAGGAAAGCTGTCTGGCATTGGGGGTGTTGCGCGTCCGGGAATCGTCCACCGGATCGACAAGGATACGTCGGGGTTGCTCGTCGTTGCCAAGACCGATGCGGCGCATGAAGGCTTATCGGCCCAGTTCGCTGCACACAGCATCGACCGGCGCTATGATGCAATCGTTGCCGGTCGGCCGCAAGCGTCAGGCAGCGTCGATGCACCTCTCGCGCGCAGCCCGCACGACCGCAAGAAAATGGCGATCCAGCCGCGCGGAAAGCGTGCCGTCACGCACTACACGCTGGCCACGCCACTGCGTCATGCATCGCTGGTCGAATGCCGTCTGGAAACCGGCCGTACGCACCAGGTGCGCGTGCACATGGCGTCGATCGGCCATCCGCTGCTCGGCGACCCGGTTTACGGACGGAACCGTCCCGAACACCGGGACGTTCTGAGAACACTGGATTTCAAGCGACAGGCGCTGCATGCGGCGCGGCTCGGTTTCATCCACCCGGTCACAAGCGCGCCTATGGCGTTCGAAAGCAAAATGCCGCACGATATGCAGGAACTGTTCACCGCACTTCGTGTATAACCAAACACGTCCGGCCCCATATCCGGTGCCGGCAGGGAGTTCATGATACAATGGCTGGCGACAGCAATCTTCCCGCGACCATTCCTAGCCTTGGCACCGAAGCAGGGCTCAACCGCTACCTCTCGGAAATCCGCAAGTTTCCGATCCTGGCGCCGGAAGAGGAATATATGCTCGCAAAGCGTTTTCAGGAGCATCAGGACCCGGAGGCGGCGGCGCGTCTGGTAACGTCGCACCTTCGCCTGGTGGCCAAGATCGCCATGGGTTACCGCGGCTATGGCCTGCCGGTTAACGAGCTGATTTCCGAAGGAAACATCGGCCTGATGCAGGGCGTGAAGAAGTTCGAGCCCGATCGCGGTTTCCGCCTCGCGACCTATGCGATGTGGTGGATCCGCGCGTCGATACAGGAATTTATCCTCCGCACCTGGAGCCTGGTGAAGATCGGCACGACCGCGAACCAGAAGAAGCTGTTCTTCAATCTTCGCCGGATGAAGAGCCGCATCAACGCGTTCGACGACGGCGACCTGAAACCGGCAGACGTCACCAAGATCGCAACCGACCTTGGCGTGACCGAGGATGAGGTCGTCAGCATGAATCGCCGCATGGCGATGGGCGGCGACACCAGCCTCAACGTCTCGTTCAACGAAGACGGCGAAGGCCAGTGGCAGGACATGCTGCCCGACACCGGGCCGTTGCAGGACCAGGAAGTCGCCGATTCGCAGGAACGCGTGCACCGCCACGCCATGCTGATCGAGGCGATGGAAGACCTGAACGAGCGCGAGAAGCACATCCTGACCGAGCGCCGCCTGGTCGAGGAGCCGAAGACGCTCGAGGAACTGAGCCAAGTTTACGGCGTCAGCCGCGAACGCGTGCGCCAGATCGAGGTTCGCGCCTTCGACAAGCTGCAAAAGGCGATGATGAAGATCGCCCAGGGCAACGGGACGCTGGCGCTCGCCTAAAACCGGCGGGCAATGCCGAAGTAGAGTTCGATATCGGGGCTGTCGCTGTTCAACCCGGCGACTTCCCCGACGTCGAATTGGGTGTTCTTGCCCAGCATCCATGCAAGCGACGCGGACTGGAAAAGCTGCGTCGTTTTGCCCGACGGGTCTTCGTCACGGATCGCCTGAACTTCGACCGTGCCGGTCAGCGTTTTCGTGAGCGGCGCCGAAAGCCCGGCGACGCTGCCATAGGACAGGTGACGGCCCGATCCGCTGGCATCGACGGTCGCCTCGATTTGCGGCGAGAGCGACAGTTGGACGTCGTGCCCCAGATCGAACCCGATCGGAACGATAATACCCGCTGACCAGTCACCCGCTCCAATGGCGGAGCCGCCGGTCGGCAGCGTCACATAGGGTTGAACCGCGATCAGGCCGTTCGGACCCGCCAGCCCTTGTCGAAGGGCAAGTGTGACATCGCCGATGCCGTCACTGCGCGAGACCAGCCCTGTTGTTTTGTCGCGCACACGGACGTGACCATAGGGCGTCCAGCCTACCTGCGCCTCCGTCGTGCTACCCAACCCGATCCGGATCGTCGTGTCGCCCAGGATCATCGTATCGGTACGCGCGTCCGGCGCGTTGTCGAGCGTCCAGTCGATCAACCCGGTCTCGACCATGACGTGCCCGGCATCGACGGTACAGGCAGGCGTCCCCAGCCCAGGCCGCGATGCACAAAAATCCTTGAGTTCGGCTTGGGCGGGACCAGCCAATGCAAGCAGCACGAGAACTGAAAATCTGCGCATCCGGTGACTTAGACGCGATTGCAGCCGCCCCGGCAAGCCGGTATCGCGTCCCTCATGGCTGCCCGACGCGCGCGTTCGACACGTTCCCTTCCTTCCCGCATTTTCTGGATCGTCGTCCGCACGCTGATCTTCGCGGTGATCCTCTCGGTGCTGTGGGTTCTCGCCTATCGCTTCGTCGCGCCGCCGATCACATTTACGATGCTGGGTGACATCGCGGGCGGGCGGAGCGTCAAGATCGACTGGATGCCACTGTCGAAGATCGATCCGAACATGGCGCGCGCGGCAATCGCGGCCGAGGATGCGAAATTTTGTTCTCACCACGGTTTCGATCAGGAGGCGATCGAAGCGGCCATCGAACGCAACGCCAAAGGCGGCCGCATCCGCGGTGGATCGACGATCAGCCAGCAGACTGCGAAGAACGCCTTCTTGTGGCAAGGCGGCGGTTATTTCCGCAAGGGGCTCGAAGCCTATTTCACCCTGTTGATCGAGACGATCTGGGGCAAGAAGCGGATCATGGAGGTCTACCTCAATATCGCCGAGACCGGAATCGCGACCTACGGCGTCAACGAGGGGTCGAAGCGCTATTTCGGCCATGATGCCAGCCGGATGAATCCGGTCGAGGCCGCGCGGATGGCCGCAGTCCTGCCTCTGCCCAAGAAGCGTGAAGCCGTGGTGCCCAAGGGCTATGTGCGGCGGTACGGCAATGCCATCGCCGCACGCTCGGGCGTCGTACGACGTGGCGGCCTCGACAGCTGCCTTAACTGAGTAGCTAGGTCTCGCGTTTCGCGCCGTCGAGCAATCGCTCAGCCAGTGCAGCTCGGTCTTTTGTCGCATCCTTTTCCCGCCTCGTCCGCCCAAATGCCGCACGGTTCGCGTCGGCCTTGGCAGCGGCATCCTTGCGCGTTTTCGTCTTGCGCGCCTGCCTCAGGTTGACGATCTCGGCCATCTACCGTCAGATCGGCAGTTTGAAACCGGGCGGGAGCGGCAGGCCCTCCGTCATCTTGCCCATTTCCTGACCGGCGACCGCATCGGCCTTGGCGCGTGCATCATTGAATGCGGCGGCGATCAGGTCTTCGAGCATTTGCTTTTCGCCCGGCACGATCAGCGAATCGTCGATCGACACGCCGATGATGCGCCCCTTGGCGCTGGCGCGGATCTTAACCAGACCGCCGCCCGAAGCGCCCTCTACCTCGATACCGTCGAGATTGGCCTGCGCCTCCATCATCTGGTTCTGGACGTTCTGCGCCATCTTCAGGATGTCATCGAGGGATTTCATGATGCTATGCTCCGTTGTTCGGACTGGGTCAGAAGTTCTGCCCCGGGAAAGGCGTCGATGGTTGCCGCCACAATCGGGTCGGCGAGGATCGCGTCTCGCGCTTCGGCTTCAGCGGTCAATTCGCGTTCGCGCACGGTCGGCTCGGCAACGCCTTCTTCGACGGTGATGTTCCAGGCCGAGCCCGTCACCGCGCGTAATCCGGCTCTTAGCGCTTCGATGTCCGCGGGACCGCCAACCACCAGGTCGGGCGGTGCGAAGCGGATGACACGCGTGTGGTCGCTAAGCGTGTAGGCCAGCTGGTGCTTGCCTGCGGCTTTGACCGTTTCAATCAGGCTGGCGAAGCTTGCAGGACCTGCCGGTGCCGAAGATGCAACCGGCTGCGATGGAGCCGCGACGATGCCGCCCTCCAGCCGGCGGGCGAGGTCAGCAGGATCCGGCATCTGCCCGGCATGGATGACGCGCAACAGTGCCATGTCGGCGGCTTCATGCGGATCGGTTGCGCGCGCGACCTCGTCGTGCCCCTTCAGCAGCAGCTGCCACAACCGGTGCAACGTCGCGAACGACATGCCGTCGGCCCATTTTCCCGCAGCAGCAGCTTCCTCAGCCGATTGTGCCGGATCCGGCGCAGCACCCGCCTTGGCAATGGTCGTCGCGTGCACGATTTCGAGCAAACCCCGAAGCACGCCCGCCGGGTCGACACCGAGATCGACCTGATCGGTGAGCATGCGAAGCGCACCCGGTGCATCCCCTGCCAATAACAGCGCGAACAGGTCGCGCAGCGCACCCCGGTCGGAAAGCCCGAGCATTGCCCTGACCGCTTCCGCCGTTACCGGTCCGCCGCCATCCATGTCGGCATGGGCGATCGCCTGGTCGAGGATCGACAAACCGTCGCGGACCGAGCCCTCGGCCGCGCGGGCGATCAGCAAGAGAGCCTGCGCATCGATTTCGACCTGTTCAGCCGTCGCGATCGTCGCGAAATGGGCTGCAAGCATCTCTGCCGAGATTCGCCGCAGATCGAAACGCTGACACCGCGAAAGCACCGTTACCGGCACCTTCTGCACCTCGGTTGTCGCGAACAGGAACTTCACATGCGCCGGTGGCTCTTCGAGCGTCTTCAGAAGCGCGTTGAACGCATTCTTGGACAGCATGTGAACTTCGTCGATGATGTAGACTTTGAAGCGCGCGGAGACGGCCGCGTAGCGCACTGCCTCGATGATCTCGCGGACATCGTCGACGCCGGTATGAGACGCTGCGTCCATTTCGATGACGTCGACGTGGCGGCCTTCCGCGATCGCCACGCAGGGTTCGCAGACGCCGCACGGGTCGATTGTCGGACCGCCCTGTCCATCGGGGCCGATGCAGTTGAGCGCCTTGGCGATGAGGCGCGCGGTCGAGGTTTTACCGACGCCGCGTACACCGGTCATCAGGAAGGCGTGCGCCAGCCGGTCGCGCTTGATTGCGTTGCCCAGTGTGCGCACCATCGCGTCCTGGCCGATCAGTTCGGAAAAGCGCTGCGGCCGGTATTTGCGGGCGAGGACGCGATAGGGTTGGGCAGAGGACATTGCGGCCTGTCTAACGGGAAGGCGCGAAGCGGCAAAGCCGCTTCGTCAGTCGAAACGATGTTTCGCTGGCCGCGCTTGTTCGAGGTAGGCTTAGCTGCGCTAAGTCCTGCCCGAACTGCGCGGTGGAAGCCGGAACGACCCGGCGCGAATTCGTTGTGGCTGCTTCCTTCCGGACCTGACCAGGTTGGCGAGAGCACCGTCCGCCCGACTTCCGAGGGGGCAGATAGGGAAGTCGGGCGGCGCGATCAATGGCCCAGTGGATTATCGGCGATAGCGGACCGTGCGGCAGACGCGGACGCGGTGGCCGTTACGCCAGCGATTTTCACAAACCTTGCGGGTGGACCAGCGGTTGCCGCGCCACGAAGGGCCGCTGCGCGTGACCGTATGCTGGCGCACGGTAACGTGACGGGTCGATACGGTGGCGCCGGCAAGGGCGATAGTTCCGGCGGACGTAGCGGCAGTCGCCGGTGCAGCGGTCGCTCCAACCGCCAGGAGCCCGGCAGCGATCAATCCCAGAATTTTCATAAGTCCATCCTCCAGCGCCCGTTCGGCACGGGAGCGTAACAGCTAGCGTCCCTGCATGTTCCGGACTTCACCCGGGATATGCACGGTCAGCCCGTCGAGGCTGTCGTCCAGCACGATCTGACAGGACAGGCGGCTGGTGCGCGTTACGCCTGCGGCGAGATCGAGCATGTCCTCTTCATCGTCGCTCGACCGGGGCAATCGGGCGAAATCGGCCGGATCCACGATGACATGACAGGTCGAGCACGCCATCTGCCCTTCGCAAGTCCCTTCGAGCGGCTGGTTATTGGCCTGTGCCAAGTCGAGCAGGGCCGTTCCCGGCGCGGCTTCGGCATCGACCGTCGACCGGCCATCGGCTGCGATAAAGCGAACGCGAATCATGCCGCGACACGCCCCTGGGCATCGGCAGCAGCGGTGATGCGATCGAGCGCGTCCGAAAGTTCCGTTCCAGTGGTGTAACGCCCAAACCCGATCCTGATGCTCGACCGCGCTTCGACGGTGCTCAGACCGATCGCCTTCAGGACATGGCTCGGCCGCCCCGATCCGCTCGCACAGGCCGATCCGGCCGAAAACGCAATGTCGCGCAATTCGGAGATCAGGCGTGCCGCATCGAGCCCTTCGCGCCGGATGTTCAGGTTGCCGTGATAGCGCGCACCGATGGAGCCGTTTACGGTCCAGTCAGATCCGAGAAGCGATCTCGCTCCTTCCCACAGCCGTTCGACATGAGATTGGTCTGCCTCCAAACGGCTGGCCGCAATTGCCGCCGCCGCACCAAACCCTGCGCACAACGCTGGCGACAGCGTCCCCGAGCGTAACCCGCCTTCCTGCCCCCCGCCGTGCAACAGGGGTTCGATGGTAACGCCGTCGCGCACCCACAAGGCGCCGATCCCCTTGGGACCGTGGATCTTGTGGGCACTGATCGCGACAAGATCGGCGCCTTCGGGAATCGCCACACGTCCGTAACCCTGGACGGCATCGCAAAAAATGAGCGCATCCGGCGCCAGGGCCGCAACGGTATCGACCGGTTGGATCGTCCCGATCTCGTTATTCACCAGCATCACGGCGATCAGGTCGGTACCTTTCGGCAAGGACCCCGTATCGACAATCCCTCCGTCGTCGACAGGCAAAACCGTGACGTCCGCGCCACTCGCGCCCATCCACAGCGCCGTGTCGAGCACGGCGGCGTGTTCGGTAGCGGCTACGGAAACACGGCGGGCGCCCGTTCCACGAAGCGCCCAGTTTGCGGCTTCGGTCGCGCCGCTCGTGAAGTAAATCTGCCCACCGGCCGGCAGGAGAGTGCCAATCTGTTCCCGCGCCAGTTCGACCGCTGCCTTTGCCGCCCTGCCGGGAGCATGCGATGAATGCGGGTTCGCCGAACCCTCGGGCGACAGCCACGGTAACATCGCCTCCCGCGCTTCGGGCGCAAGCGGTGTCGTCGCCTGGTAATCGAGGTAGATCACCCGGTACGCCCCGCAGCGCCCGCCGCGATCCGCTGCCACACTTCGATAAAGCGATAGATATCGGCACGGCCGGTGTCCGGGCCGAAACTGACGCGGATCACTTCGGCGGCCTCGCTTTCGCTCCATCCCATCGCAGTCAGGACGTGGCTCGGCCGCAAGCTGCCCGACGAACACGCACTACCGGCCGACACCGCGATTCCGGCCATGTCGAACTGGATGAGTTGCGCGGCAGAGGTCACGCCAGGCATACGATACGACGCGATTGTCGGCGTGCGCGTTGCGGCTTTGGCAACGATCTGACCGCCGCTCGCCTCTATCGCACCGTCGAGATGCGCACGCAGGTCGGCAGCCCGGTCCACCCATGTCCGCGACGCTTCGAGTGCTGCAGCCATGCCGAGAACGCCGGGCAGGTTCTCGGTCCCCGGGCGATAGCCCTGCTCCTGCCCGCCGACCGCCGTAAGCATGCCGAAATCGCGAACCAGCAACGCACCGACACCCGGGGGTCCGCCGAACTTGTGCGCGGAAATCGAAATCAGATCTGCATCGGGCAGTGCCTGCTTGCCCGCAGACTGCGCAGCATCGACGAAAATCAGGCCACCCGCGCGCCGGACCAGCGGCGCCAGCGTCTCGATCGCCTGAAGCACGCCCGTTTCGTTGTTGGCCGACTGGATCGCGACCATCGGACGGCGAGCGCCAAGAGCGCCCAGCCTGGATTCGAGGACATGGGCAGCGACGATGCCGTTGGCATCGACCGGCAGCACAACGGCACGGTCGGCAGTGCGCAGAACGGCATCGTGCTCGGTGGACGATACCAGCATCGCATCGGCCCCGGTGCGCGTCAGGGCGATCGCAATCGCCTCCGTCGCACCACCGGTGAAGATTATCTCGCCCGTCCAGCTCAGCGCTTCACGAATGCGATTTCGCGCCTCGTCGAGCGCTGCTCGCGCGCCTCGTCCCGGGCCGTGCGGCGAAGACGGATTCGCCCATTGTTCAAAAGCTTGCGTGACGGCCGCACGCGCCGCCGGCACAACCGGCGTGGTAGCGGCATGATCGAGATAAAGCCGGTCTGGCAAGGCGATGGCGATCCAGGAATTGCGACGTTTGCGATTATGACAGCCTTCCCTATATACCCCGCCAGAAATCGCCAAGCTCTGCGCGTTCGCGTGCGGCACAACACATCAGGTGTAAATTTGCCCGAAGTCATTATTCCGGGGCCCGAGGGCCGTCTCGAAGGCCGTTTTGCTCCAGGTCCCCGTCCTCGCGCACCGGTCGCCATGATCCTGCATCCGCACCCGCAGTCGGGCGGGACGATGAACAACCGCATCGTGCAGCAACTGTACCAGACGTTCGTCCGCCGCGGATTCGCGACGCTGCGCTTCAATTTCCGGGGCGTCGGTAAATCGCAGGGCACGTTCGACAATGGCGTCGGCGAACTGTCGGACGCTGCATCGGCGCTCGACTGGGTTCAGCAGGTTCACCCCGAAGCGCAGACGACCTGGATCGCCGGCTTCAGCTTCGGCGCATGGATCGGCATGCAGCTCTTGATGCGCCGCCCGGAAATTCGCGGCTTCATCTCGATCGCACCACCGGCAAACATGTACGACTTCACCTTCCTCGCCCCCTGCCCGTCGTCGGGGATCATCATCCAGGGCACGGGCGACGAGGTCGTGACGCCGGGTGCCGTGCAGAAGCTGGTCGACAAGCTGCGCACGCAAAAGCACATCACGATCCATCATGACGAGATCAAGGGTGCGAACCACTTCTTCGAAAAGGAAGGCGTGGAAATGATGCAGTCGGTCGACAACTACCTCGACATGCGTTTGGCGCCGAATTCGCCGATCCGGTAAGAGCTTACAGCGTCATTATCAGAACATTTGCGAACATGACCGCAGCCGCGACGAGCATCAGCACGCCGCGTTTGCGGTCGTTGCCCTTGGTCAGCATGTAACAACCGCCGACCATGAGCGCGAAGGTGGCGAGCATCAGCATGCCCGCAAGCAGCGCGGTCATCGTCCGCGCCCCAGTACCGCGGCGTAATCGGCCGGATCTACGTTCCCGCCTGACAGGATCACCAATGTCCGGTCGGTAAGCGCAACCTTGCCCGCAAGGACGGCCGCAAGCGCCACCGCGCCACCGGGTTCTACGACGAGGCGGAATGTCGAATAGGCAAAGCGCATCGCCGCTTCGATCTCCGTTTCGGAAACGCTGACGCCGGTCGCGCCGCGGCTCTTCAGGATGCCGTAGGTCAGGTCTGCGACTCGCCGCGTCATCAGGGCATCGCATGCCGTCGGCGGCGCGTCGGGTGCTACCTCGACGATCTCGCCTGCGCGTAACGAACGCCCCATGTCATCCCAGTGGTCGGGCTCGACGATGACGACCGCTGCGTCGGGGCATGCCAGTGCCAACCCTGACGCGAGCCCGCCGCCGCCGCACGGCGTGACGATCAGGTCCGGCGCTTCCGCACCCCTCGCCGCCATCTGTTCGCTGGCCTCGATACCGGCACTCCCCTGCCCCTCAACCACCCAGGGATCGTCGAAACTCGGCACCAGCGTCGAACCGCGTTCCTTTGCCAATGCGGCCCCGATCGCCTCACGGCTCTCGGTATGCCGGTCGTACAGGATGACTTCGGCGCCGAGCGCGCGCGTGCCCGCAAGTTTTGCTGCTGGCGCATCGGACGGCATCACGATCGTTGCCGCTATCCCGAGCCGTTTCGCTGCCCAGGCAACGCCCTGAGCGTGATTGCCGGAGGAGAACGCGACGACACCTCGCGCACGCTCGGTATCGCTCATCGACGTAAGCCGGTGCCATGCCCCGCGCAGCTTGAACGCGCCCATGGGCTGCAACGACTCAGCTTTGGCAAAGAGCGCCTTTCCGCCGCTTTCGAAAGTTAACAACGGCGTCGGCGGCACGACGCCCGCGATCGACTTTGTTGCGGTAATGATACCGGAAAGTCCCGGATTTCTCACGTTTCGGCGCTCCTGTGACGATTTTGAGACACGGTATTCCTATGCATCTTTACATGGGGGACCCCCACCCATATATGCGCCCTCCGCTGCTCCATGGGACTTCCACCGCAAGGCAGCTTTTCGACGACATGCCGCAAGGCAATTGGAGGTCTCTTGAGTTGCACAAGCATCATAGCGCGCTGGGGCTAGCGTCGTCCCTGAAGCCGGTCCAGCCGGTTACGCTCATTCGTCCGCACGCCGCCCGTCGGGCTGCTCGATTCTTCGTTGAGAAGTTTCCGGGCAAGTCGATCTATGCGGTCAAGGCGAACCCTTCTCCCGACCTGATCGCGCTCCTGTGGGACAGCGGCATCACGCATTTCGACGTCGCGTCGATCGCGGAAGTGCGGCTGGTCGCCAGTGTCGCACCGGAAGCGACCCTGTGCTTCATGCATCCGGTCAAGGCCGAGGAAGCGATCAGCGAAGCCTATTTCCAGCACGGCGTGCGCACCTTCTCGCTCGATACGGAAGAAGAGCTCGAGAAGATCATGCGTGCGACGCGAAACGCGACCGACCTGACGCTGTGCGTCCGCGTCCGCGTGTCGTCCGAGCATTCGAAACTCAGCCTCGCGTCGAAATTCGGCGCGGCGCCCGACGAACTGCGCCCGCTGCTGATGGCCGCACGCCAGGCGGCCGATGCGCTGGGCGTGTGCTTCCATGTGGGTTCGCAGGCGATGACGCCGGCGGCTTATTCGGATGCGATGGAGCGCGTACGCGTCGCCATCGTCTCGGCCGGTGTCACCGTCGATGTCGTCGATGTCGGCGGCGGGTTTCCGTCGTCCTATCCCGGCATGGAGCCGCCGCCGCTCGAACTCTATTTCGACGTCATCCACAAGGCGTTCGAAAGCCTGCCCGTCAGCTATTCGTCGGAACTATGGTGCGAACCCGGCCGCGCGCTTTGCGCGGAATATTCGTCGCTGATCGTCCGCGTCGAAAAGCGCCGTGGCGACGAACTCTACATCAACGACGGTGCCTATGGCGCGCTGTTCGATGCGGCGCACATCGGCTGGCGTTTCCCGGTCGAATTGCTCCGTGACGAGCCGAGCCAGACCAAGACACACGGGTTCAGCTTCTACGGTCCGACCTGCGACGACATGGACTACATGGTCGGCCCGTTTGATCTGCCCGCCGATGTCGAAGCCGGCGACTATATCGAGATCGGCATGCTCGGCGCCTATGGCTGTGCGATGCGGACCGGTTTCAACGGCTTCGGATCGGTCGAAACGATCGCGGTCGAGGACGAGCCGATGGTATCGCTCTACACCGAAGTCGAACGCGCGGTTCCGTCGAACGTCGTCAAGCTGTAGTCTAAACGCAACATTATCGCGTCACTCGGGGCAGGTCGCCTGCGCCGGGTGACGAAGTATTGGAGAAGACCATGACCACCCCCCAAGTGAACGCCCAGCGCAAGGCCGAACTGCTGTCGACGACGGTCGAGCATATCGACATCACCAGCTTCGACGCGCGCCCGATCATCGACCAGATGGGCAAGATGAGCTTCACCAGCCGCGACCTCGCGCGCGCAACAGGCATCTACAACCAGATGCTCGAGGATCCCGACTGCACGATCTTCCTCGTCATCGCGGGTTCGACCAGCGCGGGCGGATGCATGGACCTGTATGCCAAGCTGCTCGAATCGAACATGATCGACGGCATCGTCGCGACCGGCGCCAGTATCGTCGACATGGATTTCTTCGAAGGACTTGGACACAAGCACTATCAAGCGCTTGAAATTCCAGACGATGATACGCTGCGTTCGCTCTACATCGACCGCATCTACGACACGTATATCGATGAGGAACAGCTCCAGGATTGCGACCACACGATCCTGGAAATCGCCAACAGCCTCGAACCGCGCCCCTATTCGAGCCGTGCGTTCATTCGCGAAATGGGCAAGTACCTCGTCGAGCATGGCAAGAAGGACAACAGCCTCGTCAAGCTGGCGTACGAGCATGACGTGCCGATCTTCTGCCCTGCGTTCGTCGATTCATCGGCGGGTTTCGGTCTGGTCAAGCATCAGGTGGACCGCGCCAAGGAAGGCAAGCCGTACATGGTGCTCGACGCCATCGCCGACTTCCGCGAACTGACCGATATCAAGGTGAAGGCGGGCGAAACCGGGCTGCTGATGATCGGCGGCGGCGTGCCCAAGAACTTCATCCAGGACACGGTCGTCTGCGCCGAAATCCTGGGCCATGACGATGTCGCGGTTCACAAATACGCCGTGCAGATCACCGTGGCGGACGTCCGTGACGGCGCCTGCTCGTCATCGACGCTTCAGGAAGCGGCGAGCTGGGGCAAGGTGAACACGGGCATCGAACAGATGGTCTTCGCGGAGGCCGGTTCGGTCATGCCGCTGCTCGCTAGCGACGCGTACCATCGCGGCGCGTGGAAGACCCGCGCCAAGCGCAAGTGGGGCGCGATTTTCGGCTGAGTCTGCCTAGCAGTTCTGATATTTCCAGTGGCGCCGCTTGTTCTCGGCACACCATTCGACAGCCTGCCCGATACGTTTCACGCGTGTGGCAGGCTGTTTCGCTTCGACGATCCATTCGACGTACTCACGTTGCGCGCCCGGCGGGAATGCGTCGAAATAGCCTGCTGCTGAAGGCACGGCATCAAGCGCCGCGCGAAGGTCGTCCGGCATCGTCAGATCGGGCTTGGCCTGCTTCGGCGGTCGCTTCGTCTTGGCGCCGGCATCGATCAGTGCCATCGCTTGGTGGATCATCCCGATCATCGTCTCTTCGTCGGGCAGGTCGGCAATGCCGGTGAGCTTCCCGAACTGCCCCATCGCGCCCGCGGCTTCGCTTTCCGGCCCTGCCCCATCACGCCGCCAGAAGCCGAACGCTGCATGCGCCTTGAACGCCGCCATATTGGCGAGCGGCGCGCCTTTGTAATCGAAGAACGGCATGCTCCATTTGATCGCTTCCGTAATATCCGGAGAGGCGCGGTGCACGACGTCGCGGACATGCGTCAGGATCGGCTGCGCGAACGGCGCGCTTTTGGCGATATAGGCGTCGACACGCGGGTCGTGCTGCATGGTTCGGTCTCCCCGTCAGTGAGCCTACCGCCGGCATTTGTTGCGGCAAGGGCGAAGCCCGTTGCCTTTGACAACCCATATCCCCTGATGCAGCATCTGCGGAAACGTGGAGGGGGAACCACCTATGAACGCCGAAATCCTGAAGCCCGCGGCCGTGCTTATCGCCTGGACGTTGCTCGTCCTCGTATGGTTGTTGAGCAAACGCATACCCGCGATGAAGGCAGCGGGGATCGATCTGAACAAGCTGGTCGGAAGCAAGGGAACCGACGCGGACAATGTGCTGCCCGCGAAGACGCAATGGCCAGCTCACAACTACAACCATCTGATGGAACAGCCGACGCTGTTCTACGCGGTCGCGCTGTTGCTTGCCATCGGCGGCTGGGGGAACGGCCTGAATGCCACCATCGCCTGGGGCTATGTGATCCTGCGCATCGCGCACAGCATCGTCCAGATCACGTTCAACCGGGTCGCCATCCGCTTCCTGTTGTTCCTGCTTTCAACGCTCTGCCTGATGGCGCTGGCGGTGCACGCGCTTATGGGGGTGTTTGCCCTACACGGGTGAATACCGCGGCCAGTTCGACATGGGTCGACCAGCGGAACTGGCCGACGGGTGTAATCCGGTCGAGCGAATAGCCGCCATCGATCAGCACCCTAGCGTCGCGTGCGAAGGTGGCGGGATTGCACGAAACGTAAACCACGCAGGGAACGGTCGATGCGGCAATGCGTGCTACCTGTTCTCGCGCACCGGCGCGCGGAGGATCGAGTACGATTGCGTCGGCCGTGTTGAGTTCGGCTTCGGTTAACGGCCGCCGGAATAAATCGCGGTGATCGACCGCGACCTTGCGTGTCGCCAGCAGTGCCGTCGCCGCGTCACGGCTGCCCTCTATCGCCTTGACACGGCCGGGCAGCGACAGGGCGAAGGTGCCTAGCCCCGCGAACAGGTCGAACGTTTTGGCCGAGCCATCCACCCCGTCGCGGACTGCGGCAACCAAGGCGGCTTCACCATCGGCGGTCGCCTGCAGGAATGCGCCATCAGGGAGTGCGACAGGCACGCCTCCAAGCGTGATCGTCGGAACATCCGGTGCCCAGCGCGCGGAGGGACCATGGCCGTCGTCAACCGAGATGCGCGCCAAACCATGGACAACGGCAAAATCGTTCAACGCCTCGATCGCCGCCAGCCCCTCGATATCGAATCCGGTCAGCAGCAGGTCGATGCCCTGGTCGGCGCGTGTAAGTGTCACCGTGGCGCGAGTCCGGTCTGGCATCACCTTGGCGAGCAATCCCCGCAACGGTTCGAGCAGCGCGAACAACTCCGGCAACAGGATATGGCATTCGCGGACATCGACGATGCTGTGGCTCTGCCCCTCGTTGAACCCGAGCAGCACCTGCTTGCCGCGCCGCTCGGCCCGGAGGCTGGCACGGCGGCGCGTACGAGGCGGCGAGATATGGACAGGCGCGAAATCGGGTGCCGTGATCCCCTGTTCCGTCAGCGCACCGCCGATACGGTCGATCACGAAAATGCCGTAGCTTGCCTCGTCGACGTGCTGCAGCTGACAGCCGCCGCATTGGCCGAAATGACGGCATGGCGGCACGACACGATGCGACCCCGTCTCGACGGTCCCGTCCTCTTGGACGATATCGCCCGGCGCAGTGCCAGCAATGAAGCGGCCACGGTCGGTGACACCGTCACCCCGCGCGGCGATGCGTATGACGGCCTCGGTCACTGAATCGCCCGGGACATGGCGTCGGGAAGATGGCGAATCAGGTCGTCGGCGATGAATGCCGGTCCCGCAGATCGTGCCGCTTCGCCATGCAACCAGACCGCCGCGCAGGCCGCGTCATGCGGGTCGAGTCCGCGCGCGAACATCGCCCCCGCTATTCCGGCGAGGACATCCCCTGTCCCTGCCGTCGACAACCATGGCGTCCCCAGCGGCGCAAGCGTCACTCTGCCATCGGGGGAAGCAATGACTGTGTCCGCTCCCTTGAAAACGACCGTCGCATTGGCCGTTCGCGCCGCAGTGCGAGTCCGGTCTAGCTTGCTGCCCTCGCCCGTTCCGAACAGTCGCGCGAATTCTCCTGCATGCGGCGTCAGGATCGTCGGGGCAGAGCGCGCGAAGAACCCGGCCAGCGCGTCTCCATCAACAACCAGCGGAACCGTACTCGACAGGGCATCGCGTAGCGCGCCGTCGCGGCCCTTGCCCAGGCCGGGACCGATCACGAGTGCCCGGAGCCGCGTGTCGTCAAGCATCACACCGAGATCGGAGACCGGGCGCGCGACGATCGCATCCGGCAGGCCGCGCTCAATGCCGAGGGCCACGACGTAACCCGCACCGCTCCGGGCTGCGGCGCGTGCTGCAAGTGCGGCCGCACCCGGCATCGCACCGCCGGCCACCGCGACCATGCCGCGCGTGTATTTGTGATCGTCCATCTTGGGTATGCGGAGGATCGGTTTTGTCAGAACATCGACTGGGCCCGACACCGGGATGCCGATATCGGCGATCAGGACCTGCCCGCATTTTGCGGTGCCAAGCAGCAGCAGGTGCGCCGGTTTAGCAGCGCCAAAGGCGATGGTGATATCAGCGCCCACTGCACCCAGGTCTTCACCGTTGTCGGTCGATAATCCGCTCGGCAGGTCGGCGGCGATCACCAGCCTCGCCCTCGCCGACAGTCGCGCGAGCACATCACCGGTCGCCGCTTCTAGGGGGCGGCCCAGACCGGTCCCGAACAACGCATCGACGAGGATCGGCGCAGAAGCAGTGGTCGCCAGCAGCTCGACAGCCCCGGTCCACGCCGCGCGGGCGTTGCGTGCGAGATCGGTCGCTGGCTCCGCGCTCGCTGCGACCCGCACCATTAAGCCTTGTCCAGCAAGCAAACGTGCCGCGACATAGCCGTCGCCGCCGTTGTTGCCTGGCCCGCAAGCAATGAGGACCGGCTGCCCCGCACCGAAACGAACGACAGCATCTGCAAGTGCCCGTCCCGCTCGCTCCATCAACACATCGAGCGGAACATCAGATGCACGCTCGGCCGCCTGCATCTCGGCAGCGGTCAGCACGTGGCCCGACAGCGGTTTCATTTGCGGGGTGGCAGGCGGTAACGGTCGCCGCCGATCTGGAGTTCGAACCGGCCGTCGGGCAACAGCTTTCCTGCCGCCGCATCGCTGCCATCGGCCGGGCTGATCCCGCCGTCGCTCGTCAGGTTGATCCGCCTGAACCCGCCGTTTTCGTGCCTCAGGACCAGCAGTGTCCCCTCCCCGCGTTCGACCGCGCAGCTTTTGGTGAAGGCCGTCGCACCATGCACCGCGCACTCGATCCGGTCATCCGGCGCGGCGCTCGCCACCTTGTCATCCGGCTTGGCGCCGCATCCTGCGGCCACCAGAAAGAAACAGGCGCTAGATATCCGCAAAGACATGGGTTTCCGCCTTGGCGCCGGGGTGCGTGACTGCCCCCTGCCAGGCGGGGCCGACATTCTGGGCATAGCGCCACAGCGCTCCCGCCTGATAATCGTTCCGGCGGGGTTCCCATGCGGCACGACGCGCAGAGAGTTCAGCCTCGTCGACCAGCAGGTCGATCGTGCCCGCCTCGGCATCGATGGAGATCTTGTCGCCGTTCTTGACCAGCGCGATCGGGCCGCCGTCGGCCGCTTCCGGCCCGACATGGCCGATGCAGAACCCGCGCGTACCGCCCGAGAAACGCCCGTCTGTGATGAGCGCGACCTTTTCGCCCAGTCCCTGCCCATAGAGCGCCGCCGTGGTCGCGAGCATCTCACGCATGCCGGGGCCACCTTTGGGGCCTTCGTAACGGATGACGACGACATCGCCGTCGGTGATCTGCTGCGCCTCCACCGCCGCGAAGGCATCTTCCTCGCGCTCGAAGACCTTGGCGGTGCCGGTGAACTGGAGGCGATGAAGCCCGGCGACCTTCACGATCGCGCCTTCAGGCGCCAGCGACCCGCGCAGGCCGACCACACCGCCGGTCGGCGTGATCGGCGTCTTCACGTCGTAGATGACCTTCTGGTCGGGATTCCAGGTAACCTCGTCGATGTTCTCGGCGAGCGTCTTGCCGGTCACGGTCATGCAATCGCCGTGTAGCAGCCCGTCCTGGTGCATCGTCTTCATCAGCATGTAGATGCCGCCAGCCTCGTACATGTCCTTCGCGACATAGCGTCCGCCGGGCTTCAGGTCGGCGATGTACGGCGTCGATTTGAAGATCTCGGCGACATCGAACAGGTCGAAATCGATGCCGCATTCGTTCGCCATCGCGGGCAGGTGCAGCGCGCCGTTGGTCGATCCGCCTGTGGCCGCGACGATGCGTGCAGCGTTTTCGAATGCCTCACGGGTGCAGATGTCGCGCGGACGGATATTCTTCTCGATCAGTGTCATGATCTGACGCCCCGCCGCGACCGCGATCTCCTCACGCGATTTATAAGGAGCTGGCGTCATGTTGCTGTTTGGCAAAGACAAGCCGATCGCCTCGGCAACGCATGCCATGGTATTGGCCGTATATTGCCCGCCGCAAGCGCCATGGCCCGGGCATGCCGCCTTTTCGATCGCGGTCACTTCGGACAGCGGGCAATTGCCAGCCGCATAGCGCCCCACAACCTCGAACACGTCGATGACGGTTAGGTCGCGTTCCTGATAGCGGCCCGGCAGGATCGACCCGCCATAGACGAAGATCGACGGCACGTTCAGCCGCAGCATCGCCATCATCATCCCCGGCAGCGACTTGTCGCAGCCCGCGAACGTCACCAGCGCGTCGTAGCAATGCCCGCGCACCGACAGTTCGACCGAGTCGGCGATGACTTCGCGGCTGACCAGCGAGGACTTCATCCCCTGGTGCCCCATGGCAATGCCGTCGGTGACGGTGATCGTGTTGAACCGGCGCGGCATGCCGCCTGCCTCGTTCACACCCTGGCGGCACCAGTCGGCTTGCATGTCGAGCGTCGTGTTGCAGGGCGCGCTGTCGTTCCCGGCCGATGCGATGCCGACAAAGGGACGCGCGATCTCTTCCTCGGTTAGGCCCATGGCGTAATAATAGCTGCGTTGCGGTGCCCGTTCGGGACCGACTGATACGTAACGGCTGGGAAGTTTGGATTTATCGAAGCGCTGGGTCATGTCGCGGTCGCAATTGCCGCTTTGCGCCGGTTAATCAAGCGACGCGGTCACAAACCTGTTCGATGATCGGCGCCAGTCGCCGTGCCCAGCGTTCGACACCCTCGTCGTCACCGATCAGGTCCTGCCGGATTTCGAGGCCCAGATAGGGTGTTCCCGTGCCCTCCCCATGCCTGTTCATCGTCGCGTTGAGATGCTTGCCCGAATAGGGCTGCTGGTCGCCCGTGATGATCCCTGCCGCCTCGAGCAGGGGGATCGCAATATGCGCTGCGCGTTCGTCCTTGTTGTAGAGAACGCCGACTTCCCAAGGCCGCTCTTCGTCAGGCCGGGTCGCGAGGTTCGGCGTAAAGCTGTGCAGCGACAGGAGCATCCCGACCTCGTGATGCGCGATATAGGCGGCGAGTTCATCGTGATACGGTTGCCAGAAGCGCGCGATCCGGTCCTCGACATTACCCGGGTTGCCGGGAATTTCGTGCCCGTCGCTGGTTTCGGGGATCAGCCCTGGATCGTCGAGATCGCGGTTTAGATCGATCACTAGGCGCGAGACGTTGCCCAGGAACGACGGCGCCTGCAGGGCATGGGCAAGCGATGCCACACCGATGTCCCAACCGATATGCGTCGAAAGCAGGCTGCGCTCGATACCCAGGTCGATGTCGGGCGGTACACGGTTCGAGGCGTGATCGGCAACGATCAGGACATTGCTGAGCGGCTGGAAGCCGACCCTGTGCCAATTCTCACTCATCGCAGCACCGACTCCATCACCCACCATCCGGGGTGTGTCCGCATCGTTTCAGACGCGGCACGCGATCGCGCCTCTTCATTTTCGAAAAGCGCGAAGCACGTCGCCCCCGAACCGGACATCCGCGCGACAATGACGTCATGACGGCGGGAAAGCCAGTCGAGGACAGTCCCGATTTCGGGCACCAGCGTCCGCGCCGGGGCCTCAAGGTCATTACACCCCGCCTGCCAGTCCCCGAGCGGGCCCCGGTCCACCCCGTCCCAGGCGCCGAACACTGCCCCCGTCGACAGCGGCACCCGCGGATTGACCAGGAGGATCGGTATCCCGGTCACCGACCCAACCTCGATCAGCCGCTCGCCCACGCCCTCGCCGCGGAGCGTCTGCGAAACGACACAGGCAGGGACATCCGCGCCAAGCCCGCGCTGCACATCGAGCGATGGCAACGGACGATCATACAGCTTTGCAATCAGCCGCAACACCGCCGCCGCGTCCGCCGACCCGCCGCCGATACCGCTCGCGACCGGCAGGGTCTTTGTCAGATGCAGTCGCGCCGGGCATCCCATCGCCTCGGCGGCGCGCAGGACGAGGTTGTCGGTCGTCGACAGTCCTTCCGCGAACGGCCCGTCGATGGCGAGACTCGTGCGTCCTGCTTTCTCCGCAGCCAGCGCGTCGCCGTCAGTGCAAAAGGCGAAGACCGTTTCCAGATCGTGATAGCCATCCGGCCGTCGCCGCCGGACGTGCAGGGCAAGGTTGACCTTCGCATAAGCCGTTTCGGTAAGCACCGGTCAGCGCTGCTCCAGCTTGCCGTTCAGCCTTGTAATCACGGGTTCTTTTGCCGCTTCGCGCGCGGCTATCCACGCATAGCGCGCCTCGATCCTGCGCCCCGCCGCCCAATAGGCATCGCCGAGATGTTCGGTGATCTCGACTTCGGCCGGGTCGAGACCCCTTGCGCGCTCGAGCGTTTCGATGGCGGTATCAAGATTTCCCGCGCGGAAATGAGCCCAGCCGATCGAATCGGTTATCGCCGCGTTTTCAGGCTGTGCTGCCGACGCTTTTTTCAACAGCACGAGTGCGCGGTCGAGATCCTCGCCGCGATCCGCCATTCCGAACCCGAGCTGGTTGAGCAGTCGCGGGTCGTCGGGTGATAGCGTGAGCGCACGTTCCAGCGCGGGGCGCGCATTTTTCCAGTCGCCGCCTTGGTCCAGCACATTTCCTAGGGCGAGCCACAGCTGCGCCCCGACATTCTTGTCGCCAAGCGTCTCGACGGCGCGGCGATAATGGGTCGCAGCCTTAGCAAAATTACCCCGGCGCGCTTCGATATCGCCCAGCCGCGTCAGGTCGTTGGTCGACCGGCCGGCGCGCGCCGCTGCCAGTGCATAAGCTTCGTCAGTGCGACCGAGATCCTCGAGCAGATCGATCCGGGTAGAGATAGCCACATCCGCCAGGATCGGGTCCGACGTTGCGGTGTCCACCAGCCGCAAAGCATCTGTATGGCGATCGGCAAAGTTCAGGGTCGCGGCCGCAACAAGCCTTGCCTGCACACTCTCTGGATCGGCAAACGTCGCAAAACGGGCAAGCGTGACCGCCGATCGCGCCGACCGCTCTGTCATCAGGTCGAGAGCCATGCGCTGCAAGATGAAGGACGTACCACGCGCGGGGGAATCGACTGCGCCCGCCATCTTTCCGCCAGTCGTGATCATATAGCGAGCAGCAACGACGCTCGGGTCGTCGCCCTTCAGCAGCGCAAGCGCGAGGGCATCCTGCTTACGCGATGCCAGGGTTGCCGCTGCTGCAAGGTGCAGCGTGCTGTTGCGGTAGGTGTCGGCGCCCAAGATGCCTTCGACCGCCAGTTTTCCCGCCGCGTAGTCTCCACGCGCGATCGCCAGGAGCGCGGCACTTTCGGGAACATAGGCGAATGCGCGGATCTTGTCCGACGTCGCCACCTTGCCCGTGGCGAGCGACAGCCACCCGTCGAACAGCGGCGCAAGGAAGGTGAAGCCGTCCTCTTTCCCGATCCGGTCGAGCAGCACGCGCGCCTCGTTCCAGTTTCGGTCGCGTACCGCGCCGATGTAGAGCAGGACGCGCGCGTCGGGCGGAAGGATATCGGCCTGTTGCAACGTACGGGCGGCACGCAGCGCGAGTGGGTAGTCGCCGGCATCGACTCCAGCACGATAGGCACGGAATGCGACCAGCACATCGTTCGACGCCAGGCTGAGTGCGGTCGAATAGCTTTTGACCGCGGTTTCGCCATCGAACGCCTTGTCGGCGATGCGGCCCCGCATATAGGCGCCGAAAGCCGACGGCTCGATCCGTTTCGCGGTTGTGGCGGCCGGAAACAGCACCGCCGCAAGCGCGATCAGGCTACATGTTCGGATAATTCGGTCCACCGCCACCCTCCGGCACGACCCAGTTGATGTTCTGGGTCGGGTCCTTGATGTCGCATGTCTTGCAGTGGACGCAATTCTGCGCGTTGATCTGCAGGCGCTTGCCGGTCGGATCGACCGCGTCGTCTACGAACTCGTACACGCCCGCGGGGCAGTAACGCTGCTCCGGGCCGTCGAACATCGGCAGGTTGATACCGGTCGGCACGCTTGCGTCCTTTAGCGTCAGGTGGACGGGCTGGTCTTCCTCGTGATTGGTGTTCGAAATGAATACGGATGACAGCCGGTCGAAACTCAGCACGCCGTCCGGCTTGGGGTAAGCGATCGGCTTGACCATGTCGCGCCGCCACAGGCTGTCATTGTCGGCGTGATGTTTCATCGAGATCGGCAGGCCGATCTTGAGTGTCCGCATCCACATGTCGGCGCCCGCGACGATCGTGCCGAGGAAACCGCCGAATTTGGCCACCGCTGGCTCTGCGTTCTGGACGAGTTTCAGCTCCTTCGCGATCCAGCTGCTGCGGACCGCGGGCTCGTAGTCGGCCAGTTCGTCATGCTCGCGGCCCGCCGCGATCGCTGCGGCCGCACTCTCGGCCGCCAGCATGGCCGACTTCATCGCGGTATGGCTGCCCTTGATACGGGGCACGTTCAGGAAGCCCGCCGCGCAACCAATCAGCGCGCCGCCAGGGAACGCCAGTTTCGGAATCGATTGCCAGCCACCTTCGTTGATGGCGCGCGCGCCATAAGAGACGCGACGCCCGCCTTTCAGGATTTTCGCGATCTCGGGGTGATGCTTCCAGCGCTGGAATTCTTCGAACGGCGACAGGAACGGGTTCTTGTAATCCAGTGCCACGACGAAGCCCAAGGCAACCTGGTTGTTCGCCTGGTGATAGAGGAATCCACCGCCCCATGCGTCGTCGAGCGGCCAGCCCTGGGTATGGATCACGCGCCCGGGCGCATGAAGCTTCGGGTCGATATCCCAAAGCTCTTTCAGCCCGATTCCATAAACTTGTGGTTCACAGTTCGCTTCGAGATTGAAGTTACGCTTGAGCTGCTTGGTCAGATGCCCCCGCGCGCCTTCTGCAAAGAAAGTGTATTTCGCATGGAGTTCGAGGCCCGGCTGATAATCCGCCTTGTGCGTGCCGTCGCGCGCGACACCCATGTCGCCGGTCGCGACACCCTTCACCGAGCCATCGTCATTGTAGAGGATTTCCGCGGCGGCGAATCCCGGAAAGATCTCGACACCAAGTCCCTCTGCCTGCTCCGCGAGCCAGCGGCAGAGATTGCCGAGCGACGCGGTATACGTCCCCTTGTTGTTCATGAATGCCGGCATCATCAGGTGCGGCAGCGCGTATTTCTTCTTTCCGGTCAGCACCCAGTGCTGGTTGTCGTTGACCGGCACCTCGGCCAGCGAACAGCCAGATGCGCGCCATTCGGGCAGCAGTTCATCGAGCGCCTTCGGATCGACCACCGCACCCGACAGAATGTGAGCGCCGACTTCCGACCCTTTTTCGAGTACACAAACCCCGAGATCGGCATTCAGCTGCTTCAACCGGATCGCGGCGGCAAGGCCCGCAGGTCCAGCGCCGACGATCACAACGTCGTAAGGCATCGATTCGCGTTCGGTCATCTCGACTGTCTTTCCATTACCCCTGGGCGGTTCGGCGCGTTCCGCACTCATTCCGTCATAACCCGCGTGCCGCAGGATTGACGACCCCGTCAACCGCTTGCTTCACAAGGACGATGGGGGAACTCGCGACACGCGCCGATATCGACAGCCTGATGGACTGGTGGAAACTTGCCGGTGTCGATGTGGCGATCGACGAAGCGCCGACCCATTGGCTGACCGCGAAAAGCGATACCGCAAAGCCCGTGAAGCCCGACAGGCAGGTTGAGACTTCACGGCCAGCACCTGTCGCCGTTGCTCCCGCAGATTTGCCGCCCAGCCTCAACGCATTCGTCGCGTGGTTTGCCAAGGATATCGATGTACTTTCCCGCTATCCCGTGGCGCGGCGGATCATGCCAGTGGATATCCCCGGAATCGACCTGATGGTCGTTGCCGATGTCCCCGAGGCCGGTGACGTAGAGGCAGGACGACTTCTGAGCGGGGATGTCGGCCTCCTGATCGACCGGATGCTCGGCGCCATGGGCCACGACCGCGGTTCGGCTCGCCTTGCGACCATCGCGCCTGCCCGCCCGGCGAACGGACGCCTCGACGACACCGAACAGGCGCTTCTCGCGCCGATCCTGCGCCATCACGTCGAACTGGCAGCCCCCAGGAAGCTTTGGTTGCTCGGCCGTGCGGCGAGCCGTGCGGTCCTCGGGATGGATGAAACCGAAGCGGCTGGACGGTTGCATAGCGTTAACCAAAACGGGACCATCATGGACGTCATCGCCACCGTTCATCCGCGCATCCTGTTGCGTGAGCCGAAACTCAAGGCGCGGGTGTGGGAAGATATGAAGCGATTGATCGAGGGACCGACCGCATGACGCTGCGTTACCTGCTTGCCGGAGCCGCGATGACGGGAGCGCTTGCCGCTACTCCTGCCCTAGCCGACGAAGCGCCGACGATGGTGCCTGCTGTGGCGAGCGTTCCGTTGAGGAGCGGACTTCCGCTGCAACTCGGCCCCAATGCGCGCGCGCAATACCGCGCGATTTTCGATGATATAAACGCTTCGCGCTGGGCAGATGCCACGGCCAAGCTCGACACCATGCCTGAAGGGCCCCTGCACCCGGTCGCACGCGCGGCGATCTACACTGCCAAGGGTTCACCCGTCGTCGATGGCAACCAACTGGCAGCACTAGCTTCGATCGCACCACAGCTGCCCGAAGCACCGACGCTCGTTCGCCTCGCCTCATCACGCGGCGTCTATTCGCTTCCTGCCTTGCCGGAAGCACGCACGCTGGGCTGGCTCGGTTCGGCACCACGCCGCGGCCGCACGGCTTCGACCCAGGGCGATCCGATCGCGTCGGCGATGAGCCAGCAGATACTGCAGCTGATCAAGGACGACCGGCCGGCCGACGCCGAAGCAATCGTGATCGGGCAGGAAGGCAGTCTGACGCCTGAAGGACTGACCGAAATGCGCCAGCGCGTCGCTTGGTCGTATTTCATCACCGGCGACGACCAGAATGCTCGCCGCCTCGCCATGACCGCGCAGACCGGCACCGGCCCTTGGGCACCGCAAGCGGACTGGGTCGTGGGTCTCGCCGCCTGGCGGCAGAACGATTATGACGGCGCATCCACGGCATTCTCATCGCTGGCACGCCGCTCGAGCGATCCGGAAATGATCGCGGCTGGCAATTACTGGGCCGCGCGCGCCGACATGGTCCGCAAGCAGCCCGACCTTATCCAGCCGCGCCTGCGCGCCGCCGCACGCTACGAAGAAACCTTTTACGGCATGCTGGCCCAGGGCGCGATGGGTCTGAAGTCGATCAAGGACGACGATGGCGCGAGTGCGATCCGCCAGGTTGCCGGTCACCCCAACGTCCGTGCGGCGCTGGCGCTCAGGGAAATCGGTGAGACCGACCGCGCAGACGCGCTGGTCCGCTGGCAAGCGCGCATCGGTAGTCCCAACGAACATGCAACGCTGACCGCGATTGCCGGAAAGCTCGACCTCCCCCAGACGCAGCTGTGGCTCGCGCATAACGGCCCCGCGGGCGCGCGCACGACGGCCGAAGGCCGCTATCCGATGCCCGAGAACTGGTCGCCCGATGGCGGCTGGCGCATCGACCGGGCGCTTGTCTTCGCCCACGCGCTGCAGGAATCGAACTTCCGCACCAATGTCGTGAGCCCGGCAGGGGCGCGCGGCCTGATGCAGGTCATGCCAGCGACGGCGCAATATATCGCGCGCAAGAAGGGAACGACGTTCACCGGGTCGCTGACGTCCCCCTCGACCAACATGGAATTCGGCCAGAGCTACATTGAGCAGCTTCGTGACATGGCGCAGACGCAGGGCCTGCTGCCCAAGGTCATTGCGGCCTATAACGCCGGCCCCGGCCCGCTCGACCGCTGGAACATGAACGCCGCGTCGCAAAAGGATCCGCTGCTCTACATCGAGAGCATCCCCTATTGGGAGACGCGCGGTTACGTGACCATCGTGCTGCGCAACTACTGGATGTACCAGCAACAGGCGGGCGAAAAGACTGTCAGCCGTACCGCACTGGTGCAGGGCAAGTGGCCGAGCTTCCCGACATTGACGAAGGTTGCCGCCGCGGACCAATAGGGCCCGTGATCGACGAGACTTTACCCTTTCTTCCCGTTCGTATCGCCGTGCTGACGGTGTCGGATACACGCGACGCCACCACCGACAAATCGGGCGACAGGCTTGTGTCATTGCTGACGGAGGCAGGTCATGTCCTTGCCGGCCGGGCGATCGTTCCCGACGATGTCGACGCACTCGTCACGCAATTCCGGACCTGGATCGACAACGCTTCGGTCGACTGCGTGATCTCGACCGGCGGGACCGGCGTTACGGGCCGCGACGTGACACCCGAAGCGCTGGACAGCCTGGGTGGCAAGGCGATCCCCGGCTTCGGTGAGCTGTTCCGCTGGTTGAGCTATGCAAATATCGGCACCTCCACCACCCAGTCACGCGCTTGCGCAGTCGTGGTCGATGGCACCTATATCTTCGCGCTTCCCGGTTCGACCGGTGCGGTCGCCGACGGCTGGAACGGCATTCTCATGACCCAACTCGATTCGCGGCACCGGCCATGCAATTTTGTCGAATTGATGCCACGCCTTCGCGAAATTTGACGGAACACTTCGCTTATCCATGTGTTGGGAGCGTAACGAAATGAAGGAGTTTCCCGTGCGCAAGATTCTTATCGCCGCCCTGATCGCTTCGACCACGCTGCTGGCCGCATGCAACACCGTAAAGGGTGCAGGCCGCGACATCGAGTCGGTCGGACAGGCCGGTTCGGACGCCATCAACAAATAAGGCTGCTGCTTGCGCGATGGGGCAACCGGCCCTATCGCGCTCGCTTTAATGACATCGCCATTTCCTCACCGCGACCTGACCGGGATCGCTGGATTAAGTCCGGTCGCGATCACCTATCTGCTCGATGAAGCCGACAAGTGGGTCGACCATAATCGCGGACACGCCCCGCCCGACCACCGGCTCGATGGTCTTACGCAGATCAACGCCTTTTTCGAGAATTCGACGCGAACGCTGCTGAGTTTCGAAATCGCTGGCAAACGCCTTGGTGCGGACGTCGTGAACATGCACGCGGCGCAATCGAGCGTGAAGAAGGGCGAGACGCTGATCGATACCGCGATCACGCTCAATGCCATGCGCGCCGACGTCATCGTCATCCGCCATGGATCGTCCGGTGCCGTCGCGCTGATCGCCGACAAAGTCGACTGTCCGGTCCTGAATGCGGGTGACGGAACCCACGAACATCCGACGCAGGCATTGCTGGACGCATTGACGATCCGTCGCCGGCTTGGCGCGATCGCGGGCAAGCGGATCGCGATCTGCGGTGACGTGCTGCACAGCCGGGTCGCGCGGTCCAACATCCTGCTACTGGCGGCATTGATGGCAGAAGTCCGAGTTGTCGCGCCCGCGACCCTGATGCCGACGGACATCGAGCGTTTCGGCGCCACGCCCTTCACCGACATGGACGAAGGGATCGAGGGGGCCGACGCCATCATGATGCTGCGCCTCCAGACGGAGCGGATGTCGGGCGGCTTCGTGCCCAGCTTGCGCGAATATCACCTGCTCTATGGCCTGACGCCCGAACGGCTCGAACGCGCACCGGACGCCATTGTCATGCATCCCGGGCCGATGAACCGGGGCGTCGAGATCAGTTCGAGCGTTGCCGACGATCCGGTGCGATCGACGATTGCCGAGCAGGTCGAAATGGGCGTTGCGGTCCGCATGGCCTGCCTCGACGTGCTGACGAGGGGCCGCCGATGATCCTGACAGGCGGCAAACTGGTCGATGCCTCCGGCGAACGCCAGGGCGATCTTGTTATCGACGGTGACAAGATCGGCAGCGGTAAGACTGGCGATACGATCGACGTTCGCGGTAAGGTCGTTCTTCCCGGCATCGTCGACCTGGGCGTCTTCGTCGTCGAACGTGGCGCGAGCGCGGCCGGCGGCATCACGCGTGTCGCGTTGATGCCCGACCAGTCGCCGCCGCTCGACGACCCGGGCCTCGTCCAGCGTGCGGCACTGGCCGCCAAGCCCGCACTTTGGGTCCATCCGCTGGCGGCCGCCACAAAAGGTCTGCAGGGCACCGAACTCGCCGAATATGCCTTGATGGCTCGGGCTGGCGCCAAGGCGGTTTCGACTGGCCGGCAATGGATCGCCGATTCGGGCGTCATGCGAAAAGTCATGACCTATGCAGCGTCGCTAAACCTTACGGTGATCAGCCATGCCGAGGACGGCGGCATGACGGGCAATGCCGTAGCCACTGCGGGCGAAACCGCAACGCTCTATGGCCTCCCCTCCGCGCCTGCCATAGCCGAAGCGATGGCGGTGGCACGCGATCTTGCACTTGTTGAAGAAACGGCCGCTCGACTCCACTTTCGCCAGATAACGACGGCGGCAGCGTTCGATCTGATTCGCATCGCGAAACGACGCGGCCTGCCAGTCACTTGCGGCATCGCGCCCACACATTTGCTGCTGAGCGACATCGCGGTCGGCGATTACCGGACGTTCGCTCGCCTCTCCCCCCCCCTGCGCGCCGAATCGGACCGGCAGGCCAGTCTTGCAGCGCTCCGCGACGGCACCGTCGATGTCCTCTGCTCTGCTCACGATCCCCGAGGCCCGGAGGCGAAGCGCCTGCCCTTCGCTGACGCGGAACCTGGGGCATCGGGGGCTGAAACACTGATGACGCTGGGATTGGGCCTCGTCCGCGATGAAGTGATCGACCTCCCCCGCCTCGCCGCGCTAACCAGCGCCAATCCCGCCAAAATTTTGGGTATCGATTGCGGACGCCTCGACGAAGGGGCGCCTGCCGACATTACGATCGTGGAGCCCGACACGCCATGGCGCATCGACGGTGGTAAATTCCGATCGTCCGCCGGCAACACCCCGTTCGACGGTTTGCCGGTTCAGGGGAAAGTCGTCCGCACCATCAAGGGCGGACGAACGATCTTCGAAGCCTGATTTAGCGCGAGGCCAAACGCGTGTTGGTGTTGCGACGCACCCATTGTGCCGGCGCATCGCCTTCCTTCGCGCGAACGAAGCACACGCCGCCGCCCGCCTTGATCCGGTTACAGACGCGTGTGGCGTCTTCACGCGTGCCGAACGAAATCGCGAGACGCGTCAGGTTGAGCGTGCCGACCTTGGTATAACCGCTGATCGGATCGTATCCGGCGAGGTGAAAACGCCCGGAAATCTTGTCCCAGGCGCGTTCGGCATTCGCGACCGAAGAAAATGCGCCGAGTTGAACGACGAAACGGCCGTTCGAAACCGAGCGGGTCATTACCGCCGGGCGCAGCGTAGCGCGCGGTGCGGCGGGAACGAAGCTGGGCTTCGCCTTGATGATGGGCGCTACTGCCTGACGTACAGGACCCTGCGGTGCACGTACGAAGGGAACCTCGGGCGATGCGACTGAAGCTGGTGCAACCGTCGCAACTTGCGTCGGCGCGGTTTCGAATGCCGGTGCGGGCAAGGGAGCCGGTGCTGCAGCAGCAACGGCAACTGGCGCCGGTGCGGGCGTTTCAGCTGCGAACACCTGGGCCGGTGTGACCTTCGGCGCGGCTTGTGCAGTCTGCACAGGCGCAGCCGTGGGCGCGAGCGCCAGGCGTGTCGGCTGCGAGGCGTCAGAACCCGGCGTCACACCGAGAACCGACGCTACCTGGCTGTAGGTCGCGGCCGGACGAACCAGCAAAGCCCATTCGCCGAGGCGTGCTTCGGCAGCGTCGGCGCTGAGATCCTGTACCGCCATCACCCTCGCGTTGCTCCACTTGCCGGTCATCGCATAGGCGAAGGCAAGGTTCTGGCGGGTCTTGGCGCTTGCGTCGGGTGCGCGCGTGGCGAACTCAAGGACGCGGACGGCCTCTTCAGGATCGCCAGCAAGCGCCAGCGCCAGACCGAAGTCGGCGGCGGGAAGCTTGTCGCGATAATCGGTCAGCGTGCTGCGCGCCGCATCGCGCTTGCCGAGTGCGGTCTGGGCCAGGGCGAGGTTCAGCGCAGCCCGCTCACGCTCGGGATCGAGCGTCAGCGTGTCCGAAAAACTCTGTTCCGCAGCCTGGAACCGCCCGGCCGACAGGTATACCTGGCCCAGCAGCATGCGGTAACCCGCCGTGTGCGGCTGCCATTCGACCGCTGCTTCGGCAAAACCGATGGCCTTGTCGAGATTGTGCTTCGCAAGCGCCTTGGTCGCCTTTTTCGCAGCGTCGGCAGCGGCATTCGCTGCCTTGCCGTCCGATGCGGCGACCGGCGATTTCGCCATACCGGCCATCCCGCCGCCAAGCATCACCGTCCCTGCTACCAGGGTCGATGCAGCCAGTTTCGCAATCACGGTCTTGTTCATGACGAACCCCCTCAGGCGGTCTTGGTTGTGTCGGCGGATGCGGTCTTGGCGAGTTTCGCCACCGCGGGCTGGGCGTCGAGATAGGCATCGAGCGCCTTCAGCACGAACTGCTGCGCCGACGAATGTGCCACGGCGCATGCGAGACGCAGGCGAAGGTGACGGTCGGCGTCGAGGCGCAGCGTGAATGCAGCCTTGCCCTTCGATCCCGGTGCGGCACGGACGGCTGCAGCCTTGATCGGCGCGAGTTCGCGTTCCAGTTCTTCCTGCTGGCGTACGACGACGGGTGCTTCCATCGGAGCGATGGCGGCAACCTGCGTAATCGGCACGATCTCTGCGCTATATTCCGGATCGGGCGCCGATGTCGGTGCCTGATGGACGTCGAAGCCCATGTCGTTCCAGCCGAGATCTTCCTGCGAAACGGCGGCGTTGCTGCTGCCGAAGCCGAAGCTGGCAAAGCCCTGGGGCCGCATGGCCGGCTTCGCCTGTCCCTTGCGGGCGAGCAGCGACGACGAAAGCGATGCGAGTGGTTTGGGTTCACCCATGGTCAGCACTCCCCCTTACTGGCCAACGACGCGGCGGCCGAAACCTCCGCCGGCGGGGCGCGCCATCGCGGGTGCCGCGGCGGCAGGCGCCGAGAACACGGTACGACGGAAATTCTTTTCGAGGCGGTCGGAAACATATTCCCACAACTCGACGATCTCGCTGGCCGAACGCCCTTTCGGATCGACTTCCATGACCGTGCGGCCATCGATCATCGAAGCCGCGAAGTCGGTGCGGTGATGCAGGGTGACCGGCGCAACGGTGCCGTGCTGCGACAGGGCGACAGCGGCTTCATAAGTGATCTTCGCCTTGGGCGTGGCGCCGTTGACGACGAACAGCAGCGGCTTGCCGGCGCGGTCGCAGAGATCGACGGTTGCGCCGACGGCGCGCAAGTCGTGCGGCGACGGTCGGGTCGGGATGATGATCAGTTCGGCAACAGCGATAACGCTCTGGATCGCCATAGTGATCGCGGGCGGCGTATCGATAACCGCCAGACGGAAACCCTGCTGACGCAGCATCTCGAGATCGGCCTGAAGGCGCGCGACGGTTGTCTGGGCAAACGCCGGGAATTCGGCCTCGCGCTCATTCCACCAGTCGGCAAGCGACCCCTGCGGATCGATATCGATGAGGACGACGGGGCCGGCCCCCGCCAGCTGTGCCTGCACGGCGATATGGCCGGACAGGGTCGTCTTCCCCGAACCGCCTTTCTGTGAAGCCATCGCGAGTACGCGCATCGACAATCCCTTGGAATTTCAATTTCAGGGAGGCAGATGTCATGCGTGTCGCTAAGATACAGTTAACACCTGTGGAGATTTCGACAGCTTGCATGCCATGACGTCGGTGCCTTCAAAGATGGTTTCATTGTGTCGATTTTGTTTACCATGATCGGGTTAGACGCACCGCAAATGACCGGATCAGAGGATCAGTACAGGTGCCAAAGTTGAACGTCAGAATGTCCGCTCCGCTGGCTGCGCTTGCAGCCGCCATGGCAATCGCTACCCCAGCATTCGCCGGAACGGCCGAAGGCTATGCGATGTGGCAGAACGGCGATTTCTTCGGTGCTGTGCGCGAATGGCGGACCGCGGCGATTGCAGGCGATCCGGTCGCGCAGTTCAATCTTGCGCGCGCTTACCAGCTCGGTCGCGGCGTGCCGCTCGACAGCAAGATGGCCGAGAGCTGGTTCGGAAAGGCGGCAGCACAGGGGCATCTGCCCAGCCGCGACAATTACGGTTTAGTGCTGTTCCAGAATGGCGACCGGGAAATGGCGATGCCTTACATCACCGATGCGGCGAAGCGTGGCGATCCACGTGCGCAATATGTCCTGGGCACGGCGTTGTTCAACGGGGACATGGTCAAGAAGGACTGGCCGCTCGCCTATGCGATGATGACCCGTGCCAGCGCCGGCGGCATCGGCCCTGCATCGGCAAGCCTCGCCCAGATGGACAAGTTCATTCCAGCCGACCAGCGGCAGAAGGGGCTGGCCCTCGCTCGCGTCCTGGAAACGGCCAAGTCGCAAATGCCGGACGAAATGCTCGGCGACGCGACCGCTGCTGCACCGCGACGTCCGGCGATCCAGCCGGTGCAGCTTCCGCAGTCGCAAATAGGGGCGCCGCCGATCCCGGTTGCGCAGTCCGTGAAGCCCGCGCTGAAAGTCGAAAAGCCCAAGCTTGCCGCCGTCGCAGCGAAACCCGCTCCTGCGCCCGCGAAACCCGCGCCCGAAGCTTCGGGCAACTGGAAGGTCCAGCTTGGCGCATTCGGTTCCACGGCGGCCGCGCGTACGGCTTGGACGACGCTACAAAAGAATGTGGGTGCACTCGGCCCATATTCGGCAAGCTATCAGCCGGCCGGCGCGATGACTCGCCTCCAGGCCGGTCCTCTGCAGTCGCGTGCCGCCGCGAACACCCTGTGCGCAGCGGTGAAGGCCAAGGCACCGTGCTTCCCGGTCGCGCCGTAGGATGAGCGTCGCCTTCCGCCGCGAGGGTGACGACGAGCATCTCGAACCCAAGTTCGAACTGCCGATCCCACCGGGACCGAACATCGTGACCCCGCGCGGCCTGTCGCTGATCGAAGCGAAGGTCGCCGAATGGAACGCCGCTGTTGCCGCCGCGCCCGATGAGGAAGCGCGAAAGAAGGCGCTGCGCGATCTTGCCTATTGGAACACGCGGCTCTCGACGGCGCGCGTTGCTGACCCACCGGCCGACGATATCGTCGGCATCGGATCACGCGTGACGTTCCGCCTGAATGGGGCCAAGCGCACGATCGATATCGTCGGCCATGACGAGGCCGAACCTGATGCCGGACGCATTGCCTTCAGCGCGCCGCTGGCGAAAGCGCTGGTTGGAAATGGCGAAGGCGATTTCGCCGATTTCGGCGGCAAGGCGGACGCGATCGAAATCCTGAAGACAGCCGCAACGCCCGCCTAAGCGAGACCCAGCGCGTAACGGACGACATTCAGGTCGCCGTAGCGTACCCGCGCATCGGCCGCCGCTTCGGTCTTCGGTTTCGCATGATAGGCGATGCCGAGCCCTGCCGCCTCGATCATCGGAATATCGTTCGCGCCGTCGCCGATCGCGACCGTGGCGCTCACCGGAATGCCGAGTGCCACTGCTTCCGCGAGCAATGTCTCACGCTTGGTCTGCGCGTCGACGATCGGCCATTCGACTTCGCCGGTCAGCTTGCCGTCTTTCACCACCAGCCGGTTCGCGACCGCGCGGTCGAAGCCGATCTCGGCCGCGATCGTATCGGTGAAATGCGTGAAACCGCCCGACACAAGCACAGCCCTGCCACCGGCCGCTTTGAATGCCGTGATCAAGTCCTTCGCGCCTCCCATCAACTTGACCCGCTCGGCAAGGCATTCGGCAACCTTGGCTTCGCTGAGACCGGCGAGCAGCGCGACCCGATCGCGCAGCGCGCCTGCAAAGTCGATCTCGCCCCGCATGGCGCGTTCTGTCACTTCGGAAACCTGGGCCTTCAGTCCGACATAGTCGGCAAGTTCATCGATGCATTCGACGGTGATCATCGTCGAATCCATGTCGGCGACAAGAAGACTGCGGCGTCGGTTCGTGTCGGCTTGGACAACGACGTCTAGATTAGAAAGCGCGGCTTCCAGCGCCTCACGCGCGCCGATCGCGTCGCCGTCGAAGCGGACGTCGCAAGCAATGCCATCGATCACAGCCGTCGCTGTTCCGCGGACCAAATCGCACGCGGCCGAAATATCGCCTGCATCAAGGCGATCCTTTGCTACCAGTGTCGCAATGAACAAGTCCGTCCTCCCAAGCGTGGCGCTCATCGCAGGGCCGACCGCGAGCGGCAAGTCCGCTTTGGCAATGGCGCTTGCCGATTTAGCGCCGTCGGTGATCATCAATGCGGATTCGATGCAGGTGTATCGCGACCTGCGCATCGCGACTGCGCGGCCGAGCCTGGAGGATGAGGCGCGGCACCCGCATCGCCTGTTCGGCTATATCGACGGCGCGGAGAGTTGCTCGGCAGCGCGTTGGGCCAGTGACGCCAAGGCAGCGATTGCCGATGCCAATGCTTCCCAACGCCTGCCCATACTTGTTGGCGGCACCGGCTTGTATATCCGGACGCTGCTCGACGGTATCGCACCAGTGCCGGACATCGACCCATTCATCCGCAGTACGGTTCGCGCTCTTCCGGTAGCCGACGCTTTCGAGGCGCTGAGCCGTGAAGATCCGGAAGCCGCAGCGAGATTGGCACCCGCCGACACGACACGTGTCGCCCGCGCTCTCGAGGTCGTGCGATCGACAGGGCGCACCCTGAAAGCCTGGCAAGCGCAGCGTGAGGGCGGGATCGGCAACACAATCCGCCTTTCGCCACTCGTCCTCCTGCCGCCGCGTGACTGGCTGTTCGCCCGGTGCGATGCCCGGTTCGCGGAGATGGTGGACACAGCCCAGGACGAAGTCGCAACACTTTTAGACCGCCGGCTCGACCCCGCACTCCCGGTCATGCGGGCGATTGGCGTGCCCGAAATCGCGGCCTTACTGATGGCAAAGGTTAGTAAAAGCGATGCCTGCGCGACCGGCAGCCTTGCGACGCGCCAATATGCCAAGCGGCAATATACGTGGTTCCAGAACCAGCCCCCCACCGCATGGCAAACTCATCAAACGTACTTAGATTTCGATATTGCCCATGAATTAGCAATTAAATTACGTCAAAACACGTTGACAGCATAGTTTCATATCTCTAACCGCGCCGCACTGCAACAAAGGACGTGTTATGCCCACCGAACTGCCCGGAGCCGAAATCCTCGTCGAGGCGCTCGTCGATCTCGGCGTGGAGATCGTATTCGGCTATCCCGGCGGCGCCGTGCTTCCGATTTACGACGCGCTGTTCAAACAGAAGCGGATCAAACACATCCTTGTTCGTCACGAGCAGGCGGCGACTCATGCGGCGGAGGGTTATGCGCGCTCGACCGGTAAGCCCGGCGTCGTGCTCGTCACTTCCGGCCCCGGCGCGACCAACGCGATCACGGGTATCACCGACGCGCTGATGGACTCGATCCCGATGGTCGTCATCACGGGGCAGGTTCCGACGGCATTGATCGGTACCGATGCGTTCCAGGAAGCCGACACTGTCGGCATCACGCGCCATTGCACCAAGCATAACTACCTCGTGAAGGACCCGGCGAAGCTCGGTGGCATCATCCACGAGGCCTTCCATATCGCGACTTCGGGCCGCCCCGGTCCCGTCGTCGTCGATATCCCGAAGGACGTGCAGGTCGCGACCGCACGGTACAGCAATCCGGGCAAGATCCAGCACAGGACGTACCGCCCTGCCCTCAAGCCGGAAGCGAAGTCGGTCGAGACGCTGGTCGAGATGCTCGCGGCAGCGGAGCGCCCGGTGCTCTACACGGGCGGCGGCATCATCAATTCCGGACCCGGCGCGAGCCAGATGCTGCGCGAACTCGCGCGGATCACAGGTGCGCCCGTCACATCTACTCTTATGGGCCTCGGCGCTTATCCGGCGAGCGGCGAACAGTGGTTGGGCATGCTTGGCATGCACGGCACCTATGAGGCCAATATGGCGATGCACGGCGCCGACCTGATCGTGGCCCTCGGCAGCCGCTTCGACGACCGCGTGACCGGCCGCCTCGATGCGTTCAGTCCGAAATCGAAGAAGATCCACGTCGATATCGACCGCAGCTCGATCAACAAGACCGTCCGCGTCGACCTCGCGGTCGTCGGCGACGTCGGGCGCGTGCTCGAGGACGCGGTGAAGCTGTGGAAGGCGCGCCAGCATCCCAAACCCGACCTGAAGGCTTGGTGGGCGCAGATCGACACGTGGCGCGCCAAGAAGTCGCTCGGCTTCGCCAAATCAAAGACCGAAATAATGCCACAGCACGCAATCCGTGCGCTGTGGGACGCGACGCACAAGAAACAGCCGATCATCACGACCGAAGTCGGCCAGCACCAGATGTGGGCTGCACAACATTTCGATTTCGAAGCACCGAACAAGTGGCTTACTTCGGGCGGCCTCGGCACGATGGGCTATGGCTTGCCTGCCGCGATCGGTGCGCAACTCGGCAATCCGAATGCACTCGTCATCGATATCGCCGGCGAAGCATCAATCCAGATGAACATCCAGGAGCTGGCGACGGCGACGCAGTACCGCCTGCCGGTCAAGATCTTCATCCTGAATAACGAGTACATGGGCATGGTCCGCCAGTGGCAGGAACTGACCTATGAGAGCCGCTATTCGGAAAGCTATTCGGACGCCCTCCCCGATTTCGTGAAGCTCGGCGAAGCTTACGGCTGGAAGGGTATCCGTATCGAAAGCCCCGATGCGCTCGATGCCGGTATCGCGGAAATGCTCGCCCATGACGGACCGGTCATCGTCGATTGCCTGGTTGCGAAGCAGGCGAACTGCTTCCCGATGATTCCGAGCGGTAACGCGCACAACGACATGATCCTGGCACCCGAGCAGGTGTCCGGCACCATGGACGACGAAGCGAAGGCATTGGTCTGATGCATATCAAGACCGGACCCAGCGAGCGGCACACGCTCAGCGTCACCGTGGACAACGAATCGGGCGTGCTCGCACGCATCGCCGGCCTTTTTTCCGCGCGCGGCTATAACATCGAGAGCCTGACCGTTGCCGACATCAGCGCCGACGATGCGGTGTCGCGCATCACCATCGTGACCAGCGGTACCGCGGCTGTCATCGAACAGGTCGTGGCACAGCTCGACCGGCTGGTACCCGTACACAAAGTCACCGACCTGACGACGCTCGGCGAACACATCGAGCGCGAACTCGCGCTGGTGAAGGTCGCGGGCGTGGGCGAACACCGGATCGAGGCACTGCGCCTCGCCGAGGTATTCCGCGCCAATGTCGTCGATACGACGATCTCGAGCTTCGTCTTCGAAGTGACCGGTGCCTCAACCAAGATCGACCGCTTCGTTGCGCTGATGGGCGAGATCGGGCTGGTCGAGGTCGCCCGCACGGGCATCGTCGCCATGGCACGGGGGAAGACGGCGGTTTAGTTTTAGCGCCGTGATCGATGCTAACATAGAGAGACATT
>JAZKBQ010000018.1:6127-65251 GCA_040388515.1 Pseudomonadota bacterium | reverse complement strand
GCGCCTTGAAATCCTCGGTCAGCGGCTTGGCAGCATTGGTGCTGAGCACGCTGTACACGACCACGCGCCCCTCCTTGCGGGCCGCCTCGATCATGCGGGCGTTCGGCGCTGCCATCAGCGGCATCGCGCCGACAGATGTTGCCAGAAATGCTACGGCGATCTTGAACTTCATCGTTCCGATATCCTTCTTTAATGTTCTATTTCAGATATTTATCGAGCCAGACGAAAATGCGTGCATAGGCATCATCGCGTTCCGGCTGGTCGCCGTGCATGAAGACATGCCCGCCCGGCGCATTGTCGTAGATCTTGGCTTCGAACACCTTGTTGCGCGCCTTCAGAGCATCGAGCAGGCGGCCGGTGTGAAGTTGCAATGGCGCAATGGTGTCGCCGGTGCTCGCCATGACCAGCAGCGGCGTCTGGATCTTGTCGACGCCATTGATCGGTGATGCGGCCATATAGGCGGCGAGGTTTTCGTTGGGCAGCTTGCCACCGAAACTCGCGCTTTCCTTCGCCACTTCCTGGCGCCGGTATTCGGGCTTGTACGCCATGTAAGCGACGAAATCGGTCAGGCCGACGACATCGACCGCCGCCTTGAACTTCGTCGGCTGCCGCTCGATCGCCAGCAGCGTGACCATCCCGCCCCGGCTTTCGCCGACGATCGCCAGGCGCTGCGGATCGACGAAGGGCTTGCGGCCGATATAGTCCGCCGCGGATAGCACATCGGTGGTGTCGGTGTGGCCGTAATCGTTGACGTACAGGTTCGCGCCATAGCCCCGGCTGCCACGATATTCGGGGAAGATCACGACATAGCCGCGTTTCACCATCGCCACGATGAGCGGAAACCACTCGACATTCAGGCGCTCGTGAAATCCGCCGTGCACCAGCACGACGGCCGGGTGGCGTTCGGCCGGGTTCATGCCGACAGGCGTGAAGACATAGCCGGGAATCAGGTCGCCTTCGGACGGATAATAGACGAAATCCATTGCAGTCGTCGCGCCATGCTTCAGCATGAACTCGATGCGGACATTCTGCTGTTGCGCAGCGAAGACCTCGTGCTGGATGATCTCCAGCTTGGTTTCGGCATCCTTGGCGTCCAGGTTGATGTAGGACGTTAGCTGCCCCTCTTTCGCTGGTCCGGCGGGACCCGGCGTGCGGCTTACGCGCTGTGCACTGGCGGGGAGCGTTGCCGCGAGCGCCGCAATGGAAATGGCAATCGCGGTAAGCCTGGTCAGGGTCATGAGCGTCCTCCTGGAAGATGTCGGCGTCATTGTGTCAGTGTTCCGACTAGCGTCGGCAAGCGCGTCTCGGCGGAGTTGAGATTGACGCTGCGATCCACCGTGACGCTGTTGCCGCTGAACGTGCAGACAACAGTGTCGCGGAACGCGGACTCGACGAACTGCCAGGTCATCTCCAGCCGGCCGGGCGCCGCCCATCGGCCGCCTGCGACCACGCGCATGTGCGGCGGGCGATATTCATGGTGAAGGCGGTACCCGGTCATGCTGGTATCCTGTTCCAGATACTCGGCGAACCCGGCAGTAATGCTGTGCTCGCCTCCCGCGTCTGCCATGCGAAAGGTACAGGTCTGCCCGGCGGGATCGAATGCGATCCAGCGCACGCCCTGATCGTTCGGGGCGACCGTGTAGCGTCCGCCGGCGAAGCTGGGCGGTTCGGCTGCGGGAAGCGGAGGTAGGAGACGCAACTGCGCACAGCGTTGCGCGAGCTGCCTTGCGTCGCGCTCAACTGGAATGGCGGATGCACCGAACGCTCGTGGGAAATGTTTCCAGATCAGCGGTGTGAGGCTTCCGCTGCTCTTGAGGGCGGCAAATATCGCGAGTGTTGCATTCTGTTCTGGGAAGACGATCGCCAGCTGGCTGAACAGCCCCAGCGCGAAATAGGCGCCACTGGGTCCGGTCCACCATTGATAGCCATATCCGTCGCCATCCTCGGCATCTGCGATATGCGTCGCCGTCGCCGCGCGGATCCAGGATTCGGACAGGATACGCTTGCCTTGCCATTGGCCGAGGCCCGCGTGCAGCGCACCGAACTTCAGGGAAGCGGCCGTGTTCCAGCTGAGACCATTGCCGCCCGGCGTGATCCCGCCAGGGCTGGTGTCCCAGGTCCAATGGTCGATACCGAGCGGATCGAACAGCCGCGGCCGCAGATAATCGGCCATCGCCTGGTCGGTCGTGCGCGAGACGATTGCCGACAGCATGTAGCTCGCGGCGCTGGTGTAGACGAACTTCGTGCCCGGCTGATGCACGACCGGGATCTTGAAGAATTCGGCGATCCAGCTTGTCTGGATCGGTCGCCAAACCGATCCCGACGTTTCCTTGTCGTGACCGGTGCGCATCGCCAGCAGGTCGCCCACCGTCATGGCGCGCATGTTGGCGTTTGCATCCGCGGGCACGAAATCGGGGAAGAACGACACGACCTTGTCGGCGAGGCCGAAGCGTCCCTCGTCGATCGCCAAGCCGACTGCCGCTGCGGTGATACTCTTGGTCAGCGAATGGGTGATGTGGATGCGGTCGTTGCGGAATGGCCACCACCACCCCTCGGCAACGACATGACCGTGCCGCATCAGCATCATGCTGTGCAATTCGAGTCCGGCACGGTCGACATCATCGAGGAAGGCGAGGATCGCGCCCGACGACACGCCCTGCGCCTCGGGCGTGGAGCGCGGGAGGCCATCCCGGTACATAGACTTACCGACCGGCCCGACGCCGGGGGGGAGAAGCCCGGACGACAGCGCCTGCGCCCCATCAGGCGTTAAGAGCCAGCCCGTTCCGCCAAGCAGCAGCGTGCCGAAACGCCGCCGCGACAAATCCGGAAACGGGCTGGTGGTCCCGGTCATCCTACAGCGAGACGCGTGCCGTCAGCTTGACGGTCCGTGGCAAGCCGACAGACAACAGGTTGCTGCCGGTACCGGCCCAATAGCGCTTGTCGAACAGGTTCTCGCCGTTGAGCTGAACCGTCAGCCCCTTCGCAACGCCCTCGAACGTGTAGCGGACACTGCCGGAGAAAGTCGTATAGCCGTCGATGAACGCCTCGTTGAGCGCATTGATCGGGCGCGACGAGTTGTAGAGCGCGCCGCCCGAAATCGCGAAGCCCGAGAAATACACCGGCTTGTATTCGACGTACGCGCTTCCGGTCCATTCGGCAGTGTTTTCCGGCCGCTTGCCGATCAGCGTCGCGGGCACGGCGCTCGTGACCTCCGCGTCGATATAAAGCCCTGACAGATACACAGCGATTTCGCGGGTAATGTCGCCGGTCAGCGAGCCTTCGATACCCTTGTAGCGCGAACGACCGGCCAGTTTATACACATTGTCGACCGGATCGGTGAACGCGGAGGCGCGCTCGATCTGGAACCCGGCAAGCTGCAACAAAAGTCCTTTGCGCGGTTCGAATTTGATCCCCGCTTCATACTGCGTCGATTTCGACGGCGGCAGGACTTCGAAAGGGCGGGCGCTGTTCAGCGGCGCCGGCTGCGTTTCCTCCAGACCCTGCAGGTAGGTGCCATAGATGCTGAGATTATCCATTGGCTTCAGCACCACACCGAACGCCGGCGTCCAGGTCTCGATCTTGAAATCGGTAACGACGCCGGTCGCTGAAACGGCGTTGCTCTGGTAATTGCTGTACCGCGCGCCCGCCAGCAGTTCGACGGGACCGATCTTTGCCCGATCGGTCACATAGGCGCCGAAGTCATCGATGTTCAGTGGCGCCTGCGTGGAACTGGTCGGCTCCTGCAACTGGATGTCGATCGGATTGAAGAAGTTCTGGTTGACCGTGACGGCAGGTGACACGGCTCCGTTCTGGAAGCGTTTGTTGAGCGTCACTCCCGCGATGAAGTTATGCACGATCGGACCTGTCGGGAATGCGCCGGCAAGCTCACCGCGAAGGTTCTGGTTCTTGTACTGCTGGTCACGCGCACGCGAGACGACGAGCTGGCCGACGCCGTAGCTTGCCGAGGTCGGACGCAGGTCGGTGTTCTGCAATGTCGACGAGTCGCGATAGCGGATCGTGCGAGCCTGTCCCGCCTCCAGCGTCAGTGCGAACTGCGACGACAGGCGGATGTCGGCGCGGATGAGCATGTTGGTTGCCTGTGCATCCGAGCGCAAATTGGTGCCGCCCAGGTTGATCGTAGGATCCGGGATCGGCGGAAGTATCCGAACGCCGACGGTCGCGGGCGGTGTCAGGGGCGAATTGGCGGGTGTCGCCGTCAGCGTCGCGGGCTCGGTCACGTTTTTGTGAATGTGTTCGAAATCGAACCGCAGGGTGATGCCATCGGTCACTTTCAGGTCGGCGGCGAGCGAGGCCATGAAGCGGTCACCCTCGAAGCGGCTGATGCCCGGTTCCACGATGCCCGCCGCACCGTTCACGCGAACGCCGAAGCTGTCGCTGAATTTGTAACCGATGTCGCCGGTCACTTGCGTGCCGCCGAATTCGTTGACCGATGCCGAGAAGTTGGCGACGTTCCGGTCGGCGCGCTTGGTCACCAGATTGACGATGCCCGACGGCGGCGCATAACCGTAATAGAGCGCACCAACGCCCTTCAGCACCTCCACACGCTCCTTGTTCTCGAGCGGCAGGTCGACGAGATTGATGATCGGCAGCGATCCGTTGAGGCGGAAGCTCGTGCGGTTCTCGACCGTGATGCCGCGGATCGTGACATTGTCGGCGACCGCACCATTGGTCTGCGCCCGGCTGACGCCCGCGGTATTGCGCAACGCGTCGAACAGGCTCTGTGCGCCCTGCGATTTCAACAGGTCGCTTGAAACCACGTTCACCGTCAGTGGCACGTCGATGATGCGCGCATTGCGGAACGTGCCGACCTGGACGAGGTCGGCGCCGAAGCCCTTGCGGTCGGCAGTGACGACGATGTCTTCCAGTACGACGTCGTCCGCCTTGGCCGCGGTGCTTTGTGCAACGGCGCCGGACGGCAGGTGCAAGGCGGCAATCGCGGCGGCGCATGCCGACGCGTTCAAAAGTCCCTTCGATTTCATATTATCCCCCTCTGTTCGTTATGGTTCTGGAGCGCATCAAAACTGTGCCCCGATGGAAAATCTGATGCTGGATGGCAGGCCAAGGCCGATCAGGCCGCCGCCGGTGGCCGCATAATAGCGCTCGCCCGTCACGTTATCGGCCGCAACGGCGAACATCATCGGTGTCTTGCCGATCGTACGGCGATACCGCGCGCCGAGGTTGGCAAGCGCATAGCCCGGCACGAACGCCTGGTTGGCGTTGTTCACCGCGCGCGCGCCGGTCTGGAATACGCCGCCATTGACCGACAGGCCCTTGACGGCGGCAACGTCATATTCCGCGAAGAGCGACATTGCGGTTCGCGGCGCATTTTCGACCTGCTTTCCCAACAGGGTCGCATCCGCGGCGTTGATCTGTTCCGTCGACAGGACCTGCCCGCTGAACGAGATCTGCAACCGGGGCAGCAGTTGCCCGGACGCACCGATCTCGACACCGGTATAGAGGCTGCGACCGTCATCCACGAACCGGCCGGCGGTGTTGACGAAGGCGGACTGGCGATCGATCGAGAACCAGGATCCGGTCACCAGCAGCGTCGGCGTTACCTGGAACTTCGCACCGATTTCGCGCTGGCGTGTGACGGCCGGACCCAGCACTTCTCCGACATTGATCGCATTGTTGGGCGCAACGCCGCCTTCCTCCAGACCCTCGATATAGGTTGCGTAGAGCGAGAGTTCGGGCACCGGCTTGACGACCACGGCGACCGAGGGAGAGAGCGAATGGAGCGTATAGTTCGGCCACATCGGCGCACTGATCGAGTAACGCGTGCCGCGCAGCCCCACGAGGACGTCGATCTGGTTGCGGTAACTGATGCGATCGAAAGCGTAGAGCCCGTCATCGACAATGCGTGATGGGTTGGGAACCGCCCGCGCCGGCGCGGCGATCGGCGCTATTTCCGCAGGATTATAGATATCGATCGGAACATCGACCGTCAGTGGTAGCGGTATTTCAGAAAGCCTGTGATTGCTCGTGATGCCGACGGTCACGGTATGAACAAGTCCCATCGCCTCGAACGCGCCCGACAGTTCGATCCGGCCGTTGGCGTTGCGGTGGTGGTTTCCGTTCGCCGTGCGGATCTGCTGGATCGCCGCATTGCCAGCGCCGTCATAACTACGGATCGTCGTCGCGACACGATCGCGGAGCAGGTCGGACAAGCCGCCCTCGATCACGACGGTCCAGTCGGGCGCGAAGCGATATTCGCCCCGGGCAAGCAGGTTCGTTTCCCGATTGTCCGCAATCATCCACCGCGACGCCAGCCCCCTGCCTGGATCGAGCAGGGGCGGGAGCACCGCGTTTCCGTTTGCGTCTATGAAAAGCTGGAAATTGCTGGGCTCTGTCACCCGCTTTTCGATGCGCTCGGCGGCGATCTTCAGCGTCAGTGCGGGCAGCGGTGACCAGTCCATGGTCGCTGCATAGAGTGCGCGCGCACCCTCCACCTGGGTAACCCCATAGCCGACGCCGGCCTGCACCAGGTTGACCCTGATGCCGAGATTATCGCCCAGCGGCTGGCTGACATCGATATGCACGCCTGCGCCACCGCCGCCGCTGCCGAACGCTGTCGCCGCGCGGACTGGTGTACGTGCCGGACGCTTCAGGGTCATGTTGACGACGCCTGCGGGCGTGGAGAACCCGTAGTAGAGCGACGCCACGCCTTTCAGGACTTCGACCCTGTCCTTGTCCTCCATTGGCTGGTCGATGAGATTGACCACGGGCAGCGAGCCGTCGAGCCGGTAATTGCTGCGGTTTTCCACCGGGATGCCGCGGATCGCGAGGTTGGAATAAACTGCGCCATTGGTCGTAGTGTTGGTGACGCCGGCCGTGTTGCGCACTGCGTCCTGGACGCTGCGCGCCTGTTGCGCATCGAGCAGCTCGCGCGGGACGACCCCGATGGTCATCGGCGTATCGATCAACCGCGCTCCGCGAAACGTCCCGGCCTGCACCAGATTCACGCCGAAGGTACCACTGCGGTCCGCGGTTACGATGATATCCTGCAACAACCTGGCCGACGGCTGTTCGGAAGAGGGCCGCCTTGGTGCCTTCGCAACCGGCGGGCGGGACGGCATGGCGATGATGGCGTATCCCTCGCCCGAGGGAACTGCCGAGAAGCCGGTGTCGGCCAACAGCGTTCGCAGCGCGACGGCAGATTCCGCCCGCGCGCGAAGGCGAGCCGATTGAGCCCGCCCCAGGCTGCGCTTGCTGAAAAAGACCGGCTGGCCGCTTTGCACCGAAAACTCCCGAAGCGCGTCAGCCAGGGGCTGGGCGCGAATGTCGAAGTCACGAGGAGATGCAGCGGCAGGACAGGCAATCAGCGTCGACACGGCAGCCACCGTCAAGGCAGGCCAGAACCTGTCCACGCTTCGATCATCCTCCCTGCCGGCATCTTCGTGCCGTCTGATCATTAAGAGCCGGGATCGGCGAAACACCCCACCAGAAAAATTACTCGGAGTCGATTATAAGCCTGTCGGGCCCTGTTCCATGACGGACCTTGCCGAGACGCAGGGTTTCGACGGCAGCGGCAAAGCTGTTCATGTCATCTGTTTTGAGGACGGCGCTGATCCGCCGTCTGGCAACGGCGGGGTCGGCGAAAACGATCTTGCGCGTCGCATAACGGTTCAGCGCATCGGCGACCTCGCCCAGCGGCGCTTCGTCGAACGTCATCCGCCCTTCGAGCCACGACGTCGCGCGCCGCGCATCGATCTTGTTCAATGTCCACTGGTTCCCGGCGGACACCGACAGACGGTCGCCCGCGACCATTTCAACGCTCGTGCCGCCGGTCGATCCCACCGTCGGGACGACGCGCACCCGCCCTTCGACAAGGACGACATCGACACCCTTCGTATCGCGTTCGACCGAGAATTCGGTACCGATCGCAACGACCGAGCGGCCATCGGCGCGAACCACGAACGGACGGTCGGGCGCATGGGCAACCTTGAAGAACGCACGTCCGCGATCGAGCGTCACGCGCCGATGCCTAGCATCCATTTCGACGGTGATGGCGCTATCAGTGTCGAGCGTGACGATCGATCCATCAGCAAGCGCGACGGGCATGCGCTGCCCCACGGTGGAACGGAAATTCTGGAGCAGCGGCGTAGCCGCGATCTGTTGCGGCGTTTCGCTTCGCGGCACGAATACCAGTCCGACAGCACATGCCGCCATCGCAGCAACTGCTGTTGCTCCTATCCTCCAGTTGCGGCCGCGCGCTCTTGCCGTGCGCGCCTGTGCGGCAACGATGTCAGGGTGATCGGCGATCGCATCCATGGTGGACCACAGCATCGAAACACGGCGGTATTCAGCCAATGCCCCCGGATCGCTCGACCAGCTTTCGAACGCCTCCGCATCGCCCGGGTGCGGGCTATCGGCGCGATGACGCGCAAACCACGCCGCAGCCTCGGCCGGGATATCGCTGGCATGCCAGGCCGGCTGGATATGATCGTCGTTCATCGTGTCCGTTCCGTCGCAGCCATCAACGCGCGAAGCGCGGTGGTCATGTGTTTCTCGATCGCGCTTGGCGAAATTCCGTGGTGCCGCCCGATGGCCGCGTAGGTCATCGCGCTGAAGCGGTGCATCATGAAGATCTCACGTGTTCGTGCGGGCAGGCGTTCAAGCGTACGCACGACGACCGCTATTTCTTCGCGGCCCATCAGCGCCCGTTCGGGTGTCGAAGGGTCCTCAATCTGGGCGAGCGCCGCCATGGCACCATCGTCATCGCGAAGCTGTGCAGCCTTGCGCCGGTAACGCGACAGGGCGTGCGCTGCGACGGTGAACAGATAGGCGTCGACATTCTCAATCGCGCCGCCCTCGCGACGCTGCCTGATACTCAGAAAGACGTCCTGCACCAGATCGTCGACATCCTGCGGCGGCACACGGCGTTGAAAATAGCGCCGGATCGCCGCTTCATGCGACGGCTGGAGAAAACCAACCTCAGTTCCAGAATTTGCTGTCGAATTCATTCCGGGCGTTCGTCCGAGTCCTGCTGATCCGTTTGAGCCAACAACCTCGGTTTACCCCAGTATTAAATTGTTTGCGCCATTTCGCGCACGCGCATTTCCATGCGTAGGCAACGGCGGTCGCCGGTTGGCGAAGCCGCAGACTAAGAATCGGTGATTCTGCATCGCCCAGGATGACGGATCAGGCGGACGAGCTCGCCGACCTTCGATCCGCTGGCATACACTCAAAATTCAGAGCGCATATCGCGGCGATATGCTGACACGAGCACACCACGCCTCTGAAGCTGGAAATGCTGGTGACCCCTACGGGAATCGAACCCGTGTTTCAGCCGTGAAAGGGCCGCGTCCTAACCGCTAGACGAAGGGGCCGCAAAAGCGAGGCGCGCGCTTAACACAAACTGTCGCGCCGTCAACCGTCGAACGTCAACCGTCTGCTTAGTCGCACCATGCCGCATCGTCGATATGCATCTCTGCGGCAGGCCGTGTGCCCCAGTCGTCGATCTTCACCCGGCCCGCCAGCCACAGCCGCCGTTCGCGTGGTGCGGAGAGCAATGCCTGCCCCAGCGGCGTATCGGCACTGCGAAAGGCAACCGCCTTCAGGCTGCGCCCGTCTTCGCCCTGCATGATGGTGCGAACATGCCCGCCGCTGCCGACGATATCCGCCTTGATGATCCGCATCGGTCCGGCCGCCACACGCGGCGCCGGCCAGCCCATGCCATAGGGTCCGCCCGCTTCCAGCGCGTCGACCAGCGACGGCGTGACGCCGCCACAGGCCACGACCGCGTCGAGCAGCAGCGCGCGTTCGCCCGACGCACGCGTCACATCGCCTACCAGCCGCTCGTTGAGGAAATCGGAAAACGCCTCGACCTGGTCTTCGTCGACGGTCAGGCCCGCGGCCATCGCGTGCCCACCGCCCGCGACAAGCAGCCCCATGTCCTTCGCCGCCAGCACGGCCGCGCCGAGGTCCACGCCCGCGATCGAGCGTCCCGATCCCTTGCCGACACCCGCATCGTCCAGCGCGATGACGATCGTCGGACGGCCGAGTTTTTCCTTCAGGCGTCCCGCAACGATGCCGATCACGCCCGGATGCCAGCCGCGCCCCGCTATCACCGCCACGGCATGGTTGCCCTTGCTGGCGGCAATCGCTTCCGCCTCGGCCTGCACGCCCGCCTCGATCACCCGGCGCGCTTCGTTCAGGGCGTCCAGTTCGGCGGCGATGTCGGCAGCCTCTTGGCGGTCTTCGGTCGTCAGCAGGCGTACGCCCAGGTCCGACTTGCCGACGCGCCCGCCCGCATTGATCCGGGGGCCCAGCGCAAAGCCCAGGTCAGAACACTGCGGCGCGCGCTTGAGCCGCGAGGCCGCCAGCAACGCCTCCAGCCCCACGTTGCGGCCCGCCGCCATCACCTTCAGCCCCTGCGCAACGAACGCGCGGTTGAGCCCTTTCAGCGACGCGACGTCCGCAACGGTGCCGAGCGCGACCAGGTCGAGCAGTTCGATCAGCTTCGGCTCGGCGCGGTCGGCGAAGAACCCACGACGCCGTAGTTCGCGCAGCAACGCCGCACCCAGCAGGAACGCGACACCGACGGCGGCAAGATGCCCGTGCGCCGCCCCTTCATCCTCGTCGAGCCGGTTGGGGTTCACCAGCGCATGCGCCAGCGGCAGTTCGCTCGCGCATTTGTGATGGTCGACGACAATGACGTCGACGCCCGCATCGCGTGCCATGGCAAGCGCCTCGAACGCCTGCGCGCCGCAATCGACGGTGACGATCAGCGACGCTCCGCCTGCCGCGATCCGCACCAGCGCCTCACCAGACGGGCCATAGCCCTCCATCAGCCGGTCGGGGATATAGGCCTGGGGATCGAGGCCCAGCCCGCGCAAAAGCCGGATCAGCAGCGCCGCCGATGTCGCCCCGTCGACGTCGTAATCGCCGAACACCGTCACCGGCTCGCCGCGCTCGACCGCATCCGCCAGCCGCACCGCCGCCACGTCCATGTCGCGAAAGATCGACGGGTCGGGCATGAACCCGCGGAGCGTCGGCGCTCGATGCGCCTCGATCGCGTCCTGCGGGCATCCGCGTGCGAGCAGCAGTCCGGCGACCAGGTCATCCCCCGGTCCGGTTCCTCCCCGCCAGCGCCATGCCTGGCCGGTAATCGATGCTGTGACGGAAAGGGGGTTCATCGCCCCGTCAATGCGGCGGAAGGTTATCGGCCGCAACCCGCATTGCGGCAGGGAACGCAGGCCGGACTAGAAGACGAACTTGATCAGCCAGTCCAGCCCGATCGCGACAACCGCAAACCCTGCGACGAGGGCAATCGCCATCGGCGCGAGCGACTCACTGGGTGCAACCTTCCCCACGACCCCTACCCCTTTTTATCTTGCGGAAAGGATGTCTGCGACGGACCGATCCGTCAATCTTGCAGCGCACAACGCGACACAAGGTTGCGCCAAGGCTGGACGCTGTCGCGCTCAGCGGCCCGTCGCGGCATTGGCAGGGTGCGGCTCGGGCGGTGCGGGCGTCACCGACAGGCCGTCACGGTCGAGACGCATGTCGAGCCGCGTCCCGCCGACGTCCGAGCGCAAGGTGACACCCTGCCCGTTCTCGATCTGCAGTTCGGTGTCGTTACCCAGCGGGACGTTGAGGTCGACCGGGATATCCATCGGCACGTCCTCCGGCTTCGTCTCGACCGGTGCAGGCCGTGCGCCCGGGATCGCGCCCGCCATGAACTCGCGCCAGATCTGCGCGGGAACGGTTCCGCCGTTGACCCCTTTCAGCGGCGTATTGTCGTCGTTGCCGACCCATACGCCGACGACCAGGTCACCCGCGAAGCCGACGAACAGCGCGTCGCGATTGTCCTGGCTGGTGCCGGTCTTGCCATAGGCATCGATCGCCAGATTGGCGCGTTGCCCTGTGCCGTTGGTCACCACCGAATGCAGCAGGTCGAGCAGCATGTCGTGCTGCGTGTTGCCGAACGTGCGCCGCATCGCGAGCAACCGGTCGAGCATGCCGGGCTCCGGCTGTTCCACCGCGTGCGGGGACACCGGCCAGTGCCCCGCCGCAACCGAGGCATAGGCGGACGTCAGTTCGAGCAGGCTCACGCCCGACGACCCCAGCGCCAGCGTCGGATCGGCGGTCAGCGGGCTGCGAATACCCATGTCGCGCGCCGCCTTGATCACGGCATCGGGGCCGAGTTGCTTGTACAGCCGCACCGCCGCGACGTTGCTCGACCGCGCGAACGCCTGTCGCAGGGTGATTTCCCCGCGATAATGTTCGCTGCTGTTCTTCGGGCGATAGCTGCTGTCGAGGATCGGGCTGTCGTCGATCTTCGAATCGGGCGTCATCCCGGAACGCAGCGCCGCCAGGTAGACGAACAGCTTGAACGTCGATCCCGGTTGCCGCCGCGCCTGCGTCGCACGGTTGAACGGCGAGGTCTCGTAGCTGCGCCCGCCGATCATCGCGACGACATCGCCATTGGTCCGCATCGCGACCAGCGCGACCTGCGCCTTGCCGAGCGCCGCGCGGCCCACCGCCGCCCGCGCCAGCTTCTGCAGCCGCGCGTCGAGCGTCGTCGTGACCGTGGCGTCGCCATAGGCATCTTCGGCCTTCGCGCGCGCCTGTGGCAGGGCCCAGTCGGCGAAATAGGTGCCATTGGGCAGCGTGGAGCGGTTGTAGAGGTCGAGCGTCGCCGGTTCCGTCGCCACGGCGCGTGCGGGGGTGATCGCCCCGGTTTCCGCCATCGCCGCCAGCACCAGCCGCGACCGCGCCTGTGCCCGTTCCAGGTTGCGTGACGGGGCGAGCGCGGACGGCGCCTTCACCAGCCCCGCGAGCATCGCCGCCTGCGCCAGCGTCAGCCGTTCGGGCTGCCGGTTGAAATAATGCCGCGATGCCGCACGCAGGCCGTACACATTGTCGCCGAAATAGGCGTTCGACAGGTAGCGCTCGAGGATCTCGTCCTTGGTCAGCCACGCCTCCAGCCAGAAGGCGATCAGCATCTCGCGTGCTTTCCGCGACAAATTCCGGTCTGCAGTCAGGAAGGTCATCTTCGCGAACTGCTGCGTGATAGTGCTGCCGCCCTGCGTCCCGCCCCGGCGCCACACGTTGTTCCACGCCGCACGTCCGATGCCCCAGGGGTCGACGCCCCAATGGCTGTAGAATCGCCGGTCCTCGATCGCGATGAAGGCCTGCGCGACATGTTTCGGCAGCTTCGCCATTTTCACCGGCTGGTCGACGACCGCGCCCGTCCGGGCGATCGGCTGTCCGTCGGCGGCAAGCAATGTGACGCTGGGCGGCGCCATCGGCTGCAGCGATTTCGACAGCGGCGCCGTGAACGCGAGCCAAGCGAACAGGACGATGAACAGCAGGAAAAATACCTGCAGCCCGCGCTTCACCCACCGCCAGCGGACTCTCCAGCGGCCGGGCGGCTGCGGCTGCGGTTCTGACGGCAGCGGACCTGCCCCCTGCCCCGGCACCCAATGCCAGCTGCCGCCAGCTGTCGAATCCGGCCGCCCCGGCGCCTGCGCGGGAAAGGGATCGATCGTGTCCACGCGGTCGGTCATTCTTTGCACTGTATTATATAACTATGACACGGATAGCGAGAGGGTTTTCAGCGGGGTTCAAGAGACTTCCTCCCTCCCCCTTGTGGGGAGGGCCGGGGTGGGGGCGCGCCGCGTCTGCGGCGTAAGAAACTCTGCACTGTTCTCGCCCGGAGCAGGAATTTTTCAGCCGCGGACGCGGCTGGCCCCCACCCCTAGCCCCTCCCCACAAGGGGGAGGGGAAGGAAAGCACCTGCACCGTCACGGAACCTACGCGAAAGGGCAACGCCGCTGCCACATCCCGCCGTTAGCGGCGGCCCCCGGCCCAATCGGGCACATAAGGGGAATCATCACATGCCGCGTCGTTCTGCGCTTCGCCACTCCGTTTGCATTGCCGTCCTTGCCGCCGCCATGATGGCATCGCCGGCCCTAGCCGAAGACGCGCCCGCGCCCGCCGCCGACAGCGACAGCGACGCCGGTTCGATCATCGTCACCGCCAAGCAGACCCGCTCGGCAACCGCGATCCCCGCCAGCGAAATCCAGAAGATCCTGCCCGGCGTTTCGCCGCTGAAGGCGATCCAGACCCTGCCCGGCGTCCTCTACATCACGGCCGACCCCTGGGGTTACAACGAACAGAATGCGCAGATCTTCATCCACGGCTTCGCGTTCAACCAGCTGGGCTACACGATGGACGGCATCCCGCTGGGCGACCAGAGCTATGGCAATTACAACGGCCTGTCGCCGCAGCGTGCCGTGATCTCGGAAAACGTCGGCCGCGTCGTCGTGACGACCGGCGCGGGCGACCTCGCGACGCCGTCGAACAGCAACCTCGGCGGCACGGTCGAGACATTTTCGTCCGACCCGAGAAAGACGCTGGGCGTCGATGTCGGCCAGACCTTCGGCAGCTATGACACGACGCGCTCGTACGTGCGCGTCGACAGCGGCGAATTCGGCGGCGGCAATTCGGCCTATATCTCGGCCGTGCGCCAAAGCGCCCGCGCGTGGGATTTCAACGGCTACCAAGGCGGCTGGCAGGCGAATGCCAAGTTCGTCAACGACAGCGATATCGGCAAGCTGACGCTGTATTTCGACTATAACGACATGACCCAGCCGAACGAGGACGCGACGGTGTTCTTCGTCCCTTCGGCCGGCGGCACCGCGACCGCGGCACAGTTGTACACGCCGTACACAAAGCCCTTCGCCTATCCGAACTTCTCGACCTATCGCTCGACCTACCTGAACGCGTTCGGCAACACGCCGGCGGCCGAGGGCAGCAACTACCGCAACTATTATTCGGATGCGCAGCGGACCGACTATCTCGGCTACATCCGTTTCGACGCGAACATCCGCGACAACATCAAATGGGAAAATACGGGCTATTTCCATCATAACGATGGCGCAGGCGTCGTCGCGGGGCCGCTCGGCCAGTCGATCACTGTCGCACAGGCGTATCTGGACCCCGCCTATGCGACGCTGCCGACCAATTGCCGCTTTGCAGGTAATGCCAATGGCGTCCGCCCGGCGGCATGTACGGGGCTGACCGACGCACAGGCGGCGGCAGCGGGCGCGGCACTGGTCGCAGCGACCGGCGGATCTGGCCTCATCACCCGCACGACCGAATATCGCATCGACCGCTGGGGCATCACCTCGCAGTTCGATATCGACCTCGGCGCGCACCGCATCCAGTTCGGCGGCTGGTTCGAGCGCAACAGCACGACCCAGTGGCGCCGCTGGTACGCCGTCGATGTCAACCGGCCGGACTTGAGCACCCCCTATATCCGCCCGCTGAGCGCCGCCCAGCCCCTGTTCACCCAATATCAGGGCGAGGCCAAGATCGAGCAGCTGCAGTTGCACATCCAGGACACCTGGACGCCGTTCGACCGCCTCAGCATCCAGGCCGGTTTCAAGACCAGCGCGCAATGGGCGACCGGTACCTTCCCGATCCAGCCGCGCGTCGGTTCGCTGTCAGGCACGACCGCGCTGCCGCAGGGCACGATCAACACGAAGGAATGGTTCCTGCCCGCTGTCGGCGCGAGCTATGACTTCAACGGTACCGAAACCGCCTATTTCAACGTCCAGAAGAACCTGCGTCAGTACCAGGCATATCTCGCCGGTGGCGGCGGCCCCTGGTTCACGGGCAGCCAGGCGGCGTTCGATTTGTTCGCGACGCAGGGCAAGCCGGAAACGAGCTGGACCTATGAAGCGGGCCTGCGCACCAACCGGTCGTTCGACGGGTTCCTCTCGGGCTTCTCGGGCCAGATCAACTATTACCATGTCGATTTCAGCGATCGCCTGCTCGCGATCTCGACCAACCCGGGCGGCATTGCCGGGGGTGGCATCACCGGTGGCGCCGCGATCCTGGTGAACGTGGGCGACGTCACCACGGACGGTATCGACGCCGCTTTCACCTGGCGGTTCGGCCGGGCGTTCACGCTCTACAACGCGCTGTCGTACAACCTGTCGAAGTACAAGAACGACTATACGTCGACCGCATCGGGCATCGGCGCGTCGTCGCCGACCTGCATCGGCGGCTTCATCGTTACGGGCGGCATCGTGCCGACCTGCGGCAAGCAGTTGCCCGGCACCGCGAAGTGGATGAACAAGACGGTCGCGACGCTCAGCCTCGGCATGTTCGAGGCGCAGCTCACCGGCGATTATGTCGGCCCGCGCTTCGCGACCTTCACCAATGACACCAGCGTCGGATCGTACTTCCTGACCTCGGCACGACTGGCGGTGGCGCTTCCGACCGACGTGACCGGCGTGCGCAAGGCGGAACTCAGCCTGAACGTCACCAACCTGGGCGATATCCAGGGCGTGTCGAGCCTGTCGATCGGATCGGCGACGAACGGCTATTCGGCCTATCCCATCGCGCCGCGCCAGTTCTTCGTGACGCTCGCCGCGGGGTTCTGATCCGCACCTGAAACACCCGGCTCCGCCAGTGCGCGGGGCCGGGTGATCGGCACCCGTTGACCGGGCGCGCGCCTTCATCGATAGTCGCGCCATCGGGCTTATGCGGACGCCCGGTCAGACGGCTCCAGTCCAAGTCCGCTCCATTCGCCGCGCCTGCGGCAGAGGAGCGTTTATGGATGTTACGACCGGCAACGGCCGTCCCCCCTACATCAGTCTTTCCGCACTTTTCCTGAAGTTCCTGCGGTTCGGGCTCCTCGCTTTCGGCGGGCCGGTCGCACAGATCGCCATGCTGCGGCAGGCGCTGGTCGAGGAAGAGCACTGGATCGACCGCGCCCGGTTCAACCGCCTGCTCGCAATCCTTCAGGTGTTGCCGGGGCCGGAGGCGCATGAACTGTGCGTCCATTTCGGCATCATCGCGCGCGGGCGCATCGGCGGCCTTCTCGCGGGACTGGGGTTCATGCTGCCCGGGTTGCTGCTTATGCTGCTCGCCGGCTGGATCTACGTCACATGGATCGCCGGCCACATGGTCTGGAACGGGCCCCTGCTCGGTATCCAGATCGCGGTGCTGGCGATCATCCTGCGCGCCGTGTTTCGCATCGGCGAACATATATTGGCGGACCGCCTGACCTGGGCGATCGCGCTGGGCAGCGCGCTGGTCACCCTGGCCAATACCCCATTCTGGCTGCCGCTGCTTGCCGGCGGTGCGATCTATGCGCTGTCGCACCGGCCGGTCGCGGCGGTTGCCGCTGCAGCGCTCACTCTCGGTGCCGCCGCATGGTTCCGGTTCGCGCCCGATGCCGGGACCGTATTGGCGATCACCCGCGAACCCTCGACTATTGCCGCATTGTTCATCGCGGGCCTGAAGGGCGGCCTGCTGACATTCGGGGGTGCCTATACCGCCATTCCCTATGTCCGCGCCGACACGGTCGGCCGCGGCTGGTTGAGCGACGCGACCTTTCTCGACGGCATCGCGCTTGCGGGCGTGCTGCCCGCGCCACTGGTGATCTTCGCGACGTTCGTCGGTTATGTGGCGGGCGGGCTGACCGGCGCGCTGGCGATCACGGCGGGCATGTTCCTGCCGGCCTTCGCCTTTTCGCTGATTTTCTACGAGCGGCTGGAGGTCCTTATCGAACATCCCGCACTGCACCGCGTGCTCGAAGGGGTCGCGGCAACCGTCGTCGGCATCATCGGTGCGACGTTCCTCCAGCTGGGCAGCGCCGCGTGGCCACGGCTTTCCTCGCCGTTGCTGGCGGTAATCCTGTTCGTCATCGCCCTGGCCGCCGCATGGCGCCTCAAGGGCGCGTGGGTCACGCCCGCCATCCTCGCGTCGGGTGCGGTCGCCGGGACGGCCTTGCCGCTGTGAGCCTGAAAACGCTGTCCTACACGAAAGCCTCACGTCATCATGGCCGCGGATCGATCCGGTCCGCGGCTCTTTGACAGCGATCGCCCTTTTCAAGGAACGCTCGCAACCATGAACATGTGCAACATGCGTGAGGTTCGTGACTTTAGCGAACCCCCATCAAGCGATATCAATTACTTGGCTGAAAGTCACCCGCGCCATACCCGACGGACACAGCGCGTTTTGGTGCGATCCAAGTGTGAACTTATCGCGTTTCTACGCGATCCGGTGTTCGCCCCGCACCCAGCGGATCGTGCCCGACGATGCGCGCATGACGACGCTTTCGGTCGTCATCTTGCCGCCCGCACGGCGCTTGACGCCCGCCAGCAGCGATCCGTCGGTGACGCCGGTCGCGGCGAAGATGCAGTCGCCCTTGGCAAGGTCTTCCAGGTCGTAGATCCGGTCGAGATCCTCGATGCCCCATTTGCGCGCACGGCTGCGCTCGTCGTCGTTGCGGAACAGCAGGCGGCCCTGGAACTGCCCGCCGACGCAACGCAGCGCCGCGCACGCCAGCACGCCCTCCGGAGCACCGCCCGATCCCATGTAGATGTCGATCGTCGTTTCCGGATCGGTCGTCGCGATCACGCCCGCCACGTCGCCGTCGCCGATCAGCATCACACCGCAACCGATGGCACGCAGTTCCGCGATCAGCTTTTCGTGACGCGGCCGGTCGAGCACGCAGGCGATGATCTCGTGCGGTTTCACGCCCTTGGCGGCCGCGACCGCCTCGATGTTCTCGCGAGTCGACTTCGCCAGGCTGATTACGCCCTTGGGATAGCCGGGACCGACGGCGATCTTGTCCATGTAGACATCGGGCGCGTTGAGCAGGTTGCCCGCCTCTGCTGCGGCCAGCACGGCCAGCGCATTCGGGCCGGCTTTCGCAGTGATGGTGGTGCCTTCCAGCGGATCGAGCGCGATGTCGATCTTCGGCCCCTTGCCCGGTGCCGAACCGACCTTCTCACCGATGAACAGCATCGGCGCCTCGTCGCGTTCGCCTTCGCCGATCACGACGGTGCCGTCCATGTACAGGCTGTTGAGCGCGTCGCGCATCGCTTCGACGGCGGCGGCATCGGCTGCCTTCTCGTCGCCGCGCCCGATCAGCGTCGATGCAGCGATCGCCGCTTTCTCGGTCACGCGGACCATTTCGAGCACGAGCACGCGGTCGAGGACGTCGCTTGGTGCGATCTTGGCGTCGGTCACGATTTGGGGCATCCTTTGTTTGTCAGTTGGGCAGGCCGATAGGGGGCGCATGTGACATTGTCGAGAAGCGCAATCGCCCTCGCGGCACTGCTGGGCGCAGCGCCTGTGCACGCCGACATAGCGATCGACCGTTATCGGAGCGTTACCAGTGTCGAGCCACACTGCGGCAAGCCGTCGGACGGCCGCGAGATCCTGGTATGCGGCGCCCGGCGTGCAGACCGCTGGCGCGTGCCCTACGTCGGCTATGACGCGGGCGATCCGCGTGGAGAAAGCGTGTCGGACGAACGCAACCGGCTGGCAAGCGAGCCGAAGCTGAAATGCGGACAGACCGCGTTCGCGACCGGCTGCGGCATGGTCGGCGTCAGCGTCGGCACCAATTTCACCGCCGACAGCCTGCGTCTGCGCCCGCTCGCGCCCTAGACGGCCAGGATCGGCATCCACATCGGCTTGGCGGTAAGGCTCGGGCTGCCTTCCAGCCGTTCGAGCGCGGCCTGCACCGAACGCGCCGGGCCGTCATGCGTCGTCATCGCGACGAACACGCTGCCATCATCTGCCTCGCCCAGCTGGATCATGCTCTCGATCGACACACCGCCGTCGCGCATCGCAGCCGTAAGTTCGGCGAGAACGCCTGGCTTGTCCGCCACGGTGAAGCGAAGATAGGCACGCTCGCGCCGCTCTCCCGCATCGGCTGGCGTCGCGTTGGCCAGTGCCGACACCGGCATCGCAAACGCCGGTCCCACTTCGCCGCGCGCGATATCGATCAGGTCGGCGACGACCGCGCTGGCCGTCGGCCCCTCGCCCGCACCGCGCCCCTGAAACAGCAGCCGGCCGACGTAATTTCCCTCGGCAACCACTGCGTTCATCGGGCCGAGTACATGCGCCAACGGGTGCGACAGCGGCACGAGGCAGGCACTGACGCGCTGGAACGACCCGTGGCTCCCGGCTTCGGCAAGTCCGACGAGGCGGATGCAGTAACCGAGCGCCCGGGCCTGGGCGATATCGCCGCTCGACACATGGCGGATACCGCTCACGGCAATCCCGGCGAAGTCGATGCGTGTTCCGAACGCCAGGCTCGCCAGGATCGACAGCTTGTGGGCTGCATCGATGCCGTCGATGTCGAACGTGGGATCGGCCTCGGCAAAGCCCAGCGCCTGCGCGTCGGCCAGCACATGGGCGAAGTCGGACCCTTCCGTCTCCATCCGCGTCAGGATGTAATTGCAGGTGCCGTTCAGGATCCCATAGACTTGGCTCAGCGCATTCGCTGCCGTGCCTTCGCGCAAGCCCTTGATGACCGGAATGCCGCCCGCGACCGCCGCTTCGTACTTGAACGCGGTTCCCGCCTGCTCCGCCGCTTCGGCCAGTTCCAGGCCGTGATGCGCGATCATCGCCTTGTTGGCGGTCACGAACGCCTTGCCCGCCGCCATCGCGCGCTTGGCAAGGACCAGCGCCGGGCCGTCGCTGCCGCCGATCAGTTCGACGACCACATCGACATCGGCACGGTCGGCGAGCGAGGCCGTATCGTCGACCCAGTCGAACCGCGACAGGTCGACGCCACGGTCCCGGCTGCGGTCGCGCGCATTGACCGCCACGACCTCGATCGGCCGTCCCGCACGTCGCGTGATCAGTTCGCGGTTCGCCTCGAGCAGTTTCACGACGCCGCCGCCGACTGTGCCCAGCCCGGCCAGTGCAATTTTCAAAGGTGCAGACATGATTTCCCGATTCCCCGTCGCGGCCGCTCTTGCGGGCGCGGGCGGTTAGAGCAAGCCGATTTCTTTCAGCCGTTGCTGCAAATAGCCATCCGCCGTGATCGGCTCAGGGTAGCGATCCGGCTGTTCGGCAGAGATGCAGCCCGGCAAGGTCTTTATCTCGAAATCGCTGGCGAGGTGCAGGAAGAACGGCATCGAATAGCGCGAAAAGCCGCGGCGTTCGGGCGGCGGATTGATCACGCGGTGCGTCGTCGACGGCAGGACGTGGTTGGTCAACCGCTGCAGCATGTCGCCGACATTCACGACCAGCGCGCCCGGCGGCGGATCGATCGAAAGCCAGTTGCCGTCGCGGTCGAGCAATTGCAGCCCCGCCTCTTCGGCACCGAGCAACAGCGTGATCAGGTTGATGTCCTCATGTGCACCCGCGCGAATGCCGGGCGCCTCGGCGGACACGGGCGGATAGTGGAGGAGGCGCAGCACGCTGTTGCCATCATGCACCGGCCCCACGAACCAGTCGCGGTCGAGACCCAGGTACAGCGCGATCGCCGAAAGCAGCTTCGCGCCGACACGATCAAACTCGGCGAACAGTTCTGAAAAGATCGCACGGAACTCCGCCGGTTTTTCCGGCCAGACGTTCGGCGGCATGTGATCGGAATAGGGGTGCCCCGGCGGCAGGTCGCGGCCGATGTGCCAGAATTCCTTGAGGTCGTTCTCGGTCGCGCCCTTCGCGATCTCGATCCCGAAAGGAATATAGCCCCGTGCCCCGCCTTTCGATGCGCGATACGCCATCTTCTCTTCGAGCGGCAGGGCGAAGAACGTGGCGGTCGCAGCCCAGGCGCGCGCGATCAGCTCGGCATCGATGCCGTGATCGGCGATGATCGCAAAGCCGAAACGCTGGAAGGAACCGCCGAAATCGGCGGCGAAAGCGGACGGATCGGCGACCTGGCGCGCGAGCGAAAGCGGGGGAACGGAAACGGTCATACCCGGCTTGTAACGCCCTGCCGCGGCCAAGGGAACCAGTGCGACATCTCGCGCGCTACCCCATGCGAAGGAGAGCAGTCATGGCCAATCGCGACGTCAGCGAACCCTATACCGAAATGAACGATGCAGGTCCGCCTTCCAAGGGGCACCATGCCGAAGACGAACCGGATCGCGACGGATACGACGATTCCCAACGCGCGGAAATTGCCGAGGTGGAGGGCGAAGGCCCGACCGACGGCATCGTCATGACCGACCTGCAGCCCGATCTGGGCGAAGACCTGGAAGAGGAGTGATGCTGGGCATCGCCCCGGCTGAAACCGGGGCGATGCGATGTTTCAGCCGCCCTTGTTGGCGAGGCTTTCCATGACCTGCTTGTGCAGCCAGATGTTCATCGTGGCGCTGTCGTTGGTGTCACCGGTGTAGCCCAGTTCCTTTGCTAGCGTGATGCGGTTGTCGAGGCTGGAATCGAGATTCAGCAGCTTCATTAGGTCGACGATCGATGTCTTGTAGTTCGACGGCTGCCCCTTGTCGGCAGCGATCGATGCCAGACGAGCGTCGATTTCTTCGGGCGTCGCACGAACGGGGGCAGGTGGCGGCGGCGTGGGCGCGATCACGACAGGCGCGGGCGCAGCGTCCGGCGTTGCGGCTTCGGCTTTTCCGAAAATGGCATCCTTGATTGCGCCGAAAATGCTCATGTCAGTCTCCTTGGTCCGCTGTACGAGTCGCGAGGCTAGGCCGAAAGCATGACGGAAGCGAGACGTTATGCAGGCTTCACGGCATCGGGATGCGCAGCCGCAACGGCGGGCAAGGCAGTCAGGGCCGCGTCGATCCGTACCAGCGTCGGGTATGGTGTGAGATCGGTGTTGAAGCGCCGCGCATTGTACATCTGCGGCACCAGGCAGATGTCGGCGAGGCCCGGCGTCTCGCCCGACAGGTACGTTCCGCAATCTGCTGCCATCGCCTCGAGCGCACCGAACCCTTCCCGCACCCAATGGCGATACCAGTCGTCTCGTGCCGGTTCGGGCACGTCGAGCTGGCTGCCCAGGTATTTCAGGATGCGCAGGTTGTTCAGGGGATGGATGTCGCATGCGACAACCAGTGCCATCGCCAGCACTTTCGAACGCGCAGCCGGGTCGCGCGGCACAAAGGGCATCGCCTCGACCTTGGCATCGAGGTAATCGCAGATCGCCAGGCTCTGGGTCAGTTGCAGGCCGTCGATCTCCAGCATCGGCACGAACCCTTGCGGATTCTTGTCGAGATATGCGGGCGTCCGGTGCGCTCCGTTGGTCAGGCTGATGTCGACAGGCTGATAAGCGATGCCTTTCAGGTTCAGCGCAATCCGCACACGGTAACAGGCCGAAGAACGCCAGAAGTCGTAGAGGACAACGCTCATTTCAGCACCCTGCCAGCAACCGCATCAAGCTTGGCCAGCAAAGCCGGATCGCGAGCATCGGGCGCGGTGATAAGCGCGAAGTCGAGATTGGTGTCGATGGGCGACGCCTCGCGCGTCGCCGGCAATGCCTTGGCGAGATTGAGCACCAGGTCGCGCGCAGTTTTCGCATTGCTCTGAAGCCGCGCAACCACTGTTGCGACATCCACATGCGCTTCGCCCTCACGCCAGCAGTCGTAATCGGTGACCATCGCCACGAGCGCGTAGGGAAGCTCAGCTTCGCGGGCCAGTTTTGCCTCCGGCATCGCGGTCATGCCGATCACATGCGCCCCCCATTGCCGATAGAGGTTCGATTCGGCGCGGGTCGAAAACTGCGGTCCTTCCATAGCCAGGTAGGTCGCACCCTCAACCACTTCGGCACCCGCCGCGCGGGCGGCAGCCGCGGCCATGCCGGACAGGCGCGGACAGACCGGGTCGGCCATGGAAACATGCGCGACCATGCCTGTCGTGTAGAAACTCGACGGCCGCCCCTTGGTCCGGTCGATGAACTGGTCGACGACGACGAATTTTCCCGGTGGCAGTTCTTCCGCCAGCGATCCGACGGCCGAGATCGACACGATATCGGTGCATCCCGCGCGCTTCAGTACATCGATATTCGCGCGGGCATTGAGCTCGCCGGGCGGTATCGGATGCCCGCGGCCATGACGCGGCAGGAAGACGAACTTCGTCCCCGCGATCGTGCCGGTCAGCAGCGCATCGGACGGCTTTCCCCATGGCGAGGAAACCTCGATCCACTGCGGGTCGTCGAGCGCATCGATCGCATAGAGCCCCGAACCGCCGATAATCCCGATCGTCCAGTCACTCATGCGCAAGGATCCTCATCGCTTTTGGCTTGTCCGCCGCGGCGGTCTATTGCACCCATGCCGCCATTCGCCAAGCCGGAGCCGACCAACGTGATTCGTCCTTTTCTTGCCGCTTCAGCGCTCGCGTTTTCAGCCGTGCCCGCCGGCGCCACATCGCCGATCACGGGACATTGGCTGACCGCCGGCAAGGATTCGGTCGTCGAGATTGCTGAATGCGGGCAGCGGCTGTGCGGCAAGGTCGCAAAGCTGGTAAACCCGAAACCTGGGAAGCCGACCGTCGACGCCAACAATCCCAATCCGCGGCTGCGGACGCGCCCGATCGTGGGATTGGCGATCCTGTCCGATTTCGCCGACAACGGGTCCGAGTGGGACGGAACGATCTACGATCCCCGCTCAGGCAAATCGTACAAGTCGAAAGTCGCGCGCAATGCCGACGGAACGCTTAAGGTTCAGGGCTGCATCGCGTTCTTCTGCCAGACGCAGACCTGGACCGCCGCCAAATAATCTTCAGGCGGTCGCGGCGGAGGCTACCTTGCCGTCGACCCAGATCAGCGGGCTGATCCGTTCGTGGTTTGCGATCGCACGGACTTCGCCGATGAACAGCGTGTGCGTGCCGACATCGATCCGGTTCGCCGTTTCGCAGACCAGGCTGGCGGCTGCATCGGCCAGGATCGGCGGATAGTCGTCCGACAGCCGCCAGTCGCCGTCCTGAAACCGGTCCATGCCGGACTTAGCGCCGCTGAAGACGGGGATTAGATCCTGATGCCATTCGGCGAGCAGGTTGACACAGAACCACCCGTGTTCCCCCAGGATCGGCGTCATGCTGGCCGTGCGGTTGACCGCTACGACCAGCGTCGGCGGATCGGCAGTCACCGACATCACCGCCGTCGCCGCCATACCACCGCAATTATCGCCGCGTCCGGTCGTAATGAGCGCGACCGTAGTCGCGAGGCGTCGCATCGCCTGCCGGAAATCGTCACGCAGCGCTTGGTCGGTCATGCAGGCTCCACCAGGGTTTTCAGGGGCACACCTGCGTCGGCAAGTGCGGCGGGGTCCGCGCGGGTGCGGTTCACGACCAGCGCCTTGCCCTGCACATAGTCTTTGACAGCGTTGACACAATCAAGCGCGATCACGCAGCCATCGCGCAAATAGATCACTGAAAAGCTGCGCGCAGCCATGTCGCCGCGAACGATCGTCTGGTCGAAACCGATCGAGAGGCCGACGGTCTGCAGCTTGAGGTCGTACTGGTTCGACCAGAACCATGGCACCGCTTGATAGGGCTCGTGCTGGTCGGTAAGCGCCTTGGCAACGGTGTTCGCCATGTCGTTGGCATTCTGCACCGACTCGAGGCGGATCGGGCCGCCGGGTGCATAGTCGCTATCGTGCAGCGCACAGTCGCCGAGCGCGTAGATGTCTGACAGGCTCGTTCTGCAATGAGCATCGACGGCGACGCCATTGCCGCCTTTGGCACCGGCCGCCAGCAACGGTTCGACTGCGGGAATGATGCCGATACCGACGATCGCCATATCGCAGGGGACGACCTCGCCATCGGCAAGACGGACCCCCGTCACGCGACCGTCCACGCCCTCAAGATAGTCGACCGCAACGTTCAGCCGCACGTGGACGCCGTGCGCGCGATGATCGTCCTCATAGAAGCGTGAAAGTTCCTCACCCGCAACCCGCGCCAATACCCGTGGCAATGCCTCGAGCAACGTCACCTGCTTGCCGAGCTTGGTCAGCACCGCGGCTGCCTCGAGCCCGATATAGCCGCCACCGATCACCGCCACCCGCGTCGTCGTCGCCAACTCGCGCATCATCTGGTCGACATCGGCGCGTGACCGCACCGAATGCACGCCAGCAAGATCATGGCCCGCACAACTCAGCCGACGGGCATGGCCGCCGGCCGCCCAGATTAGTGCGCCATAGCCGATGGTCAGTCCCTGCTCGGTCGAGACATTGTGCGCCGCCGGATCGACCGCAATTACGCGCTGGCCGGTCAGCATCTCGATGTTCCGTTCGCCCCAGAAGTCGGGCTGCCGGATCAATATGCGTTCGAAATCCTTGTCGCCCGCCAAATAGTCCTTGCTGAGCGGTGGCCGTTCGTAGGGGATTTCCGGTTCCTCGCCGACCATGGCGATCGTGCCGGTAAAGCCGCGCTGGCGCAGCGCGATGGCGACTTGTGCGCCTCCGTGCCCCGCTCCTACGATCAAGATGTCGAAGCGATCGGCCACATCCCTACCCCTTATAACCGCTGGCTGGGGCGGCAGGATTCGAACCTGCGAATGGCGGCATCAAAAGCCGCTGCCTTACCACTTGGCGACGCCCCAGCATTGCGAGCCGCGGGCCTTAGCCAAGGCCACGCGTCCTTGCAAAGCCCCTAAAGGTGATGGACCCAACCGTGCGGGTCCGGAACAGTACCGCGCTGGATGCCGGTCAGGCGTTCCTTCAGGCGTTCCGCGAGTTGTCCCGGGCCACCCGCGCCGATGGTGAAATTGCCCTGCGAACTGCGCACTTCCCCGATGCTGGTAACGACCGCCGCCGTACCGCAGGCGAAAGCCTCGCGCAGCTTTCCGCTTTCCGCGTCCGCACGCCACTGGTCGATGGCATAGGGCTCTTCGCGCACCGTCATGCCCTCATCTCGCGCAAGCTTGATCAGCGAATCGCGCGTGATGCCATCGAGGATAGTTCCCGAGGCTGCCGGGGTCGCAAGCGATCCGTCCTCGAACGCGAAGAACACGTTCATGCCGCCGAGTTCCTCGACATAGCGGCGTTCGACAGCGTCAAGGAAAACGACTTGGTCGCACCCCTTGCTGATCGCCTGCGCCTGCGCCGTCAGGCTCGCGGCATAGTTTCCGCCGCACTTGGCAGCACCCGTCCCGCCCGGTGATGCGCGGGTATAATCGTCCGAAACCCAGATAGAGATCGCCCGTGCCCCGCCCTTCCAATAGGCGCCCGAAGGGCTGGCGATCACGAGATAGAGATACTCGCTCGCCGGCTTCACGCCCAGGAAGACCTCGCTCGCGAACATGAAGGGGCGCAGGTAAAGCGACCCACCCTCGCCTTGCGGAATCCAGTCGGCATCGGTCTTCACCAGGTTGCGGACCGAAGCGATGAACAGCTCCTCGGGCAGTTCCGGCATCGCAAGCCGCTTCGCCGAGAGGTTGAACCGCCGCGCATTCGCTTCCGGCCGGAACAGGGCTGTACCGCCCCCGGCAAGCGGATAAGCCTTCATTCCCTCGAAGATTTCCTGCGCATAATGCAGTACGGCGGTCGCCGGATCGATCATCAGGGGGACGCGTGCCGTGATCTTGGCATCGTGCCAGCCGCGATCGTCTGTCCAGCGGATCATCGCCATATGGTCGGTGAACACCTTGCCGAATCCGGGCTCCACCAGGCGGCTTGCCCGCTCATTGGCATTTACCGGCGCGGCATTGGGTTCGAAGGCGAAATCCATCTGATCAGTCCCGATCTAAAGGTTGCAGCGGACTATCGGCGCTGGCAGAACAGGTCAACATGGCTGGCCCATTTTCACCGTCGGAATTGCCCCACCGGGCGTCCCCGCTGTTCCTGCGCGAACCGGAAATCCGGCGGGGGATCGAGCTTCTCTATTTCGGGTACAGCCATCTGACGCGCAGCGCCGATGCGGTCCTCGAAACTCATGGGCTAGGCCGCGCGCATCACCGTGCGCTCTATTTCATCGCGCGCCAACCGGGGCTCACGGTCGGCGAATTGCTCCGCCTGCTGGCGATTACCAAACAATCGCTGGGCCGCGTTCTCAACGACCTGATGAGCCGCGAACTGGTCGCGAGCGTCAGCGGCGAGCTCGACCGGCGGCAAAAACTGCTGCGCCTGACCAAGACCGGCGCTGCACTAGAATCCGAGTTGTTCGAGTGCTTCCGTGAAGGCCTCTCCGCCGCATACGGCCGTGCGGGGCAGGACGCGGTCACCGGCTTCTGGCGCGTGCTGGAGGGATTGATCCCAGTCGAGGACCGCGCGCTCGCGCTCGAATTGAGCCGCAAGGGCTGAACGCAGCCATCTCGCATTCAGACAGCGCGCCATAATCCGCTTCCGGCCACCGCCCGGAAGGAATTTCATGCGCACTTTTATCGCACTTTCCCTGGTGGCGCTTACCGCCGCACCATTGTCTGCACAGGATATGCCCCCGCCATCACCCGGCGCCGACATGAATCCTCACGGCGGACGGCCCGCCTTCGGTGGCAATCAAAAAGGTCCGCTCTTCATCGCGCCTTCCGGCAAACCCTTTCGTGCGGCGCAGGGAGAACCCTATCCTATCGGCATCTGGTTCGCGCAGGCCGACACGAACCACGACGGCAAGCTGACGATGGCCGAGATGCGCGACGACGCGATACGATTCTTCAGGGAACTCGACACCAATCACGACGGGGAAATCGACCCTGACGAAGTTCGCATCTACGAAACCGTCATCGCGCCCGAAATCCAGACCGGCGGCGATTTCGGCGGCGGCATGGGCGGGTTTTCCGGTGGCCGCCCGCATGGTCAGGGCGGCGGTCGAGGAGGCCATCGTGGTGGCGGAGGTGCCGGCCCCAGCAGTGGCAGCGGCGGCGATCGATCGGGAACACGCAGCCCCGGCGGCGCAGAGATGCAACGAGGTGCCGGTCGTTATGGCCTGATCGACACGCCCGAGCCGGTGACGGCTGCCGACACCGATCTCGACCGTTCGGTCACCCTAAAGGAATTCCAGGCAAAGGCCGTCAGCGACTTTCAGGATCTGGACACGGCGCAGCGCGGTTACCTGACGCTGGACGACCTCCCGAAGCCGATGGCGAAAGCGCATCCCAACGCCGTAAAGAAGAGCCACAAAGGGCCACGCCGATAGCGGCAAGGCCCGTCAGGCTTCCCCGCGCGTCTCCACCAGCGCTGCTGCAATCGCATCCTTGGGCGACTTTCCGCCCCAGAGCACGAACTGGAACACGGGGTAGAAACGGTCGACCTCGTCCACCGCGGCCTCGATCACCATTTCGGCCTGGTCGAGGCTCAGTCCTGCCTCTTCGCCGGAATCGACCAGCACGGCATGACGGAACAATATCGCCCCGCCGACCGACCACAGTTCGAAATGACCCAGCCACAGCTGCTCGTTGATCAGGCCCAGCGTCTCATAGACCGCGCCCATCTGGTGATCGGGAACCTTGATGTCGGGGAACGCCATGAACTGCAGGACATTGTCGTCGTCGCGCCACACACCGCGCAGTTCGTAGACGCCCCAGGACCCTTGCGCCGACGCGACGATCTCGTCCTCGCCGATGCGCTCATGTGTCCATCCGTGCGCCTCGAACCATGCCTCCAGCATGTCGATAGGCGCCGCCCGTTGGTTGTCGATGTCGATTTCAACCGTCCGCATTGTCATTCACGTGACTCGGCTTGGTTCATCATGCAAGCGCGAGCCACGCAAAACTGTGGATAAGCGCGGCTTACGCTTTCGGCGCTTTTGGTGCCTTGGCCGCCTCGAGCTTGTCGAGCCGGGCTTTGAGGGCATCAGCATCGTCGCGCGCCGCGGCGGCCATTGCCTTCACCGCTTCGAACTCGTCACGGCTGACGAAATTCAGTCCGCCGATCCATTCCTTCAGCTTTTCCTTGAAGTTCGCTTCGGCCTCGCGAGTCATCCCTGCGAAGGTGCCGGCCGCGCCATTCACGAACTTGGCGAAGTCGTCGAAAATACGGTTGTCGGTCTGCATGGTCGTTCCTTGAGATCAGCGTCTGAGATCAATCTGGGAACCGCCACTGTCCATAACAAGTCCGTCGGCATCCGGGTTCAACTGGCGCAGCTCGAAATTGAGCGCTCCCGCCAGGCATAACCAGGCCAGATAGGGCAGCATCAGCAGCGCGGCATTGGTCCGCACCCGCCAGAATGCGATCGTCGTCGCGACCGCGAATACGAACATGAAGGCCAGGATGACCAGCCCCCAGGTTATCTGGTGCAGGCCGAACACGACCGGCGACCATGCCAAGTTGAACATGAACTGGACGACGAACAGCGCGACCGCATAACCACGGAATCGGGAGCCGCGTGCATTGAGGACGATTGCCAATGCCAGGCCCATCAGGACATAAAGGATCGTCCAGACAACCCCGAAGGCCCAGCCGGGCGGCTGGAACGACGGCTTTTCGAGCGCGGTGTACCACAGGTTGTCGGGACCTGCGTTCCCGATAGCCCCCGAAATGAACCCCAGAACGACACAGGCCGGGACCGTAATCAATGCGCGGCGCACCAGCGCCATCCGTATCTGCCCACTCGACGCCAGTTCGCTCATTCACGGCTCCTGCACTTTCGTGGTTAGAGCCATAACGATTGTTCCGGCACCGTGAAGGGGGAAGGCGCGCCGCCGCCTAAATGTCCGCTGCGATGGTCAGCGAATATCGCCGCGCACCGTTGGGTACGAAGAACCCGCTGCCGCCCACGTTCCAGCCGAAGGTGTTGGTCACATTCCCGACGGTTGCCCGGATCAGCACGGGGTGGTTGTCGATCTTCATGCGATAGCGTGCGCCGAGGTGGACGACGGCGCGTTCGGGGATAACCAGCGTGTTGGCCGCGTTCGCGATACGATCGCTCGTCTGTTCGAATGTCGCGTCGAACGATAGCGGATCGAACCATGGCAGACGGTAATCCATGCTGACGATCGTGTGCCGTACGAATGTCCCGATCGGGCGTTTGCCGATCACGCCCCGCGCCACCTCCTCTCCCGATATCTCGGCATCGAGCATCACGTTGCCCGCAACCAGGTTCAGGCCCGGCGCGATCTGGCCCGCGATCGAGAATTCGACGCCGCGGTGGCGGACCGTGCCCAGCTGCCGGAAGCGATTGACCGTATCGAGGTTGAAATAGGGCTTTTCGATATCGAACACGCCCAGCACGGCCGTCACGCCTTTCGATATATTCCAGCGGATGCCCGCATCTTTCTGTTCGGTACGGATCGCAGGCGGCGCTTCGTTGAGATTGACTGCATTGTTCGGCGCCACCGGACTCTCCTCTAAGCCGCGCGTGTAGCCGCCATAGATTGCGAGCTTCGGCGTGACATAGATCGCGGCCGTCGCGTTGATCAGCCAGGGGGAATCCTTCGTCTCGGGCGGCGAAACGATGGGAGCCGGCTCGGTCACGCGCTTGCGATAATCGGTTTTCTGGATGCCGAAGCTGAGTTCGCCGACGTTATGCCAGCGGCCTTCATACGCGACACCGAACGTCGCCTGCGTCACGCGGTCGAGCGTCTTGGGCCCATCGACCGTCACAGGTTCAGGCCGGTTATCGATTGCGTCGCTGCGGCTGGCGCCCAGTTCGACAAGTGCAGCGCCGCCATAACGCCGGTCCTGCTGGCGGCCGCGAACGGCGGCGATCAGCGTATGGCGGCGCGGACCTTCCGCAAAACTGCGTGTCACGCGAAATTCGCCCGAGGTCGAAGCGGCATAAAAGTTGCGCTCGCGCACGATGACACGTCGCCCGACGCGACCGGTCTGGTCGGTGTCGAACAACAGGTCGGCGCCGGTATTTTCGGTATCGAATTCCGACCGGAAAACGCCCAGCCGGATATCGAACCCGGCAAGCGGCGCACGCGCGAGCAGTCCGTAGTTCAGCGCGACATAAGCGGACGTATTCCAGGGCTGACCCAGATAGACGGTATCCGGCCCACGTTTCGGCAGGAATGCACCGGTCGTGAAGATCAACGGCTGCTGTTCCTCACTCGTGCCGCGGATCCGGCTGTAGAACGGCTTGACCTCGACACCTGGCGCGGGCGCCCAGCGTAGCACGCCGCCGACGGAGAAAAAGTCGGGCGTGCCGCCCCAGGGTTCGCGGTTGCGATAAATGCCAGCACCACCCGCGAAACCAAGCCTTTCGCCGTCGATCGGCACCTGGAAATCGGCCTCGGCCTGCCAGCCGGCATAATCGCCGTATTTGACTGCGGGGGACGCGACGAACGCCTTGCCCGGTTCACGCAGCGAATAATCGGCGATCCCGGTGGGCGCCGGGAACGGATAGCTCTGTGCCGACAGACCGACGCGGATGGTCGAACCCTCCTGCGTGCGCCCGGTCAGGCTCGACTGGCGGTCGAAATACAAGCCTTCGATACGCACATTGCCCGCATCGACCGGCGAAAATCCGCGCACGTCGAAATCGTTATAGATGCCGATCTGCGTGTCGCCGACGCTCGTTCCGAACGCGTCCTCGGCGGCCGTCACAGCATTGTCGTCGGTCCGTTGCGCCAGCACCGGTTGCGCGGCGGCAAGCGCCAGCAGGGCGCAGGCGCCCGTTGTCTTGATCCCCATTTATGTCCCCTCCCATGGGACTTAGGAGCGTATTACCCCTCTAATACAGCTGGACGCAACAATGTTTCGACGAACCTACGTTGCAGTCCGATGAGCCGCGATCAGGAATTCGACATTGCCCTCGGGTCCCGTGATCGGACTTTCGACGATGCCTTCTACCTTCCAGCCCTGTCCTGCGACCCAAGCACTAACCTCTTCGCACACGGCCGCATGCACGGCAGGGTCGCGAACGACACCGCCCTTTCCCACCAGTTCGCGCCCCGCCTCGAACTGCGGTTTGATCAGCGCCATCAACCGCGCGTCGGGCTTGGCGAATGACATCGGCCGTTCGAGCACCTTGGCGAGGCCGATAAAACTTGCATCGCAAACGATGAGGTCGACGGGCTCGGGAATGTGAGTTTCGGTCAGGATACGGGCGCTGGTTTGTTCGTGCACCACAACGCGGTCATCCTGCCGCAGTTTCCACGCCAGCTGGTTGGTCCCGCTGTCGACCGCGTAGACCCGCGCAGCGCCGCTGGTCAGCAGAACATCGGTAAAACCGCCTGTCGAACTGCCGACATCGATCGCGACTGCGCCCGCCACGTCCCATCCGAAGTGCGTCAGACCATGCGCCAGCTTGATGCCGCCACGCGAAACCCAGGGATGATCGCGGCCCTTGACCACCGGCACGGCATCGTCGGCCACAGCCTGCCCCGCCTTGTCGACCCGCTTGTCGCCGATGAATACGTTTCCGGACAGGATCAGTGCCTGGGCACGCGTACGGCTGTCGGCGAGACCCAGGTCGACGAGGCGCTGATCGATGCGTGTTTTAGCCATGCGGAACCTCTGCAAAGTTCACACATGGTTCACACCAAAAACTGCTGCTGGAGTGCGCCGGCGGCACATGCTGCAAACGGTCAGCGCGACATCGAAAAAATAGCATCGGAAAAGTCATCAGGGAACGGCCTCGCCCGCATTCCCCTACATGGCAAGGCCCGTTGTTACGCCCGCACTTCCTCCACCACACCGACACTGTTCACGCGGAGCGCCTTCAACACCGCATCGACGATTGCATCGGCATCCAACCCCGCTTCCTTGTATTGCAGTTCGGGCTTGTCGTGATCCTGAAACAGGTCGGGCAGGCGCAGGGTGCGCAGTTTCAGGCCTGCGTCGATCAGGCCTTCGTCGCTCGCCATCGTCAGCACATGCGCGCCGAACCCGCCGACGCTGTTTTCCTCGACCGTGATCGCGACCTCGTGGGTGGTCAAAAGCTTGCGGATCAGGTCGGTATCGAGCGGCTTGGCGAAGCGCAGGTCGGCGACCGTGGTCGACAGCCCCTTGGCGTCGAGCGCGTCAGCAGCCCTTACAGCCTCTGCCAACCGGGTGCCGAGCGACATGATCGCGACCTTCTTACCCTGGCGAACGATGCGGCCCTTGCCGATTTCGAGCTGCAGCGGAACTGCGGGAAGCGGCACGCCAGTGCCGTTGCCGCGGGGGTAACGCACCGCGATCGGCCCGCTGTCGTGGCAAGCGGCGGTATAGGTCATGTGGACAAGCTCGGCCTCGTCCGCCGCCGCCATCACGACGAAATTCGGCAGTGCCGACAGATAGGTTACGTCGAACGACCCCGCATGCGTGCAACCGTCCGCGCCGACCAGCCCCGCACGGTCGATCGCAAAGCGGACCGGCAGGTTCTGGATGGCGACGTCGTGCACGACCTGGTCGTACGCACGCTGGAGGAACGTCGAATAGATCGCGCAGAACGGGCGCATTCCCTGTGCGGCAAGCCCTGCGGCGAAGGTGACCGCGTGCTGTTCCGCGATGCCCACGTCGAATGCGCGATCGGGATGCGCCTTGGCGAATTTGTCGACACCGGTGCCCGAGGGCATGGCTGCCGTGATCGCGACGATCCGCGGATCGCTATCGGCAAGTTTCGCCAGCGTCTCGCCGAACACGTTCTGGTATTGCGGCGGCCCCGGGGGCGCCTTCGCCTGCGCCCCGGTGATCACGTCGAACTTCTGCACGCCGTGGTATTTGTCCGCGCTGGCCTCTGCAGGGGCGTAGCCCTTGCCCTTCTTGGTCACGACATGGACCAGGATCGGGCCATGCTCGCTGTCGCGGACATTCTCGAGCACAGGGATCAGGTGGTCGAGATTATGCCCGTCGATCGGGCCGACGTAATAGAAGCCCAGTTCCTCGAACATCGTCCCGCCGGTTACCATGCCGCGAGTGAATTCCTCGGCACGCTCGGCGACATTGTGCGCTCGGCGCGACAGGCGGCGGATCGCCTTTTTGGCGAATGTGCGCAGCCCCAGGTATTCGGACGACGACACCATCCGCGCGAGATAGGCGGACAGCCCGCCCACCGGCGGCGCGATCGACATGTCGTTGTCGTTGAGGATGACCACCAGGCGATTGCCCGCGGCCTCGGCATTGTTCATCGCCTCATAGGCCATGCCCGCCGACATCGACCCGTCGCCGATCACTGCGATCGCTTTACCGGGTTTGTTGTTGAGCTTGTTGGCGATCGCAAAGCCTAGTGCCGCGGAGATCGACGTGGACGAATGCGCCGCGCCGAAGGGATCGTATTCGCTCTCGGTCCGCTTGGTGAAGCCCGACAGCCCCCCACCCTGCCGCAGCGTACGGATGCGGTCGCGCCGGCCGGTCAGGATCTTGTGCGGATAGGCCTGGTGCCCGACGTCCCAGATCAGCCGGTCATCGGGCGTGTTGAACACATAATGGATCGCGGTCGTCAGTTCGACGACGCCGAGGCCGGAACCGAGATGGCCGCCGGTCGCACCGACCGCAGAAATCATCTCGTCGCGCAGCTCGTCGGCGACCTGGCGAAGCTGTTCGGGTTTAAGTTTGCGCAGCTCGTGCGGCGTGGGCACCGTGTCGAGCAAAGGCGTCTCGGGACGACTAGACATTACAGGGCTTTACCTGTTCGTGACACGGGCCGCAATCGACCGTGACGTCATGCCTGCTCGCCGGTCAGCGGCAGTCCGGGCAGGTCCCTCGTACCTCGATGACGGGGCGGGATACCCCGAATCCGGTCTTGCCCGCCGCCGCACGTACAGCGCCGGTCACTGCATCGTCATCGATATGCGTCGTATTCCCGCACGAATCGCAGATCATGAAGATGCAGTCGTGAATGCAGTCCGGGTGCTGGTTCGCGAGATAGGCATTGGCGCTCTCGACACGCCGGGCGAGGTTCGCCGCCACGAAGAGATCGAGGATCCGGTAGATGCTGTTCGCGGCAACGCGGCGCCCTTCCGCCTTCGACATGGCCTCGGCGATGTCATAGGCCGATGCCGGACGCTCGAACGTCGCCAGCGCGTCGAATACGCGTGCGCGCATGTCCGTCCACTGCTCGCCCGAAGCTTCGAGTGCAGTCCGTGCGGCCTCGACGAGAGGCGTGCCGTGATGCAATGTGTGTGCGTGCTGGCCCATAAGGCCTTGCCGTTTACGCCCGGGACCGGGCGTTCATCAAGTGCGCGGCGGCAAGGATGCTGACGCCGGTCACCGTTGCGGCGACTTCTGCCCAGCCATGCGGCACGAACAGCGCGAACGTCATGAGCGATAATCCGGCCAGTCCGACTATCGCGGGACGGCGCGCACGATGCGAGACATAGCCCTGCCGCAGTGCCACCGCGGCCAGCAGCACGGCCCCCGCCAGTCCGGCGCGATGAATGACCGGATCGGTCAGGAACGTCGCACTCGACAGCAATGCGACCAGCACGACGCTGAGCACACAATGCACGACGCACATCGCCGAGAGGCCGATCGCCAGCCGATCGAGATTTGGGGACGAATCACGTTCCATCGCGGTGCCAGATGGCACCGATCGATCAAGGATACAATATAACATGCGAAGTTTTTTGGCGATTACGTAGTTTACAAACCCTAGATCAGCTTGAAGGCGCAAAACAGCAAAGTAGCAGCAAGAGCCGCATTCCACAGTGCCGCGACCCAGAACCATGCAGGGCGCTCTGCGCGCTTTACCGAGATCGACAGGCCTCTTGTGAATGGCTCGATTTCGCCAGAACGAAAGGCGTCAATAAGCGTCCAAGCGGCATAGGCTGAAAGGGGAAAGCAGATGATCGCAAGCAATAATGGCATCACTCCGGCTTCTCGACCGACTTGCGCTTCCGTCGCAATGCCCGGCGCACCAGTAGAGCGGCGACAACAAACGGGCCTAGAAGGATCAGCAGGATAACTGCGTAGATCAGAATGTGCGATGCGCTCATTCGCCCTTCTCCAGCACCGGTTCCCACTCACCGGCTTCTTAATGCGCTCGTCAAATAGGCAATGGCCAGTTTTTTCGCGCCAACATTATGCTGCGCGAAGACGCTCCAGGAAGCGGTCGGTTTGCGACTTGAGTGCGTCGGCCTGTTCCGAAAGCTTGGCCGCTGTCATGAACACGCCGGACGTCAGTTCGTTCGCCGTCCCCGCGCTCTGCGACCATTGCGCCATGCGCTTGCGCATGTCGTGGGCATTGTCGGCGACGATTTCCGCCTCGCGGCCGATTTCGTCAGTAGCCGCGCGCTGTTGCACGATGGCCGCGGCAATGGATGTTGCGATGTCGGCCACGCGGTCGATCTCGCGCGATGTATTGCGAATGCTGTGCGACGCCGTCGAGACGTTGTTGGTCACGGATTCGATCTGGCCGGCGACCTCGCGCGCTGCATCGCCGGCATGACGGGCGAGCGATTTCACTTCACTCGCAACGACCGCAAAGCCGCGGCCCGCCTCACCCGCGCGCGCCGCTTCGATCGTTGCGTTGAGGGCCAAGAGGTTGGTCTGTGCGGTCACATCCTCGATCAGCGCGACGACATTCACCGCGCGCTGCGCCTCTGCAGACATTGCGGCGACCGCGTTCTCGCTTTCGACAGCCAACGTCTGCGCCCGGTCGCTGACCACCGCATGGTCCTCGACCCGTGCCGCAATGTCGCGGATCGACTGCGCCAGTTGCGCGGTGGCAGCGGCAAGGGTCGTCGTCGAATCCGACGTCGAGGTGGCGTAAAGTGCGGTTTCCTTGGCCGAGGCACGCGCCGCCATGGTCATCGCGTCCAGCCGCTGCGTCGCTTTCTGCATGTCGACGACAGCACCGCTGAGCGACTCCACGACAGCGACAACGGTGGTTTCGAACTGTGCGGCCAAGGCAACCATGTCGGCGTGGCGTTGACGCTGATGGTCGTCGTTGGCGCGTTTTTCACGGGCTGCTTGCGCAATCAGCGCTTCGGCCTGTTCGCGTTCGATCGCCCGCTCCCGCGCTTCGGCCTCGAGGATCTTGTCGGATGCCAGCGCATTTTCGGTGAACAGCCTCATCTGGCCGACCGCCGTTCGTGAAAGGATATGCATGAAATACAGGACGAACGGGATCGCCGCCCAGGTTCCGTCCGCGCTCGTGCGCCCCAGGTTGACGATCAGGCCCGCCGAAATGATCCCCGAGAATGCGAGGAACGCGACCGGCAGGTTCAGATAAAGGATCATGCCGATCGCAACGAGCGCCAGTTGCAGGCCGATGGCGAGGAACAGGATCGAGACATTGTCGGCCATCATCAGCGCGGCACAGGTCATCGCCCAGCCGGTACCGATCGCGGCGGCCACGACGGTATGCATTCGCGCGACCGATTTGGCATCGCCGGGCTCGGTCGTGCGCGGCAGCATGAAGAAAGCGGTTAGGCCGACGGCAGCAACGACGGCAACGCCCATGCCGAGCAGGCCGGCATTGGTGGTCTCACGGAAAACGTAGAGCAGCACCAGCGCAACGAAGACGCCGGTAAGCATCAGCGATCGGAGCGATGTGGTTGCGGAATCGACCTGGCGGGCGAACACGCGGCGGCGCACCGGATCGTCGGGGACGTCGAACCGCGTCAGGTCGACCAGATAGCGTGACACCGTTGTCAGAGACATCCTGCCCCAATTCTGGTCGCCAAGCCATTTCATTCAAACAGAATCCCGCTGCTCACCGTCGGATAATAGCGCCGATAGGTGGCCCGATTATGTGCAACGAGGGTAAAGGCATCTTTACCATGGACGCGGGTTTGGGTCTGGTTTGGGCGACCCCGGCCCGTTTTATCCGAGAATCTTGCTGATCGCCGCAACCGTCGCCGGGTGGTAGTTGCCCCGTGCATTGGCAAAGACACGGCGCGCGATCGGCATGCCCCATTCACCCTGCGCCTTCAGCCCGCGATACACCGGCAGGACCAGCAGGTTACGCCCAACGCTCGGCAGGAACTGCTCGATCGAGGGCACGGCCGGTTCGTAACGGTTGGCGATCGCCAGTTCGAGCCAGGCCGAACGGATATAGGCGTTGGGCGATTTCGACAGTCCGAGAGCCTCGTCGAACGCTCCAAGCCGTGCCTTCGTCTGCTGCCGCGGAAGGCCGTTCAGAAAGCGTAGCCACTCCTGCGTCGACCAGCCCTTGGTCTCCGCCGCAGTAATTGATGCACCCCCTGCCACGCGCGCCAAGACCTGATCGATCCGCGCCAGCGTTTCCGATTTCACATGGACGGCGTTATCGGGCAGGCCGGGTTCGTAGACCCAGCGGTCGAGCTGGAGCTTGGCTTCCAGCGCCTGGTCGTCCTTGATCAAATTCGCGCGAAGGTCCGCGAGGAAACCGGCGCTCGTCTGCGGCTGGAAAGCGTGCCTGTCGAAATAGGATGTCAGATACGCGTCCCACCGCGCCCGTCCGACCGTGAACTCGATCGTGCGCAGGAAGGTCGATCCCTTGTTGTAGGCGAGTTCTCCGTACTCGCCGTTGGGATCGCCATGGAGGCGCGTCGCCCCCGGTTTCGGCGCGCGCTTCAGGTCACGCTGCAGATCGTCCCACGCGAGATCGGCGAGCACCGCCGCGCGTTCCTTGCCGTAGACAACCTCGTCGATGCGGTTCTCGAAATAGGTCGTGAAGCCTTCGTTCAACCAGTTGTCCGACCAGGTCGCGTTGGTGACGAGATTGCCCGACCAGCTGTGCGCCAGTTCGTGCGCGATTACATCGACGTTCGACTTGTCGCCGGTCATGATCGTCGGCGTGGCGAACGTCAGCGTCGGGTTCTCCATGCCGCCATAGGGAAACGACGGCGGCAGAACGAGCACGTCGTACCGGCCCCAGCGGTATTTGCCGTAGATGCCCTCGGCAGTCGTCACCATTTTGCCGGTGTCAGACAATTCGGCCGCATAGGCAGGCAGCACAGCGGGTTCCGAATAGACGCCAGTGCGTCCGTCGATCGCCTTGAATCCTATATCCCCGACCGCAAGCGCGATCAGGTAAGGCGGGACGTTGCGGTCCATGCGGAAACGATAGCTGTGCCAGCCCTTCCCCGCCGGTATTCCCGCAGGCGTCAGGCGCTCCGCACTCATCACGGCGACGAGGTCGCTCGGTACGGTGATCTTCGCGGTCCAGCTCTGGCGGATGCCGGGACTGTCCTGCGTCGGAATCCAGCTGCGGTTGAGGATCGCCTGGCCTTGAGTGAACAGATACGGCTTCTTCTTGCCTGCCGTCAGCGACGGCGGCAGCCAGCCGAACGCCCCCGCATCCGGACCCGAGGCGTAGGTGACGACGATGCGGCGTGCCGCGCCGATCTGCACCGTCAGCGGCGCGCCCTTCTCGCCCTCATGCTTGCCGATCGCATATTTGAGCGGGCGCCCGGCACCGTCCGTGATCTTCGCAATGGCGAGCTTGTCGATATCGAGAACGACCTGCGCCACGCCGGGCTTCGCCAATATGTCGAGTGCCGCCGTGCCGCGAATATTCTTCGCCGTGAAATCGACCGTCAGGTCGAGGTCGACATGGGTGACGCGCGCCACCTGCGGCTGGGCATGGGTCAGCACATCGCTGGCCTCGGGCGTGGTCAATATCGGCGACGGCGCATCGGGCGCAGCGAAGATGGGGCTCGCGACCGCGAGCGCGGCAAGGATGATCAGGTGGCGCATGGGGACTCTGTGCTGTTCTTTCGTTGAACGCAGCATGTCCGCGAGAACCACGATATGGCAAGCGATTGCGTTCGCGCCTATGGGCCGCGGCATGGCACCTTCCGCATCCCGCACGCCGCAGCTTCGCGCCCTCATCACCTGGCTGCTCTTAGTCGCATCCCTCGTTTTCGCGATGATCGTCGTCGGCGGAATCACGCGGCTGACCGAGTCGGGGCTATCGATCACCGAATGGAAGCCCGTGACCGGCGCGCTGCCGCCGCTGAACGAAGCAGACTGGGTCGCCGCGTTCGAGGCGTACAAGCATGTGCCGCAATATGAAGCGATCCATTCGACGATGACGCTGGCCCAGTTCAAATTGATCTTTTTCTGGGAATGGGTGCACCGCCTGCTGGGCCGCGTGATCGGCCTCGCCTTCGCATTGCCGCTGCTGTGGTTCTGGCTGCGCGGCGCAATTCCCGCTGGATACAAGGGCCGCCTGCTCGCGCTGCTGGCACTCGGCGGCCTGCAAGGGGCAGTCGGCTGGTGGATGGTGAAGTCCGGCCTGTGGCAGGGCGTGGCGGTCAGTCATTACCGGCTGTCGGTACACCTGCTGCTCGCACTGTTCATTCTTGCCGGGCTGGTCTGGACCGCGCTCGACCTGAAACAGCTGTTGCGCAACCCCGCCGCCCGGCCGGCGCGGCTGCGCGCACCGACGATCTTCGTCGCGGCGATCCTGTTCGTCCAGCTGCTGTTCGGCGCCTGGGTCGCGGGCATGGATGCGGGCAAGGTTACGCAAAGCTGGCCGATGATGGGCAGCAGCTTCCTGCCGATCGGCATCGACTGGTCGAACGGATATTGGGCCGCCTTCACTGCCGACCCCTACCTCGTCCACTTCATCCATCGCTGGTGGGCTTGGGTCGCCTTCTTCGCGGTCGGCGGCATGGCGAGTACCGCAAAGCGCAAGGGGTTTCGCAAGCCCTCGATCGCGATCCACAGCACCCTGGGCATTCAGGTCCTGCTGGGCATCGCGACGGTCATGACCGGCGTGAACATCGTGCTCGCCGTGGCGCATCAGGCTGTGGGAGCATTGCTTGTCGCGAGCGCCGCGTGGGGCATGCACGTGCTCGGCCGGCGCCGCGGCTGAGCCGCTTTACGTCCCAACAGAAATTCTCTGGCGACGAATATCCGCCTGTTGCCCAGAGGGACGGCGGTTCGAACACGGGGTCGGAATGGGCGAATATCCGGGACATCGCGCTGCGAGGCTGTTTGCGCCGATACTGGCGGGCGCGACCTTGCCCGACCGCCTGTGGGCCTGTGTCGGCGCGTTTGCCGGAATCGCCCTTACCGGGTTGATCTGTTCGTTCGGGTCGACGCACCCGGGCCTGCCGTTGATCGCCGCGCCCATCGGCGCCTCTGCGCTGCTGGTATTCGCCGTTCCGTCCAGTCCGCTCGCCCAACCCTGGTCGGTTGTCGGCGGCAACACGGTTTCGGCACTGATCGGCATTGCGGTCGCGTACCTGGTTCCATGGCCGGCGCTCGCCATCGGCCTGGCGGTTGCAGGGGCTATCCTCGCGATGTCGCTGCTGCGCTGCCTGCATCCACCGGGCGGGGCGGCGGCGTTGACCGCCGTGATCGGTGGCCCGGCCGTCACATCCGCGGGCTTTGCCTTTGCGTTCCTGCCGGTCGCGCTGAACTCGCTGCTACTCGTTTTGCTCGGCCTCGCATTCCACCGTTTCTCGGGCCATTCCTATCCGCACCGCCCGGTACCGACGGTCGGGCATGTGCTTCCCGCAACCGGATCGCCGGCCTTTCATCCGGAAGATATCGACCTGGCGCTTGCAGACCTCGGCGAGACGTTCGACGTGTCGCGCGAAGACCTGGAACTGCTGTTCCAGCAGGTGGAGTTCCATGCCGCAGAACGCCTGAAAATCACCGCCTGAGAGCCTGTCCACAGGTGAAATGGTCGGCTAACACCGGCGCATGTCAGCCATTACCTATCGCAGCTATCTCGCGCTTCCAGAACTTCTGGACTGCCAACGCCCCCTGTCGGACGCACATGACGAACTGCTGTTCATCTCGATCCACCAGGCATCCGAAATATGGATGAAGCTCGGCATCCATGAACTGGCCGAGGCACGGGCCAAGATCATTTCGGAAGAACTGTCCCAGGCATTCAAGATGATGAGCCGCGTCGCGCGCATCCAGGCGACGATGATCCAGTCGTGGGAAATCCTCGCGACGATGACGCCCGCGGATTACACCCGGATGCGCGCGTCGCTCGGCACCAGTTCCGGCTTCCAGTCCGACCAGTACCGCAAAATCGAATTCATGCTCGGCAACAAGAACGCGAAGATGGTGGAGGTCCACAAGGCCGAGCCGGAGATCGCGGCATCGCTGCAGCGCGAGCTGGAAACACCCAGCCTTTACGACGAATCGCTGCGCCTGCTCGCGCGCCGCGGGTTCGCCATTCCGGCAACGCACCTGACGCGCGACGTGACGCAGCCTTATGTCGCATCACTCGAGGTGGAGCGGGCATGGGCAAGCGTTTATGCCAACCCTGAGAAATACTGGGATCTGTACGAGTTGGCGGAGAAGCTGGTCGACCTCGAATACCGGGTACAGATCTGGCGGTTCAATCACCTGAAAACCGTCGAGCGCGTGATCGGCTTCAAGACCGGAACCGGCGGCACCGCGGGCGTCGATTACCTCGCCCGGGTAATCGACAAGCCGTTCTTCCCCGAATTGCTGAGCGTCAGGACCAGCCTGTGATCACGCTCGACGATTTGCGGGCGCGCGATGCGGCGGACCCTTTGCGCACATTGCGGGACGCGTTCGACCTGCCCGAAGGCGTCATCTACCTCGACGGCAATTCGCTCGGCGCGCTGCCGAAAGCGACCAAGGCGCGGATGTCCGACGCGGTCGCACGGGAGTGGGGAGAAGGGCTGGTCCGCAGCTGGAACACCGCGGGATGGATCGATGCGCCTGCGCGGATCGGCGCGAAGATCTCGCCGCTGATCGGGGCGCAACCGAATGAGGTCATCGTCGCCGATTCCACTTCGGTAAACCTCTTCAAGTTGTTGGAGGCAGCGCTGGCGGCACAACCGGGCCGCCGGGTTATCCTCTCCGAGCCGGGTAATTTCCCGACAGATCTCTATGTTGCGCAGGGCGTTGCTGCGATGCTGCCCGGCGTCGAGGTGCGGACCGTAGCGCGCGACCAGATCATCGATGCGATCGACGACAGTGTCGCGGTCGTAATGCTGACCCATGTCCATTACCGGACCGGCGAGCGGTTCGACATGGCGGCACTAACGAAGGCCGCTCATGACGCGGGCGCCTTGGCCCTTTGGGACTTGAGCCACAGTGTCGGTGCGATTGCGGTCGATTTGAACGGCGCCGGTGCCGATCTCGCGGTCGGGTGCGGCTATAAATATCTGAACGGGGGACCGGGCGCTCCGGCATTCCTGTTCGTGGCCGAACGGCATCAGGCGCACATGCGGTCGGCACTGTCGGGATGGATGGGCCATGCAACGCCCTTCGCCTTCGGCGACGATTACGCCCCCGCCCCCGATTTGCGCCGTTTCCTTTGCGGAACACCGCCCATTCTGAGCATGACCGCGCTCGAAGGCGGCGTGGAACTGTTCCTGACCGCCGACCATGAAGCGCTGTTCGCCAAGGGGCAGGCGCTGTGCTCGGCCTTCATCGACCTCGTCGATCAGCGTTGCGAAGGGCTGGGCCTCACCCTTGCGACACCACGCGTTCCGGAATCGCGGGGAAGCCATGTATCATTCGTCCACGAGGGTGGCTTCGCCGCGATGCAGGCACTCATCGCGCGCGGCGTGATCGGCGATTTTCGTGCGCCCGATATCCTGCGTTTCGGGCTGACGCCGCTCTGTGTCGGGTTCGAGGATGTGTGGAACGCAGTCGAAATCCTGCGCGACATCCTGGCGACGCGAAGCTGGGACGATCCGCAATATCGCACTACCGCCGCCGTTACATGAGCTTTCCATTCCGCACCGTCGTGTTCGACCTCGACGGCACGCTCGTCGATTCCGCACCCGATCTTGCCGCGGCTCTGAACCACGCACTGACAGACCTGGGGCGCTCGCCCATTCCGCTTGCCGGGGTCGTTAAAATGATCGGCAACGGCGCTCGCGTACTGTTGCGGCGCGGTCTGGCGGCGACAGGCGAAGTCGACGATGCTCTCGTCGACCACGCTTATTCCGTCTTCATGCAGTATTATTCGGAAAACATCTGTAATCTGACCGTGCCATATCCCCGCGTAGACGCGGCGCTGGATGCCCTGACCGATCTCGGCGTAGCGTTGGCAGTTTGCACCAACAAACCCGAAGCGCCTGCACGCACTCTCATCGACGCGATTGGATGGCAATCGCGCTTTGCCGCGATCGTTGGCGGCGACACCGTAAAGTTGAAACCCGACGCCGCCCCTCTGTTGCTAGCCATCGAACAAGCCGGCGGCGGACCCGCTGCATTCGTCGGCGATTCAATCGTCGATGTTGAGACTGCATGCGCGGCGGATGTGCCGTGCGTTGTCGTCGACTTTGGATTTACTGACCGCCCGGCGTCGGACCTTGGCGCAGATGCCGTAATCGGCAGCTACAACGACCTGATCGCGACGCTGGACGGTTTGCGCTAGCGGTCAGCGGACAGCTTCGCCGCTTTCTTCTTCCTCGAACGAAACCGCGACATCGCCGTTGGCGGACAACCGGACCTGGTCACCCTCGACACCAGCGACGAGTCCGCCCGAGATGAAGTGATGATGCTCCGAATGCGATCCGCCATCGGCCTTGATCAGCTTGATCCGGCCGCCCTCGACCTTGTCGACCGTACCGACATGCGCACCATCGGCGCCGATGACTTCCATATGTTCGCGGATTTTGCTCAGGTCACTCATCGTCTTTCTCCTTGCATCGGCGCGTCAACGAGTGGAGCGGCAGAACGATGCATGTGAATACGCTTGGCGGAGCGAAATGTTGAAACCCTATCAAAGCCTGTTGTTCGTGCCCGGCAGCCGTCCCGAACGCTTTGAAAAGGCGCTCGCATCGGGTGCGGACATCGTGTGCATCGACCTGGAGGATGCGGTCGGCCCAGCAGACAAGGACGATGCCCGCACCGCCGCCCTGGCCGCTATGGGCGACCCGCGGCTCGGCATCCGCATCAACGGCCTGCGGACACGGCAGGGGCTGGCGGACCTGGTTGCGATCGCCGAGGCCCCCACGCTGCCGCCGTTCCTGATGATTCCGATGGTGGAAGCTGTTGCCGAGATCGGCATCGCCCATGCCGTCCTGCCCGACGTCGCGCTGCTTCCTCTTATCGAAACCGTCAAAGGCTTGCGCGTTGCCGACGCGATTGCGGCAGCGCCCGGCATCGGGGGCGTCATGCTGGGTGGCGCGGATTTCGCCGGCGAACTGGGCGTCGCCATGTCCTGGGACGCGCTTTACGCCGCGCGGGCCCAGATCGTCATGGGGTGCGCGAGCGCCAAGGTGCCGTCGATCGACGTGCCGCATCTGGACCTCGACAACCTCGAAAGCCTGGCTGCCGACGTCGCACGGGTGAAGGCGATGGGCTTCACTGCAAAGTCCATCGTCCATCCGAAACACGTCGCCGTCGTTCACGATGCGATGCGTCCGACCGCCGACGAGATCGCCGAAGCGCACGATGCCGAAGCAGCCTATGCCGCCGCCGGCGAAAGCGCCGTACGGTTCCGGGGCAAAATGCTCGAAGCGCCCGTCATGATGCGATACCGCCGGATCCTGGCCCTGAGCGATGCCGGAACCGTTACGAGACCGTGACAAATCCTGCCGTTTTGGCTGGAAAACAGATTGTCTTTAACGGCGGATAACGGGACATTCCTGACCATGACGATGCGCCTTGAAACCATTGCGGGGATATCGCGGCTGCTGATCGACCGGCCGCTGAAGCGTAATGCGATGACGACCGAGATGTTCGAACAGGTGCCAGGCTTGGTCGCGGAAGCCGAAGCAAAGCGCCATGTCCGCGCCATCCTGCTGACCTCGGCGCGTGCCGGCATGTTCTGTGCGGGTGCCGATATCGGCGAGCTTTCGGCCAACGCGCACGACACCGCTTGGAACCTGCGCAACCAGCAGGCGATCAACCTTGCGCAGCTCAAGCTGGCGCGCGCCGAAAAACCGGTCGTCGCGTTTGTCGATGGCGATTGCGTAGGAGGCGGATGTGGCCTGGCGCTCGCCTGCGACATCCGGGTCGCGACGACGCGGGCGCGTTTCGGCATAACACCGGCAAAGCTCGGCATCGTCTATCCGCTACACGACACGAAATTGCTGATCGAACTGGTGGGACCGGGTCAGGCCAAGCGCATGCTCTACACAGGCGGGTTGCTCGATGCGCAGGAGGCGCTGCGTATCGGCCTCGTCGACGTCGTCGCCGATACGCCCGACGAGATCCTCCACGGAATTTCGACCACGTCGCCGCACAGCCACCGCGAGACCAAGGCGATGATCCGCCGCATCCTCGATGGGCAGATCCATGAAGACGATGCATCGCGCGCGGTCTTTGCCGCTGCGTTCGAGGGAGAAGATTTCCGTGAAGGCGTCGACGCCTTCATCGCCAAACGAGCCCCGGAATTCAAGTAGACGCTGCATGAATTCCCGATGATTTGGAAATTTCACTAATATTCAGCGTAGATTTTTTCAGCTAAATTTTAAAACCACGCAAAACTGCCATTTTTCAATTGGCACGGTCCCTGCAATCCCGTTGGCATCCCGGCAATCGCGCCGGACACCAATGGAGATTATCATGACCAACAGCAGCTTTGTTTCGAACGTCACCAACGCCCTGACCATCGTGATCGCGGTCGCATTCCTCGGCGTCTCGACCGTCGGCATCGTTTCGCCTGTAAAAGCACAGGCTCCGGTCACCAGCACGGCCCGCTAAGGCCGTGCGGTACGCCGAGGCAGCAGACGACCGGACCAACCGTTACGGAAGAAGAACGGTACTTCCGGTCGTCCGCCCCGCCTCAAGGTCTTCGTGCGCCGTGCGCACGTCCTCAAGCGCATAGGTCTGACCGATCGTTATCTTAAGCGCCCCAGACCGGATCAGGTCGAACAGCCGTGCAGCACCTGCCGCACGCTCCTTCGCAGTAATGTAATAGTCGAACATCGTCGGCCGCGAGACGACCAGCGACCCTTTCTGCGCCAATATGCCGAGCGCAACGCCGGTGACCGGCCCGCCCGCATTGCCATAGCTGACGACCATGCCGCGCCGGGCAGTTGCGTCGAGCGACGCATCCCAGGTCGCCATGCCGATCCCGTCGAACGTGACCTGCACGCCATTGCCGCCGGTCAGTGCCCGGACACGTGGCGCAACCGCCTCCTGTTTGTAGAGAATGATCTCGTCGGCACCCGCCGCTCTTGCAGCATCCGCCTTCTCAGGCGTGGACACCGTACCGATCACTCTCGCGCCGACGTGCTTCAGCCACTCGACGAGCAGCAGGCCAACCCCTCCAGCTGCCGCATGGACCAGCACGTCCCAACCCGGCTGAACCTTTGCGCAGCGCTCGACGAGAAACTCGGTCGTGCACCCTTTTAGCAATGCGGCAGCAGCAATCCGGTCATCGATATCGGCGGGCAGCTTGAACTGGCTGGCCGCGGGCACATTGCGCTCCGTTGCATAGGCACCGATGGGACTGAAGCCGGCGACACGATCGCCCACTGCGAAGTCCGCAACACCCTCGCCGATCGCTTCGACGACGCCCGCCGCCTCGCCGCCAAGCCCGCTCGGCAGCGTGAGCGGATAGATGCCGCGGCGGTGATAAGTGTCGATATAGTTCAGCCCGACGGCGGTAGCCCGCACGCGCAGCTCGCCTGGACTGGGTTTGGGCAGGTCGACGTCCACCCATTCGATGACTTCCGGCCCGCCCGTTCGTTCAAACCGTGCCACGCGCGCCATAAGTTCGCCTCCGCTAGCCTGCCATCTCCAGGATGTGTTTCCATTCACTATCCCGGACCGGCGCCACACTAAGCCGCGACTGGCGAATGAGTTCCATATCGGCGAGCGCCGGGTCGGCCTTGATCGCGGCCAGGGTCACCGGATTTTTTAGTTTTTCGACCGGAGAGACATCGACCGCTGGGAAACGCTGCGCCGCATCCTTGGGGTCGAGATAATGTTCCCGGACGATCTCAACGATGCCGACGATCTCTTTCCCCTCGTTCGAATGGTAGAAGAACGCCTTGTCGCCGACCTTCATCGTGCGCAGGTTGATGGCGGCGGTATGATTGCGCACGCCGTCCCAGATCGTCCGGCCGTCACGGACCATATCGTCCCAGCTGTACTTGTTCGGTTCGGACTTCACGAGCCAATATGCCATCATGCTTCCCCTTGCGCGACGTGACGCGCGACGAACAGGCGCCCGCCCTCTGCCCAAAGAGCAGCGGAGATTGCAAGCACCCCCGCGATGGTGACCCCGGCATAGAGCGGGAATGTCGTGCCATCGAAACTCGCAGCGATGACCGCCCCGCCCAGCGCACCGAATACGGCGGCGATCGAGCCCTGTATCGAACTCGCCGTCCCCGCGACGGGGCCCATGTGTTCCATTGCCATCGCGCCGAAATTCCCCGCGCAAAGCGAAAAGCACGCCATCATCGCCGATTGCAGGACGATATAGCCGATCAACGTCTCCATCCCTGAAAATGCCAGGGCGGCATGAATCGCGGCCAATGCGGTAAAGCCGAGGAGCGCGGCATGACCGATCATCCGCATGCCGCACCGCATCACGATACGCGCGTTGAGAAGGCTTGCCGCCATCATCGAGCCAGCCATGATGCCAAAGCCATAAGGCAGCAGTTCCGGCCGATGAAAGGTTTCGGTGAAAATCAGCGTTACGGTCGTCAGGAATCCCTGGATCGCAACCGTCAGGCTGAGCATGCCGATGGTGTAGCCGACCGACTGGCGATCGGCGAACACGATGCGTGCAGCATCCGCGATGCTCGGTAACGATATCGGCCGTCGATATTCGGGATGCAGCGTTTCGGGAAGGCGGGCAAAAACCCAGACGAAGGCAGCCGAGCCGAAGACGGCCAGCACGACGAAAATCCAAGGCCAGGGGGCAACGACCAGAATTGCCGTGCCTAGGAAAGGCGCGATGATAGGCGCGGCCATGAACAGCGCCGCGGCTAGGCTCATGATCTGCGCCATTTCCCGTCCCTCGAAACGGTCGCGCACGACCGACTGGACAAGCACCCGTCCGCCAGCTGCGCCAATCCCCTGAGCAGCGCGTGCAGCGAGCAGCAGCACAAAGCTTACGGACGCGGCGGCGAGCAAGCTGGTCGCTACGTAAATGACAAGCGATCCGAGCATCATCGCGCGACGGCCGTAACGGTCCGACAACGTCCCGACGAACAACTGCGCGATGCCGAATCCCACGGTGAACACCGTGATGACCAACGACCAGCGTGTTTCAAGCGCCACATTCAGCGATCGCCCGATCTGCGGCAACGCGGGCAACATCGCGTCAATCGCGAACGCGATCAGCATGCTGATCGACGCGATGATCGCGACGAATTCGGGGCGGCCGGGCATCTTCATGTCGATGCCCTTATGTTGCAGCGCGAAAGAAACCTAGTCCGCGAACAAAAGAACCGGTGTTTCGATGAGTTTGCGGATAGCCTGCACGAAGCTTGCCGCGTCCCAGCCGTCGACGACACGGTGGTCGCAACTGATCGACAAGTTCATCAGTTTCGCCCGCCGGATGTCGTCGCCGTCGAACACGGGCCGTTCGATGACGCGGTTGGGACCGATGATCGCCACCTCGGGACGGTTGATGACCGGCGTCGTCGCCACGCCGCCGAGCGGGCCAAGCGACGTGATCGTGAGCGTCGAACCCGACAGCTCTTCCGACTTCGCCTTGCCGGCACGTGCGGCCTCGGCGAGGCGCACGATCTCGGTCGCGAGTTGCCAGGCATTCTTCGCCTGGGCGTCACGGATGACCGGAACCATAAGCCCCGCATCAGTCTGCGTCGCCATGCCGAGATGGACTGCACCCGATCGTGTAACGACGCCCGCTTCGTCATCGTAGCGCGCATTAATCATCGGGAATTCGGGCAGCGCGCGGCAGATCGCGACGATCAGCAGCGGCAGCATGGTCAGCTTGGGCCGGTTGCCGCGGTTCGCGTTGAGATCCGCACGAAGCTCCTCGAGCTTCGTGACCTCGATTTCCTCGACGTAGGTGAAGTGCGGGATATGCCGTTTCGACGCCGCCATGTTCTCCGCGATCCGACGGCGCATGCCGATGACCTTGATCGCTTCGTCAGCGCGCGGGGCAGCCGGTATGCCGAAGCCGCTGGCGCTGTTGTAACGCAGATAGGCATCGAGATCCGCGTGACGCAGGCGGCCGTCCTCGGACGGTTTGACGTGGGCCAGATCGATCCCGAGATCGCCTGCACGTGCACGAACAGCGGGGGATGCGAGAACCTTTTGTGCCACCGGAGCCGAAGCCGCAGCGGGAGCAGGTTTTGGCGCTTCTACCGGTTCTACTTGTGGCGCGGGCGCGGCAGCGACTGGCGCGGCGACGACTTCGGCTACCGTATCCGCATCGGGCGTTTCGGCGTCGATGCGCTCCTCGACCTTCGCCTCGGCGACGGGTTCAGCCTCGCCTTCCCCCTCGACCTCGATCACCGCGAGCGTACTGCCGATCGGGATCATGTCGCCGACTTCGCCGGCGATCTCGACCACGACACCGGAAACCGGCGACTCCATTTCGACCGTCGCCTTGTCGGTCATCATGTCGGCCAGGTTGGCGTCTTCCTCGATCCGGTCGCCGACCTTCACGTGCCATGCGACGATCTCTGCCTCGGCAATGCCTTCGCCGATGTCGGGCAGGCGGAATTTGTAGAGGGCCATCGCTTAGTCCTTCAGAACCTGGTCGAGCGCGGTACCGATGCGGACCGGGCCCGGGAAATATGCCCATTCTAGGCTGTGCGGGTAAGGCGTGTCGAAGCCGGTTACGCGCAGGATCGGTGCCTCGAGGTGGTGGAAACAGCGTTCCTGCACCAGTGCGGACAGTTCCGCGCCGAACCCGCTGGTCCGCGTCGCTTCATGCACGATCACGCAGCGTCCGGTCTTTTTCACGCTCGCCTCGATCGTTTCGATGTCGAGCGGCAACAGCGTACGCAAGTCGATCACTTCGGCGTCGATGCCCTTTTCCTCGACGGTGCCGCGCGCAACATGGACCATGGTGCCGTAAGCCAGCACGGTCACATCATTGCCCTCACGAACGATGGCAGCCTTTCCGAGCGGCACGGTGTAATGCCCCTCCGGCACATCGGGCGTGTCGACCTTCGACCAGGGCTGCACGGGGCGGTCGTAATGGCCGTCGAACGGGCCGTTGTAGATGCGTTTAGGCTCGAAGAAGATGACCGGGTCGTTGTCCTCGATCGCCGAGATCAGCAGGCCCTTCGCGTCATAAGGGTTCGACGGGATGACCGTCTTCACACCCGACACATGCGTGAACAGCGCCTCGGGCGACTGAGAGTGCGTCTGCCCGCCGAAGATGCCGCCGCCGAACGGCGACCGTACCGTGATCGGCGCAATGAACTCGCCCGCCGACCGGTGGCGGATACGCGCGGCTTCGCTGACCAGCTGGTCGAGGCCGGGATAGATGTAATCCGCGAACTGGATTTCCGGCACCGGCCGCAAGCCATAGGCGGCCATGCCGACCGCGACACCGATGATGCCGCATTCGTTGATCGGCGTGTCGAAGACGCGGGTCTTGCCGTATTTGGCCTGCAGTCCCGCAGTCGCGCGGAACACACCGCCGAAAAAGCCGATGTCCTCGCCCAGCACCACCACATCGGGGTCCGCGCCCAGGCAGACGTCCATGGCGGAATTGATCGCCTCGATCATGTTCATCCGTGGCATGGCTCAGATCCCCGCCGCGGCGCGTTCGGCGCGCATCTGGTCGCGCTGCTCGGCAAGATGCCAGGGCAGTTCCTCGAACACATCGTCGAACATCGTATCGAAGTGCTGATGCATGCCGTGGCCCAGAATGCCGTTCTTCTCGGCCTCCTTCTGTGCCGCCTTAATGAACTCGGCGAGTTCCAGATCCTGCGCGGCGTGACGTTCGTCGTCCCATTCGCCGATGCCGATCAAATGCGCCTTCAACCGCGCAATCGGGTCGCCGAGCGGCCATTTCGTCGCCTCGTCGGCGCTGCGATAGGCGCTTGGATCATCGGAGGTCGAATGCCCTTCCGCGCGGTACGTGAAATGCTCGATCAGCGTCGGCCCGTTGTTGGTCCGTGCGCGCTCCGCCGCCCAAGCCGTCGCAGCGTAAACTGCGAGAGCGTCATTGCCGTCGACGCGCAGCCCCGCAATGCCATAGCCCACGGCGCGTGCAGCAAAGGTCGTCGACTCGCCACCCGCGAAGCCTGCGAAACTCGAGATCGCCCACTGGTTGTTGACGATGTTCATGATGACCGGCGCGCGATAGACGGTCGCGAACATACAGGCCGAGTGGAAATCACCCTCGGCCGTCGACCCTTCGCCGCACCAGGTCGCAGCAATCCGCGTATCGCCCTTTGCCGCGCTCGCCATCGCCCATCCGACAGCCTGCGGATATTGCGTCGCGAGATTACCCGAGATCGAAAAGAACGCGCCCTCACGTGTCGAATACATGATCGGCAACTGGCGGCCCTTCAGCCGGTCGGCGCGGTTCGAATAGATCTGGTTCATCATGTCGACGACGGGCCAGTCGCGCGCGATCAGGATGCCCTGTTGCCGATATGAGGGAAAGCACATGTCGTCGCGTTCCAGCGCATAGGTCGCGGCAACCGCCACGGCCTCTTCGCCAGTCGACTTCATGTAGAAGCTGGTCTTGCCCTGCCGCTGTGCACGGAACATGCGCTCATCGAATGCGCGCGTCAGCGCCATGCTGCGCAGCATGCGCCGCATCAGGTCGGGCGAAAGCTTCGGATCCCACGGGCCGACCGCGCGCGCCTCATCGTCCAGGACGCGGACCAGGCCATAGGCGTGATCGCGCATCGCACTGGTGTCGACGGCACTATCGGGACGCGGCGTGACGCCCGCGGCCAGCACCTCGACGGGCAGGAAATCGGCCTCGTCACCGGGCCGGAACGCCGGCTCGGGAACATGCAGCGCGAGCGGCGGCAGGTTGCGTCCGGCTCGGTCGGGCGAATCGTTAGACAAGCGTCTCTCCTTGAAAAGCATAATGCCGCCCGCGTAATAATATTACAACGCACGAAAACGCATTGCGACTATGCCGTCCGGCATCTACCCTTTACGCAAACGTAAAGTGGAGGGGATTGCCATGACGCTCGATGTCGCCGGACGGACTGCCTATACCGAGGATCATGAGGCGTTCCGCCAGTCGGTGCGTAGCTTCATAAAACAGGAAGTCGTTCCCCACATCGACCGCTGGGACGAGGCGGGCATCGTCGACAAGGAAATCTGGCCGAAGGCCGGCGCCGTCGGCATGCTGTGCCCGACCGTTCCCGAGGAGTACGGCGGCCTGGGCCTCGACTTCGGCTACAACGCGATCATCGACGAGGAGATTTCGTACGGCGGTACCGCTCTGGGCTTCTCGCTCCAGTCGGACATCGTCGTGAATTACCTGATCGCCTATGGGTCGGAGGAGCAGAAGCGCCACTGGCTGCCGAAGATGGTGTCTGGCGAAGTCGTGACCGCCATCGCCATGACCGAGCCGGGCACGGGCAGCGACCTTCAGGGCATCCGAACGACTGCCAAGAAGGACGGCAACCACTACGTCATCAACGGCAGCAAGACGTACATCACCAATGGCCAGAACGCCGACCTGGTGCTCGTCTGCGCCAAGACCGACACCGACATCGAACCCAAGTGGAAAGGCGTGTCGATCATCCTGGTCGAGGCCGACCGCGAAGGGTTCAAGCGGGGCCGCAACCTGGACAAGATCGGGCAGGATGCGGCGGATACGTCGGAGCTGTTTTTCGAGGATGTCCGCGTTCCAATGACCAATTGCCTGGGCGAGGAAGGCAAGGGCTTCATCTACCTGATGAGCGAATTGCCGCAGGAACGCCTGTCGATCGCCATCGGCGCACAGGCGTCGGCGCAGAAAGCTTATGACGAGACCGTCGAATTCGTCCGCGACCGAAAAGCGTTCGGAAAGCCTGTCATAGATTTCCAGAACACGCGGTTCACCCTCGCCGACATCAAGTCGAAACTTCAGGTCGGCTGGGCGCATCTCGACTGGGCGATCGCGCGCCACCTGAAAAAGGAACTGACGCCCGAAGAAGGTGCCGCTGCCAAGCTGTGGCATACCGAATTGCAGTGGGAAATCATGGACAAGTGCCTGCAGCTCCACGGCGGCGCTGGCTATATGAACGAATACCCCATTGCGAAGATGTGGCGCGGCGCACGCGTGACGCGGATATTCGGCGGGACGAACGAAATCATGAAGGAACTGATCGGACGGAAGCTCTAGCGCTTCTGCGCGCCCAGCCGTGACATCAGGATCGCCGCGCGTTTCGCCTGGCGCTTGAAGCTGACGAGGTCGACCGTCTCGCCGGGTGCATGGTCGCCTCGGCTCGACGGGCCGAGGCCCGCGATCCCGCTGACATCGTTCGCGACGAACGAGATATCGCCTGCCCCGCGCTTGAGCGGATCGAGCGCAGGCATTTCCGGCATCTTGAGATCGGCATTCACGGCATTGAGCGCGGTCAGGATCGCACGATTGCCATCGGTCGGCGCCATTGCGGGATAACCGCCGGTTTCGAATACGATCTTCGCATCGGTAACCGGCGCGTGCGCAGCAACGATGGCCGACATCTTTTCTTTCACGCGCTTCGTCTGGTCTTCGGACAGGGTCCGGAAATCGCCGCGCGCCATCGCGATGCCGGGAATGATGTTCGACTTGCCGGTCGCGGTCGCACGCACGCCGTCGGCATCGAACGCCGCCGTCTGGCCGCCGGCAATCAGCCCGACGTTGAAGGTCAGGTTCGGTTCGGGCAGTTCCTTGCGGAATGTCGCGATGATGCGCGTAAGTTCATAGATCGCGCCGTCTCCAACTCCTTCGCTGAAGATACCCGACGAATGCCCGGCCTTGCCCGTCGCGGTCAGCGTCCAGGTGTTCGACGAGCGCCGCGCGATCGATCCCATATCGCGGCCGTTTTCGACCACCAGCCCTTCGAAATCGAGCGCGACATCGGCGCGCTTGCCGGCGGCGATCAGGTCGGCCCGTGCGATATCGATCGGGTCGCCGCTGTCTTCCTCGTCACCAGTCAGCACGATCTCGATATTCGCTTTGGCGAGCGTTCCTGCCACCTTCATGGCTTTCAGCGCCATCAGCATAACGACCATGCCACCCTTGTCGTCGGCGGCCCCCGGCCCCTCGCCGAAATCGCCCTTGCGGGTGAATTTCTGGAACGGCGAATCCTTCTCGAACACGGTGTCGAGATGGCCGATCAGCAACAGGCGCTTCGTGCCCGGCGCGCCAACGTGCGTCGCAATGATGTGCCCGGCGCGCTTGGCAGCTGTCATCGGCTTCCATTCGACCTTGAAGCCCAGCGGTTCCAGTTCGGCCCGCATCATCTGGCCGACGCGCGTCACGCCCTCGATGTTCATCGACCCGCTGTTCACGTCGACCAGCTGCTGGAGAAGCGTGATCGAGGGTTCGTAGCTCGCCTCGACAGCCGCGGCCATTTTCGTTTCGGCCGGCGACAGTTTTGCGAAAGCGGGCGCTGAAACAGCAGGAATACAAAGAGCGAGCGCTGCGGCGGTGGTTCTTGTCATGAACGGACGCTATCGCATGCCCAGCATTGATGCCAGATGCCGTGCATAGCAACATCGCTGCGGCGATCGGGACGTGAATAAGAGCAGGATCAAAGGGGAAAGATATGCGGTGGGGTTTGGCAATCGTTTTAGCGATATCGACGACAGGACTTCCAAGTTCCGTATTGGCTCAAGCGACCACTGCAAGTTCAACTGCAGCGCGCGATATTGATGCGATCGTAAAGCCAATTTTGGATGCCCTCATAAGGAGCGATGCCAAAGGGGTCGTCGATACCTTTGTCGCCAAATCGCCGTTGATGGCGGGCAAGACGATGGAACTGACCAATCTTCAAGCGCAGATACAAAACGGCCTGACGCTGTACGGTAAGATAAGCGATTTCGACCTCGCTCAGGAACAAATTTACGGAACCTCTGCGGTGCGTCGGTATTACGTTGCCGCGCACGCAAACCTCAACACGCGATGGGAGTTTATCTTTTCGCGCACCTCGAAAGGCTGGGTAGTCGCCTATATGGGTTTCGAGGATCAACAGCGCACTTGGTTTAAGTAGAGGTCAACTGATGCCATCAGGTCTTGCCGCACTTCTCGACGATGTCGCGGGCATTGCAAAGCTGGCCGCCGCCTCGATCGACGATGTCGGCGCAGCAGCTGCCAAGGCGGGGACAAAGGCCGCTGGCGTCGTCATCGACGATACTGCCGTCACGCCGACCTATGTCACCGGCTTCACGCCCGACCGCGAATTGCCGATCATCTGGAAGATCGCGCTGGGTTCGATCCGCAACAAGCTGCTGTTCCTACTTCCCGCAGCACTCGTCCTCAGCGCCTTCGCGCCGTTCCTGATCACGCCGATCCTGATGATCGGCGGCGCGTATCTGTGTTTCGAGGGCGCGGAAAAGGTCATCCATGTCCTGTCCGGCCATCATTCCGGCGAAGACCTTCATCCCGAGGATCCCGGCGCCGACGGTACGTTGCTCGAACAGGAAAAGGTCGCAGGCGCCATCCGCACCGACTTCATCCTGTCGGGCGAGATCATGGCGATCGCACTTGCCGAAGTGTCGGCGCAGTCGATCTGGGCGCAGGCGGCGAGCCTAGCCCTCGTCGCCATCGCGGTGACCGCGGGCGTTTACGGCGTGGTCGCACTGATCGTTAAGATGGACGACGTCGGCGTGCACATGGCCAAACAAAATAACGCGCTCTCGCGGGTGATCGGACGCGGGCTCGTCAAGGCGATGCCGGTCACGATGCGGTTTCTGTCGGTTCTCGGCACGGCGGCAATGATCTGGGTCGGCGGCGGGATTATCGTCCATGGCCTGCACGAATTCGGCCTGCACATCGTGCCGCATGCGATCGAGGGTGCGGGCGGCGGCAACGGTATTGTCCATTGGGCAGCGAATGCAGCCTATTCGGGTGTCATTGGCCTTGTGATCGGCGCGATCGTCGCCTTTGCCGTGGGACTCGTTCAGAAAACGCGCGGCAAGACACACTGAGCATCGTTTCCCAGGCGTTTCATTTTTTGCGTATTATGATAGGATTACGTCTCTAACGGGGGACAGAGCGATGACCCGTGCCGTCAATATGGTGATCGCAATCACCTGCTATACGATTTTCTTCGCAACCTTTCTTTACCTGGTCGCCTTCGTCGGCAACCTGCCCTGGGTTCCGGTCGCGGTAGATCGCGGACCGCATACATCACCGGCCATCGCGGCCGCGATCGATCTCGGGCTGATCGCGGCATTCGGCTTGCAGCACAGCGTGATGGCGAGGCCGGCATTCAAGGCGCGTTGGACCAAGATCGTTCCGCATGCCCTGGAACGCAGCGTCTATGTGCTGGCGGCCAGCCTGATGCTGATCCTGCTCTTCGCCCTTTGGTGCCCGCTTCCCGGCACGCTCTGGTCGCTATCCGGCGTCGCTGCGATCATTCTCTGGGCGTTGTTCCTGATAGGCTGGCTGATCGTGCTGCTCAGCACGTTCCTGCTCAACCATTTCGAGCTGTTCGGCCTGAAACAGGCGTGGACCACCCTGACCGCGAGCAATGCGCCGGCACCCGAATTCCGGACGCCGTTCTTCTATCGCCTCGTCCGCCACCCGCTCTACCTCGGGTTCTTCATTGCGTTCTGGGCGACGCCGGACATGACATACAGCCACCTGCTGCTCGCGGCAGGCATGTCGGCATTCATGCTGGTTGCCATCCCGATCGAGGAAGGCGACCTGGTCGATACTTTTGGCGACCGGTATCGCGACTATCAGCAGCGCGTCGGGCGGCTGTTGCCGAAGCTGGGACGCTAGTCGGTCACTATATTGAGCCATTCGGCAGGATCTGCGCGTTCCGTCCGTAGCGCATTGGCCGGTTCGCTTTTGTCCTCATAACCGATTGCCATGCCGCAAAAGAGCATGCGTTCATCCGGCGTCCCAAGGAACCTCTTCACGGTCTCCGGATAGATCGCCCAGCATTCCTGCGGGCAGGTCGCCAACCCCTCGCTCACGGCAAACAGCATGACGTTCTGCAGGAACATGCCGAGATCGCTCCACTGCGGCGGGCCCATGCGACGGTCGACTGTCACGAACAGTCCTGCGGGTGCGCCGAAGAACGCAAAGTTGCGGGCGAACCAAAGGCGACGTGCCGCCTTGTCCTCACGCGGAATACCGACATGCGCGTACATCGCCTCTCCCACTGCAAATCGCCGATCACGATAGGGGCTGACGAGCTCTGCGGGATAAATATCGTATTCGGGCGTTTCGGTGGCGCCCGCCATTAGTCGATCCTGCATGATCGCCTTCAGGCGCATCATCGCGTCGCCGGCAACGATGTCGACATGCCACGGCTGCAAATTCCCGCCGGACGCCGCGCGCGACGACTCGATTGCGATCGCTTGCAGCCGGATGGCATCGACCGGCTGGCCAGTGAACCCACGGACCGACCGCCTTGCCGCTACGGCGTCTGCTACTTCCATCGGGTTCTCCAAAACGTCACTTGCCTGACTTATGCGATGCTCTAACAGCGATATGAAGCTTTACGTTTACGGAAGGGATAGCAAGATGGCCGAAGCCTATATCGTCGATGCGGTACGTACTGCGGGCGGCAAGCGCGGAAGCAAGCTGGCGGGCTGGCATCCTGTCGACATGGCAGGCGCCACGCTGGACGCCCTTATCGCACGCACCGGACTCGACGGCGCCAGTGTCGAGGACGTCATCATGGGTTGCGTC
>JAZKBQ010000018.1:0-6117 GCA_040388515.1 Pseudomonadota bacterium | reverse complement strand
CAGGGCGGCGAGCAGGCGGTGCAGGTCGGCCGCAATGCCGTGCTTGCCGCGCGGAACCTGCCCGACAGCGTCCCTGCCGTCACCATCGACCGCCAGTGCGGATCGTCGCAACAGGCCATCCAGTTCGCCGCGCAGGCCGTGATGTCGGGCACGCAGGACATCGTCATTGCTGCGGGCGTCGAGAGCATGACGCGCGTTCCAATGGGCACGCCCGCAACGCTGTTCATGAAAGAGGGACTGGGCAGCTACAAATCGCCACGCCTCGAAGAGCGATATCCCGGCATCATGTTCAGCCAGTTCATGGGCGCCGAAATGATCGTGAAGAAGCACGGCTTCACACGCGAGCAGCTCGACCAGTTCGCCGCCGAAAGCCATCGCCGGGCAGCCATTGCCACCCAGGCCGGTGCATTCGACGCGGAGATCGTACCGCTCGAGATCGAAACGCCCGAAGGCACCCAGATCCACCGTACCGACGAAGGCATTCGTTACGACGCGACGGCCGAGAGCATCGGCACCGTCAAATTGCTGCAAGAAGGCGGCAGCATTTCTGCCGCGAACGCCAGCCAGATCTGTGACGGTGCATCGGCCGTGCTGGTCGTCAGTGAGGCCGCGCTCAAAGCGCATGGCCTGACGCCGATGGCGCGCATTCACAACCTGACCGTGACGGCGGGTGACCCGGTTATCATGCTGGAAGAGCCGCTGTTCGCGACCGACCGGGCATTGAAGCGTGCGGGCATGAAGATCGACGATATCGACCTGTTCGAAGTGAACGAAGCATTCGCGCCCGTGCCGCTCGCGTGGCTGAAGCATACCGGGGCCGACTATGCCCGGATGAACGTCAACGGCGGCGCAATCGCGCTCGGCCATCCGCTCGGCGCATCGGGAACCAAACTGATGGCAACGCTGGTCCATGCGCTGAAGGCGCGCGGCGGGCGCTATGGACTGCAGACCATGTGCGAGGGCGGCGGCATCGCCAACGTCACGATCGTCGAACGGCTTTAAGGAGCAGGATCAGTGAAACTCGACAACAACATCGCAGCCGTCGTTACCGGCGGGGCATCGGGTCTTGGCGCAGCAACTGCGCGTGCGCTGGCGGCGAAGGGCGTCAAGGTCGCGATCTTCGACCTGCAGAAGAACAAGGGCGAGGAAATCGCGGCCGAGATCGGCGGCGTCTTTTGCGAAGTGAACGTGACCAGCGACGAAAGCGTCGACGCCGGCTTCGCCAAGGCGCGCGCGGCCCACGGTCAGGAACGCATTCTGGTCAACTGTGCGGGCGTCGGCAACGCGATCAAGACCGCGAGCCGCAGCAAGGAAGACGGCAGCATCAAGCACTTCCCGCTCGATGCGTTCAAGTTCGTGATCGAGATCAACCTGATCGGCACGTTCCGCTGTATCGCCAAGGCAGCGGCGGGCATGATGACGCTCGACGTGGCCGACGAGCACGGCCTTCGCGGCGTGATCATCAATACGGCGAGCGTGGCGGCCGAGGACGGCCAGATCGGCCAGGTCGCCTATTCCGCGTCTAAGGCGGGCGTGGTCGGCATGACGTTGCCCGTGGCGCGCGACCTGATGAACGAAGGCATTCGGGTGAACACCATCCTGCCGGGGCTGTTCAAGACGCCGCTGCTCGCGGGTCTCCCCGAAAAGGCGCAGGAATCGCTGTCGGCGTCGGTGCCCTATCCCAAGCGTCTCGGCGATCCGGCCGAATATGCGCACCTTGCGCTGACGATGATCGAGAACGACTATTTCAACGGCGAGGACGTCCGCCTGGACGGCGCGCTCAGGATGGCGCCCCGCTGATCTTTCGTTCGTAGCGGGTGTCGAGCAATCCCATCGATTGCGCGACGCCCGCACCGATCAGCGCGAACCCGGCCCCCCATAGCCATCCGCCGACGACATCGGTCGGCCAATGCACCCCCAGCATGGGCCGCGTCAGCCCGATCGCCAGCGACAGCATTATGGCGACCGACCACAAACGATAGCGGTCGAACAGCAGTGCCGCGAGCAGCAGCACGACCATCGACCCCGCCGCGTGGCCGCTGGGAAAGCTCATGTCGTGCGGATCGTCGAGCCAAGGCACCAAGTGCGGCCGCTCCCGCGCCCACAGCAACTTGGCCACCGTGTGTCCCAAAATCGAAGTGATCGTCGTTGCGAGGTAGATCGCCCCCGACCGCCAGCGGTGCCGCCACAGCAATGCCGCCAACACCAGCGAGATCCCGATCCCGCGTACGCCGACATCGCCGAACGTCGACACGAATCGCGCCGTATCGCCCAGCCATTGCGGTCCGCGATCCGCAACCGACATCGCCCGCAACAGATCGGCATCGACCGTTGCGAGACCGCCGAAATGGACCAGCAATCCCAATCCGCACGACAGCAAGACTAGGGCGATCCCGCCCGCAATGCTGCGGTTCATGTGGCCGTCGGTGCGATCACGGCACCTGCACGTAATAGGCGCCGCGGCTGTCGTAATGCCGCCCGTCGATCGTCAGCATCCAGTCGCCCCACTGGTTCTTCGGCCCGATGACCAGCCCAGCCCCGCAGATGGGCTTTTCGAAATAGCTGTACCACGACCCCGCGCGCGACTTGCCGAACACGTCGAGCATCTTGCCCCGCGGACAGGATGCCGAGGGCGCCACGGCGACATACTGGATATCCGGACCGTCATAGATCTTCATCTGTCCGAAACAGGTCGCCGGCAACATGCCGAGCTTCAGCTTGTTGGCGGCCGCCACCTTGCGTGCATCGGCTACGACCGGGCCGGTGCACGCGACCGGAACCGTCCCGCCGCGCGGCGTGATCGGGCCTGCCCATGCGGGCGTTTGCGAAACGGCGAGCGCAAAACCGAGCAGTGCATAACGCATCGAACTCTCCCCCATTGCCGAAGAGCTATTTGCCGCCCTTCACGACCGTGCCACCCTTTATCACCACCGCGACCTTTTCAAGCACGCGCACGTCCCGCAATGGATCACCATCGACGGCGATCATGTCGCCATAGCGGCCGACCGCGATCGCACCGACATCGGCTTCCTTGCCCAGTGCCTGCGCGGCATTGCGTGTCGCCGCCTGTATCGCCTGCAGGGGCGTCATTCCCCATTCGACCATCTTGGCGAACTGCTTGCCATTGTCGCCGTGCGGATAGACGCCCGCGTCGGTGCCGAAGATCAGCGGCACACCCGCGCGCACCGCACGCTGGAACGTCTGCCGCTGTTTCAGGCCGATCGCCTTTTCCTTGTCGAGGCTTTCCTGCTCCGTCCCGTTCGCGGTCCCGGTCGCAAGGATATAATCGTCGTTGTAGATATCCATGTCGAACCAGGTCTTGCGCTGCGCAGCGAGTTTCAGCGTCTCGTCGCTCGCCAGGCTGCAATGCTCGATGGTGTCGATCCCGGCGAGGATCGCGGTGCGGATGCCCTCGTCACCGTGCGCGTGCGCCGCGACCCGCAGGTGCAACATGTGCGCCTCGTCGGCGATGGCCTTCATCTCTTCAAGGCTCAACTGCTGTCCGCCGACGCTGTCGCCCAGCGAGAACACGCCGCCGGTCGCGCAGATCTTGATCACTTCCGCGCCATATTTGTGCAGCCAGCGCACCTTTGCCCGCGCTTCTTCGGGACTGTTGATCACCGAGGCTTCCCTGCGGTCGAGCGAGGGCGGCAGCTTGTTGTCGTCGCAATGCCCGCCGGTCGCGCCGATGGCATAGGTCGCAGTGACGATCCGCGGTCCCGGCACGAACCCGCCGTCGACCGCCTCGCGCAGGCCGACATCCTGGAAATCCGACGAGCCGACGTTGCGCACGGTGGTGAAACCGGCCTCCAGCGTCTTCTTGGCGTTAGCGACACCCACCGCGCCCCAGAAACTGTCGGTGTATTTCAGCGTCTGATAGCCGCCGACTTCGGCGAGCGAAGTCAGGTGGACATGCATGTCGATAAGGCCGGGCAGCAGCGTACGGTCGCCGAGATCGATCAGCTTCTCGTCGCCGCGCAACCGCACCGTTCGCGCGTCCGCAATGCCCGTGATGCGTCCGTCGGTCACGTTGACCATCGGATGCTCGACGACCTTGCCGGTTTCGACATCGATCATGCGTGCCGCAGTGATGTGCACCGTTTCGGCAGCGGCCGGGACAGAGCACGCGAGCATCATAAAATAAGAAAGATTACGCATATCGACCCCGATGTTGTGACGAACGGCGCGGAGTCTAGCGGGGGTCGCGCCCTGTAGGACAGCATTTTATTCCTCCCCGGCACGGGGAGGATTTGCATCAGATATGCAGCGCTTTCCCGTAAGCGCCGAGCACGCTTTCATGCATCATCTCGCTGAGCGTCGGATGCGGGAAGACGGTGTTCATGAAGTCCGCTTCGACCAGTTCCGCCGTCTTGCCCACGGTGTAGCCCTGGATCAGTTCGGTCACTTCCGCGCCGATCATGTGCGCGCCCAGCAGTTCGCCGGTCTTGGCGTCGAACACGGTCTTGATGAACCCTTCCGCTTCGCCCAGCGCAATTGCCTTGCCGTTGCCGATGAAGGGGAAATTGCCCACCTTCACTTCGTAACCGGCTTCCTTGGCCTTTGCCTCGGTGAGACCCACAGATGCGATCTGGGGGTGGCAATAGGTGCAGCCCGGGATGTTCTTCGGGTCCATCTCATGCGGATGGTTGCCCGCGATCGCTTCCGCCGCGATCACGCCTTCATGGCTCGCCTTGTGCGCCAGCCATGGCGGCTGGGTCACGTCGCCGATCGCCCAGACGCCATCGACATTGGTCTTGCACAGGCCGTCGGTGACGATGTGCCCGCGGTCAGTCTTCACGCCCAGCGTTTCGAGCCCGATATTCTCGGTGTTCGGCACGATGCCGATCGCGACGATGACATGGCTGAACTCGGTCACGGTGACCTTGCCGTCCTTGTCCTTGATCGACGCCTTCACGCCCGAGGCCGACACGTCGAGCTTGTCGACACCCGCCTTGGTCAGGATCGTCATGCCCTGCTTCTTCAGCGCCTTTTCGAGGAAGGTCGAAACGTCCGCGTCCTCGACCGGTACGACGCGGTCGAGCATTTCGACGACCGTCACTTCGGCGCCCATGTCGTTGTAAAAACTTGCGAACTCGATGCCGATCGCGCCCGACCCGATGACGAGCAGCTTCTTCGGCATTTCGGGCGGCACCATCGCGTGGCGGTAGGTCCAGATGCGCTTGCCGTCGGCTTTGGCGAAGGGCAGGTCGCGGGCGCGGGCGCCGGTCGCGACGATGATGTTCTTGGCGGTCAGCTCGGTCTTCTTGCCGTCCGCATCGGTGACGGTCAGCTTGCCTTTACCGGTCAGCGCGCCAGTGCCGAAATGCACGGCGATCTTGTTCTTCTTCATCAGGTGCGTGACACCCTGGTTCAGCTGCTTGGCAACGCCGCGCGACCGCTTCACCACCGCATCGATGTCCGCGCTGATCTTGTCGGCGACCAGGCCGTAGTCCTTGGCGTGCTGCATGTAATGATAGATCTCGGCCGAACGCAGCAGCGCCTTGGTCGGGATACACCCCCAGTTGAGGCAGATGCCGCCGAGCAGCTCACGCTCGACGATCGCGGTCTTGAGACCGAGCTGTGCCGCGCGGATCGCAGCGACGTATCCGCCGGGTCCAGAGCCGAGGACAATGAGGTCGTAAGATTCAGACATGCAAATCTCCAAACCCCTCTCCCCTTGCGGGAGAGGGAGGGGCCCGCCGCGCAGCGGTGGGAGGGTGAGGGGTTGTCATCGCCGAGGCGATGACATCGAAAACGCCGGACGGATTGGTCAGGATGTCGTTGTTCCAGAACCGAAGGACGCGATACCCGATGCTCTCGAGATATTTGGTCCGGTCAACATCCGATGTGCTTTCGGCATGCTGTGATCCGTCAGCTTCCACAATCAGCCGAATTTCCTGACAAACGAAGTCGGCGATGAAGGGCCCGATTGGTTGCTGGCGGCGAAATTTAGCACCCATCAATCGCCGTCCACGGAGCATGCCCCAAAGGCATTTCTCTGCTTCGGTCATGTCATGCCGGAGCGTCTGGGCACGCTTCAGCGTTTGGTAGGTATAGCCGGTCAATCCCTCACCCTCCCACGCCTGCGGCGCGGGCCCCTCCCTCTCCCTTTAAGGG
>JAZKBQ010000017.1:101926-194171 GCA_040388515.1 Pseudomonadota bacterium | reverse complement strand
AGGCGGCCGTTGCGGCGCTCTCGGACGATGCCGAGATTTGCGGCTGCAACGGCGTTTCCAAGGGCGCGGTGCTGGCGTGCATCGACAAGGGGGCGTGCAGCCTCGACGCGGTCCGCGCGAGCTGCAAGGCATCCGCCTCCTGCGGCTCCTGCACAGGGCTGGTCGAAAATCTCCTCGCGTTGAAACTCGGCGACGGGGTGCAGGCGGGGCCGAAGGCGATGTGCAAGTGCACGTCGTTCGGACACGATGATGTCCGCCGCGAAATCGTGGCGCAGGGCATGCGTTCGATCCCCGAAGTGATGCAGCGGCTGCACTGGAGCACGCCCGACGGCTGCTCCTCGTGCCGCCCTGCACTCAATTACTACCTGCTCTGCGCGCTGCCCGGCGACTATGTCGATGACCAGCAGAGCCGCTTCGTCAACGAGCGGATGCACGCGAACATCCAAAAGGACGGCACCTATTCGGTCGTGCCGCGCATGTGGGGCGGGATCACCAACCCGCGCGAGCTGCGCGCGATCGCCGACGTCGTCGAGAAGTTCAATGCGCCGATGGTGAAAGTCACGGGCGGCCAGCGGCTCGACATCTTCGGGATCAGGAAGGAGGATCTGCCTGCGGTCTGGGCCGACCTTAATGCTGCCGGGATGGTCTCGGGTCACGCCTATGGCAAGTCATTGCGCACCGTGAAAACTTGTGTCGGGTCCGAATGGTGTCGCTTCGGCACGCAGGATTCGACGGGTCTTGGCGTCAAGATCGAGCGGATGACCTGGGGATCGTGGATGCCCCACAAGTTCAAGATCGCGGTCAGCGGTTGTCCCCGAAATTGCGCCGAGGCGACGATCAAGGACTTCGGCGTGGTGTGCGTCGATAGCGGATACGAATTGTCTGTCGGCGGTAACGGCGGCATCCATGTCCGTGTCACCGACCTGCTTTGCAAGGTCGCGACCGAGGCGGAGGCGATGCATTACTGCGCCGCGTTCATCCAGCTCTACCGCGAAGAAGCCCGCTACCTGGAGCGCACCGCGCCTTGGATCGAGCGGGTCGGCGTGGCATATATCCGCGAACGCATCGTCGAGGATGAGGACGGCCGCGACGCGCTCGCCGCGCGCTTCCTCGTCTCGCAAAGCTTCAGCCAGGAGGACCCCTGGGCGCAGCGCGTCGAGGGCGAAGCGCGCGAGCTGCACGCGCCGATGGCGAAATTTCAGCCCGTTGGAGAAATGGCATGATTGGGGATTGGCTCGACATCGGCTGGCTGAACGAAATTCCGGTGCGCGGCAGCCGCACGGTGCACGTCGAGGGCGGTGACGACATCGCAGTGTTCCGCACCGGTGAGAACCGGGTGTTCGCGCTGCTCGACCGCTGCCCGCACAAGCACGGGCGATTGTCGCAGGGCATCGTCCATGGCGGCGCAGTGGCGTGTCCGCTGCACAATTGGCGGATTTCGCTCAGCACCGGTGAGGCGCTGGGCGACGACAAGGGCTGCACACCCGTCGTGCCGGTCAAGGTCGACGCGGGCCGCGTTCTGATCTGCCGCGCGAGCACGCTGAAGGCAGCCGCCTGACATGACCGAGGCGATCCGCACAACCTGCGCCTATTGCGGCGTCGGGTGCGGAGTCGCCGCGACTGTGACCGGCGACCGCACGGTGGTGATCGCCGGAGACCCGGACCACCCCGCCAATCGTGGACGGCTGTGTTCGAAAGGAACGCATCTCGGCGAGACAGTTGGCCTCGAAGGGCGGCTGCTCCAACCGGAAATCCGGGGCAGGCGTGCGAGCTGGGACAAGGCGCTCGACCTCGTTGCCAAGCGCTTCCGTGATGCAGTCGCGCAGCATGGTCCGAACAGCGTCGCCTTCTACGTCTCGGGCCAGTTGCTGACCGAGGACTATTACGTCGCCAACAAGTTGATGAAGGGCTTCATCGGCTCGGCGAATATCGACACCAACTCTCGGCTCTGCATGTCGAGCGCGGTCGCGGGGCATATGCGCGCGTTCGGTGAGGACGTGGTCCCCGCAAGCTATGACGACTTGGATGTTGCCGACCTGGTTATCTTGGTCGGTTCGAACACCGCCTGGTGCCATCCGATCGTCTATCAGCGGATCATCGCCGCCCGCGCGGCACGCGGCACCAAACTGATCGTCATCGACCCGCGCCGGACGGAGACCTGCGAGGACGCCGACCTGCACCTCGCGATCCGGCCTGGCAGCGACGTCGCTCTGTTCAATGGCCTACTCGCACATTGCCGCGATACCGGCCTGATCGATCAAGCTTACCTGTCCCGGAACGTCGACGTCCCCGACGACTTCTGGGAACAGGTGGGAGAGGGGAGCGACCTGTGGTCGGTGGCGCGGACATGCGATGTCCAACCCGTCGACCTCAGGCGCTTCTACGACCTGTTCGCCGCCAACCCGCGGACCGTGACGATGTTCAGCCAGGGCGTGAACCAGTCGCTGCGCGGCACCGACCAGGTCAACGCGATCACCAATATCCACCTGGCGACCGGCCGTATCGGCAAGCCTGGTGCCGCGCCGTTTTCGATTACCGGTCAGCCCAACGCGATGGGCGGTCGTGAGGTCGGGGGACTCGCATCGACGCTGGCGTCACATATGGATTTCGCCGCCGAGAACGTCGCGCGCGTCGGTCGCTTCTGGGCGACGCAGAGGGTCGCGGCAAAACCGGGCCTGAAGGCCGTCGACCTGTTCCGCAGCATCGGCGAGGGCCGGATCAAGGCGCTGTGGGTGATGGCGACAAATCCCGCGGTGTCGATGCCTGATGCCGGCACAGTGCGCGATGCCTTGGCGACGTGCCCGTTCGTGGTGGTGTCAGATTGCATCGCCGACACCGACACCAGCCGCTTCGCCCATGTGAAATTGCCAGCAGCCGGGTGGGGCGAGAAGGATGGAACGGTCACCAATTCGGAACGCGTGATCAGTCGCCAGCGGCAGCTGTTCGCGCTGCCCGGCGAGGCCCGGCCCGACTGGTGGATCATCAAGGAGGTGGGCCGCCGGATGGGGTGGGTCGGCGAGTTCGCATATGACCGTCCTGCGGACATCTATCGTGAGCATGCGCGGCTGTCGGCCTATCAGAATGGTGGCAAGCGTCTGTTCGACATCGGCGGACATGCGGTGATCTCAAACCCCGACTATGCAGCGATGGCGCCGTGGCGATGGGGTGGCGCACCGTTCGCCAATGGACGCTTTTCAACCCATACCGGGCGGGCGAACCTCGTGCCGCTGAAGCAAGCCCCCTTGCAGGCACCGCTTGCCCGCTGGCCGATGACGCTCAACACGGGCCGATACCGCGACCAGTGGCATACGATGACGCGGACGGGATTATCTCCGAAGCTGTCGACGCACCGCCGGGAGCCGCTAGTCGACATCCATCCCGATGACGCCGTAGCGCTGACAGTTGCAGAGGGCGATCTCGTTCGCGTTTCGACTCCGCAGGGCGAGAGCGTGTTCCGTGCAGCATTGAACGACGGCCAGCGCCGCGGCGAGATCTTTACGCCGATCCACTGGACCGACCGGCAGTCCACCGGCGGCCGCACCGGCCTGTTGCCGCGATCGCTCGTTGACCCGCATTCGGGCCAACCCGGTTTCAAGTCGACGCCCGCCAAGGTCGAGCGGCTGTCGGTCGAATGGCGGGGGTTCCTGATCACGCGCGAGGAACCCGGCACGATCAAGGCACTGTGGGCGACCCGCGTCCGTGTGGCACAGGGCTGGCTGGTCGAATTGGCCGGCAATGGCGATCCGACGCGACTGGTGCGCCAGCTTCTGCCCAAGGGCGAACATGTCGAAACCAGCGATCCGGCACGGGGCCAGATTCGTCACGCGGTGGTCCGCGGCGGCAAGCTCCTTGCCGCACTGTATCTTTCGCGCACCGGAAGCCTGCCAACACGCGACTGGCTGATTGGTCAGCTTTCGAGCGTTGATGCGCCGTCGGCGATCGAACTGCTGGCGGGGCGCCCGGCGACGCCCGCGCCTGATCGTGGCGCGATCGTCTGCGTATGCTTCGATGTCGGCATGAAGACGATCACCGCCGCAATTGCAACACAAGGGCTGACGAGCGTCGAGGCCGTTGGCGCTGCGCTATCAGCCGGGACTAACTGCGGATCGTGCCGCCCGGCGATCCAGCGCCTCATTGGAACCGTGAAGGAAACTGCCCATGGCTGAGGACATTGCATTTGGGGAAGTCTGGCTGGTCGGGGCGGGGCCGGGCGATCCCGAACTGCTCACGCGAAAGGCTGAAAGGCTTCTGCAGGCAGCGAGTGTCGTGTTCTACGACGCGCTGGTCGGCAAAGGCGTGCTGGCATTGATCCCTGCACATGTCCGGCGGGTGGCGGTCGGCAAGCGATCCGGCCGGCACTCCCGGGATCAGGGCAGCATCAACGACCTGCTCGTTGCCGCGGCGTTGGATGGTGAACGCGTCGTCCGGCTGAAAGGGGGAGACCCGTCGTTGTTCGCCCGCTCGATGGAAGAGGTCGATGCGCTTGCGGCGCACGGGGTCAGCGTCCGCATTTGTCCCGGTGTGACCGCGGCGAGCGCCGCTGCGGCATCCGCCGCTGTTTCATTGTCGCTGCGCGGCCTTGCGCGGCGGGTCCAGTTCGTGACTGCACATGTGCGATCGGGCGATGCCCTCGATCTCGATTGGGCGAAACTGGCCGATCCGCAGTGCACGACGGCGTTCTACATGGGGCGCACGGCTGCCGTTGAGATCAGTCGCGAGTTGATAGACGCCGGGCTCGATCGTGCCACGCCAGTGTTGATCGCCTGCGACATTAGCCTGCCGGGTGAACGGCTGCTCCGGACACGGCTCGACCTGCTGCCACTCGCCGCAAAGAGCCTAGCCGACGACAAGCCGACGCTCATCCTCGTCGGCGAAGCAGTGGGGCGTTCATCGGCTTGCACGCCTCGGCAGGCCGCCGCGGCAGTACCTGGCGTATGACGGTCATGCTGCCGATCACCCCCGCAGCAGCCGCCTGCGCCGCAGCGCTGAGTTTCGATGCTGCGCAGGCGATGCTTGCCACACACGCACTTCCGCTGGGAACGGAAATGGTGCGGCTTGCCAAGGCGGGACGACGCGTTCTTGCCGAACCCGTGCACGCGCGGATCGACGCGCCTTGCTATGATGCGGCGGCAATGGACGGGTTCGCGATCGCCGAAGCCGATTTTGCCGCACGCATATGCCGCTTCCGGCTGGTCGGTGAGGCCTATCCCGGCCAATCTTGGCGCGGGCAACTGGGACCGCAAGAGGCGGTTCGCATCATGACGGGCGCCCAGATGCCCGTAGGTTCGGATCGTGTGGTTGTGCGCGAACACGCCGTCAGCAGTGGCGGAGAAGTCCTAATCGATAGCCCGGCCACAGCAAAGACGCATGTGCGTGCACGAGCGTCGGATATCGCAAAGGGCAGCAGCGTTTTGCCAGTTGGCCGGGTTCTGGATCCACGCGCGCTGGTGGTGGCATCGGCTGCCGATGTGGATACGGTGACGGTTTGGCGCCGCCCCCGGGTTCGCGTGATCGCCAGTGGCGACGAACTTGCGGCACCCGGATCGGCGGCGATCGCGAACAAGATACCCGACAGCCTTTCTCAGGCGATCCAGCTCATGGTGCGGCAGTGGGGTGGTCAGCCGATGGGGGCTGTTCTCACGCCCGACAACGTCAGCGAGCTTTTCGGCGCGGCGGAGACAGCGTGCGACGACAGCGATGTGATTGTGATGGTCGGTGGCGCGTCCAGAGGCGACCGCGACTTCGCAAAACTTGCGCTCGAACCGCTCGATCTCAAGCAGGTGTTCGCCGATGTTGCGATAAAGCCGGGCAAACCGGTCTGGTATGGTCGTATCGGTCATCGGCACGTCCTCGGCCTTCCGGGCAACCCCACGGCGGCAATGACGATCGCGCGGTTGTTTCTTGCGCCCCTTTTGACAGGCCTTGGTGGCCGCGGCGTTCATGCAGCACTTAAATGGACGGACGCGCCCCTTCTTGCACCGATTGCCGATGCAGGTCGCCGCGAGGCATTTCTATGCGCCGAGCTGAGCGACGATAGGATTCGGGTAATCGAGCGTCAGTCCGCCTCCGCGCAACACATGCTCGCCGCGGCTGACGTGCTGGTTCGGCGACCACAACACGCTCCAGCGGGCCAAGTGGGCGACATTATGCCGATGCTGCGGTTTTAATGCGCGTTCTGGGAGCAATCCTTGCCGGCGGCGCTTCAATGCGGTTCGGCAGCGACAAGGCGCACGCGCGTCTTGGGTCCACGACCCTGCTTGAGCGAACCATGACAGCAATTACGCCCCAGACGGATGGACTTGTCGTGTGCGGCCGCGAATGGCCAGCCATCACAACGCTTGCCGATCGCCCGCGCCCTGGAATGGGTCCGCTTGCAGGACTAAATGCGGCACTTGATCACGCGCGTCTGGAAGGTTTTGATGCGGTATTGTGCGTCCCAATCGATGTGCATCCACTGCCGGAAAATTTGCGCCAACTGCTTCAAGGCGACGATGCGCGGGTGCTTGCGAACCAGCATATCATCGGGTTCTGGCCTGTTGGCCTCGCCGAACAACTCGCTGAGCATCTAGAAGGTGGCGAATACAGTTTGCGAAGCTGGATCGCAGCGTCCGGCGCTATTCCCATGAACGACGCTGAACTTGGCCTGATCAACGTAAACCGAGTGGACGATCTTAGCGGGCTTGCCGCTCGCGCAGGTAATGCAAGCTAGCCCGTTCCCAGCTCTGTCGTTGGTTTAACAGGTCGTGTTTCCAAGGCGACTAGCTTGCTTGACGTCGATGATCAGAAGGCGCGAAACGTCGAGGCAACGGCAGAAGGATGAGACCCGATGAGCTGTTCTGAAGGTTCCACGAACCAAGTCGATATCGACGATCAAGTGGCGGCCGCCGCTTTTCGACGGCTGGTTGCGCATCTCCAGCATCGAACTGATGCGCAGAACATTGATCTTATGGGCCTTGCTGGCTTCTGCCGAAATTGTCTTGCTGATTGGGTCGCCGACGCATCGGCTGGCAAGCTGGATCGAGAAGAAGTTCGTTCCGCTATTTATGGCATGCCTTACGAATCCTGGAAGACGCTGCATCAGGCGGAGGCGACACCTGGGCAACTCGCGCGCCTGCGGGCGAGCGTCGACCTCAATGCGCGTCACTCCTCCGTTTCCTGACAGTCGGACAAGCGCCAGCTTTGTTGCCATTCGATCAAAACGCTCGGTTATCTCAGAGCTGTCACTGGATTTTGCTGGAGGAGGCGATCGAACGCCCGGAGATTAAAAGATACTCGATTGAGTGTCGCAGCAGGTTTCCAAGCTTGGGCGGAAGATAAATCGAGTCGATACAACGGCTTAGCGATTATTGCTTTTTCAATTCTATTTCAGTAGCTTGTGATCCCGGCGGGATACGCCGGAACAACCTTGGTCGATCACATACGTGTGGCCGACAATCGCTCAGACGGCCGTCCTTGACGTGGCGACCTATCTGCTGATCGGTGCAAGCAAGGCCGGGGCCCGCCACCTTCAAAAGCCATAACCGTAGCTTTCGAACAGCTGTCTGGACTCTATCGGCAGCGGCGCTTGATGTGCCAACGGCCATACTGACACTCCGTAATCGACATGCCGCCCTTTGCGCGATGCCATGACCTGTCGCAGTGCAATGGCAGGCTCAGGATCGAAGTGAGGTGATGTAGTGTTTGCGCCTGACCAGATGGCGCTCGCGATGGCGTCGGCCAGTTGAAGCCCCGCGAGGCTTTGCGCCGGAACTACGCTCCAATCTGTTCGGTCTAGGAACGGCGCGTTCAGACCAGGCGTTCGCAGCTTCATGCCGCCGTTAGCCTTCTGCGATGCTAGGATATCAATATAGCCGAACATCTTGCGGTAGTTGTGGCCACCCCGTCTGGCGAACACCACCTCCAGTCGTTCCGGAGCTTTTTGCCGCTGCTTGTGCCACGCTGCGGCGAACATCGTCACCCGCTCCAGCAATAGCCGGATGCACCAATTGTAGAATTCCTGCGAGTTGAACGCGCCTAGAGCAGGGTTGCAATACTCACGGACGTTCGTCTTATGGCTGGCGATGCAGAACGCACGAAGCGGTTTCGTCGCTAAGTGCTTGGCGACCGGCAATCGACGCTCCGGCGTGATCTTCGCATAGTGGAGCTGGTCGCTCTGCCATGCATTTGCAATCTCGCGAAGTTCGCGCACCCACTCAACTGTCTGTGGTTCAGTGTTCGTTGGCACAACGACCGCCGAGACCGTCATCCATTCATGACGTGTCTCTGCGTAGTGCAGGCCATCACGAACGCCCGGATCGCCGCCCTCGTCAATATAAACCGTCAATTGAGGCATAGGCAGCGATTGTATTATGTCGTTGATCAAGGAGTCGAATCGTTACTTTACGGTTCGGTATGGCTAAAAATGCGAGGGTAGCTGAGAGTCCGGCAGGGCGGACGGCCGCTATCCTGAAATCCCGAACCGTCAGCTGCCAGTCCGCTACCGGCCTCCTTACTGTCGCTCGTCAGCTCGTTTTGATTGCGTATTTTCCACAGTGCTCAAGGTAACCCGTTTCGTGGGTGCCTGCGAGATCCACGACACTTCGCCACAGCCACGAGGGCGCATCAAGATCTCCCTCACGGCGCTCCATCAGAGTTTGTCGCCATGCCAGTCGTTGCGCATCATCGAGCTGGCGAGCGTGAGCGACGCCGACAACGAATGCGAGATAGGCCGCTGCGGCGACGGCCTGTTTGCGGGAAAACTGCCCAACCTCGATCTTGAGATCCTGCGGTGCCAGCTCGCGCAAGACCACGGGCTTGCCGAGGAGTTCGGTGGCGATCATCCGGTCGCCGAGATTGGGTGCCAGCGCCTTAGCGCCTTCAACGACACGCTGCGCGTTGTCGCGCGGCATTGAGGCACCTTCAGCGACCGGCACCGCGACATCGCCGGCTTCCTTGATGTCGACGAGCGCAAGATATTCGTGGTCGTCAGTCGTTGCCGAAACTCCGAGCAGGACGGCATAACGCAACTTGCCGAGCGAACTGCAGCCTTTGCGCCAGTAAGCCGCGTCGACGACCCGTATGCGACCCTTGTGACCGAGATCTGCGAGTTCCAGCGAGCGTTCCAGAACATGCTTGTCGGTGAACAGATGATCGATCGCCGACCGTTCCGTGGCGTCGAGCTTCCAGAACCGCTTGCCCTTCGGAATATTGGGCTCGATATCCTGGATACGTTCGCGAGCAAGATGCCGCCAACGACGGCCGGCGGCCATCCGGCGGACAGATTTGACGACATCCGGCTCCGGGGGATCGTCCGAAGTATCGGGCGTCATCGCGCGCGAATAACCGTCGATCATGGCTTCCATCATCCGTGCTGTCGTGACGCCGGGAAGGTCCGAACTCCGGGCCGCTGTTTCCAGCGACAGGCCGAGCCGGATCAGGTCGAGCGCGGGATTTCCGATGACGGTTTGATCGAGATCGCGGATTTGTACGTCGATGCGCCCATTAGCATCGGCGAGGGGCCCGAGATTGCCGAGGTGGCAATCACCGCAAATCCATATCGGTGGCCCTTGGGGGATGTCTTTCCAGGTCGGCGAGGTGGTCAGCCATTCGTAGAATCCGACCGTATTCCCGCGCACATAGGCGTGAACCGACCGGGCCATCTTCAACGAGCGCCGCCGATCGAGATGCGACCGTCGTTCGGCCAGCGCTATCGCCAACGAAGGTGTCCCAGGGAAGTGCGTGCGGATCGGAGCAGGTCGTTATCCGATCGGCGCATATCTGATTTTCTTTTCGATTGTTGCTGCAGCTTTCTCAGCTTTTTTTCGTTGGCTGAACACACGGCGCATATAAGCCTGGTCGCGGTCGCTCAGCGTCTTCTCGGCCTCGACGAACTGCTCGGTCTCTTCCTCGAGGATGTGATCGAGATACTCTTCCTTGAGTGCGGCGAAGTGACGGAGCCAGCCTCGTGACGTGATATCGCGCGCGGCGGCATCGGCCATCAGCTTGTCGAGCTTGTGATGATCACCGACGGCGTGGCGCGCAAATTCGGTCGTCTCGGGATTGCGCATGACGGTCGACCAGAGTGACTGTTCTTCGGCTGCCGCATGACCGTGCACGTCCCGGACGAACTCCTCGAAGAGCGTCTTTCGGGCCGGGTCATGGGGCTCGGTGGCGTGGATCATCGCCAGGAGCGCACGATGCTTGTCGTGATCCTCGACGAGCCTGCCGAAGATTGCGGGGTTACCGCGAAACTTCGTTGCAGGCGTCGAACCGAAACGCGCCGGCACGCCGGGTGCGATCTCCTTGGCTCGCGCGACCGACGCTGCTTTCGCGCTTCTCGCTATTGGCTTGGTCGCGGCCTTGACCATCGCTTGATCCTCCCGTTCGTCAATATTGCAAGCTGCAACGCATTTCCTGCACGATGGATGCAGCTATTTCAGCGCCTGCGCCGACAGCGCGGGGCAATTCACTGTCGGCACCGGCAATCCACGCCCGCTGTCGTCCTTCGTGCGGAGGCTGCCGAGCAACGCGCCGATCTTGCCGAGCAGGCCGTTAGATTTCGGCGCAGCACCCTCGGCGGTCGCCAGCGCAAGACTGGGGTCTGAGAAGGTTCCGCCGACACGGATCTTAGCGGCAAGCTGGACTGGATCAGGGTCCTTCGAACGCCCGGCGAACAGCAAGGCGAGCTGCTCGGTCGCAAGCGAGGCGGAACCGCTGCCGTCCGAACGTCCGACGGGCGTATCGAGCAGCAATTTGGCCGGGGCCAGCACGCCTGCGCGGACGTTAAAGCTGGAGACGAGACAAGTGACCGGTATGCGCGCCACGTTGCTTCCACCGATCGCGGCGCCTATTGAATCGAGCACATCGCCGCTCGCGAAGATCGCAAGTTTCTTGCGCATCGAGCCGCCTTGCATGACGATGGCGATATGCCCGTCGGCGCGTGCAAGCGCCGTGCGGACCTCGCGTCCGGTGCCTGCCAGTTTGAACCGGGCCTGGATCGGGCCTTCGATGTCTTCGCCGCTCCCGAGCAGATCGGACAGGCGCGTTCCCTGCTGGCGAAGGTCGAGAGACAGTTTCGGTTGGCCCGACCGATGGTCGACACGAACCGAACCGGTCAGGGCGCCGTGCGTCAGCTGGATGGTGAGGGGCGCCAATGTGAGGATGCGGTGATCCATCGTCATCGTTCCGCGGAAGCCTTGGACAATGCTGTCTTGCTCCATCAGCAGCCGCTGAGCCGATACGCGTAATGTACCGTCAACCTTGCCGAGCTTTTCGAAATGGATGGCGGTATCGGGAATAATGCGCGGGCCGATGGCGCGGCGCTTCGCCGCGGCGATCGCCTGACCTTCGTCTGACGAAAGATCGGCGAAGTCTAGGGCGCTCGCATCGAGTGTCCCGTCGAGGATCGTGCGCCCGTCACGCTTCTTGACGAGCAACTTACCGGTAAACTCTGATCGGCCGATCCGGCCCGAGATCGCCTTGATGGTCCAGTCAGGGCGATCGCGGCGCACGGTCGCCTTGAGCGCGAAATCCTGCGTTCCTGGCAGACCCGCCTCGATCACGTCGTCGAGGTAGACGATGTCGGGACCCGACGCGGAAATCTGTGCATCGAAGCCGCTGAGATCCAGCGGACGATCGGTGGCGCCATGCGCCTGGAGGTTCAACAAGGGTGACCTGATCGACAGCCGGATCGGCCAGCGCGCATTTGACATCGGCCCATCGATCGCGCCGCCGACGGCCGAAAACTGCATCGGCTTGCCGCGATGCGTCCCAGGGCCCGTCACCGAGAGGCCGTGCGTGACGTCGACGGTCAGTGCCGCATCGAGTGTCATGTGCCTTTTGTCGTCGCGAAGGTGGAGGCGGCTGTTCGCGATCGTCAGATGATCGATGCCCGGCCCGTTATTGTTTGCCTTCTTGTTGCGCCTCTCCCAGTTCGCCTGGCCATCCGCAGCGCGAACGAGATTGAGGTCGAGGCCGGTCACGTCGATCGCTTCCGGCCGAAATTTGCCGACCAGGATCGGCAGGAGTGGAACGCGGACGATCGCCTGCTCGATCCGCGCGAAATCGCCCGTGCCCGCCCATGCCGGCTGCGCAATGCGAATGCCGGAGATGCGGATGCGCGGGGTCAGCGAGAAACTGTCGAGCCGTTCGATCGCAGCAATCGAGGCCTTGGCTTCGAAACGCGCGCCGAGCCGATCTTCGGCTGCGCCCTTTAGAAAGCCGATGGGCAACGCAAGGAGCGACAAAAACAAGAGGATCGGAACCGCAGCGACGAATGCGATCCATTTCCACCAGCGACGGATGATCAATACCACGCCCTTTAACGGCGGCCGTTGCCGCTGGCGATAAACAACAGGGATTGAATGTTGTTCCTGCCGCGCTTGTCAGACAACGTGAACAGAATGTCGTCTCGATCATTTAGCGAACTTGAGCGCTGATCGACAGGCAAGACAGGAGGAGAGGAAGATGGCTCAAACCGTTCATAGTGAACCCTTGAGCGTAGATGGCGAAAGCGGAGAGGTAATGTTGCATGGCGCCCCCGGAATGGCATTGTCCTTGACGCCCGAGGCCGCTCGATTGACGAGCGAGTTGCTTAACGAAGGCGCCGACAATGCCGAAGGTTCGGCCGCAACGAAGGTCGAAGAATCCGAGTAGATTTTGAGCAAAGTCGCCAGTCTTCGCAGCCTGCGCTCACAAGCGCGCGAAGGCACGTCGTATTGACGGTCGATGTGATAACGGGGATGTCCAATGCCTGATCAAGTAGAATCTGCGCGGGCGAAGACCGTGCGTAAAAGCAACCCGCTAGGCGCTCGCACGCGCCAACTCTGGCTGACCGTCGCAGTCCTTGTGCTTGCATTGTGGATCGCGCTCCCGTTCCTGACGCCGGTAGCTTGGGCTGCCATCCTCGCGATCGCCGAATGGCCACTTTACCGCCGGGTCCTTGCACGCTTTCCGGCGCATCCTGGTCTCGTCGCGTTTGCGTTCATGCTGGCAACTGCTTTGCTTGTCATCATTCCGCTGTCGATCGCGGCGGTTGCGCTTGCCTCCGAAAGCCAGAATGCGCTCGGCTGGCTGAAACATGCCCAGCAGTTTGGGATCGCGGCACCACCGTGGCTGGCGGGTATTCCGCTCGTCGGCGACCGTGCGAGTTCCTGGTGGCAAGTTCATATCGCTTCGCCCCAAGCGGCAAACGCGATGCTGGGTACCATAAGCGCGGGCGCCGTCCTCGGCTGGACACAGGCGATCGGTGGTGAGGTAGCGAAGGATTCGGCGCTGTTCGTGATTACGCTCATCGTGCTCGTCTCGCTCCTTGTACGCGGACGCGAGATCGCTGCGCAGGCCAAGCTCGTGTCGGAGCGCATGTTCGGATCATTCGGGAGCGATTTTCTCGACCATATGACCGGTGCCGTACGCGCGACTGTAAACGGAACGGTGTTCGTGTCCTTTGGCGAAGGAGCCTTGATCGGCGTGGGCTATGCCATTGCCGGCGTGCCGCAGCCGCTGCTGTTTGCGACATTCACCATTCTTCTCGCGCTCATTCCATTTGGCGCCTGGCTTGCATTCGGAATGGCCAGCCTCATCCTGATCGGCAGCGGGAAGGTGCTCGCTGGTGGACTGCTGTTTGCCTTCGGAGTGATCGTGATGCTGATCGGCGATAACGTGGTGCAGCCAACAGTGATCGGTAGCGCAGTCGAGTTACCCTTCGTGTTCGCCATGCTGGGTGTTTTTGGTGGGCTGGCGACGGTCGGGCTGGTGGGCCTTTTCATCGGCCCCGTCGTCATGGCCGCACTGCTACTGCTGTGGCGCGAATGGGTGACACCACCTATAGCATCTCGGCGTAAGTCCCGGTCGGCTGCCGCCTAGACTCCGACCATACGTGTCGGCCTACGTGTTGATATGACCTATTTGAGCCAGTCCGCTTTCGGCCACCGTGCCGGACATCGCACTATCCGAATTGGACGATCGCGGCTCAATGCCTGCCCTCTGCGCCTGGCGTCGTTTTGATTTCTTCGCTGCAAACCAAAGCTGTACCCCAGCTGACGGTTGGGTTCAGCATCAAGACTTGCAGGCAGGCCTATGCCAGTGGGGCTAGAGACGGAAAGGATTTGACATGAAAGCAGGAAGAATCGCCACCGCAGCGCTCATGCTGGCGTCGGTCGGTATCAGCAGCGCGGCAAGCGCTCGTGATTATGGCTATGGCCGCGACGATCGTGGCTACAGCCAGCGTCACGACGACCGCGGCTATCGCGACAGCCGCCGATACGACGACCGACGTTACTATGGTCACCGCAACGATCGCCGTTGGAACGGCTGGCGCAATGACCGTCGTTGCTGGACCGAATGGCGCTATCACCACCGCGTGCGCATCTGCAGGTAATAACGGGCGGGGGCGGCATTGCCGTCCCCGCATCCATCGATTGCCAACGTAGGATCCCAGAGCCGTTCGCTTGGTTGGCCTAGTCCGGCGCCCGCCACAGGTGCAGCCTGCGAAACAAACCGCGACTGCTGAACGGTTCGAACATTTCGTCCGGTCCTTCGGGGTCTAGCACCTCATTGTCCGCAAGCCAGGTTTCGACAGTCGACAGGTCGGGCGTTTCATACGGGACAAGCGTCCGGCGCCGGTCCTTGGCGTTTTTGCGGCCGGTGAACCGCATTGCCTCGATCGTCGTTATAAGCGATCCAGAACGAGCAAGGGCGGCGCGGATCTTGTCAGGCGTCGTGCCTAGGTGCTCGGCAATCAGATCGTCACGCACGGCAGCGATCGCGTCCGAGCAATCCTGATCCTTCGTCAACGCGCAGTCGATCGCGACGTCGCATTCGGTGTCGAGGCGCATCGACCGGTTGTTCAGGTTCGACGACCCGACGCGCAGCACCTGGTCGTCGATGACAAGGATCTTGGCATGAACGTAGATCGGCTCGCGGTCGCGCGTGTGCGGGTGATAAATGCGCAGCCGGTCATGCTTGTCGCGCTGACGCAAAGCCTCGACCAGACGGGCGCGCGCGGTATCCATCGCCACCGGTTCGAGCCAGCCTTGCGCCGCCACCGGGTTGATGATGACAACTTCAGGGCCGTCGGGTTCGTCGAGGCGGCGGGCAATGGCCTCCGCAACCCGGCGCGACGCAAAATACTGGCTTTCGGCATAGATGAAGCGTGTGGCGCGTGCGATCTGGGCGAGGTAGAGTTGCTCGATCTCCGTTACCGCCCGCTGATCGTCCATGCGCGGTGCCGTTCGCGCAATCAGGACTTCGACATTCTTGAACTGGACGCCAAGGTGGTCGGGCCAACAGTCATGTTTGCCCTGAATGCCGACCAGCATGTGACCCGTGGCGCGTTTCCAGCGATCACGTGCGTGGCGCCCGAGTGCTGCTGCGGCGGGTCCCTGAAGCGCGGTGGTCGCGTCATGCCAAGGTTTGTAATCCGAACCGTCTGTGTTGCGGCGCCCGGGTTCATCATCGGCATGCGCCCGGGTATCCCAGCGGTCTCCGGTCATGTCGATGCCGCCGCAGAATGCGAATGTGTCGTCGATGACCACGATCTTTTGATGGTGCGAGGCACCCGCCGGGTGGTGACCGTCGAGTTTCACACGGATGCGCGGGTGCATCATCCATTTGGCAACGGTGAATGCCGTCTTGCCCCTGAATAGCGACTTTAGGGCGCCAAGGTCCCAGCGCAGCAAATAGACCTCGAGGGCGGGCTCGCGTTCGACAAGCCAGTAGATGAGATCGCCGACCGTTGTCGGTGCGGCCGTGTCGTCCGTCTCGTGAACCAGTTGGACGCGCGCGTCGAAATCCCAGCCGATCAGCATGATCCGCTTGCGTGCCTTCAGCATTGCGGCGCGCGCGCACCGAAAATAGTCTTCGGCATCGACAATGACGCTAGCCTTGTCGGCACGTGCGGCGCGCCAGAACGTCGTGTTGCGGGCAGGAGGGCGGGGCGACGGCATTGCTGGCACTTAGCCACGCCCCCGCGCGACAATCAACGCGATCATTGCATCAGCGGCATTGCGGCGGATCGACCAGACCAGCGTTGCAATGCTGGTAATCACGGCGGCAAAAGCCGCCAGGGCAGGGGGGCATCAAGCAGAATCATTCTTACCTCCTTGGGCCAATGAAGTGCCTATTTGGTCGCTGTAGGACAGCGGTTTTGTGGTCTGCACCGTTTGCGATTGCCGCAGACTAGTTATTATCGCTGGGCTATCTGCCTAAAATGATCATGATGAACGCCGCGCCTTCATGCGCATTCTCGATCGCACACGGCAGCTTGAAGCAATGGCGCGCGCGGGCAGTGTCCAATAGGGACGCTTGATGCCACAGGGTCACGGCACCGGGTCACCGGCCTTTTGCTGAAATCAAAGCGCGGTCTCGTCTTCGAGATGGACGACGGCGGCATTTATGCGCTTGATGCCGATGCCGGTGCGCGCGAATTTCTAGGGCAGCGCGTAGCGGTTGAAGGCATACGCAACGGGTTCGACCGGCTCGACGTCGAGTGGATCGGAGAGGCGCCGCTGACGCCTGCGCCTTAGAATATGGGGGTGCGGGAACCTGGGCGCCAGGCGCGCATTTGAAAGGCTTGGACCAGAAGCATCGAAAACACGGGCGGGCCGTTCGCTTGCGCTGCGAAGCAGCAAACTGCATTCGTATCGCGCTTTCCGAGCGCGACCATGACATGGCTGCGCAGCTCATTGACGAAGCACTCAAGCTGAGGACGCGTGCGCAGCAGTTGGCTGAGACGGCGCATTCGTAGCTGATGCCCGGTACACCTGAGTGCACATGCGTTTCCCGATCCATTTTGCAAGAAGCAGACAGACTGCAACCGGCCCCGTTGTTGTGTTCGATCATTGCAAATTGTCATGCCGATATTCGAATGCCGGCTGGGCGAAGCACCGATCTACTTGAAAAAGATTATGTTATCGCTGAACATAATCAGCACGGCGAGAAGGAGGCGGGACAAACCCCCTGTTTTCAGCGGCAGCCGGCTCTGTCGAGCGGAAGATCCGATGATAGTTTTGAGTAGGCGAACCTGATTACGCCGCTCGCTCTGGCGTCTGCAGTGCGTGATAATTTGCGTTTTTCCTGGCCTCGTCGAGGCGCATACCGCTCGAGACTGCGGCCCTGATCCGGTCTTCGACCGCCTCGATGTCTTCAGCAATAGTCAGCACTGCTTCGACGCGGGCGGACGGAATGAATACGACGCCGTCCGCGTCTCCCACTACCCAGTCGAATGCATCGACCCGAACGCCGGCAACCTGCACTGGCAAATTATACGCGTCCGCAGTCGCGCGATCCTTGCCGGTGCGCATTGTTATTGCTCGCGAGAACACAGGATATGAGAGCTCCACGCATCGATCGCTGTCGCGGCAGACACCATCGATTACCGTACCCGCGATCCCCTTGGCGGATGCCACAGAGGTCAGAATATCGCCCCACACTGTCTGATCGAGTATCCCGTTGTTATCGATTACGACGACGCTGCCTGCGGGTACGTCGTCTATGTAATCCCCGACCACGCCGCCGCTGATGCCGACGGGCACCATGCGAACGGTAAAGGCCGGTCCGGCAAATCGCATTTCTCGCGCGACAGGAACGATGCCGACGGCTTGGCCAGCGATCGACAACTTGTCGAGCGCGTCCGAGAGTGCCGTGACGCCAGCCGACATCAAACGCTGGCGCAGTTCGTCATGGTCCATCGGCTTCAATCCCGCTATTTCTTCGTGTTCAAAAGCGTCTCGTACGATGCATTCATCGCCGAGCCGATACTAACCCCTTCAAGGAGCTGCGCGCGAATTCCGTCTTCGAACGCAATCATTGCGCGCGCCTCGACAAGCACTTCGTCCAGCCGATCGTGCGGAATTACCGCGACGCCGCTGCCATCGGCGATCACATAATCGCCCGGGTTAACGGTGACGCCGGCCAAGTCGACGGGAATGTTCGTCGCCAATTCGGCAACTTTCCCGCGCGCCGTCACCGGCGTTCCGCCTCTTGCAAACACCGGAAAACCGAGCTGCTCGCTTTCGTCGATATCCCTGGCCATCCCGTCAACCACAACACCACTTATGCCCTTAGCTGCCGCGGCGGTTGAAAGCAGACCGCCCCAGCCGGCACAATCCGGGCGAGACTGATGCTCGACGACGATCACGTCGCCTGGCGCACCAACTTCGATCGCCGCGGTGCCAAGATGTTTCTTTGCGACGTTACCGTCGAAAAGGACGAGCCGGACAGTCACAGCCTGGCCGAAAATCCGTTCGGATGTGGCCAGCCTTTTCAGTCCGGCAATTCCCAAAGGCAGGCCGAGCTTTTCGAGCGCGTCGGAGACGAGACAGCTATCGTAAGACAGCATCTCGTCCCGCAGTTCCTTCGATACCAACGTCATGGAAATCGGCCTCAGCTAATCTGGTCGGAAACCTGTAGCTTGCCGCCCTGCGGATCTTCGATGTTAAAAACGCGACGACCGCTGCCGGGACGGGGAGGACCGAGAGGACGCATAATCTTCACACCCGGACGCGTGGATAGCTCAGCATAGGCCGCTTCTATGTCCTTAACGCGGATCGAGATGTGGCCAAAGCCCTTTGGCTCATTTGGAGACTGATTGAGCTCCATGATCGGTGCGTCGGGGCCGCCGGGAAAACGCAGTTCGATTGACCCATCGGTGTGCGTGGTGCGGCGTGTCTCGACAAACCCGATGAGCTTGTAGAAATCCGCCATCGCCTCTTTATCGTCGACGTTAAACTCGATGTGATCAATTCCCTGGTAGTTCGACATCCGAATCTCCTGATGCACGTGTTGTTTTACGCGACGGCAAACACTTTCGGCACTTTCCGACAGCGCAGCGTCGCGAACGCTATTGGAAATAGCCTTCAGGCATCGGAGAAGAAAACGAAAATTACGGCAGAAATTACATCGCCAAAAGCGATTTATCGACGCATCTCGCTCTATGAAGAAAGGTGATCGATTGGACCCAATTAATGTCGCTTTGTTTCATCATGGGAACTGCATAAACGAATTGCGTGCGGAACGGCGCACTGGGAGATTTTGGATGAGCGGTGCAGACGACTGCAAGGCATGTGAGCGTGTAGCAAAGGCCGGGCCGAACGACGCGAGCCTCGTATGGATGAACGACCTGTGGATGTTACGGCACACCGGCGCGCCTTATGCTGCTCTGGGCTGGATGACGATGCATGCGCGGCGACACATCCCGGGCGCGATCGCGTTTAATGACGACGAAGCCAGCGAATTTGGTCGCGCCGTCAAGAACGTGTCGCAGGCGCTGATCGACGCTACTGGCGCGGAGCGTGTCTATCTCGGATCACTTAGCGAAGGCACGCCGCACTTCCATGTGCATTTCGTTCCCAGATATACCGATGGCCCGTCGAGCTGGGACGCATTCGCCGACCTTGCGCGCGCACGTAAAGGCCTGACGAATGTGGACGCTGGGCGGGTTGCGGAGGTCATAAAGGCGGTGGGCGCGCAATTGACGGAAACGATGGGCAGTTCCCGCCAGCTCGCGTAGGACGAAGGCCATGGGCCAGGAAAATCCGGTTCTCAAGGTTTCAGACCTTTCGGTCGCGTTTCTCCCTCAGGACGTGAACGCCGGTTGGCGAACGGTTCTCAGCGGGGTCGATTTTGAGCTAGGCAAGCGCGAGACGGTTGCGCTGGTTGGAGGGTCAGGATCCGGGAAAAGCGTCACCTCGCTTGCGATCATGCGGCTTCTCGATCCCAAGCGGGCGAGGGTCTCGGGCCGGATCGATTTCAACGGTCGCAACCTCCTTGAGCTTCCAGAGCAAGAAATGCGCGCCATTCGTGGCAATGGCATCTCGATGATCTTCCAAGAACCGATGACCAGCCTCAATCCGGTCGTCACGGTAGGAAAGCAGGTGGCTGAAACGCTCATCGCTCACAAAGGGCTTGGAAAGGCTGAAGCATACAAGCGCGCTACCGAACTCCTCGATCGAGTGAAGATCCCTAGTGCGGCGTCGCGTCTCGGCGATTACCCGCACCAATTCTCCGGCGGGCAGCGTCAGCGCGTACTTATCGCCATAGCCCTTGCATGCGATCCCGACGTGCTCATCGCCGATGAGCCGACAACCGCCCTAGACGTCACGGTGCAGGCGCAGATTCTCGAGTTGATCGCCGACCTTCAGGCAGAACGCGACATGTCCGTTCTGTTCATCACCCATGATATGGGGGTTGTGGCGCAAGTCGCGGACCGGACGATCGTGATGCATCGCGGCGCAATGGTCGAAACTGGGTCAACGCCCGAAATATTCGCAGCGCCTGTCGAGGCCTACACAAAATCTCTTCTGGCCGCAGTGCCGAAGCTGGGATCGATGAAGGGCTTCCCGCGTCCGGTCCGCTTTCCCACGGTCGACCTGCAATCCGGCCTTGTTCAAGACGGACGGGAGACGGAGGATACGGTCGATGCCAAGGGTGCGCCACTGCTTTCTGTGACGAGCCTTGCAAAATTTTATGGCGGCAAGGGTGGATTCAGGCGTGCGGCAGCACCGGTCCGCGCGGTCGAGGACGTAACGTTCGAAGTTCGGGCTGGTGAAACACTCGCGCTGGTCGGGGAATCGGGTTGCGGCAAATCGACGACCGGACGGACGATCATACGATTGCAGGATCCGACAAGTGGGGAGATTCTGTTCGACGGCGAGGATCTGGGATCGCTGCGTGGAGCAGTGCTGCGCGACCGCCGGACACAGATACAAATGATTTTCCAGGATCCCTTTGCAAGCCTGAACCCGCGGATGACGGTGGGCGATGCACTCGCGGAACCCTTGCTCGCACACAATCTGGTCGACCGCCGGGAAGCGGCGCAAAAGGTTGCCACGATCTTGGATCTGGTGGGCCTCGATCCAGCGTCAGCGATCCGACTTCCGCACGAGTTCTCGGGGGGGCAGCGCCAGCGCGTTTCTATCGCTCGCGCCTTGATGCTCAATCCCCGGCTCATCGTTGCCGACGAAGTCGTCTCGGCCCTTGATGTTGTCGTTAAGGCGCAAGTGGTCAATTTGCTGATGGACCTGCAAGAAAAGCTCAAACTCGCCTTCTTGTTCATCTCACACGACATGGCCGTGGTCGAACGCGTAAGCCACCGGGTCGCGGTCATGCGCATGGGGCGCATCGTGGAAATCGGGCCCCGCGCGTCGATATTCGAGAATCCGCAGCATCCGTATACCCGGCAGCTGTTGGCGGCCGCACCTCTGCCTGACCCGTTGCTCAGACCCGCTCGCGGTACAAAACGACCGACCCCGCCACCAATCGCGCCTGCAAAGGCCATGGACGCGATGCAGGCGATGCACGAAGTCGGTCCGGACCATTTCGTTAGAGCCTGATCTGCCGCAGCCGGCATTTGCTTCTCGTCAAAAACATGCAGTAACTGCATCTTTTGGAAGGGCGGGCGTTTCGATGATTACCCTGAAGCAAGTCGAGGCATTCTACTGGGTTGGAACGCTGGGGAGCTTCGCGGCAGCGGCGGACAAGATCAACGTTGCGCAGTCGACCGTGTCGAAACGCATTCAAGAGATGGAATTGAGTCTTGGCATCGACTTGTTCGACAGGGACATGCGGTCGGGACGATTGACCCTCAAGGGTACAGAGATATTGGGTCTCTCCGAACGGATGCTGCGGCTGCGGTCCCGATTCGCGGACGCGGCGAAAAACGAAGAGGCGCTTTCCGGCACGCTTCGGATGGGCATTACCGAGTTTGTCGCAATCACGGTGCTTCCAGACCTCGTGACCGCTATCAAAGACAAATATCCTTTGCTTGTGATTGAACCCGTGGTCGATCTCGTGGGCGGGCTCTACAAGCGGCTCGAAGAGCAAAGTCTCGACTTGGTGATCGGGCCGCGCATCCTCAAGGATGATCGTTTCACAATCACGCTGCTACAGAAAGTCGAACAGTCGTGGATGTGTCGCCCCGATCTCATTCCTGGAAACGAGGTCATTCCGCTTCAGCGACTGAAAGATAACACGCTGCTCCTTCAGTCCGGTGGATCGGCGTTGCAATCGATGATCAACCGGCTCCTCGATGAAAATGGCGTCAGGCCGAAATCGGTCATTTCCTGCAACGGAATGATGGCCCTTGCCGAGATGGCGGCAGCCGGCCTCGGCATCACGTGCCTGCCGCGCTCATTCTTCCAGGCCGAGGTCACAGCTGGTCGGCTTCGCGTCGTCGAGACCGATCCGAGCGTTCCTTCCTTGCTTTTCGCAATTGCCGCGCGGCGAGACGCGGTTGGCAATCTTGGCGCGACGATCTCGTCGCTAATTGCGCCCCTCTGCGATTTCTCTGGCCAGATCCGGAAATCTCGCGCCACGGCTTGACCTCCGCGATTTTCATCTGCTTGGACTACGGCAAGTGCGTGATGAATAAAATCGATTGAATCGCGCCGGATAAATTCGCTTTATCCGCACGTCTTTCAAGTCCTATTGCGTGACCACGTAATAAAAACGGCGCGCGAGATATTGCTCGCGCCGGCGGTCATAGGGGCGGTCAACATCATGCCAGTAGGCCTTCGTATCGGTAATTCTGCAGCGACAGTGGATGCTGCATTGATGAAGCGTCTCGCGGCGCTTCCGACAGCCATTCTTAGCGACAGCATGGCGCGCCTTTGTGCCGGCGGCGCGCGTCTCAGACCGGTGGGTCGCGCCGCGATTTGTGGGCCGGCATTAACGGTCAAGACCGCGCCGGGGGACAATCTGTTTCCGCACAAGGCGCTAGATCTTGCCGCGCCAGGTGAAGTGATCGTTATCGATGCCGGCGGAGAACTCACTAACGCGATTGTCGGAGAGCGGATGATCCGCATAGCGGAGAAGAAGGGGCTCTCCGGGATCGTCGTGAACGGTGCGATCCGCGATGTTGCTGAGCTCCGCCTTTCGACCGTGCCAGTGTTTGCCGCAGGTGTAACTCATCGAGGTCCATACAAGAACGGGCCAGGCGAGATTAATTACCCTGTCGCGATCGACGGAATGGTTATTTGTTCCGGTGATATCGTGGTCGGCGACGATGATGGCTTGCTCTGCATCCCCCAGCAGGACGCGCTTGCGGTTTGCGTCGAGGCTGAACAGCGGGCGCGCGACGAACAGCGGATCGACCCGTGCGAAGAGCCGCGGGACTGGATCGATGCAAAACTCAAAGCGCTCGGTTGCGAGTTCCCTGAAGCGCTCAAGCAGATTGCGGCCGAATAGCCGCAGAATTCACAGCAACTTTATTGGAGAAACATGAAATGGCTCATCTTGGAAGCGTCGATCACATCGACATCGTCGTTAACGATCCCAGTGTAATGGCTGACTTTCTGGTCTCGATCGGTTTCAAGCCGGTTCGTGAAGCCGAAGGGCGCGGCTCGATCGAACTCGCATTCCCGGGCGAGGGCGACCAGGCAATCCTCGAGCTCACCGCCGCCGATTCCGGCAACGGAAAGGTGCGCCCGCTGGGTCTGCGTCACATCGCCGTGCGCAGCAGCAACATCGACGCGACGTTCAAGGAACTGACCGAGCGCGGTTACGTGTTCGACAAGGAACCCCGCGAAATTCCTGCGACTGGACGGATGTTGACCAACCTGAAGGATCCCGAAGGCGGCGTGTTGCAGATCGTAGACTCGCCCGAGGGTTGATCGCCAAGCCCGATTAATAGCGGGCGCGGTCCGATCCTCGGATCGCATGCGAAGTTGTCGAAAGTGCGGCCGCGTGGGCGCCTAGACATCCGAACAGCAAGAAATGTGAATTGGAAGAGGAAGAAGTAGAGATGGCTGTAGACACCCTTGATAAGCCCAAAGCCGCCGACGCAGCGGTTGCCGCACCGGCAAAAGCAAAAGGCATGCGGCCCAAGGGTGTCCAGCTCTTCGTCGACTGGCGGTACGTAGCGCCGGGCGATAACCTGTACATGGCAGGCGGGAAGGGCATGCGTAACTGGAACCACGCCGTTCCCGGGACGGTCGCCAAGGTCGACGTGGCCCACGGTATTCGGCTGGAAGCACAGGCCGGCGAAAAAGTCGGTCCGCTGTTCGCTTGCGACAAGCCATGGGAAAGCGCGTACATGATGTACGTCGCTTCTCTCTACTTCGACAATGGCAAGTATCGCATGTGGTACGGGACCACCCCGAGCGATCATGCAGAAGGCACCGCCACTTGGGGCGTCGATGTCGGACTGCTGCTGTGCTATGCGGAATCGGACGACGGCCTCACGTGGCACAAGCCGAGTCTGGGGCTCATCGAATACCAGGGCAGCACGGACAACAACATCGTCTTCGGCCGTGATTTCAATCACGACGGCTATTCGAGCGGCGCTGTGTTTATCGATGAGACAGCGCCCGCCACTGAGCGCTACAAGCTTTTCTACAAGGGGAAGGCAAAGTTTCCCGACGACGAAACCTACGCGGCCAAGATCGCCGAGCTCAAAGAGCGCTTCGGCGAGGGCAACTACGACAACGCGTCGTTTACTCGTTCGAGCAAGGATCGCGGCATCGTTGGGATGTTCGGCGCTGTTTCTCCCGACGGTATCCATTGGACACCGTTGGTCGAGCCGCTGCTGCTGCACTACAGCGATACGCTCAACAATGTGACGGTGGATCCCGCTACCGGCAAATATGTCACCTATATGCGCATGCGGCGCGGCGGCCGTCGCGTTGTCGGCCGGGCAGAAACGACCGACTTCCGTAATTGGCCGAACTTGCCCCAAATCGTCCTCGAAGCCCCGCTTTCACGGCATCCTGGGGACGACGTATATCACGGCGTCGTCGCCAAATATCCTCCCAACAGCGACACGCATCTCATGTTCGCGACGTTCTTCCGTCAGCTCACCGACGGGCGCCACGTCGAGCTCGCTTCGAGCATGGACGGCAAATACTGGAGTCTCCTTCCAGGAGATCGGGTTGTCGAACCCGGTGACGTCGATCACTGGACAGGTGGAGACACACATATCGGACAGGGGGTCGTCTCCCTTCCGGATGGTCGCGTTGCCGTCCCGTTCGTGGGGTACACTGAGGCGCACAAGGCGCCGCGCTACCTCGGCAAGCCTCACGGTGCACCAGGGCTCGTCGCATGGGAAAAGGATCGCTTGTCCGCAATTGTCGCAGACGAAATCGGCAGTTTCTCGACAAAGGAAATCGTGTTCGAAGGATCGAAGCTGAACCTGAACGCGAAGACCACCTACACGGGGGCGGTTACGGTCGAGCTGCGCGACGAAAATGGTCAGCCAGTTCCGGGGTATTCGTTCGAGGATTCCGATGTGATCAATGGCAACGACATCGCCCGGTCGGCGAGCTGGAAGGGCAATGCCGATATCAGCGCGTTCGCCGGAAAGACCGTCAGTTTTGGTTTCCGCCTCCGCTGCGCGAAGCTCTACGCATTCGAATTTGTCTGAGGGGGTGGTGCATGACGCCTAATCTTTTCGAACCGTCGCCGCTTGCCGGCGTACCGATCGCTGGCGCCGATGCACTTTTTCCTGTTCGCCGAATAATGTGTGTGGGCCGCAACTATGCGGCCCACCGACGCGAAATGGGCGGCGACGACCGGGACCCGCCGTTCTTCTTTTCCAAGCCGGCCGATGCCGTCGTCGTGCCCGGGCAGAACCCCTCATATCCAACCGCGACCAGCAATCTTCATTATGAAATTGAGCTTGTCGTCGCCATCGGCGCCCGCGGGTCGACCGTTCCCGTCGAAACCGCGCTCGATATCGTCTATGGATATGCGGTGGGTGTTGACCTTACGCGCCGGGATCTGCAGAATGCTGCAAAGGAAAAGGGTCACCCCTGGGACGCCAGCAAGGGGTTCGACCAGAGTGCACCGATCTCGGCAATCGTCCCGTGGGTCGGCGCTCCGCCGAGCGGCAAGATCTGGCTTTCTGTTAACGCGAGCGCCAAGCAGGAAGCGACCATTGCCGACATGATCTGGAATGTCGCCGAGATCGTGGCGCAAGCATCGAAACTCTGGACACTGGCGCCCGGCGACCTGATCTTCACGGGGACGCCCGAAGGTGTGGGGCCGCTTGTCCGCGGCGACCGGGTCACCGGCGGTATCGAAGGCGTCGGCGAAATCTCCTTCACGATCGACTAGTTCCGCGCTCGTTATCGAGCGCGTCGCCGCCCGCCTACTCCATCTTCCAAACCTGGCGGAGGCCGTCGCCCAGCACGTTGAGGCCGAGCACGACCATTCCGATCAGAAGTCCTGGAAAGGCTGAAATCCACCATCCGTCCGAAAGATACGCCTGACCTTCGCTCACCATGCGCCCCCAGGCGGGATGTGGTCGCTGTACCCCGAGGCCGAGGAAGCTGAGCGAGGCCTGGAACAGGATCATCTGGCCGAGCGACATCGTCGCAAGAACCATGATTGACGGCGTTACGTTGGGCAGAAGGTGTCTGAACATGATCCTGCTGTCGCGGTAGCCGAGGACTTTGGCCGCTTCGATGTATTCACGCGCCTTTTCGGCGAGCGCCCTGGCACGCACTGTTCGACCGTACAGGACCCAGTCCGACAGCGCGAGAATGATGCCCATCGTCAGAACGCTTGGTCCCAGCACCGAAAGGGCGAGCAGCACGACCAAAATGGTCGGCAGAGCCAGCTGGACGGCGACAAGGATACTCATGATGGCGTCTAGAGCCTTGCCGTAGAAAGCGGAGAGCAGGCCGAGCACCGTTCCGAGAAGCGTGGAAAGGACGATGGCTAAAAGACCAATCGCAAGGTCGATGCGGCCCCCGTGCATCAACCGTAGCAACATGTCGCGGCCGAGCTGGTCCGTTCCCAAAAGGTGTCCCGTCGTTCCACCGAAGAGCGCCGGGGGCAGGAGCCTCTCGCTCAAGACTTGTGCGTTGGGGTCGCCGGGAATGAGCCACGACAGGGCAACGAACAGGACCACTGAGCCGGCCAGACTTCCGCCGATCAGGATCTTGCGACCGCCCTTGGGCAAACTGCGCCGCGTTGCAGGCATGGTTTCGCTCGCGCTGCTTAGAGCTGGGCCGTTCATTTTCCTGCCTTTCGCAAACGTGGGTCCACCAATTCGTAAATCACGTCCGTCAGGAAATTCAGGACGATGAACGCAAATGCCGTCAGCGGAACCAGGAACTGGATTGTTGGATAATCCCGTGTACCGATAGAATTCAGCATGAGTGACCCGACGCCCGGCCAGCGGAAAATCGCCTCCATCACGACCGCACCATTAAGCAGTCCTCCAAGGCGGAGGCCGATCAGGGTGATGAGCGGAATCAGTGCATTCGGAAGCGCGTGTCGCCAAAGAACCGTCCGTTCCGAGAGACCTTTCGCGCGAGCCGTTCGAACATAGTCGCTGGCCATGATCCGCAGGACTTCCGTTCGAGTGACCCGTGTCAAAAGCACTGTGAAGCTGATCGACAGCATAATACTGGGGAGAATGATGCTGAGCGGGGAGGTTGCTCCACCGCTCGGAAGAAGATGGAGCTGAACGCTAACGATCTCGATCAGGATAAGTGCGAGCCAGAAATGCGGGATCGAGTTAATGACGATGCCGCCCGTGGCGATCGAATGATCGAGCACGCTATCAGCTTTCGACGCGCTCAGCACGCCAAGCGGAACCGCAACGACCACCGACAAGGCAAGCGACGACAGCGCCAGGGCTATCGTATAAGGCAATCGTCCCATCACGATTTCCCACACCGTGATCCCGATCGGCGCGCCCGGTGTCGAATACTGGAACGAGATCCCTGCGTCGCCTCTCAGGAGATTGATGAGGTAGATTACGAACTGTTCGGGAATCGGCTTGTCCAGACCCCAGAGCCGCGTGATTTGCGCAACGGTCTCCGGCGTCGCTGCGTCTCCGAGCATGATCTCCGCCGGGTTGTTCGGAACAACACGAAGCAGCACGAACACGAGCACGAGCGTTATGAATAACGTCAGGACGCTCAATCCGAGTTTGTTTACGAGCGGTCTGCTCATCGCTGCTTCTCCGTGGGGCCAGTGGGCAGGTTAGACATGCGCATCGGCAAAGCTCAGCCAGTTGATGGGAATGTAGCGCAGGCCAGTCAGCGATCGCACCGCACCGAACGTGCGGGCAACGCCTAGCGACCAGAGGTAAGGCGTTTCGCTCCATAGGATGCGCATGGCTTCGCGAAGCAGGTCGAGTCGATCGACGCTGTTGATTTGGTTGGCACGGTCGAGGAGCGCTTCGACACGTCGTGAATAGAATGCCTGCTGCGATTTTAGCTGGTAATAATGATAGCTTGCTTCGCCGGTGAACGAGCCGGGAACGCTGTTGGGCATCAGATCCCAATCAAGCTTCTTGCGTCGCTCGTTCATTCCTCCGGGTGGTAGTTCCTCGAACTGCACGCGCACACCCGCATCGCCCAGCTGGGCGATGATTGCTCCACAGACTTCTTCCTCGTGCGCGAAATTTCCAGCCTCGTAGATCAACACAAGGTTTAGGCCATCCGGGTGGCCGGCCTCGGCAAGGAGGCGCTTCGCTTTTGCCACATCGCGCTGCGGATACCCGCCAGCGTCCACTGCGCCGATTACCTGACTTGGCGCGGGCCCCCGGCTTAGTTCCCCATTGCCGCCCATCAGCGCATCACGAATGCCTTCTGCATCGATCGCGAAGGTGAGCGCGCGCCGAACGCGTGGGTCGGCAATCGGTGATGTTTTCGCGCGGAAGTTGAAAACGACAAAGGCCAGGCCGATGCTCTGATAGGAAAGGATTTGAAGGCGCGGATCTTTCTCGACGATATTCACCCGCTCGTAAGGCACGTCCCAGGCGAGATCGACGTCTCCGGCCCTCAGCGCCACCACGCGGGCCGCGGGGTTGGGTATGGAGATCCACGCGAGTTCGTCGATGTGTGGCGGTCCGTTATAATGGCGCTGGTTTGCTTCGAGCAGCAGGCTTCCACCCCGCGTCCAAGACTTAATCTTGTATGGGCCACTCCCAATAGGCGTGTTGGCGAAATCCGGCGATTGCGACGCACGAGGCGGAGCGATCGGAATTCGGCTCAGCAACCGAGGTAGTGTGACCTGCGGAACGGGTGTGCTTACGGCCACGGTCGTCGCGTCAATCACGCGGGCACGGGGCGGCCAGGCCGACCCCCACTGATTCCGGTAGCTGTACGCCGGCACTAACGTCGCGAGCCGCTCGATGGAGTGTGCGACGGCCGACGCGTCGCATGCTTCGCCGTTAGAGAACAGGACGCCCGGTCGAAGTTCGAATGTCCACTCTGTGTCCGACGACTGGAACCATTTCACAGCCAGTTTGCCAGCAACGTTGAGCTTTTCGTCAAGCGTCACCAGCGTATCGAAAATTAGCATGACGACGTTGGACGTCTCAGACCCGCCGCCACCGGTTATGCCGAGGCGACCGATCTCTTTTGCGGTGGCGACGACAAGGCGCTTTTTCCTCTTCTCAGCGAACAGCATCGTCGGGCCGCACGCAGTGGCGCCCAGCGCAAAAAGGCTGCTCGCAACTAGGACTTCGCGCCGCTTCACGCCCGCCATTCTCCCCAGATCAGTGTTGGCTACGGTGTTGAGAACCGCTGCACACTGTATTTTGGCTGCCAAATGACCGAAAATCACAGGCCGCATTATTCATGCAAAATGGTGATGTAATGCCGTCCAACGCAAACGAATTTTGTGCATCGTTCGGCATCGCCTTACCGAAACTGTTTTCGTCAAATATGCGCTTTTGTTATGGAGAGCCAATTAGTGGGGATGTATCGCATCCCTTCGAGTTTTCGAACCGCGCCGAATGTGCGCGCAACCCCGACCGACCACAAATAGGGGGTTTGAGCCCAGAGGAGCCGCATCGCCTCCTCAAGCGCCACAATTCGGTGCTCTTCTACCCGATTTGCCCGCTCGAGGAGCGTCTCGACGTCTTCCGAATGAAAGCCAAGCGTCGATTTGAGCTGGTAATAATGATAGCTGGCTTGACCGGTGAACGATCCCGGGACGCTGTTTGGCGCCAAATCCCAATCCGGCATTGTCATCCGTTGCCGCATCGCACCCGGCGGTACTTCATCGAAACGAACGCGAACGCCGGCTTGGTCCAACTGCGCGACGATCGCACCGCAGATGTCCTCATCGTGCTGGAAGTTACCGGCTTCGTAGACAAGTACCAAGTCGAGACCAGCCCGGTAGCCTGCCTCAGCCAAAAGAGTACGGGCTTTAGCGAGGTTTCGATCCGGATAGCCGCCGGCATCCACGGCACCAATAACCTGGCTCGGTGCCGGGCCCAGGCTCAACTCGCCCCGACTGTCGAGTAGCGACTTATGAATACCGCGCGCATCGATCGCATACGTCATAGCCTTGCGCACCAGGGGATTGGCGATCGGCGATGTTTTTGCACGAAAGTTGAATGCGATGAAGGCGAGGCCGATGCTTTGATACTCAAGCACTTTCAGCCTCGGGTCCTCGTCGACGATTGCCGTGCGCTCATAGGGTATGTCCCAGGCTAGATCGACGTCTCCTGCTCTCAACGCCATGAGGCGGGCAGCCGGACTCGAGATCGACAACCAAAGTAGCTCGTCGATGGGCGGACGCCCGAGGAAATATCGGTTGTTGGCCTCGAGCAGCAAGGTCCCGCCGCGCGTCCACGCTTTCACCTTGTAGGGGCCGCTCCCGACCGGACGATTGGCGAAGTCCGGCGCTTGCGATCCTCTCGGAGGTATGATTTCCACACGGCTCAACAAATGGGGAAGGGTAACCTGCGGTACCGGAGTACTGATCGCGACGGTTGTGTCGTCGACCACGCGCGCCGACGGCGGCCAAGCTTCACCCCATTGACTGCGAAAACGGTATGCTGGAACCATCGATGCGAGATGCTGGATCGAATGGGCGACGGCATAAGCGTCGCAGCGCTCGCCGTTCGTAAAAGTCACGCCGGGATGAAGGTTAAACGTCCATTCCGTTTCACTCGTTCGAAACCATCGTACCGCGAGGCGGCTGACGACACCGAGCCGTTCATCGAGTGCGACGAGGGTGTCGAAAAGCAGCAGCATCACGTTCATGATTTCGGAGCCGCCGGCGCCGCCGCCGCCGCCAACGCTCAATCTCAGTATCTCGTTCGCTGTCGAAATGGCCAATCGCTTGTTGGGTTGCCGTTTCAGTTCTTCACTGGGGGTGCATCCCGCGGTGATGGTTAACGCGCCACCTGCGGCGATCATATCGCGACGATTCACTGCACACCCCTCGCTCATTATGGCTAAGGCTGATCGCAACTCTTCGCTGTTTCCAGCAAACGAAATTACTGCATTGTTCGAGATCGCTTTTATATTTTGAGGCCGTCGACATCCCGACAACTGCCGGAAAATCAGAAAACGCATCCGTCTAACGAGCTACTCATTCACTTTGTCGATTTAAAAAAATGAAATATACTCGTTTGAACCATCCACGTTCCACACGTAGCTCATCGCCATAGGAAAGATCTGTGCGGACCCGAGACAAACGCCGGGCCGTCCGATTATTGGGAGGGTGGCATGGCCTTTGGCAAATCAGCCGGTTCGAAAACGAGTTCGTTCATCGCGTTGCTCATGTGCGGAGCGGGGACCCAGGCCCTTGCGCAAACACAAGCGCAGCCAGCTCAGGCTGCGCCAGCCGTGTTGCCCGCGGATCAGCCGCAAACGCCGGCCGTAAGCGACATCATCGTCACCGGCTCGCGCATCGCCCGGAAGGATTTTGCGGCGGAGAGCCCGATTACGACGGTTGGCGAAAGCACCCTGAAAGCGAGCGGAACGCCGCAGCTTGAAGAGACCGTCAATTTCATGCCGCAGCTTTCGGTCGCCTCGACTGGGCAATCTCGTCAGGTGAATGGTCCTTCGCCCGGCGCAGGGCGATCAACCACGAACCTTCGCGGGCTCGGGACTTCTCGCACGCTGGTCCTGCTTGACGGTCGTCGCCTGCAGCCGTCCGATGCGTTTAACGTCGTCGATATTAATTCAATTCCGACCAACATGATCGCAAGCGTTGAGATCATCACCGGTGGTGCGTCGGCGGTATACGGATCCGACGCCATCTCGGGCGTGGTCAATTATAAGACAAAATCAAAAGTCCGCGGTTTTCAGCTAGACGCTGATGCCGGCATCAGCGAGCTTGGAGACGCCAGGTACGTCAATCTCTCCGGGCTTGCCGGAACATCGCTTGGCGAAGACCGCAACAATGCCGTCCTTTCGGTGAGTTATTTCAATCGCGGTGAAACACGGCTCGGAAATCGCGATTTTTTCACGCCGTCCAACATTACCAGCCGTGGCCCCGACGGGCAGGTAAACAGTTCCGGCATAACGCAGGCCGCTCTCGATGCCCTTTTTATAACGCGCTACGGCCTGCCGCGCGCGCCGCTCCCCGGCGACACGTTGTCGGTTAATCCTGATGGGACCCTTTACTCTCAGGGCAACGCCAGCAACACGGTCAATTGCAAAGTTCACGCTGGCATCGGCGACAACGCGACCTATTTCACCAACACGTTCCTAACGCCCAACGAGTGCGACGCGACGTCGAACAACAGTGCGCTGCTCCCGCTGAAGCGCTGGACTGTCTTCGGTAAGGCCAACTATTTCCTCACGGACAATATGGAAATTTATGGTCAGTTCAATTTCGTGGACGGCGAAACAAGCCAGACGCAACCTGGAACGAACATCGCAAATCCGCGCTTTCTAGTGTCTCCAACAAACGTAACGATCCCGGCGGACTTGCGCACACTGCTCGCCGCGCGCGCCAATCCGAATGCAACGTTCGTGTATTCGGTAAGAACCAATAAGCTTGGTGTTCAGGAGTTCCAGCAGCGAAGCACGACGTGGCAAGGGCTGGTTGGGCTCAGGGGCGAACTCGGGATCGGTGATTGGACGTGGGATGCGTTTGGCGCCATCGGTCGAACGGACGCGAAGCAGACCGCCAACAACTATATCAACACCGCAAATTTTGCTGCGCTCCTTATCGCGGCAGACGCAGGCAACAGCCTGTGCGCGGGCGGTTGGAATTTGTTCAACACTCAAGCGCCTGTATCCGACGCGTGCAAGGCGTTCATCGCTCGCAACGTCGACAGCCGCGATGTGTTTGAGCAGCAGTATGGCCAGGTCCAGTTACAAGGCAAGCTGTTCAAGACTTGGGCGGGTGACGTTCGTGCGGCTGTCGGTGTCGAGTATCGGCGCAACGCGTACACGACGACCCCGGACGTCCAACTGCAAACGCTTCAGCTCACATCCGGCGGCTTGAGCACGACCGCGCCTGTACTGCCTGGAGCCGGTTCGCAGACGGTGAAAGAGGTTTTCGCTGAGGCGCTCATCCCGCTGCTGAGCAATTCTCCCGTAGCCGAAGAATTCAGCGTCGATCTCGCGTATCGGCATTCGGACTACGATACATCAGGTCCAGCCGACACGTACAAGGCCAGCGTTCTCTGGAAGGTGAACTCGCTGATCCTTCTTCGCGGAAGCCAGCAGCGAGCCATTCGTGCGCCGAGCGTCGGGGAATTGTTCACCGGGCAATTTTCCGCTGCCGGACAACTCGGAACTGTGGCCACGGGCGGCGGAGATCCCTGCTCGAGTCTGCACCCCGCAAGGACTGGAGCCTCTGCCGCTCAAGTTCAGGCTCTCTGCATCGCGCAAGGCGTTCCTTCGGCTGCCTACGCCACCTTCGTCCCGACGGGCTCGGCCTTTCAGCAAGTGTCCCGCGGCAACCCCAATCTCCAACCAGAGAAGGCAAACAGTCTTACGGCAGGCATCGTGATCCGTCCCGCCTCAAGGCTTTCGTTCTCGCTCGATTATTTCAATATCGAGATCAACAATGCGATCGGCTCGGTGTCCGGCCCGCAACAACTTCAAAGCTGCTTCAACCTGAACGGTCAAAATCCGACCTACAGCGCGACTAACCCCACGTGCGCAACGATCCATCGGTTGAATACCGGCATGATCGACTCGATCGATGCCCTGTCGCAAAACCTGTTCAGTTACGAGACGGCGGGCTGGGACGCGCAACTCGATTGGCGAGTAAACCTCAGTCCCGAACTTGGCACGCTAAACTTCAACCTGACTGTTTCAAAGGTCACCAAGTACCTGATCCAGAAAGATATCAGTCAACCGCCGGTCGATTTCAACGGTACTGTAAGCGGCAATAATCAGGCCGCCATCAGTTCCTCGCCGGCAGACTCGGAATCGTGGTCGCACCCTGATCTCAAAGCTTTTGCGAGCATTGGCTGGTCGGTGAAAGACTTGGATCTGGGTGTTAGGCTGCGATACATCGGTGCGATGAGAGACATCAGTACGGTGGCCAACCCTGCCTCCACTGTGCCTGGCGTGAATGCGGTGACCTACGTCGACCTCAATGCGGGCTATAAGTTCAACGATCGCTTCTCCATCAGCGCCGGAATTATCAACGCCTTGAACAAACAGCCCGAAACGACAAACGGACAGCCGGGGCTTTCTGAACCTAATCTCTATGATCGCGTCGGCCGTCGATTTTTCCTGACCGCTTCCGTGAAGTTTAATTGATGCGTCAGCCCGCTTGGGAGACGCAAGCGGGCGACGTTGAGACGCGGATTGCAAACCACGCCGCGGTCTCGCTTGGCTGTAATATGCCGGTGATCCTGGATGGCTGATGCAACCAAACCCCTCGGTGATGTCGGTACCGAGGTTGAGGTACCGACTCTCAAGCAAGCGGCTCTGCTATCTGAGTCAGAGAGCGCCAAGGCGCTGCTTAAACAGCGCGATTACCTGCTGTTCTGGACATGCCGCTTCACATCTATCTTCGCCAACCAGGTGCAAAGCATAGCGATTGGCTGGCAGGTGTACGCCATCGCGCGAATAACGCTGTCAGTCGAAAAGAGCGCATTCCTTGTAGGATTGGTTGGACTAGCCGCCTTCGCTCCGATTTTCCTGCTGACGCTGCCCGGAGGCGAAACGGCCGACCGGCACAACCGCAAAACGATCTTGAAAATCTGCCTCTCTGGGCAAGCGTTAGTGAGCTTACTTCTGGCGGTTGCAAGTTGGCAAAACTGGGTCACCATTCCCCTGCTGATCGGCGGCTCTGCTGTCTTTGGTGCGCTCAGAGCCTACTCTAATCCTGCCACGGCAGCATTGGGTCCAATGCTAGTCCCAAGGTCGTTATTACCAAGAGCAATAGCTTGGAATTCGCTTGCTATGCAGTTCGGTCGCATCATGGGGCCTGCAGTCGGTGGCGTGCTTGTCGCGATATCACCAGCGAACGCATATTTTGGTGCTCTTCTCCTTTACTCACTAGCGCTTGCTGTCGTCATATCGATCAGGAAAAATACGCAACCGGTTGTAAATCCCGGGTCGCGGTGGACGCTGATCCGCGAGGGTATAAGCTACGTTTGGCATAACAAGATCGTTTTCGGCGCCATTTCGCTCGATTTGTTCGCGGTGTTGCTAGGCGGCGCGACCGCGCTTTTGCCGGTTTTTGCCAAAGACATCCTTCATGTCGGTGCAGAGGGCTTCGGGTTAATGCGTGCAGCGCCTGCGATCGGCGCGTCGCTCGTGGGCGTCGTACTCGTCGTCCGTCCCGTCCACACGAAGGCGGGGGCCTGGATGTTCGGGGGAGTTGCCGTCTTTGGGTTGGCGACAATCGTTTTTTCGGTGTCTCAAGTCCTATGGCTGTCGGTCGGTGCCCTTGCGATCTTAGGAGGCGCGGACATGTTGAGCGTCTTCGTACGTCAAACACTTATTCAGCTATCCACTCCCGATCCGATGCGCGGACGCGTCGCAGCAGTGTCCTCCGTTTTCGTCGGTGCATCAAACGAGCTCGGTGAGTTCGAAAGTGGATTGGTTGCACGGTTTGTTGGACCCGCGCTGGCGGCAATGCTTGGCGGGGTAGGGACCTTAATCGTGACCGGGGTCTGGAGCCGCCTTTATCCCGAGCTTCGAAGAGCAGATCGAATGGATTAACTGAAGGCGAAGATAGCCAAGCAATCAATATTGCAGGCATCGCGCTGCTGAAAACGGAGGATAGGCATGGTGCTGGTCACGAAATTTGGGAGCTGCGAGCAAACACTTGCTCCCCCGGAAAATTTTACCGGTCATGTCGAAATGGTATCGAGGTTTCAGCGTCCTTCGCCAGCCCGGTTAGCGGGCGTTACCGTCATATTCGCTAAAGGTGCGCGCACAAATTGGCATAAGCATCCTTTGGGTCAGACGTTGCTCGTCACTGAAGGGGCTGGATGGGTCCAAGAGGAAGGTGAAAAGGCATTCGCGATCGCTGAAGGCGATTCGGTCTGGATCCCTGCCAATGTCCGGCACTGGCACGGAGCTTCAACTACAAGCGGGATGACGCATGTAGCTCTTCAGGAATCGCTCGATGGAAAAACCGTCGAATGGTTGGAAGCCGTCGATGAAAATCAATATCCTTCAGATGGCTAGAAAATGATTGAGCAGGCCGGTCAATTCATGACCCCAATCTACCTGCGACTTGGGGACGAAACCTCGTGATCATAGATTGCCACGGACACCACACGGTCTTGCCTGCAGCTCATGGAGCGTGGCGGGAACGGCAGGTCGACGCGTTCCGACTTGGAAACCCTCCACCTCGCTATCCCAAGATCAGCGACGATGAAGTTCGGGAGACCGTCGAAGCAAATCAGCTCCGATTGCAGAGAGAGCGCGGCGCTGACCTGACAATCTTTTCGCCCCGAGCTGTCGCAATGGAACATCACGTCGGCGATAGGCAGGTAGCGATCCGCTGGGCGCAGTGTTGCAACGATCTAATAATGAGGGTCGCGTCGCTGTTTCCGAAAAATTTTTCGCCGGTTTGTATGTTGCCCCAGACATATGACGACGACCTATCCGCATCTGCAACAGAGCTTGAACGCTGCATTTCGATGGGATTTGTGGGGTGCAATCTCAATCCTGATCCGTCAGGCGGGCATTTCAATTCGCCGCCCCTGACCGACCCCTACTGGTTTCCAATATACGAGAAAATGATCGAACTCGACGTGCCGGCAATGTTGCATGTGTCTGGTTCGTGCAATCCTGCAATGCACGCCACAGGCTCATACTACATTGCAGCGGATACGGTCGCCTTCATGCAACTGCTGGCTGGCGATCTGTTCGGGCGATATCCCACCCTGCGCTTCATCATTCCGCATGGTGGCGGTGCCGTACCATATCATTGGGGGCGATATCGAGGGCTAGCTGACATGCTCGGAAAGCCTGACTTGGCAGATCACCTGATGCGCAACGTCTTCTTCGACACCTGTGTCTACCATCAAGCGGGCATCGATCTCCTTGTGGAAGTGATAGATACCAAAAACATCCTGTTCGGAAGCGAGATGGTCGGCGCTGTACGTGGAATCGATCCAACGACGGGCTATCACTTTGATGACACGAAACGATACATTGATGCCTTGGATATCACCGCTGAACAGCGACATGCCATATTCGAATACAATGCGCGGCTCGTATTCCCGAGATTAGACGCAGCGCTCGCTCAACGGAGCCTACGGGCGATCTGACCATCAGGGGCTGAACTGCGCCGCACGATTGCGCAGGAAGGGCGCGTCTTATGGACCGCCATGACTGAAAAGCGACGTCGTTTGCCTATTTTTCCGCATAACGTTGAAGAGGCACTGTCGCCGGATAACTAGTGCCACTCATCAAATGCCTTGTGCGTTCGCCTTGGCCGTTTTCGTTTCGGCAGACCCGTCGGAAACGCAGTCTCAATAATTCAGCGGTCACCCACCGCTAACCAGACCTTGGTCATGGGAAGGACCCGCCGATTCTTCCTGATAAACCACACAAGTCTGCTGAGCGCTCACGATGGATATTGCGGAGATATTTCGGAAAAGAGAAAATGGGCCCTCAAAAAAGCCCGAAAAGCTGGTGACCCCTACGGGAATCGAACCCGTGTTTCAGCCGTGAGAGGGCCGCGTCCTAACCGCTAGACGAAGGGGCCGTCGAAGCGAGGGCCGCGCCCTACGCGCTTCGCTGCCAAAGCGTCAAGATTTCACGCCGAATGCCGCCAGCCGCCGCGCGGCATCCGCACGCAGGTTCGACCAGAACAGGCTGTAGTCGAACACGTGGAAGTTGTTGCCGGGCAGGACGTAGTTCTTGATGTCCTTGGGCGGAGGACCGATCAGCAGGAATCCGCGGGCATCGCAGCGGGCGGATATGCGGCCCGCCTCGAGCTTTGCGGATTTCAGGTCGTCCGAGGGAAAGAGCGTACCGAGGTTCTGCGCGGCCGTTGCGGTGCTGTTCGGCGTGCCGGTGATGGGGTTGGTGCACAGTGCTGCCGTGCCCATGCGCGGCTTTCCGTCGAAGCCGGTGGTCGCGTCATAGGCTTCGGTCACCATGCTGGTGTCGGCGGGCTCGGCGAAGCTTTGCCACGACAGGACGCAGCGCGCCTGATCAGGACGTGCGCAAGCGAGGAGGCCCAGCGCCTTCAGGTCGGTTTCCACCGATACGGGCCAGCCGACGACGTATGCCGCGACGACGCGCCCGGCGATCGCCTTGCCCGCGATCTTTTCACGCAGCAATCGGGTCAGGTGCAGCGCGCCCTGGCTGTGCCCGGCGAGGATGATCGGGCGATCGGGGCCGATGTTGGCGACGAATTCCTCGAAAGCCTGTGCGACATCGCGATAGGCGGCGTCCTGCGCCTTCGCCGATTCGGCCTGCGTCGTCAGAAACGATCCGAACGTCGCCTGCCGGTATCGCGGCGCCCAGATTTCGCCGACGCCATTAAATACGCTCGCCTGGCCGCGAATGAACGTTCTGGCGAGGTCTTGCGATGCCTTGTCGTCGAGCGGCGCGTTCCACGCGGCGCGGTCGAGATAGCTGGTCGGATGGATGAAGAAGACGGCGGCGGTGCGCTCCCGCTTCGCCTCGACATAACCCTCCGGCCGCCACTCGGCAGGATTGCCCGGCAGGTCGGGCCGCGCATACCACATCGCCTTGTCGGCATAGATGTTGGGCGCCATCGGTTTTTGCTCGACGAAGCCAGCCGAGGGTACGAACGCGATGCGCGAAATTTGGCCCGGAAACAAAACCCAGGCGAATACTGCCAAGATGGCCAAGACGATAAAGAACGCGACGAGGTAAAGGAACTTGCGGGCCACGGAGTTTCCGGTGGTTGAAGGGCAGGAGGCTAGCTGCTAGCCGCCCCCTCCATGTCAGTCGATAGTGCAATCGTGAGAAAGATCGCGTCGCTCGCGCGCATCGCCATGCGCGATGACGAGATCGAGGCGATGGTTCCCGAACTCAACAACATCCTGGGCTGGATCGAGCAGCTGGGCGAAGTCGACACGTCGTCGGTGCAGCCGATGACCGCGGTTATCGCCAACACGTTGCGCCTTCGCGACGATGTCGTGACCGACGGCAACGTCCGCGAAAAGGTACTGGCCAACGCGCCTGCGCCCGAACACGGCTTTTTCGGCGTGCCGAAGGTGATCGAATAGATGTCCGAACTCACTGATCTTGGAATCGCCGGAATCCGCGACGGTGTGCGCGACGGCAGCTTTTCCGCGCGCGAAGTCGCGACCGCGTTCATTGATCGCGTCGCCGCCGCCAAGGCGCTGAACGCTTTTCTCGTCGAGACACCCGACCATGCGCTTGCCGCCGCCGATGCCGCCGACAAGGCGCGCGCATCGGGCGACCTGAAGCCGATGTCGGGCGTACCGATCGGCATGAAGGACCTGTTCTGCACCGAGGGCGTGACGACGACCGCTGCGAGCCACATGCTTGAGGGGTTCACGCCGACCTATGAATCCACTGTCTCGGGCAAGCTCTGGGAAGCTGGCGCGGGGATGCTGGGCAAGCTGAACATGGATCAGTTTGCGATGGGATCGTCGAACGAAACCAGCGCGTTCGGCAATGTGATTTCGCCCTGGCGGCGCAAGGATGGCGGCAATGCCGCGCTTGCGCCAGGCGGCTCGTCGGGCGGATCGTCTGCGGCGATCTCTGCACGTTTGTGTCCGGCAGCGACCGGCACCGACACCGGCGGCTCCATCCGCCAGCCGGCGTCGTTCGTCGGGATTTCGGGCATAAAGCCCACTTATGGCCGCTGCTCGCGCTGGGGCGTTGTCGCCTTTGCATCGTCTCTCGACCAAGCGGGTGCCATGGCCCGCGATGTGCGCGACTGCGCGATCATGCTGGAGGCGATGTCCGGGTTCGACCCTAAAGACTCGACTTCGCTCGACCTGCCCGTGCCGAATTGGGAAGGCGCGCTCTCGGGCGACCTGCGCGGCAAGAAGATCGGTATTCCCAAGGAATATCGCGTCGATGGCATGCCTGCCGAGATCGACGCATTGTGGGAACGCGGTATTGCCTGGGTGAAGGATGCGGGGGCCGAGGTCGTCGAAGTCTCGCTGCCGCATACGAAATACGCGCTGCCAGCCTATTACATCATCGCGCCTGCGGAAGCCTCGTCGAACCTCGCACGGTATGACGGCGTTCGGTATGGCCTGCGCGATTTGCCCGAAGGCGCAGGCCTGCAGGATATGTACGCGGCGACGCGTGCTGCCGGGTTTGGTGCCGAAGTTCGTCGGCGTATTATGATCGGGACTTACGTCCTTTCGGCAGGGTTTTACGACGCGTATTTCACACAGGCTTCGAAGGTGCGCAGCCTCATCGCGCGCGATTTCGATGACGCGTGGAAGTCGTGCGACCTGCTGCTCACCCCGACAGCGCCCAGTGCAGCGTTCGCGCTGGGCGAAAAGAGTGCCGATCCGCTGGCGATGTACCTCAACGACGTCTTCACCGTACCGTCGTCGCTTGCGGGATTGCCCGCGATGTCCGTGCCGGGCGGCCTCGACGGCGCTGGGCTGCCGCTGGGCTTGCAGATCATAGGCAAGGCGCTCGACGAACAGGGCGTGCTGAATGCAGGGCTCGCCATCGAACAGCGCGCGGGGTTCACTGCGCGGCCTGACAGCTGGTGGTGATCGCTTGAAGGCGGCGCGGCGGTTCCTGAGGTGGATCGCCGATCGGCCTGCTGCTTTCGTGCTGCTGACGCTTGTCGGAATTGCTGAGCGACTTGGTTGGACGCTTACCGGCCATCTGCCCAGCCTCGACACCGAATTGCGAAATGTCGCGATGCACTGGGCGCGGACGGGCGAAATCGCCGACGCGTTTCGCCCTGGTAGCGGGTTCACGGCGCATGTCGGCGCGCTGCCCGTGCTGATCCCGGGCATGGTCTATCGCCTGTTCGGCGTCGATACGCCCGCCAGCAATGTAGTGCTTACGGCGCTCAGCACGCTGGCAATCGTCGCAACGGCGTTCGTATTGAATCGTGTGTTCGCGCGGCTCGGCATGGCTGCCGTCGCACGGGGTGCGGCGGTCCTCATCATCTGCGTCGTCCCGCTGCACATCGAGATCGAGGCGCGGTCGCTGCGCGTCTATGAGAACGGCTATGCCGCGCTTGCACTTGCGCTGCTGATACTTGCGACGGTGCGCGTGGAAACGCGGACGGCCAGTATCGCGGATCTGTTGGGCCTGTCGGCCCTTACCGCGTTCATCGTCGCGCTCTCACCCACTGCCGGGTTCTGCGGGATCGCCATCCTCGCCATTTTTGCACTGAGGAGGCTCGACTGGCGTGGTCGTTTTGGCGCGATTGCGATCCTCGGGGTGGCGCTCGCCCTGACGATCCTTCCCTGGGCACTGCGCAATCAGGCGGCGGTCGGCGCACCGGTCCTCACCCGCGACAATTTCGGACTGGAATTCGCGATCGGGACGCATCCAGCCGCGGTCGCTCCGGTTGATCCTGCGGCCATCTACCTGCAGCGACTGGCCGAGGTTCATCCGCACGGCAGCGACCCCGCATACCGGGCGCTCGAAGCTGCTGGCGGGGAGGTGGCCTATGCACGCGGGCTGGGTGACGCGACATGGCGCTGGGTGGCCACACACCCCGGCGATGCGGCGGCGATCTGGGCGCGCCACGCCCGTGAGTTCTTCCTGCCGCCTGCGTGGATGTGGTTGCACAGCGGGCCGCCGGATATCACCACGCCGCTACGGATCGTGCTGGTCGATATCATCGCGGTGCTGGCGCTGGCCGGACTGTCTGTCGCGCTCATTCGGCGGCAGTGGATTTATCTCTATCTCGTTCCGCCCATCGTATTGCTTCCATTGCCCTATCTGCTGTCGCAGCCGCTCGTCCGCTATCGCTATGTGATCGCCAGCTTGCTCATTTTCCTCGCGATGGATTGCGTCGCGCGGTTGACGGGCGGGGGGCAGGGCGCGCTAAAGCGGCCCGCATGACGACAGAGACGAGCAGCAGCTACCGCATCAAGGGTGCAACCGGGGACTGGGAGGTCGTGATCGGCCTGGAGGTCCATGCCCAGGTCACGTCCAATGCCAAGCTCTTTTCCGGCGCTGCCACGGCTTTCGGCGCGGAGCCGAATACGCAGGTATCCCTGATCGACGCTGCGATGCCGGGCATGCTGCCGGTGCCGAACCGCGAGTGCATCCGCCAGGCAGTGCGCACGGGCCTTGCCATCGATGCGGAGATCAACCGATGGAGCCGGTTCGACCGCAAGAACTATTTCTATGCGGATCTGCCGCAGGGCTACCAGATTTCGCAGCTCTATCATCCGCTCGTCGGCGAGGGATCGATCACGGTCACGACCGACGAGGGCACGAAGACGATCGGCGTCGAGCGCATTCATGTCGAGCAGGACGCGGGCAAGCTGATGCACGACCAGCACCCGACAATGTCGTACGTCGACCTCAACCGTTCCGGCGTTGCGCTGATGGAAATCGTGTCCAAGCCCGAGATGCGGTCGCCGGCGGAAGCAGGCGAATATGTCCGCAAGCTCCGCCAGCTGCTGCGCTATGTCGGCAGCTGCGATGGCAATATGGAACAGGGCTCGATGCGTGCCGACGTGAATGTCAGCGTACGCAAGCCCGGCGACGAATTCGGCACGCGGACGGAAACGAAGAACGTCAATTCGGTCCGCTTCATCCAGCAGGTCGTCGAGCATGAAGCCCGGCGCCAGGTCGATGTGATCGAAAGCGGTGGCAAGATCGTCCAGGAAACGCGGCTGTTCGACCCCGACAAGGGCGTGACGCGCTCCATGCGGTCGAAGGAAGATGCGCACGACTATCGCTATTTCCCCGATCCCGACCTGCTGCCGCTGGAACTGACCGAGGAATTCGTCGCGGAATGCCGGGCAAGCCTGCCCGAACTGCCCGATGCGAAGCACGCGCGTTTTACCGATGCGCTGGGTATCTCGCCGTACAACGCGGACGTTCTGACCGCCGACATCGATACGGCGGCCTGGTTCGAACAGCTGCTTGCCGAGGGTGTCGACGGCAAGGCAGCAGCGAACTGGACGACGGGCGAGTTGTTCGGCGCGCTCAACCGGATGGGCCGCGACATTACCGATTCACCGGTCAGCCCCGCTCAGGCGGGCGAATTGTTGAAGCTGGTCGGCGACGGCACGCTTTCGGGCAGCATGGCCAAGACCGTTTTCGAAAAGATGCTGGAAACCGGCGACAGCGCGGGCGTGATCGTCGACCGCGAAGGCCTGAAGCAGACCAGCGACACCGGCGCGATCGAGGCGGTCATCGCCGACATCCTCGCGGCCAACGCCGACAAGGTCGAACAGTATAAGGGCGGCAAGGAAGCGTTGTTCGGCTTCTTCGTCGGCCAGACGATGAAGGCGATGGCTGGCAAGGCCAATCCACAGGTCGTGAACGAATTGCTGAAGAAGGCGCTCGCCTAGAAAAGCATCGTCTTGATCAGCCTCCCTTAACCCGCTTAGGTCTAGGGCAACGGCCGCAGAGTCGGGCCGGAAGCGGGGGTTGCATGAAGGGGATTGTTTCGGCGCTGGCGCTCGCGTCCGCGATATTCGCTGGTCCGGCCATTGCCGGCACCAAAGCCGTCACCGCATCTGGCTATGCGCTTCCGAAGGATAAGGTCGTCACCATCGTGTTGATGCGGCCCGACACGGACGTTGGCGAACTTGCGGCGGGCGGACTGCCGCAGCCGAATGCCGATTGGACCAAGGCCGCGCGTGCCAATCTGGCCGAGGCGCTTGCAGCGAATGCGACCGCCAAGAAGATCGACCTGAAGGTTATCGACGAACAGGCAGGCGACGGTGCGCAGGTCGTCGCGGATTACACGACCCTGCACCAGGCGGTCGCGAACGCGATCATCGAGCACAAATATTACGGGTCGAAACTGCCGACGAAGAAGGACAAATTCGACTGGACGATGGGACCGGGCGCCCAGAAGATCGGTAACCTGTCGGGTGGCAATTACGCCCTGTTCCTTTTCACACGAGACAATTTCGCAAGCGCCAGCCGCAAGGCGACGCAGGTGGCCGGGATGCTCGGCTGCATCGTCGGGTTCTGCATGATCGTGCCGGGCGGTACACACGTCGCCTACGCCTCATTGGTCGAGCTTTCGACGGGTAACGTGGTCTGGTTCAACGTGCTGCGCGGGTCGAAAGGCGATGTGCGCGAGAAGGACGGGGCGCAAGGCATGGTCGATGCGATCATGGCCTCCATGCCGACGCGTCCGGGCGAAGCGCCCAAGGCGGATCAGGTCGCGGCAAAATGAAGCGCATGGCGGCGCTCGCGCTGCTCCTGACTGCTGCCACCGCGCCGCCGTCGCAACCCCCGCCCGATATCACGGTCACGGCGACGGGCGGTTATCAGCCCGTCGATGCCGACGAGCGCGGCCTGTGGATGCAGGTCGACGAGTACGAGCGGCAGATGAAGACATCGAACTTCATCATGCGTGATCCCGCGCTTAACGCCTATGTCCGGCAGGTTTTCTGCAGGACGGTGGGGCAGGGCGAGTGCCGCGGCGTGCGCATCTACATCGTCCGCACACCCTATTTCAACGCGAGCATGGCGCCCAACGGCATGATGCAGGTCTGGTCCGGCCTGTTCCTGCGCACCCGCAACGAGGCGCAACTGGCGGCCGTCCTAGGCCATGAATACATGCACTATCACGCGCGCCATTCGGTGAAGGGCTTTCGCGATGCCAAGAACAAGACGAACGCCATGGCGTGGATGTCGATCATCCCGTTCGGCGGGCTCGCGGCCGCAGGCGCGATCACGGTCGCGCAGGTGGGCATGATCGGATCGCTCTATGCCAACACGCGCGAGATGGAGCGGGAAGCGGACGCAGGGTCGCTGCCGCTGTTGGCAAAGGCCGGATACGATCCGCGCGCCGCATCGCGCATCTGGGGGCAGATCCTGGCCGAGGCGGATGCGACCGCCGCCGAACGCAAGCAAAAGCGGCGCAAGGATGGCGGCATGTTCGCAACCCACCCCGCAAGCGCCGAGCGGCAGGCCGAATTGACCAAGCAGGCAGCCGCCTTGGCGAGCCCGACGGCCGTCGCGGAAAATGCGGCGGAATATCGTGCGGCACTTGCGCCGTGGTGGGCGGACCTCATCGACGACCAGGTGAAGCTCAACGATTTCGGGGCGACGGATCTGCTGCTGGGCCAGCTGGCATCGGCGGGGTGGACCGGCGACCTGCTTTACGCGCGCGGCGAACTCTATCGGGCACGGGGTGCGCCGGACGATTTCGCCAAGGCTGCGGGTTTTTATCGCGATGCGGTCGCGAAGGGCGGAGCACCGGTCGAGGTCTACCGTGGGCTAGGCCTCGCGTTGCTGCGTAGCGGCGACGCGAGCGGCGGCCAGGAAGCGCTCAAGACATATCTCGAACGGGCGCCACAGGCGAAAGACAGGGCAATGATGGCAATGATGGCAGGGGTGAAGGCATGAGGTGGATCGTTTTCGCGGCGGCGCTCGCGCTCTCCGCATCCCCAGCGGTCGCCGGATATAAACTCATGCCGACCGGCACGAAGCAACCCGTGGGCAAGCTGGGCCTCAGCGTCGTTCCGCCCAACGACTGGAACCGTCTTGGCGCCAAGATCGGCCGGAACGCCGAAAGCTGGACGCTCGACGGGCTGTCGCTCAACGACCTGAGCTTCTACGCGGGCATCGAGGACGGTCGCACGCTGTTCCGCGAGATCGACAAGAAGAACCGGCCTCTCCCGAAATTCTCGTCGAAGATGCTTCTCCCCGACATCGTCCAGATGTTCGAGGGCAGCTACCGGATCGCGTCCGGCACTTCGCTGTTCTCGATCGGTAACGTGGAACCGGCGACCTTCGCCGGACAGCCGGGCGTCCGCTTCTCCTACAGCTTCGTCCAGCAGGACGAGGAAGTGAAGCGGAACGGAGAAGCGACCGGGGCGATCATCAACGGCAAGCTTTACCTGATCACTTATGAAGCCCCGGCCATTTATTACTTCGACCGCGATGTCGCCGCCTATCGCAAGCTTGTCGAAACCGCGAAGATCGGCTGACGTTCAGCTCTGCGGGTCGTTCACCGGCGCCGGTTCATCGACATCGTCGGGCATGGGCGGCAGTTCGCTGGGAGGTGCCGTCGGTTGCGGCGGGCTGTCGACGGGGCCGTAATCGGGTTCGGGGGTGGGCACGGTTGCCATGGTGTCTCTCCTTCGCGAACTGAACGCCCCGAAACCCGCTTTCGCTCCCTTGCCCTCCGGCACAACCCTCATTATGGACCCGCGCCTTGTCGGCGCTTGTATGCGGGCGTGGCGAAACTGGTAGACGCACCAGATTTAGGTTCTGGCATCGAGAGATGTGGGGGTTCGAGTCCCTTCGCCCGCACCAGTCGCCACGGTTCGAAATCGTCCGGGGGGACGATTTTGGCTGGCGACTCCCGAGCGCAAGCGACGGGCTGCCTTAAGAGAGAGATTGTAGAAGACCGATGAACATTGCCGAGACGCTGAACGAAGGCCTGAAGCGCGCCTTCACGCTGACCATCCCCGCCAAGGACATCGAGGCGATGGTCGATGCAGAGGTCAAGAAGGTTGCGCCGCAAGTGCGCATGCCCGGCTTCCGCCCCGGCAAGGTTCCCGCGAATCTGATCCGCAAGATGCACGGCGAGGCGATCCAGGCCGACGCGCTCAACACGGCGATCCAGAACGGCGTTTCGAAGCTGGTCAGCGATAAGGGCTTCCGCCCCGCGATGCAGCCGTCGGTCGAACTCGGCGAAGATTACGCGCACGGCAAGGATGCCGAAGTGAAGGTCGCGCTGGAAATCCTGCCCGACGTGCCCGCGCCAAAGATCGACGGCATCAAGCTCGAACGCCTGACGGTCGAGGCCGATGATGCGACAATCGACGCCGAAGTCGGCAAGCTTGTCTCCCAGCAGAAGGCGTTCGAAGACGCCGATGCGAAGCATAAGGCAGCGACCGGCGACCTCGTCGTCATGGATTACCTGGGCAAGGTCGACGGCGAACCACTCGACGGCGGCAAGGGCGAAGACATGTCGATCGAGATCGGCAGCGGTCGCCTGATCCCCGGTTTCGAGGACCAGCTGGTCGGCGTGAAAGCCGGCGACGAGAAGACGATCAAGGTGACGTTCCCCGAGGAATACCAGGCGGCCTATCTCGCCGGTAAGCCCGCGACGTTCGACCTGGTCATCAAGAAGGTCCAGACGGCAAAGGCTTCAGCGGCAGACGACGATTTCGCCAAGTCGCTCGGCCTCGAAAGCCTCGAGAAGCTGCGCGAACTGTTCAAGGGACAGATCGAGCAGGAACTGAACGGACTGACGCGCACCCATATGAAGCGCACGCTGCTCGACCAGCTCGCCTCGTCGCACGACTTCCCGGTGCCGCCGTCGATGGTGGATGCCGAGTTCGACCAGATCTGGCGCCAGCTGGAGCATGAAGCCGGTCACGAGCCCGATCCGGCGGCTGCCCGCAAGGAAATGGAAGCCGAACGCGACGACTACCGCCGCATTGCCGAGCGCCGCGTGCGCCTGGGCCTGCTGCTTTCCGAAATCGGCCAGGGCAATGGCATCGAGATCAGCCAGGCGGAAATGAACCGTCTCGTCCAGCAGGCGGCGATGCAGTACGATCCCAAGGATCGCGAACGCTTCGTCCAGTACCTGCAGAACGAGCCGATGGCCGCCGCACAGCTCCGCGCGCCGCTTTACGAGGACAAGGTCGTCGACTTCCTGTTCTCGAAGGCCGACATCACCGACCGCGCGACCACACGTGCCGACCTCGAATCGCAGATCGAGGCCGAAGAAGGGCATGTCCATGGTCCGGGCTGCGGACACGACCATTCGCACGACGAAAAGCCGAAGGCCAAGAAGGCCGCAGCACCGAAGAAGGCAAAGGCTGAAGAGCCCGTAGCCGAAGCCGCTGCGCCGAAGCCTGCCACCAAGGCAAAGAAAGCCGCCGAGCCCAAGGCTGAAGCGGCTCCGGCCGAAAAGCCGGCCAAGAAGGCACCGGCCAAGAAGAAGGCGTAAGCCTGATTTTCTGCCCCGCCATTTCCCGCTTTCGCGGAAATGACGGGGCATTAACCTCGTTTGCGGTATGAGGCCCCGATGACCCACCGCATTGCCGTCCTGCTTCCCTGCTACAACGAGGAAGCCGCGATCCCGCAGACCATCGCGGATTTCCGTGCTGCGCTGCCGACGGCGACGATCTACGTCTACGACAACAACTCGAGCGACCGGACGCGGGAAGTTGCATCTGCCGCCGGCGCGGTCGTCCGCACCGAGCGCATGCAGGGCAAGGGCAATGTCGTCCGGCGGATGTTCGCCGACATCGATGCCGACATTTATGTGATGGCCGATGGCGACGCGACCTATGAGGCGGCGGCGGCGCCCGCGCTAGTCGCGCGGCTGGTCGACGAACAGCTCGACATGGTGGTCGGCGCACGCAAGTCGGAAGTCGACGAGGCGTACCGGCGTGGACACCGTCTGGGCAATGCGATGCTCACCGGCATGCTTGCCCAGGTATTCGGGCGGACGTTCACCGACATCCTGTCGGGTTACCGCGTGTTCTCGCGCCGGTTCGTGAAAAGCTTCCCAGTCCTGTCGGCAGGATTCGAGATCGAGACCGAGATCAGCGTCCATGCGCTCGAACTCAAGATGCCAACTGCCGAGATCGTGACTGCCTATGCTGCACGTCCGGAAGGGTCGGTGTCGAAGCTCAGCACCTATTCCGACGGCTGGCGCATCCTGCGCACCATCGCAATGCTGGCGCGGTTCGAACGGCCGCTGGCCTTTTTCGGATTCATCGGACTGGTTTTCGCGTTGATGGCAGTCATCCTCGCCGTGCCGTTGGTCGTGACCTATGTGCAGACCAATACCGTTCCGCGCTTCCCGACCGCGATCCTGGCGACGGGTCTCATGATCGTCGCTTTCCTCAACTTTTTTGCAGGGCTGATCCTCGACACGGTGGTTCGGGGCCGGCGGGAAGTGCGCCGTCTGGCCTATCTTCAGCACCGGGCGCCGGAATCAGTTTCCTAATCCCCACTTGAACCGGGACGATGGACCGCCGATGTTGTCCATCGCAAAAGGCTACCAGGACAGAACTCTCCCATGAGCACCCCCGATCACGCCGACATTATTGGCGGCCTCGTTCCCATCGTTATCGAGCAGTCGACGCGCGGCGAGCGCAGTTTCGACATCTATTCGCGCCTGCTTCGCGAACGCATCATCTTCGTGACCGGCGGTGTCGAGGACCATATGGCCTCCGTCATCACCGCGCAGTTGCTGTTCCTTGAATCGGAAAATCCGAAGAAGGACATCTACATGTACATCAATTCGCCGGGCGGCGTCGTGACCGCGGGTCTCGCGATCCACGATACGATGAACTACATCCGTCCGGACGTCGGCACGGTTTGCATCGGCCAGGCGGCATCGATGGGTTCTTTCCTGCTTTCGGCGGGTGCGCCGGGCAAGCGCGTGGCGCTGACCAACAGCCGGATCATGATCCACCAGCCGTCGGGCGGTGCGCAGGGCATGGCATCGGATATCGAGATCCAGGCCAAGGAAATCCTGCGGATGCGCCACCGGCTCAACACACTCTATGCGAAGTACACGGGCAAGACGGTGGAAGAGATCGAGCGCGCGATGGATCGCGACAATTTCCTCGAAGCCGACGAAGCCAAGGCGTTCGGCCTGGTCGACGACGTGATGGACAAGCGTCCGGTCGCCACCGAAGAGTGAGCAACCGGTAACCGATATTGAGCATTGCCCGTTAGATTCTTCGCGGTAACATGTGTGACACCGGCGAGACACCGCCGGTCCTGGGATTGATTAGAATGACGAAACTCAGCGGCAGCGACTCCAAGAGCACGCTTTATTGCTCGTTCTGCGGAAAGTCGCAGCACGAGGTGCGCAAGCTCATCGCGGGACCGACGGTGTTCATCTGCGACGAATGCGTCGACCTGTGCAACGACATCATCCGCGAGGAAACGAAGTCGGCACTGTCGTCCAAGAAAGACGGCGGCGTGCCCACGCCGCAGGAAATCTGCGACGTGCTCGACGATTATGTCATCGGCCAGAAGAAGGCGAAACGGGTCCTCTCGGTGGCGGTGCACAACCATTACAAGCGGTTGAACCACGGCGCGAAGGGTGCCGACGTCGAACTGGCCAAGTCGAACATCCTGCTCGTGGGACCCACCGGCTGCGGCAAGACGCTGCTCGCGCAGACGCTCGCGCGCATCCTCGACGTGCCGTTCACCATGGCCGATGCGACCACGCTGACCGAAGCGGGCTATGTGGGTGAGGATGTTGAAAATATCATCCTGAAGCTGCTGCAGGCGTCGGACTACAACGTCGAGCGTGCCCAGCGCGGTATCGTGTACATCGACGAGATCGACAAGATCAGCCGCAAGGCCGAGAATCCGTCGATCACGCGCGACGTGAGCGGTGAGGGCGTCCAGCAGGCACTGCTCAAGATGATGGAAGGCACGGTCGCCAGCGTTCCGCCGCAGGGCGGCCGCAAGCATCCGCAGCAGGAATTCCTGCAGGTCGACACGACGAACATCCTGTTCATCTGTGGCGGCGCCTTCTCGGGCCTCGAAAAGATCATCGGCGACCGCCTCCAGGGCAAGTCGATCGGCTTCGGCGCGCATGTCGCCGCGCCCGACGAGCGTCGTACGGGCGAGGTGCTGCAGAAGTGCGAGCCGGAAGATCTGCTGAAGTTCGGCCTGATCCCCGAGTTCGTCGGCCGCCTGCCGGTCATCGCGACGCTCGAGGACCTCGACACCGATGCGCTGGTCAAGATCCTGACCGAGCCGAAGAACGCTCTCGTCAAACAGTATCGCAAGCTGTTCGAGATGGAGGACGTGGAACTCGGCTTTACAGATGACGCGCTCGTTTCGATCGCGAAGAAGGGCATCGAACGCCGTACCGGCGCGCGCGGCCTGCGGTCGATCCTCGAGGGGATCCTGCTCGACACGATGTTCGACCTGCCCAGCATGGACGGCGTCGACGAGGTAATGATCGACAAGGATGTCGTTGCGGGATCGAAGGAACCGGTGCGCGTCTATGCCAAGAAAGAAGCGGTCGGCGACGCGGCCTGATCGGGCCACACGCCTACAGCCTTCGAACTGAGATGACAGAAAAGCCGCGGCGGTGACGCCGCGGCTTTTTCTTTGTGTATTTGCCGTTGCGCAATTTTACACAAATTGTGCTGAATTTCCGCATTTTACGGGCGCTATTTACCGATACGCAACGAGTGGCGGTTAGCAGCAGATGAAGGTGAACAGACTCCGATAGAAAGAACCGCAATGGGAACCATCGACGCCGAACCGCGCGTGATGGAAGATGCAACTGGTCGTAACGGTCCCGCCCGGCGCTTGCTGGGCGGATTGAGGTTGCGTTTCGAACGCGGCGGTTCCGGCGGGTTTTCCCATCAGCGTGACGAGGCGCTTCTCATCCTGAGAACGCACGAAGAATCCGGGCAGGGCTGGTTCTGGGCAACCGATATCGACGGAAACCTGACCTATCTCTCGGAGAGCGTATCTACAGGCTTCAGGCGCAAGGCACAGCCCGCGGTCGGAACACCCTTCGCAGAGTTGTTCATTCCCCAGAACGACCCGGACCGCGCACACCGGACCCTGCCGTTCGTACTCGCGCGCAAGACCAAGTTCTCGAAGCTGACCCTGGAAGCCGCAGGGTCGCACGGCGGGTGCTGGTGGGAAATTTCCGGAAGCCCGCAGTTCGACAAACACGGCGAATTTACCGGTTATCGGGGCAGCGGCATCGACGTGACTGAGCAGCGGCGCTCTTCCGAACAGGTTTCGCAGCTTGCGATGTACGACGCGCTCACGGGGTTACCCAACCGGCGCCGCATGGCCGAGGTCCTTGAAAACACCCTCGCCAATTTCGAGCGGACCGGACGCCATTGTTCGGTCATGCTGATCGACCTCGACCGCTTCAAGCAGGTCAACGATACGCTGGGCCATCCGGCCGGCGACGCGTTGCTGAAACAGGTCGCCGAACGCCTGCTGAAGATCATCGGCGACAAGGAAAAGCTCTGCCGCCTGGGTGGTGACGAGTTCCAGATCATCCTGCCCGACAGGGACGATCGCGGCGCGCTGGGCGCCCTTGCCAACGAGATCATCAACAGCCTGTCGCAACCCTATTCGGTCGAGGGGTCGCGCTGCATCATCGGCGCATCGATCGGCATTGCGATCAGCCCGTTCGACGGGGTCACGAGCGAAGACGTTATCCGGAACGCGGATCTGGCGCTCTACGCCGCCAAGGGCGGCGGTCGCGGGCGCTTCCGCTTCTTCTCGGGCGAACTGCTGCGCGCGGCCGAGGACAAGCGTGTCCTGGAAGAAGACCTGCGCGATGCTGTCGCCAAGGGCGAGATGGAACTGTTCTACCAGCCCATCGTCTGTGCGAAGAGCAATTGCGCCAAGGGCGTCGAGGCACTGATCCGCTGGAACCACCCCAAGCGCGGACCGATTTCGCCGGCGCTCTTTATCCCGATCGCGGAAGAAACCAGCCTCATCGAACAGATTGGCGAATGGACGCTGCGCCGGGCCTGCGAAGACGCGGCGAAATGGCCGCAGGACCTGAAGGTCGCGGTCAACCTGTCGCCCGTCCAGTTCGCCAACGAGGCATTTCCAGACCTCGTCCGGACAGTTCTAGCCGGCACCGGCCTGGCCCCGGGGCGTCTCGAACTGGAAATCACCGAAGGCGTGTTCCTGAGCGACTCGGAGGAAACCGACCAGACGTTCGAGGTCTTGAAGGACATCGGCGTGCGCCTTGCGCTCGACGATTTCGGCACGGGCTATTCGTCGCTCGGCTATCTGCGCACGGCGCCGTTCGACAAGATCAAGATCGACCAGAGCTTCGTACGCGGCGCGACCGAAAAAGGGTCGCGTAACGGTGCGATCATCGCCGCGATCGTGGCGCTGGCGGAAGCCCTGTCCATGGACACGACGGCCGAGGGGATCGAATCACTCGACCAGCTCGAGCTGGTCCGTAAGCTCAACGTTAGCCACATCCAGGGCTATATCTACAGCAAGGCGGTTTCGAATACCGAACTATGCGAGCGGTTGAATGCTGGTGACTGGGTTATCGAACCGTCAGGTCCGGCCCGCCAGCGCAACGAGCGCCAGTCGGTCTTCCGCCAGGCAGGCGCGATCCACGGCGATCACTATTATCCGGTCGTCATCCGCAACATCTCGACCACCGGTGCCCTGATGGAGGGGCTGGTCGAAGTCCCCGTCGGCACGCAATTCGTCGTCGACTTCGGCGAAGGCCAGATCGTCGTTGCGACGGTCCGCCGCTCACACAAGCATCAGCAGGGTGTGGAGTTCGAACAACGGCTGGTCAGCGATGGGAATGGCGGCCTGTGCACCAGCCACCGCGCGTCGCAATATATGCTGGCGCTCGCCGGACTGCCGGGCATTAACGACTCGCTGGCGCCCAAAGGGGCGATTCCGGCGAGCGGTGTCGCCCAGACAGCGCCGGTGTTCAACACCCTCAAGAATCGCAAGGTGGGTCAGGCACGTGGCAGCAGGAAACGCGCCGCCTGATCCTTACCGGAACGGCGGCTCGTTGAAGGCGCGCAGCTTGCGTGAGTGAAGCTTGCTGCCCTCGCGCCGCAGTTCGTTGCAGGCCTCGATGCCGATCTTCATGTGCTCGGCGATTGCACGCTCGTAAAACAGATTGGCCTGGCCGGGCAGCTTGAGTTCGCCGTGCAACGGCTTGTCAGAGACGCAGAGCAGCGTGCCGTACGGAACGCGGAAGCGATAACCCTGGGCCGCAATGGTTGCAGATTCCATGTCGATGCCCACCGCGCGGCTCTGCGAGAAGCGCAGCGCTGACTTCGAGAAGAACAACTCCCAGTTGCGGTCGTCGGTCGTCACGATCGTGCCAGTGCGCAGGCGGCGCTTCAGCGTGTCGCCGCTTTCGCCCGATACCGTCTCCGCCGCGCGGGCCAGCGCCTGCTGGACTTCGGCGATGGCGGGCACCGGGATTTCAGGCGGCAGGACGTCGTCGAGGACATGGTCGTCGCGCAGATAGGCGTGCGCAAGGACGTAGTCGCCGATGCGCTGGCTGGGGCGCAGGCCGCCGCAATGGCCGATCATCAGCCAGGCTTCCGGCCGCATCACCGCCAGATGGTCGGTAATCGTCTTGGCGTTGCTCGGCCCCACGCCGATGTTGACCAAGGTGATCCCCGAATTGTCAGGTGCGCACAGATGCCAGGCCGGCATCTGGTGCCGTCGCCAGGCGTCGACCGCGATTGCGCTTTCGGGATCGTGCGTGTCGCGAGTAACCCTTACGCCGCCAGCGCCCGAAAGATGGGTATATGGCGAGTCGCCCCCCAGCTGGCTCAGTGCCCAGCGTGCGAATTCGTCAACGTAGCGGTGGTAATTCGTGAAGAGGATATAGCGCTGCACATCCTCGACAGGGGTGCCAGTATAATGCCGCAGGCGCGCCAGCGAGAAATCGGTGCGTAGGCCGTCGAACAGGGCGAGGGGGCGCGCCGCATCCGCCGTGAAGATACCGTCGGCGATCTCGTCACCGATGTTGGCGAGTTCGGTCGCGGGGAACCAGCGCGACAATTCTGTCGGCGTCACCCCTTTCAGATCCATCTCCGCATCGAGCACGTAGGGAAACGGGATTTCCTGAGTTGATTGGCCGACTTCGACGGTCACGTCGTAATCGTCCATCAGCAGGTCGAGCTGTTCGGTCAGGTAATCGGCGAACAGGGCAGGGCGCGTGACGCTGATCGCGTAATGCCCCGGCTGCGTCAGCCGCCCGAACGAGCGGAGCGGTGCATGCCGCTCCTCGTCTTCGCCCGAATAGGTGACGCGGATTTCCGGATAGGTGAAACTGCCGTCGCTGCGTGAGGCGGGGTCGGGGCGGGTGCCGTGCGCGACATAGGCCTCGATGGCTGCGCGAAGCCGTGCGGTTGCGGCGGTAAAGAGAGCGTCGAGTTGCGCGACGATTTCGCGCCCGGTCGGTGTTTTCGTGTTTGCTGTCATGGGCGATTGTTACGCGCGGCACGTTGCAGCCGCAAGTCGGCCTCCCCGGATCGCAATCCGGGGAGGCGTCACGACCTTAAAGGTGTTCGAGCATGTACTCGGCGCTGCTGACGCGGAATTCGCCACCGGCCTCGACATTGAGCTGCTCGACGACGCCGTCGTTGACGACCATCGAGAAGCGCTGGCCGCGCGTTCCCATGCCGAACTTGCTGCCGTCCATGGTGAGATCGAGCGCTTTCACGAACTCGGCATTTCCGTCCGACAGCATGGTGATCGATTCGGCGTTACCGGCTTTCGCCCATGCGCCCATCACGAACGCGTCGTTGACCGCGGTTGCCGCGATTTCGTCGATACCTTTCGCTTTCAGTTCGGATGCTTTTTCGACGAACCCGGGCAAATGCTTGGCGGAACAGGTCGGTGTGAAAGCGCCGGGTACCGAGAACAGTGCGACCCGCTTTCCTGCAAAATAATCCGTCGTGGAAACAGCTTCGGGGCCGTCTGCCGTAACCTTCGTCAGCGAAGCAGCGGGGAGTTTGTCACCAACCTTGATCGTCATAAGCCTTCTCCTTCGGTGGTCTGCCCTGTCCCCGATGAAACCGTAATGCAAGGTTCGTTAACCGTAACGATTTAGGTTTGTGCAATCGGGGATTGCGACATTCGGCCCGGGCAATGGGAACGGGGTCTACAACATGAAAAAGACGCTTTTGGTTGCGGGTGCGATTGCGGCGCTGGCGGGTACTTCGGCGCAGGCGGCATGCTGGACGCCGCAGCAGGTGGCAGCGGCAAAGGTCCGCGATTTCGACACGATGCTGATGGTTTCGTCGCTGCGCTGCCGGTTCGAGAGCCGCCAGCTTGCAAACGATTACAACACGATGGTCATGCGCCACCGCGGCAGCCTGTCGGAGATGAACCGCATGCTGGGTGCGCGCTTCAAGGCAGCCTATGGCGAACGCGAAGGGGCGAACCAGCTCGACCGCTACATCACGCAGGTTGCCAATCGTTATGGCGCCGGCACTGCCGAACAATTGAGCTGCGCATCGCTTGCGTCGATCGCACAGGCGGCGACTGCGGAGCCCCAGACGTCGGAGGCACTGATCGCCTTGGCCGAGCGGGCAGGCGTCGTTCCACTGACGCCGGAGGGTGTATGCCGCGCGCCGATCATCATGGCGGACAATCAGGCACCGGCCTACCGTCAGGCGGGCTTGGTCCAAGTGGCGGCACGAGGTCGCAAGTAAGCGATATAAAGATATCTTTATATTTGCTTCCGACGGTTTGAACGGCTAGGGGCGGGCGCAATTCCACCGATTTGGAGACGCCCGCCATGGCCAGCGCCGCTGTGCTTGAGAAGAACGACTACGTAGTCGCCGACATCAACCTGGCCGATTTCGGCCGTGCCGAAATCAACATCGCCGAAACCGAAATGCCGGGCCTGATGGCGCTGCGTTCGGAATTCGGCGCGTCGCAGCCGCTGAAGGGCGCACGCATCACCGGATCGCTCCACATGACGATCCAGACCGCAGTGCTGATCGAGACGCTGACCGCGCTCGGCGCGCAGGTCCGTTGGGCGACGTGCAACATCTATTCGACGCAGGACCATGCGGCCGCTGCGATCGCCGCATCGGGCGTGCCCGTCTTCGCGATCAAGGGCGAGAGCCTGGCCGAGTATTGGGACTATGTCGGCTCGATCTTCGATTGGGGCGACGAGACCTGCAACATGATCCTCGACGACGGCGGCGACGCGACGATGTTCGCGCTGTGGGGCGCCAAGCTCGAGGCCGGCCAGTCGTTTGCCGAGCCCGAGAACGAGGAAGAGATCGAGATGCAGCGCGCGGTGAAGGCATTCATCGCCCGCAAGCCCGGCTATCTCACCGAGACCGTCAAGACGATCAAGGGCGTGTCGGAAGAGACGACCACCGGCGTCCACCGTCTGTACGCGATCGCCAAGAAGGGCGAACTGCCGTTCCCCGCGATCAACGTGAACGACAGCGTGACCAAGTCGAAGTTCGACAACCTCTACGGCTGCAAGGAATCGCTGGTCGACGCGATCCGTCGCGGCACCGACGTGATGCTGGCGGGCAAGGTCGCCTGCGTTGCCGGTTTCGGCGACGTCGGCAAGGGTTCGGCCGCATCGCTGCGTAACGGCGGCGCGCGCGTCCTCGAGACCGAAATCGATCCCATCTGCGCACTGCAGGCGGCGATGGAAGGCTATGAAGTCGTGACGATGGAAGAGGCGGTGAAGCGCGCCGACATCTTCTGCACGGCGACCGGCAATGCCGATGTGATCACTGCCGATCACATGAAGGGCATGAAGAACATGGCCATCGTGTGCAACATCGGCCACTTCGACAGCGAGATCCAGATCGCAGCTCTCTCGAACTACAAGTGGACCGAAGTGAAGCCGCAGGTCGACCTGGTCGAATTTCCCGATGGCAAGCAGATCATCATCCTGTCCAAGGGCCGCCTGGTGAACCTGGGCAACGCGACCGGCCACCCGTCGTTCGTGATGTCGGCATCGTTCACCAACCAGACGCTCGCGCAGATCGAGCTGTGGACCAAGAGCGAGAACTACAAGAACGACGTCTATGTCCTGCCCAAGCACCTCGACGAAAAGGTCGCGGCGCTTCACCTCGAAAAGCTGGGCGTGAAGATGACCCAACTGACCAAGAAGCAGGCCGACTATATCGGCGTGCCGGTCGAAGGGCCGTTCAAGCCCGACCACTACCGCTACTAAGCACAGGGTTGAAAAAGGGGCGCCCCTCTCGTCGCGAGAGGGGCGCCCCTTTTGCGTTTCGAGCGACTGCCGAACAGCGTTCGACAACGTCCGCCAATGCGCTAATGGCGCTGGTGATGGCGCGTGACATCCATACATGCTGACGCTTTCCACTGGCGGGGCAGTCCTTGTCGGCGTCGTGATGGCGCTGTGGCTGATGGCGGCCGCATGGGCCGTGATCACCGGGCTGAGGCTGCGGAATCGGGCGACATTCGCGGACAGTCAGGCCGACCGGTTGGCGGCGCTGCTCGACACGGCGCCTGCGCTTCCGGTTGCGGTCAAGCCGGACGGCCGTGTCGAGGCGCCCGACCGGCTGGGCCAGTGGCTCGGGCTGCCGAAAACGCCAGGCTTTATCGTCGATTTTTCAGGCAAAGCAGGCGGGCTGACTGCCGCCGATTGTGCCGCGCTTGCCGCTGACGTGACCGGTGCGCAGCGCACGGGCGCGAAGTTCGCGCGATCGGTCAAGACGATGGGGTCCGACCGCACATTGCTCATGAAGGGCGGCCCAGCGCCGCTGTCGCTCGGCCCCCCGGGCAGCGTCATGTTCTGGGTTTTCGACGCGACCGAGAGTCAGGCCGAGATCGGACGCCTGTCGGTCGAGGTCGACCGGACCACCCGTGCGTTCGAATCGCTGTCTCGCCTGATCGAATCCGCACCTATTCCGATGTGGTTCCGCGGAGCCGACCTGCGCCTGACCCTGGTCAACAAGGCCTATGTCGAGGCTGTCGACGCGGCGAGCGCACAGGACGTGATCGCGCGCGGCATGGAACTGGTCGAGGCGGTCGCGGGCGTCACGCCGATCGCTGCCGCTGCAACGGTTCAGCTGTCAGGCCAACCGTCGTCGCGCGACGTGCCCGCGACGATCGGCGGAAAGCGGCGCTCGATGCGCGTGGTCGATGTGCCGCTGGGCGAGGCGGGGGTCGCTGGATACGCGCTCGACAACGACGAACTCGACCGTGCCCGTGCCGATGCGCGCCGGTTCGTCGAGGCACAGCGCGACACGCTCGACCGGCTGTCCGCGGGCGTGGCGCAGTTCTCGGTCGACCGGTCGCTGACCTTCTACAACACCTCGTTCCAGTCGATCTTCGCGATGAAGCCCGAATGGCTGATGGACCGGCCGGAGTTCGACCGTGTCCTCGACCGCATGCGCGAAGCGGGCCGCGTTCCCGAAGCGCGCGACTTCCCGGCGTGGAAGGCCGAGCGGCGGCATTGGTTCTCCAGCGAAGCGGGTGTCGAGGAGAACTGGCTGCTCGCCGGGGGCACGCACTTGCGCGTCGTGGCCCGGCCGGTGCCGGATGGCGGCTTGCTGATCGTGTTCGAGGACCGGACCGAGCAGCTTCAGCTGGCAACGGCGCGCGATACCCTTTTGCGGGTCCGGGCCGCGACGTTCGACAACCTGTTCGAGGCGATCGGCGTGTTTGCGGCGGACGGCCGGTTGAACCTGTGGAACTCGCGCTTCCGCGATATCTGGGGCTTCGACGACAATGTGCTGACGACAAACCCGCATGTCGATGCGCTGGTCGAATCGGCGGCGCGTGAACTGACGACGCCCGCCCGGGCCGTGCTGATCCGCGATCTCGTCCGTTCGGCAACCAGCGAGCGCAAGTCGCGGTCGGGCCGTGTCGCACTGAAGGACGGGCGCCATTTCGAATTCGCAGCGGTCCCTCTGCCCGACGGAAACGCACTGTTCACGATGCTCGACGTCACCGACAGCCGCCGGATCGAGCGCGTACTGCGCGACCGCGCCGATGCTCTGGAGGCGGCGGACAAGGTCAAGACGGCCTTCGTCGCCAACATGTCGTACGAACTGCGCACGCCGCTGACCTCGATCGGCGGTTTCGCGGAAATGCTGGCCAAGGGATATGCAGGTGACCTCGGCAACACGGCGCATGGCTATGTCGAGGCCATCATCGAATCGGTCGCGCGGTTGAGTACGCTGGTCGAGGAAACGCTGGCGCTGACCCAGCAGGATGCGGAACTCGCGGCCGTGGATCGCGAGACGATCGATGTGCTCCCGCTGCTCGACGCCGCCATCGCGGATGTTGCCAATGAGGCGGCCGAGGCCGGTATCGACTTGGCCAGCGACATGCACATCTCCACCGGCCGCATCGAGGGTGACGCCACCAAGTTGCAGGCGGCGATTTCGGGATTGCTGAGCCGGTCGATTCGGGGGCTACCGGAAGCCGGGCGTGTCCTGCTTCACGCGAGCGGTACTGCGAAGACCGCGATGATCGTCGTGTCCGACAATGGCGACGGCATGGACCCGGACCACCAGCGATCGGCGCTCGACGAGAAGGATGGCGATGCCGATCTCTTGCGCGCGACGGCGGCTGCCCAGGGGCATGGCGGTACGCTGGGCCTGTTTTCCGAGCCAGGACAGGGAACGATGATCCGGATCGAACTGCCGCGATGATCTTGCTTGCGGACGCGGGGGAGACGACGGCGTTCGGTGCGCGCCTGGGCTCAGTTCTCCGCACGGGTGACGTCGTGACCCTGACCGGTACGCTGGGGGCTGGAAAGACAGTGTTGGCGGGCGGTATCCTGTCGGGCGTCGGACTGGCTGCCGAAGCGCCCAGTCCATCCTATCCGATCGTAATCTCGTATGACCCGCCGGCTGTCCGTCTGCCCGTCGCACATGTCGATCTCTACCGGATCGATAACGCGGACGATCTCGACGAACTCGGGCTCGACGAGGCGCGGATCGACGGGGCGCTGGTGATCGAATGGCCCGACCGGTTGGGAGCGCGCGCATGGGACGATGCGCTCGCCCTGTCGCTCGATGTACGCGATGACGGCGCACGCGTCTTGACAGCGCAGGTGCCCCCCGCTTGGGAAGCGCGATGGCCAATATGACGCCTCCGGACGCTGCGCCGGATTTCCTTTCACGCGCGGGCTGGGCCGGCGCCCGGATCGAGCCCCTTGCGGGCGATGCCTCTTTCCGCCGTTATTTCCGTGTCTTCGAGGGCGATCGCTGTGCGGTGTTGATGGACGCGCCGCCGCCGCACGAAGATCCGCGCCCGTTCATCGCCATTGCCCGCCACCTGACCGACGCGGGCTTCGCGGCACCTGCGATCCTTGCAGAGGATTTGTCGGCGGGCCTCGTGCTTCTGGAGGACTTCGGCGACGCGCGCATGCGGGAAATGGTCGATGCGGGCGATGTGGAGGAAGGGGCGACCTATGCCGCGACGGTCGCGCTACTGGCCGACCTGCATCGCCATCCCGCCGCGCCGGTGCCGCCTTATTCGCGCGAAGTTCTTCACCGCGAAGCGGCACTGTTCACCGAATGGTATTGTCCCGCTGTCGGTCTGACCGTCGATGTGGAGGGATATGTCGCGGCATGGGACGCGGCATTCGACCGCATCGACGACGTGACGCCGGTTACCGTGCTCCGCGACTATCACGCGGAAAACATCATGCTCCGTGACGGCCTGACCGGCCATGCGCGTCTGGGCCTGCTCGACTTCCAGGACGCGCTTGCCGGGCATCCCGCCTACGACCTCGTCTCGATGCTGCAGGACGCCCGCCGTGACGTGCCCGAGATGGTCGAAACGGCGATGCTCGTCGAATACCAGAAGCTCGCCAATCCCGGCCCCGGCTTTCTCGACAGCTATGCGATCCTTGGCGCCCAGCGAAATGCCAAGATCGTCGGCATCTTCACGCGCTTGTGGAAGCGTGACGGAAAGCCGCGTTATCTCGATTTCCTGCCGCGCGTATGGGGCTATCTCGAACGCGACCTTGCCCATCCAGCGCTCGCGGAGGTCTCCGCCTGGTTCGACGCCAATGTCCCCGCCGACCGACGTGGCGGCTATCTGAAAGATACCGCATGACGGGCATTCCCGTGCCGAAGACCGCGATGGTGATGGCGGCGGGGCTGGGCAAGCGCATGCGGCCGCTGACCGCCACCCGACCCAAGCCTTTGGTCGAGGTCGCGGGGGCTGCGCTCATCGATCACGTCCTCGAACGGCTAAAGCGCGCCGGCGTCGAACGCGCGGTCGTCAACGTCCATTACCTCGCCGACGCGCTCGAGGCGCATCTGAAGCGCCATGACCACGGCCTTGACATCGCGATCTCGAACGAACGCGACAAGCTGCTGGAAACCGGCGGCGGCCTCATCCGCGCCCTGCCGCTGATCGACGCCGACCCGTTCGTACAGGTCAACAGCGACAATTTCTGGGTCGACGGCCCCGTCGATGCGATCGAACTGCTCGCGTCGCGCTGGGACGATGCCGCGATGGACGCCGCACTGCTGCTCGTCCCGCTCGCCCGCGCCAATTGCCATAACGGCATCGGCGATTTCCACATGGACCCGCTCGGCCGCATCTCGCGCCGCAAGAAGGGCCGGATCGCCCCGTTCGTGTGGACCGGCGTGCAGATCCTGTCGAAGCGGCTGATCGTCGACCCACCTGAAGAGGCCTTTTCGACCAACATATTCTGGGATCGGGCCATCGCGGCTGGCCGCGCCTATGGCGTCGTTCACCAAGGGCTGTGGTTCGATGTGGGCAGCCCACCTGCGATCGAACGGACGGAGGCGATCCTCGCCTATGCCTGACGGGCGCGGGCCGAAGGTTCTTTCGATCCCGGTCTACCGGTCGTTCGCCGATGCGCTGGTGAACGGCTTACTCGCACAACATGGCCGCGACCGGATGGCGTTGGCGCGCGGCATGATCCTGGTTCCCAACAATCGTGCGATCCGGGCCGTGACCGACGCGTTCGTGCGGCGGGCGGAGGCGGGACTCCTGCTGCCGCGCATCGTCGCGATCGGCGATCTGGGCGATGCCCCGGGCGTCGCGCTCGATCCGATCGACGGCGATGTGCCGCCCGCGATCGATCCACTCACGCGCCGCATGATTCTTGCACGGCTGGTCCAGCAGCAGCGCGCCGTCGGCGGGCAGCGCGTGGGCGCGGCAGAGGCGGTGCGGCTGGCGACCGAACTCGGCAGCACCCTCGACGAACTGATCGCCGAGGACCGTTCGCCTGCCGACCTGCGCGACCTGAACGTGGGCGCCGAACTTGCCACGCACTGGCAGAAGTCGATCGAACTATTCACCAGCGTCATCGAGCAATGGCCCGAGGAATTGGCGAAGCTCGGCCGGATCGACTTGCCCGAACGCCGCAACCGCTTGCTGCGTGCGCTTGCCCGGCGCTGGCGCGACGATCCGCCGGATCACTTCGTCGTCGCGGCGGGCGTGACCAATGCCGCGCGTGCGATTGCAGACCTTTTGCACGCCGTCGCGCGCATGCCGCAGGGGGCGGTGATCCTGCCGGGCCTCGACCTCGCAAGTCCCGACGAGGAATGGGCGGCGATTGCGGGTGATGAGACGCATGGGGCGATCGAAACCCATCCGCAGCATCATTTGCGCCAGCTGCTCGACCGCATCGGCGTGACGCGCGATGAAGTCGTCCGCTGGCGCTGGGGCGATGGCAAGCCGCGCAAGGCGGTGCGCGGACGAGCGGTGTCGAACGCGTTCGCGCCCGCGCGTTTCACCAGCAAGTGGATCGACCTGCCGCCGCAGCAACGCTCGCTTAAAAGCGTTCGCCTCGCGACTTTCGCAGCGCCTGCCGACGAAGCGCAAGGCATCGCGATTGCGTTGCGTGTAATGCTGGAGACGCCCGAACGGACGGCGGCCCTGGTCACGTCGGACCGAGGCCTGGCGGGCCGCGTCGCCGCGCATTTACGCCGCTGGGGGATCGAGGCCGACGATTCAGCGGGACAACCGCTCGCGGCAACGCCGATCGGTGTCCTTGTCCAGGCGATCGCCGCGATGGGTGTCGAACGGTTCGCCCCGACAGCCTTGCTCGCCGTGCTGAAACATCCGCTCGTACGACGCGGCGATGCGCGGCTCGACTGGCTCGACGGCACCCGTCGCCTCGACCGCGCGCTTCGTGGGCCAAGACCAGCGCCCGGCCTTGATGGCCTCGCTGCCTGGCTGCGGGCAGGCACCGAGCGCGAGCGTGCCGATCGCGACCGGGCCGCAGCATGGTGGTCAGAGGTCGCGCCGTTGTTCGAAGCGTTCGAAGCCGCCTTCGCCGTGCCGCGCGCGACGTTCGGCGACCTGCTGGCCGCCATTCGCGAACTGATCGAAACCCTCTGCGGTATCGAGGCGTGGGCCGGACCTGCCGGGCGAGCAGCCGCAGATCTGTTCGCGGATCTCGAAAGCCGCCATGCGCTCGGCCCCGCTGACTTCACGCAGGACGATCTCGGTCCGCTGCTCCGGCAGCTGTTCGGCGACATCGCCATCCGTCCGCCGCAGGGCGGTCATCCGCGCATCGCCATCTACGGCCTGATCGAGGCGCGGCTGCAACAGGCCGACCTGCTCATCCTTGGCGGGTTGAACGAGGGCAGTTGGCCACAGGCGGCGGGTGCTGACCCCTGGTTGTCGCCGCGCGTTCGGCGCGAACTGGGGCTGGCTGATCCTGAACGGCGTGTCGGCCTTGCCGCGCACGATCTTGCTTCGGCTCTGGGGGCAGGGGACGTGTTACTAACCCGTTCGGTGCGCGATGCGCGGTCGGCGACGATTGCCTCGCGCTTCCTGCTGCGGCTGGAGGCGATGACCGGGGGTTTGGACAAGGACGAACGCCTGCCAGCGCTTGCTGCCGCTATCGACGCCAATGCCGGGCCGCCACAACCGGCGCATCGCCCCCAGCCATCGCCTCCCGCAGACGATCGCCCGCGCCAGATTTCGGTGACCGATGTCGACCGGCTCAAGGCCGATCCTTACGCCTTTTACGCCAAGGCCATGCTCCGTCTGTCGCCGCTCGACCCGGTCGATGCCGATCCCGGCCCGGCATGGCGCGGCAGCGCGGTGCATGCGGTGCTCGATGCCTGGCAGAGGGAAGATGCGCTTCACCCCGACAAGTTGCTGCCGCGGATCGAGCGCCTGCTGGGCGAGGCGGGCGTTCACCCGCTGGTCCGCACCCTGTGGCAGCCCCGCCTTGTCGAGGCATGCCAGTGGATCGCCGATACGATCGTCCAATCGCGCATCGAGAACCGGCGCGAGCCCGTCGCATCCGAACTGCGCGGCAAGGCAAGCATCGCCGGGGTGGACCTTCACGGCATCGTCGACCGCATCGACCGGCTCGATGGCGGCGGCCTCGCCATCGTCGACTACAAGACGGGCGTAGCGCCCAGCGGCAAAGCGGTTGCGGCCGGCTATTCGATGCAACTCGGCCTGCTCGCCGCGATCGCCGAACGCGATGGCTTTCCCGGTATCTCAGGCAAGGCGGGTGCATTCGAATATTGGTCGCTCGCAAGCGACGGGAAGGGTGGGTTCGGCAAGGTAACGTCGCCGGTGGGCCGGTCGGGCCAGATCCCGGTCGAGGACTTCGTCGGCGCCGCCGAGCGCATTTTCGCGGAAGCGGCGGGCAAGTGGTTGACCGGCAATGCGCCGTTTACCGCAAAGCTGGTGCCCGATTTCGCGCCCTATGAAGACTATGACCAGCTGATGCGGCGGGACGAGTGGTATGGCCGCGAAGACTGAACCGTTCTCGGTCCTGAAGGATACGCAGGCGGCGGCCTCGTCGCCCGACCTGGACGTGTGGCTGTCGGCATCGGCGGGAACGGGCAAGACCTATGTGCTGGCGGCGCGCGTGTTGCGCCTGCTGCTGCGGCCCGGCGTCAGGCCGGACTCGATCCTGTGTCTGACGTTCACCCGCGCGGGTGCGGCGGAGATGGCCGAACGCGTCCACACTCGTCTCGCCTGGTGGGCGCGGCTCGACGACAAGGCGTTGCGCCACGAGTTGTTTGCGCTGGGCGAGGACGACAGCGACGCCGCGATCCGCAAGGCACGCACGCTGTTCGCCTCAGTGCTGGAGGCACGCGGCGGGCTGCGCGTCATGACCATCCACGCGTTCTGCCAGACGATGCTCGGCAGCTTCCCCCTCGAAGCGGGCCTCGCGCCGGGCTTTCGCGCGATCGAGGGGCGTGAACAGGCGGCACTGGCGTCGGGCGTGCTTGGCGGGCTGGCAGAGACTGCCGAACGCGAAGGTGACGTGCGGCTTATCGCGGCACTGCGTGCGCTGTCGCGGCGGTTGGGAGAAGCGGGGACGCAAAGCTTCCTGTTGCGTGCCGCGAAGAACCTCGACGCGCTGGAGGCGCTGCCCGACGGCATCGAAGCCAAGGTCCGCCGCGCGCTCGACGTGCCGGCAGATTTCTCGCCGGATGACGTCATTGCGTCATGCGCCGACGGCGCGTTCGACCGTGTAGGGCTTCTGGCGATTGGGGAGATGCAGGCAGCCTGGGCGACGGCCACGGGCAATCGCAATGCAGACCGGATTTCAAACTGGCTGCTCGGCACGCCGGACCAGCGCGCCGCCGAACTCGGCGACTTGCGCCTCGCCTGGGGCACGAAGACCGGCACGATGCAGGTCAATGGCCCGAAGGATCCGGGCTATCGCGATCTCGCCGCGCGGCTCGACGAGTGGTGCGCAGGGCTTCTCGCGCTTCAGCAGCGCGCGGCACTTGCCGAGGACATCGCGCACGGGCTCTACGCCGCGCGTCGCTACGCGCGTGCTTATGCCGATGCTAAGAAGGCGGCGGGGCTGGTCGATTTCGACGATCTGATCGGCAAGGCGGTCGCGCTGCTCTCCGAACCCGGCATGGGCGCGTGGATCGCCTATAAGCTCGATCAGGCGACCGATCACATCCTCGTCGACGAAGCGCAGGATACCAACGCGCGCCAGTGGGACATCGTGAAGGCGCTGGCGGGCGAATTCTGGGCCGGCGACGGCGCGCGGGGCGATGCGCTGCGCACGCTGTTCACGGTGGGCGATTACAAACAGGCGATCTTCGGGTTCCAAGGGACCGATCCGCGCTTCTACGCGGCGGCGGGCGAGGATTTCGGTGCGGCCGCCGATGCCGCGGGCCGCGCGCTCGAACGGCTTTCGCTCGACCGCTCGTTCCGTTCGACGCCGCCGGTGCTGAAGGTGGTCGATGCGTTGCTGGACGAGCTGGGCGAGGATGCGTTCGGCGAGCAGGCGTTCGACCGTCACGAAAGCGCGCGGGGCGGGCCGGGCAGCGTCACCCTGTTAGCGCCCGTCCGCGTGCCCGAAAGTGACGAGGAGGACGGCGAGGAGGGCTGGGTCGCCAACGCCACGCGGACGCTCGCCTCGACCATCGCTCGGCAGGTGCGTGGCTGGCTCGACCAAGGGCGGATGCTGGAGGCGAAGGGCCGCCCGCTGACGCCCGGCGACATCATGATCCTGGTGCGCAAGCGCGGTGACCTGGCCGCGCTGCTGGTCGCGCGGTTGCAGAAGGAAGGGGTGCCGGTCGCGGGCGTCGACCGCCTGCGCCTCGCATCGCCGCTCGCGGTCAAGGACTGCCTCGCGGCGATGCGCTTCGCCGTGCAGCCCGACGACGACCTGACGCTCGCGTCGCTCCTCGTCTCGCCGATCTGCGGCTGGACGCAGGACCAACTCTATGACGTTGCCCATGTGAAGCGCTCGGCCTCGCTGTGGAGCGAAGTACGCGGGCAATCCGGCGTGCTCGGCAAGCTCCTCGCCATGGCCGACTTCGTCTCGCCCTATGTCTTCCTCGAAACCATGTTGTCGGGCGAAATTGGTGCCCGGAAGAACCTTTTGCGGCGGTTGGGCAACGAGGCGTCGGATCCCATCGACGAACTGCTCAACGCCGCGCTTCAGTATGAACGCGAGGGCGTCGCCACCCTGCAGGGCTTCCTCGATTGGTTCGACCGCGGCGACGGCGATATCGTCCGCGACGCGGGCGGACAGGGCAACGCTGTCCGCGTCATGACCGTCCATGCCGCCAAGGGACTTCAGGCGCCGCTGGTCATCCTTGCCGATGCAACTGCCGATCCGGATGCCGGCAATGATCGCGATTTCAGCTGGATACTCGACGAGACCGTCGTACCCCTGTTCCGCCCGCGCGCCGCCGAGCGGCAACTGGTCGCCAGCCTCGAGGCGATGGCGATGCACTTGTCTGAACAGGACCGGCGCGAGCATTGGCGGTTGCTCTACGTCGCGATGACTCGCGCCGAGGAACAGCTGGTGATCGCAGGATCGCTTACTCCGCGACAAAAGATTGTGCCCGACGCGAGCTGGCACGCAGCCGTCGAGCGCGCAATGATGCGGATCGGCGCAGAGCAGGTCGAACTGCTGCCCTGGGGTTCTGCGTCGATTCATGCCGTAGAGAGACGAGACTCGCGGTCGGTGGCCAAGGAGGCGGTCAACGAGACGCCTGTCGTTCGGCCCGGTTGGATCGACCAGGCAGCGCCACCCGAAGCGCGACCGCCGCGCCCACTGAGCCCCTCTTCACTCGGCGAGGACACCGTTGCAGACCCGCCGCCCGATGCGGCGGTAAGGGCAGCGTCAGACCGAGGGCGCCTGATCCACGCTCTGTTCGAACGCTTGCCGTCCTTGCCGGGAGACCAGCGCGTGCACGCCGCCGAGCGATGGCTCGAACAGTCGGCAGGGGTCGACGATGCCGCGCAACGCGCGGATATCGTCCAGGCGGTATTGAGCGTCCTCGAACATCCGGACTGTGCGCACCTTTTCGACGCCAATGGCCTGTCGGAGGTGCCCGTCGCGGGCGTGGTCGATGGCCTCGTGATCTCGGGTACGGTGGATCGCCTGATCGTTGGCGACCATCGCGTGGACGTCATCGACTTCAAGACCGGACGTCGCGTACCGTCTGGTATCGGTTCGGTGCCCAAAACGTACAAGCGACAGCTGGCCGCTTATGCTGCCGTCCTGCGTGGCGTTTTTCCCGGGCGGGAAGTCCACGCCGCGCTGCTCTACACCGCCGGGCCGAAATTCATCGCACTCGGCGAAAACGATCTGGACGCGCACAAGCCGGGCTTTTCCCCGGAACAGCAACCATTGCCGCTACCGGCTTGAGTCCGCCGCTCGCCGCCTTACCTTAGTATTCGACACAAAGGAGATTCTCATGGCCACCAAGGCAGTTACCGACGCCAGCTTTGCCACCGACGTGATCGGCGCCGAAGGGCCCGTCCTCGTCGATTTCTGGGCGGAATGGTGCGGACCGTGCAAAATGATCGGGCCGAGCCTGGAGGAATTGTCTGACGAACTCGGCGAGCAGGTGACGATCGCCAAGCTGAATATCGACGACAATCCCGATGCGCCGGGCAAATACGGCGTGCGTGGCATCCCGACGATGATCCTGTTCAAGAACGGCCAGCCTGCCGCGACCAAGGTCGGTGCAGCGCCGAAGTCGCAACTGAAGGCGTGGCTCGAAAGCGAACTGGCGTAGAACTTTTCGGGGCCGCCAATTGATGGCGGCCCCGGCCTCTATTTAACGGTAATAATCATGGCGTTCGACGCCATCGAAAGCAGCCGGACTTAAGGCAGCACGCTTTGAAACCGGCGGCTTGAGCCGCAGGGGCAGGGGTCATTCCTGCCCAATTTTTCGACGAGTTCCTTATCGCCATGAACAATGCGGTGGCCGCGTTTCACATGCGTTTCGGACGGATACCCATTACGCCGTTTCGAAGAGACCTCGAAAGCAGGGCAGGTCGGCGAGATGGTCGATGCGTGGCATGACGGCCTCCTGTGTATGGTTGCGATATTGCAACGACCGTTCGTTGGCGCGCAGCCCGAACGGCGTCAAGTCAGCGGGATCATCACTTGGCTGGCGTAACCGCTGCGGTCGGTGAGACGGCGGTACCAGTCGCTGACGTTCGGGAGTGCCGGACGCTCGATATCGAGCGTGAAGAACGTGTGGGCATAGACGCCCATCGGGATATCGCCGATGCCGAAGGCTTGGCCGGATAGCCACGGCGTTTCCGCCAGATAATCCTCGAGTATCGCCATTTGCCCGGCAGCCGCAGCGGCCGAACGTGCGACCGCATCCATGTCCCGGTCCGGCGCTGCACGACGGATGAGGTTTACGAACGCGTCATATTGCGCCTTGGCGTAGCCGAACTGCCAGTCCATCCAGCGGTCCCCGATCGCGCGCTGTTGCGGATCGGCGGGCCAGTAGCGCTCTTCACCGTAACGGCTGGCGAGGTAGCGCAGGATCGCGTTCGATTCCCACAACACCAGCCCCTCGTCCTCAATGGTCGGGATCAAGGCATTGGGATTTTTCGCGAGATACCCGGCATCCATGCTGAATTTCCCGCCGACGTCGTGCCGTTCGTAAGGCAGCCCCAGCTCCTCGGCGAACCACGCGACCTTTTTCACATTGTGCGAGTTCAGCCGGCCCCAGATCGTCAGCATGCGCCTAGCTCCGGTAATCGGCATTGATCGAGATATATCCGTGCGTCAGGTCGCACGTCCAAACTGTCGCGCGGCCCTCGCCGATACCGATGTCGGCAAGAATATCGATACCGGTGCCCTTAAGATGCGTGGCAACCGGCGCCTCGTCATAGCCTTCGACTACCAGCCCCTCGCGTGCGACCTCGACACCGCCGAAGCTGATCGACAATTTGTCGCGCTCGGCGGGTTCGCCCGCCTTGCCGACCGCCATGACCACGCGACCCCAGTTGGCGTCCTCGCCCGCGATCGCGGTCTTCACCAGCGGTGAGTTGGCGATGCTGAGCGCAATCCGATGGGCGCTGGCGTCGCTTGATGCGCCCTCGACGCGGACGGTAATGAATTTCGACGCGCCTTCGCCATCGCGGACGACGAGGTGCGCGAGTTGGCGGCACAGGTCTGTCAGCGCCGCCTGAAGTGCGTCGGCGCCCGCATCGTCGAAGCTCGCGAGTGGCGTATTGCCTGCCGTGCAGGTCGCGAACGCAAGCACGGTGTCGCTGGTCGAAGTATCGCTATCGACCGTGATGCAGCTGAACGTGGTCCGGTTCGCGGTGCTCAGCATCTGCTGCAGGAACGCCGCATCCACTGCCGCATCGGTGAAGATGAACCCCAGCATCGTCGCCATGTCGGGCGCGATCATGCCGCTGCCTTTGATGAAGCCGACCAGTTCGACCGTGCGGTCGCCGATCACCGCGCGCGTGCTGGCTGCCTTGGGAAAAGTATCGGTCGTGCCGATCGTGTTGGTTGCCTGCTCCCAACTGGCGGACGGTGCGGCGAAGGCGGCGTCGAGCCCGGCCTCGGCCTTGTCGATTGGAAGCGGCACGCCGATGACGCCCGTGGACGCCACGAACACATCGGACGGCTGGCAACCGAGATGCGCCGCCGTACGCGCCGCAATCGCCTCGACCGCGGCGCGGCCGCGATTGCCGGTGAAGGCATTCGAATTGCCGGCGTTCACGACCAATGCGCGCGCATTCCCCAGCGTCAGCGCCGCGCGGCACCATTCGACCTCGGGAGAGGGGCATTTGCTCTGCGTCGTGACGCCCGCCACCGTGGTGCCCGGCACCAGTTCTGCGTAGGTCAGGTCGCAGCGCCCCCAGTTCTTATAGCCTGCGCGCGCGACGCGGATCGTCACGCCATCGACGGCGGGCAGGGCGGGGAAGGGCGTTGCAAGCGGCGATATCGTCATGCGCGCCCTCATAGTTTGCTGTGCCGTGTGCGCAAATGGGATCGGCGATTTACGCCGTCGAGGTGGACGAAACGGCCGCGCAGCATTACATGCGCCGGACCATGCGTTTGCTGCTCGTCCTTTCCGCCTTTCTGACCGCCTTGGTCGGACTTGGCGCCGTGCCCGCTGCGGCACGTCCGGCGAGCGAAGTCTGCGTATCGGCGACCGTCAAAACGGATCGCCAGGCGCCGCAGGTCGTCGCGGTTTCGCCCTTCGAAATGCGTGCTCTGGACCGTGTCAACTTCGGTCCGCTTCCGGTTGCCGAGGCGCCGGCGCGCACGATCCCGCTGTATGCGGAGCGGCTGCGGGTCTAGGTCCTGCGCGCCTATATTTTTTCTACTGTTGCTCGGCAGATATGCCGTGTTTCTCATTGATTTATACAGGAATTCTTTATGCTGGGCGGCATTGCCAAGGCCATATTCGGCTCTTCCAACGATCGTTATGTCAAATCCCTGAGCGGCGTGGTCGGCAAGATCGCGAGCTTCGAGCCTGCGATTTCGGCGATGACCGACGCGGAACTCGCGAACCAGACCGTGTTGTTCCGTGAGCGCCTTGCCGAAGGCGAAACGCTCGACCAGCTTCTTCCCGAAGCCTTCGCGACCGTGCGCGAAGCGGCGAAGCGTGTTCTGGGACAGCGGCATTACGACGTGCAGATGGTCGGCGGCATCGTGCTCCACCGCGGCGAAATCGCCGAAATGCGCACCGGCGAAGGCAAGACGCTCGTTGCGACACTCGCGACCTACCTGAACGCGCTGCCGGGCACCGGCGTGCACGTCGTCACGGTCAATGATTACCTCGCACGGCGCGACTCCGAATGGATGGGACAGGTCTACAAGTTTCTGGGCCTGACCGTCGGCGTCATCATTCCCAACCTCGCCGATCACGAACGCCGCGAAGCCTATGCCGCCGACATCACTTACGGCACGAACAACGAGTTCGGCTTCGACTACCTTCGCGACAATATGAAATACGAGCGCGCCGACATGGTGCAGCGCCCGTATAACTTCGCGGTCGTCGACGAAGTCGACTCGGTGCTGATCGACGAAGCGCGGACGCCGCTGATCATTTCCGGCCCGACCGATGACAAATCCGAGCTGTACATGCGCGTCGATGCGCTGGTGAAGCAGCTTGTCGCCGAGGATTACGAGGTCGACGAGAAGCAGAAATCGGTGATCCTGACCGAGGATGGCACTGAAAAGGTCGAGCGCATGTTCGAGGCAGCCGGCCTGCTCGAAGGAGACAATCTGTACGACTTCGAAAATACGCAGGTCGTCCATCACCTGAACCAGTCGCTGCGCGCGAACGTCATTTTCCGTCGCGACATCGAATACATCGTCAAGGACGGCAAGGTCATCATCATCGACGAGTTCACCGGCCGCATGATGGACGGGCGGCGCTGGTCGGACGGCCTGCACCAGGCGGTCGAAGCCAAGGAAGGCGTCGAGATCGAGCCCGAGAACCAGACGATGGCCTCGATCACCTTCCAGAACTATTTCCGCATGTATCCGAAGCTCGGCGGCATGACCGGCACCGCCGCGACCGAGGCAAACGAATTCCACCAGATCTACAAGATGAACGTCGTCACCATCCCGACGAACGTGCCGGTACAGCGCGTCGACGAGGAAGACGTGTTCTACAAGGACACCCGCGACAAGTTCGCCGGCATCGCCAAGTCGATCGCGGAACATGCGAACAAGGGCCAGCCGGTGCTGGTCGGCACCGTGTCGATCGAAAAGTCCGAACTGCTCAGCGAATTCCTGAATGCCGAGGGCGTCGAGCACAGCGTGCTGAATGCCCGCTTCCATGAGAGCGAAGCGCATATCGTTGCACAGGCGGGCCGTCTGGGCGCCGTGACCATCGCGACCAACATGGCAGGCCGCGGCACCGACATTCAGCTGGGCGGTAACGTCGAGTTCCGTGTCGAGGACGAACTGAAGGATATGCCGGAGGGTTCGCAGCGCGACGCCGCGATCCAGCAGATCAAGGCCGAGGTTGCCGCCGAAAAGGCGAAGGTTCTGGAGGCCGGCGGCCTGTTCGTGCTCGGCACCGAGCGGCACGAAAGTCGCCGTATCGACAACCAGCTGCGCGGCCGTTCGGGCCGTCAGGGCGACCCGGGCCTGTCGCGCTTCTACCTGTCGCTCGACGACGAGCTGCTGCGCATCTTCGGCCCCGACACCATGTTCGCCAAGATGATGCGCGCGAACCTGGAGGACGGCGAAGCACTGCCCCCGTCGCGCTGGATGTCCAAGGCGATCGAGACCGCGCAGAAGAAGGTTGAGGCGCGCAACTACGACATCCGCAAGCAAGTCGTCGAATACGACGACGTGATGAACGACCAGCGCAAGGTCGTTTACGAACAGCGTGCGGACATCATGGATTCGGAAACGGTGGACGACGTCGTGATCGACATGCGCACCGAGACTGTCAACGGCCTGATCGCTGACGCATGCCCGCCGAACAGCTACCCCGAAACATGGGAAGCCGCGGCGCTCAAGGAGCGTGTCGTGGATATCTTCGGGCTCGACCTGCCGATCCAGGACTGGGTGAACGAGGAGGGGATCGAACCTGAACTCCTCGAGAACCGTGTGCAGGAAGCAGCGGATGCCACGATCGCCGCGAAAAAGGCCGAGATCGGCGACGATACTTGGGGCACGGTCGAAAAGAGCGTGCTGCTCCAGAACCTCGACCATCACTGGAAGGAGCATCTGGCGACGCTCGACGCGCTGCGCCAGGTTATCCATCTGCGCGCCTATGCGCAGAAGACGCCGATCAACGAGTATAAGAGCGAGGCATTCGCCCTGTTCGAACGCATGCTGCAGCTGATCCGCGAAGACGTAACCAGGATTCTCGCGCACGCCCAGTTTATGGCACCGCCGCCGTTGCCAGAGATGCCCGACATCTTCACCAACCTCGACGCGTTTTCGGACGGGCCGCAGGCGATGCCGCAGTTCGGCGACTTGTCCGGGGGCGGTGCCGGATCGCTGAGCCTGGCTTATCCGCCGGGCGCTGCCGACCCGACTGCCGATCCGGCGACATGGGAGGGCAAGGTCAGCCGCAACGCGGATTGCCCGTGCGGATCGGGCAAGAAGTACAAGCATTGCCATGGGGCGCTGACCGCCTAGACTGTCGTCATGATCGCGCTCGCAGCCGGATTTTTCGCAACCGCGATCCTGTATGCGAGCGTCGGTTTTGCGGGCGGGTCGACCTATACCGCCCTGCTGGTGCTGGCGGGGACGAACATCGCCATCCTCCCCGTCGTGTCGCTGCTCTGCAACCTGATCGTTGCGAGCGGGGGCGCTTGGCGGTTCCACAAGGCCGGGCTGATCCCGTGGCGAAGGTTGTGGCCGTTGCTGGCCGTGTCCGTGCCCGCCGCCTTCGTGGGCGGTGCGCTGCACGTGCCGAAACCGGTCTTCGTTGCCCTGCTCGGCGGATCGCTGCTGGTGGCGGGCCTTGTGCTGCTTTTCCAGCGTGAGCCGGTCGACGCGGGCGAGCATGCTGCACGGCATCGCTTCACCGGGCCGCTGATCGCCCTGCCACTCGGCCTGTTGTCGGGCATCGTCGGGATCGGCGGCGGCATTTTCCTTGCACCGGTGCTGCATTTGATCGGCTGGGATCGTGCAAAGCGGGTAGCGGCGTCGGCGACGATCTTCATCCTGGCCAATTCGATCGCGGGACTGGCCGGGCAGGTGACCAAGCTCACAAACCCGGCCCTGTTGGCCGAGGTCGCACATTACTGGCCGCTCGCATTGGCCGTGCTGGTCGGCGGCCAGATCGGAAGCCGCATGGGCGTCCAGATATTGCCCGCGGCAATACTGCGGCGCGTCACCGCGCTGCTGATCCTGTTCGTGGCAGGCCAACTGTTGTGGCGTAGCTTTGCCGCTTGACGCGGCCTGCGTTCGCACTGACAATCATGTAAATAAGGGGAGGGCCAGATGGAGCATGTGGACGTCCTGATCGTCGGAGCGGGCCTTTCCGGCATCGGCGCCGCGTGGCATTTGCAGGACCGCTGCCCCTCCAAATCCTACGCCATTTTCGAAGCGCGCAGCGCCATTGGCGGCACCTGGGACCTGTTCCGCTATCCCGGCATCCGGTCGGACAGCGACATGTATACGCTGGGCTATCGCTTCAAACCCTGGACGGAGGCCAAGGCGATCGCCGATGGCCCGTCGATCCTGCGCTACGTCAATGAGACCGCACGGGACCATGGCATCGACCGGCATATCCGGTTCGGTCACAAGGTCGTCGCGGCGCACTGGCGCTCGGCAGACGCCCTGTGGGAAGTCGAGGCTGAGACGGCCGACGGGCGCAGGACCATCACTGCCAGCTTCGTACTGATGTGTTCGGGCTACTACAGCTATGACGAGGCGCATCGCCCGTCGTGGCCAGATGAGGAAAAGTTCGCGGGCCAGTTCGTCCATCCGCAGTTCTGGCCAGAGGGCCTCGACTATTCCGGCAAGCGCGTGGTCGTTATCGGCAGCGGCGCGACAGCGGTCACGCTGGTCCCCGAACTCGCCAAAAAGGCCGCGCATGTGACTATGCTGCAGCGGTCGCCGACCTATGTCGTGTCGATGCCGGCTGAGGATAAAATCGCGACTTTCACCAATCGCTGGTTGCCGTCGAAGCTCAGCTATTGGCTGACCCGCTGGCGCAAGGTCGGGTTCCAGCTGTTCTTTTATCGCATGACGCGCAAGCGGCCCGAAAAGGTGAAGACCAAGCTGCTCGACATGGTTCGCGATGCGCTCGGTCCCGACTATGACATCGCGACCCATTTCACGCCGCGGTACAATCCATGGGACCAGCGGCTGTGCCTGATACCAGACGAGGACATGTTCGCCGCGATCCGTTCGGGCGATGCCTCGGTCGTGACCGATGCGATAGAGCGCTTCACGCCGGACGGCATCGTGCTGGCATCGGGAGAGGAACTGAAGGCCGACATCGTCGTCACCGCGACGGGCCTGAAGATCAACGTCATGGGAGATGCGAGGCTCGACATGGACGGCGCGCCGATCGATCTGGGCCGGTCGCTGATCTACAAGGGCATGATGATCGGCGACGTGCCGAACCTGACTTTCTGTTTCGGCTACACCAACGCCAGCTGGACGCTGAAGGCGGACCTGACCAGCGAATATGTCTGCCGCCTGATCAACCATATGGATGCGAAAGGCGTGCGGATCGCGACGCCGAAACTAGCGCCGGGCCTGACCGAGGCACCGTTCCTCGATTTCCAGAGCGGCTATATCCAGCGGGCGCTCGACAAGCTGCCCAAGCAGGGGACGGAAAAGCCCTGGCGGCTTTATCAGAACTATGCCCTCGACCTGGTGACGCTCCGTTTCGGAAAACTGGACGATGGAACGATGGCATTCACCAATCCGGCACCCGACCGGGCCGCGGCGTAACGCACCGGTCGACAGGAATCTGCACCTCGTCGAAACGCCGCTGCTTGATAAATTGCCCGCGTTAGCGGCAACATAAGCCATCTTTTCACAGGAAACCCGATGAAACATTCCATGCTGCTTCGCGCTACCGCTTCCATCGCCCTGCTTTCGGTTCCGGGCCTGACGATCCCCATTGCCGCCAATGCCCAGTCCGCGGCACCTGCGCGGCCGCAGCCGCAGCATTACGGCACCTGGGGCGTCGATCTCGCCAGCATGGACAAGGCGGTGCAGCCTGGCGACGATTTCGACGCCTATACGAGCGGAACCTGGCTGAAGTCGGCGCAGATCCCTGCAGACCAGCCGTCGACCAGCGTCAGCTACGACATCTACAACCTGTCGCAGAAGCAGATTCGGGCGATCGTCGAGGCGTCGCCCCCGACAAGCCAGATCGGCGGGCTGTTTCGAAGCTTCATGGATGAGGCGAAGGTGGAGGCGGCCGACGGCAAACCGCTGATTGCCGACCTGAACGCGCTGAATGCCATCCGCGACAAGGTTGCGCTGGCGAAGTTCATGGGCGCGACTGCCGGCGGCTATGGCGGCGCGTTCTTCGGGCCTGGCGTCTATGCCGACCCGGCCCAGCCGACGATGAACGTGCTTTGGCTCGGTCAGGCTGGTCTCTCGCTGCCGGAGCGCGATTATTACCTCGTCGATACGTTCAAGCCGCAGCGCGAAGCCTATCGGGCGTTTATCGACCGTGCGCTGACGATGACCGGACAGCCTCGCACCGGCCCGTCGTCGGCGGATGCGGTGCTGGCACTCGAGACCGAGATTGCGAAGGTGAGCTGGGAAGCGGCGGCCCGGCGCGACTTGAACAAGATCAACAACCCGATGACGCTTGCCGAACTGCAGGCCTACGCGCCCGGCTTCGACTGGTCCGCGTTCTTCGCAGGGGCGAAAGTGGCGAAGCCCGGCCGGATCATCGTCAACGAAAAGGACGCGATCCAGAAGATCGCCGCCATTTTCGCCGCCACGCCGATCGAAACGATCAAGGCGTGGGAAGCGGTGCAGATGATCGAACAGGCATCGCCGTTCCTGTCGAAGCGGTTCGTCGACAGCCGTTTCGAGTTCACCAAGTCGCTGAGCGGCGTGACGACACAGCGCCCGCGCTGGAAGCGGGCCATGCAGCGCATGGACGCGTCGCTGGGCGAGCTGGTCGGCCGGACGTACGTGGCGGATTACTTCCCGGCGTCGTCGAAGGCGATGATGGTCGACCTGGTCGCCAACCTGAAGACGGCAATGGCCGCGCGGATCAAGGCGAACAGCTGGATGGCGCCCGAAACCAAGGAAGCGGCGCTGCTCAAGCTGTCGCGGATGGACGTGATGGTCGGCTATCCGGACAAGTGGCGCGACTATTCAGGGCTGCGCGTCGACGCGGGCGATCTGTATGGCAATGTGAAGCGCAGCAACGCGTTCGAGTGGGATTACCAGCTTTCCGAACTCTACAAGCCGGTTGATCGGTCCAAATGGGGCATGACGCCGCAGACGGTGAACGCGTACAACGGCGGTCTCGAAAACAAGATCGTGTTCCCGGCCGGTTACCTGCAGGCACCGCACTTCGATCCGAAGGCCGATATGGCCGCGAACTACGGCGCGATCGGGTCGGTGATCGGTCACGAGATCAGCCATGGCTTCGACGACCAAGGCCGAAAGATCGACGCAACCGGTGCGATCCGCGACTGGTGGACCAAGGCGGACGGCGAACGGTTCGAGGCGCAGGCCGCCGGGTTCGGCAAGCAGTACGACACGTATGAAGCGGTCCCGGGGATGTTCATCAACGGGAAGCTGACGATGGGTGAGAACATCGCCGACCTCGCCGGCTTGCAGATCGCGCTCGATGCCTATCATGCGTCGCTGAAGGGCAAGCCCGCGCCCGTGATCGACGGCCTTACGGGCGACCAGCGCTTCTTCCTCGCTTATGCCCAGGCTTGGCGCAGCAAGGACCGTGAGGACGCGCTGCGGTCGCAGATGGCGTCCGACCCGCATTCGCCCAGCAAGTACCGGGTCATCGGCCCGCTCCGGAATCTGGACGCCTGGTATGCGGCGTTCGATGTGAAGGGCGGGAAATATTATCTGGCGCCGGAAGCGCGTACGCGGATCTGGTGAGAAACGGGCTGGCGACGCGGCGAAGCCGCGTAGTCGGTCGAACTGCGTTCGCCGGCCGTGCTCGCGCGTTTGGGGATTGGCGCCGCTAATCCTGGGCGCGCTTCGCACTGGCTCCCTGAGTAGGATTCGAACCTACGGCCGCTCGATTAACAGTCGAGAGCTCTACCGCTGAGCTATCAGGGAATGCCGTGCGGAAGCGCGCCTATACCAGCGCTTTCGCATGTTGCAAGCACCGTCAGACCTCGAATTGCTCCATGACGATGCGATCGTCGAGTGCATGTTCCGGGTCGAACAACAGCTTGAGCGTGCGGCTCTTGTCGATCTCGACATGGACGGTCGCGACGTCGCGCACTTCGCGCTGGTCGGCGACCGCTGAAACCGGGCGCTTGACCGCATCAAGCACCCGGAACGAGATCCGTGCGTTTTCGGTCAGGATCGCGCCGCGCCAGCGCCGGGGACGAAACGGGCTGATCGGCGTGAGCGCGAGCAGGGCCGACCCCAGTGGCAAGATGGGGCCGTGGGCCGAAAAATTATACGCCGTCGACCCTGCCGGAGTAGCGACAAGCGCGCCGTCACAGACGAGTTCGGGAATGACGACGCGGTTGTTGACCGCCACTTCCAGCTTCGCCGTCTGCCGCGTCTCACGCAGCAGGGAGACTTCGTTGATCGCCGGCAGGCTGACCTTCTCACCCTCGACCGTTTCGACTTCCATACGCAGCGGGGTCACGTCGAACACCTTTGCGCCTTCGATCCGCTCGTCCAGGCGCTTTTCGCGCCACTCGTTCATCAGGAAGCCGAAGGTGCCCAGGTTCATGCCGAACACCGGCAAGATCCTGCGACGCTCCAGCATCGCGTGCAGCGTCTGCAGCATGAAACCGTCGCCGCCCAGAGCTACGACCATGTCGGCCTGGTCGAGGTCGACCCAGTCGCGGCGCTCACGCAGCTTCGCGGCGGCATCCTGCGCATTGTCGGTGGGCGATACCAGCAGCGCCCGCTTGGGTTCCGCGATCATCCGCCGGTCGCATTCATGTGGCGCACGGTGGCGACAGTCGTGAGGTCGAAGTCATGCCGTGCGGGCTTGAGGCGAAGCGCCCGGCCGATCGCATCGTCGAGTTGCACCGGGTCGTTCGACCGCAGCGCCGCGCGCAGGTCGACATGGTCGTCATGCCCCAGGCACATGTAGAGCTGCCCGGATGCCGACACCCTGATGCGATTGCAGCTGTCGCAGAAATTGCGGGTCAGGGGGGATATCAGCCCCAGCGTGATGCCGAGGTCCGGCACCTGCCAGTAACGCGCTGGGCCGCCCGTGCGCATGGTGCTTGGGATCAATGCGTGTTCGGCCTCGATCCGGCTACGCGCCTCGGTCAGCGGGAAAAACGCGTCGATATGCTGCCCGACCGGCATGGTTTCGATCAGCGACAGGTCGAACCCTCGCGCTGCACTCGAGCGAAGCATCGGCAGGAGTTCGTCGTCGTTGATGCCCTTGAGCACGACCATGTTGATCTTAATGGCGAACCCGGTCGATCGTGCGACCTCGATACCCTCCAGCACGCGATCCAGATCGCCGTTTCGCGTGATCTGCCGGAAGCGCTCAGGCTCTAGCGTGTCGAGGCTGATGTTGATGCGCCGGACACCGGCATCCCACAGGCCCTGCGCATGTTCGGCAAGCTGCGTTGCGTTGGTGGTGAGCGTCAGTTCGTCGAGGCCGTGCCCGATCATCCGCCCGATTTCGGTCGCGACCGCGACCGCGCCGCGTCGGACCAAAGGTTCGCCGCCGGTCAGCCGGATCCGGGTAACGCCGCGCGCAACGAACTGTCGCGCCAGTTCGGCGATTTCCTCGAGCGACAGCACTTCGCCGCGGGGCAGGAACGTCACGTCCTCGCCCATGCAATATTGGCAGCGCAGGTTACAGCGATCGGTCAGCGACAGCCGGACATAGTCGATCCGGCGCCCCTGGCCGTCGTGCATTGCGCGCGTTTCAGCGGGGAAAGGGGCGTTCATGGTGCCAACTGCTACATTTCCCGTTGCCGCGCGACAAGCGGCGCGGCAAGCGTGGGGAATAACACGGGATCGCCGGAGACGAATTGAGCACGCGCAAGACTGATACCCATGGGCCCACGCTGCTCGCGATGTCGACGGTCAACCGCAACGCGCTGGTGACGGCGCTGTCGCGGAGCGGGTGGAAAGTCGTGGGTGCGCGGGGATTCGACAATCCCGTTGATCGTCTGGGCGAAGTGGGTGCGGCGGGTGTTGTCATCGACCTGCGCGACGACGGTGTTGCGGCGCTGGCGGCGATCCGGGCGTTGGCTGGACAGGCCTCTGTCCTCGCAATTGTCCCAGGACGGGACATTAAATGGATTACCGCGGCGATCGATGCGGGTGCGACGCATTACCTGACAACACCGTTTCCGCAGACCGAACTCGCGCAGGCGGTCCGCTTGCTTGTGACCGAGCGCCCGCGCGGCCGCGCCGTGGCGGCGGACGGCGCGGGCGTGATCCTGGAGGGGACTCGCGCGACTGGCGAGATCGAACGGCGGCTGAAGGCAGGGCGCGTTTCCGCGCTGCTGATCGCCGCAACCCGGTTCGAGGCGGTGAACGCCGCTTATGGCCGGGAAGTGGGCGACGAACTGCTCGGCGCAGTGGCACAGCGCATTGCAACCACCGTGCGGGACATCGACCCGACGGCAACCGTTGCAAGGGTTGCAGGGGCCGAATTCGCCGTGCTCGTCGGCTTGGGGACAGGCAGGTCGGTGGCAGATGACGTCTGCGCGAGGATCGACCGGCCGTTCATGGTTGGCGGCCATTTCGTGAGCATCGGCTGCCGCATCGGCGTAGTCGAGAACAAAGCGGGCGAGGACGCGGCGGAATTGATGCGCCGGGCAAGCGCGGCGCTGGCAGAGGCGCGGCTGTCCGACACGTCCACGATCCATGCGATCGGTGCGGAGGACAATGGCGAGGCCTTGTTCGACGCGACGCTGGAATCCGATTTGCGCAACGCCATCGAACACGACCAGATCGAAGTTCTGTTCCAGCCGCAGATCGATATCTCGTCCGGCTATGTCGTCGGCGTCGAGGCGTTGGCGCGCTGGCGGCATCCAACGCTCGGCGACCTGGGCGCTGGCACACTGTTCGCAGTCGCCGCGCGGTCCGAATATCTCGTGACACTGTCGAACCATGTGCAGCGGCGAGCACTGCAGATCGCGTCCGGCTGGCCGTCGGGGTTGGGCGTTCTGCGCCTATCGATCAACGTGACGGCAAACGACATCGCGGCACCGGGCTTTGCCGAGACATTCCTCGAAACGGTCGAGGCCAGTGCGTTCGACCCGCACCGCCTGACGGTCGAGATCACCGAAAGCGGGTTGATCGACAATCTGGGGATAGCCGCAGCGACGTTCGCGCAACTGCGCGCTGCGGGCGTTCGCGTGGCCATCGACGACTTCGGGACCGGCTATTCCAGCCTCGCCTGGCTCAAGTCGCTACCGCTCGATTACCTGAAGATCGACAAGGATCTGGCACAGGATATCGCAGGGTCGGTGCGCGACAGGGTGGTTGTGCGCGGTGTCATCGACATGGCGCGCTCGCTGGGGCTTTCGGTCATCGCCGAAGGTGTCGAAACGCAGGAACAGCTCGACCTGCTGGCGGCCGAAGGATGCAATTACTATCAGGGCTTCCTGTTCGCTGCGCCGCTGTCGGTCGACGACCTGATCGTCAGGCTGACGATAGGGTAACGGCGTTACTGCGCTTTTAGCGCACGTTTCAGGGCGTCGCGGAAAGCCTGCGGAGCATCGGCCCAGGGGAAATGTCCGGCGTGGGGTACGGTGACTGTGCGCGCCGTCGGATAGGTGGATTGCAGCGCCGGTTCGCTGCCCCTGATCCAGTCGATGTCTCCGGCCATGATCGTGACCGGAAAGGCCGCGTCCTTTACCGGGGTTATACGGTATTCCCGTGCATAGGCGCTGGCCAATACGCCGACATCCGAGTGGATATAGCTGTCCTTCAGCGCGGCATCGAACGCTTCGCCGCGCTGGCGGTCGTAAAAGCCGATCTTGAACTTCAGCCGCATGGCGGCAACGCGATCGCCGCTTTTGCGCGCCGCATCGTACCTGGCCAGATCTTCGGCCGTTGCGCGCGTGCGCCAGCTATCGAGCGGCGGGTTCGACGCTTTCATGTCGGGACCGGTCGAATCCAGCAGGATGAGCCCCGCAACATGCTGCGGAAAGGCCGCAGCATAGGCCTGGACGACGGCACCCCCGAACGAGTGGCCGAGGAGGATCACCTTGTCCGCGCCGCTCGCGCGCCGGACCGCTTCGATATCGGCGATGCTGCCCGCGACGGTTAGCTGACTGCCATCGCCCATCGCCGCGCGCGAGGCGCCGGTTCCGCGCGGCTCGACCACGATAGCGCGGCGATGCGTGTCGGTGACGACTCGCGCCACCGGGGCGACATATTCGGCATCGAGACCCGGTCCGCCCGGGACGATCAGGACCACGGCGCCGCGGCCGCAGTCACGGTAGGCGATCTGCCCGGCCTCGGCCGCCGCCCGCTGCACGACGCACTTCGCCGGCGGAAGGCCGGGCGATGGCAGCGAAGCGAGGAAGATCGAGGCCGGAAACATGCTGTTCTATTTCACCGCCACGGCACTCGGGCTGGCCCAAGACCAGGACTCGACCTTCCATGCACCCGTGACCTTGACCAGCACGAAAGCCGTCATGCCCACTTCGCGCATCGTCTGGCCCTTTTGCTTGTAGGTGTAGCTGCAGGGCGTCACGACATAGGCGCGGTCGCCCGTCACGACCTCGTCCACCGGGTCGCCGAAAAACACGGCGCCATCGCTCTTGCCTGCCGCAGCCTCTGCCGCGCCCAGATCGCGCAGCCACGCGTCGAAGCCACCCGCACCAGCCCAACGGAATGGCGCTACATTGTCGATGATGGTCGGTTCGGCGACGTGGAGGGCCTTTACCGCGGCGATATCACCCTTGTTGAACGCGGCCATCATCGCCTGGATCGGTGCGTTGACGGCGGCGTCGCGCGCATGCGCGGCGGTCGCCGCCAGCATTGCGCATGCGGCGAACAGGATGGTTGTCGGTCTCATGATGCCCTCCCCGAAAATTTATGGAGGAAGCGTATCAGTTACCGTCACGCGTAGAAAGCGGACGCGAAAACTATCCCGCGATTTTCGCCAGCCCCTTCGACAGTTGCAGCGCGCCGTTCAGCCGCGCCTTGGGCGTGTCCCAATCACGGGTGATGCTCAGCTTGTTGTCGGGGCGCAGCTTCGCGGTGCCCTTCAGACGTTCGACATAGCCGATCAGGCCCGGGACGTTCGGGAAGCTGTCATTCCAGAAGCTGACGAGCGCGCCCTTCGCGCCGACGTCGATCTTGGCAATGCTCGCGGCGCGGGCGTTGAGCTTGATCGCCATCAGGATCAGCAAATTGTCGGTCGCTTCGGGCAGGGCACCGAAACGGTCGATGAGTTCCGCGCCGAACGCCTCGATCTGCTGCGCCTCGTCGAATTCGTTGATCCGGCGATAAAGCGACATGCGCAGGTCGAGGTCGGGAACATAATCCTCGGGAATCAGGATCGGCGCATCGACGGTGATCTGCGGGCTCAGGTCCTTCTGGCGGCGTTCGAGCGCCATGCCGCCGGCCTTGGCCTCCAGGATCGCCTCCTCCAGCATCGACTGGTAGAGTTCGAAACCGACTTCGCGGATATGACCCGACTGTTCGTCGCCGAGCAGATTGCCTGCGCCGCGGATGTCGAGGTCATGGCTGGCCAGCTGGAAACCGGCGCCCAGGCTGTCGAGATCGGACAAGACCTTAAGCCGCTTGTCGGCATTTTCGGTCGTCACGCGATTGGCCAGCGTCGTCATGTACGCGTACGCCCGCGTCTTCGACCGGCCGACACGGCCGCGCAGCTGGTAAAGCTGGGCAAGGCCGAAGCGGTCGGCGCGGTGGATGATCATCGTGTTGGCGCTGGGAATGTCGAGGCCGGACTCCACGATTGTAGTCGACAGCAGAACTTCGTATTTCTTGTCATAGAAGGCCGACATCCGCTCCTCGACCTCGCTCGCGGCCATCTGGCCGTGCGCGACGACAGAGCGGACCTCGGGCACTTCGTTGGTCAGGAACTCCTCGATCTCGGGCAGGTCGGCGATGCGCGGCACGACCATGAAGCTTTGCCCGCCGCGATAATGTTCGCGCAGCAAGGCCTCGCGCAGCACGACCGGGTCCCAAGGCATGATGTAGGTGCGCACGGCCAAGCGATCGACCGGCGGCGTCTGGATGACCGACAGTTCGCGCAGGCCCGACATCGCCATCTGCAGCGTGCGGGGGATGGGCGTCGCAGTCAGCGTCAGCATGTGCACGTCGGTTTTGAGCGCCTTCAGCCGTTCCTTGTGCGTGACGCCGAACCGCTGTTCCTCGTCGACGATGACGAGACCCAGGTTCTTGAATTCGACCGACTTGGCGAGCAGCGCGTGGGTGCCGATCACGACATCCATTGTGCCCTCCGCAAGCGCATCTCGCGTCGCCTTGGCCTCGGCAGCAGGGACGAGGCGCGACAGGCGGCCGACGTTCAGCGGGAAACCCTGGAAGCGCTCGACGAAGGTCTTGTGATGCTGGCGCGCGAGAAGGGTGGTGGGACAGACGATTGCGACCTGTCGCCCGCCCATCGCCGCAATGAACGCGGCGCGCAGTGCAACCTCGGTCTTGCCGAAGCCGACATCGCCACAGACTAGTCGGTCCATCGGCGATCCACGGCCGAGATCGTCGATGACATCGCCGATCGCGCGGTCCTGGTCGTCGGTTTCCTCATAGGGGAATCGGTCGACGAACTCGTTGTACGACGGGTCGGGCTGCAGCACGTCGGCCGGCTTCAGCGCGCGTTCGGCGGCGGTCGCGATCAACTCGCCCGCGATCTCGCGGATGCGCTCGCGCATCTTGGCGCGACGGCGCTGCCACGCCTCGCCACCCAGCTTGTCGAGCGCAACGCCTTCGCTCTCGCTGCCATAGCGCGACAGGACGTCGATATTCTCGACCGGCACGAACAGCTTGTCGCCCCCCGCATAGGTCAGTTGCACGCAGTCGTGCGGAGCCTTGCCGACGGGGATGGACGTCAGTCCCTCGAACCGGCCGACGCCGTGTTCGATGTGCACCATCAAGTCGCCGGGCGACATCGCTGCGAGTTCGCTGAGGAACGCGTCGGCGGACTTCTTGCGCTTCGGGCGGCGGACGAGGCGATCGCCGAGCAGATCCTGTTCGGTGACGACTGCAACGGATGGGGTCACGAACCCGCGATCGAGCGCCACAACGACAAGCGCGACGCGGCCCTTGGCGGCGATGCCCTGCGCCTCCTGCCAGTTCGCCGCCAGGTCGAGGTCGGCGAGACCGTGATCGGCGATGAGGCCCGCAAGCCGCTGGCGCGACCCGCCGGAATAGTTCGCGAGGATCAATCCGGTCTGCTTGGGCAGCTTCTTCCGATAGTCGGCCAGCGCCTCGTACACGTTCTCCGACCGGCTGCGCTCGGGGCCGAAATCGCGCGGTCCCGCGATGCCGAAGTCGACGACCTTTGCCGAATCGGGTTCGCTGAACGGAGTCGCCTGATGGACAATGTACGTGTCGAGCGCGGCGGCCCATTCGGCAGGCGTCAGGTAAAGCGCGTTTTCGGCGAGCGGGCGGTAACTGCCGGGGTCGGCACTGGCGGCCCGAACACGGTTTGCGTGATAGTCGGCGATCGCCTCGAACCGCGCGTCCGCCGCGCCGCCCGATCCGGCATCGCGCACGACGATGTCGTCGCTGCCGAGATGGTCGAACAGCGTGCCGAGCTTTTCCTCGATCAGCGGCAACCAGTGATCCATGCCCGCCAGTCGTCGCCCGTCACTGATCGCCTGGTAGAGCGGATCACCCGTCGCGGTTGCGCCAAACAGATCGCGGTAGCGGGTGCGAAAGCGCTTGATCGACGCTTCGTCGAGCAGGGCTTCGGACGCGGGCAGCAGGGTGAACCCATCGATCCGGTCGATGGTCCGCTGGTCGGCGGGGTCGAAGGTGCGGACGCTTTCGATCTCGTCGCCGAAGAAGTCGAGGCGCAGCGCGACGTCCATGCCACTGGGAAACAGATCGACCAGCGATCCGCGCACCGCGAAGTCGCCGGAATCCGCGACGGTTTCGGTGCGGACATAACCGTTCGCCTGCAGCAATGCGGCCAGCGCGTCGCGGTCGTAGCGTTCGCCAGGGGCAAGTTTCGCGACGAGTGCGCGGATGCGAAATGGGGTCAGCGTGCGCTGGCTTGCGGCGTTGACGGTCGTGACCAGCAGTTGGGGTTTGGCACCCTTTGTCTGCAAGGCGCTCAGCGCGGACAGCCGCTCGGCGGTCACGCGCAAGGAAGGCGAGGCACGGTCGTAGGGCAGGCAGTCCCACGCCGGGAACGTCAGTACCTCCACCTCCGGCGCGAAGAACGTCGCGGCATCCGCGACCGCACGCATTTCCGCTTCGTCGGTGGCGATGAACACCGCGCGCCGGGGTGCCGCACGCGCGAGGTCTGCCATCAGCCAGGGCAGGAACCCGGCCGGCACGCCCGCGAGCGTTAGCGGCGCTGCCGCTTTGGTAATCTTCGAAATGTCGGTCATTCGGCGATGGGCAGGTAATCGAGACGCTTCAACGCGGTCATCATCGACCCTTCGAGGCGCGCGGGCGTGGGTTCGACGCCCATCGCCCAGGCCATGATCTCGACATCCTCTTCATCCATCAGTCCTTCGAACCACGCGATCTCCGCATCGTTCCATTGTTCGCTGAACGTGTCGAAAAAGCCGCCGACCATCAGGTCCGCTTCCTTGGTGCCGCGATGCCAGGCGCGAAAGCGCAGGCGTTTCAAGCGGATGTCGCGGTCGTCCAAGGAAATCTCTCCAACGCAAAACGCCTCCCCGCGACAAACGCGGGGAGGGCCGATAGAGTGCTCCTAACCATGCGCCCCGACCTGCTCAACCCGCTGTTTGCCGAGATCGAGGTGCTGAAGGGTGTCGGCCCGGCGCTCGCCAAGCCACTGGAGAAGCTGGGCCTATCGCGCGTCGTCGACGTGCTGTTCCATTTGCCGACCGGATCGATCACGCGTCACCGCGTCGCTCGGCTCGACGATGCGGTACCGGGCGACACCATCGCCGTCGTCGTAACGCCCGTCGCTTATCGCCAGAGCCGCGGTCCGCGCAGCCCGCTGAACGTGCAGGCGACCGATGCGCAGGGCGACTATATCAACCTCACTTATTTCGGCAGCCACACGGGGTACGCGCGCAAGCTGTTGCCCCTCAACGAACCGCGCCTCGTGTCGGGCAAGCTCGACCTCTACGGTGAGACGCGCCAGATCGTGCATCCTGAAATCGGCGGGCCGGACGAGGCACTGGCGCTGCGCGAGGCGATCTATCCGCTGTCCGAGGGGCTGACCGGCAAGAAGCTGAACCAGCTTGCCGCGCAGGCGCTGGAACGCGCGCCCGAATTGCCCGAATGGATCGAGCCCGGATTGCTTGCGACGCGCGGCTGGCCGTCATGGCACGCGGCGCTGGCGACCGCGCACGCAGAGCCGGACGAGACATCGGCGCGCGACCGACTGGCCTATGACGAGGTGTTCGCCAACCAACTCGCGCTGATGCTGGTGCGGGCGTCGACGCGGAAGCGGCGTGGCGTGCCGCTGACCGGGAATGGTGCCCTGCGTGCGCAATTGAAACTTCCCTATGAGCCCACGGGCGCGCAGCAGCGCACGATCGGAGAGATCGAGGGCGACATGGCCCAGGCGACGCCGATGCTTCGCCTTCTGCAGGGCGATGTCGGGTCGGGCAAGACGCTGGTCGCGCTCAACGCCATGCTGATCGCGGTCGAGGCGGGCGCACAGGCAGCGATGCTCGCGCCGACCGAAATCCTCGCGCGACAGCATTTCGACACGCTCTCGCGCCAGCTTGCGGGCCTCGATGTGCGGATCGCCGTGCTTACCGGGCGCGACAAGGGGAAGGTACGCGAAGCGACGTTGATGGGTCTTGCCGACGGCAGCATCGACATCCTCGTCGGTACGCATGCCATTTTTCAGGAAGCGGTGACGTACAAGCGCCTCGGTCTTGCGGTGATCGACGAGCAGCATCGCTTCGGCGTCGCGCAGCGGATGCTGCTGACTGCCAAGGCCGTGCATCCGCCACACCTGCTTGTGATGACCGCGACTCCTATCCCGCGCACGCTGACGCTCACGGCTTACGGCGAAATGGATGTCAGCCGCCTCGACGAGATGCCGCCGGGCCGGACGCCGGTCGAGACGCGGGTGATTTCGTGCGAGCGGATCGATGAAGTCGTCGACGGTCTGGCGCGGCATATCGAGGGCAATGGGCAAGCCTATTGGGTCTGCCCGCTGGTCGACGAGAGCGAGATCAGCGACCGCGCTGCTGCCGAGGCCCGCGCGGCCGCGCTAAAACTGCGTTTCGGTGACCGCATCGGCTTGGTCCACGGTCGGATGAAGCCGCTCGAGAAGGACGCGGTTATGTCGGCGTTCGCCAGCGGAAGGCTGTCTGTACTGGTCGCGACTACGGTGATCGAAGTCGGTGTCGACGTGCCAAACGCGTCGCTGATCATCGTCGAGGAAGCCGAACGCTTCGGCCTCGCCCAGCTTCACCAGTTGCGCGGGCGGGTAGGGCGGGGCGCCGCTCGGTCGGTCTGTCTGTTGCTGCGCGGGAATATCCTGTCGGAGACAGGGCGAGCGCGGCTGGCGCTGATGCGCGAGAGTACGGATGGATTCCGCATCGCCGAGGAGGATTTGCGCCTGCGCGGCGGCGGCGAAGTGCTCGGCGTGCGGCAGTCGGGTGAAGCGCGGTTCAGGCTGGCGGGGCCCGAACAAGTCACCTCGATGATCGAAGTCGCGACCGATGACGCCCGGCTGTTGATTGACCGCGATGGCGGCCTCGAAAGCCCGCGCGGGCAGGCGGCGCGAATTGCGCTCTACCTGTTCGAACGCGATGCGGCGGTGGGCTTGCTGCGCGCGGGTTAGCGCGAGAATTCGGCGACAATCGCCCGCATGTGCATGGGCGTCAGTGCCTCGCGGAATTGTGCGCCGATGCGTTCGCCCAGCACCCAGACGATGTCGGCGCGGATCCAGCCGACCATCGGCATGTCGATGCGGATCGGTTCGCGCTCGCACTGGTCCATGTCGGTCACCGCCATGAACCCGTCCTCCGACAGGTTTAGCAGCCGTACCCCCGACAGCCGCCCCTCGCGGTCGGTCATAAGCGTGTCCGCCTGAATGTCCTCGCGCGCCGCTCGGCGGCGATTGACGTTGGCGATGTGCGCGGCGAGATCGGCTTCAGCGGTTTCCATGCACGCAAAACTATGTGTTGCGATGCAACCGAATCCTCAAGGGACAGGATTGACCGCGCGTTTACCGAACAATCAGCCCGTGCTGTTTCTTGCCCGCGGAGATGCGTACCGGCTCCGCGCCCGGGGTAATCATTGCGCCCTCATCGCCGACCTTCTCGCCATCGATGCGTGCACCGCCACCGGCGATCAATCGCCGGGCCTCGCCTTTGGACGCGGTGAGACCTAGCGCGACCAGCGCGTCGACCAGGGCAATGTCGCCCTCGGGCACGGCAAAGGTCGGCAGGGCTTCACCGGCCACACCCTCTTCGAAGGTCTTGCGCGCAGTTTCCGCCGCTAGCTCGGCCGCAGCGCGGCCGCGGCACATGGCCGTCGCTTCGTTTGCGAGGATGATCTTGGCCTGGTTGATATCGGCACCCTCGAGCGCCTCGAGCCGGGCGATATCGTCGAGCGGCAGGTCGGTGAAGATGCGCAGGCGGTTGCCGACATCGCGGTCGTCGGTGTTGCGCCAGAATTGCCAATAATCGAAATGCGGCAACTGGTCCTCGTGCAGCCAGACCGCGCCCGAAACCGTCTTGCCCATCTTCGACCCGTCGGCGTTGGTGATCAGCGGCGTGGTCACCGCGAACACTTCCGTCTGGTCGGCACGGCGCGCGAGGTCCACGCCGTTGACGATATTGCCCCACTGGTCGGACCCGCCCATCTGCAACCGGCAACCCATCCGCCGCGACAGCTCCAGGAAGTCGTAGCCCTGCAAGATCATGTAATTGAACTCGAGGAACGACAGCGACTGCTCGCGGTCGAGCCGCAGCTTGACGCTGTCGAAGCTCAGCATCCGGTTGACCGAGAAATATTGCCCGATGTCGCGCAGGAACGGCAGGTATTCGAGTTTCCCCAGCCAGTCGTCGTTGTTGACCAGCACCGCATCGGTCGGCCCGTCGCCGAAGGTCAGGAAGCGTTCGAAGATGCGGCGGATCGAGGCGATGTTACCGGCGATCACTTCGTCGCCCATCAGCTTGCGCGCTTCGTCCTTGAAGCTTGGGTCGCCGACCTTGCTGGTGCCGCCACCCATCAGGACGATCGGCTTGTGCCCCGATTGCTGCAGCCGGCGCAGCAGCATGATCGAAACCAAGTTGCCGACATGGAGCGAAGGCGCGGTGGCGTCGAAGCCGATATAGCCCGGTACGACTTCGCGTTGGGCTAGCGTATCGAGCCCCGAAGCATCGGTAACCTGGTGGATGTAGCCGCGCTCGTCGAGCAGTTTCAGAAGCGAAGATGTGTATGCCATTTCGCACGCGCGCTTAGCAGAATGGCTTGACAGGTCATCCCCCAACCGGTGGAGTCGACGAATTGTTAGGAAAACCAAGACGAACCGTGGAAAAATTAACTCTTTTTATAAATTAAAAGAGTCATAAAGTGCGCGCACAACAACCGAGTCGCATTCGGGGGCGGGCCGTGGAATCGGATTATCGCTATTATCAGCGGCGGGCAGCCGCCGAACGTTTGGCAGCACAGCGTGCGGTGACACCGCAGGCGCGTGATCGCCGTATGAACCTTGCACGGGTTTACGACATGAAGGCGTCGAACTGCCTCGAAGTCGAACCGCTGCCGCTTCTCGCCACTGCTTAAGTCTTTCGCGCCCTAAGTCTTACGCGTCAGCGTCCGCATTGCGTCGTCGAGCCCCGCGAGGCTGAGCGGGTACATCCGATCGTTCATCAGCTGCCGCATCAGCGCGACGGACTGCGAATAGCCCCAATGCGCTTCGGGCACAGGGTTCAGCCACACCGCCGCCGGATAGGTCGTCGTCAGCCGCTGCATCCAGGTCGTGCCGGCCTCTTCGTTGTAATGCTCGACCGATCCGCCAGGGTGGCTGATCTCATAGGGTGACATCGATGCGTCGCCGACGAACACCAGCTTATAATCGTGCCCGTATTTGTGCAGCACGTCCCATGTCGGCGTGCGCTCGGTGAACCGCCTGCGATTGTCCTTCCACACACCCTCGTACGGG
>JAZKBQ010000017.1:21958-101916 GCA_040388515.1 Pseudomonadota bacterium | reverse complement strand
GCTCGTCGCGGCGCTGAACAATTCCTCACACAGCTTGATATGCGGATCCATCGACCCGCCCACGTCGAGAAACAGCAACAGCTTGACCGCATTGTGCCGTTCCGGCCGCATCTGGATATCGAGCCAGCCCTGTCGCGCCGTCCCCGCGATCGTCGCGTCGAGGTCGAGTTCGTCGGCAGCACCTTCACGCGCGAAACGGCGCACGCGGCGCAGCGCGATCTTGATGTTGCGGGTGCCCAGTTCCTTGGTCGAATCGAGGTTCTTGAACTCGCGCTTGTCCCAGACCTTCACCGCCTGCTTGTGCGTCGATTCCCCGCCGATCCGCACGCCCTCGGGATTATAGCCGCTGTTCCCGAACGGAGAGGTGCCTCCAGTGCCGATCCACTTGTTACCGCCTTGGTGGCGTTCCTTCTGTTCCTCCAGCCGCTTCTTCAGCGTTTCCATCAACTCGTCCCAGGAGCCGAGCTTTTCGATCGCCGCCATTTCTTCCGGTGTCAGGTATTTTTCCGCAACCGCCTTCAACCAGTCGGCCGGGATGTCGGCATTCTGGTCGCCATAGCTCGTCGTGATTCCACGAAACACCTTGGCGAAAACCTGGTCGAACCGGTCGATCAGGCCTTCGTCCTTGACGTAGGTGGCGCGGGCCAGGTGATAGAAATCCTCCGGCGTCTGCTCGATCACATCGCGGTCGAGCGCCTCCAGCAGGACAAGGTGTTCCTTCAGACTCGCCTGGATTCCGGCAGCACGCAGCTCATCGAGGAAGTTGAGGAACATTGCGGCGGACTGCCCGAATGGCGGGGCGGGCGCAACCACATCGGCGCAATCCTTCCGGAATGCCTAACGCGATCTACACCGCGTCTTTACGTGCTTCGGTTAGGGAGCAGCCTTCAGAAGTCTGCCAGGCAGACGGCAACGGGGTGATGAGATGGTCGTACAATCGGCACTTGCAGCAGACGTACGGCTGGACGCCGCGTCGGCGCTTGTGACGATCGTCGCGGACGAAGGGTCCACGACGCACCCTCATGTGCGCTCACTTTACACGCTCGAAGGGGCGGAAGGCAGCGCGAACGCAGCCGACGCGCTGCATCATCTGTCGATGCTTCACGGCCGTCATCCGGGCGTGGTCGATCATGCCGCGGCCCGCACAGCGTCCGATTCCGCGCGTGTCGCATTGTTCGCAATCGGTGACAATTTCCTTGAAGAGCGCGAATCGCTGAGCCGCCTGGTCGTTGCCGCGGGACCGATCCCCAGCACGCCGGGGCAGGCAGCGTCGGAAGCCAGCGTCGTACATCAGCGCCATGCCATCGAGATGCTCGCGCGTTCCGACCGGCAGGGATGCGCGACTGGCGCTGCCCTGGCGCTCGCAATCGACTGGCACGCGATCCGTCCGGTCATGGCGGCATGCGCACGGCGGTTCGGTGTCGATCTTCGGGACAGCGCTATTCCAGACCATGACACGCTGACCGGTATCGCGCGTGACGCCTGCACCAATTCGGCGATCGAGCGCGCCCTGCTGTTCGGCGCCCGTCAGATCGCTGCGCAGCACCGCGCATTGTGGGACCTGCTGGAAGCACGCGCCAAGGCGCGGCAACACTACTAAACACTTGCAGCGCCTCGCGCGCGACGCCATTGCCCTTTACGTCCACGTCAACGGATGGACGCGTCGAGGGTCGATTCATGAAATTCACCGGCACCGCCGATTATGTCGCAACCGACGACTTGAAGGTTGCCGTCAACGCGGCCGTGACGCTGCGCCGGCCGCTGCTGGTGAAGGGGGAGCCGGGGACGGGGAAGACGGTCCTCGCTCATGAGATCGCCAAGGCCGCCAACGCGCCGCTGATCGAATGGCATGTGAAGTCGACGACCAAGGCACACCAAGGTTTGTACGAATATGACGCGGTCGCGCGGTTACGTGATGGCCAGCTTGGCGACGAACGCGTCCACGACATCCGCAACTACATCCGCAAGGGCAAGCTGTGGGAGGCGTTCACTTCCCCACAACTGCCGGTTTTGCTCATCGACGAAATCGACAAGGCCGACATCGAATTCCCGAACGACCTGTTGCAGGAACTCGATCGCATGTCGTTCGACGTCTACGAGACGCACGAGACGATCGCAGCAAAGGAGCGGCCGATCGTTGTCATCACGTCGAACAATGAAAAGGAACTGCCCGACGCGTTCCTGCGCCGGTGTTTCTTTCACTATATCAAATTCCCCGACCGCGAGACGATGCAGGCGATCGTCGATGTCCATTTCCCGGGCATCCAGAAGATGCTGGTCAGCAAGGCGATGGACATCTTCTACGACGTGCGCGAGGTTCCGGGCCTTAAGAAAAAGCCGTCGACCAGCGAACTGCTCGACTGGCTGAAGCTGCTGCTGGCCGAGGACATGCCGCTCGACGTCCTTCAATCGCGCGACCCGTCGAAGGCGATCCCGCCGCTGCACGGCGCGCTGTTGAAGAACGAACAGGACGTCATGCTGTTCGAACGCCTGGCGTTCATGGCGCGGCGGCAGGGAGCCAAATAGAATGAAACGCAGCGTTGCTGTTTGCGTTGCGCTCCTTCTCTCAACGCCAGCATATTCGGAACCCGCGCCTGTTCAGCCCAAAATCCTGACCACGGCCAAATCGGTACGGGTCGTTCCTGCGCAGATCGAACTGCCACAACAGGCAGGGCTTATGACACTAGAAAGCTCGAAGGAATATGGATCCGACGGGTTCGACAACGTCATTCAATACGCTAGCCCAGACAAGCAAATCAGCGGGACGGCTTTCGTCTATTTTCCGAGCCTTCCCGACACCGGCCTTACGTTCCTCGCCACCGATGCGATAATCCGAAAGCGCTTCGGCGAAGGTACACGGGTCGCAAGCGATCAATTGGTCGCCGTGGGCGGCGTCGCAAACGCTGGCCGGAAGGTCGTGTATGGCGGGGCGTCAAATGGCACGAGATCGACTGCGGCGATGTTTGTTCGTGCGGGCGGCTGGATCATCGTCCTGCGAATGAGCGGTCCGGCGAGCCGGGCATCGGAAATCGAAATGCAGATCGACGCGGTCGCCGCGAAATTGTCGTTTGCGAAGGATTCAAAGCCTTATCCCGCGACGCTCGTCACGACATCAGGATGTAAGGCAACTCAGCAGGTAGATGCTGACGTCGTACGTCCGTCTCAGGCGGCGGTTCTGGAACGCACGTTGATTCCGGTTTCCAACAACATGGAGATTGCGAAGAAAAAACTTTGGGATCCGCCAGTTCCAGCGGCGCTATGCCTGAGTGGTTCGAGCGACATCAAGGATGTGATCACCCAAGACTTTCAGCTTCCCGCAACTCCCAAAAAGGCGTCTGCTGCTCGCAAATTTCGATTGGTTGGCGATGCGGGATACGTTTTGGAAGTCACGGGATCAAAGGTTGAACCCGGCGTATATCTTGTGATCCGATATGGCATCGGCAGTTTTGACGTGCTGGGTGCTTTTCGCGGTATTCCCAGCGATGCTCAACTCGATCGAATAACCGCCCAGGATGGATCGATTCCGGTCCTCGCGCGCGTCGAGATGAGCGCAGGGGGTAATAGCAATATTACGCTCAATTGTGATGACACCAAGGAAGGGTGTGCTGCGAAAAATGCGAAATAGGCTTCGGTCGGAATTGGTTCAGTCGACCCAATAGGCCACTTCATAATCGCCCCAGCGGCGGCCCTTAATTACCATGGGCACATAGACGTTTCGCACCACGTGGAAGCTGCCGTCTTCGTTTTCGCGGCGATACACTGCAAGGTGGAAGGGCTTCTCGCTCGCCTTCGCGATCTTGTCGCCTTCGTCGAGCAGGACTCGCCGGTTGCGACAATAGGCGGCGTCATGGACGGGGTCGCCAGTCGGCGTGCGGCTATAGGTGGTCGTGTGCGTGGGCAGGTAACCGTTACGGTCGGTGCAAGCGTTCGAAATGATGTTTGTGTAGCGCTGGACGACGCGGTCGAGTTCGGGCCGCCAGACGCGATCGGCGAACGCATTCAGCCGGGTATCGAAGCGCTCCGGGTTCGATCCCGCGATCAGGCGGTAATCCGCATCGAACAGGCTGTTGAGATCGAGTTCGCCCGCGTCGACCGCGGCTTCGGTAAGCGCCGCAAACCGGTCACGTTCGGCGAGTGCGATATCGACGAACCGGCGATCCTCCGCCGCGAAGCCGCTGTGGACAATGGTATCGAACATGACGTTCGCTTGGCGTTCGAGCCCGTTCATCGCGGCGCGGGCGTTGCCGAGCAGGCCACTGTTGGCGCGCGCGGCGTCCGAGAACCGGTCGAGCTCGTCGCCGACGCGGCAGACGCTGCCGTGGATCAGACTGGTTGCGCGTGCGATGTCCACTGCCTGGGCATCGACCTGATCGACGAGGCGTGTCACTTCGTTGACCGTTTCGGTGACGCGCGTGAACGCTTTTTCGGCTTCACGACTGCGGGCCATGCCGCTTTGCAGTTCCGCCATGAACCCTTCGCCCTCGCGCGAGAGCGAATCCATGGTGAGGCCGATTTCTTCCGTGGCGGTGCGAGTGTCGAGCGCGAGCTTCTTCACTTCGGCGGCGACCACGGCAAAGGTGCGTCCGGCGGGACCGGCACGTTCCGCCTCGATCGCCGCGTTGAGCGCCAGCATGTTGGTCGTGCGGGCAATGGTGTCGATCGTGTCGGCGGTTCGGCGAACCTGCTGCATGGCGGCGCTGAAGCTGGTGATCTGGCGGCCGAGGCGCATGACAAGTGCGGTCAGTTCGCCCAGTTCGGTGATCGTCGACGAAATCGTCTGGCCGCCCTCGGCCAGGCGTGCGCGGGCGGATTCGGCGAGCAGGCGTGCCTCGTCGGTCGCGTCCGTCACCTGGCGCTGGTCGGTCTCGAGCGAACCCATGACCGACTGGAGCTCGCCCAGCACGGAAATCTGGCCGTCGATGCTGTCCGCAACCTGCTGGACGACGCCGCCCGCATCGGTGCATCCGGTGGCGACTTCACCGCACTGGCGCGCGACACGGTCGACGGCGCCCGGGTCGAGCGCCTCGATTTTTGTTTCGATCATGACGCGTCCCCGCACATATGCGGAACACGCTAGTGCGCAGGCGTTGCGGAGGGGTTAACTTTACCCGTCAGAGCGCGGCAATCACCGCATCGCCCATTGCGACCGTCGACATCGTGCCACCGATGTCGCGCGTGCGAGCCCCGTTATCGAGCGCTCGCGTGACCGCGGTAAACAGCCGGTCGGCTGCGTCAGCGCGGCCCAGCGACCAGCGCAACGCCATTTCATATGACAGGATCGCCGCGATCGGGTTCGCCACGCCCTTGCCGGCGATATCGGGCGCAGAGCCGTGGATCGGTTCGTAAAGCCCGGGTTTGCCGTCGGCGCCCAAGGCCGCAGAGGGCAGCATTCCCAGCGAACCCGTCGCCTGGCTGGCTGCGTCCGAAAGAATGTCGCCGAACAAATTGTCCGTGAGCAGTACGTCGAATTGTGTCGGAGCTCTCACGATCTGCATGGCGGCGTTGTCGGCCAAGAGATGATCCAGGCTCACGTCCGGGAATTCTCTCGCGTGGACGGCGGTGACGACGGCTTTCCACAGGACGCCCGATTCCATGACGTTGGATTTTTCGGCGGAGGTCACGCGGTTGCGGCGCCCCCGCGCCAGGTTGAACGCCACCCGTGCGACGCGTTCGATCTCCGACGTCGTATAGACCTGCGTATCGAAACCGCGCTGCTGCCCGTCCGCCAGCGTCTCGATGCCCCGCGGTTCGCCGAAATAGACGCCGCCGGTCAGCTCGCGCACGATCATCAGGTCGAGGCCCGCCACGACCTCGCGCTTCAGGGTCGACGCATCCGCCAGCGCATCGAAGCAGAGCGCCGGGCGCAGGTTCGCATAAACCTGCATCTCCTTGCGCAACCTGAGCAGCCCGGCTTCCGGACGCAGCGCACGCGGCGCATTCGCCCATTGCGGCCCGCCGACCGCGCCCAGCAGCACCGCATCGCTCGCCAGCGCCTTTGCCAGCACATCATCGGTCAGCGGCGTGCCATGCGCGTCATAGCTCGCGCCGCCATAAATGGCCTCGTCGATGACGATATCGGGCGTCAGCACAGCGGCGACGCGGCGGACTTCGGCACAGACTTCGGGGCCTATGCCGTCGCCGGGGAGCAGGAGAAGAGTAGCCATGCGCCGCCCGATGGCGCGTCAGGCGATCCCGAGCAAGCGCTTTGCCGCCTTCAGGTGCGGCGCATCGATCATTTTTCCGTCGATCTGCAGCGCACCCACGCCCGGCGACGCCGCGAACGCGTCCACCACACGCCGTGCATGGGCCAGTTCCGCCTCCGACGGGGTGAAGGCCGCGTTGATGACGGGCACCTGCGCCGGATGGATCGCCATCATGCCCGTGAAACCATCGCGCCGCCCGCGCTCGGCATAGAAACGCAAACGGTCGAGGTCGCGGAAATCGGGCGACACCGTCTCGATCGCCGGCACCCCCGCCGCATGCGCGCCGAACAGCGTCAGGCTGCGCGCCAGTTCGTACGGCGGCGTGAAACTCCCGTCGGGTTCGCGCGACGTACTCGCGCCGATCGCGGCGGGCAGATCCTCCGCCCCCCAGGTCAACCCGACCAGGTGGCTCGCCACCTCGCCATAACTGCCCAGCCCGAAGATCGCGCGCGGCGTCTCGGTCGCGATCGGCAGGATCGGCAGGCCGGGCGCGCGCTCTGCAAGCCGCTTCACATCCGCCGCGCCTTCCGCCTTGGGCAGCAACAGTCCGTCGGGCTTCGCGCCCGCGACTGCCGCCAGATCGTCATCGACCAGCCCGCCGTCCAGCGGATTGACCCGCACGAATAGGGGCAGCGTCCGCGCATGCCCCAGAAACTCCGCCACCGCCGCCCGCGCCGCATCCTTGCGGTCGGGCGTCACGGCGTCCTCAAGGTCGAGGATCAGCGCATCGGCACCCGACGACAGCGCCTTTTCCATCCGGTCGGGCCGGTCGCCGGGGACGAAAAGGAGGGAGCGAAGCCTCACACCGACCGCCGCAACAGCGCCGTACGCAAACAGGTGCAAACCACCTCGTCGCGCTGGTTGATCATGCGGTGCGCGAAGACGACGATCCCCGCGTCCGGCCGCGACCGCGACTCACGCAGCTCGACCACCTCGGTCTCGGCGCGCAGCGTGTCGCCGATGAACACGGGCTTCGGCATCGCGACCTTGTCATAGCCCAGGTTCGCGACAAGCGTGCCGAGCGTCGTGTCGCCCACCGACAGCCCGACCATCAGGCCGAAAGTGAAGATGCCATTGACGACGATGCGCCCGAACTCCGTCGCCCCCGCATATTCGGCGTCGAGGTGCAACGGCTGCGGATTGTGGGTCAGCGTCGTGATCATGAGATTGTCGGTCTCTGTCACGGTGCGGTGCAGGTCGTGCGCGACTGTATCGCCCACGGTCCATTGATCGAAGAAACGTCCGGCCATGTACGGCGGGGTAGGGCAGCGAAGGCGAGCACTCAAGTCCTTCGAAATGCTCCCTCCCCCTTGTGGGGAGGGGTTAGGGGTGGGGGCCGGCCGCGTCGGCGGCCGAAAAGAGTCTCTTGCGAGCCTAGACAGGCTCGCGCCCCCACCCTGACCCTCCCCACAAGGGGGAGGGAAAAGTTGAACAAACCAAATAGGTAATATTTTCCTTGACAAATTCTCCAAATAAGAACATAGAGAGAACGAAATCAAGGAGCCGACATGAGCAAATCCAACGGGGCATCCAAGTGCCCCGAACACATGGCCTACACGCGCGACCACATTCCGCAGATCCAGCAAAACAGCCGCAAGAAATGGACGCCCGCGGTCGAGGCGCAGTTCCTCGACGTGCTGTCGACGACGTGCAACGCCACGCGCGCATGTGCGGAGATCGGCTGGAACTACAGCGTGGTCTATGCGCGCAGGCGCAAGAGCCCGGAGTTCGCGGCGCGCTGGCAAAAGGCGTGGGCCGCGGGATATGAGCGTGTCGAACAGCTGCTGCTGCAGAACGCGGTCGAAACGCTCGAGGGCTGGCAGCCAGACCCCGATCTTCCGATGCCGCGCATGACGGTGGCCGAGGCGCTGACCCTTGTCCGCATGGAAAAACTGGTTCGCGCCGACCCGTCGAAACGCCGGGGCAGTTTCGCCAAATGGAAGTCCCTCGACGATGTCCGCGCCAGCATCGTGCGAAAGCTCGCCGCGATCGAGCGCGCGGCGGCGCGCGAAAAGGAAAGGGACGCGCTGAAGGAAACGGAGGGCGCCGGCCAGTGAAGGCCGGGGACATGCGGGGAGGGGATGGCGATGACGAGATCAAGCAGCGTTTGCTCGCCCTGCCGCCAGTCTGGCGCGCGCGGTTCGCCGCGCGGCTTGACGACGATGACGGGCAGGGGCTGAACGACGGTTGGGGCCTGTGGAGCCATGGCGGCCAAAAGGAACCGACGCCGCTCCCCGACGGATCCCCATGGCAGACCTGGGTCATCATGGCCGGGCGAGGCTTCGGAAAGACGCGCGCGGGCGCGGAATGGATATCCCGTCAGGCGCGCGGCGACGGCGACCTGCGCATCGCCCTTGTCGCCGCAACGCTCGACGAGGCGCGGCGGATCATGATCGAGGGAAAGAGCGGCCTGTTGTCGGTCGCCGCCGACCATATCGCCGAATGGGCGCCCAGCCGCCGGTTGCTCCGTTTCAGCAGCGGCGCACAGGCAGAGCTGTTCTCCGGCGCCTCACCCGAAGGGCTGCGCGGCCCCGAACACCATATCGCCTGGTGCGACGAGCTGGCGAAATGGGAAAAGCCCAAGGACAGCTGGGACATGCTGCAACTCGGCCTTCGGCTGGGTGATCGCCCGCGCGTGCTGGTCACCACCACGCCCCGCGCCGGTCCGGTCCTGACCAATATCATGGCCCGTCCCGATTGCGTTACCACGCGCGGGCCGACCTATGCCAACCCGCATGTGTCCGACGCCTATGTCGCGACGATCCGGTCGATGTACGAAGGGACGCGGCTGGGGCGGCAGGAGATCGAGGGCGAACTGCTGGGCGCCGCGGGCGCGCTGTGGAGCGTTGAGCTGATCGAGCGGTGTCGCCTGATCCCTCTCCCCTTCGAGGGAGAGGGAGGGATCCGCGAAGCGGCGGAAGGGAGAGGGGATGCCGCCTTCTCAACCTCCACCGTCACCCCGGACTTGATCCGGGGTCCAGCTTCTTCTTCTGAATCTGCTCCCCATCCTGTGACTGAGCAAAGGCAGCGGGACCCCGGCTCGGAGGCCGGGGTGACGGAGTCTCTTGCCGCACCCCCAGCCTTCACCCGAACCCTCATCGCCGTCGACCCACCCTCGGGCGACGGCACCTGCGGCATCATCGCCTGCGCGCGTGACACACGGGGCCACCTCCACGTCCTCGCCGACCACAGCGTAACCGGCCGCTCGCCCGAGGGCTGGGCGCGCGCCGTGGGATCGGCGGCGGCGGCGCACGGCACGCGCGAAGTCATCGCCGAATCCAATCAGGGCGGCCGCATGGTCAAATCGATCCTGCTGGCGGCCGACCCCAACCTCCACGTCCGCCTCGTCACCGCAGTTCACGGCAAGTCCGATCGAGCCGACCCCGTCGCGCATTTGTTCCAGCGCGGAAAAGCCTGGCTCGCCGGACGGTTCCCGGAACTGGAGGCGCAACTGCTGGGCCTGATCGCGGGCGGCGGCTACGACGGCCCGGGCAAGTCACCGGATCGCGCGGATGCGATGGTGTGGGGGTTGAGCACGCTGTCGAAGGATCGGGGAGAGGTGCGGGTTCGGGTGGTCTGAGCGGGATGCGCCTTAGATATTGGCGACGAACCAGACCACGAACGCCGCCACGATCGCGAGGGCCAGCACCAGGAGCACCCGGACGAATACCGGATCCTTGCCAGCAACCGAACCGGGCCAAGGCAGTGTCAGCGCACGCAACGCCGCCACGAACGCGGCAGTCGCTCCGGCAACCCTGACCCAATCCAGTTGCACCCAGCGCGCAGCCATCGCCACCGACTCCGCGTCGGTAATGGTGTCCTTGGGCGAATGGACCCCATGATAGAACAGGGCTGCATTCATCGGCCAAAAGCTGACGACGGTCAGCACGAGCAAGACGAAGATTCCGATCGATGGGATGCATAACAACCACCGATATCGCCATGGCGTGCGCCAACCGGCGGTCAGCGCGCCGAACCCGGCGACCAGCATGGCCGCGGAGAACGGAATGAAAAATACCCCCGTGTCGACGGGCCACGCCTTGCCATAAGGCATCATCGCCAGCGACCCCGGCGGATGCGCCGACCAAGCTCCGGCAAGGACGAGAAGGTCGAACAGCTTTGCCCCGACCAGGGGGCCGCCGACGACCACGGCCAGCCAGAGAAAGGCTCTTGTCGCTCGTTCGCGGGTGGTCATAGCACCTCCAAATAATGGCCCGGTGCCAATATGTTACGCGTGATGCAGGTTAAACGGGTTGGACGCAATCGTTGCAAAGTCCGAACGCCCAGATGCGATGGTGTGGGGGTTGAGCACGCTGTCGAAGGAGCGGGGGGAGGTGCGGAGAGGGTGGTGTGAAGAAATCAGGCTCACGCTACTTCCTCGCCGAGCGAGTACATCAAACCGTTCTTCCTGATAACGAAAAGGGTGACGGAAGTTGTTGGCTACAAAAAAGCTGATCCCATGCGGAACGCATATGCCACAAAAACAAATAGACCGCCGGTCGCTAACCCGGCGGTCCAATGTTCGATCGAAAGGCTAAATCAGACGAACTGAACGGTCGTCCGGACCTTTGCGCGGCGGCGCATGGCATAGCCGATCGAGCCGAAACCGACGAGCATCATTGCCCAGGTTGCGGGTTCCGGAACGGCTGCGGTTGCTGCCGAAATGCGCAGCGAACTCGAACCCGAAACGATGCTGTTCAGGGTAAAGGTGCCGACCTTGAAAACCGGCGAGCCGTTGACCAGCGAAAACAGGTCCGGACCGCCGAACTGCGTGAAGCCGAGCGGCGTTCCGCCGATGTTCAGTTGGGCGAAGATGTTGGTGCCGAAGCCGACCTGTGCATTCTGCATCGTGCCGCCGAAGGTGCCGGCAACGCTGTTATACGAAATCTGGTCGCCGAACGCGCCCGTGCTCTGAAAATCGCGCGGGGTCGTGGTATCGATGATGAAGGTGGCGTTCCGCGAACCCGTCAGCTCGAAGAGGAACGGCGCGGCGGAGGCCGGAACGGCGGCAAGGCACGACGCAGCGGCGACCGTTGCAAGAACGAGCGATTTTATTTTCATGATTCAAGAAACCCCAAGCTTCACTCTGAACCTGGAGATCAGGCTCAAGTTTTCAGTTGGTGAACAAAGGGTTAAATAGTCAAAAGTTATCTTTTTTATTCGGGATGCATCTTTTTACAGCCAAGATCGTAGCGACCGAAATGTGCGGAAAATACTTTGGGCATGACGGAAATATTGTAATTCCGTATGCGTAACAAAAGGATATCTGGCGCGTTTTGCGGCGCCGCCATCGACCGATGGCGATCAAGGCTCATGTGATTCCGCCTGCGTTATCGCAGGTGCAGCTTGAATCCCGCATGGCTCTTGTCCCAGCCGAGCCGCTCGTAAAACCGGTGCGCATCCGTCCGCGTCAGGTTCGACGTCAGCTGCACCATCCGGCATCCGCGGTCGCGACATTGGCCGACCGCCCAGTCGATCATCTGCGCACCGATGCCGTGCCCGCGCAGTGCCGTCGCCACGCGGACGGCCTCGATCTGGCCGCGCCATGCGCCGCGAAAGGAGAGGCCGGGGAGGTAGCTCAGCTGCAGCGTGCCGACGATCTTGCTATCCAACTCGGCGACCGCGAGCAGCTGGTTGGGGTCGGCGTCGATCGCCGCGAACGCCGCGACATAGCCGGGGTCGAGCGGGGTGCTCGCGTCCTCGCGCGCGCCGCCCAGCTGGTCGTCGGCCAGCATCGCGACGATGGCGGGCAGGTCGGCGTCGGTTGCCCGCCGCATGGTCACGCTACCCGCGACCATGGGCCTATTGGTCGAGGAAGCTGCGCATCTTGCGGCTGCGGCTCGGGTGCTTCAGCTTGCGCAGCGCCTTTGCCTCGATCTGCCGGATGCGTTCGCGAGTCACGCTGAACTGCTGGCCGACTTCCTCCAGCGTGTGGTCGGTGTTCATGCCGATGCCGAAACGCATGCGCAGCACGCGTTCCTCGCGCGGGGTCAGGCTGGCGAGGACGCGGGTGACCGTTTCCTTCAGGTTCGCCTGGATCGCCGCGTCCACGGGGATGACGGCGTTCTTGTCCTCGATGAAATCGCCCAGGTGTGAGTCTTCCTCGTCGCCGATCGGCGTTTCGAGGGAGATCGGCTCCTTGGCGATCTTCATTACCTTGCGCACCTTTTCGAGCGGCATGGAGAGGCGCTCGGCCATTTCCTCGGGCGTGGGCTCGCGGCCCTGCTCGTGGAGGAACTGGCGGCTGGTGCGGACCAGCTTGTTGATCGTCTCGATCATGTGGACCGGAATACGGATGGTGCGCGCCTGGTCGGCGATCGACCGCGTGATCGCCTGCCGGATCCACCACGTCGCGTAGGTCGAGAACTTGTAGCCGCGGCGGTATTCAAATTTATCGACGGCTTTCATCAACCCGATGTTGCCCTCCTGGATCAGATCCAGGAACTGCAGGCCGCGGTTGGTGTATTTCTTGGCGATCGAGATGACGAGGCGCAGGTTCGCCTCGACCATTTCCTTCTTCGCGATGCGCGCTTCGCGTTCGGCCTTTTGCACCATGTTGACGATGCGGCGGAACTCGCTGAGCGACATGCCGGTCGCCTGGCTGATCTCGCTCACTTCGTTACGGATGCGTTCGACCGCGTCGATCTCGTTCGTGGCGAAGGCGGCCCATTTCTTGTCGATCGCCTTGACGCTGTCGAGCCAGGTCTCGTCGAGCTCATGGCCCATGTAGCTGTCGAGGAACGCCTTGCGCGGCACCTTGTGGCGTTCGGCGAGGCGCAGCATCTGGCCGCCGAGCGCAGTCAGGCGACGGTTGAAGCTGTAGAGCTGGTCGACGAGATATTCGATCTTGGCATTGTGGAACTGCACGCTTTCGACCTGCGCCGTCAGTTCCTCGCGCAGCTTGTGGTATTTCTTTTCCTCGGCCGACGGGAAGTCGTCGCCCAGGCCTAGCGCGTCGATGCGCGCCTGCTGGACCTTCGAGAATTTCTTGTAGAGCTGCGTGATCAGCGCGAATTTTTCGAGCGCGCTGGGCTTCAGCAGTTCTTCCATCGCGGCGAGCGACAGGGTGTTGTCCTCGTCCTCGTCCTCCGCCTGCGGCTGGGTGCGGCGTTCGGTGAGTGAATCCTCGTCGTGCTCGTCGTCGCTCGCGGTCACCTCGTCGGGGGTGTCCTCTTCTTCCTTGAAGCTGGGGCCGGCGTTCTTTTCGGAGATCTCGCCGTCTTCACCCTCGTCGTCGTCAGTCATGTTCTCGGGAGCCGGGTCCTTCGAGAGCATGGCGTCGAGGTCGAGGATTTCGCGCAGCTGCATGGTGCCGGCGTTCAGCGCGTCCGACCAGCCGATGATCGCGTGGAAGGTGATAGGCGATTCGCACAGGCCCAGAATCATGGTGTCGCGACCGGCCTCGATCCGCTTGGCGATGGCGATTTCGCCTTCGCGGCTGAGCAACTCCACCGCGCCCATTTCGCGCAAGTACATGCGCACGGGGTCGTCGGTGCGGTCCGTGACCTTGGTGACTTTTTCGGCGACATGGCCCGAATCCGAACCGTCGACCGATTCGACCTCGTCGTCCTGGTCCTGCTGCTCGTCGCCGTCCTCACCCGCCTCGTCATTCTCGACGACATTGACGCCCATCTCGTTGAGCGCGGACATCACATCCTCGATCTGCTCGGACGTCATTTGGTCCTGCGGCAGGGCGGAATTCAGAGCATCATAAGTGATATACCCGCGCTTCTTCGCACGGGCGATGAGCTTTTTCAGCTCGGCATCATTGAGGTCGATCAGCGGTGCGTCGCCGGCATCCTGGGCTGCCTCGGGCGCTTCCGCTACGTTCGTTTTCGCCATCTAGAACTCAATCCCTCATTCGTCTTCGCCGGTCGACAGTGCAGCCAGGGCCCGGTCGGCCTCTGCCCGCGCTGCGATCAGACGCATCTGTTCCGCAAATCCGTCCGCATCGGCCCCCATCGCCTGGCGTGCCGTCGCAGCTTCCAGCGCGGCGTCGAGTTCCGGTCGCGATGCGAGCGCCTCGATTGCCATGGCCAGATCCCTGCGCGCGACCAGCGGGTCCGCTTCGCCGCGTGTGAACGAAAAGGCAAGCCCGTTCGAACGCCGAAGGTCGGCGACGAGCACACTTAGCCCAAGTTGACCGGATATGGTGTCGATCCGTTCCGAATCAACGGTGTGCGAATCAAAAACCGCTTCGAGCATCGCGGTGCGCAGCCGGTCGAGCGCGGGATCGTCGATATGGAGCATCGAAAGCGCCTCGGCGCAGGTCGTGATCATGGCGGGATGGCGGAGCAGACCGACCATGATGGCGCGCGAATAAACCGACCCGACGCCGCTGCCGCCGATCGACTTTATACGGTCGCCAGGCGGAGCGACGGGCGGCGCGAAAGCGAACTTCTTGCCGGGCAACCGCCGTCCCTGTGGCGGGCGTTGCGCGCGTGGAGCGAAGAAGGCCGCATCGTAGCGCTCGCGGATCTCGGCCCGGTAATGCTCGCGCACGTCATTGTCGGCGATGGTAGCGACACGCTCGTCGATCCGGCGCTTGAACCCTGCGCGCGCCTCTGGCGTGCGGAGCGGCACCGCGGCCATCTCATGCGACCACAGCAAGTCGACCAGTGGCTGGGCCTCCGCCAGCACGCGTTCGAAGGCGGCACTGCCGCCGCTTTTCACCAGGTCATCGGGATCCTGACCCTGCGGCAGTATCGCGATGGAGAGGGAGCGACCGGGGGCGAGCAAGGGCAGGGCGCGTTCCGCACCGCGCACCGCCGCCTTTTGTCCCGCGTTGTCGCCGTCGAAACAGAGGAAAGGCACATCGACGACGCGCCAAAGCCGTTCGAGCTGTGCCTCGGTCAGCGCAGTCCCCAGTGGCGCGACCGCTTCGCCGATCCCGGCTTGTGCAAGTGCGATGACGTCGAGATAGCCCTCGACGACGACCAGGCGCCCGGACTTGCGCGCTGCCGGCGCGGCGCGATCAAGGTTGTAGAGCGTCCGCCCCTTGTCGAAGAGCGGCGTGTCGGGCGAATTGAGATACTTCGGCTCGCCTGCACCGAGGATGCGCCCGCCGAACGCGATCACACGGCCGCGCGGGTCGCGGATAGGGATCATCAGACGTCCACGAAAACGATCGTAAGGCGTCTTTTCCTCAACCGAAATCAGCAGGCCCGCTTCGATCAGTTCGGCATCGCCGAAGCGGGCAAGGGCGGTCTTGATCCCGTCGCGTCGGTCGGGCGCAAAGCCCATGCCAAAGGCGTCCACGGTCGCCGGCTTGATCCCGCGCCGCGTCAGGTAGGCACGGGCCTCTTCGCCCGCATCGCCATGAAGTTGTGCGGTAAAATATTCTGCGGCCGCCGCCATGACGTCATGTTGCTTCGACGCCCGGGCCTCGCGTTCGGATGCATGGGGGTCGGGCGCGGGGAGGGCCAGCCCGGCAGTATCGGCGAGTTCCTTGACCGCATCGACGAAGGCCAGGCCGCGCGCGTCGGTCATCCAGCGAATGACATCGCCGTGCGCCGAACAGCCGAAGCAATGATAGAAGCCCTTGTCGTCGTTGACGTAGAAGCTGGGCGATTTTTCATGGTGGAAAGGACAGCACGCTTTCCACTCACGGCCCGCACGCGTCAGTTTGACCGTCTGCCCGATGAGGGCGGACAGCGACGTGCGCACACGCAATTCGTCCATGAACTGTGGGGAGAAACGACTCACGGGGGGATGGTAGCGAAAGTGGAGGGTGACGACGAGAGGTGGACGCCGCGAAACTCCCCCACCCGTCACCCCGGGCTTGACCCGGGGTCCCGCTTCTTATTCTTCAGGCGAGCCGGCCGAACAAATCTTGCCAATCAGGATTGCCGCGTTCGATCAGGTCGAACTTGAACTGCCGCTGCCATTTCTTGATGCGTTTTTCGTGCTCGATACATGCGACAACGTCATCCGCACGGTCTGCCCAGACAGGGCGACTCAGTCCGTATCGGGCGCAGAAATCGGAACCCTGGCCGGACCGATGCTGATGGATGCGCGCCGCGAGATCGGACGTGACGCCGACGTACATCGTGCCGCGATAGCGGTCGGCCATGATGTAGACCCAGCCACCTTGGCGTTCACGCTCCATCGGTCATGGCTGAAAGAAGCGGGACCCCGGGTCAAGCCCGGGGTGACGAGGAGATGTCTAGGCCACGAACGGTAGGCCCAACGCGTCCGCGACCGCCTTGTGACGGATCTTCCCGCCCATGACGTTCAGCCCTGCTGCTAGGTGCGGGTCGGCGGCCATCGCCGCTTCGGCACCCATATTCGCGAGCCTGAGCGCGAAGGGCAGGGTGGCGTTGTTTAGCGCGAATGCCGAGGTACGGGCGACCGCGCCCGGCATGTTGGCGACGCAGTAATGAATGACGCCGTCGACTTCGAAAACGGGGTCTTCATGCGTCGTTGCGTGGCTGGTTTCGAAACAGCCGCCCTGGTCGATGGCGATATCGACCAGAACCGATCCGCGCTTCATCGTCTTGACCATTTCACGCGTGACCAGTTTTGGCGCGGCGGCACCGGGGACTAGAACGGCGCCGATCACGAGATGGGCGTTCTTCACGGCCTGCGCGATGGCTGCTTTAGAGGCGTATTGCGTCTTGATCTGGCTGGAAAAGAACATGTCCAGTTCGGCGAGCCGGTCGTTCGAGATGTCGTAGATGGTGACGTCCGCGCGCATACCGACCGCCATCTGGGCCGCATTCACGCCCGATACGCCGCCGCCGAGGATCGCGACCTTGGCAGGGGCTACGCCTGGAACGCCGCCCAGCAGGATGCCGCGGCCGCCCTGTTCCTTTTCAAGGTAATGCGCGCCGACCTGCACCGACATGCGGCCCGCGACTTCCGACATGGGCTTCAACAGCGGCAGTGCGCCCGACTTCGATGTCACCGTCTCGTACGCGATGCAGGTTGCCCCCGACGCCATCAGCCCCTTGGCCTGTTCGGGATCGGGGGCGAGGTGAAGGTAGGTGAACAGCGTGTGATGCGGACGCAGCATCGCGATTTCCGACGGCTGCGGCTCCTTCACCTTCACGATCATGTCGGCGGCCGCAAAAACTTCGGACGCATTGGGTAGGATGCGCGCACCGGCGTCCATGTAGTCGCGGTCGCTGAAATCGATGCCGTTTCCGGCCAGCGCCTCGACCACGACTTCGTGCCCGGCAGCGGTCAGTTCGGCAACCGAACCCGGCGTCAGGCCGACGCGATATTCGTGATTCTTGATTTCCTTGGGCACACCGACGCGCATGGGAATTCTCCTACCAATCAATGGCGCGCATTTAGCAGAACTGGCCTGCCTGCGCTTTGCAAAGTTTCGTCCGGAGCTCCTGCCGCTCGCAAGATATTTGCTTCCTTGGGCGCACTCGCGCATAAATTTTCGACATGGATGCAATCGACCGCAAAATCATCGCGAGCCTGTCGACCGATTCGAGTATCACGATGGAAGTCCTGGGAAGCACGGTCGGCCTTTCGCCTTCGGCCACGCACCGCCGCGTGCGATCGCTCGAGGAAGCCGGGATGATACTGGGATATCGGGCGCGCCTCTCTCGCGCGGCCTGCGGCAATCCTTCCACGGTTTTCGTGTCGGTAACGCTCGTCGACCAGCGCCAGGCGACGATGATGGCATTCGAGGAAGCGCTGAGCCGCACGGCGGCGGTATCGGAGGCTCATTTGATGTCGGGCCAGTCGGACTATCTGTTGAAGGTCCTCGTCCGTGACGACGACAGCTATGAGCGGGTCCATCGAGAGATCCTGTCGGTGTTGCCTGGCGTTCACCGGCTGGTCACGCAGTTCACCATCAGAACCCTTGCAGATGGCGATTAACGGGGTGCGTGGAACCCAATCGTCCCCCGGCGCTTGTCTTGATTGCGTGCCCCAATGCGCGGTGCTAGGGGCGCGCGTCCGACGCTGGGTCGGCGTCAGGCAGAGAGGCTGGGTTCCGCCCGTCCATGTCAACTGAATCGGTTCAAGTCGCACATATCGACGGCGAGTCCGAACACGGTCACCGCATCGAAGGAAGTCTTCCCAAGCTCGCGCTGGGCGCGATCGGGGTGGTGTTCGGCGATATCGGGACGTCGCCCCTCTATGCGTTGAAGGAAACGTTTCGCGGGCACCATCCGCTGCCGGTGGACATGCTCCATGTCTACGGCGTGCTCAGCCTGGTCTTCTGGTCGCTGATGCTGATCGTGACGTTCAAATACGTCATGCTGGTCACGCGCGCCGACAACAAGGGCGAGGGCGGCAGCATGGCGCTGCTCGCCCTGATCACGCGTAAGACGGGCGGCGGCAAGCGATCCGGCCTGCTTGTCATGCTTGCCGTCACGGCCACCGCATTGTTCTTCGGTGACGCCATGATCACGCCCGCCATGTCGGTTCTGTCGGCCGTCGAGGGTTTGACCGTCGTGGAGGCGCGTTTCGCACCGCTCGTCCTGCCCATCGCGGTCGGCATTCTCGTTGGCCTGTTCATGGTCCAGTCGCGCGGGACCGAGACGATCAGCCGCTATTTCGGGCCGATCGTTCTCGTCTATTTCCTGACCTTGGCCGTGCTGGGCGTGATCCAGCTCGTCCAGCATCCGGGCGTGCTCGTCGCGCTGTCGCCCTATTACGCCTTCATGTTCTTCGAGAACGACCCGACGCTCGCCTTTTTGGCACTCGGGTCGATCGTCCTCGCGGTGACCGGTGCGGAAGCGCTGTATGCCGATATGGGCCATTTCGGGCGCAAGCCGATCGGGGCGGCATGGCTTTGGGTGGTCTTGCCGGCGTTGATGCTCAATTACCTGGGGCAGGCGGCGCTGTTGATGCGCGTGCCGGAAGCGGCCTCGAACCCGTTCTTCCTGATGGCGCCCGATGAGATGCGCCTGCCATTGGTCATCCTGGCGACCATGGCTACGATCATCGCCAGCCAGGCAATGATCACCGGCGCCTTTTCGGTCGTCCAGCAGTCTGTGCAGCTGGGCATGATGCCGCGCCTGAAGATCGAACATACCAGCGCGTCCGCCGCGGGTCAGATCTATGTGCCCGTCGTCAACTGGACGCTGATGATCCTCGTCCTGCTGCTGGTGCTGACGTTCCACCGGTCGAGTAACCTGGCCGCGGCTTATGGAATCGCCGTGATGGGCACGATGTTCATCTCGACGATCATGATCAGCGTGCTGATGTACCGCGTCTGGAACTGGAAGCTGTGGCAGGTCGTGATCGTGACCGGCACGTTCCTGATCATCGACGGATCCTATCTCGCGTCGAACCTGATCAAGGTGCCGGAGGGTGGCTGGCTGCCGCTATTCGTCGCACTGGTGATCTTCATCCTGCTGACGACCTGGGCCAAGGGCCGCGAGCTGATGATCGCGCGCCTGCGTGAAGCGGCGATGCCCGTGAAGGTGTTCATCGCATCCGCCGCAAGTTCCGCCCAGCGCGTGCCCGGGACGGCGGTGTTCATGACGTCGGCGGCCGACGGCGTACCCCATGCGCTGCTCCACAACCTGAAGCACAACAAGGTCATTCACGAGCGCGTGATTTTGCTGACCGTGAAGATCGCCGACATGCCGTATGTCGAAGAGGAATCGCGCTGCAAGCTGGAGGACCTGGGCGAGGGGTTCCACCGCCTGATCGTCCGCTATGGCTTCATGCAGGAGGCCGATGTGCCGAATGCGCTGGCGCGGCTCACCGGCTGCGGCCCCGCGTTCAAGATGATGGACACCAGCTTCTTCCTCGCGCGGCAGACGCTGTTGCCGTCGTCGCGGCCGGGCATGGCGATCTGGCGCGAAAAGCTGTTCGCATGGATGCTGCGAAACGCGGAAAGCGCGATGGAGTTCTTCCGCCTGCCCACCAATCGGGTCGTCGAACTGGGCAGCCAGGTCGAGATCTAGGCGGGGGCGAATTCCCCGGTCGTTTCGTCGAGCAGGTGCAGCACGCCTTCGCTGATCGCGAAATAGCTGCCGCGTAGCTTCAGGCCCGCCGCCTCGCGTTCCGGGATGCAGGGGAAGGTGCGAAGGTTCGCAAGGCTGACCTTCACCGCCTCGAGTTCCAGTGCGCGGACGGCTTCCGGCCCCGTGCCGTGTTCGGCGACGATGCGGTCGCGCGCGTCGTCGAGCAGGTCGATCCAGTGCGCGATAAACCCGCCTTCGCCGGGCTGCGCACCTTCGAACCGGCGCGACAGGGCGGCCGCGACGCCGCCGCAGGCACCATGGCCCATTATCATGATCTGGTCGACTTCGAGCTGCGTCACCGCGAATTCGAGCGCGGCCGACACGCCATGGCGGCTGCCGTCCAGTTCGAACGGCGGCACCAGGTTGGCGATATTCCGCACGACGAAGATCTCTCCGGGCGCCGTCTGGAAGATCGTTGCCGGATCGACGCGGCTGTCGGAACAGGCGATGACCATGGTCTTTGGACTTTGTCCCTCGGCCAGCTGCGCCCATCGGTCGCGCTCATGCTGGTACGAGTCGCGGCGGAAGGTGCGGTATCCATCGATCAGGCGGTCGGTCATGCCTGCGGCCTAACGCCGTGAGGCAAGGGGTGGCAAGTCGCTTGTCGGGTCGCTATCTGCGCATCCATGAGCGAAGCCGACCCCATTATCGCCCCCAGCCAGCAGCCCCGCCCGCGCAAGCCCGACTGGATTCGCGTCAAGGCACCGACCTCCGTCGGTTTCGCCGAGACCAAGGCGCTGATGCGCCGCCTGAACCTGGCGACGGTGTGCGAGGAGGCAGCATGCCCGAACATCGGCGAGTGCTGGACCAAGAAGCACGCGACGGTGATGATTCTGGGCGACACCTGCACACGGGCCTGCGCCTTCTGCAACGTGAAGACCGGTATGCCGCGGGCGGTCGACCCGCTTGAGCCCGAGCATACCGCGGTCGCGGCGGCCGAACTTGGTCTCGAACATATCGTCGTGACGTCTGTCGACCGTGACGATCTGCCCGATGGCGGCGCGTCGCAGTTCGTGAAGGTGATCGAGGCGCTTCGCCGCAATACGCCAAAGACCACGATCGAGATCCTGACGCCCGATTTCCGCAACAAGTCGCAAGCGGCGGTGGAGGCGATCGTGGCAGCGCGGCCCGATGTCTACAACCACAACCTCGAAACCGTCCCGCGGCTCTACCCGACGATTCGTCCGGGTGCGCGTTACTACGCGTCGCTTCGCCTGCTCGAGAGCGTGAAGCGGCATGATCCGTCGATCTTCACCAAGTCGGGCATGATGATGGGTCTGGGCGAAGAGCGCATGGAGGTCCACCAGGTGATGGACGACATGCGGTCCGCCGATGTCGATTTCCTGACCCTGGGCCAGTATCTCCAGCCTACGCCCAAGCACGCGAAGGTGATCGAGTTCGCGACCCCCGCGATGTTCTCCGCCTATGCCGCAATCGCGCGTGCCAAGGGCTTCCTGCTCGTTGCCTCGTCACCATTGACCCGGTCGAGCTATCACGCGGGCGACGACTTCGCGAAGCTGCGCGCTGCCCGCGAGGCCAAGCTGGGGCGCTGATGCCCAAGCATCACGAGCGCCGCGCACTGCCTTATGGGGCCGAGGCGATGTACGACCTGGTGGCCGATGTGGCCCGCTATGGCGAGTTCCTGCCCTGGGTCAGCGCGGTGCGTGTGCGGTCGGACAGCGAGACCGAAATGGTCGCCGACCTGATCGTCGGTTTCGCAGCACTACGCGAACGCTTCACGTCGCGGGTGATCAAGGCGCGACCGCGCACGATCCATGTCGATTATCTCGACGGACCGCTGAAATTTCTGCGCAACGATTGGAAATTCGAACCGACCGAAACGGGATGCATCGTCGACTTCAGCGTCGAGTTCGCGTTCAAGAACCGCGTTTTCGAGGCAATCGCAGGGCAGGTGTTCGACCAGGCCCTGCGCAAGATGATCAACGCGTTCGAAAAGCGCGCGGAGGCGCTCTATTCACCCTCGGGCATCAACAGTTCGAGCGCGCACAGCGCCGCCTGAAGGCGCACCCCGCCGCGGCCGGTGTCGGGGAAATGCTGCTTTTCGGACACGATATCGTCCGGATCGCCGCCCTTGATGGCTCTCGCGAAGATCACCGTTCCGACCGGCTTTTTCTCGGTGCCGCCATTGGGCCCGGCGATGCCCGTGATCGCGACCGCGATATCGGCGCCGCTGCGCTCCATCATGCCGCGCGCCATGGCCCAGGCGGTCGCCACCGATACCGATCCGAACGTCTCGACGATGTCGCTGCCGACACCGAGCAAAGAGACCTTCGCTTCGTTCGCGTAGGAGACGATGCTCGCCAGCAACACATCCGACGATCCCGGGATCTCGGTCAGCGCCGCGCCCACCAGGCCGCCGGTGCAGCTTTCCGCGACCGACACGGTCCGTCCGGCCGCGCGGTTGGCCTCGATCACCCGCCGCGCTGCCGCGACGAGTTCTTCGGGCAATAGAGTTTCGCGACGCGCTGGCGCGTCGTCCGTGGTCGTATCCGTCACATATCCTCCGGAAGGCGAACCGTCGCGATGGCCTGCGCAGCGATTCCTTCGCCGCGCCCCGTAAAGCCGAGCCGCTCGGTTGTCGTTGCCTTAATACTAATGCGCCCCGTCGACACGTTCAAGATTTCCGCGATGCACACCCGCATGGCGTCCCGATATGGGCCGACCTTCGGCGCTTCGCAGATCAACGTGAGGTCGACGAAATCGATGATGCCGCCGCGTGCCATGACCAAGCTACGCGCATGGTCAAGAAACAGATGCGATGCGGCGCCGCGCCATTGCGCATCGCTGGGCGGGAAATGCGTGCCGATATCGCCCGCGCCAATGCACCCCAGGATCGCATCGGTGATCGCGTGGAGCGCAACATCGGCATCCGAATGACCGGACAGGCCGTGGGTGTGTGCCACCTCGACCCCGCCAAGCCATAGCGGCTTGCCTGCCTCCAACCGGTGAACGTCGAATCCGCTGGCACTGCGCGAGACGTAGCGCGTGGCCAGCACCGCCTCGGCGCGTGCGAAATCGGCTGGATGGGTAATCTTGTCGAGCATTGCGTCACCGGGCACCGTCACCACCTCATATCCGGCCGCACGGGCCATTTGCGCATCGTCCGTGGCGGGATCGCCCGTCCAGCGTTCGTGTGACGTCATGATGGCATCGAAGCGGAACGCCTGCGGCGTCTGCACGCGGACGAGACTGGTGCGATCGACCGTGTCGCCCAGAGTGCCGTCCGCCCGGGCGACCGTGTCGGCGACTGGAACGACCGGAACGGCGCCGTCATGGACATCAAGCTCTGCAACCAGCGCATCGCGAACTTGTGCGGGGAGCAAGGGACGGGCAGCGTCGTGGATCAGCACTTTCGTCGCGCCGCCATCCCCTTCGATCGCCTTCAAGCCTTTGAGGACCGAATCCTGACGGCTCGATCCGCCGATCACGATGCCCGCCACTGTCCGCGCTCCCAGTGCCACCTGGACAAGGTCCTGCTGGCCTTCGCCGATAACGACAAAAACCGGAATGTCCCCGAAAGCATCGACCGCGCGGGCAATGACGGGCACGCCGCCGATCGGCACATATTGCTTGGGAAGATCGCCGCCCGCGCGCTCGCCGCGTCCGGCGGCAACGATCAGGGCGACAGTATCGAAACGCATCACGCGCCCTTATGCCGGTGTGCGCTTGCCCGCCAGAGCCATCGACGCTATGCGCTGCCTAACTTTTAGGCAGATTCCCGTGCAACGTATCCATCCCATTCAGATCGGCCCGATCCGCATCGACGCGCCTGTCATCCTCGCGCCGATGACCGGCGTGACCGACATGCCGTTCCGCCGAATCGTACGGCGGTTCGGGTCGGGACTTAACGTGACCGAAATGATCGCGAGCCAGGCGATGATCCGCGAGACGCGCCAATCGTTGCAAAAGGCTGCGTGGCACGCGAGCGAGGAGCCGGTGTCGATGCAGCTTGCCGGCTGCACGCCCTATGAGATGGCGGAAGCCGCGAAGCTGAATGCCGATCGCGGTGCCGCGATCATCGATATCAACATGGGCTGCCCCGTGAAGAAGGTTGTCAACGGTGACGCCGGATCGGCACTGATGCGCGACCTGCCGCTGGCGGCGTCGTTGATCGAAGCGATGGTAAAGGCGGTCGATGTACCGGTGACGGTCAAGATGCGCATGGGCTGGGACCATTCGCGCCTCAATGCGCCCGAACTCGCGCACATCGCCGAGGATCTCGGGGCGCAGCTGATCACCGTCCACGGCCGTACGCGCTGCCAGATGTATCGCGACACGGCCGACTGGGCATTCGTGCGCAAGGTGAAGGATGCGGTGCGCATTCCGGTCATCGTCAACGGCGATATCTGCTCGCCCGAGGATGCGGTGACTGCGCTCGACCAGTCCGGTGCCGACGGCGTGATGATCGGACGGGGTGCATATGGGAAACCCTGGCTGCTCGCGCAGACGATCGCACACCTGACTGGCGGGCGCCCGGTTGCAGATCCTACGATCGAAGAGCAATATCACCTGATTACAGAGCATTATGACATGATGCTCGAACATTATGGTGAGATGACCGGCGTCAACATGGCGCGCAAGCATATCGGCTGGTACACCAAGGGGCTGATCGGATCGGCCGAGTTCCGCAACCGGATCAACCAGATCCCCGACGCGCGTACGGCGCGCACGATGCTCGACGATTTCTACGGCCCGTGGCGCTCGCGCGCAGCCGCCTAGGGAGCGGAGACGCACCGACGCCCGACGCGCTGATCGCGGCGCTTCCGGCCGCGATGTTCGTCATCGATGCGGAAGGGTGCGTGGCGAGCGTCAACGCGGCGGCAGAAATGCTGATGAATGCGAGCGCCGCGAATTTGCGGCACAAACCGCTGGGCATCGTCATGCGCTTGCCGCCTGCCTGCCTCGAGGGGCTGCGAGAGGAGGCCGTGTTTGCCGCTTATGACTGCACGGTCGGCACGCCCCGCGGCATCGACATGCAGCTCGATATCCACGCGACTCCGCTGCCCGACTATCCCGGCTGGCGATTGCTGACACTCAATACCGGTGCGGCGCGGCAGGCGATGGGGCAACGCTTCGACCGCCGCGACCGCAGCCGCTCGGCAATCGGGGCTGCTGCGATGCTGGCGCACGAGATCAAGAACCCGCTTTCGGGCATTCGCGGCGCCGCGCAATTACTCGATTCGCAGGTGGGTAAGGGCGGGCAGGCGATGACCCGGCTCATCCGCGACGAGGTCGACCGCGTGACTGCCCTGATCGACCGGATGGAGGCCTTTACCGACGAACGCCCGTTGCCGCGCGCTTCGGAAAATATCTATGCGATCCTCGAACATGCGCGTGCCGTGGCGACGGCGGGGTTCGGCGACCGGATCGATATCCACGACGCCTATGACCCGTCGCTTCCGCCTGTGTTCGTCAACCGCGACGCCATGGTGCAGGTGTTGCTGAACCTGATCAAGAATGCGGCGGAAGCGGTGCCGGAGGGCGAGCGCGGGACCGTGTTGCTCGCCACGCGATACCGTCACGGCGTTTCGATTGGCGCGGGTGCGGAACGCCGGTCGTTGCCGATCGAACTCAGCATCATCGACGACGGCCCTGGTCCCAGCGACGAGATCGCAGAGCACCTGTTCGAACCCTTCGTCTCGTCGAAATCGTCAGGCCGGGGCCTTGGCCTGGCGCTGGTCGACAAGCTGGTTCGCGACAACGGCGGGATCGTCCAGTTCGCGCGCGAAGGTGCGCCGCCCAAATCCATTTTCCGGCTGTTGCTGCCGAGATCGAAGTGAGGACCTGATTTTGAGAGGCGCACGTATATTGGTCGTCGACGACGACGCGGCCATCCGGACGGTCGTCGGCGAAGCACTGCGCCGAGAGGGATATCAGGTGCAGACGGTCGGATCGGTCGCCGCCCAGACGGAGGCGCTGGCGAAGTTCGTGCCCGATTTGCTGGTGACCGACGTCATGTTGCCGGACGGCAATGGCCTCGATGCGATCCCTGCCGTGCTGGAGGCGCACCCCGACTTGCCCGTTATCGTGCTGTCGGCACAGAACACGCTGACGACAGCGGTCCGTGCGACCGAGCGCGGGGCGTTCGATTACCTTCCCAAACCCTTCGATCTCGATGCCCTTTGCCAAGCCGTGCGTAGCGGGCTGTCGCGTGGGTCCGGAGGGGAAGGGGACGAGGCCGCACCCGATGCGGACCTGCCGCTGATCGGCCGTTCGCCACCGATGCAGGACGTCTATCGCATGATCGCGCGCGTCGTCGGCAACGACCTGACCGTGCTGGTGCTGGGGGAATCCGGAACGGGCAAGGAACTCGTCGCCCGCGCCATCCACGACCTCGGACCTCGCAAGGCAAAGCCGTTCGTCGCGGTCAACATGGCGGCGATCCCGCGCGAACTGATCGAAGCCGAACTGTTCGGGCATGAGCGCGGGGCTTTCACCGGGGCGAATGCACGCGCGACGGGGCGGTTCGAGGAAGCGAATGGCGGCACCCTGTTCCTCGACGAGATCGGCGATATGCCGATGGAGGCGCAAACCCGGCTGCTCCGTGTGCTTCAGTCGAACGCGTTCACTACTGTTGGCGGGCGAACCGTTCAGGTCGATGTCCGCGTCGTTGCCGCCACGCATCAGAATTTGTCGCAGTTGATCGAGGCGGGGCAATTCCGCGAAGATCTTTACTACCGTCTCAATGTCATCCCGATCTCGTTGCCCGCACTGCGCGAACGTGGTGACGATATCGTCCTGCTTGCGCAGAATTTCCTCGAAAGGGCGGCGGCCGAAGGCCTGCCGCGACGGCGCCTCTCGGGGGATGCGGAAGCAATCCTCAAAGGGCATCATTGGCCGGGCAACGTACGCGAACTCGACAACCTCATGCGCCGTTTGTCGGCGCTTAGCCGCGATACGGTTATTCCGTCATCGCTGGTCGAGAGCCAGCTGGGCGCAACGGTGCTCGATCGCCCCTCATTACCGACGGCCAGCCTGTCCGAAGCGGTCGAGGCGCATCTTGCCCGCTATTTCATCGGGTTCGGGGAAGAGCTTCCGCCGCCCGGGCTTTACGACCGCATTCTTGCCGAGGTGGAGCGGCCATTGCTCTCCGCCACGTTGAATGCCGTGCGGGGCAACCAGCTGAGGGCGGCCGACCTGCTGGGCATCAATCGTAACACGCTGCGCAAGAAACTGACCGATCTTGGCGTCGTTCCGACGCGCGGAACGCGCGGTTGACCCCAGGCTTCGAGCAACTGTGCTTGGAAAGCCACGCGGTTGTTGTAAAGCAGTCACAATGACGTCGTCTACGAACCGGACCTTGCGCGTTCGTGCTGCCCTGTGGTTCCGGCGGCGGCGATGGGTTCCGTTCGTCGAAATCGCGACCGGTTGCGCATCGATCGCCATGGCGCTTGCGACCTGGGCAGTGCTTTCGGGCACGGGTAGCCAGAAGCTGCTGACCCCGCCGGTCGTCGCCCTGCTGCTGATGGGCAACCTTATTCCGGCAATCGCGCTGCTTGTGCTGATCGGACGGCGCATCGCCAAGGGCAGGGCGGCCCGATCCATGATCGGCGGCGATGGACGATTGCACGTCCGCCTTGTCGCGATCTTCTCGCTGGTCGCCAGCGTGCCGACCCTACTCGTCGTCGTATTCGCATCGCTGTTGTTCCAGGCCGGCGTCCAGTTCTGGTTTTCGGATCGCGCCAAGGCGACGCTCGAAGGGGCGAGCACGGTCGTGCAGGACAGCTACAGCCGCGAAGAAAGCCGGATTGCGAGCAACACCGAAGCGATGGCGAGCGACCTCGCCGATGCACTGACCCGCGTACAGATCGACGATCCGCGATTCCTCGATTTCGTCGGCAAGCAGCTGGTGTTTCGCGAAATGTCGGAAGCGATGGTGCTGCGTGCCGAACCCGGCAAGGAAATGCAATCACTGGTCCTTATCGACCCGCGCACCCGTGACCTCGACCGCTTTATCACGCCCGCGATGCTCGATGCTGTGCGGTCGGGGAAACGCAGCGTCATGGTGCCCAGCCCGAACGGCATCGGCGCGCTGTCGATGCTGCCGATCGGCAAGGACAATTTCCTCTACGCCGCGCGCTTCGACACGGTTTTCGGACAGCAAATCCAGCGCGCTCGAACCGTCCTTGCCGACTATCGTGAACTTTCGGCCCGTTCGCGATCGCTGCAGCTCCAGTTCAACGCGGCGCTGCTTCTGATTTCGCTCCTGATCGTGGGAGGCTCGGTGTGGATCGCGCTGAGCGTTGCCGACCGCCTCGTTCGCCCCGTGGGGCAGCTCGTCGATGCGGCACGGCGGGTGACGGGCGGCGATCTGTCCACGCGCGTGGCGGGTCCGCATTCACGCGACGAGGTCGGCACGCTGGCGACGGCATTCAACCGCATGACCGGACGTCTGCAGGAACAGACCGCCGACCTTGTCGCCGCAAACGACCAGATCGAGCGCCGCCGTGCACTGACCGAGGCCGTGTTGTCCGGCGTCAGTGCGGGAGTCGTGTCCGTCGATCGCGCGGGCGAAGTCCGCCTGGCAAACGGGTCGGCGGCGGCGCTGCTCGCGGAACCTGGTACCATCCTCGTCGGCCAGCCATTGAGTGCCGTCTCGACCGAACTCGGGGCATTGATCGACGATGGCCGGCGCGAAGCGGTGGTGGAGGTCGCACGCGGCGGCGATATGCGGACACTTGCCGTCAAGGTATCGCGCGACGTCGGCGGGCACGTGCTGACTTTCGACGACATCACACAGCAGCTGAGCGACCAGCGCCGGGCCGCTTGGTCTGACGTCGCGCGGCGTATCGCGCATGAGATCAAGAATCCGCTGACGCCCATCCAGCTCGCGGCCGAACGGTTGAAGCGCCGCTATGCGACCGAAGTGTCGAGCGATCCGGCGACTTTCACCAAGCTAACGGACACGATCGTCCGGCAGGTCGGCGATCTCCGGCGCATGGTCGACGAGTTTTCATCGTTTGCGCGCATGCCGAAGCCGGTGTTCCGGCCAGAATCGATCGTCGATATCGCGCGCCAGGCAGTGTTCCTCCACGAAGTCGCGCATCCGGGCATCCGTTTTTCGCTTCAGGTTCCGGACAATCACCCCGAACTGGTGTGCGACCGCCGGCAGCTGGGCCAGGCGCTGACCAACTTGATTAAGAATGCCGTCGAAGCCGTCGAGGCGGCGGACCGCGACGGCGGCGAGGTCGCCGTATCCATCACATGGCCCGAACCCGCGGCCATTCATCTTTCGATCAGCGACACCGGCATAGGGCTTCCCGCTGACCGTGAACGGCTGGTCGAACCCTATGTCACGACGCGCGCGCGGGGCACCGGCCTTGGCCTCGCCATCGTCAAGAAAATTGTCGAGGAGCACTACGCAACGATGCGATTCAGCGACCGGCCCGGCGGCGGAACCGTCGTCACCGTGGTGTTCGACGCCGATGTGCTGGCGTCGCACGCTGTCGATGCTCCTGAACCCGATGCAATGGAGGCGCGTGCCTAATGGCGCTGGATATCCTGATCGTCGACGATGAACGCGACATCCGCGAACTGGTCGCGGGCGTACTCGAAGACGAGGGCTACACGACACGGGTGGCGGCCGACAGCGATGCAGCGCTGGCGGCGCTCGCCGAGCGGCGGCCTTCGCTGGTCCTGCTCGACGTGTGGCTGCAGGGATCGCGGCTCGACGGGCTGGAACTGCTCGACGTCATCAAGGAGCGGGACCCTTCGCTGCCCGTCCTGATCATCTCCGGGCACGGCAATCTCGATACGGCGGTTCACGCGATCCGCCGTGGTGCTGCCGATTTCATCGAAAAGCCGTTCGAGGCAGAGCGGCTCGTCCTGCTGGTCGCGCGCGCGACCGAGACCGACCGCTTGCGCCGCGAGAATGAGGCGCTGAAAGAGCGCGGTGGCGCCGACGAGGAACTGAATGGTACCTCGAACGCCATCAATTCGGTTCGCGCAACGCTGAAGCGCGTCGCGCCGACCGGAAGCCGCGTCCTGATCACGGGGCCGGCCGGCGTCGGCAAGGAAATCGCCGCGCGGATGCTCCACAACTGGAGCCCGCGCATCGGTGCGCCATTCGTGGTGGTGTCCGCCGCTCGCATGGACCCCGAACGTGTCGAAGAGGAACTGTTCGGAAGCGAGGAGGGGGATGAGATCCGTCCCGGCCTGCTCGAACGCGCCCATGGCGGAACGCTGTTCCTCGACGAAATCGCCGACATGCCTCTGCCGACGCAGGGCAAGATACTGCGCGTGCTGACCGATCAGAGTTTCACTCGCATCGGCGGGCAACGCACGGTTCGTGTCGATGTGCGGGTTCTGTCGGCATCGGGCAAGCCGCTCGCCGAGGAGATCGAGCAGGGGCGGTTCCGCGAAGACCTGTTCTACCGGCTGAACGTCGTGCCGGTTCACTTGCCGCCGCTGGCCGAGCGGCGCGAAGATATCCCTATGCTCGTCGAACATTTCGTAGCGCGATTCGCAGCGGAACGTCGGGTTCGCACTCCCGAAATCGCAAGCGACGCGATGGCGGCGCTGCAGGCGTTCGACTGGCCCGGAAACGTACGGCAGCTGCGAAACGTCGTCGAACGCACCATCATCCTCGCCCCAGGTGAGCGGATCGGTCGGATCGAAGTCGACCTGCTGCCGTCGGAAGTCACACAGGCCGATGCCGGGGGAGGGCCGGCGACGATCGCCATGGGCGCCCCCTTGCGGCAGGCGCGCGAAGCTTTCGAACGCGAATACCTTCGTGTCCAGATCAGGCGGTTTTCCGGCAATATCTCGCGAACTGCCTCATTCATCGGAATGGAGCGGTCGGCGCTGCACCGAAAGCTCAAGATTCTGGGGATTGCGGAGGACCGCGACGAAAACGACGATTGAGAGTCTTGCGGGTGTAACCTGAACCGCTATCTTGGCACTGCGCATGGCGCGCCAAGAGCAGAAGGTAAAAACAAGATGGCGGACAAGCCCAACAACCTCCAGGACCTGTTTCTCAACTCGGTCCGCAAGGCGAAAACCCCCGTTACGATGTTCCTCGTAAAGGGTGTGAAGCTCCAGGGAATCATCACCTGGTTCGACAATTTTTCGGTCCTGCTACGCCGCGACGGCCAGTCGCAGCTGATCTACAAGCACGCGATCTCTACGGTTATGCCGTCGAACCCGCTCGACTTGGCACCGGTTGCTGCGGCTTTCGCAGAAGACAACGCCAAGCCCAAGCAATTGCAGGATATTTTCCTCACTGCGGTGCGTCGCCAGAACAATCCGGTGACGATGTTCCTGGTGAACGGCGTCATGCTTCAGGGCGAAATTGCGGCTTATGACCTGTTCTGCATGCTGCTGCAGCGCGATGGCATGGTGCAACTGGTCTACAAGCACGCCGTATCGACCGTGCAGCCCGCGCATCCGCTGAACCTCGCCGAGGAACAGACCGGCGACGCCGACGATTGATCACTCCATGAGTACCGGTGTCGATTTCAGGCGTGAGGAAGGAATCACGAGAGGCGCTCGCGCGCTCGTCGTGCTTCCCGAGCGTGCGGGTGCGAATTCGCGCGATGCGGACGCGCGCCTCGAAGAGGCGGCAGGCCTTGCCGCGGCGATCGGCATCGAGGTCGTCGATCGTGTCGCATTCCGTATCCGCGATCCGAAACCGGCAACCTTGTTCGGCAGCGGCCAGGTCGAGGACATGGCAGCGCGGGGAAGGGCGGTCGAGGCCGACCTGACCATCGTCGACGCATCGCTGTCGCCCGTCCAGCAGAAGAACCTGGAGACGGAAACCAAGACCAAGGTCATCGACCGGACCGGCCTGATCCTGGAGATTTTCGGCGAGCGCGCCGCGAGTGCGGAAGGGCGGTTGCAGGTCGAACTCGCGCATCTCGATTATCAGGCAGGGCGGCTGGTGCGCAGCTGGACCCACCTGGAGCGGCAGCGCGGCGGTTTCGGCTTCCTCGGCGGTCCCGGCGAAACGCAGATCGAGGCGGACAGGCGACAGATCCGCGACCGCATGGCGAAGCTGCGCCGCGAACTCGACCAGGTCGTTCGGACCCGCGGTCTTCACCGCGAGCGGCGGCGGCGCGCGCCGTGGCCGGTCGTGGCGCTCGTCGGCTACACCAACGCAGGCAAATCGACACTGTTCAACCGGATGACCGGTGCGAAGGTGATGGCCGAAGACCTGCTGTTCGCGACGCTCGACCCCACGATGCGCGAAGTCAGCTTGCCGGGTATCAGCAAGGCGATCCTGAGCGATACGGTCGGTTTCGTATCCGACTTGCCGACGCAACTCGTTGCGGCATTCCGCGCGACGCTGGAGGAAGTGACGTCGGCCGACCTCATCATCCACGTCCGCGACATCGCGCATCCCGACACGGAAGCGCAGGCGGCAGATGTCGAAGGCGTATTACGCGACCTGGGCGTGATCGGCGAGGCGGATGCCATCCCGATGCTCGAAGCGTGGAACAAAATCGACTTGCTGAGCGGCGAGGCGCGCGAGATCATGACCAATGAGGCGGCCCGGCGCGACGACGTCATGCTGGTGTCGGCGCTGAGCGGCGAGGGCGTCGACGCCGTATCGGCCAGGGCCAGTGCCGTCCTTACCGCATCGCGGCGTCTTCACACGCTGTCGGTGGACATCAATGACGGTGCGACGATCGCCTGGCTTCATGCCCATGGCAATGTCGAGGCGGAAGAGACGAATGGTGACAGTGTCGAAATCGCCGTTCGCCTGACCGACGACGATCTGGCGCGTTTTCAGTCGCGCTGAGCGGCTTTCGCTGCCTGCCAGAGCGCTTCCTTGGCATCCAGCGAAAGCCCGGCGAAACCCGGTACGGTTTCGATAGCCCTGAATCGCCGCTCGAACTTGGCATTGGCGCCGCGCAAGGCGGTTTCCGGATCGACGCCGAGATGGCGTGCGTAATTGACGACGGCGAACAGCAGGTCGCCGATCTCCTCGGCGCACGCATCTGCGTCGGCCGCTTCCGAAACTTCCACCAGTTCCTCGTCGATCTTGGCCCGCGGTCCATCCGCATCCGGCCAATCGAACCCCGTACGCGCGGCGCGCTTCTGCAGCTTCTCGGCACGCATCAGCGCCGGTAGCGCGATCGCAACGCCGTCGAGGGCGCTGGTCGCATCTTTGCGCTCGGCGGCTTTGAGCGCTTCCCAATCTGGCCGCGCATCGGCGTCACCGAACAGATGCGGATGCCGGCGCTCCATCTTGTCGGCGATTGCGGTCGCAACATCGCCAAGGTCGAACAAATTCTGCTGCGCGGCGATGCGGCTGTGAAGCACGACCTGGAACAACAGGTCGCCGAGTTCGTCCTTGAGCGCCATGGTGTCGTTACGCGCGATTGCGTCGGCTACTTCATAGGCTTCCTCGACGGTATAAGGCGCAATCGTCGCGAATGTCTGGACGCGATCCCAGTCGCATCCCTGCACGGGATCCCGCAACCGCTCTACGATGGCCATGATCCGCGCGAGGGGGGCTTCGGATTCAGTCATCTGTAAGTCCGATAATATACATTATGTTAAATGAGCTCATGGTTCGAGGAGGAGGGTGCGTCCCTCGACCTTCCAGCTCTTTAGCGACGACAGGAAGCTCATTCCCAGCACATTGGTGTCGCCGAACGATGCGCTGACGACTGCACGCGCATCGCTTTGGGTGATCGGCCCGACGTTCAGCGACGCAATCCTTGCCGTTTGAGCCTGGACCTGTCCGTTGGCGGTATTGATCGTCACCGGAAACATCGTGTCGATTTCGACGCCAGCAGCTTGCGCGAATTCCAGCGACAGCGCCGTTGTCGTGGCGCCGCTGTCGACCAGGAAATCGGTCTCGCGGCCATTCACCTTGCCACGGACCCAGAAATGGCCGTCTTCGCGCATCGGCACGCGTAATGTGGTGCCGCTGACGGTGCCGCGCGAGCCAGCGATGTCGGCGGTGGCGCGGTTCCAGATCGCCTTTCCTTCATCACGGAACAGGAACAAAACAAATACGACTGAGAAGATCGCGAGCCACGCAAGGGCCATGCGCAACGTCTGGCCGAAATTCAGACGCCGTGCGGCAAGGCTGCTGCCGACCAGCATGAGCATCATGACGCTCGCGACGACGCCGGTGACGGTGTCGCCGTTCACGGTGTCAGCACCAGTCCGTCATAGCCAGGCACGATATGTTCCGGCAGCTCTGCAACGAGCGTCGCATAGTCCATCGACTGGTCCATATGGGTCAGCACCGCGCGGCGTGGCTGGTGACGTTCGATCCATTCAAGCGCCTGCGCCAGATGCGGGTGCGTCGGGTGCGGCCGGCGGCGAACGGAGTCGACGATCCAGATATCACAATCTTCGATCATTTCCTGAGCATTATCAGGTAAGATATTAAAATCTGTGAAATAAACCGCCGATTTTTCGCCTGCGTCGAAGCGCAAGCCCGCGCTGCTGATTTGCCCATGCGGCAGGTCGATGACGCGGACATCGATGCCGCCAATGTTGATCGCGTCGGGCAGCGGATCGCAGCGCATATAGGGCGGATATCCCTGATGCCCCGAAAAGGCGAAGGCGAAGCGCAGCATGAGCTCGTCGCGCGCCCGCGGCCGCGCAAAGCCCGGGATCGGTTCCTGTCCGTGGTAATAGAATGGACGCAGGTCATCGATGCCATGGCAGTGATCGGCATGTTCGTGCGTCCAGACGACCGCCGTGGGCCGCCCGCCGCCCTCGGCCAGCAGCTGTTCACGCAAGTCCGGAGACGTGTCGACCAGGATGCGCGTGCCCTCGTGCTCGACCATGATCGACACGCGCCGCCTGCGGTTGCGCGGATTTGCCGGATCGCATTCGCCCCAGTCGCCATCGACGCGCGGCACGCCCGAGGACGTTCCGCTGCCGAGCATGGTGACTTTCACGCGGCCGCCTTGGCAAACAAGCGGTGAAAGTTCGCTGTCGTGGTCGCGGCCAGCGCCTCTACGCTGGTGCCGCGCAGGCTGGCGAGGAACCGCGCCGTGTCGGCAACGAATGCGGGCTCGCCGGTCTTGCCGCGATGCGGCACCGGCGCCAGGAACGGCGCATCGGTTTCGATCAACAGCCGGTCTTCAGGAATAGTCGAAGCCGTATCCTGCAAGTCCTTGGCATTCTTGAATGTCACGATGCCCGAAATCGAGATGAAAAGACCGAGATCGAGCGCTACCGCCGCGAAATCCGCACTCGCCGTGAAACAGTGGATGACGCCAGGGAAGGCCCCCTTCCCCATTTCGTCGCGCAGGATTTCGGCGGTATCGTCTTCGGCATCGCGCGTGTGAACGATCAACGGCAGCTGCGTCGCCCGGGCGGCGGCGATGTGGCTGCGGAAACTCGCCCGCTGCCGGTCGCGGTCGCTGTGATCGTAGTAATAGTCGAGGCCGGTCTCGCCGATAGCGATCACTCGGGGGTGCGCGGCGCGCGAGACGAGCTTTGCCGTGTCGATGTCGGGATGGGCGTCGGCCTCATGCGGATGAATGCCGATCGACGCCCAGACGTCCGGTTCGCGCTCGGCCGTGCCGACGATCTCGTCCCATTCGCGCTCGCGGGTCGAGATGTTCAGCATCGTCTGCACGCCAGCACCGCGCGCGCGGGCTAGGACGGCATCCTGATCCTCGACCAAGCCCTTGTAATTGAGGTGGCAGTGGGAATCGACGAACATCAAACCGGTTCGTCTGTAGCCAGTTCGAGGCGGCGGAACGCCGGGCTCGGTGCCGCCGCTTCTACCAGACGCTGATACCACAGGGGGTCTGCTAGAACTGAATAGTCCCGCTCGACAGCCGGAACGCCAATCTGGTCGAGGATCGCATCCGCGCTTGTCGGCACCACCGGACGAATCGCGATAGCCAAATCGCGTATGCAAACGACAAGCGTAGCAAGAACGGACTTCATCCGTTCGGGATCAGTTTTGCGAAGCGCCCATGGCGCTTGGGCATCGACATATTGATTGCAGGCGAACACCGCGCGCATCCAGGCTTCGATGCCTTGAGAGAAAGTGAGGTTTTCGAACTCTCGCGGCAACTCGTGCCGGCAGGCAATCGCGACCGTCGCCTGCAGTTCGGCGTCAACCTCTTGCTCTGATCCGCCCCATGGCAAACCTTCGGGTAGATTCTTCGCAATGAAACTCAATACGCGCTGCGCGAGATTACCAAAGCTGTTCGAAAGTTCAGCATTACAACGCGTTACGATCGCTTCCTCTGACCAACTTCCATCCTGCCCGAAGCTGACTTCACGCATCAGGAAATAACGGAAAGCATCGACGCCATAGCGTTCGGCCAGCGCCATCGGATCGACGACATTGCCCGCCGACTTCGACATTTTCGCGCCGTCGCGGGCAAGCAGAAAGCCGTGCCCGAAGATCGCCTTGGGCAGCGGGATACCAGCCGACATCAGAAACGCGGGCCAATAGACCGCGTGAAAGCGGACGATATCCTTGCCGATCAGATGCAGGCTCGCCGGCCAAAACTTGCGCCACTCTTCGGTCTCGTCGGGAAAGCCGATGCCGGAGATGTAAGCGGTCAGCGCATCGAGCCAGACGTACATCACATGACCGTCGCTGCCCGGCACCTTCACACCCCAGTCGAAGCTGGTGCGCGAGACCGACAGATCGCGCAGGCCGCCTTCGACGAAGCGGACGACTTCGTTGCGGCGGCTTTCGGGACGGATGAAGTCGGGCTGGTCGGCATAAAGCTTCAACAGCGCGTCCTGATATTTCGACAGGCGGAAGAACCACGTCTCCTCGACGGTCCATTCAACAGGCGTGCCCTGCGGCGAAAGCTTCGCACCGCCCTCGTCCTCGCAGATTTCGCTCGCGTCATAAAACGCCTCGTCGCGGACCGAATACCAGCCCTCGTAGCGGTCGAGATACAGGTCGCCGTTCGCTTTCAACCGTTCCCACAGCGCTTGGCTGGCGTGATGGTGATCGGGCGCCGTCGTGCGCACGAAATGATCTATCGAGATATTCAGTTTCGTGCACATCTCACGAAAATATCCCGACATTTCGTCGGCGAGGTCACGCGTTTCCCGGTTCTGGCCGCGTGCAGTCTGAACCATCTTGAGGCCGTGTTCGTCGGTGCCGGTCAGCAGGCAAACCTCACGGCCCTGCATCCGCTGGAACCGCGCGATCGTATCGGCGGCAATCGCCTCATAGGCGTGGCCGATATGCGGGCGGCCATTGGGGTAGCTGATCGCCGTGGTGATGTAGAAGGGTTCGCCGGACATGGCGTCAGGCTTTAGCGTGAGCATCCTTCGGAGCAAGCGCCGCGACGCGCCCGGCGATCTCGAACACCACACTTTCGGCTGGCAGCGATTGCGGGATGGCGACATCGGCGAGGTGGCGTGCGCTTTCCCAGGCGGCCACGGCGGTCGCCAGCGCGTCCCCAGAGCGCGTTTTCGCCTGTGTCGCGATGAACGCGGGCGCGCGGCGCAGGAACGCCTCGTAGCGCGGCAATGCGGCCTTCAGCGCGAGCTTACCGGCCAGGTCGAGGCGGACGACGTTATGAGGATCACCGGTCGTTGCGATCTCGCGCAGCGCGGCGTCGATGCCGGGGATGTCCGCTTCGATCACCGACAGCGCGGCTCCCGGCGACCCGTTGGCAACCGCGATCACCACCGCTCGGGTCATTTCGTCGAGATGCGGTGCTTCCGCGGCCAGGACCGACGCCATGACGTCATCGCCAAGCCGCGCGAACGCCAGGCTTCGGCAGCGAGAGCGGATCGTCGGCAGCAACCGGCCGGGTGAATGGCTGACCAGCAGGAAGATCGTGCTGGCGGGCGGTTCTTCGAGGCTTTTCAGCAGCGCGTTGGCAGCACCACGTTCCATGTCATCGATCGAATCGACGATGACCACGCGACGGTCACCCTGCGACGGGGTGCCGCTGAACACCGATTTCAGCGTACGGACCTGATCGACGGTGATGTTGCGCGCGAGATTGCCGGTCTTTTCGTTTTCCAGCCGTTCGAGCGTTACAAGGTCGGGATGCGAGCCTGCCGCGATCAAATGCGCCGTCGGATGGTCGTCGCGAAGTTCGAAATCCGGCTGGACAGGCGGCGTGGCGGAAGCCTCTGCGAGCAGGCGCGCGGCGACGATATGGGCGAAACTCCCCTTCCCCACGCCGCGCGGCCCGTGAAGCAGCCAGGCGTGGTGCATCCGGCCGCTGTCGATCGCTGCACGCATCGCTGCAAACTGGGCGTCATGGCCATGCAGGGTCACAGCAGATCGTCCAGCGTGGCAAACAGGCGGTCGGACACCGCATCGATGCTGCCGTCGGCATCGATGCGCCGAAAGCGCTCCGGTTCGGCAGTTGCGAGCCGCTCGAAAGCCGCGCCGAGACGACGGTGGTAATCGGCGCTCTTTTCGGCGAACCGGTCGTTATCGCCGCCGTCGCGCACGCGGGCACGTTCCGAAGCTTCGTCCTGTGCCAAGGCGAGCAACAGCGTGCGGTCGGGAAGAAGGCCGCCGCTGCCGACGCCATGGAGCGCCATGATCTCAGCGTCGGACAGCCCCCCCGCCCCGCCCTGATAGGCGCGTGTCGAATCGATGAAGCGGTCGCAGATTACCCAGTCGCCGCGCTCGACTGCCGGACGGATGACGCGCTCGACATGATCGGCGCGTGCGGCGGCGAAGAGCAGTGCTTCGACCCGCGCGCTCCAGCGGTCGACGCCCCCTGTCATCAGCAAGTCGCGGATCGCTTCGGCACCCGGCGTCCCGCCAGGCTCACGGGTGATGATCACGGTTTTCCCGAGCGCGCGCAGTCGCTCCGCAAGGCGCGCCGCCTGCGTCGATTTGCCGACGCCCTCGCCGCCCTCCAGCGTGATGAAGCGTCCCGGGTTCCGACCCTGTGTCAGGCGAGGCCCACGAGCGACAGCAAACCTGCCCAGGCGCGGCGGAAGAAACCGGCCTCACCGACGGCATTCTCGGCGACGAGTGGCATCACCTGCGGCGGGGTCGATGGCGTTTCGACCACGAGGCTCGCGATCTCCTGGCCCTTGGCGATGGGCGCCTTGATCGGGCCGTTGTAAACCACCTTGACCTTCATGCCCTCGGCGCCCCCGCCGGGGAACGTCACGGCGAGGTCGCGCGGCGCGACGAGGCCCACGGTCGATGCGTCGCCCAACTGGACCTCAGCGGTTTCGATCTTCTGGCCAGCCTTCAGCAGCGGTTTCGTCGTCCAGGCGCGGAAACCCCATTCGATGAAACGCACGGATTCGCTGATGCGCTGGTTGAAACTGGTCAGGCCGGAGACGACCATCACTAAACGGCGGCCGTTCTGGATTGCCGAACCGGTAAAGCCATAGCCGGCCTCATCGGTATGGCCGGTCTTGAGGCCGTCGGCGCCCTGCACGCGGCCCAGCAGCGGGTCGCGGTTCGCCTGCGTGATGTCCGTGCCGGATCCCAAGGTCTTGCCCCAGGTGAACGACGGCAGCGAATAGTATTTCTTGTAGAGGTCCAGGTGCTCTTCGATCGTAGCCTTCGCCAGCGTCGCGAGGTCGTGGGCGCTGACGTAAGTCACACCTCCGTCGGGCCAGCCGTTCGAATTGCCGAAATGGCTGTTCTTGAGGCCCAGCTTCGCCGCCATCGCGTTCATCCGCGCGACGAACGCTTCCTCGGTCCCGGCAATTCCCTCGGCCAGCACAACGCAGGCGTCGTTGCCCGACAGGGTCACGATCCCCTTCAGCAGATTATCGACGCTGACGTTCTCATTCACTGACAGGAACATCGTCGAACCTGCTGCAGGACCGTGCCATTTCTGCCAGGTTTCCGGCCGCACCTGAAACTGCTTGTCGAGTTTGAGTTCGCCTTTCTTGATCATGTCGAAGGCAACGAGAACCGTCATCATCTTCGCCATCGATGCGGGCGGCATGCGACGGTCGGGATCCTTGGCGTACAGCACGGCGCCCGACGAGAGGTCGACCAGATAGGCGACCGGTGCCGGCGTTTCGAATGGCGGTGCCGCGGCCGTCACGGGAGCAGCGACGAGGATGGCAGCGGCGGAGAGGAAGAAGATAGGCTTCACGTGGGCATTTTCCTTGGCATCAGCTGGCGACGGCATCCGCCAGCAAACCGACCGACAGGCCGTAGAAGTTCGAACAATTATAGTCGAGGATGACGCGGTAGTTTCCGGTCAAAAGATACGCAGTCGCTCCCGGTCCGTCGGGTTCGATCAGCGAGGCGAGATCGCTGTCGCGCAGCCGTTGCGATACCGGCATCACACCCAGCGCGCGCCATTCGGCCACCGTCATCCACCGGCTGTGTCGGTCATGGACACGCGCGCAGCGCGGACTGACGGTTTTGTTGGCGAGCGCTGCCCGGTTGAGCGACGACGGCACTGTCGCCGCCACGCCCCAAGGCTGGTTCGGACGCCAGCCTGCCTGCACGAAATAATTGGCGATCGAGGCAAGCGCGTCCGCCTCGCTGCGCCAGATATCGATGCGCCCGTCGCCATCGCCATCGCGTGCGAGCCTGATCACGGCAGACGGCAGGAACTGCGGATAGCCTGTTGCTCCGGCCCAGCTGCCTTTCAACACCTCGCGCGGGGTACCGCGGTCGATCAGTTTTAGCGTATCGATGAATTCCTGTTCGAACAGGTCGCGGCGCCGCCCCTCATAAGCGAGGCTCGCAAGCGAGCGCGGCAGATCGAAACTGCCGGTGAAGGCACCGTAATTGGTCTCGTTCCCCCAGATCGACACCATGATCGATTCGGGAACGCCGGTTTCGCGTTCGACACGCTGGAGCAGCGGGCGCAGAGCCTGGTACTTTGCCCGGCCCCGCGCGATGCGCGGCGCATCGACATGCTGTGCGCGATACGGCGCGAAGTTCGGGATCGGCGCGGCCGTACTGGTCGGCGATCCGCCTGGCTGTCCGCGATCGAGTTCGACGACGCGGGGATTGAAAGTCAGTGTCGGGAGTACCGCGTCGAGCGTCGCCTGGCTGACGCCCTGCGCCCGCGCGCGCATTGCGACGCCCTGCAGGTAGCTACTGAACCCGGATGCCTCATCCTGCGCCTGGGCAAGGCCGCCGCCCAACCCCGACAAGGGAAGTACCGCGAGAACAACGGCAAGGCCGGTGAAGATCGAACGCCGAAACATACTCATGGTGCGACCATCGCATTACAGGCCGTGAAGGTGAACCCGTTTTATCGCATGGCTTGCACGCCGGGGCGCGGCGTCCTACCCGCGCGGTTCAGCGGGACAGGTGGCCGAGTGGTTTAAGGCTACGGTCTTGAAAACCGTCGTGGGTGCAAGCTCACCGTGGGTTCGAATCCCACCCTGTCCGCCATTCGCCCCTTCGTGCCGGTTAGAAACGCAAACGCGCGCTGACCTGGACCGAACGGGGTGCGCCCGGCGCGTAGAACGTCGAGGACAAGAGCGGGCGTTCGCCGCCGATGACTGGTGCTGCGAACGGGCGGGCGACGAAGTTCCCGGCGGCATCGAATGCGGTGGTCCCGAGTTGCGCGGCGGTGGCATAATCCTTGTCGAAAACATTGTTGACCTGGACCGAGATCGTCAGCGCCTTGAACGGCGTTAGAGAGGCGCCCGCGTTGAACACCGCATAGGGGCGCGTGCTGCCGTCTCCGAGATAATAGACGCCGTCCGGCTTGTGCGCGTTGTTCTCGTTCCCGCGCGCGACCGAACCGGAAACCGCGATCATGTCGAGGTTGATCGACAGTATGTCGACCGGCGTCCAGCCGATCGCAGCCTTGAAGATATTGTCGGGGATCAGCGGAATGCGGTTGCCGGGGGCAATGACGATATTCCCTTCGAATCCGGGTGCCGGACCGTTGTTGGTGCTGTTGCCCGAACCATTGACGATCTCTGCACTGCGATAAGTGGCGTCGAGATAGGTATAGTGGCCGGACAATGTGAAACGGCCGAGCGTTGCGCGGGCATCGACATCGACGCCCTGCCGCCTGGTCCGGCCGAAGTTGCGGAAATAGCCGAAACCTGCCGCATTGTTCGCGACGAACAGGATATCGTCCCGGTTGTCGGTGCGGAACGCGCCAATGCGCCAGGCGATACGGCTCCCCCAACCGCCATGCACGCCTGCTTCCACGGTCGTTGCGAACACCTGGTTGAGCGGTGGATCGCCCGCGAGCGCGTTGGGCAAGCGGCATGGGCTGGCCGGATCCGAGCAGCCGAGTTCGATGGCTGACGGTGCGCGACTGGTCTGGGCGATTGCCGCATCGACGCCGAACGCCTTCGACGGATTCCACGTAATGGCGAGCGCGGGATTGAATGCGAAGAAACGATGATCGCCGTCGAGGGAACCAGTGCCGCCCCCGGGTGTGATGCGGTCGCGGTTTCGCACGACATTATGGTCGAACCGTGCCGACACTTCGACGCGCAAGGCATCGGTCAACGCGAGCGAGTCGGTGCCATAGATGCTGTAGCTGGTCGTCCGACCGTTCAGGTCCACGCGCGCGTCGAAGGCATTTTCCGAATCCTGCGTGCCATCGGCAAAGGCGCCACTCCCCGCAACTCCGACCACACCGCGATCGGACGTCAGGTAGCCGAACTGGGACGACTGCGCGAAATCGGCGTGACTGTCGCTATACCCGACGCCAACCGTCAGCACGTTATCGACGCCGGCGATGCGGCCCTTCAACGTTGCTTCCAGGCTGGCGCCCCATTCCTCCTGATCGGTCGACGAACGGTTGATGAGGCCGTTGCACTTCTCGTTGGGTTCGGAATTGAGCAGCGCATTGGCGATGCAGCGCCATTTCGGGAATGGCGTGTTGGCCTGCGTTTCGCCGCTCGTCGGGAAACCGGTGTAGCCGGCGGCGGTCAGGGCGGTGCGCTCGGCAGCGCTCGGTTGATAGACGTTTTCGCCCAGCGCCCCTTCATTGATGTCGCCGTTGTACGTCCGCGTCCTGATCTTGCGCCAATAGGCATTGCCCGCCACCGTCAGCGTGTCAGAAATGTCGTGCTTGAGGCTCAGGTTGATCAGCCCCGAGCGGTTTCGGGTGTTGTCGGGCTGGGTGTAGACGCTGCGCCGGTTGGCGGCGAGCAGGCGTTGTTCCTGAAGTCCGTTTCCGTTGAGGTCGGTGTCGGCGTAGCTTGCGGACAGCGAGATACTGGTGACGGCGTCCGACCAACCGACCTTGCCAAAGCCTTGGTATGCGGTCGATTTCGACACGTCGCGCCATCCGTCCTCCTGAAAGAAGTCGCCGCTCAGGAACCAGTTGAAGCCGCTCGACGTCTTTCCGCCAGCCTGCGCCTCGAGCGTACGGCGCGCGAACGACCCAATGCCACCTTCGATCTCGAAACCCGGATCGGACGCGCCGTCCTTGGTCCGGATCGACAGCGCGCCGCCCAGCGAGTTGCGCCCGAACAGGGGATTGGAGCCCGGTACCAGGCTGACCGACCGGATTGCCGATTTCGGGATCAGGTCCCAGCTGACGACGTCACCGAACGGCTGGTTCAGGCGGACGCCATCCATATAGACCGAAAGTCCCTGCGCTGTGCCCAGCAGCGGCGATGCGGTGAAACCGCGATAGTTGATGTCGGGCTGAAGCGGATTGCCCTGCGTCTCGTTGACGAACACGCCGCCACTGATCCGTTTCAGGTAATCGGTCAGGTCGGCGGCATGGGCACTTTCGAGCTCCTCGTCGCTGATCGTCTGCGCGGGGAACGGCAATGCGCCTTCACCCACATCGAACAGCGGCGTAGCGGCGGTGACGACTATATCCGGTTCGCGCTGCTCCTGCGCCCGCGCCGATCCTGCGCAGGTCAGTGCGACGGTCGCTGCGCCTGCAAGCCAAAGGTGCCGTTTCATCCATCACTCCCCAGGACGTTCTGTTCTCGTCATCGGAGTAGGCGAAGCGGTGGTGGCGAACCTGAAATCCGCCTCAGGTTGCGTCGGACTTTAGGCCTAGGCGAAAGCCCCGGCGACGCAGCGTCTGGATGACCGGCGCGCTTGGAACGCTTGCCAGCTGGCGCCGCACATAGCCGACATAGACGTCGAGGGTATTGTCGTTGACCGCATCCGCATCGCCCCACATCGCGGCGGCAAGCGCTGCTCGCGAGACGACATAGCCCGCAGCTGCGGTGAGTGCCGCGAGCAGGTCGAATTCCCGCCGGGTCAACTCCACCGGGGTTTTGTTCACCGCTGCGGTGCGAGCCAGTGGCTCGAGTACCAGTGCGCCAAAGCGAAGCGGATCGGGCTGCCGCTCAGCGCCGCGCCTGACAAGCACGCCGAGCCGCGCAAGGAATTCGCTGAAGGCGAAGGGCTTCGGCAAATAATCGTCCGCGCCGCTGTCGAACCCGTCGAGCCGGTCCTGCAACGCACCGCGTGCCGTCAGCATAAGGATGGGGGTGCGCGATCCAGCCTCGCGCAGCGTACGCGCGACGTCGAGACCGTCGCCGTCGGGCAGGCCGAGGTCGAGCACGATAGCGTCGAAATTACGCGCATAGTCGAGTGTCCCAACGTTCGCCGCCTGCCGCTCCCAGGTCACGGCATAGCCCTGTTGCTCCAGCCCACGCGCAACGACGCGGCCGATGGCGGGATCGTCCTCGACCAGCAGTACCGTCATGACGCCACCGGCAGTTCGATCAGGATGGTGCACCCCGGATTGTCGTTATGCGCGGCGATGGTGCCTCCGTGCTGCTCGACCACCCAGCGCGCGAGCGCGAGGCCGAGGCCGCTGCCCCCTCGCAATGTCCCGTCGGCGGTCTGGTAATAGGCATCGAACACCCGCGGCAATTCGGTCGGCAGCACGCCGGGTCCGGTATCGATAATCGCGATGCGCGTCTGATTATCTCTGTGCTCAGTCACGAGCCTGAGCGTCGCGCCGGTTGGCGAGAATTTTACCCCATTATCGAGGATAGCGACGAGCGCCTGCACCAGCCATTTGGCATCGCCCATCACAGCCGGCGAACCCGGTAACGCGTCGACCTGCAGGACGATATCCGCCGACCGTGCATGGGGTGCCGCCTGCAGCGCCGCTTCCGCGACCACGGCGGACAGATCGACTGCTTCATGCCGTAGCGCGATCTTTCCATCGTCGGCGCGTGCCAGGCCGAGCAGATCGGCAACCCGCCGATCGAGCAGTTCGGCCTGCACCACAATCTGGTCCAGCGCTTCTCTGAACGCGGGTAGCGTCGGTGCGGGATCGGCGAGTGCGACCTCCGCCTCGCTCCGCATTGCCGTCACTGGCGTGCGCAGTTCGTGACCCGCCTTCGCGAAGAACAGGCGACGCGAACGATCGATGTCGACCAGGCGCGCGGTGCGGATGGCCACTTCACCCTCCAGCTTGCGGTTGGCCGCGAGCAGCGCCCAGCCGCCGATCAGCGCGAGCAATGCCGCCCCTGCCGTCAGCGTAACGGCAAGCACTACCATCCGTTCGCGTAAGCTCAGCATCTCTCGCGCCACGGCTTGTGCCTCGCCACGTTCGCGGACTGCGATACGCGCGATCAGGCTGCGTGCTTCCGAATTGGTGGATGACGATGCGAGCAACCGTGTCAGGTCGTGCGCTTCCTTAGCTTCGACCAGCTGGCTTCCCCGCACCGTGCCTGGCAGGGCGGACTCACGGTCGATCGAACGTCGATACTCGGCCAAAAGGGCATTGAGTTTCGCACCGTCGCCTAGCGACGCTGCTTCAATCTCGGAAACTACGGACAGTTGGGCCTGCGCCGCCGCCGCACGGTCGAAATACCGGCTGGCGGTCGCCATGCCCGAGACGAAGGTCGCACCGATTGCCAGCAGGCCGAGCAACAGGACGGCCATGCCGACGATGGCATGGCGGCGATTCATGCGGTGAGGTCCCTCAACGGTCCTCGCACCGAAGCGGAACCGCCGCGATATCGGTGAACTTCGCCACGTCGCCGAAAACGTCCGCCGCTTCGGCAGAGGCGAGCGACCGGTCGAGCGCAGCACCGTCGGCGAAGTCGAGGATCGCGACCGCAAGATAGGCGGGCGCTACCTCTTCCGGCATCAGCGCGCGTGCGCGGGTCAGGCCATGCTGCGTCCATTTTTCGCGCACGAGCGGGATGTGCGTCGTCGTGTAATAGTCGGCATCGAACGCTGCTCCGTCCTTTGCCGGGTAGGTTACGACCAGCGTCGTCATCTCACTTGGCCTTGGCGAGGTAAGCAGTCATCCGCTTCAGCGCGATCGGTGGCATCTTGACCGCCTTGGCTGCCGCAAGGTTGGCGGACGGACCTGCGCCGACCTGCACGAGTGCCACCATACCCATCGAATAATGCGGCATGCACTTGATGCCATAGATGCCAGGCGCGGTGACGGTCAGGTCGAACTGCTTGCCCATGCCACCCTTTGAGGCGGTGACACCAGCGGGCAGCATGTTCGCCATCGTTTCGGCGTTGTGGGACGGATTGGTCGGCACGAAGCGCACGACGTCGCCCGGCATCGCCTTGATGAACGAGGGTTCGAATACCATCGCCCCTTCGGCACCTGCATCCTTCATCTGCACGACGATGGTCTTGGCGGCCACCGGCGCGGATGCGGCCAGAGCAAAAGCGGCGAATACGCCTGCCGTTCGAAACATCTCATTCTCCCAAGCGGTACGGCGCACGCCGTTATTCTTGAGGATGAGAATGCGGGTCATCGACAGGCCCGCCAATTGCCCTTTGGTGCAATAGCGCCTCCCCGCGCTTGGTGCACAATGCACGGTGAAAGTCCGCGAACCAACTGCCGGACATGGGTAATTCAGGAGAGACCGACATGCTGCATCAGGCACTCGAAGGACTGAAGGGCGATGTCGCCATTCGGTCCAAATACGACAATTACATCGGCGGCACCTGGGTCGCGCCGGTCAAGGGGCAGTATTTCGACAACCCCTCCCCCGTCACCGGACAGACCGTGTGCCAGGTCGCGCGATCGACCAAGGAAGACATCGATCTCGCGCTCGACGCCGCGCACAAGGCGAAGGACGCCTGGGGCAAGACGTCGGCCGCCGAACGCGCGGTGATCCTCAACAAGATCGCCGACCGGATCGAGGCAAAGCTTCCCCTGCTCGCGATGGTCGAGACGATCGACAACGGAAAGCCGATCCGAGAGACGACCGCGGCCGACCTTCCGCTTGCGATCGACCATTTCCGCTACTTCGCCGGCTGCATCCGGTCACAGGAAGGTGGTATTTCGGAAATCGACCACGACACCGTCGCCTATCATTTCCACGAACCGCTGGGCGTCGTCGGCCAGATCATCCCGTGGAACTTCCCGATCCTGATGGCGGTGTGGAAGCTCGCGCCCGCGCTTGCTGCTGGCAACTGCATCGTCTTGAAGCCCGCTGAACAGACGCCGATGTCGATCATGGTCCTGATCGACGTCATCGGCGACCTGTTGCCGCCGGGCGTGCTCAACATCGTCAACGGCTTCGGCGTCGAGGCCGGCAAGCCGCTGGCGCAGAGCCCGCGCATCGCCAAGATCGCGTTTACCGGTGAGACGACCACCGGCCGCCTGATCATGCAGTACGCGACCGAAAACCTGATTCCGGTCACGCTGGAACTGGGCGGCAAATCGCCGAACATCTTCTTCGCCGACGTGATGGATGAGGACGACGAATTCCTCGACAAATGTCTCGAAGGGTTCGCGATGTTCGCGCTCAACCAGGGCGAAGTCTGCACGTGCCCCAGCCGCGCGCTGGTGCACGAAAGCATCTACGACCGCTTCATGGAAAAGGCGGTGGCGCGCGTCCAGAAGATCAAGATGGGCAGCCCGCTCGATTCGAACACGATGATCGGTGCTCAGGCATCGAACGACCAGCTCGAAAAAATCCTGTCCTACTTCGACATCGCCAATGCCGAGGGTGCCAAGATCCTGACCGGCGGCAAGCGGGCTAGCCATGGCGACGAGCTGGGCGGCGGTTATTACATCGAGCCGACCATCATCAGCGGCAACAACAAGATGCGTGTGTTCCAGGAGGAGATCTTCGGCCCCGTCGTCGCGGTGACACCCTTCAAGGACGAGGCGGACGCACTCGCGATCGCCAACGACACGCTCTACGGCCTGGGCGCCGGTGTCTGGTCGCGTAACGGTACGACCGCCTATCGCATGGGCCGCGGCATCCAGGCCGGGCGCGTGTGGACCAACTGCTATCACCTCTACCCGGCACATGCCGCGTTCGGCGGGTACAAACAGTCGGGCATCGGTCGCGAAAACCATCGCATGATGCTCGACCACTACCAGCAAACCAAGAACCTGCTGGTCAGCTATAACCCCAAGGCGATGGGGTTCTTCTGATCAACGGATGATGCCGGCGGTCTCTCCCTCCACCTTTCCTCCGGCACTGCGGCGGGCCATCCCCTTGGCCCGCCGCACTTTTCGTTTCTGAAAGCCCTGCCCCATGTTGCCACCCCGCATCCTCGCCACCGACGCCGCGGTCGCATTGATCGAACGGCTGAAGACGATCCATGGACCGCTGATGTTCCACCAATCGGGCGGATGCTGCGACGGCTCTGCCCCGATGTGCTATCCCGCAGGGGAGTTCAAAACCGGTGCGCAGGATATCCTGCTCGGCACGATCGCCGATGACGTGCCTGTCTGGATCGGTGCCGCACAGTTCGAATATTGGCGGCATACGCAGGTCATGATCGACGTCGTACCTGGCCGGGGTGCGGGATTCTCGTTGGAGGGCCCCGAGGGGCTGCGCTTCATCATTCGCAGCCGCGTGTTCACCGACGAAGAAGCGGAAGTGCTCGAAGCGGCAGGCGAGCCGCAGCGCGGCGCGTGATTGTGCGTAGCATCGACGCGGGTTGGCGGGCATGACATGATGCCGGTCATGACCGAGGAACGCCCAAGGGCAGCGCATAAATCCCCGACGCGGACGGCCGCCACGCGTATCGAAGATCCGGATGCCGCCGCGCAGGCTTTGTTCGCCGAACTCGACCCCACGACCCTGTCGGGCCTGATCGTCTTTGCCTCCAGCCGATACGATCTCGACGCACTGGCCGGGGCGATCAACAAGCGCAGCGAAGGGCTATGCGTCGTCGGCTGCACCTCGTCCGGCGAAATCACACCGGGCGGCACGGCCGAAGGGACGATCACCGCCATCGGTTTCCCGGCGAGCGACTTCACCCTGAATGCGATGCGGTTCGACAATCTCGACTCGTTCGACACCGGTCATGCACAGGAGGCGGTTCGAGAGCTGGTCGCCGAAGCGGCGGAAGCGTCGCGCGACCTCGGTCCGAATGTTTCACGCGCCGCCATCTTCCTGGTGGACGGATTGTCGCATCGCGAGGAGATGCTGACCGTTACCGTGCAGGATGCGCTGGGTGACATCCCGCTGATCGGCGGATCGTCGGGCGACGGTCTCGACTTCAAGGAGACCTTCATCTTCCATGACGGCGCGTTCCGGCGCGACGCGGCGCTGGTCGCTGTGCTGTCGTCGGCGCGGAAGATGAAGGTGTTCTGGTCGCAGCATTACGCGCCGGGCGATGTGAAGATGGTCATCACCGGTGCGGATCCGGTCGGTCGCGTCGTGACCGAGATCAACGCCGAGCCCGCGGCGCAGGAATATGCGCGGCTCACCGGCACCACTGTCGATCAACTCGGTCCCACCGTATTCGCTTCGCACCCGCCCATGGTGCGCGCCGGCGGCGAATATTATGTCCGCTCGATCCAGTCGGCGAACCCCGATGGCAGCCTCACTTTCTACTGCGCGATCGATGAGGGCGTCGTGCTGACGCTGGGTGAGGCGCGCGACATCATCGATGGGTTGGGCGGCCTGTTCGACCGGTTGACCGACGATGTCGGCGGGCTCGACCGGATCGTCGGGTTCGATTGCGTGCTCAACAAGATCGAGGCCGAACAGCGCCAGATCACGCGCAAGGTGTCGAAGATGTTCGTCGACAACCGCGTCACCGGCTTCAACAGCTATGGCGAGCAGTTCCACGCGCTGCACGTGAACCAGACCTTCAGCGGTCTCGCGATCGGGTGGGAGCGCAACTAGGGTGGCGACGCGCGCAATACCCATGGATAACGATGCCGAGCGCATCGCCGCGCTCGAGGCGGAGCTGGCGAAGGTCAAGCGCATCAACGCCGCGCTGATCGACCGGGTGGAGCGTTCGACCGACCTTCAGGGCAACGCCTTTTCGTTGTTCGAAACTGCAATTTCGCTTGAGGGGAAGGTTCGGAAACGGACCGTCGACCTCGAACAGGCGCTCGACGCGCTGGCGCAGAGCAATGCGGCGCTGGGTGTCGCGAAGGAAGCCGCCGACGACGCGCAGCGCCGCCTGCGCGACGCGATCGAGAGTATCAACGAGGGGTTCGCGCTTTTCGATGTCGACGACCGGCTGGTGCTGTGCAACCAGACCTACCTGGGTCTCTGGCCCAAGATCGCCGATCGGATCGTGCCCGGAATCAGCTTTTCCGACATCACCGACATGATCAGCAAGGACGGCACGACGCTTGGCGCCATGGTTGCCCCCGACCGCTGGGTCTCCGAACGCATGGCGCAGCGCATGGTGGCGCGGGGCGGGCATGTCCATGCACTGGCCGACGGCCGCTGGATTCAGATCAACGAGCTGCGCACCAGTGAAGGCGGCATCGTTGGCGTCTACACCGATATCACCGAGGTGAAGGCCGAGGATGCGCGCCTCCGCGCACGCGAACTGGCGGAAAAGAGTGCGATCCTGCAGGCCACGCTCGATACCATTCCGCAGGGCGTATGCGTGTACGACGCCGACCGGCGACTGGTCGCCTGGAACGATCCGTTGCTGGCGGTCATCGGCTTGCCCGCGGACGGTATCAAAATCGTATCGACGCACGACGGACTGGTTGCCGGATGCGCCACGCTCAACGGCCCTATGGAGACCGAAGAGCCGCTCGCGTGGCTGGATGGCGACGAGGCGGAGGCGATCTCGATCCGTCATCACAACAACGGCAAGGTCGTCGAGGTTCATCGCGCCAAAATGCCCGACGGCGGCATGGTGATGAGCTTCGACGATATCACCGAACGCCTGCATGCGGCCGACACGCTCCGCGAGGCGAACGAGACGCTCGAACGGCGCGTCGAGGAGCGCACGGCCGACATCAACGCCGTCAATCAGGCGCTGAGCGAAGAGAATGCCGAGCGTCTGGCCGCCGAAGCTGCGTTGCGTGACGCCAAGACCGCGGCGGAGCAGGCCAATATCTCCAAGACGCGCTTTCTGGCGGCGGCGAGTCACGATCTGCTGCAGCCGCTGAACGCCGCGCGGCTGTTCGTGGCGGCACTCGGCGACCGGCGGCTTGCACTGCCGACACGCGTGCTGGTGCGACAGGCAGGGTCCGCGATGGATTCGGTCGAAGACCTGCTCGAAGCGCTGCTCGAAATCTCGCGGCTCGATGCCGGCGCGATCGAGGTCGAGCCCGTCGATTTTGCCATCGGCGAGATGTTGCGCAGCATGAAGGCCGAATTCGCACCCATTGCGCGTGAACGGAACCTCGCATTGCATGTCGAGGACTGCGACCTGTGGGTACGGTCCGATCCCCGCCTGCTCCGACGCATACTCCAGAACCTGATCGCCAATGCGCTGCGCTACACGCAATCCGGGTCGGTCGACGTTGCGGCTCGCCGCACGGGCGAGATGCTGCATCTCGAAGTCATCGATACCGGCCCCGGCATCGCCCCCGAACATCATGCCGAAATCTTCGAGGAATTCCGCCGCATCGGTGATCATGGCCGCGACCGTGGCATGGGCCTGGGGCTTGCCATCGTCCAGCGTGCTGGCCGCATGCTGGGACACGAACTCACGCTGGAATCCGCGCCAGGTAAAGGCTCACGGTTCGGCGTCGTCGTGCCGGTGGGTGTCGCAAGGGTCTTCGCGCCGCAGAGCCCCCCTGTTCAACGCAGGGGCAAACTCGACGACCAGGTCATCCTCGTCATCGACAACGAAGCCTCCATTCTAGAGGGCATGGCGGCATTGATGCAGGGCTGGGGCTGTACGGTTCATAGCGCGAGCAGCGGACATGGCGCGGTTGTGCAATCGACCGGCGACCACCCCTGCCCCGATATGATCATTGCCGACTACCACCTCGACGATGGCGCGATCGGGACGGCAGCGATCGATGCCGTGCGTGCGGCGACCGGTGTCGATATCCCGGCCATCGTCATAACAGCCGACCGTACGCCGGAGTTACGCGAAGAACTGGATGCGGCAGGTCTGCATGTCCTGCAAAAGCCGGTAAAGCCCGCCCAGCTGCGGGCATTGATCACACGGCTGACGACCTGACGGTCTAGCTGTCGGTGCCGAATTTGACCTTGTTGACCAGGATCACCGCCTGGGTCCGGCTGAACACCTTCAGCTTGGTCAGGATCGCCGAGACATGCGCCTTTACTGTCGTCATCGACACGTCGAGGTCATAGGCGATCTGCTTGTTGAGCTTGCCGGCGATGACGAGGCGCAGAACGACTTTCTGTTGCGGCGTCAGGCTGTCGATGCGGCGCTGGATGTCGGCATCTTCGATCATCTCCGCCGCCTCGGTCTGGTCCATCTCGGGTGCGTAGATGTTGCCCGCAAGGACCGTCTTCAGCGCATCGACGATGGCGCTGCGGCGAAGCGACTTCGGAACGAACCCTGCGGCCCCGGCTGCCAGCGCAGCGCGCGCCAATCCCCGCTCCTGCGCCGCCGACACGATCACGATGGGAACGGACGGGAATCGTTCGCGCAACTGCGTAAGCCCGGAAAATCCCGTTGCGCCGGGCATGTTCAGGTCGAGCAGGACCAGATCGAAGTCCCCTTCCCGCTCGATCACCGCGGTCGCCTCTTCGAGCGACGAGGCTTCGAACAATTCGCACTGGTCGAAGGCCACGGCGATGACGGTCCGCAACCCGTCGCGCACCATCGGATGATCGTCGGCAATCAGGACGCGTTCCACGTAATCAGGATCCCCTTGTTGTGCCCGTCCGTACGCCGCCGAGCCTATGCCCATTTGTCTGGAAAGCGAAACGGCGGGGACAGCCATTGCCGCCCCCGCGTTCCGGTTCACATCGACGCTGGACAGCGTGCGGATCATGACTTGGGCAGCTTGAACACCCAAAGCGATCCGCCCTGGTTGATGTGCTGCACCGCCTTTGCGACCTCGCCGCCCCACAGCGGCACCGCGCCGCCCCAGCCCGACATGACCGCGACATATTGCTCGCCGTCCTGCGTCCAGGTGACCGGCGATCCGACCACCCCCGAACCGGTGTTGAACTTCCACAATTCCTTGCCGGTCTTGGCATCGAACGCCTTGAGATAGCCTTCGGGCGTTCCGGTGAAGACCAGGTTGCCCGCAGTGCTCAGGACGCCGCCCCACAGAGGAGCCTTGTTCTTGTACTCCCACATGATCTTGCCCGTCGCCGGGTCGATCGCGCGGAGAGCACCGATATAGTCTTCATAGAGCGGCTTGATGGTGAAGCCCGCGCCCAGATAGGCCGCGCCCTTCTTGTACGCGATCGGCTCGTTCCAGATGTCCATGCCCCATTCGTTGCTGGGGACGTAGAACAGGCCGGTCTGCTTGCTGTACGACATCGGCATCCAGTTCTTGGCGCCGAGAAACGCGGGTGCCGCGAACACGGTCGTTCCCTTTTCCGTGGTCGGCGGACCCGGGCGGTTCGCATCCACATAGTTCGGACGGCCATCCTTGTTGAACCCGTTGGCCCAGGTGGTCTTCGACACGAAGGGCGTCGCCTGCAGGAATTTGCCGTTGGTGCGGTCGAGGATGAAGAAATACCCGTTGCGATCGGCCTTGGCGCCCAGCTTCATCATCTTGCCGCCGCGCATTGCATCGAACGACACCAGTTCGTTCACGCCGTCGAAGTCCCAGCCATCGTGCGGGGTCGTCTGGTAGTGCCATTTGATCTGGCCGGTGTCGGGGTCAATCGCCAGCGTCGACGACGTGTAGAGGTTGTCACCGGGACGAAGATGGCTGTTCCACGGCGCCGGATTGCCCGTCCCCATGTAGATCAGGTTGGTGTCCGGATCGTATGTTCCGCCCAGCCAGGTTGCGCCGCCGCCGGTCTTCCACTGGTCGCCCTGCCAGCTGGCATTGGTCTTGCCGGTGATGCCGTTCTCCTTGCCGTTCATCATGCCCATGTTCCCCTCGATGGTGGGACGGGACCAGATGAGTTCGCCGGTGTTGACGTCGCGGGCCTGCACTTCTCCGATAACGCCGAATTCGCCGCCGGAATTGCCGACGATGACCTTGCCCTTCACGATCATGGGGGCAGCGGTGAAGCTGTAGCCGGCCTTGTAGTCGGCGATCTGCTTGTTCCAGACCACTTTTCCGGTGATGCGGTTCAGCGCCACGAGCCGTGCGTCGAGCGTGCCGAAGATGATCTTGTCGCCGTAGATGGCAGCACCGCGGTTCACGACGTCGCAGCATGGAACGATCGCGTCGGGCAAACGCGCGCTATATTCCCATTTTTCCTCACCCGTCCGGGCGTCGAAAGCGAAGAGGCGCGAGTACGATCCCGTGACGTAGATCATACCGTCGTAGACGATCGGCTGCGATTCCTGACCGCGCTGCTTTTCACCGCCGAGCGACGCCGAGAATGCCGGCACCATCTTAGAGACATTGGTGCTGTTGATCTGCGTGATCGGGCTGAACCGCTGTCCGCGCGATCCCATGCCATAGGTCAGCACGTCGTTCGGCGTCTTTTCGTCGTTCATCAGGTCGGCGTCGGTCGGCCCGGGACCTGCGGACTGGGCATGCGATACGGTGGCCAAGGGTGCGGCAAGCAGCGCGGTCCCCATGACGAAAAACGACGTCTGTCGCAGAAAACGCTTCATGATCTTCTCCCCTGGATTTTCTAATCGCCGGGCTACGGTATCAGCGCCGTGAAGCGCGCCTATTGGACCTTGGCACTAGCCTGAGAGCCTTCTCAGGATGCGAGCGGCGCACGCGGCGTCACTCCGTATTTCTGGAAGATGTTCGGGATCGTCTTGTCGGCGATCAGTTCGGGAATCAGCGTCTCCAGCCGGTCGCCCAGATCGCGGCTATCGTCCTTGACGGCCACCCCGATATCCCAACCGGGACTGGTCAACGCGGGCAGCGGCCCCTTGCGCTCGATCAACGCGTCACCGCCCTTGGCGATGGCATGTTCGACCTGTGCACGCGTCGCCATCGCGACTTCGCTCTTGCCCTCGCGGACGGCGTCGAGTGCCGCCATGCCGCTGGTCATATGGGTCACGTCTCCGCGCAGCACGCCGCCGAATGAGCCGCTCAGGTAGAAGTCGGGAATGCTGTCGAGCTCGGCAGCCAGCTTGCGCCCCTTGTACTGCGGCGGCGGCAATTCGCAGTCGATGACGCGCCGGTCGCACCCAAGCGCAAAGCCCTCGCGGTAGTAAGGCCCGGTGATCACCACCCGGTCGTTCCGCAACGCAAAGGTGCGGTCGACCGGCACATGCATCATGATGTCGGACAGCGTGCCGCCGGTTGCCGGCCCCTTCCACACGATGTTGCGCAGATCCTCGTCGACATCCTCGCCCGCGAGGAAATCGCGGAATTCGGGCCGCACGCCCAGCTTCTGCGCGATGGCCGCGCCGATCTCGACATCGATGCCGACCAGCTTGGTGCCTTCATACCAGGCCCAGGGTTCGAAATCGCGGTAGACCGCGATACGCAGAACGCCTGCGGCACGGATCTTTTCGAGCGGAAGCGCACGTGCCGGGAATGTCGGCAGGACCGCGGTTGCTCCAATTCCGGCGAGCAGCCCGCGCCTTGTGATCCCCCCACCGATCACGTCCTAACCCTCGTGCTTGGTGTCGAGCCAGGCGCGGATGGCCCAGCCGGCCTTTTGCCCCAGCACATCGCCGAGCGGCGGCATGTAGACTTTTCCGTCGCGCACCGATCCGTGCTGGAAGCGCTGGATGAACCATTCGTCGCCTGCTTCACCCTCGTCGAGATAGCGCAGATCAGGAGCAATTCCGCCCGAGATCGCTTCGAGCCCATGGCATCGTGCGCAGTTCTGGCCGTACGCGGACTCGCCGATCTTTATGGCGGTCGCGTTGCCGCGATAGGGGTTTTTGACCACCCATTCGGTGCCGATGTCCGGCAGCGCGGTCGTATCGACGGGTTGCGGCGTCACATTCCCGTGCGCAATGACGCGGGAGGTGATCGAACCGGCGGCAACCAGGCCGGCCGTGGCCAGTACGAGGGCCGACAGGCGGGGCTTTTTCATACGCATGCTCTCCACGTTGTTTCGCAGCATTGGCGATTATGGAGGGGTGTATGCTTGGCGGAGGCGCCCGCCCTATTGCACTTAGGTATAGCATGCCGTGGGGCGCGCTTGGACTAGACAATGCCCATGCGCGCTCTCCTCCCCCGCCTTCTGCTCCTCGCGACAACTGCCGTTCCGGCATTTGCCCAAGCCGGGACGGTCTATGTCTCGAATGAAAAGGGCAGCAGCATCACCGTCATCGATGCGGCGACACTGAAGGTGACGGCGACCTGGCCGGTCGGAAAGCGGCCGCGCGGCATACAGATTTCGCAGGACGGCAAGTTCATCTACCTGTGCGCCAGCGACGACAATGCCGTGCAGGTCATCGACACCATAACCGGCAAGGTCGTGGCGGACCTTCCCTCGGGCGAAGACCCCGAACAGATCGGCCTGTCGCCCGACGGCAAGACGCTGTTCGCGACCAACGAGCGCGACAACATCCTGACCGCGATAGACATCGCGACCAAAAGCGTGATCTTCCAGGTGCCGGTCGGTGAGGAACCGGAAGGCGTCGCGGTCAGTCCGGATGGCAAAGTGGCGGTTTCAACTTCCGAAACCGACAGTGCGATCGACTGGACCGACATCTCGCAGAAGAAGGTCATTGGCCAGACACCGGTCGGCGACCGGCCGCGACATGTCGAATTTACCGCGGATGGCAAATGGCTGTGGGCGACGTCCGAGATCGGCGGTGGCCTCCAGATCATCGACACCGCCACGCGCAAGGTGGCCAAGACGATTACCTTCGAGCCGCCCGGAGTATTCAAGGACAAGGTGATGCCCGTCGGCATCCGCTTCACGCGCGACGGGAAACAGGCCGTAATCGCGCTCGGTCGCGCCGATCACCTCGCCATCGTTGATGTCGCGAGTGCGAAAGTCACAGCCTATGTGCCCGTAGGTCGGCGCGTCTGGCACATCGGGATCGACCAGGCGGCCGGCCATGTCTTTTCGGCCAATGGACTTTCGGACAATGTCTCCGTGGTCGATCTCGTCAGTGCAAAGGTGATCGCGACCATCCCCGCGGGCCGTGCGCCCTGGGGCGTCGCCGTTGCGCCCTGAGAAACCTCTCAGGTTCCACCCACCAAAGTCCAATTCCCCCGAAAGCGTCAGCGCCCCAGCCTTGGGACAGGCACCGCGACACAGCGGGCCGCACACAGGGAGGACCTCATGAGGGGCATCGGAAAATTTCTACGGGCGACGTGCGCCGTCGCGTTGCTCGCAGGCGCGGCACCCGCTTTCGCGCAGGAGGATGCGACCAGCACACTCCTGCTGAAGCTGAAGGAAAAGGGCATCCTGACCGACGAGGAATATAACGACCTCGTCGCACGCAAGGCGCCCCCGGCCGCCGTCACGACCAGCGCGCCCTCCGATCCGCAGGCCGCAGCGGCGGGACAGCTCGACGACAAGAAACTCGTCCGCATGACCGACAGCGGCGTCGGCATGCAGTTCAACGGCGTCACCGTGAAGTTCTCCGGATCGGTCAATGCGTTCTACGTGCATGACTCACCCGAAAAGCGCGTTGCCAACACGACCGTCGTCGGCGGCCTCGCCAATGTCGGTGCGGCGAACAGCTCGGCAGTCCGCAACGGCCTGCTTCCCGGCATCTTCGGCATCGACGTGTCGACAAACCAGGGCGGATGGGACGTCGCCGCGCACTTCGGCTTCTACCCCGGCATCAACAGCAACTCGTATGGCGGCAATGGCGCAAACGCGCCGGGCGCACCAGTCGCGCTGGCAACATCCGGCATCGATGCCCGCCAAACCTACTTGACGTTCGGCAAGCCGACCTTGGGAACGGTCAAGATGGGCCGCGACATCGGCCTGTTCGGGTCCGACGCGATCTTGAACGACATCACGCTGCTCTCGGTCGGATCGGCCGGTAACAATGCGGGCCCGTCGAACACGTCGCTGGGCCGCATCGGTACGGGGTATATCTACACCGACTTCCAGCCGCAGATTACCTATACGACGCCGAACTTCGGCGGGTTCCAGGTTTCGGCGGGCGTGTTCCAGCCGCTGGGCACGCTGACCGGCGGCGCGGAGGTCAATGGTTCGCCGGGCTTCCAGGCCAAGGCCACCTATGACTTCAAGGCGGACAAGCTGGCCGCGCACCTGTGGGTATCTGGCATCACACAGAGCCATGACGGCGTAGCGGGTGTGCCGAGCTATACCGGCAACGCCTTCGACGTCGGCGCGAAGTTGAACTACGGACCGCTCGGGCTGCTCGGCTATTACTATGCGGGCTCCGGTGTCGGTACGACGGCGCTGTTCGTATTCTCGACCGACGCGTTGGGCCGCAAGCGCGACAGCCACGGCTTTTACGGACAGGCGACGCTGACGTTCGACAAGTTCACGGTCGCAGGCAGTTATGGCGAAAGCCGGCTCGATCTTGCCTCCGGGGAGATCAACCCGACGCTGGTCAACAAGAACAGCAGCTGGGTCGGCCAGGCGCGTTACAGCCTGACCAGCTGGGTCACGGTGCTCGGCGAATACACCAGCACCAGCTCTCGCGCGCATGGCGGAAATTCCGCGACGTCCGATACGCTGGCGATCGGTTCTATCCTGTTCTTCTGAGCCGAACAGGGACTAAGGCGTGAAAGGGGCGGTCCGGTTCGGGGCGCCCCTTTTGCTCCGCTGATGAAAGCTGTTTCCACGTCATGCGCCTGTTACTGACCTTGCCCCTTATTGCGCTGACCGTGCCTACCGCCCTTTGGGCGCAGCAGGCGGAAAAGGATGACATTGTTGTTATCGGCACGCCCCTTCCCTTGCCCCCCGGTGTCCCCGCCTATGGTTCGGTCACGATCGACCGCGACCGGTTGACCGGCGATGCGTCCGGCCGGGTCGAGAACGTCCTTTCCGATGTCGCCGGATTCCAGCAGTTTCGCCGATCCGATAGCCGGTCGGCCAATCCGTCGGCACAGGGTGTAACCCTGCGCGCACTGGGCGGAAATGCGTCGAGCCGGGCACTGGTGCTGCTCGATGGCGTGCCGCTCGCCGATCCGTTTTTCGGCTATATTCCGTTCAACGCGCTGGTTGCCGATCGCTTTGCAGGCGTGCGGATCACCCGCGGCGGAGGCGCCGGGGCATTCGGTGCTGGTGCGGTTGCGGGCACGATCGAGCTTGCCAGCGCAACGCGCGGCGATCTGTCACCGTTTTCCGCCGGAGCCTTCTACGGCAGTAACAACGCGGTCGAGCTGTCGGGCACAGCGTCGCCCGACCTAGGCGGCGGTTTCGTCAGCCTGTCGGGCAAGTTCGAGCGCGGCGACGGTTTCTTCACGACTCCGGCCAGCCAGACGACGGCCGCGACCGTGCGTGCGCGTTACCAGGACTGGTCAGGCGGCCTGCGCGCTGTCGTGCCAGTCGATGCCCACACCGAGATCCAGGCACGTGGCCTGATTTACCGCGACGATCGCACACTGCGCTTCGCGGGTGCGGACAGCAGTTCGGAGGCGCAGGACGCCAGCGTCCGCCTGATCCATCGCGGCGACTGGGCTATCGACGCGCTGGCCTATGTCCAGACCCGCAATTTCACCAACAAGGTCGTCAGCGCGACGACGTTCAAGCTGACGCTCGACCAGCGGAACACGCCGGCAACCGGGGTTGGGGGCAAGATCGAACTGCGTCCGCCGGTCGGACCCAATCACGTCCTGCGCATCGGCGTCGACGCACGATTTGGCGACGGCACGCTCTATGAGGACGCCTACGCCGCTACCGGCCTTGTCACCGCACGGCGCACGGCGGGCGGCAACACCAGCACCGTAGGCGCGTTCCTCGAGGACGATTGGACGCTCGGCCGCTTGGTCCTGACCGCGGGCGTGCGTGGCGACCGGTGGATGATCACCGATGGTTTCTTTCGTGAAGCGAATGCGGCGGGCGCGGTCACGACCGATACGCGCTTCGCCGACCGTGACGGGTTCGAGGCGACGGGCCGTGCGGGTGTGCTGTTCAACACCAGCGAAGCGATTGCCCTGCGCGCAGCGGGATATACCGGTTTTCGCCTGCCGACACTCAACGAACTTTACCGCCCGTTCGTCGTTTTTCCGATCACGACACAGGCCAATGCCGCGCTCGGGCTCGAACGGTTGCGCGGCGCGGAGGCCGGGATCGACCTGAAGCCCCTGCCCGGCATCGCACTCGGCGTCACTGCCTTCTACAACCGGCTCGAAGGCGCGATCGCTAACGTGACAATCGCCACCAACGTCCGGCAGCGCCGCAATGTCGATGCTATCGTCGCAAAGGGGATCGAGATCACCGCGCACGCGGCGCACGGCCCCTTCTCGCTCGACGCGTCCTATGCGTTCAGCGACAGCAAGGTCGAGGCATCGGGCACGTCTGCCGCGCTCAACGGCTTTATTCCTGCACAGAGCCCGCGGCATACGGCCAGCGCGACGGTCGCGTGGGAAGACACGCGCGGCTTCGGCGCATCGCTGACCGCACGCTATGTCGGCGATCAGTATGAGGACGACCTGCAGACCGACGTGCTGCCCGCCGCGACGACTGTGGATGGCGTCGTGAAAGTGCCGCTGGGACGGCATATCGCGGTTGTCGCGCGCGCCGAAAACATGTTTGACGAGACGGTGATCACGCGGAACGCCGCGGGTTCGATCGACCTCGGGACACCCCGCACGCTGTGGATCGGTGTGCGGATCAAATGACGGAGAGTGGCTTGTCCGAAGACCTGTACCCCGTACCGCCCGCGTGGGCCGCAAATGCGCGCATCGACGCCGCGAAATATGCCGTCGATTATGCACGGTCGCTGAACGATGCGGATGTGTTCTGGCTGGAGCAAGCCAGGCGGCTGGACTGGATCGAGGCGCCCACGGTTGCCGACCAGAGCAGCTTCCACGAGGCCGACTTCGGCGTGAAATGGTTCGCCGATGGTGTGCTCAACGTCTCGGCCAACTGCATCGACCGGCATCTTGCAACGCGCGGCGACCAGGTCGCGATCGTGTGGGAACCGGACTCTCCCGACGCTGAACCGCGCCGCATTACCTACAAGGAGCTCCACACCGAAGTCTGCCGCTTCGCCAACGTCCTGAAGGCAAACGGCGTAAAGAAGGGCGACCGGGTTACGCTCTACCTGCCGATGATCCCCGAGGCCGCATTCGCGATGCTCGCTTGCACGCGGATCGGCGCGATCCACTCGATCGTCTTCGGCGGCTTTTCGCCCGACGCACTCGCGGGTCGTATCACCGATTGCGACAGCCGTATCGTCATCACCGCCGACGAGGGTCGTCGCGGCGGCAAGGCCGTGCCGCTGAAGGCCAATGTTGATGCCGCGGCAAAGCTTACCACATGCCTCGACACCGTCATCGTCGTGAAGTCGACCGGCGGGAACGTGACGATGCAGGACGGCCGCGACATCTGGTATCACGAAGCGGCGGCTTCGGTATCGCCGGATTGCGCGCCCGAACCGATGAACGCCGAAGACCCGCTGTTCATCCTCTACACTTCCGGCTCTACGGGGAAGCCCAAGGGCGTGCTGCACACGACCGGCGGCTATCTGCTCTGGGCCAGCTACACCCACGAAAGCGTGTTCGACTGCCGCGATGGCGACACCTACTGGTGTGCTGCCGACGTGGGTTGGGTCACCGGGCACAGTTACATCGTCTACGGCCCGCTCTCGAACGGCGTCACGACCCTGATGTACGAAGGCGTGCCCAACTGGCCGACACCGTCGCGCATCTGGGAGGTCGTCGACCGTCACCGGGTTACACAGCTCTACACTGCCCCCACGGCGCTGCGCGCATTGATGCGCGAGGGCGACGATTACGTGACGAAGACCAGCCGCAAGTCGCTGCGCCTGCTGGGCTCGGTCGGCGAGCCGATCAATCCCGAAGCCTGGCGCTGGTATTACGAGGTCGTCGGTGAAGGCCGCTGCCCGATCGTCGACACCTGGTGGCAGACCGAGACCGGCGGTCATATGATCACGCCGCTGCCCGGTGCCACCGCGCTCAAGCCCGGGTCGGCCACCCTGCCCTTCTTCGGGGTCGAACCGGCGCTGGTCGATGCCGACGGCAAACTGCTGGAGGGTGCGACCGACGGCAACCTCGTCATCCAGCGCAGTTGGCCGGGGCAGATGCGCACCGTGTGGGGCGATCACGAGCGGTTCTTCCAGACATATTTCTCGACCTATCCGGGCAATTATTTCACCGGCGACGGGTGTCGCCGCGACGAGGACGGCTATTACTGGATCACCGGTCGCGTCGATGATGTCATCAACGTGTCCGGCCACCGCATGGGCACGGCCGAGGTCGAATCCGCGCTGGTGCTTCACCGGACCGTCGCAGAGGCTGCGGTCGTCGGCTTCCCGCACGACATCAAGGGACAGGGCATCTACGCCTATGTGACGCTCAACGCCGGCGAGACGCCAAGCGATGCGCTGCGCAAGGAACTCGTTGCGTGGGTCCGCACCGAGATCGGCCCGATCGCAACGCCTGACGCGATCCAGTTCACGCCGGGCCTGCCCAAGACCCGGTCGGGCAAGATCATGCGTCGCATCCTGCGCAAGATCGCGGAGGGCGACGTGTCGAGCCTTGGTGACACGAGCACGCTCGCCGATCCTTCGGTGGTCGACGACCTTATCGCCAACCGGGTCGGCTAGTTCTTCACATCGATCCGGGGCAGGAGTTCCGCCTCCAGCCCCGGATAGAAATGCGAAACCGACCGCTGCAGTTCGTAGCGTGCGGCTTTCAGCGATGCGAAGCGCGGCGGGATCATCGTGTTGCCCGCCTCCACGGCGTCCCGGCCTGAAGCGATAGCCGCGCGGAGTGTCGTCTCGAGCCAGTCGAGCCAGTCACGCGTTTGATCGATCGCCGCGTCAGGCGTGGGATCGACCGGACCATGGCCGGGAATTACCCGCTTGTGACCAAGCATCTTCAGCGTGCCCAGCGTCGCCCGCCACTTCGCAAGGTTCGCATGCGGCGTAGACGGTGCGCGGTCATGAAAAACCAGATCGCCCGCGACCAAAGTTCCCGTTGCCTCGTCCAGCACCGCAAGATCCGCTGCGCTGTGTCCGGACAGCGGCAGCAACCTCAGCCGCCGCGTCCCGAAAGTCTCGCTATCGCCAGTCAGCATGACCTGCGGCGGGGTAAACTCGGTCCCGCGCATCCAGTCGCCGAGCAGGCGGTACATGCCGTCGGCAAACCCCGCCCCTTCGCTTTTCAGCAGGTCAGCAAGCTGCGGGGTGGCCGCGACGACACCCGGTCCGAATGCGGCCGCGCCGTAAATGTGATCAGGGTGAAGATGCGTCATATAGACGCGCACCACGGGTTTGCCGGTCAGGTCTTCGGCCACCTTTTTCAACGCCGTGCCGTAGCGCAGGGAGGCGCCGCAATCGACGAGCACGGTTCCTGCGTCGCTTGCAATGATCGTGATATTCGCGATCGCGCCGCCGTTGGCCATTTCGATCGGTGCATCCGCTCCGCGCACGACCCAGATGCCATCCGCGACCTTTTCCGGCGCGATGCTGTATTGAAACGGCTGAGCGAACACAGGCACCGCCACCGCTCCGAGCAAACCCGCAATGACGCCACGCCGATGCAACATCAGCGTATCGCGAGTGCCGCGCTCGCGGGCGTTTCGTGCACGAGGATCGACCCGTCGTAGCGGATGCCATTGGTATCGCTGCCGCGCAGGACGATCTTTTCGCCAGCCCGGGCGTTGGCAATGACCGTGATCGTGGGATCTTCCGCAACCGATGCCTCGATCCGCATCGTGCCGACTGGCTGTCCACCGGATCCGGTCAGCGTCACTTCCTCCAGGTTGTAGGTGGGAATGTTGGCCACGAAGCCGGTGTCCATGGGGTGGCGGAATGCCAGGCGAACACGCGTTCCTTCACGTCCGTGTAGCGCGACGCCGCGAACCTCGCCCAGATGTTCCGCCCAATCGCCTTTTACCCGGCTCAACGGGGGCGCCGAACAACCGCCACCTGCGGCGTCGATCCAGCCTCCGCTGACAAGCCAGCTGCCGTCCTCCAGCTGTACTGCACCGCGCACCGGCGTGCGCTGGTCCAGCTTTATGCGCGTCGCGAGATAGGGTTGCGCGGCTTGCGGCGTGTAGTCGATCGCGAGCGGAATGGGGTTGAGATCCGCGAATACTATGATCCGCTTTACCTTGGCGATGCCACGCGCATCGACCGACACAGGAAAACTGCGCTGGTTCTCGGCAATCGACGGGAAAGTAACTTTCACCCGGTCGTCGAAACGGACGACGTCGTTGCCGAACAGCGCGCCGCCCAGGCGCTCCCACATCGGCGATGTCAGCGGATCCACAGGCAAGGATGCGAGAGCGCCCACAGGGGCGAGCATGAGCGACAAGGCGCCCGCAAACTGCAGAAATCTTGCCATCATCCTCTTCTCCCAAAGCACAAGATAGCACCGGCCATGACGCTGCTACCATGCGACTTTGGGACGAAACGGAGCGCGGCATGTGGAGGGCGATTATTGTATTGGCTGCGCTGCTGCTCCCCTGCATCGCGATAGCGCAGTCAGGCAGCGAAAGCCTGTTCGATCCCGTTACGGGTTATCGGATCGTGCATTATCGCGGCGTCGTGGCCAAGGCGCCGGAAGGCGTCGAGAGGATCGATACAACCCGTGCACGGGCGTTGTGGCGCACGGGAGCCATTTTCATCGATGTGAACCCCGCCCCGGGCGCCGTACGCGACGACGCGACAGGTCGCTGGAAGCTTGCCGAGCCACATCCATCCGTCCCGGGCGTCTACTGGTTCCCCGAAACCGGACGTGGGACGCTCGAACCAGCCATAGAACGCCATTTTCTCGAAGGGGTGAGCAAGCTCTCCCGGGCGCATCCCGCCAAAGCTATCGTCGTTTTCTGCCAGGCCGATTGCTGGATGAGCTGGAATGCCGCGCTGCGTCTTCACCGCGCGGGATTTACGAAAATAGTCTGGTTCGCGGACGGCCTGGACGGATGGAAGGAAGCTTCGCTGCCGGTAGCGTTCGCCACGCCTTTTTGACGATTTGGCATAAGTGGTCGCGCAACACATAGCTTGTTATGTTCCTCATATGTTCTACAATACGGGCATGCAACTGGCTCTCGGCTTTCGCGAGTTTGATGATATCGCTTGGGTGCGCGAGCGGCTGCGCCAGTATTTTGGCGACGCGGGTGCACCGCGCTTGCGAACTCCGGTTGGCCAACTGGTCAAATCGATCATCAGCAGCCGGACCTTGGATGCGGTTTCGCGCGATGCCTCCCAGAGGCTGGAAGCGTGTTATCCGTGCTGGCAAGAACTGGCCGCCGCTCCTGTCGATGACATTCAGGCAGTTATCGCTGACGTTACCTTCCCGGGGGAAAAGGCGCGTTACGTCCGTGATGCACTTTGCCGCATCTCAGAATGTGACGCCGATTTCGACCTGGCTTTCCTCAAACAAATGAGTGTTCCGCAAGCGCTCGACTGGCTGGAAAAATTGCCAGGCGTCGGCCGCAAGGTGGCGGCCTCGACGCTGAATTTCAGCACACTGAAAATGCCTTCGTTCGTCATCGACACGCATATCCTGCGGATGCTGCGACGCTTCGGGTTCGTTCGGCGCACCGCCGACATTCCCAAGGCCTATGACACCATGATGGCCGTGGTTGCCGAATGGAGCGCGACCGAGCTGTCCGAACTGCACATGCTCCTTAAGCGATTGGGGCAGACCGTCTGCCGTTCGAACCACGCTCACTGCGAACACTGTCCCATCGGCAAACGCTGCAAAGCTGTGGGCTAGCGTTTTTCCGCCTGCATGATCCGCAATGCGAGCGCCAGCCGCGCCTCGACATCTTCCCGCCACGGCGCGTCCTTCGGCGAGCGGATCAACAGCCCTCCCCAACTTCGGGCCGCCTCCTCGATGCGTCCGCTCTGTGCGAGTGCGAGGCCGCGGAAATAAGCTGGCGCCGGATGGTCGGGAGCCAGTGCTTGCGCCCGGGCGTAGGCGAGTTCGGCAGCGGGCGAGAGCATACCGCCGCCGTGCACGACCAAGGCGTTGCCGAGCGAGGTCCAGAGTTCGGGGTTTTTCGGTTCCTTGCGCAACCCGGTCTGGACGGCAATCACCGCTTCCCGGGTCTTGCCCCACCGGTCGAGCAGGTCCGCGAAATCGGCCACCTTGGCGGCATCGCCATAAGTGTTCGTCATCATGCGGCGCGTGGCGATGACCTTCGTGTCGAGCGTGACGCCCTTTTCTTCGGACTGTACCGGCGCGCCATCCTGGTCGGGGTTGCCCTGCCACGCATAGCCCGCGATTCCGGTCAGGACCGCTGCCAGCACCAGCTCGAACCCGCCCTTCGGCATGCGTGCGAAATATTTGACCGCAACGACGGTAAGGGCCGCAAGTATGGCCAGAAAAATCCAGCCGGTCACGACTTCCTCCGAAACCGCCCGCGGGCAAGGAACAGGCCGATACCGACGAGCAATATCGGCGCGATCCACAGCGGCGCGGTCGTCGCATCGAGCGGCGGGTCGTAGCTCACCCAATTACCATAGCGTTCGACCAGCCATTTACGGATCGCCTCGGGCCGCTCGCCTGCTTGAACCTTGCTGCGGATCAACGCCCGCATGTCGCCCGCCATTTCCGCGTCGCTGTCGGCAATCGACTGGCCCTGGCAAACGAGGCAGCGGATCGAAAGCATCAAGTCCTTCGCTACTGCTTCCTTGGCGGGATCCGCCAGCTGGGTATTGGCCAGCGGCGCTTCCGGCATCACGGAATCCGCGAACGCGCTCGCGGGAAGCACGGCGAGCAAGATCGAAAGCCAGCGCGACCGGATCATCGGGCGTCCTTCAACGCTTGCAGAATGCGCGGCACATCGCCCTGCTTGATCTCGCCGATGTGCTGGTGCCGGATGATCCCCTTTGCATCGATGACAAACGTTTCGGGCACGCCCGACGAACCGAGCGAGATCTGTACCGCCGATGCGGGGTCGAGGCCGATGGCACGAAACGGATTGCCGTTGCGCGTCAGGAATGCGTCGACGTCCGCCTGACGGTCGCGGATCGCGATTGCATCAATCACGACGCCCTTGCGCGACAGCTCACCCAGTATGGGCGCTTCAGCGATGCAGGGTACGCACCAGCTCGCAAAGACATTGAGCAGGCGCGGGCCGCCTGAGAAATCCGTGTTTGCCAGTCCCGGCTTGCCGGTCGCCGCCGGCGCGAGCTTGAACGGGGGCACCGGCTTTCCGATCAACCTGCTGGCATGCGTACGGTCGTCGGGGCGGTAAAGCCCGAACGCGATCACACCGAAAACGACAGCGAAAGCCACAAGCGGCGTCCAGAGCCAGAACCTCCTCATGCCCAGCCCTCGGCTTCCCGCAATCGTTGCGCCTGGATGCGCTCGCGTCGCCAGTGACCCGCGAGGGACAAGAACCCGCCGAATGCCACCATCGCTCCGCCGAGCCAGATCAGCGTGACCATCGGTTTCCACCACAGCCGCAATTGCCAGCGCCCCTCGGCATCGGGCTTACCGAGCACGACGTACAATTGTCCGTCGATCCGCGTGGCGATCGCCGCCTCGTTGGTTTCGGTGGGCGGCGACCAGAATTGCCGGGACTGGGGTTTCAGGGCGAAGGGCGTGCCGTTGCCGCGTTGCGCCTCCAGCGTTCCCTCGATTGCTGTCCAATTGGGTCCGGCGATCGGTTCGACCGCCTTTAGCGTGATCGCATAGGGACCGACCCGGTGCGGCTCGTTGAAGCGCGCCGCGACCAGTGTTTCCTTCGTGAACGCACTCTCACTCGCCATTCCGGCAAGGCTGACAGCAATGCCGAGGTGCGCCACGACCATGCCCCAGGTGAACAACGGCGTTCGCAGCAGGTTGCGGCGCCAGAGCGGGGCGACGCTCGCCGCGCCGACGCCGATTGCCAGCACGATGCCCAGGAACGGCAGCACTCCGATATGCGGCGCGAAAAGCACCATTGCGATCAGCGCGAGTACCGACAACAGTACTGGCAACCCGATGCGGCGAACTATTTTCCCCAGGTCGTCATGCCGCCAGCGGCTGACCGGTCCGAGCGCCATGATGACAACCAGTGCCAGCGCCAGCGGCCCGGTCGTCGCGTTGAAATAGGGCGGCCCGACCGACAGTTTTTCGCCGAACAATGCTTCGGCCGCGAGAGGATAGAGCGTGCCGACAAACACGATGCCGAGGATGGCCGAGAGCAGCAGGTTGTTGACGACCAGCGCTCCCTCTCGGCTGACGAAATTGAACTGGCTCCCCTCCTTCACGGTCGCGATGCGCAGGGCGAACAGGGCAAGTGCGCCGCCGATGTAGATCAGCAACAGCGTGAGGATGAAGCTGCCGCGCTCGGGATCGACGGCAAAGGCGTGGACGCTGGTCAATATACCTGAGCGGACCAGGAAGGTGCCGATCATCGACATCGAAAAAGCGACGACCGCGAGCATGATCGTCCAGGCACGCAGCCCGTCGCGGGTGGCGAGGACGTTGACCGAATGGAGCAAGGCTGTCGCCGCGAGCCATGGCATCAGCGAGGCGTTCTCGACCGGGTCCCAGAACCACCAGCCGCCCCAGCCGAGTTCATAATAAGCCCAATAGCTGCCGGCTGTGATGCCGAGCGTCAAGAATATCCACGCGCCAAGGATCCAGGGTCGCATCGCACGGGCGAAATTGCGGTCGACTTCGCGGGTGACGAGCGCCCCGACGGCGAAGCTGAACGCGACCGACATGCCGACATAGCCGATGTAAAGCGTGGGCGGATGGAAGGCGAGGCCGGGATCCTGCAATAGCGGGTTAAGCCCCTGCCCGTCGGCTGGCACCGGAAAGACGCGCTTGAACGGGTTCGAGGCAAACAACAGGAAGGCGTAGAAGCCGAAGCTGATCAGCGCCTGTGCTCCGAGCGTCGCGGTCAGTGTCCGGTCAGAAATGCGCCGCTCGAGCAAGGCCACGGCGCCACCGGCCATCCCGAGGATCGTCACCCAGAGCAGCATCGAACCTTCGTGGTTTCCCCAGGTTCCGGCGAACTTGTAGAGCCAGGGCTTCAGCGAATGGCTGTTCGCGACGACGAGCGCGACCGACATGTCCGAGCGCACGAAACATAGCGTCAGTGCCGCGAAGGCGACGGCGATGATCACGCCTTGGACGACCGCTACCGTTCGAACGCCACGCCGGAAATCTTCGCGCTCGTCGTTCAGTCCGAGGCCCGCCAGCGCGAACTGTAACAGCGCGAGCACCGCCGCCATCCACAGTGCCGCAAGACCCGCCTCGGCAATCACTGGGCGAGTGTCGTCGTCTTGTGCTGCTTGCCGTCCATTTGCGGTGGCATGTAGCGCTCGTCATGCTTGGCGAGCAGGTTGGTGGCGACGAAGGTTCGTCCTTCGAACATTCCCTCCGCGACCACGCCCGATCCTTCGCGGAACAGGTCGGGCGGGATGCCCTTGAAACGGACGTTCACCTCGGCCGGGCCGTCATGGACGATGAATGTGATGGTGACGCCGTCGGGCGCACGGAAGATGCTGTTCTTCATCACCATGCCGCCCAGGCGGATGGCCTGACCCTGCGGAATGCCGTTCTTCGCGATATCGGCAGGCGAATAGAAATAGCTGGCCCGATCGCCGATCGCCGACATGGCGAGCAGCCCGGAACCGACGATGGCGACGAGCGCGATGATCGCGAGGATCAGGCGTTGCTGCTTGGGTTTCATCGACGCGGCAGGTCTTCGACCGCAGCTTCGGCCTTGCGCATCGCAAGCCACGATACGAGCGTGATCAACGCTGCCCCGCCCAGCGTCACGACATAGGCCGCGATGACAAAGGGCCAGGGGTTCATGCCGCCGCCATCCGTGCAAGCCGCGCTTCGACCTTGGCAAGCGCCAGCAGGGTGCGCATCCGCATCAGCACGATCGCGCCGAACAACAGGCTGAAACCGACTACGGTGAAACCCAGCGGCCACAGCATCTCCGGCGCGATGGCCGACCCCCGCAAGGTGATCGACGGCGCCTGGTGCAGCGTATTCCACCATTCGACCGAGTATTTGATGATCGGAAGGTTCACTGCCCCGACCAGTCCATAGATGGTAACGCGGCTGACACTGCCGCGCTCGCTGCTCTTGGACGCCAGGGCGATATAGCCGATGTATAGGAACAGCAGGACCAGCACCGACGTCATGCGCCCGTCCCATTCCCACCAGGTGCCCCAACTCGGGCGCCCCCAGATCGACCCTGTCGCGAGGCAGATTGCCGTGAACATCGCCCCCGGCAGGGCGATAGCGCGGGCAGCGACGCCCGACAGCGGATGACGCCAGACCAGTTGGGCCAGGCTTGCGATCGCAATGCCGCTCCATCCCGCCATCGACAGCCATGCTGCGGGCACGTGGATGTACAGGATGCGCACCGTCTCGCCCTGCAGATAGTCGGGCGGCGTCAGGAACAGCCCCGCGAAACTGCCGAACGCGATCAGCAACGCGCCGGTCAGGCCGAAGATCGCGGTCAACGGCCGGGCAATGCGCAGGAATTTCGCCGGATTTGCGTAAGCGTGCATGATCGCTGAGCGCCCTAGCGCACCCGCTGTCCCGTTGGAAAGCGACTAAAGACTAACGCCCGATCAGCTTTTGCGCCATGCGGTCGGCAACGCGCGCGGGCGTATCGCCGGTTGCGGCGCTTTCTGCCCAGATTGCCTCCAGCCGGTCGGGGATCGCCGCGACCTTCGCATCGACTTCGGCGTCGCCGCCGGGGAGCACGGTCCGCAGGACGCTGATGATGCCGCCGCCGTTGATGACGTAATCGGGGGCATAGAGAATACCGCGCGCTGCGAGCTCCGCGCCTTCGGCTTCGGTCGGCAGCTGGTTGTTGGCGCCGCCGGCGACTGCCCCTACCCGCAGGTTGGCGATGACGTCGCTCGTCAGGATCGCACCGAGCGCGCAGGGGCTGAAAACATCGGCTTCGATCGACAGGATCGCATCGGCATCGACCGTTCGGGCTCCGAGTTCCGCTGCAAGCGCAGCCGCCCGCGCGCCGTCGACATCGGCCAGCGTCAACTTCGCACCGTCCGCCGCCAGCCGCCGCGCCAGTCCACCGCCGACGCTGCCGACACCCTGCACCGCGATGTGCACGCCGGAAACACTATCCTTGCCCAATGCGCGTTTCACCGCAGCCTTGACACCGAGGTAGACGCCGAGCGCCGTCGACGGCCCGGGATCTCCGCCCTGCCCCGGCAGACCCGCGACACGCTTCGTCACGAGCGACAGCGACACCATGTCCGCCTCGCTCATCCCCACATCCTGGGCCGTGATATAGCGGCCGCCAAGGCTGTCGACGGCGCGCGCGAATGCGTCGAGCATCATCGGCGTCTTGGTGCCATCCGGATCGGCGAGGATCACCGCCTTGCCGCCCCCCGCGGGCAATCCGGCCATGGCATTCTTGTAGCTCATGCCGCGCGACAGGCGCAGGGCGTCGGTGACGGCGCTTTCGCCATCGGCATAATGCCAGAATCGCGTCCCGCCCGCTGCCGGCCCCAGCGCCGTCGAATGGATCGCGACAATCGCCGACAACCCGCTCGACCGGTCGTGGAACAGGTGAACGCCCTCGTGAGCGTCGAAATCAGGCAGGTCCATGGGGGCAGTCATCGGTCGCTCCGCAGCTGTAATTTAATTACCAGATAGCGAAATATTATATCTCGCTCAACCGCCCGTTCCAGTCTTCGGTCCGGAAAAATAAGCGGGAGCGCTGGGGCGATCGACGGGGATTGAACCCGCAACCTCCGGTACCACAAACCGGCGCTCTAACCAATTGAGCTACGATCGCCACACAAGGAAGCGCGCGACGCCCTAGGCACCGCGACCGGCCACCGTCAAGCTAAAGTGCGCCGGTGAGCCGGATGATATAGCCCGACGGCCCGGGCAGGAACCCCGCAGCCGCGAGTTTTGCGACCGTCCCTTGGTCTGCAGCACGGACGATGAGTTCGCCGCGCCACTTTCCGTCGCTGTCGATCCGGATGTCCAGCCGTTCCATTCCCGACTGGCCGACCAGGGGCACGAGCAGCAAATGCCCATCGCAACGAAGCGTTCCGGACATTCCCCCCGGCAAGGTGATGCCGCCGATGTCTCCCCCGACCACGGCGCGGACGTTTCCCGTGGCTTCGGCACACTGTTTTCCGCCGAACAATACGGTTGCGTCATCGAGGACGAGTTGGGCGATCGGCAATGGCTTCACACGCACGGCCGCTTCGATCGGACCGGTACCATGGGCGATGCCGAAGCTTGTCGCCGTCGCAACCAGCGTCCCGCGCAAACGCGCGCTGACGAACTGGAGTCGTGCCTGCCCGGTCAGGAGCGCAAGCGGTAATAACCCGACACGGGTATCCCCCAGCGGCAGTCCGGCCAGTTGCGCATCATGCAGGGTTCCGGACCAGATCGTCCCTGTCGCCGACCGTGCGCTCAGGCCCGAATCGCGCGGGATGACCAACGGCAGGGTCGCCGACAGCGGAAGCTGGATGACCAGCATGGCGAGTGCAGCCATGACGATGAGCGCAATCCGCGCGCGCCGTGTCACCGCCCCCTCATCCGGACGACGCCCTCGACCGCCAGCGTCGCGTCGCTGTTCGTCCGCAGCATCAGCTTGTCGACGATGATCCCCTGTTGCTCGAGCGCGCGCAGCCAGGTGAACAGCGCCTGCGCCCGCGCGGACGAAATGGCGATCGTGACCAACTCGCCCTGCCCGTCGAGGCGCGAGAGGGTAAATCCATTGGCTTCGGCTGCTTGCCCCACCGCGACCGGCAATGTGACGCCCAAGGCAGGCGGCGCGGTTCGGCGCGCCCGGTTCAAACCGTCAGCCGCTGCAGCGATCCGTCCGGCGTCCAGGCTGGCTGCGTTCAGCCTGATCTCGGCCGTTTCACGACCCGAATTGATTGGCCGGATCACCGCCAGCCACAGGATGAGGAAACCCAAGAGCGCGAACATCACACCCAACAGCCAGCGTTCCCGCTGGTCGCGCCCCATCCACCAGTCGCGCGCGGCAGCGATCATCGCACGGTCACCGTGATGTCTCGATAGGGCCGCCCCTGGTTGGCAACGATGGGCCCGCTATTCGCGCGTAACCCTGCTGCAGCGATCCTTGCCTCCACAGCATCGAGATCTGCGGGGCTGCCGGCACGCACAGTGGCACGAAGGCCGCCCTGCCCGTCGAAAATCATCGAACCGAGTTCGACGTTGGGCGTCGCATTGACGGCAGTGGCAAACGCGCTGGCAAGCGGCGTGAAGCCGCCGCCGGCACCTTCCACGGCGGTCAGGCGTGCCTCCACCTGCAATGCGGGATCGGTGACCACGGTACCCGGGGGTAACAGGGCGGCGGCGCGCGACCGGTTGTCGGCTTCGATCCCGCTTGCCGTCATGTTCATCCGCACGATCAGGGCGATCTGGATCGCCAGGATCAACAGCCCCAGGACAAGGGCCATGACAGCGAAACGCCGCAGTCTCGCTTCGTCCAGAGCCAGGTTTCGCCGCTTGGCAAACGGCCCCTGGCGTAGGTCGGCATTGACTCCGTCGACGCTGCGCACCAGCGCCTGCTCCACAGCCGGCCGATCGAAGGTCACGATCTGGCTATCCCCGACAACGATACGCGACAGCACGTCGTCGTCGAGCAGCGCGGCATCACGCCCCCGCACGATGGTCTCTTCGTCGAATGTTGCGCGGATGAAGCCCGTTTCGGGAATGGGGAGTAGAAGTGGTGCCGCCAGCAACCGGTCGGGATCGAGTCCCACATCCGCCAGCGAGACAAGGCGCTGGGTGACACGGGCCGCCTCGATCGAAACGACTGTCCGGTTGCCATCCTCGTCTGCCGGCCCCGCGGCGACGTGCAGCGCCTCGACCGGTGTCAAGCTATGATCGGCCATCGCGAGCCGCGCGGCGGCATTCGCCTGCGCATCGGACAGGTCGGGCAGAAGCAGCGATCGGACGGTCACGTCGCGGGCAGGCACGATTGCGACAACCGTTTCGTCATCGCCCGCGGGCAGCGCCCCGGCGATGTCTTCGCCCCGTCCGGTTACGCGCCCGTCCGCGGTGCGCACCCATCGGCCACTTTCGAAGACGACAAGCGCGCTCAAGACGGTTCCCCATAGCTGCGCCGCGCAAGCTTTGCAGGTTTGAGCGCGGCATCGATCAGCGCGTGCTCTTCGAATTCGGCATCGGCGAGTTCGACCGTAATCGCAAGGTCGAACCAGCGTGTGGTGAGCTTAATCTGGCCGCGCGTGTCGTCGGCAGGCGGCGTGGCGGTCAAAGGCGGCAGGTTCCAGAACGTCGAAAGCGATTCCCAGCCCCGTAACGGACGCGCATCGATTGCCTGGGTTGCGCGCGCCGGATCGAGGTTCGGGAGCAGCATGGACAAGAGCGGCGCCTGGTCCAGGCGCAGCGTATTGACGTTGATCGTCGTAAGATCGGTCACGGGCAGTGCGCAAATATAGGGACGGACCCGCGTGTAATAGGCACCGGTCATCCCGGCAACGACGCGCAATTCGCTGACATCGCTCATCAGCGTGTTGGCGGTGCGCCGGGCGGTCGGGCCTGTGCCATAGGCGCCGTCCTCGGCCCCGCCGGGAATGGGTACACCGTCGGTGTCGATCCAGTCGGCAGCAGCGTTCGCGATGGCGAGTGCGTCCCGTCCGGGAATTTCGAGCAGGGTCATCAGCCGCGCGAATTGGTTGATGGCGGCTGGGCGCGCGGTCAGCACACCGTCCGAAGCCTTGTCGACCAGCGAGTTGAGGTTGAAGCAATTGCCGCCATCGTCGAGGCGGGCGGTCGCGATGCCGCCATCGATCGGAAAGTTCGCCGGTTTACCCGCCCAATCGCCTTCGAGTGTCGTCTTGGCTGCGTCGCGCTGGATGAGGTCGCCGATCCGGTAGCGTGCGACGGTTTCCGCCGCCATGGCATAAGCGCGCGCCTGTTCGATTGCCGCGCCGTTCGACGTCAGATGCGTCGCGAGTTTCAGCCGTTCGAGTGCGGCAGCGGCCAAAATCGCCATCACCGAAACGAGCAGCAGGACGGTGAGGAGTGCCGCGCCCTCTTCTGACCGGCGGCGGATCATGGGTATGCCGGTCCGGCGACGAAGGCCAGTGTGACAGGCTTTTGCTTTGCGCGCGTGATGGTCAGTTCGACCGCGGCTGGCATGGATCCGAGCAGCGCATTGTCCCAACGCGGACGCCACTCGCCCTTGTCGTCGCGATAACGCGTCGAAACGGTTGCGACATCGTCGGCGAGCACGATGGTCGCCGCGGGGCTGTTGCCGTCGATATCGCGATAGCCGCGGCGTTCGAGCCGACCCTGCTCCAGCACCAGGTCCACACGCTGGACACCCGCCCGCATGACGCCATCCGGATTTGCCCAGCCGCTGCGGACATAACCCATGACCAGCGGGTTGCTCGACCCGTCATTCCCCGTGAAAGCGCGGAGGATGGTGCCGTCGCCACTACGCGCCATACGGGGCACGATTTGCGCGAAATCATTGGCGAGGAGCACCGACATCCGGCGCAGTCCGCCGGTCGTCTCCAATTCCCGTGTCGCTGCCGCCTGCGCGCGCACTCCGACACTGAGCAAGGTAACGCCTGCCCCCGCGAGCAGCGCGAAGATGAATAGCGCCACCATCATTTCGACAAGCGTGAAGCCGTGTTCGGCGGAACGCCGTGAAGATTTGAAGCCGTCCCCGTGCGCCGTCATTGCGCCGCCCTCGCAATGGAAAGACGCGTCAAAGTACGGCCCGCTTCGTCGGCCACCTGAAGATTGATCCGCGCGATGCGGACATCGTCGGTGCGGGTTACGCTGCGCGTCCAGTGCCAGGTCGCGCCGCCGTTGACGACGCTGCCGGTGTCGTCGCCGAAAGCAGGCGGGCGCGGCGAAGTCAGGATATCGACGGCGAGATTGCGGGCAACGATTTGTGCCATCGTCGTATCCGCGAGCCGTGCCGTGCCGGTCAGGGTCGCGCCTTCGAGGCGAAGCAGCGCGAGCGCAGCAAGGCTGAAGATCGCGAGCGCGACCATCATCTCGATCAGCGTGAATCCGCGGCTATCGGACGACATGGGCCGCTCCGTCTCCGGGAATTTCGACGCGCGCGACCTGGCCGCCACGTGCGAGTTCGATTGTCATCGGATCAGCAACGGTGCCGGTCGAATCGAAAGTGATCCGCCCGTTCGGCGCAACGATCCCTGTACCCTCTATCCATGCGACCGGGCGCATCGCGCGGTCGCCGGCGGGCTCCCATCGGCCCCGGATGCGACGTTCGACCGCGCTCCCGGTCGTGTCGATCCGGATGCTCATTGCACGGCCTTGGAGGATGGCGTCGTCACGAACGGCCAGGGCACGCGCAGCGAAGCGCTCCGCCTCCTGCGTCACCTGTCCACGCGGATCGGGGATGGCCAGCATCACGGCGGCGGACGCCAGACCGATGATGACGAGCACCACCATCAATTCGACAAGCGTGAAGCCGTGCTCGGCGGAACGCCGCAAAGGCTTGGGGCCGTCGGCGTTACTGCCAGCTGCCGATATCGGCATTCTCGCCCTCGCCGCCTTCGACACCGTCTGCGCCCAATGTGTAGATGTCGAACGTCCCATGCTTGCCGGGGTATTCGTATTTATAGTCGCGGCCCCACGGGTCTTTTGGCAGCTTCTTGATATAGCCACCCGGTGTGTAACGGCTCGGGTCGGTCAGCGAAGGTGGTGCCGCCATCAACGCGCCAAGGCCATCGCTGGTCGATGGGAAGGTCAGGTTGCTCAGGCGATAAAGTTCCAGCGCCTGATCGAGCGCAGCGATGTCGGCTTTCGCCTTTTGCGCATTCGCCTTCCCGATATTGGGCAGCACGGTGAGCGCAACGATGGTCGCGAGCAGGCCGATGATGACGATCACCACCATCAATTCGACAAGGGTGAAGCCTTCTTCCGCAGCCGTTTTCCGTTCGATCTTGCGCATTACACTCCCGCCAGGCTTTCGAGTTGAAGGATCGGAAGGAGGATGGATAGCACGATTGCCGCGACCACGCCCCCCATGATGACGATGATGGCCGGTTCGAGCAGCGACAGCGCCGATGTCGTGAACGTGTCGAACTCGCGTTCGAGATAATCTGCAGCGCGCTCGAGCATCGTGTCGAGCTGACCCGAAGCCTCGCCGGATGCCGTGAGATAAACGAGGAGCGGCGGGAAGATATTTGCGCGCCGAAGGGCGGCGGACAGGCTGCCGCCACCACGTACTGCCGTCACGATGTCGTCGGATGCCGCCTTGAGCGCCCGGTTGTGGATCGTGGCGGCGGTGAGCGTCAGTCCTTCGAGCAGCGGCAACCGGCTGCCGACCATCGTGGAAAGCGTTCTTGCCATGCGCGCAGCATGGAGGTCGCGGGTCAGGCGTCCGATCAGCGGGATACGCAGCCACATCGTGTCGAACCGCAGCCTGGTCGCGGGATCACGCAGCGCATAGCTCGCGCCGACCATCGCCAGGCCTATCACCAGCGCGAAGGCCCACCAGTAATTCGACAGCAGCCACGAAATGCCGATCACGATCCGCGTCAGCAGCGGCAATTGCTGCCCGACGTTATCGAACTGCTCGACGACCTTGGGAACGACGAAGATCATCAGCGACATGACGACGAGCGTGGCAACCACGGCCAGCACGATGGGATAGGCGACCGCAGTCAGGATCTTCGCCCGCATTGCTGCCTGGCGTTCGAGGAGACCGGCCAGCCGTTCGAGGATTTCGGACAGCGTCCCCGCCCCCTCACCCGCCGCGACCATCGCGCGGTAGAGTGGCGGAAAGCTCTTCGGTTCGCGTGCCATGGCGTCGGACAGGCGGCGACCCTCGACGACGCCCGCATGGACGCGGTCGAGGATCGCGCGGACATGATCGCCCTCGGTCTGGCGTGCGACCGTACGCAGCGCTTCTTCGAGCGGCGTCACCATGACGAGCGTCGCGAGTTGCCGCGTGAACAGGGTCAGCGCTTTCGAACTCAACCGACGCCCGCCGCGTAGAGCAGCAAAGGACGCGAGCGGCGCGGCGCGTGGAGCGCCGGGTGCGGCGGCGTCGAGCTTTACGACGAAGAACCGCTTTGCCGTTAGTTTGGCACGAGCTTCGTCGATCCCGGCCGCCGCCAGCGATCCGCGCCGTTCCTTTCCGGCGACGTCGATGACGGTATAATCGAAATCAGCCATCGTCACCGGTGCGCCGGGCAATGCGCACGGCCTCCTCGGGCGTCGTTTGCCCTTCGATCACCAGGCGGCGCACAGCCGTCGTCAGGTTGGCGGTGCGCGCAAAGGCATGGCGGCCGATGGCAACTTCGTCGGCGCCGTCGTTGATCAGGCGGCGGATCGTATCGTCGATACGAATTGCCTCGAACACGCCGATCCGGCCGCGATAGCCGGATCCACTACACGCCTCGCAGCCGCCGGGTTCGTAGACGGTCGTGGCTGGCTCCAGCGCCAGCAGCGCCGCAAGTGCAGGACTGGCGGGTTCGGCGCGTCGGCACACGTCGCACAGCTTGCGCACCAGCCGCTGCGCGATGACGGCGCGCAGTGTCGAGGCCAGCAGGAACGGCTCGATCTTCATATCGCGCATGCGCGTGATCGCCCCGACCGCGTCATTGGTGTGGACGGTCGACAGCACGAGGTGTCCGGTGAGCGAGGCTTGGACCGCGATCTCGGCCGTCTCGCGGTCGCGGATTTCCCCGACCATGACGACGTCGGGATCCTGGCGCAGAATCGCACGCAGCCCCGCGGCAAAGGTCAGCCCGACTTTCGAATTCACCTGCGTCTGGCCGACCCCGTCGACAGCGTATTCGACGGGATCCTCGACGGTCAGGATGTTGCGGCTGCCGTCGTTCAGCATGCGCAGGCCAGCATAGAGCGTCGTCGTCTTGCCGCTGCCGGTGGGCCCCGTAACCAGAATGATGCCGTTGGGCTCCGCGAACGCGGCGCGCAGCAGTGCGTGCGTTTCACCGGTCATGCCAAGCATTTCGAGATCGATCCCGGCGTTCTCCTTGTCGAGGATACGCAAAACGACGCGTTCCCCTGCCCGGCTCGGCAAAGTCGAAACGCGGACGTCGAGAAGTTTCCCGGCAAGTGTCAGCGAGATGCGCCCGTCCTGCGGCACCCGGCGCTCGGCAATGTCGAGCCGCGCCATGACTTTGATGCGGCTGACGATCACAGGTGCGACGTGCGGCGGCATGCGCAGCGTCTCACGTAATACGCCGTCGATCCGCATGCGGACGATCAGGCCGCTTTCATAAGGTTCGACGTGGATATCGGACACACCCTGTCGCACGGCTTCCGCAATGATACCGTTGATCAGGCGGATTGCAGGCGCGTCATCGGCGGTATCGAGCAGATCCTCTGCGCTCGGAATACCGCCCGCCAGCGCATCGATCTCTTCCGAGCCCATCGCGATCGCCGCGGCTTCGCCATCGGTCACGTAACTGTCGGACAGCAGACGGTCGAACGCAGGCGGCTCCACCATGGTCACATCGAACGAACGTCCGAGGTAACGGCGCACTTCCAGCAGGGTCAGCGGGTCTGCGCCAGCGCGCATGGTGACGCTGGGGCGGTCGGCCTCACCGTTCTGGAGCACTACGCCGTGGCGCCGCGCAAAAGCATAGGGAATGGTCGCCGGCGCGGTGATGTCGGACGCGCTCATTTGCGGCTTTTCGGCTCCGGAACGGGGCGGATGACCTGCTGGCTGGTCGTCGACTCCGCCGCCACTGCACCTGCCGCAGCCGCGCTTC
>JAZKBQ010000017.1:0-21948 GCA_040388515.1 Pseudomonadota bacterium | reverse complement strand
GCTGGTCGTCGACTGGATCACCTGCGGCGCCGGCGGCGCGACAGCATCCCCTGCCGCCAATGGAGCAGTGCTTGCGGGTCCGGGCAGCGGCGCGCCCATATAATCGCGCATCAGTTCGTCGATGGACGGTTCCACATCGGGATTTCCGGCCAGTTGCTGCGAACGGATATAGCCATAGCGGCGCTCCGCCACTGCCTGTGCATCGGCCGCAGTACGCAGGATGGTCGGACGGATGAACACCATCAGGTTGGTCTTGCCCCGCGACTTGCTGCGCGAACGGAACAGTTCGCCGAACAACGGGATATCACCCAGCACCGGGACCTTTTCGAGGGTGCGGCGCTCGTTGTCGTCGAGCAACCCACCGATCGCCATGATCTGGCCGTCGTCGACGGTCATCGTCGTCTGGATCTCGCGCTTGTTGAGGATCAGGTCGGACGAATTGTTGGTCACTGCACCTGCGATCGAGGAGACTTCCTGTCGCAGGAACAGCTTGATCGATCCGCCCTCGCCGATCTGTGGCTTCACCTCGAGCTGGATACCGACGTTCTGGCGTTGCACGGTGCGGAAAGCGTTATCGAAATTGCCCGACAGTGCTTCGCCGGTCGTGACCGGAATTTCCTGGCCGACCAGCAGTTTCGCTTCCTGGTTATCGAGGGTCACCACCGACGGTGTCGAAAGCAGGTTCGACTGGTTGTCTTGGCTGACGGCGTTGATGATCGCACCGAGGTACATATTGTTGCCAAGGCCGAATGCACCGCCAGCCGTGCCACCGGTCGCCGAGTTGACGGCGTTCAGCGCGCCCTGAAGCAGCGTACTGCCGTTCGTGTTGCCGCTGGTCGTTGTCGTGGTGGTGCCGTTGACCGTCGTGGTGGTGGTCGTACCGCCGCTCAGCGAGTTTTGAAGAACGCCGGCAGCGATCGGGACGATCGGCGGCGTGACGTTCGAATAGGTCGTGAAGGCGCCGCCATTGGGACCGCCGAACGCGAGCTGGATGCCGAGCTTCTTCGCTGCCGTGTCGGAGATTTCGACGATGATGGCTTCGACCAGCACCTGCTCACGACGCGAATCCAGTTGGCGGATGACTTCGCCCAACGTGCGCTGGACGTCGGCCGGCGCCGAGATGATGATCGCGTTCGTGCCCTCATAGCGCGCGATGATAGCGGGTGTCCGCGACACGCCGCCGGACGATCCTTGCGAAACCGGAGCCGCGGATACCGACGGGCTGATTACGGGGGCTGCTTGAGCACCCGGCATCGTCCGCGTCGAACCCGTCGATACGACCTGCGGCGTGATCGACGGCGTCTGACCGACAAGGGTCTGCAGAACCGGCAACAGCTTTTCAGCGTCAGCATGCTGAAGGAACACGACACGGATTTCCGATCCCGCCGCCGCACGCTTGTCCAGGTCGGCGATGATGTCGGCGAAACGTGCAACGGCACGGGCATCGCCGCGGAGAGCGATCGAGTTCGAACTGTCGATAGGAGAGATCGCAACGGTGCCCCGCGGGCCGCCGACCGCACTCAACGTCTGCAGCGACGTCGCGATCTCCCGCGCGCCCGCATTCCGCAAAGGAATGACCCGCGTGTCGGCGCTGTCATTGTCGATCCGGGCAAGCACCTGCTTCACGCGACGAACATTGTCCGCATAGTCCGCAACGACGATGCTGTTCGCGGCGGCATTGGCCGTGACCGATCCCTCGCGGCTGACCAGCGGCCGAACCGTTTCGACCGCCTGCGCCGCGTCGATTGCGCGCAAGCGGACGATCTCGGTGATGAAGCTGTTGCGCGCCGCCCCGGCGGTTCCAACCCGGCCGGGTTGCGCGGCTGCCCCCTCGACCGGCTGGACGCGGAAACTGCCATTTCCGACCGGGACGGCGACAAGGCCGTTCGCGCGAAGGGTCGACAGGAATACTTCGAAATATTCGGAACGCGAAAGCGCGCGGTCGGTTACGACCGAAACCTTGCCCTGCACGCGCTGGTCGATGATGAATGTGCGGCCGGTCACCCGTGCCGCATCCTGGATGAACGCCCGGATATCGGCGTCCCGCAGATTGAGCATCTGCTGCGCTGGCGCCGCCGTTGCCAATGCCATCGCTGCGATCAGCGCGATCCGCTTCACTTAGCGCCTCCGGCAACAACCGTTACAAGCTTTCCGCCACGATCGACGGTGAAGGTCGTTTGTCCGGGGCTGAGGACGTTCCCCATTGCCGACGTCGCATCCTCGACCGACCGAATTCCAACACCATTGATTTGCGTCACTACGTCACCTTGTTTCAGGCCGGTCGATGCGAACACCGCACCCGTGCCTTTCGGACCGACAACGAAGCCGGTTACCGCGCCCTTCTCCATCCTGGGCGCGAAACTCACGCCATTCGCCAAGCCCTGCGATGTCAACGCAGGTGCCTGTGCCGGCGGCGGGGGCACGACCTGCATCGGCGCACCCTGCATTTGCATGCCGGCCGGTGGCACGCCCGGAGTAGTGCGCAGCGGGGGCGCAGCGGTCTCCGGCGATGCTCCGCCCATCGACTGGTCGAGGAACAGCTGTTCACTCGCCCCGCCCCGTTCGATGGTCACGCTGTCGAACGCTACGGCCTTCAGCCTTACGCCCGGAACGATCTCGTCCCCGACGGCAAAGCTGTTCTGTGCGCCATCGGGTGTCGCGATAATCGCCGATCCGCGCCCCATCGCCTGGTCGAGGCGTACGCCGAACAGTTTCAGCGGCAGCGACGTCACCGCGGTTGCGCCCGTCGGCGCCGAACGGAAGAACGGATCGAACCGCGTGAGGATCGACGGATCGGCTGCGGCAACGCTGCTGCCCACCGCTTGCCAGCGGCCGACTGGGCCCATCGGCTTCACCAGCGTCCAGAACAGCGCGACCCCCGCCGTGACCAGCGCAACGATCAGCACGGCCTCGGTAATATCATACGGAAGGGTTCGCGCACTGCGCCGGGCTGGCCAGCGCAATCGGAACCCCGACAAGGATTGCATTCGAGCCTTAACTCCCCGGCACGCCGCTATGGTTAACGCCAACACGCCTAAAGGCTAACCCCGCCCGACACAATTGCGCCGGACGGGGCTTTTTATCGGTTGTGGTTGTTTAGAAGCGGACTTTCAGGCCAGCCGAGTACGACCGGCCCAGCGCATGCGCCTCATAGACGAGACCACCCTGCGTGCGAAGGAAGCCCCGGTTCAGGATATTCGAAACCTTGGCCGAAAATTCGATGTCACGGCCCATGACCGGAAAGGTCTTGGCGAAGGTGAAGTCGAGGTCGACCGGCGGGCGTTCGTAAATGTCAGGTCGCGTCTGTGTGCCGACGTCCGAAATGCGCTCGCTGGCGTAGTTGAACAGCAGCGCGAAACGCTCCCCTTCCATCTCGTAGCCGAACTGAAGGTTGCCCAGCCATTCGGATTGCCCCTCCATCGGGCGCGACGCGCTGGTGAGGACGCCGATCTGGGCCGGGCTGATCTGGATAGCGGATTTGCTATACGTGATGTTGCCGATCACGAAGAAGCGGCGTTCGTCGAGGAACGCGCTGCTGCCGAACCAGTCGGCCAGCGGCAGCGTCAGTGTGATTTCGGCTTCACCGCCATAGACCTCTGCCGAATCGGCCTGAATGTAGGTCCGTCGCCCTTCGTCACCGAAAACGCTGAGCGACCGTTCGATCGGGCTTTTGATCTTCTTGTAGAAACCGCCGAGCGAAAACAGCTGGTTCTTGCCGAAATACCATTCGAAACGGCTGTCGAAATTGTCGATGGTCGAGACGATCAGGTTGGGGTTGCCCTCTTCCTCGACATCCTCCTCGATGTTCAGGATGACGGCCGGCGACAGCTCGCGAAGGTCGGGGCGCGACAATGTGCGGCTGTACCCGGCGCGTACCTGCATGTTGTCGGCGAACTCGAACGTCGCGGTCGCCGCGGGCAGCAAACGCTCCGAGGTCAGTTCGCAGCGGATCGGCGTGCGGAACCCGACGACCGGCCCCGTCGCCACACATGCGCCGCCGGGGATCAGTGCGGAGTTCAGCCCGCCGAACAGCTTTTGCTTGCTGCGTTCGAACCGGACACCGCCCGTCAGGCGAAGGGGATCGGCAACCTGAAGCTCGGTCGAGATATAGCCCGCGTAGATTTCCTGCTGCGCGCTGTACGAGTTGGCGCCCTGATCCGGCTGGGTCAGCACGAAGCCGCCCGGGCCGATATTGTCGGACGAAAAGATGATCTCCGGCACAAACCGGCGTAACGCGTCAGTGTTTCCGCCCGGGAAGTTGAACGTGTAGCGGCGCGTGGCATAATCGCGGTTTTTGCGAGTGTAGAGACCGCCGAACCTGAACACGCTTTCGAAACCGAACGGTTCGCCCTTCAGGACGAAATCCATCCCGCCTTCGTAATTGTTGTCGCGCAATCCCGTGAAGCTGATCCCGAATTGCGCCTGCTGGTTCGACAGCTGGAACGAGGTATCGGTGGGGGTCAGGATATAGCGATAGTCGGTCAGGTAGGGCGTGACACGGCTCGCGCGGTCATAGGCTGCGCGCCAGCTGAACACGCTGTCGGGAAAGGCGCCGAGTTCGAACTTGTGCTCGCCGGTCACCTGGTTGATCCACAATTCCTGCTCGATGTACGCCAACCGATAGTCGCTCACGACCTGGTTGGGTGCGCTGATCGGCTGGGTGCCGCGCTGCTCCTCGCCGATCTTGTCGGTCTTGCGCAGCAGGATGGACTTGAGCGTAACCGTGTTGTCGCCGTCGATCTCGACGCCGAGCGAACTGATCAGGCTGAGGTTGACTGTTTCCTTGGTCTGCGTCCGGCCGCAGCTGTTGGGATTGAGCACGGGATTGAAGCCGACACAGGCATCCGCGCTGAAGCTTTCGAAAATGCCGAGGCCAGTGCCGACGCGCGAATAGCGGTTGCGGACGCCGATCTCGTTGCGGACCTGCCGGTCATAGACGCCGGCCAGGAGAATACCGGCGCTCATCCCACCCACGTCGAAACGCTTGCCGAGCGACAGGTTCACGCCGAGGTCGGGATAGTTCTTGAAACGGGCAAGCGAAAAGCCAGGACCGTTGTTGACCAGCGCGCGGCCAGCCAGTTGCAATTGGCCCGCATCGAACCCGTTCAGCGAAGGATTGGTCCGTACGTAGAGCGGCAGCGAATAGGTGTTGTTGCGGAAACCGAGCGCATCGAGTTCGCCGCCATAATAGCCGATGCCGGTGTGGAAAGTGGACTTGTCGTTGACCCCGCCGGAGATGCCGAATTCGAAGAAGTTCTCTTCGGGCACGGCGCGCGAACGCATCGAAACGAGGCCGCCGGCGAATTCGCCCGGGAACTCGACCGAGTAAGTTTTCTGCACGAGCACGCCCGACAGCAAGTCTGTCGGGAAGACGTCGAGCGGCGTGACACGCCGCAGCGGCTCGGGACTGGGCAGGACCGACCCGTCGAGCAGTGCTGCCGAATAACGCCCTCCCAGGCCGCGTACATAGACAAAGCGGCCGCCGACAAGACTGAGACCGGTCACGCGCGTCAGCGATGCCGCAATGTCGCTGTCGCCGCCGCGTGCGAGATCTTCCGCACCGAGCAGGCTGACGATTTCCGACGTCTCGCGCTTCTCGTTCGGGATGAAACGGCCGGTCACGACGATGTCCCCATCGTCCGATGTCGTCGTCGGTGTTTGACCCTCTGCCTGTTGCGGCGGTGAACCGGGCACACCCGGCGTCTGCGCAACTGCAGGCTGAACCGCGAATGCCATCGCGGTCGTCGAGAACAAGAGACCCATCAGCACGCGGCGTGCAGGAACCATGGTCGTAACCCCTTTTACGTATTCAATCTGTCGTGGGACATGGCGCGGCGGCGCCGGGCAGCCGCCGCGCCGGATGCCCCGCGTTACGAACGGTTGACGAATTCGGTCCAGCCGAGCGTCCAGTTGTTCGCCGTCGACTGCACGGCGCCGATGTAGGAAACGGTCGTGAAGAAGGTCGACACGCCGTTCGCGTTGAACACGGGACGTGCCGTCTCGCTGCTGCCGTTCACATAAGCGACGCCGCCGGTAACCTGTGGAAGCAGCGTGCTGGCCGCCAGATTGGTGCGCAGGTTGTTGTTGCCCGCCGCATCGAACAGTGCGGGCAGCGGACCGTCGTCGCTGTCGGTCGCAAGCTGGATCGCGCTCGTAATGTAGATCGAGCGGAACACGATGTTCCCGGCGGTTGCCTGAGCATAGCTCGACGCACCGTCGATATCGAGCGCGGCCTGGCGGGCGGCCGATATCACGGCGTTGTACAGCCGGATGCCGGTGCCCACGCGGAACAGCGCCGTGCCGCCCGATGCCGTGATGCTGGTCGTCGAGGCAGCACTGCCAACGCAGGTCAGGTTCGAAAGGATCGGGTTCGAACGCGGCGTGGCTTCGTTGTTCGAGGACAGGTTGTCGGCCTCGATACAGGTGTCGCCCGTCACGTTGTTCTGGTTCTGGATGTGGAGCAGGAACTGCGCGCGCCCCGTCCAGCCATCGGTCCAGTCGAATGCGTCGTCGCTGGTCCCGTCGCAGATCAGGTGCTTGGCGTCGACCGTGCCGCCGAACCATTCGAAGCAATCGTCATAGCCCTGGTGGACCTGGACGTAATCGACGGTCGTTCCGTTGCCGACGGCCTGGAAGGCGACGCCGTTCAATTCGTTCACGCCCGCCGCGCCGCCGGTCGCGACACCGACGTCGAAGCCCGCATAACGGATCTGGACGTAACGCAGGATGCCCGAGTTGTCCGCGGCATTGGTGCCGCCCGCGATCACGCCCGTCGAACCTTCGCCATCGCGGGTCGGGTTGTTCGTCGGTGCCAGGCCGTTGAGGACGAGACCGCCCCATTCGCCCGTCGTCGTGCCCGCAGGATCGCGATCGGTGCGGCCACGGTAGATCGCGCGGGTGGGAAGGCCGAGGACGCCCGCATAACCAAGGTCCGCTGCAGACGTGAAGATGATCGGCTGCCCGACGGTCCCGTCGGCGATGATCTGCGAACCGCGATTGACGTTGATGAATGCGTTCTGGTTCGCCGCGTAGATCGTCACGCCGGGGGCAATCGTCAGTGTGCGGGCGACGCCGGCGGGCCCCGTGATGTTCGTTCCGACGTCGAGGCGCGTGTTGAGCTGGTAGATGTTACCGGCCGGCAGCGTCAGGTTGGCGTTCAGCGTTGCGGGCAGGCGGCAGTGCTGTTCCGTGCCGACGGTGACCTGCGTCGTTTGCGACGGGCAGTTCGCCGTTCCGCCGCCACTCGTCGTTGTCGTGCTGGTCGTCGACGTCGTCGAGGTGCCCGGATTCGATCCGGTGTTGCCGGGATTGGCCAGGTCGGCCGTGCTGTCGGCGCCGCACGCAGCGAGCGCCGCGCACGCAGCGCCGGTCATGAAAAGAGTCGTAAGACGAGTGAACGTGGCCATGGGTATCTCCGCTCCGGCAGTCCGGCTTGAGGAATTGCTTGAAGCGGTTGCGGCCGAATCGTCGGCCCCCTTTTTTCCGCCCCGAACGGGCGGTTAGGCGCGCTGTATGACAGCGAAGTGAGATTCAAGAGACAGTTAGGTGACGAATAAATTGCGATTTTGTGACGCGGCCGAAGACCTCAGATCAGCAGGATCGCTGCCGCCAGCGCAAGAATGAACGAGATGATCGTCGAGGCGATGACGGGCAGCGACGATTTCCACCCCTGTTCCAGGAGCAGGGACAAGGGCGAACGGATGCCCGTCGCGGTCACGGCCAGGACGAGCAGGCCTGTCGCCAATGGCTTGGCGGCGACCAAGACGGCTGTGGGTAACGTGACAGCAGAGTTGAGACCGCACACCAGGAAAAAACCGACGACGAACCAGGGAACGCCGATTCCGCTCTTCGCCTGCCCCTCTTCGCGCGGATAACAGGCGGCGACCACGGCAAGTGCGGGCGCCAGCAGCGCGACTCGGGTCAGCTTGACGACAGTCGCCGTCGCGCCTGCCTCCGGCGAATAGGAATACCCTGCCCCCAGCGCCTGTGCGACGTCGTGGATCGATGCGCCCATCAGGAATCCCGCTTGGTCGTCGGTGAGGTGGAGCATGTGTGCCAGCGCCGGATAAACCGACATCGCCAGCGCGCTTGCGGCCGAAACCGCGACCAGGACCAGCGTTAGCTGCGCCTGGCTGGATCGTTTTTCACCGAGGACACTCGACAGTGCCAGCGCGGCGGACGCGCCGCAGATCGCCACCGCTCCGCCGGCCAGCGTCCCGAATGCGGCGCCACGGCCTATCCATTTGGCGGTCAGCGTTCCCGACAGCGTGACCACGGCGACCATCGCCGCAATCGCGATAAACGCCGGAACGCCAAGGCCGGCAATCTGCGAGAATGTCACCTGCAGGCCGACGAGCACGATGCCCCAGCGCAGCAGCGTCTTGGACGCGAATCCCAGTCCCGCATGCAACCGCGTGTCCGCATTCGCGAAATTGAACGCCAAGCCGATCAGCAGCGCCATCAACATGATCGGCGCGCCGTAATGTTCCGAGAGATATGCCGCCGCCAGCGCTGCCACACCCGCGATCAGCAAGCCGGGGAGATACTCCCGCCAACTGGTCGGCGCAGCGGGCGCTACGTCGAGAAGGTCGCCGTAAAGGTCGGCGGCTACCGGCGCCCTGCGCGTTTCGTTCACGGAGTTGGCGTCGCCGTCACCGCTGCCTGGACCGTCCCTTCCGGGCGGCGGATGACCGGCATCAATAGCCAGAGCCATGCGAGGGCGATGAAATAGGACAGGGCGGCAAACACGAAGAGCGGCGTATAGCCCTGACCCGACGTCAGCACGAGTCCCGTGATGTAAACGATCGTCATGCCGCCGATGTTACCGCAAAACGCGCCGAATGACGTGACCCGGCCGACTTTCGTCCGCGGGACGACATCGGTGATGATCGAGAAAAGGCTGAGCGAAAATCCCTGATGGCCGGCAAGAACGGCGCCCATCATGAACGCGACGGCCCAGAAACTGTCCATCTGCAACACGAATGGTACCGGCGCCACGACCATGGCGGACACCAGCATCACGGTCTTGCGGACGCGGTTGACACTCCAGCCCCGTTCGAGAAGCTTGGTCGATACCAGTCCGGCGAAAAATGCCCCGAGCGCCGACCCCAGGAAAGCGATCGCCAGAGGAATGGCGAGTTCCGACGTCGAAAGCCCGTAGGCCTTGCGGTAAAAGTCCGGCAGCCAGAAGTTGAGCAGCCACCATGTCGTATCGGACAGCGCCTTTGCGATCACGATGGCCCAGGTGCTCCGCTCGAGCAGGATCGGGCCATAAGGCTCTTGGCCATCGGCGAAGTCTCGCGCCTCATCTTCGGCGCTGTCGTCAAAACGGATGCCTCGTGCGAGCGTGAGCCACAGCGCAAGCGTGACGAACCCGCCGATGCCGCCGAAAATCAATGCGCCCCGCCAGCCGAATGCGGCCGCCAGTGCCGGGATGAAGAACGGCAATGAAATCGTGCCCAGACCCGCGATCGCTGTCCCGAGGCCGAAAGCGAAGGATCTGCGGTCGGCAGGAAACAATGTGGCAACGGTCTTGATCGTCAGCGGTGTCTGTACCGCCTCGGTCGCGCCAAGCCCCACGCGCGCAGTCACCATCTGCCACATGGCAACGGCCCAGCCGTGCGCCATGGCCGCGAGACTCCAGGACGATACGCCCGCAATCATCGACTTGCGGACACCCAGGCGATCGACCAGCCAGCCGGTGAAGAGGAACGACAACGCGGCCGAGAACTGCGTGACGGCGGCCAGGCGGCCGAAATCGGCGTCGTCCCAGCCCATCTCGGTCGACATATCGGGCTTCAGGATCGCGATGATCGGCCGATCCATCGCGTTGAAGACGCCCGCTACGCACAGCAGCGCGAAGAGCGTCCAGACCCGGGCGGGTGTAAGAACGGTTCCTACACCCGACGCCGGCTTATTCACTTCTGGCCGCCGAAGTTGATGCGTGCCGTGATCCCGAAATACCGGTCCGCATCACGCGGGATCTGGTACCGGTAAGCACCGCCCGGACCGCCGTTGATGATGGCTGCCGCAAAGCTCTGGTCCAGCAGGTTGCGAACCTGCGCGATCACGCGCCAACGGCCATCCGCATCCGTGACCCCGGCCGACAGGTTGACCAGGCCGTAGTCATGGATCGTGGCCAACTGACGGAGGATCGGATCGGGCGAGAACGAGGCCAACTGGCTCGACTGGTAGCTGGTCTGTGCGCCGAACATGAAGTCGACAGGGCCGCCGGTCCGCCAGCGGTAATCGGCGCTGAGCGATCCCTTGAACTTCGGCGCGAAGGCCAGTGGCGTTCCGGAGGGCACGATCGCAGAAGCAGCAGCACCCGGTGCAGCAAAGAACTGGTCGACCCTTGCATCGGTATAGGCTGCACCGCCCGAAATGCTCAGGTCGCGGACCGGCCGCCAGATGATATCCACTTCGCCACCACGGGTCGAAACCTCACCCGCGTTGGTGAAGCGCGACACCACGACGCCAGCGACCAGGTCGGGATTGTTCGCCTGGAAATTATAGTATTTCGCGTAATAACCGGCGAGGTTCAGCACCAGCTTGCCGCCGAACAGCGTGTTCTTCAGCCCGATTTCATAGGCGTCCGACGTTTCGGGCGAGATCGCATTCGTGCCCGTCGCGGTCAGGTTGTAGAAGATGTTGTACGCCGGTCCCTTATAGCCGCGGGCATAGGTGCCGTAGATCATCGAGTTGCGGCTGATGTCGAACTGGACACCTGCCTTGCCCGACCAGTTGGTGTTGCTCGTCTTCGTTCGGAACGGAACACCGTTCGACGAAAGCAGCGACGTCTGCAGTGCGACCGTGGGCGATACGCCGGACGCGACAAGCGCGTTATAGGCGTCGAACACACCCTGGTCGAAGACCGGCTGGATGCCCGGTGCCGCCTGGGGAATGCCTGCACCGTTCAGGACGAGGCCGGTCGTCGTGCGCTTGTGGAACACTTCGAGGTCGTCCGCCGTGTAGCGAATCCCGGCGATGAGCCGGAACCGGTCGGAGAAGTTCAGCGTGCCCTGACCGAAGAACGCCAGGTTCTTGAACGTCGATCCGAAGTCCGCGGTCCCCGACGGCGTTGTCGAAGGAGCCGCCAGCGGGCTCGTGCACGGCGTCAGCGCGGTCGGTGCGGGCGTCACTGCCGAGGTGCAGACGATGTCGTTACGCGTGAAGATACGCCGCGAATATGCCTGCGAGTAATAGGCGCCGATGACGTAATCGAAGAACTGCTTGCCCGGCGATGTCAGGCGGAATTCCTGGCTGAACGTATCGCCGGTCTGCGGTCCGAAATCGTGGAGCTGGTTGAAGCCGATATAGGCGGCCGGCAGGAAGTCGCCGTCGCGGATCTCGGTGTTTTCCCAGTTGCGATACGCCGTGATCGATGTGAACGTCTGGTTGCCGACTTCGGCATTCAGCTGTGCCGAAAATCCATAGCCGGTTTCCAGCGTTTGCGTGATCAGGTCCTGAGCGATCGCGCGTGTCTGGTCGCCGTTGGGCGTCGGCAATGCAGCCTGCGACGCGTTCGTCGTCGTCGCGCCGGTGGCGCCTACGATCGGCGGGGTCGCGATGATTTCGGCGCAGCAATTGTCCTTGTTCTTGTGATAATCCGCGTTGAGCGACAGCGACACCGTCGGCGAGAAGTCGATGTCGATCGCCAGGCGACCGCCATAATGTTCCCAGCCGTTGACCTTGGGATTCCCGGCGACGCCGAAATTCGTGATGTTGCCATCGTACTTGGTGTAGAAACCGTTGAGCCGGGTCCGGACATTGTCGCCGAGCGGCAGGTTGACTGCGCCGCGCAGGCGGTATTCGTTTTCAGTGAAATATCCCGCCTCGACATAGCCGCCGAAGTCCGCGGACGGGCGCTGTGACACGATATTGATCACGCCTGCCGATGCGTTCTTGCCGAACAGCGTGCCTTGCGGTCCGCGCAACACTTCCATCCGGTCGATGTCGACCAGTTCGCTGAAGGCTTCGCCCGAACGGCTATAGACGACACCGTCGACGACCGTCGAAACCGACGGCTCACCGGCGATCGAGAAAGTCGACGTGCCGACGCCGCGCAGGAACAGCGATTGGTTGAGCGTCGTTCCGGACTTCAGGAAGTTGAACGAAGGGACCAGGTTCACCGCGCCTTCGAGGCTGGCCTTGCCCTGCGACTCAAGTGCTGCACCGCTCACCACGGAAACGGCGACAGGAACATCCTGCAACCGCTCGGAACGCTTTTGCGCGGTCACGACAATATCTGCAGGCGCATCGTCGACAGCGGGGGCTGCCTCCTGCGCAAACGCAACGGACGGTCCGAGGAGCGCAAAGGCCGCAACTCCCGCAAGCATCATCGATTTGGTCATATCCGTTCCTTCCCTTTTCCGGCGCGGTTTTTCCAACCGCGTCCGCATGGCGCAGTTAAAAACCCAGTTCGCTCATCTCGACGACGCGCTTTTCGCGCGCGCTGATTTCGGCCGCCGTTCCGATGGCGACGGCCATCATCCCGTCATGCGCAGTGACCTCTACCGGTCCATTGTCCACTAAAGCACTATAGAATTTCTGGTGCTGGTAGTAGGTCGCGCCATGGTGATGCCCGGCGGCCAGCGCATGCTCTTCGACGGGCACATGATCGCGGACGACCTGCTTGGGATTCATGAAGCCGACACGCGGCGAAAAGATGAGGTCGCCGGTCGGGATCAGGCAGTCGAGCCGCGCCTTGTCGCCGACAGCGGTGATCTCTTCCTGGTTCTCCGCCCCTTCCGCGAACATCGACAGGTCGAGCATCGCGCGAACGCCATTGGCGAAGTCCACGGTGGTATAGCTGTTGTCGATAATGTCGGGCTTGCGGCCGTCATACCGTTCGTCGAGATGGTTCACGTCCATCGCACCCGAACAATAGACCCGGACCGCTTCCGACTGCACGATCAGGCGCATCAGGTCGAAGAAATGGCAGCATTTCTCGACCATCGTACCGCCGGTGTTCTCGCTGAACCGGTTCCAGTCGCCGACCTTCGGAAGGAACGGAAAACGATGCTCGCGGATGCCCAGCATCTGCAGCTTGCCGGTCCGGCCGTCATGCACCTGCCGGATGAACTCGGCGGCCGGCGGCATGAAGCGATATTCCATCGCGGTCCAGAAAATGCCGGGCGATTTCGCCGCGCGCTCGACGATCCAGCGCGCGTCCTCGACCGTCGTCGCCACCGGCTTTTCGCACAGGATGTTGAGCCCAGCGTCGAACAGCGGCTCCAGCACCTTGCGGTGGGTGTAGTTGGGACTGGCCACGATCACGGCATCGACGTCCGCCTTGGCAAGTTCTGCCGCGGACGAGAAAACCAGCGGACTGGCATCGGCACCCAGGGTATCCTTGGCCCAGCCGATCGATGTTCCGACGGGATCGGCGAGTGCCACGATCTCTGCGCCGGGAATAATCGCGACATTGCGGATGTGCTCGCCACCCATCATTCCGGTTCCGACCAAGCCGTATCGAAGCGTCACAAATCCTCCCGCACCGCTTCTGGCCAGATTTCTGACAGCGATGTCTGAAATGCGCTGTGCCACGAAATTATCGGCTTCGGCAAGAGGGATCGGTTTCAATGCTGCCGATATGTTGCGCGGCCGCCACAATCGCGGCAGGACAGCGGTATGACAGCGCGAAACACGATCAGCGATGTGGCAAGGGCGGCCGGCGTCTCGATCAAGACGGTCAGCCGTGTCCTGAACAAGGAGCGCTACGTCCGCAGCGATACCCGTGAAAAGGTGGAAGCTGCCATGGCGGCGCTGGCGTTCAGCCCCAGCCTTGCGGCGCGTGCGCTGGCGGGCAAGCGCTCACACCAGATCGCGCTGATCTATGACAATCACTCGCCCTATTACATCCACGCGATCCAGGAAGGCGTCTGGGCGCGCTGCCGCGAAGGCGGCGTGCGATTGCTCGCGCAGCCGGCCGATGTCGCATCCCCCACGATCGCCGCCGAGGTCGGGGGCTTGATCGACGAGACCCACGTCGATGGTATCATCCTGTCGTCACCTGTTACCGACTGCCCTGCCGTTCTGGCCGAACTCGAGCGGCGGAAAATCCCGTTCGTGCGGATATCGCCGGGCACGAACCACGCCCTGACGTCTTCGGTCTTCATGGACGATGTCGGCGCCGCGGACGACATGACGACGCACCTGATCAACACCGGCCACCGCACGATCGGGTTCATCATGGGGCATCCGAACCATATGGCGAGCGAACAGCGCCTGTTCGGTTATCGCCGTGCGCTCGACCGGTCAGGGATTCCGTATGAACCGGGCCTGGTGAAGCCGGGCGAATTCGATTTTGCCAGCGGTGCCAAGGCGGCCGAAGAGTTGCTCGCGCTGCCGAATCCGCCAACCGCGATCTTCGCGTCCAACGATGACATGGCGGCCGGCGTCCTGACGGTCGCACATGCGAAAGGCATATCGATCCCGTCGGAACTATCGGTCGCCGGATTCGACGATACACCCTTGGCGCAACTCGTCTGGCCACCACTGACGACGATTCGCCAGCCCACCCGTGACCTCGCCCACGCCGCCGCCAGTCTGCTGTTCGAAAAGGTCGACAGCGTCGAACATCGCAGACTGCAACACGAACTTGTTATCCGGGCAAGCACAGTCTCGGCTTGACCGCGTTGCCGCATTGGCTGCAATAAGACATCGCTGTCATACCGGAGTTGACCAACGCGATGAGTGATCTTGCCCCGCCCTCCCCGACCCGCGTGCTCGGCAAAAGCGGTATCGTCGCATCGTCGATGGCGTGGGGCATGTGGCGGTTTGCCGGGCGCAACATTGCCGAGGCAAGGAGCTTGGTCGAGGCGGCGCTGGAAAGCGGGATCACCCTGTTCGATACTGCCGATATCTATGGCTTCGACGGCAGCGGCGGGTTCGGCGACGCTGAAGCATTGTTCGGGCGGGTCCTGAAGGAGGCGCCGGGCCTCAGGGACAAGATGGTCATTGCTTCGAAGGGCGGCATTATGCCTCCCCTGCCCTATGACAGTTCGCCCGGATACCTCGAGGCCGCGCTCGAAGCTTCGCTGCGGCGCATGGGCGTCGGGCGCATCGATGTGTACCAGATCCACCGGCCGGACATCCTGACCCATCCGCACGACATCGCGAAGTTCGCAGAAAAGGCGTTCGTACAGGGCAAGATCGGCGCGTTCGGCGTGTCGAATTTTACCGTGGCTCAGACCGAGGCGTTGATTGCGGCGATGCCGGCGCACGGCATTCCGCTGTCGACGATCCAGCCGGAGCTGTCGCCATTGTGCCTCGATCCAGTCACGGACGGCACCTTGGACATGGCCATCAGGCACGATCTGGCCGCACTGGCCTGGTCGCCCCTCGGTGGCGGACGCATTGCTGCACCCGAGGACAATCGTGCGCGCGCTGTTGCCACCGCGCTCGACGCGGTTGCCGATGTCCACGGCATCTCGCGTACCGCCACGGCTTATTCCTGGATCATGGCGCATCCTGCTCGCCCGATCCCCATCGTCGGTTCGCAGCATATCGACCGCATCCGCGAGGCGGCCGACGCCTATAAAGTCAAATGGACCCGCGAAACTTGGTACGAGGTGCTGGTCGCAGCGCGGGGAGAGAGGCTGCCGTGACGACACAATCATCCGGACAATGCGAAGTCAGCTGGTTTTCGGCGCTGTGCGACGACGATTACGAGTTCCTGGGACAGCCGGACCCCGCGCTGGCTTCCAGTTGGGAGCATTGCCGAAACATCGTGCTGACTGCCGAAAAAGGCGGCTTCGACAATATCCTGCTGCCGTCGGGCTACCAGCTTGGCCTCGACACCACAGCCTTTGCCGCGGCGATTGCCGCGCTGACGAAGCGTATCCGCCTGCTGATGGCAGTGCGCATCGGCGAAAGCTGGCCGCCGCAGCTTGCGCGCCAGATCGCGACGCTGGACCAGATCACCGGCGGGCGAATGACGGTCAACATCATCTCGTCCGACATGCCGGGTGAAAAGCTCGCGAGCGCGCCGCGTTACGCGCGCACGCTGGAAGTGATGCAGATCCTCAAGGCCCTGCTCAACGGCGAGCATCTGAACCATCAGGGCGAACACTATAAGATCGAGATCGATCCGCCGCGTATGAAGACCGTCAGGGGCAAGTGCCCGCCGCTCTATTTCGGCGGCCTATCCGAAGACGCACGCGATGCCGCCGCCCAGGGTTGCGATGTTTATTTGATGTGGCCCGATACGATGCCGGCGGTGCGCGAGATAATCGCGGACATGACAGCACGCGCTGCGAAATACGGGCGGACGCTGAAGTTCGGATATCGCGCCCATGTCATCGTCCGTGAAACCGAGACCGAGGCGCGCGCCTATGCTTCGCGCCTGCTGTCGAAGCTCGATGCAGAAACCGGTGATGCGATCCGCGCGAAATCTCTCGATTCGACCAGCGTCGGCGTACTGCGCCAGGCCGAACTGCGCGCCGCCGCCGGTGATGAAGGGTTCGTCGAGGACAATCTGTGGACGGGAATCGGCCGGGCACGTTCCGGCTGCGGCGCCGCCATCGTGGGCGATCCGGACCAGGTTCTTGCTAAGCTCGAGGCGTACAAAGCCGAGGGAATCGAGGCATTTATCCTTTCAGGATATCCACACGCCGCAGAAGCAGACCTGTTCAGCCGACATGTGCTGCCAAGGCTTAGACACGGCCCGCTAACCCTATAATACATGCCCTCGCATGATGCGGGGATGGCTTCTTGTAACAGCGTTGGCGCTTGGCGGTTGTGTATCGACTGTCGGCAAGGTCGTGACCGCGCCCGTTCGGGTCGCGGGCAAGGCGGTCGACTGGACCACGACGAGCCGGGACGAGGCCGATCGTAATCGCGGTCGCCAGATCCGCAAAGCCGAAGAGCGCGCGCGCAAACAATGCCGCCGTGACTTCGACGACGATGACGCGCGAGATCGTTGTGTTCGTGAACGCGTAGCTAACGAAGGTTATTGAGACCTCGCACGTAATCGAGGTCGTAGAGCAACCAAGGGCAACCGGCCTTTAACGGGCAAAGATCCGTCGGGCCGCACAGACAGGGGGACCGGCGCGTGACCGATTTCACGACGGGGGTTGAACAAGTCCAGGACAATTCGGAGCAGGTCGAAGCATTCGACCTGACGACCGGCGATGTCGTCGCAGGATCGAGCCTTGGCGGCATCGTGACCGCGACAGCGCCGCTATTGGCGCTCGCGGCATGCGGTGGTGATGGCAGCGCTGGTTCTACGGGATCGGCCTCCCCCACTCCTCCGCCCGCAGCGCCGACGCCTCCGACGACAGCCCAGGCAGGCCGCTTTCTCGCACAGTCCTCGATGGGTTCGAGCCGTGCCGACGTCGATAAGGTGGTCGCAACGGGTTACGACGCCTGGCTGACCGAACAGTTCGCCCTGCCGCGCGCCACAACCTTCTGGGACTGGCTGGTTGCCGGAGGCTATAATGCCGTGGCGAACCGCGACACGCAGAACGGGTTCGATGCGGCCGTCTGGAAACAGCTGATTTCAGGGCAGGACCAACTGCGCCAGCGCGTCGGCACCGCCCTGCTCAACCAGCTCGTCGTCGGCATTGACGGTCTCAACACCAATTGGACCGCCTTCGCCATGGCGGCCTATATGGATGTACTTTGGGACAATGCGTTCGGTAATTACCGCGACATTCTCGACAAGATTTCGACGAACGCGGCGATGAGTATCTGGCTGACGTTCGCCGGCAACCGAAAGGCGAATACGTCGACTGGCGCGCAGCCCGACGAGAATTATGCGCGCGAGTTGATGCAGCTCTTTTCGCTTGGGCTGTACAAGCTCAATGCGGACGGGACGCAGCAACTGTCAGGCACCACCCCGGTAGAGACATATGGCCCCGATGACGTTTCGGGGCTGGCGCGGGTTTTCACGGGCTTCAATCTCGACTCGACCGATTCTACGACGCCAGACCGATTGCGGCGCGTGTTGATCAACACGGCTTCGCAGCACGAGCTGGGCACCAAGACTTTCCTTGGCGTGACCATTCCCGCCAACACGACGGGTTTCGACTCGCTGAAAATCGCGCTCGACACGATCTTCGCGCACCAGAACATTGCGCCATTCGTATCGAAACAGCTGATCCAGCACTTGGTCACCAGCAATCCATCAGCCGCCTATGTCGGGCGCGTCTCGGCCGTGTTCGCCAACAACGGCAGCGGCGTTAGGGGCGACATGAAGGCGATCATCCGTGCGATCCTTACGGATACGGAAGCGCGTTCGGACGCCGGGCTAGGCGCCGCCAATGGCGGCAAGCTGCGGGAGCCGGTCAACCGTCTGACCGGATGGGCGCGCGCGTTCGGTGTTACGTCACCCAGCGATGCCTGGGCCATCGGCAATACCAGCAGCACGACCAACCGCCTGGCACAGTCGATCGGGCATAGCGGCAGCGTCTTCAATTTCTTCCGGCCAGGCTATGCCCCGCCGAATACGGCAATCGCGACGGCCGGGCTGGTCGCACCAGAAATGCAGATCACGAACGAACCGACCGTGATCGCCTACGTCAACTACATGCAGACGCTGATCCAGTCAGGCACGGGCGATGTGAAGGCCGACTATACGTCGATCCTGAGCAAGGCGACCGACAGCCAGGCCCTGATCGACGAGGTCAATTTGCTGGTGGCAGCAGGCCAGCTGTCCTCGACGACCGTCGCTACGATCAAGACCGCCGTCGACAGCATCGGCACGACCACCGCGGCGCTGCTCAACAACCGGGTCTACGCTGCCATCCTGCTGACGATGGCTGCGCCCGATTACCTGGTTCAGAAATAAGGGGCATGGGGATGTTCGAAGATCAATCGCGCCGCGCCTTCCTGAAGCGTTCCGGCATGCTGGGGGTCGGTGCCGCCAGCCCGTTCGTCATGAACCTTGCCGCAATGGGCGAAGCGGCCGCGTCGGTGAACACCGACTACAAGGCGCTGGTGTGTATCTTCCTTTTCGGCGGGAACGACTATGCCAACACGCTGCCACCCTATGATCAGGCGAGCTACAACGCGTATCAGGCGCAACGATCGGTGCTCGCCCACGCACGAGCGTCGCTTGATGCGACTGTGCTGAACCCGACGACACCATTGCCGGGCGGCCGACAGTTTGCGCTGGCGCCGACACTATCGCCGTTGCTGCCGATTTTCGACGCGGGTCGCATGGCGGCCGTGCTAAATGTGGGCACGCTGGTCGAGCCGTTGACCAAGACGCAGTATAACGCGCGTTCGGCGCGGATTCCACCAAAGCTGTTCTCGCACAACGACCAGCAATCCTATTGGCAGGCATCAAGCCCCGAAGGTGCGACATCGGGCTGGGGCGGCCGTATTGGCGACCTCCTCCAGTCCGGGAACGGCAATTCGACCCTGACCTGCATCAATGCGAGCAGCAATGCGGTATTCCTGACCGGACGTCAGGCTATCCAGTATTCGGTCGGCACCAACGGCCCTATCGCGCTGAGCGGACGGACATCGCTGTACGGCTCCGGCGCGGCAGCCACGGCGCTGCAATCGCTGATGGGTGGAACCAATGCCGGCCTGATCGCAAACGAGCACGCAAAGGTCAGCAAGCGCTCGCTGGATACCTATGCGGCGGTCAACACTGCCCTGGCTGCGGCACCGACCATCGCGACCGCTTTCCCGACATCGTCGCTTGGGCAGCAGCTGCGGATCGTCGCGCGCATGATTTCGATGAGCAGCCAGCTCGGTGCACGCCGCCAGGTTTTCTTCGTATCCACCGGCGGTTTCGATCTGCACGATTCGCTCGTTGCACAGCACCCCGGGCTGATGGCCAATCTCGCGGCTTCGGCGAAGGCGTTTTACGATGCGACGGTCGAGCTCGGGATTTCGGACAAGGTGACGCAATTCACCGCGTCGGATTTCGGCCGGACGTTGCTGGCCAACACCGACGGCTCCGACCACGGCTGGGGTTCGATGCACTTCGTGCTGGGCGGCGCCGTTAACGGCAAGCGGCTGTACGGGACGGCACCGGAATATGCCAATAACGGCCCCAGCGATGTCGGTCAGGGTCGGTTGCTTCCGACGACCTCTGTGGACCAGTATGCGGCAACGCTGGCAAGCTGGTTCGGCGTCTCGAACACCGACATGTCGACGGTCCTGCCGAACATCAACAACTATACTCCGTCGACCTGGAACCTCGGGTTCGTCTGACCGGAAGGCGTGGTGGGCGCAGCAGGGATTGAACCTGCGACCCCACCCGTGTGAAGGGTGTGCTCTACCGCTGAGCTATGCGCCCACGCCTGAAAGCGAAGAGGCGACCGCTTGAGCCAAGCCGTCGCCCGTTCGAGGTGCGCCGACTAGCGGCGCAGCATCAACCTGTAAAGCCGGTCAGTTGACCGAGTCTTTGAGGCCCTTGCCAGCCTTGAATTTCGGCTGCGAGGATGCCTTGATCGACATGGGTTCGCCGGTCCGCGGATTGCGGCCGGTCGAGGCCTTGCGCTTGGTGACAGTGAAGGTGCCGAAGCCGACAAGGCGGACTTCATCACCGCGTTTCAGCGCGCCGCTGATGGTGTCGAATACTGCTTCCACCGCCTTGACCGCGTCGCCCTTTGATAGGCCTGCCGTATCGGCGACATGGCCGATCAATTCCTGTTTGTTCATACCCCAAGCATCCCCCATTAAAGACTCCGCTCCCGTAGCGGAATCGCGGACCGGATAGCCGCGTACAAGACACCGAGTCGCAAGCACGAGTCAAAGCAAAAGCGTAACCGAATGTGACGATTACGTGCCGTTTTGCGGCATTTGACCCATGTCAGTGCCGCGCGCCGTCCTCGATCGGGGCCGAAACGGGAAACGGAGGCTGCGCTGCCAGTTCGTCCGCCTCGGTCCACTCGATCGGCGACAGCGGTTCGGTGAGCGCGAGCGCCAGCACCTCATCTACATGCCGGACAGGAACGATTTTCAGACCTTCGCGGATGTTCGCGGGGATCTCGGCCAGATCCTTCTCGTTTTCCTGCGGGATCAGCACGGTCGTGATCCCGCCACGCAGTGCAGCGAGCAGCTTTTCCTTCAGTCCGCCGATCGGCAGCACGCGCCCGCGCAGCGTGACCTCTCCGGTCATCGCGATCTCGCGCCGCACAGCGACACCGGTCAAAGTTGACACCATTGCCGTCACCATGCCGATGCCTGCCGACGGGCCATCCTTGGGCACCGCCCCTTCGGGCAAGTGGATGTGCAGATCCTTGCGTGCGAACAGGCTGGGCTTGATCCCGTAAGAGGGCGCACGCGCCTTCACGTAGCTGAGCGCGGTCTGGATGGATTCGCCCATGACATCGCCGAGCTTGCCGGTCGAGCGCACCCCGCCCTTCCCCTGCACGGTCACCGCTTCGATCGTCAGCAATTCGCCGCCGACCTCGGTCCAGGCCAGGCCAGTCACGGCGCCGATCTGGTTTTCCTCTTCCGACAGACCGTGGCGATACTTCTGTACGCCCGCGAACTCGTGGAGATTTTCCGGCGTGATCGTAACCGACGCGACCTTGCCTTCGAGAATCTGGCGCAGCGCCTTGCGTGCGAGCTTCGCGATCTCACGCTCCAACGTACGGACACCGGCCTCACGCGTGTATTGCTGGATCAGGGTGCGAAGCCCCTCATCCGTCAGCACGAATTCGCCGGCCTTCAACCCGTGCGCCTCGATCTGCTTGTCGATCAGGTGGCGCTTGGCGATCTCGACCTTCTCGTCCTCGGTATATCCCTCGAGCCGGATGATCTCCATGCGGTCGAGTAACGGCTGCGGCAGGTTGAGCGTGTTGGCCGTGGTCACGAACATCACGTCCGAAAGATCGATGTCGATCTCCAGATAATGGTCGTTGAACTTGTTGTTCTGTTCCGGGTCCAGCACCTCGAGCAGCGCGGATGCAGGATCGCCGCGGAAGTCCTGGCCGAGCTTGTCGATCTCGTCGAGCAGGAACAGCGGGTTCGACGTGCCGG
>JAZKBQ010000016.1:0-38971 GCA_040388515.1 Pseudomonadota bacterium | reverse complement strand
CTACCCCGTGCCCAGATGGCGGAATTGGTAGACGCACCAGCTTCAGGTGCTGGCGCTCGCAAGGGCGTGGAGGTTCGAGTCCTCTTCTGGGCACCAGAGGCCTTTCCGGGGAAGTCCGGAGACGTCCGCTAAGCAGCTGGTTTTCCAGCATAATTCCGACGAAAATCGCCGAATGGAATCCGGGCTCATCCACCCGAATCCATCGGCAGGACCATCACTTTGATGGTCTTTTTGATGGTTCTGGCGAGCCCTTTGGAGCTAGGACCATCATGGCACTGAATCACATCCAGATCACGCACATCAAGCCGCAGGCACACGCGCAGAAGGTTGCCGATTCCGGCGGCCTCTACTTGGTCGTGCAACCCAACGGCACGAAACTCTGGCGGATGAACTACCGATACGCCGGCCGTCAGAAGACATTACATTTCGGGATATGGCCCGACGTCGGGCTGGCGGAAGCGCGCGACCTGCGGACCGCTGCGCGAAAGAAGATAGCAGCCGGGCTGGACCCTGCCGTTGCAAAGCGGATCGAGAACATCGCCCGCAAGGTCGCCGCCGATAACACCTTCGAGGGTATCGCGGAGGAATGGGTTTCGAAAACCGAACGCGAAGGACGGGCTCAGATCACGGTCGACAAGATCCGTTGGCTGCTGGGGATGGCCTATCCCATGCTCGGAACGCTGCCGATCACACAGATCACGCCGCAGGAGGTGTTGGCGGTCCTGCGCAAGGTCGAGGCGACAGGGCGTTATGAAAGCGCGCGGCGAATGCGCAGCGTGCTTAGCAGGGTGTTTCGTTATGCCATCGCGACTGCCCGTGCGGATCGCGACATGGCGTCCGACCTTCGAGGGGCGCTGATTACGCCAAAGGTCAAGCATCTGGCCGCGATCACCACGCCAAAGGAGGCCGGCGCGCTCATGCGCGCAATCGAAGGGTACGAGGGCCACGAAATCACCGCACTGGCTTTGCGCTTGTCGCCACATCTGTTCGTTCGACCAGGCGAATTGCGCAGGGCGGAATGGTCTGAATTCGACACCGCAACAGCCGTCTGGTCGTTGGCGGCAGAGAAGATGAAGATGCGCCGTCCTCATCGCGTGCCGCTGTCACAGCAGGTACTCGGCATCCTGAACGAGCTGAGGGTTTTGACAGGTCACGGCAGATTTCTTTTTCCGTCGTTCCGTTCGCCTCGGCAGTGCATGTCGGAGAACACGATCAACGCATCACTTCGGCGGCTTGGTTACAATCGGGAAGAAATGACCGCGCATGGTTTCCGAGCCATGGCCGCAACGCTGCTCAACGAGATGGGCATCTGGAATCCCGACGCGATCGAGAAGCAGCTTGCGCATCTCGACACGTCAATGGTCCGACGTGCCTACACGCGCGGCGAATATTGGGACGAGCGCGTCAAGATGATGCAGCATTGGTCCGACTATCTAGACCAGTTGCGCGATGGCGCGAAAATCCTTCGCCCGCAGTTTGGTAAGCCTTGACCAAAACATCCGCATCGATTGGGGTTATGTGCTGAGGCTTGGGAACAGGCGTCTCGTGCAAGCGCGACCGAGCTCTTCTCCGCTGCGCTCCATTGAGCTGCCGATGGCGTCTCGGTCCATTCGGGTAACGATCGTTTCTGTAATCGGATCGTTTCCGTGAAGTGCGTGTGTGGCCGGTCGCCGCCGCTTCCATGCCGCGACCATCGTCGCGAAGGAAACTGGCGAGGCCGCACCGATGCCGTGCGCCATTCTCGACGATGGCGACGATGCCGCCGCGCTCGGAGCTCGCTAATCGAGGACATCGCGCGGCGCGATCCCCACGACGTGACTCAATGGAAACCTTCACCGCGTTGGTTAAGCAGGGGAAGGCATCGAGGACCTGAGCGCGACGTTCGGGCTGCCGACGCTCGCCGTGAAACGCATCCTCGCGCTCGGCAATCTACTGCCGCGTATCCCCTCGCTGTATGGCGGCGGGCAGATCGACCGTTCGACGATCCGCCAGCTGACCTCGGCGAGCAAGGCGCAGCAAAAGGGGTGGCTCGCGCTCGCCGACGATCCCGAGGTGCGTTGCCCGACCGGCCACTGGCTGAAGGCTTGGTTGTTCGGCGGGGCCGAGATCTCGACGCCAGCTACGACCATGTGAAGGCCACCAAGCGAAAGGGCGGGCGCATTTACATTGCCGAGACGCGGCGTGGCGAAGTCAGCTTCCATGAGGGTTATGTGACGGCGAAGGAGGGGCACCGGGTCGAGCACGGCGGTGAAACGGATGCTCCTAAACCGGCGCGTCCCGAACTGTCGGGACCGCTCACGACCTATGTCGATCTCCACCGCCATGCCGCCGTTCGCACAGCGCTGAATTTCCAACCGCATCTGGCGCTGCGCGCGATGGTCGCCGATGCCATCGCGGGGTCCGGTTACTGGTCGGTACGTCCCGAGCCGCAGACCGCGCGCAACGACGCGACGGCGGAAAGCGTCGAGAACAGCGGGGCCGAATTCGCGTTCGACGAGCGCCGTCGCGCCTTGCTCGACCTGTTCGGCGCGGATCCCGACACGCCGCACGTCATCAACGGCGTCGGATCGGGCAAGGCGGCGAGCATCCTGCTTCGCTTGATCGACCTGCCCGACGCCGCCGTGCTCGACGTCGTCGCCATCGACGTCGGCGCATCGCGGATGACGGCCCTCGACCGTTCGCTACTCCGCGATGCCGACACCGAACGCGTCGTCTTTGCAGCCGCGCCCGATCCGCATGCGGCTGCGCTTCGCGCAGGCCGGTTGCGGACGCTTCAATCGTTCGGTCTCGCCCGCGATGTCGGTCGCAACCGGTGGCAACTCGCCGACGACCTCGAGGCGACGCTGCGGGCAATGGGCGAACGCGGCGATATCATCCGGACGCTGCGGTGCGAGCTCACCGCGCGCCGGCTTGATCGTCAGGCGACGGATCGACAATCTTCAGCATCGAAAGCGACGGCACGCCCTTCGTCGGGCGCGTTATCGCGCGCGGCCTCGCCGACGAGCACCGGGATCGTCACTATCTTCTCGTCGATGCGGTCGATGGGAAAGCGCATTATGTCGACGTCGGCCGCGGCGAAATGCTCGAACCCCTCGCCGAGGGTGCGATCGTGCGCATCGCGGCGCGACCCGCGGCAATTCGCGATGCCGACCGGACGATCGTTGCGGTGGCTGCGGCCAACGACGGTCGCTATTCCACCGGCCGGCATCTTCGTCACGATCCGGCGGCGACGCAGGCCTTTGCGGATACGCACGTGTCGCTTTTTTTGTGTCAAATTCGCGAGCAATGATCTAATGACGAGCGGGTCCTTCAGGCCCGTTCTTTCTCGGGATTAAACGCGCATGCACGCATCATTCAGCCGGTTCACAGTGACGCGGGCAGCGGTGCTCGTGGTAATGGCAGGCGCGCTTGGGGCGTGCGTCATGAACCAGCGCTTGCAAACCCCGTTATCGGTTGCGGGCAGCCGCGTTCTTCAGGTCTTCTGGGTCAATGCCTATCCGGATCCCAAGGGCATCCAGGTTCTCGGACGCGTGCGGCGGCAGGAATTCTATCTCGGGTCACTCCGCGGGCATCTCCATATCGAGGGCCGGTTCGCCGACAACAGCGCTCCGGTCACGGTCGATACGCGCTGGGACGTCTTGCCGGCGCGGGGCGCGAAAACCGCGGGCTTTCAGGCGCTGCTGAAGACTGATCGTCCCGCAGAAATCGCACTGGTTCGGGTCGAGCACCGCCTGTATGCCGACGACCGGGCACCCGCCACATAAGCGGCCACCGACCGCGGCGGAAGAGAGGGCGGATCCAGGCTGGTGTGCCGGGAGAACAATCCGCCAGGTGGCCCTGCTGGCGATCGGTCGCGCTAGGTTCTTTTCGGATAGGGGCGCCAGGGTCGCAAGCGTGGCGTCATGGACAGTCCGAGTTTTTGCGCGCGACCGCGAATTGCGTCGCTCGTCCGGCCGAGATCCGACGCGATGTCGCCGATCGATTTGCGCGCGCTCAGTTGATCGCGCAACCGCAGGTCGTCCTCGGGAGTCCAGAGCCGCGAAGGTTTCCCCGATCGAGCGCGGTGCTCAGGCGTGACCATGGGCAGCACCACAGTCTTCGCCGAGCGCCTCGGTCTGAACGGTGGTGTGGCTGATGTCGAAACGCTCCTCGATCATCGTCGTTACCGCCCTGCGCACCCCATCCGAATTCGCGTCGGATGTAAGGCTCACGTGCACCGTACAGCTGGTGTCGTCGTTGGACATCGACCAGACGTGGAGGTCGTGCACGCCGGCGACCCCGGCAATGCCGGCAATCGCACTCCGGACGTCCCCGAGCGAAAGTCCGCCTGGAACGCCCTCGAGCAGGACGTTGGTCGTGTCGCGCAACAGGATCCATGTCCTCGGCAGAACCCACAGGCCGATTGCGACGGCGACGATCGGATCGACCCACGACCAGCCGGTGAACTTGATGACCAGGGCTCCCGCGATAACGCCGACCGACCCGATCATGTCGGCCCAGACTTCCAGATACGCGCCCTTGACGTTGAAGCTGGCGTCCTTGCCTGCGGACAGCAGCCGCATGGAAATCAGGTTTACGACAAGACCGATGGCAGCGACGATCAGCATCCCCCAGGACTGGACGGGTTCGGGATTGTTGAATCGCTTGATCGCCTCGACGAACACGTAAATTGCGATGGCGAAAAGCAGGATGGCGTTGAACGCCGCTGCCAGGATTTCGAACCGCCGATATCCGAAGGTGCGCCGGTCGTCGGCGGCACGCCGGCCAAGGTTTATGGCCATCAGCGCGATGATGAGCGCGGCGACGTCGGTCATCATATGCGCCGCGTCGGAAAGAAGGGCGAGGCTATTGAAGACGAAACCGCCGATGACCTCGGCGACGAGATATGTCGATGTCAGCCCGAGCGCCCAGCCGAGCATTCTTACATTGGCGGTCTTCGTATGGTCATGGGCATGTCCGCCCGAAGCATGATCGTGAGCTGCCATAGTCTCAATGTCCCCAATGCGTCATCCTGCGCGAAGCAGAACACATTTTATTGGAATTTGCTGCCTCTTCCATGGTCGGCGGCGAGAAAGCGGCTCGGCCATGCCAAAGGCTCGACCGGTCGGCGCGCCTGCGTCCCTGTGTCTATGCTGGCGGGAACCCGCATCGCGCGCGCTCAGACTTGGCTGCGCAAGACGTGGGTCGGCGCCCGTGATCGGCCATGGGATTATGCGAACCCCGACTCGTGAAATCGGCCCGGTGCGGCGGCTGCGAGATCCGAAGGGCTTGCCACCGCTAAGCATGAACACTCATGCTCCGGGGCCGGGTCCCCGGTAACTGCATCTTGCTTGTCTCGGTAAAGGCGCGTCGTTGTGGCCGTGATTGAGACGTACGGCTCATTTTCGGACCGACCCTTGCGCGTTTGTCGTTGTTTTGGCCGCTTGGCGTCTGGCCAGCCAGGCGCGCATCTGCGTAATTTCTGCGCTCTGGGTATCGACGATTTTCTGCGCCAGCTTTCGCGCGTCGGGATCCTGTCCATGCGCCAGTTCTGCGCGTGCCATGTCGATCGCGCCTTGATGGCGCGGGATCATGCCGATGACGAAGTCCGTGTCGGTGTCGCCCGTGTAATCGAGCGCCATTCCGCGGTGCATCTCCTGGGCATTGCGTGACGCCGCTGTCGATGCGCGCTGCTTCGCTTCGCGTTGACTCGGACTGGTAAAATCCTCGTCGCCCGAGCACGCCGTCGCCAGCAGCGCGAGGCCCACCACCGCGATCAGTTTTCGCATGTCGTCTCTCCCGTAATATCTCCACCGTACCGGCCGTGGCCGGCGCGTGCTCGTGCCGCGACCGTCATGCGAGACATCCGTGCTGAAGGATGTTGCGCGCGATCCAGATGCTCAGGGCCGCGCCGGTCATGCCGACGAGGATCAGGAAGGCGACCTCGCGACGGGCGGGAACGAGCTTGAGCCGCCAGACGCGCCGGGCCGTCATCGTGCCTCCGAGAAAGAGGAGGACGGCGAATATGCCAAACGCGATGGCGACGAACGGCGTCGCCACTTGCGTCACGCAAAAACCGAGACGATGTTCGTGACCGGCATCGCCGACACCGAGATAGGCTATCGGAATGGGCAAGAGGCTGGCGACAAAGATCGGCATGGTTGCGCGATCGAGCGTACGCTTGCGGGCCAGAAGGCGCTCGTGCCGCTGTTCCTCCTGCCGCAGCACCTCCGAGCGCTTCTGCCGTGGCCGGCGACTACGCGGCATGACGGACCCGCCTGTCGATCATCCCAAGGCTTCCTCGATCAAAAGGAGACCGAGAAAACCGGCAAAGAACATGGCGCTGATGAGCGGGGAGTCAGGCTTGGCATGCGCTTCAACCAGCAATTCCTCGGTCACGAGATAGAGCAGCGCCATGAGGCCGAAGCTGAGGAAGCCCGCGATCACGGCAGGAGAAAGTGTCGCCACCGGCAGGGCGGCCAGTGTTCCCAGGGGCAACAGAAGCGCGAGTCCGGCAATGACGAGAATGACACGTGCCCGCGATACGATGGTCTCGCTGAGCTCGGTTGTGAGAACGACGCCCAGGAAGAGCACCTCGAGCGTCAAGGCGAGCGTAAGGAGGATCCCCGCCTTGGCACCCGCGACGAATGCGAGGCCGAGCACGAGCCCGTCGACGAGGATGTCGACACCGATCGCGCCGAGAAGCGCGGCCGGACCGCGGAAACGGGCTTCGACGCTCTTGAGACCAAGCATCAGCGCGACGCCGAGCGCACCACCAACAAACGTCGCCACGGGATCGGCCTGGTGCATGACCTGCGGCAAAATCTCGGTCGCCGCGGCCGCAAACACCACGCCGGCCGCCAGATGCTGCATGGCGCTAATAAACGAGTCGCTCGGGCGCTTGACGCTCGCAAGAACCGTGCCCGCAATCACCGCGAACGTCGGGATGACGGTGTAACCCAGAGCGAGCATGCCCCGGCCGCCGATTGCCAGGGTCATGCCGCACTCATGTCGGGTTCGCGATAGCCCAGCAGCCGTAGGGCATTGATGACGACCAGCAAGGTCGATCCCTCGTGCATCGCGACCGCAGGCCCGATCCCGAGACCGAGAATGGTCGCCGGCACGAGGATAGCCACGACGCCCAGGCTGACGAACACGTTCTGCCGGATGATGGAGCGTGTTTTCCGGCTCAGTCCGACCGCAAAGGGCAGATGGGCGAGATCGTCGGCCATCAGCGCCACGTCCGCCGTCTCGAGCGCGACGTCCGACCCGGCAGCTCCCATGGCGATTCCGACAGTCGCATTCGCCATGGCCGGCGCGTCGTTGACGCCGTCACCGACCATCGCGACCTTGTCTTCGCCCGCCAATTCCTTGATCGCTGCGACCTTCTGTTCGGGCATCATGTCGCCCCAGGCCTCGTCGAGGCCGACGTCGCTGGCAATCGCCTGCGCCACGCGCTGATGGTCGCCCGAGATCATGATCATCCGGGTGATGCCCATGTCGTGCAGGCGGCGAAGGGCGGCTTTTGCGACCTTGCGGGGCGTGTCCATCAGCCCGATCGCCCCGAGGTCCTTGGATCCCTTGCGCACGACCATCGTGGTACGGCCGTTCGCCCGCAAGGCAGTAATCGCCTTTGCGGTTGCGTCCCCGAGCGCCGGAATGCCATCGGTGCCAAACATCTCGGCCTTTCCGATCCAGACCGTCTCGCCACCGACGGTTGCGGTGACCCCCTGGCCGGTGAGACTCTTGAGATCGCTCGCGTCCGGTAGTGCGCGGTCGCCGAGACGCTCGCGGCCCTGGGTTACGATCGCCTGCGCTAGCGGATGATCGCTCAGGGCTTCCACCGCGACAGCAATCGCCAGAAGCTCGACTTCGTCAGCGGCGTCGATCGGGACCACGTCGGTGATCTTCGGCTTGCCCTCGGTCAGCGTACCGGTCTTGTCGAACGCGATCGCCTTGAGTGAGCCAAGATTTTCGAGCGGCGCACCCCCCTTGATCAGCACCCCGCCTCGCGCGGCTCGTGCCACCCCCGACAAGACGGCGCTGGGCGTTGCAATGGCGAGCGCGCACGGGCTTGCTGCGACGAGGACGGCCATGGCGCGGTAGAAGCTGTCGCGGAAGGGCTCGTCGACGAAGACCCAGGCGAACAAAAGGCTGAACGCCAGCGCAAGCACTGCCGGGACAAATACGCGCTCGAAACGGTCGGTGAAACGTTGGGTCGGTGACTTCTGCGTCTCCGCCTCGCTGACCATTTTGACCACTTTGGCGAGCGCGGTTTCACTCGACCGGCGGGTGACTTCGATCTCGATCGCCGCACCCCCGTTGATCGTGCCGGCGAAGACGCGGCTGGACGCGTCGACCTGTTCGGGCCTCGCCCGTGCCGCGACCGGGTCTGTCACCGCAACCTTGTCGACGGGAATGCTCTCGCCCGTGACCGGCGCCTGGTCGATCGCGCTCGACCCGAGGACGATAAAGCCGTCGGCAGGCAGGCGCTCGTTGGGGCGGACAACGACGATATCGCCGACGGCCAGCTGTTCGACCGGGATTTCCACCGTCGCACCGTCGCGGCGCACGCGCGCCGTCGCAGGCGCCAGCTTCGCCAGGGCCTCGATCGCGCGCTTGGCCCGGCCCATGGCATAATGCTCGAGGGCATGGCCAAGACTGAACAGGAACAGCAGCAGGGCGCCCTCGGCCCATGCGCCGAGCGCCGCCGCGCCCGCAGCGGCGACCAGCATCAACGTGTCGATTTCGAACTTCTTCAGGCGAAGATTGTCGATCGCTTCGCGCAGCGTGAAGAAACCGCCGAAGACATAGGCGGCCATGTAAAGCGCGGTCGGAACCCAGCCGGGCGCGCTGCCTACGAGCTTTTCGATCGCGAAGCCGATGGCGAGGACGGCGCCGCACGCCAGCGCGAAGATGAGCTCGGTATTGAGACCCAGGAAGTCGGCGTGCGCATGGTCATGGCCGTCGCCGGGACCATGCTTTTCGGACCCGTCGTTACCGGATCCGTCATGAACCCCGTGCGTGTGCCCCCGGTGATCGTGAGCGTGATCATGTCCACGGCCGCCGTCATGACCATGATCCTGATGGGGAGGGTGAGCGTGCGCGCGATCGGTCTGCTGGGAACGGGCGCGTGGCTCTTTCTTGAGCGGGATACCGGCCTTGGCAAGTTCGGCCCTGAGCGCATCTTCCGAGGTCGAGCCGCGGTCGAATTCGATGCGCATGGTTCCCACCGAACTCGTCTCGGCTTCGAGCACGCCCGGGATCTCGGCCAGGCGCGCGCTGATCCGGCGCGCCTTCCGCTGGTGAGACAGGCCGTCGATCTGCCAGGTCACATGGCCGAAGCGTTCGGAGATGCTGGCGCCTGCGGCCCGAACGAGCTCGCGGATACGCGGCAGGGGAAGAATAACGGGGTCATAGTGGATGCACAGCTTGGCGGGGCCGCTGGGCGCGTCGAGATCAACATGCGCGCGAACGATGCCGGCACGTGCGCCGAGGTCGTCCGTCAGACGTTTGACACAGGCGTCGGTCGCGTCTGGCACATTGGGCAGGACCACCGGAATGTCGAGCGTGAGCACTTCCGTCATCGGTCGTCTCCTTGAATGAGCGGGGCATTGGGAATGGATGGAGCCTGCGGCGTTGCAGGCGCGGCGGAGTCGCCGGGACAGTCGGCGGATTGCCAGAGTTCCTCGAGCGCGACGACGCGTTCCAGATAGGCCTCGGCGATCGTGACATGGGCAGCGACGGCCGCGATGTGGCTTGCAGCCTGCGCCAGTTCGAGCTGCTGCTCGGCACGCCGGCGCAGATAATCGATCTCCAGGCGCGCTTGGATCTGGAGCCAGATTTCGGTCTCGCCACGGTCATCGATCCTGCCGTCTGCAAGATTGCCCGCTTCGACCTTTGCCACGATCGCCTGCGTGCGCCGGCGGCGGACACCGGGCCGGGCGCGTCGCTTGCGTTTGGCATCGTCGCGGGAGCGGGCGGTCATCATGCGCTCTCCTTCGACAGTCGCATCTCGGAGCACGCGTCGCGGAGGATCTCGATCCCGCCCTTGATGGCGATGAGCGCCGTCGCAAACCCGACCATGAGGTCTGGCCAGTTACTGCCGAGCCAGATCACGAGCACGCTCGCGACCAGGATGCCGCCGTTCGATATCGAGTCGTTGAAGCTGAACGTGGTAGCCGCCCGCAGATTGACGTCGGGCTTTTCGAGCCGCTGGAGCAGGCGCAGGCAAAGGTAGTTCACGACACCCGCTATCGCCGCCATGATCATCATCATGGGACCGATGGGATCGCTTCCCTCGAAATAACGACGCCCCACGTCGAGCATCACGCCGCCCGCGAAAACCAGAAGCATCACTCCCGACACCAGCGCCGCGCGCGTTTTCCATCGGTCGCCGCGGGTCAAAGCGAGCAGGCTGAGCGCGTAGACGGCGGCGTCGGACAGATTGTCGACCCCGTTCGCGATCAGTGCACTGGAATCGGCGATCGCGCCCGCCGCGAGAAACGCGGCAGCGATCGCTCCGTTGAGGACGAGCACGATCCACAGGGTGCGTCGCTCGAGAGCGAGGCTGCTCATCAGTGCGACCGTCCGCGCGCCGGCGCATAGCGTGCGATGGTTGTCGCGCGCCGCAGAAAGGCGGCGAGACTACGAGTGACCACAGCGAGATTGCTTTCCGTCTTGCCCAGGAAGGCCTTGGCACCGATCCGCGACAGGAGTCCGGTGCACCGCATCCAGTGCCGGATGCGCGTGCCGCTGCCGGCCTTGGCGAGATCGAAGCCGTGCTCGATCTGGAGCACACCCCGGATTCCGATGCGCCAAGCAACTGCATTTGGGCGGTCCAGCCGGGTCACCCGCGCATCGGTGTTCATCGTGGGCAACGGCCCCGGTGCTGCGCGAAAACTCAACGTGAGTTTCGCGCCGCTTTCCGCTTCACCGGACAAGGAGAATGCCGGGTGCCACTCGGCATAGCTGTCGAAGTCGGTCGTGATGCGCCAGACCCGGCCGATCGGCGCGTCACACACGAGGGTGCTTTTGACCATGAACATGCACTTGTGCTCAGCCGTCCGCAAACGCGCGGTCGGCGCCCCGGACCACTTCGACAGCCTCGAGTGTCATCAATCCGATGCCGCCGACGTCGGTCAGCTGCGCGACGAAGCGCCGGAGGCGGTCCTCGCGATCGACGATTTCGATGACAACCGCGCGGTCGCTTTCAAGCACATGACGTTGATGCAGATGCGCCGAGCGGCCGAAGCCGATCAGGGCTTCGAGCACCGTTGCACCTGCGACCTTAGCCGCGCGGGCGCGCGAGGCGATCACTTCATAGACTTTGCGGTCGCCCACATAGGCCGCTTCATCGGTGTAGATGCGCAGCAATTTGATCGGTTCGTTCATGATAACCAACTCCCTAACTTATCTGCTCGATGGCCTTGTCGATGAGCCACAATACGATGGTGACGACGACGAAGACCGTCCAAGACCAGGCGATCCGGTGTGACCCGATCTCGAGGTCGGTGATACCGAACGGGCCACCATCCGCCTCGATGCTGGGATGCAGCACGTTGGCGAGGAGCAGTGACGTCATGGTACCGCCGGCCAGAGATCGGATCAGAGCCATCGGGCAATCTCCAATGGCCTCAGGTGGCGACGGCGTCGTGAGCGACGTCGTCGGGAACCGGCGTCTGCCGGGTACGCCGGCGCTCGACCGCTCCAAGAACGAGCTGCGCGATGGCCGGAAGAACGAGCAGCGTCAGAATGGTCGCTGCGATCAGGCCGCCGATAACGGTCGTCGCAAGCGGTTTCTGCACTTCCGCACCCGTACCCGTCGCGAGCGCCATCGGAACGAAGCCGATCGCCGGAACAAAGCCCGTCATGAGCACCGCCCGCATCTTCTCGGTCATCCCGGCGCGGATCGCGTCGGAGATAGGCATGCCGGCTTCGCTGTGTTCCCGGATGGCGGTCATCACCACCAGACCGTTCAACACCGCCACACCGGCGAGGCAGATGAAGCCCACCGCCGCCGATACCGAGAAGTTGATCCCGGTCAGCGCAAGGGTGAAGACACCGCCCGCCAGACCCAACGGAACGGCAAGGAACACCGCTGCCGCACGTCCGAAGCTGCCAAGTGCCATGTAGAGCAGCCCGAAGATTGCCGCGAAGCACAGGGGAACCACGATGGACAACCGCTTCGATGCAGCCTGCAAGCTCTCGAACTGCCCGCCCCATTCGACATAATAGCCGGCCGGGAGCTTGACCTGCGCGAGCTTCGCCTGCGCCTCCTGGACGAACGACCCCGCATCGCGGCCTTCGAGATTGACCTGCACCACAACACGGCGCTTGCCGTTTTCGCGGCTGACCTGGTTCAATCCTTCAGTGAGCCGGATCTGTGCGACCTGTGCCAGCGGCACCTGACCGCGCGAGCGCCCGTCGACCGACGGCAGCAGCACGGGCAGTGTCCGGATCGCGTCGAGGTTCACCCGGGTGGTCTCCGGCACACGGACCGTCACGTCGAAACGGCGATCGCCTTCGTAGACGAGTCCGGATTCGCGCCCGCCCATGGCGGCCGCGATTGTGTCGGCGACCTCCTGGACCGTCAGGCCCAGCCGGGCGATCGCGGGGCGGTCGAGTTTGACGTCCAGCGTCGGCGCACCACCGACCTGGTCCGCCTTGACGCTGCCCGCGCCCGGGATCGTCTGCAGGATGCGGACCATCTCGTTCGCTGCCAGCGACATCTTGTCGAGGTCGTCGCCGTACATCTTGATGGCGACGTCGCCGCGGACGCCGGCGATCAGCTCGTTGAAGCGCAACTCGATCGGCTGGCTGACTTCGTACAGGTTGCCGAGCTGGCCGCCTGCTGCCTTTTCGATGCGCGCGACGACGTCGGCTTTGCTCGTCACGCCTGCCGGCCATTGGTCCTTGGGTTTCAGGATCACGAAACCGTCGGAGATGTTCGGGGGCATGGGATCGGTTGCGACTTCCGCCGTCCCGGTCTTCGAAAACATCAGCTCGACTTCGGGAAGCTTTTTGACGGCCTCCTCCACGCGGCGCTGCATCGTGAGTGACTGTTCGAGACTGACCGAGGGCACACGCGTCGAAGCGAGGGCCAGGTTCTTCTCGTCGAGCTGCGGAATGAATTCCGAGCCCAGCACGCCGAACGCCGGGATTGCCGCGAGGAAAAACGCCAGACCGCCGAGCACGAACGGCCATGGCTTGGCGATCGCCTTGTCGAGAAGGGGTAGGTAGCGGTCCTTGGTCTTGCGGATCAGCCAGACTTCCTTTTCCGCCACGCGGCCGCGAATGAGCAGGGCGACGAGCGCGGGAACGAGCGTGATCGCGAGGATGAACGCCGCCACGAGCGCGAGCATGATAGTGATCGCCATCGGCGAGAAGGTCTTACCTTCGACACCGGTGAACATCAGCAAAGGCGCGAAGGCGAGCAGGATGATGGCCTGACCGAACACTGTCGGCTTGATCATCTCCTGGCTGGCCCGCATCGTCTCTTCGAGACGTTCGTTGAGCGAAAGCAGCCTGCCTTCGTGTTCCTGGCGGTGCGCGAGCCTCGCAAGGCAGTTTTCGATGATGATGACCGCGCCGTCGACGATCAAACCGAAGTCGAGCGCGCCCAAGCTCATGAGATTACCGGGGACACGAAACGCATTCATCCCCATCGCCATCATGAGGAACGAGAAGGGAATGACGAGGACGGCGATGACGGCAGCGCGCCAGTTGCCGAGCAGGATAAACAGCGAGGCGGCCACGAGCAACGCGCCTTCGGTCAGGTTTCGTTCGACAGTGCCGACCGTCGCGTTGACCAGCTTGGCACGGTCGAGAACGACATTCACCTGGACGCCGGGCGGAAGCGTCTTTGCGACCTGATCGAGCTTTGCCGAGACGCCATCGGCGACGACGCGGCTGTTTTCGCCGATCAGCATGAGCACCGTGCCGATCACCGCTTCCTTGCCGTTGAGGCTGCCAGCGCCGGTCCGAAGATCGCCTCCGACCTTGACGTCCGCGATCTGCCCGACGGTAATCGGGACGCCGCCGCGTGTGGCGGCAACCGCGTTACGGATTTCGTCGACGGTGCGAACGCGGGAATCGACGCGGACGAGATAGGCCTCGCCGCCGCGATTATAATAATTTGCGCCGACTGCGAGGTTGGCCTTTTCAAGTGCCTGCCCGAGCTCGGTGTAGGAGATGCCGAAGCTGGCGAGACGGGTGGGGTCGGGCTCGACGACGAATGTCTTGGCGAAACCGCCGATCGAGTCGACACCGGCAACACCACCGACCGCCTTCAACTGCGGACTGACGATCCAGTCCTGCACGGTCCTTAGATAGCCGGCCTTGGAAATGGGGTCGCTGAGCTTCTCGCCTTCGGGGGTCAGATAGCTGCCGTCAGGCTGCCAGCCGGGCTGGCCCGCAACTTTCTTGGCGCCAACGCCGTCGGGGTTTGCGTACCCGACCGTATACATGACGACTTCGCCCAGACCGGTCGTGACGGGGCCGACCTGCGGCTGGACGCCGTCCGGCAATTTGTCGGTCGCCTGCCGTAGCCGTTCGCCCACCTGCTGACGCGCGAAATAAAGGTCGGTCGAGTCCGAGAAGATGGCCGTGACCTGGCTGAAGCCGTTGCGCGAAACGGACCGTGTCGTCTCGAGGCCGGGAATACCGGCAAGCGAGATTTCGACGGGGTAGGTGACGAGCTTTTCGATTTCGACCGGCGAGAGCCGCGGATCGATCGTGTTGATCTGGACCTGTTTGTTGGTGATGTCGGGGACAGCATCGATCGGCAGCTTGGTGAGCTGCCAGATGCCGAGCCCGGCGATGGCGATGAAGAGGAACAGGACCGTCCAGCGGGCGCGGACGGAGAGCGCCATGAGGCTAGCAATCATGGCTTATTCTCCCTCACCGGCGCCCTTGCCGAGCTCTGCTTTCAACAGGAACGCGTTGCGCGTCGCGACCTGCTGACCTGTTTTTAGGCCGTTGAGCACTTCGACGCGGCCAGCACTCCGCTGGCCGACCGTGACACGCTGTGCACGGAATCCGGCGTTGGTTTTCACGAACACGATATCGCGGCCTTCGAGCGTCTGGACCGCTTCTTCGGGCACGACGATCCCGTTCGAGATTTCGCCGCGGCTGGGTCGAAGTCTGACGCGCACCGCCAAACCGGGCTGCAGGCTGCCAGACACGTCGAGTACCGCCGTCGCAGAGCGGGTATCGCCCTGAAGTCCTGGCGTTACGGCGCGAACACGGGCTTCGAGCGTCTTGCCGTCGGGAAGCTCGATCACGGCCCGGTCGCCGGGGCTCAAGCGTTGTGCATCGGAAGGGCCGACAGCGGCTTCGACCTGGATTTTCGACGGATCGGCAACGCGAAAAAGTTCGGTTTCCGGCTGAACGAATGCGCCTAGGCTTGCGTTCTCCGAGGTCACTCGCCCTGAAATCGGGCTGGCAACGACGACGCCGCGCCCGTCGCTCGTTACATTGGCGGCGCCGGCCGCCGCTTGAGCCCGGCGTGCCTCGGCCGCAGCAGCCGCGGCCTCGGCCTGGGCCTGTTCGAGATCGACCCGCGCCGAGACTCTCTGGCCGAACAGATATTGCTCGCGCGCCAGCGCCTTTTGCGCGAGCACCGCTTTCGCACCGGCGACGGACCGGTCCGCCGCGATTTGTGCCGCATCGCGGCTTTCGACGATCGCCAAGGCTTCGCCTGCGCGAACGGGGTCGCCCAGGCGCTTCAGGAGTCGCGTAACCGCGCCGCCTGCCCGGGCCGTGACGATCGCCTCACCCGACGGCGCCGCCGTGATCAGCGCTTGCGAGACGATTTCGGCGCCAAGTCCGCCAGCGCGGATTGTTTCCGTAGCGATCCCGGCCTGGCTGATCGCCTGCGCGGATATCGTCAACGTTTCCGTCGGCGCCTTGGCGGCTTCTTCCTTTGCCGCTGGCGCTTCTGGGGTGGGGGCGCTGCTTGTGCACTTCGCGACGGTAAATCCGGCCAGCGCCGCGACGAGCGCCACGGCCGCTGCGCCACCGAGCAAACGACGGTTTTGGGGCATATCCTCAGTGTTCATCGATTTTCTCCGGGAGCAGTGCTCGCAGGCGTCGTCAGCCGTTCGAGGCGGGCCTGGGCGTTATGATAGGCGGCCAGTGCATCGACATGCGCCTGCCGTGTCAGCGAAAGGGTACGTTCGGCGTCGAGCAGGGCAATCTGGTCGAATTTGCCCTGTGCCCAGCCGATGCGCGCGATGCGTGCGGCTTCCTGGGCGGCGGCGAGGCCGGGACCACCGGCCGCACGCGCCGTCGCGGCGGCATTGGCCACTTCGGTCTGCGCCTGGGTGATGGCCTGTTGCGTATCGATGACGGCAAGATTGCGCTGTGCAACCGCCTGTCGCTCTTCAGACCGCGACTGTGCAACCAGCGCGCTGCCGTTGTTGAAGACCGGAAACGGAATGGTGACGCCGAAGACAGCCGCAATGTCCTTCGTCGCTTCCAGTCGCCGTGCGCCGGCGCTGACAGTCACGTCGGGAACCCGGAGCGACTGCGCCACGCGGACCTGTGCCGTCGCCGATTTCACATCGGCCTGTGCCGCGGCCAGAGCGAGCGTGCCATCAACGTCGATGGGCTCGACCGGACCGTAACCCTGTACCCGGTCGAACCACGCGAAATCGAGCGGGCCGACGATCGGCTGCCCCGCGACGGTCGCCAGATTGAGGCGTGCTGCCTGGGCTTCCCGCGCCGCGTTATCGGCGGCGATCTGCGCATTGATCTGCAGCACTTCGGCACGCTGGCCCTCGATCGGGCTGACCGCGCCGACCCTGATGCGCGCGGTCGCGATGCGCAGAGTGTTGGAGGCTATTCCTGCCTGCTCGCTCAGGACCTGCGCACGTCGTTCGGCGGCGACCGTGTCGACATAAAGCTGCGTGATACGAAGCCGCAGGTCTGCGCGCGCGATTTCGGCCTGGATCTCCGCCCGTGACAGGCGTGCGGTGGCGAGCGCAACGCGCGCTGGCCGCTTGCCGCCGAGTTCGAGCGGGACGCCGAGAGCGACTGTCGTCTCGGCACTCGACGTGCCGCGATAGGGACCGCTTCCGATAACGTTTTCGAATTGGCCCTGAATCTGCGGGTTGGGGCGCACACCCGCAACGCGCCGCGCTGCTTGGGCGGCCTCAATGCCCGCCGCGGCGGAGGACAGCGCCGGTGCCGGGGGAGGGACGGTCTGTTGCGGAGACCGCACGGTGGGACGGTCGACGCCAACGGCTCGAATGACGTCGTCCAGGGTAATAGCGCTGCCGTTGTGCAGCACAGGCGTGGACGCTGGCTCCGGCGCTATGCCGGTTTGCGCCGTCGCCGCGGTGGCGATCGACGCCGCGGCCAGCGCGGCCGCGATGATACGTTTCATGTGAGATAGCTCCTGACAAATCCAGTGGCTCCGCGCGCGGGCAGATCAGCGGAATGTCAGGCGATCGGGGGGCGAAGCGCCGGGTCTGGTTCGGTCGAAATGATGGCGTCGACGACGCTGAAGACGAAAGTGGCGGCCGAGGTTGGTGTGAAGTTCGAGATGCCTTCGGTGCGCGGTTCGTTTAACTGATGGCTATGGCAGCCGCCATGGTGATGCGGCGAGGCCTTGCCGAAATCGGAAGGGACCTGATCATTGTCGCCAGACGCATGATCCGAGCCCATGGTGTCGCTCAACTCGACACATTGCACAGGCTCCATCGCGTGCGCGACGGTGCCGCCAGCCAGGGAGAAAATGCCGAAAACCAACGCGAGCATGCAGAATAACTGCCGCACGGAGGCTAAACCACGCTTCCGCTGGTTGTTTTCCGAAATTCGCCACCGCATCATCATTTTTGTCGCAAAAAGCCTTTTGTCGACCCGAATTAATTCGCCTATGCACCCTGAAGACGCTACAGGGTCAAGCAGTTTCTGAATGTTTTTTTGTGTCGATAAGGATTGCGGCGTTGCCTGCACTGCGGATCGGGGATTTGTCTCGTGCGACGGATACGAAAGTCGAGACGATCCGGTGGTATGAGAAGGCAGGGCTTCTTCCGCGGCCTGCGCGCACCGGAGGCAATTACCGGATTTACGGCAGCCAGGAACTCGTGCGCCTGCAGTTCATTCGCCGCGCGCGCGATCTCGGCTTCTCGCTCGATCAGGTCCGCAAGCTCCTGAGTCTTTCGGGCGATGCGCAGACGGGATGCGCGAGCGTTCACGACACCGCGCGTGACCACATCGAGGAAGTCGACCGCAAGATCGCAAATCTGACCACACTTCGCCAGGAATTGGCGCAGCTCAGCGAGACGTGCACGGGTGGCGCCACCAAGAATTGCGGAATCCTCGAAGCGCTTGTTCCTGCGCAGCCGACGAAGCTTGTCCACTGACAGCCACGGCAACCATGTTTGGGGGTTTGGCATCGCATTCAACGGCTTAGGCGAAACGCTGCGTGACGGGCTTATGGACCGCGCTGAAAGTAGGTACGGCGGGTGAGCCGGTTCCGGCCGCAACCGGAACCGGAACCCACGGGTCCACAAGCTCGCCTGAGATGTGCGACTGCTGACAAAACCTGCGCCTCAAGCGTCACTCGCACGCCGTCTGAGAAATGCGAAATTGTGGTCGTAGCCCCTCACCCAGATGCGCGGCGGCAGGGTTCCGAAATTGCGGAAGTCGAACCAGCGGCTCGCAGCTTCCTCGAACAGCGATGAATGGACGCGGCGGTCGTTCCATCCGAGAACCAACGTGCCTTCCGGCTCCAAGATTGCCGCGCACGCCGCAATTGTCTTGATCTGGTCCGAGAATCGATTGACTCCGAAGCCCAGCACGCCCGTGAGCACGATCGTCCGGAACCGGCAGGTTGAAAAAAGACTGTCGACGCGTGTTACACAGCCTGTCACGTGCCGCCCCGCCACCCCGTAGGCGATTGCGGCCCGATCACGATCGATCGTCCAGCAGGTTCCGCCGAATTCCTCAAACTGGTCGGGGTATTCAGCCGTGTAGGCGCGTACGCCAACGAAAAGAATGTCTCCGCCGCGTCGTGCTACTTCAGGGAATATATGATCGCGCATAACGATCCTGTCTGGTGCTGCGGCGATATCGCGCGTCCGTTGCTCCGGCGACATTTTCAATCGCCGAAGAAGCTTCTTCATCGCGCCTTTGCGCGGCGCGACCATTGTCGTTTCGAGGAAGAGGTTTCGCGGACGAGCGGAGTGCCAGACGCAAGAGCTGGGCATCGCTTCGCCGCGTAGTGTATAAGAGACGTGCATAGACGGATCCTGACAGCTGAGGCTGCACGGACGGATCCGGACGGCGGGGGACGTGTAGTAAGGCACATCGTTCGGTTGCCCGCGTGTTCGCCCACCTAGCGGCCGGCAAGAGTCCAGACGTGATCCGACGCAGCTCGAAAAGGCCGACGCGTGTCGGCCAGGAAAGCTAGGTCGAATTGACGTCTATCGGAGGCCTCAAGCCAGGTTCGACCGGCCAAAGGAGATGTATCACCGCGTTATGAAGACGTCCGCGCGGATCGGAAAGAGCAACTGGATATGGCCCGAGAAGACGATGAGGTGGAATAAGCGCCTCACCGTGACAATCGGCGTGTTGATGAGGACTCTGGCTGTTCGGCCTCGTCGGTTCATCCCTGTCTTGGGGCGCCGATTCCGAGACGCTTGCGCACTCCGCGGCGATAATGTCTCGTTTCTCGGCGGCATATACGACCGAAGAGGCACCCAACGCCGCCAACAGGACGATCAGTCTGATGAGAGGCCATCGCACCGCTCGGGTCATATATTGAGCACGTATCGGGGAAAAGGGTCGCGGCAAAAAAAACCGCAAGCCGTACGGACGCCTGCTGGCCATCGTCGCTGTCAGATCCTCTTAGCCGAAGGCGTATCCAGGTCGGCTTGTTTAGGGCGTTGCCGATCCGCAGAGGCGGACACGAAAATAGCCGCCACTCGACGCGGCAGCGAACAGGTTATGATGAGAATGACCATGCCACGTCCCGTGCCGCGCACGCGATCTAGCATTCCCTTTTGCTTGTTGTGATCCCGAACGGCAGAGCTTGCCCCAGCACCGCCTCCGCTTGCGCGGGTAGCAATGGGCCGGTCACTGCCTAGAGGCGGTGAGTAATTCTCGGCCTGCGTAGTTTCCGACCCTTCATCGTGTTCGGTCGCCGGTCCCAAACACCGAGAATCTTGCAAGGCGATCCCGCACATCAAAGGAATTCTTCATGACCGCACGCCGCTTTTTAACTGCAGCCCCATTTCTCGCCGCGCCCCTCATGGGCGCAGTACAGCCAACCATCGCCGCGCCCGGCATCGGCCATACTTTTTCATGCGCGGAAGCGTGGTGGATGTCTCGGGCAAGAATCTTGTCGTGTGCATCGGACGGGCAGATGGCGCTGAGGCTGGTCAGGTTCTCAAGGTTGATCGTTTGTGTCGCGACCTGGCCCACGTAGCGGTGCGGGCTCTACCCGGACCGAAATCGGCACAGTCCGGATCGATTCTACTCTGAACGACCATTTTGCGACTGCATCCCCACTCACTGGCGGCGTGAAATTGCATGATATCGTCGAACTCGAGCGACCCGTTCGTTAAGGCGTAGTGCCTTAAAATGAGGCACATGGCCGGTGTTATCGAGAGCGGGCCATACCCGTTCTCGATGCAACGACCGTTGAGGGGAACAGGTCGCGGGCGCGTAACACTAAGTGAGAGGGGCGGGGGTTGACCTTGACACGATGTCAGACCCTACATGCCGTCGGGTCGAAGGAGTTACGCCATGAACGATCCTCATCCTCATTCCCACGCCGGGGGTTGCGGCTGCTCGGCGAAGCACGCAACTGAACCGGCCGCTGCGCCCGCGTCTTGCTGCTTGGGGGCATCGACCGCGCCAGTGGCAGCGGAACAACCGGGCAAAACGGGGGGCTGCTGCTCGGGAGATAAGGTGTCCGACGACGTGGCCAAAGTGACGGACCCGGTGTGCGGGATGAAAGTCGATGCGGCAACGACGGCGCATCACGCCGAGCACGCCGGCCGAGAATATCATTTTTGCAGTGCTGGGTGCCGGATCAAGTTCGTCGCTAATCCGGACGTTTATCTCGGCGATAAGCCGAAGCCTGAGCCGATGGCGACGCCAGGGGCGATATGGACGTGCCCGATGCACCCCCAAGTCCGCCACGAAGGGCCGGGAACGTGCCCGATCTGCGGCATGGCGCTCGAGCCCGAAGAACCGTCGCTCGGCGATGCGCCCAACCCCGAGCTGGTCGATTTCACGCGCCGGCTGTGGGTGGGGGGCGCACTCACGGTCCCGCTGCTGATCGTCTCCATGTTTGCCGAGATGACGGGCTTGCATGTGGTCGGTCCTGCGGCGTCGCCGTGGGTCCAGCTCGCGCTCACCGCGCCGATCGTGCTGTGGGCCGGCTGGCCGTTCTTCGAGCGGGGGTGGACCTCGCTTCGCACCCGCCACCTCAATATGTTCACCCTGATCGCGATCGGGGTCGGCGCTGCGTTCCTCTACAGCCTGGTCGCCACGCTCGCGCCGGGTATCTTTCCCACGACGTTCCGGATGCACGGGGGCATGGTCCCGGTCTATTATGAGGCGGCTGGCGTTGTGGTGACGCTGGTGCTGCTCGGGCAAGTGCTCGAACTGCGCGCCAGGGCGGCGACGGGGCGCGCGATCCGTGCACTCATGGATCTCGCCCCCAAGACGGCGCGTCGGCTGCGCGCTGACGGCTCGGAGGAGGAAGTCGGGCTTGCCGACGTGGCCGCCGGCGATCGGCTGCGCGTCCGTCCCGGCGAAGCGATCCCGGTTGACGGCGTGGTGGTCGAGGGCCGCTCCTCCGTCGACGAATCCATGCTCACCGGCGAACCCGCGCCTGTCCTCAAGGAACTTGATGCCGCTGTCACCGGGGGCACCGTCAACGGCACGGGTAGCCTGGTCATGGAAGCCCGCGCGGTCGGCTCGGATACGATGCTCGCGCGCATCGTCCGCATGGTCGCGGAAGCGCAGCGGAGCCGCGCCCCGATCCAAGCGGTCGCCGATCGGGTGTCGGGCTGGTTCGTGCCGCTGGTCGTGCTGATCTCGGTTGCGACATTCATCACTTGGTCACTGGTCGGCCCTGAGCCGCGCATGGGCCATGCTATCCTGAATGCCATCGCTGTGCTGGTGATCGCCTGCCCGTGCGCGCTCGGGCTCGCCACGCCCATGTCGATCATGGTCGGCACCGGGCGCGGCGCGACTGCCGGCGTGCTGGTCAAGAACGCGGAAGCGCTACAGGGACTGGAGAAGGTCGATACGCTCGTTATCGACAAGACGGGCACGCTCACGGAAGGCAAGCCCAAGCTGATCACTGTTGAGACGATCGGAGCGGTCGAGGAAAATGACATGCTCGCGCTTGCCGCGGCCGTCGAAAGACAATCCGAGCACCCGCTCGCCAATGCGATTGTTGTCGCCTCCAAGGAACGCGGACTCCAGCTCGGCAAGGTCGCGGACTTTGCCTCGCAAACCGGCCTGGGGGTCAGCGCCACGGTGAACGGCCGTTCGGTCGTGATCGGCAACGCGGCGCAAATCAGCCGGATCGGCGCTGATCCAAAGCTGCTCGATGCCGCGGCCGATCGTCATCGTGGCGAAGGGGCGGGCGTCATCCTGGTCGCGGTGGACGGGGCGCTCGCTGGCCTGCTCGCGGTCGCCGATCCGGTGCGGGCATCGGCGCACGACGCTATCGCAGCGCTTCGGAAAGACGGACTGCGCGTCGTTATGCTCACCGGTGACAATCGGACAACGGCCGATGCTGTCGCCCGCGCCGTCGGCGGGCTCGACGAGGTGCGCGCCGACCTGCGCCCCGAGGACAAGGCGCGCATCATCGGCGAGCTGAAAGCGACCGGTGCCAAGGTCGCGATGGCTGGCGATGGCATCAACGATGCGCCGGCGCTCGCCGCTGCGGACGTGGGCCTGGCGATGGGAACGGGGACGGACGTCGCGATCGAAAGCGCAGGCATGACACTGACGCGGGGCGACCTCTCGGCGATCGTACGCGCGCGCAGGCTCGCTCGCGCAACGATGCGGAATATTCGGCAGAACTTGTTCTTCTCGTTCTTGTTCAACGGGATTGGCGTGCCGGTCGCGGCCGGCGTGCTCTATCCGGTCGCGGGAATCCTGCTCTCGCCGATGCTGGCCGGTGCAGCGATGGCGCTCTCGTCCTTCACCGTCGTCCTCAACGCTCTTAGGCTCAACGCGGTGAAGCTGTGAACATAGGGGCGGCGTCGGACGCCAGCGGCGTCTCTCAACGCATGATTCGCCATTATGAGAAGATTGCCCTGATGCCTGCGCCGCCACGACGCGGGAGCTACCGGGACTATGCCGACACCGATGTTCACCGGCTTCGCTTTATAGCCAACGCGCGCGACCTCGGGTTCCCGATCGAGGAAATCCGCACACTGCTGGGACTGTGGTCGGATCGCGATCGTTCCAGCGCCGAAGTGAAGGCGCTCGCGGAAGCTCGGGCCGATGAACTCGGGCGCAAGGCCGCTGCCCTTGAAGCCATGCGATCGACGTTGGTTGACTTGGTGGACCGCTGCCACGGCGACGATCGCCCGGATTGCCCGATCATCCGCAGTCTGGAGGGATGAAGCCTCCGGCGCGTGCGTCGCGTATCAGCGCGACCAGCTTGTAAATTCTACGCCAGTGACGATCGCAAAGCTCGGGTCGTAGACCGGCCGCCCCCTTGTCCTTAAAGCGACGCTCTCCGCGCCCATCTGTGTCAATGGCAAACGCTACACCCTCTTCAACGCCGAACAGGTCGACGGCCTTGAGGCGAGATACCAGCCCCCGCGCCAATCATCACCACCACCAATCCCGAAGAGCTGGACGCGCTTTTTGCCGTCTCCCCGTCACCCTTCGCCACCACGGTTCACAACCCTATTATCAACTCGGACAACAGATTGTGGATGGCTGTCGCGGCCTTTGCCGCCTGACCTGCCGCAACAGCAATTTGATCCAGCCCTTCAATCATGTCACCGGCAGCGAACAGGCCAGCAATTGTCGTTTGCTGGTGCTCATCGACAACGATGCAACCTCCCGGGGTTAGTTCCGCGCCAGCCATTCTCGCCAGTTCCGAGCGAATTGATGTTCCGAGGGCGACATATAGGGTGTCGAACTGAAGCGATCGGCCATCGGCCAAACGTACGATAAGGTCTTCCTCATTGACTGACAAATCGCCGACAGGCGCTCGCTCGACGCTTATAGCGTTCCGAGTCAGATTTGCCTCGTCAGCTCGGGAAAGCTCCGAAGTATCTTGAGTGAGCAGGGTGATGGTATCGCTGTAGTGGCGAACGAAAATCGCTTCGGCTGCGCCGTGGGCGGAGCAGCCCAGCACGGCGACTCTCTTGCCGCGGATCTCGTAGGCGTCGCAGATCGGACAATACCGTATCAGTCCTTGGGCGACGCCTCGATCATGCGTTTCCTGCGCCATTCGCGGTCGATGATTTGTCACGCCTTGCGCAAGCAATATTGTCCGTGCGCTGAAAGTCTTGGCATTCGTATCGACGACGAAGCCTGTCCCGACCCGGTCGATGCGATCGACGACCCCAGTGACCAATTCGGCACCGTACTGGGCGGCATGTCGATGCATACGGACAAGCAGATTGTCGCCAGAGATACGGTCTGGAAAACCGAGGAGGTTATGTGTCGTCGGGATGCGCGCGGCGCGGCCATCGCCAGCATCGATGACCAGCGTAGAACGCAGAAACCGGGCTAGATAAGTGGCTGCTGTCAGCCCCGCGGGGCCACCGCCGATGATTACGCAATCGTACATTCCTGCCTTTCGCTGACCTCGGTCGTCACTGGTATTACGCGGCAGGCTGCTTCTTCCCTCGAAAGCGGGCGCGCTTTTCAAAAAAGCGGTGGGTCGCGAGGGGTAAGCTCCGCCGCTGCGTAAATTCAGATGAAGCCCATCCCCAAGCAGGATGGACTGCCCAGATGCCCACGGGTCGCAGCGTGGCGCTGGGGGGCGAGCGGATGTGGGGAAGACGGATTGGAATGACCGATCGCGCTCTATGTCGCTCGCCCCGCAACAACCACAGCTCGCAACGTCAGCGGGCGACGACACCATCATCGACGGGGGAGAGATGGAGACCTACAGCCCGTTTTCGGTTTCGATGGGCCAAGCGCTTTGGGTCATCATGGTTGTCGCTGGCCCCCCCGCTGATACTCATGCTGGTGGTCGGGCTCATTATCTCAATGATCCAGGCCGCGACTTCGATCAACGAACAGACCGTGAGCTTCGTCCCTAAGCTCCTGGCGTTCATCTTGTTCGTCGCGCTTTACGGGGTAACCGTTGGCGATCTCCTGATTGACTACACCCGCGACCTGCTGATTCATATTCCGGACGATATCAGATGACAGCCGGCGCTTTTCGTACAGGACGGCTGCTGCAAAACTGGTCGTATATTGGGCGAAATGCTAGCGTCCAACGACATTCAGGCGAAGGGGGGAGCAGGGTTTGGCTGACTTTGAATTGCTGGCGCGGCAACTGATCCAGCGATGGAAGGAAGACCCGAACGCGACCTATCAGAGCTGGTTTCTTTGGGACGAGCGCATCAAGAATTTCCGCTCGATCCGACGGGGCCTCGCCCAGGTGGTCGCTGAAATCGAAGCCGGGAGGTTCGGCGTCGCTTATCGCGGATCTTCGCTGGAAACGGTCGTTCATTCGGTCGCCGAGCAACGGCAGATATTCAAAGGTGCGGATCATGCGTTTCTCTGGAAGCCGAAATTGCGCATCCCTGATATTTACGAAAACCCGGCGAACCAGCGCGCTTTTGGCCGGTTGCTCGATCATTGCGCCTGCTGCGATACCGCTGAAGAGATTATCGCGGGTATCCACACCATTGATCGTTTGAACATCAAGGGGCTCGGGCCCGCGGTCGCCAATCTCCTCTATTTCCTTCATCCGACCCTCGTGCCGCCGTTCAACACGGCAATCGTCAACGGCTATAACAAGCTGACCGGTGGCAAGGTGAAGCTCGGAAGCTGGCAGCATTTTCTCGCGATGCGCTCGGGTGTGCTGGACCTCAACGAACGGTTTCGCGATCTGCTTTCTAACGATCTCGGCGCAATTGGCGGCCTCCTGTTCGATATCGGCTCGGGCCGCTACCCGGCGCCGCCGCGCGACGAGGAAGACCAGACGGTTGGATCTTGGGCGGTACGTCTCGAACAGGCCAGGGCCGAAGCGCAAACGCTCAACAAGGCCCTTCAGAAACAGGGAGAGAGCGATCGAACCCACTCGGAAATCCAGGCTTGGCTCCGCGATATGGGCCGTGCGTTGGGCTACGATATCTGGATAGCATCCAACGATCGGGGGCGCCTTCACGATGGCGTGCGCTTGGGGGACGGGTGTCTTGAGAGCCTGCCAGCTTCAATTTCAACATCGACGGGCGCTGATGCCATCCGCCTTATCGATGTGCTTTGGCTCGAGCGAGGCGGGGACCGAGTCGCGGCCGCCTTCGAAGTCGAGCATTCGACATCGATTTATTCGGGCATCGTCCGGATGCTCGACCTTGCCTTGAGCGGGAGCGAACTGCACGCCACAGCCGGACTGTTCCTTGTGGCCCCTGATGCACGGGAGAGCGAAGTGCGGGCGCAGCTCGCGCGGCCAGCATTCAGCCGCATCGCAGATCTTGAGATTGCCTATCTTCCCTATGGCGAACTCGAGCGCCACAGAGAGGCGATTTCCCGGTTCGGTTCGGGCCTGAAAGCAATCAAGGCCATATCGCGTGCTTTGCCGTAAGGCCGCATGTCTACATCCCCGAGGAAGGGGGGGCCAATAATCCCAGCCAGGCAACAAGCGCGAGAATGGTGAGCGCACAGCCGCTCTCGACAATGACACTGCGGCGAAGTGACCCGATCGCCGATGTCATGTCCCCGGTTTCGATCGCTGCCGCCAGGGCAGGGGTGAGGAAGAAGCGATTAGCGGCGGCCAGGAACAGCATCGCGCCGAACAGCATCAGTTTCACGGCCAGCAACACGCCGTAGAGGGTGGTAAAAAGCGCCGCCAGGTTGGACGGTCCGACCAAGATCCAACTGTTGATGAAGCCTGACAGGATGAGCAGACCCACGACGATCGATCCTACCTTTGCGAAGCCATCCAACGCCCGGTGAGACAAGTGGACATGATCGATCGCCATGCGAGCCGCTGGGCGAAAAATGAGCATGCACAGGGCGGAAAGCGCTCCAATCCATATGCCTGCGGCCAACAGATGAGTGATGTCGGCGCCAAGATGGATCCATCCCCACAAGCCTTCATCGGCTGCGCCGTGACCAGTCCAGGCCAAAGTCGCGAGAGCGATCGCTGCCGTTACTGAAACTGACCAGAGGGCGAATGCAGGGCGTCGCCACCCGACAATGGAAAAGTACAGGACCAGTAAGAGTGCTGCCACCCGAACTTGCCAGACGGTGCCGATCGCTGTGCCCGATATCAAAAGATTGACAGTCGCGCGGTCCACTTGATCGACCGGCACACCGCCCATCGAGGCCGCCAAGGCTATCATGCCCAAGATCGATAATACGATGCCGGCGAGCGCGATCGTCGCCAAGACCGAGCGAAAGCGCAGGACCGAGCCGGATGCTCGCTCGGTCCCGCGTAACGTATATAGGCCGAACATCGGCAACCCGAAAAGCAGCATGAGATCGAGATAAAGCCCTAGCCTCACCGCAATCGCTATGATGTCCGGCACGCTCTTACTGGACCTTGAAGGTATAGCTGCCCTGAATGCGATGGGTGTCGGTAGAGACGACGTGATAGTCGACCTTGTAGGTTCCAACCGGCAGCGGCTTAGCAAGCGTGGCCACGAGCGTCTTGCCATCTGCGGCCACGGTCGCTTTGACACCGTTCATCTTCATCGGCCCCATCTTCATGCCGGGCATTTCGGTCATCGTCAGGTCGATCCCGGAAAATTGCGCGACCAATGCTTCGGAAAAAACGAGCTGGATTCTGGTCGGGGCTGCAATCACGGCATTGGCCGCCGGCGTTGCGCTATTGAGTTTGGGGTGTGCCTGTACAGCGGTAGCGGCGAAGACAGACGCCGCCATGGCGACGGCAAAAGCTGTTTTACGAAACATCGATTTCTCCATGGGCGGCGATACTGCCGACAAAGCGATTTACGCACCGCGCACCGTGACCCCTCATCCGACGGGCACGATTTCTTCGAGTTCGGGGCGCCAACTGGTGTGCGCCGCAGACCTGCGCGGCGGATGAGGGGTGGAAGCTCGCCGCGCGTATGATCAAGTGGATGGGTGCGACATCACCAATCGACCGAGGGCTTTTCGGCTGGGGAGGACGCGATGGAAGATTCAAGGAAGGCATGGCTTCGGAAACATTTTCCGAGCGGCCCGTTCATCGCGGTCGCGGCGCTGGTCGGCGGTGCACTGGCTGGGATTGTCGTATATGTGGGCGCCTATGACATCGGGGCGGATTCGCCGCACACCAGACCGGTCTATTGGCTGATAGAGCAGCTTCGTGATCGTTCGATCGCCGTCCGGGCTCGCAACGTGGGCGTCCCAGCCAACCTAGCGGACGTGAAACGGCTGCAGAGCGGCGCCGGACTTTACACCGAGATGTGCAGCGGCTGCCATCTCGCACCGGGTCTGGAAAAGTCCGAGATCAGCCAAGGCCTTTATCCCAAGGCTCCCGAGCTTTTCCGGGAGCCACAGAGATCGGCAAAGGAGCAATTCTGGATCATCAAGCATGGGGTCAAGCTGACTGCGATGCCGGCTTGGGGTAAAACGCATAGCGACGAATTGATTTGGGACATGGTGGCTTTCGTGCGGCAACTGCCCAAGATGACCCCGGCGCAATATCAGGCAGCACTTGCCAGTGCGCCTGAAGACCATGACGCGATGATGAAGGATATGCCTGGCATGAAAAAGATGATGCCGTAACAATGTTTCCGCCTGCCGACAGGTCGCCGTTCAGCCAAACCGATTGCGGGATACTAAATCACTAAGGGCCGGTTGAGCGAACGGCGGAGGGGGCGGCCCTCGTGCCAGCGCGCTGAACAGATAGAGAGTGGGATTTGCGATGAAAACAGACTTGGATGGGCTTTTGACCCGCTTGCGCAATGAACCGGATCATCCGGGCCTGATCGGTCTGGAGGAGGCCGTGTTCCAACGCATTGCGGCATTGCCGCAGGTTTCGGGCGCTTCTCAACTCCGGTTTGGTGCAGTGGCCGCCTTTGGAGCAGTGCTGCTCGGTATCGCCAGCAACGGATTTACGCCGCCTGCCGAGGCATCGGTCACGCTCTCGCCGTTCGGGCCATCCAATCCGCTTGCCCCCTCGACGCTGCTGGTAGGCTCTCAATGAAGGCAAAATTGCTTGTTTTGGTAGCTGTCGTTGCCTTCGTCGCAGCCGTTGCGGGCGTGTTCCTTGGGCGTCACTTCTTCCCCCAGCCCAAGGCGGCCGGTGTCGAACTCCACGACGTGTTGCACAGCAAGCTCGACCTGGACGAACGTCAGAAGGCGCAGATCGAACTGCTTGAGCAGCGCTTTGCCGTGCGTCGTCGCGCGCTTGAACTCGAACTGAGAGCGGACAACGCGCGTCTCGCGGCCGCGATCGAAGCCGAACATGGCAACGGACCGGGTGTCACGGCGGCCGTCGATCAGTCGCATCAGGCGATGGGCGAGCTGCAAAAGGAAACGCTTGGCCATATCTTTGCGATGCGCCAGATTTTGCGCCCTGATCAAGCCAAGACCTTCGATCAGGCGGTGGTACATGCGCTCACCGACGATGCACGGTGAGTCTGGATCTTCGCGCGTGCTCGGACGGTGAACTTGCAGCGCTAACGCTCGCGGGTCGGCAGCCGGCCTTCGCAGAGATCATGCATCGGCACCAGGCTGCGATATTTCGACTGGTACGCGGCCTAGTGGGGAATGCCGAGGACGCGCTAGACCTCACCCAGGATTGCTTCGTCTCCGCGTTCAGCCATCTGCGAAAATATGATGGCGCGCGGCCGCTCCGGGCTTGGCTGTCCCGGATCGCGATTAACAAATGCCGCGACTGGCACCGCCGCCAGAAGGTGCGGCAGCTCTTCACCTTCGGTTCTGCAGCGTCCGACGCCGAGATCGAACAAGTGCCGGATGATGCACCCTCCGCGCATGCCAGTGCCGACTCAAAAATGGAGATCAAACGAATGGCCGCCGCAATCAGCGCGTTACCGGTCTCGTTGCGGGAAGTTTTGTTGCTCCGAACAGTCGAAGGGCTGAATCAGTCGGAAGCGGCAACTGCGCTCTCGATAAGTGGCAAGGCGGTCGAGACGCGCCTTTACCGTGCGCGCTCGCGCCTTGCGGAAATCTTGGCCGAGGAATGAGGGGTGCGCCCCGCTCGCGCGTAAGGAGAGAGAGATACCGCGCTCGAGCGCCTTTGCGGACCCGGAGTGCTGCACGTTGAACAAGGAGATACTATGCCCCCGGTATTGAACCGCCGCGACCTTTTCCGCGGTGCCGCATTGACCGGCGGTGGTCTGGCATTGTCGGCCTGGATGCCAGCATGGGCTCAGCCCGTTTCGGCCGGGATCGTGAAGCCGCTCCCGATCGTCACCGGGAACGATATCACGCTCAAAATCGCCCATCAGATGATGATGATCGATGGCCGGGCAAGCCATGCCATTGGTATCAACGGCACGGTGCCGGCACCCCTCATCCGGCTGCGCCAGGGCCAGACGGCGCGCCTTTCGGTGATCAACGATCTCGACGAAGACAGCTCGATCCACTGGCATGGCTTACTCGTACCATTCCAGTTTGATGGCGTGCCCGGGATCAGCTTTCCCGGCATCAAGCCCAGGTCGACCTTCGTCTATGAGTTCCCCATCGTTCAGGCCGGAACCTACTGGTATCATAGCCATTCGGGGTTGCAGGAGCAGATGGGCCATTATGGGCCGATCGTCATCGATCCGGAGGGCGAGGATCCGATCCGGTCTGACCGTGAGCATGTCATAGTGCTTTCCGACCACAGTCAGATGCACCCACACGCCATTTTCCGGAAGCTCAAACAGGTCGGTGGCGGCTATTTCAACTACCAGCGTCAAACGCTGGCCGGCCTGCTGAACAAGGAAGACCAACCGTTCAAAGAGCGCCTGGACTGGGGCAATATGCGGATGGACCCGACCGACGTCTCCGATGTTACGGGTTCGACCTATACATACCTCGTGAACGGGCATGGGCCCCAGGATAATTGGACCGCTCTTTTCAAACCTGGCGAGCGCGTCCGGCTGCGTTTTGTCAACGCCTCTGCGATGACGACATTCAACGTCAGGATTCCCGGCCTTAAACTCACGGTGGTTCAGGCCGACGGTCTCAATGTCAGGCCCGTCGAGGTCGAAGAGTTCCAGATCGCGGTCGCCGAGACCTATGACGTCATAGTCACGCCGGTCGATGATCGCGCCTACACGTTGGTCGGCGAATCCGTCGATCGGTCGGGCATGGCGCGCGCCACTCTGGCCCCGCGCGAAGGCATGACAGCCCAAGTGCCTCCGCTCCGCAAACGTCCCCTCGCTAATATGAAAGACATGGGCATGGGGGACATGGATATGGGTGGCATGCAAGGCATGGACCACTCAGCGATGGGACATGACATGTCGGCAAGCGGGGCCGCCGCGGGCGGTATGGCTGGAATGAACATGGAATCCGGGGGCTCGATGCCCGCAATGGACAAGCCGGCCGATGGTTCGATGGCGAACATGCCTGGAATGGGTGCGCCGGCCGGCGACGCGATGGGCGGCATGGCGATGGGCGGAATGGGCGGCATGAATATGCGCGATGCCAGCAAAGCCCCGCAGGTCAAGATGGGACCTGGCGTGCAGACGATCTCTCCTATGCCGATGGATCGCACGGGAGAGCCCGGACAGGGCCTTGACGATGTCGGGCACCGTGTTCTGGTCTATCGCGATCTCATGGCGGTCGACCGCAATCCCGACGTGCGGGCACCCGACCGCGCAATGGAGATTCATCTGACCGGAAACATGGAACGCTATATGTGGTCGTTCGACGGCGTGAAGCTCAGCGACAAGCGAGAGCCGATTCCGTTTCTCGAAAATGAACGGGTGCGTGTCACGCTGGTGAACGACACGATGATGTCGCACCCGATCCATCTTCACGGACATTTTTTCGAGCTGGTCACGGGCCATGGCGAGTATTCGCCGCGCAAGCACACGGTGAACGTCGCGCCGGGCGGCAAGGTGAGCTTCGATCTCACCGCCAACGCCGTCGGAGATTGGGCCTTCCACTGCCATATGCTCTACCACATGCACGCCGGGATGATGCGCGTAGTCTCTGTCCGTCCCCGGGGAGAAGCCGCATGAAGTCGCTTCTTCTCCTGATCAGCGCAGCGCCGCTCGCTTTCGCAGTACCGGCGAGCGCGCAATCCATGCAGAATATGCCGGGCATGAACATGCCTGCAGCCAAGGCGCCCGCGAAGAAAAGGCCTGCAGCAAAGCCCGCTACGCCCGCCAAGCGCAAAACGTCGGCCAAGCCGGCTACCAGACCAACACCCGCCAGGCGCGCGACACCTGCGGCTAAACCCAATGCCGCCGCCCACGACATGTCGGGAATGGGCACCATGCCCGGAATGGATATGTCGGGAACGACGGGAAGCAAGGCATCTCCGAAGGCCGATCCCCATGCCGGACATGACATGTCGAGCATGCCTGGCATGACAATGCCGGACACGGCGGGTGGCGCTATGAAACACGATATGCCCGGCATGAATATGCCTGCTGCTGGAAGTGGTCAGCCGATGGAGCATGACATGTCGTCGATGCCCGGGATGGCGATGGATGGGCAGATGGCGGGGCATGGGGCAGGGGGCACGAGCCTTGTACCGGGCAACGCGCCGGCACCATTGCCGCCGAGCGATCACTATGCGGATCGGATTTACCAGAACGGTGCGATGGCCGATTCCCGCGCTATGTTGCACAACGACCATGGCGGCAGCACATCCTCGATGATCCTGTTCAACCTGGCCGAATATCAGGTCCGAAATGGTCGCGATGGCTATCGGTGGGATGGCGAAGCGTGGTTCGGCACGGATCTCGATCGGCTCGTCGTAAAGACCGAGGGCGAAGGGGCTTTTCGAGAAAGCGTCGATAGCGCCGAAGTCCAGGCACTCTACAATCGCGCGCTAGACCCCTACTGGAATGTGCAGGCGGGCGTCCGCTACGATTTCAAGCCCAATCCCTCCCGCACCTACGCAACGATCGGCATCGAGGGCGTCGCGCCTTACTGGTTCGAAACAGAAGCAGCCGTGTTTCTGTCGAACAAGGGCGAGGTGCTGGGACGGATCGAGGGCTATTACGACCAGCGCCTCACGCAGCGCCTGATCCTTCAGCCCCGCGTCGAACTGAACCTATCGGCGCAGGATGTGCCCGAAACCCGGATCGGGTCGGGCCTCTCCAACGCGGAGCTGGGCTTGCGCCTGCGCTATGAGATTCGACGTGAGTTTGCTCCCTATATCGGCGTTTCGTACGATCGTAAGCTGGGACAGACGGCAGACTATGCGCGCGCCGATGGGAAAGACGTCACGGCGACGAGCTTCGTCATTGGCGTGCGGACCTGGTTCTGAGGAGCAACCGGCTTCGGCTCCACGTCGGGGCTAGCCGCGTCCACCGCTGGCTGGCTCTGATCATCGGTGTCCAGCTATTGCTATGGTTTGCCAGCGGCCTGATCATGAGCGTGCTGCCGATCGACCGGGTTCGCGGTGAACGTCTCGTGGAGCGGGTATCGCCAGCGACGCTTGATCAAGCTCGTCTCCGTGCACCTCTGGATATCGTGTTGCGCGAGGCGAACAAACCCGCGCGCGAGGTCCGATATCGTCTGCTGCTGGGACGCGAGGTCGCCGAGGTCGAGCTGGCCGATGGTGCGGTGCTGCTACACGATGCCGAGACTGGAAAGCGCATCCCCCCTCTAAATGCTGCAATGGCGCGGGCAGTCGCGGTCCAAGCCTATCGCGGCGTGGCGCCAAGGCCGAGCGTACGCGCCATTTTGACCGCCAGCACCGAATATAAGGCGACGCTGCCGGCGTGGCGGGTCGATTTCCCGGACCGCGACGCGACCCGTATTTATGTTGCGCAAAACAGCGGTCGAATCGTTGCCGTCAGGAACGGCACCTGGCGTCTCTACGACTTCTTCTGGGGCCTCCACATCATGGACTGGAAGAACCATGAGGATTTCAACACACCTTGGCTGATTGGATTCGCCGCTGGGGGGCTTGCGCTGGCGATCGCTGGTTCTGCCCTTTTGTATTTTCGCTGGCCGCGAAAGCGGCGCCGCAAGAACTGAACGAACATGGGGAATTCTTTGGCGGGGGCCAAAGGAGACGGCCACTGATGAAGGATGCTTATGTAAGCCTCGGGCTGCAGACCCTCGCCATCGGCATTATCATGGATTTGGTGATGTTCGTCATGATCGATTGCCTGGGAAGCTTCTCCAATAATCTCAATATGGTCTGCATGACCCTGATGATGGCAGCGCCGATGGTGGTGCTATTGATCCTCGCAATGGGCCATATGTTCCATCGAAGGCCGCTAATGCGGCCCTTCTGATCAGCTCGGCCGCGATATTTGCTGGATCGTTCGCGCTCATTCACACGCAAACGACGATCGGCGATACGACCTTTGTTCGGTGAATGATCCCACATCATTCAGGGGCGATCCTTATTTGTCGGGTAGCTTCTGTGAAGGATCCTCAATTGCCCATCTCTGTAAGGGTATCGGGGCGTCCCACGCGGCAGATCAACGAAATGAAGACAATACTGGCACGCGGGTAGCGTGAATTTCTTTCTCAAAAAAATTGCGGCGCGGGCGAGGGGTTATCGCGGCTGGCGCGTAATAGTAATACAAGGCGAGAAGGAGAGCGCGGTGCAGGCTCTTCACACGCCCTGCGGACCATTTTGACCTTGTGCTTTCCATTCAGCGGGTTTAAAAGATAACGGCTGTGAAACGGGTTTTCTCCCTTCTTCTCCTGCTTGGAGCCATGCTTGGCCTAATGGGTCAAGCGGCTGCCTATGCGTCGGCTCCGGTCGTGGTCTCGACGCCCATGGCGATGTCGGTCATGAATGCCGACTGCATGAAGACGATGGCGCAGCAGCAGCCAGCGGGCAAACCTTGCAAAGGTCTCACCCTCGATTGCATTGCCGCCATGGGCTGCGTTCTTCCGATCGTACTTCGCGACGCTCCTCCCGTTCCTGTATCTCCCGAAGCGCTTGGCGTGATGGTGTTCTGGAACACGACAGCGCCGTTGCACGGCAGCGATCTTACTCCCGAGCCTGAACCACCGACTATCCTTGGCTGATCGATTTAAGGCCGTAAGGCTGCCTGCTGTCCTGCGCTCAGCGCGTTGAGAACAGTGTGCTTCTTCCTTGCGGCTCTCTCACGATTGTTTGCCAAAGGAATAGTATCATGAAGACGTTCAACATCGCCGCTGCCATCGTTGCAGCCACCGTTTCCGCGCTCACCTTCTCGCCGGCTTTCGCGCAGGCTTCGGCCACAAGTTCCAGCCAAGGGCACTACGAATGGCGTGCAGCGCCTCAGTTCGGCCCACGCGCCCCGCTCCAGGCACCGAAGCGCGTTTGGATCTCAAGCGACGCCCAGGTAGCGCAATCGGAGACCGCGCACACGGCAGGTCATTATGAATGGCGGACCGTCGCGCAGAACACTGGCCCGCGCTCGCCATTGCTGACTTCGAAGCGAGTCTGGGTGGCAGACAACGCGCAGATGGCGAATTGCAGCTGTGACATGATGAAGATGAGTGCCGCAGACTGCATGAAGGAGATGCCGGGCATGGTGATGCCGTCGGGCTCCGGCGCTGCTGCCAGCTAGGATCAGACCCTGGCTGGTTCAGTTCCTCTGACGGTCAGGCCTGAGATACCGGCGAAATGGATTTTCTGTTTCGCCGGTATTGCTGTGCCGAATCTGCATGGACTCTGACTGGCCTGATCACTCGATCAGGAGAAAATGATGCGCCTCTTCTATCTCGCGCCGATAATCGCCGCGATCCCCGGTATGGCTCTGGCTGGTCCGCTAACGTTTGATGCAGCGCTTCAGCGCGCCCAGCACCAAGCCCCGTCTCTTAAAGCAAAGGCGCTGGGCGCAGATGCTGCTCGGTCCGCGCGTGGCGCCGCCGGCGCATTACCCGATCCGACGCTGGGCGTGAGTGTCGAGAGCTTCCCGATCTCGGGGCCGCTTGCGTTCGAACCTCGGCGGGATGATTTCACCATGGCGCGGGTCGGCGTGTCGCAGGACATTCCCAATCTCGCCAAACGCCATGCCCAACAGGCGCGCGCCGAGAGCGATATCAAGGCGGCCGAAGCCGAAACCGCCGTAGAGGCACGAACCGTCGAGGTCGGCACAGCGCTCGCCTGGATCAATCTGGCCTATGCCGAACGCAGGCTTGCCGCGCTCGATGATGTTTTGTCCCGCCTGGAACATGTGGTGGGAACAACGCCCGCCGCAGTTGCGTCGGGCAATGCACGGCCGGCGCAGACGCTGGTCGGCCAGCAGGCTGTCGCTGCGATGCAGGATCGCCGCAGCGAGCTGGTGTCAAGTGTGGCGCGGGCACGCGCAACGTTAACCCGCTGGACGGGCGAGACCGGCCCCGAGATCGCCGGACCAATCCCGGATTTTCCGATCGAGCCAATTACCTTACGCGCCAATCTCGATCACCATCCGACCATCCGGATGGTCGAGGCCCAGTCCGGCCAGGCGGATGCTGATGTTCGCCTGGCCGATGCTGGCCGGCGCTCTGATTTCGGTGTGAATGTTGCCTATCAGCGCCGCGATCCCCGTTTTGGCGATTATGTCTCGGCCGGCGTGACGGTCAGCCTGCCGTTTTTCACCCGCAATCGCCAGAAGGCTGGCATCGCAGCGGCCCAGGCCAATGCCGGGCGGGTGCTGGCCGAACGCGACGCGACGCGGCGCTCGCTTGCCGCCGATCTCGAGACCGATCTAGCCGATCATGTTATGCACCACGAGCAATGGATGCGCGCACGCGACACGCTGCAGCCGCTTGCCGACCAACGCGTCAGACTAGAGACCGCTAGCTATGGTGCCGGACGCGCCAGTCTCGTCGATATCGCCGATGCCTATGCCGCCCTTGCCGATGCGACCCTCTCGGTTCTCGATCGCGAAGCCCTGGTTGCCGCCGACGGCGCACGACTCACCCTTACCTATCGGAGCGACGAGCAATGAGCGAAGTTACGATTGCCCGTGGGTGGCTCTTTGGCGCTACCGCCCTTCTTGCGCTTGCTGCCGGCGGCGTGGGCTTCACCTTGGCCGAAATCCAGAGTTCAAAAGATAGTGAGGCCGCAAAGCCTGCGGCGCGCAAAATTCTTTATTGGTACGATCCGATGATACCGGCCGAGCATCATGACGGTCCGGGTCTTTCGTCCATGGGAATGCAGACCGTTCCGCGCTACGCTGACGAGGGCGGTGCGGGAAACACCGCGCCGGGCATTTCGGTTGATGCCACCGCGTCCCAGGCGCTTGGCCTGCGAACCGTTGCGGTGCGCAGGGGCGCACTGGCCAGCAGCCTGACCGCCACCGGCACGATCGACTTCAACCAGCGCGATGTCGCGATCGTCCAGGCGCGCGCTGGCGGGTTCGTTCAAAGGGTCTATGCCCGGGCGCCCGGCGACATCATCGGCGCCGGTGCCCCACTCGCCGACCTGCTCGTTCCCGAATGGGGGGGCGCACAGGCCGAGTTCCTGGCGGCCCGCCGCACCGGGAACGCGGCGCTGACCCAGGCAGCGCGCCAGCGGCTCATGCTGCTTGGCATGCCGCCTGGTACGGTCGCATCGGTCGAACGAACGGGTCGGCCGCACAATGTCATCACGATTTCCACGCCAACCGGCGGCGTCATCAAGACGTTGGATGTGCGGGCCGGCATGACGCTGACGGCAGGACAGACGCTTGCCGAGGTCAACGGCCTTGGCACGGTCTGGCTCAATGCTGCCGTGCCCGAAGCCATCGCGGGACCGCTCAAGCCCGGACAAACCGTGCAAGCCACGCTTGCCGCATTCCCCGGCGAGACCTTGTCGGGCCGTGTCTCGGCAATCCTGCCGACGACACAGGCCGACAGCCGGACGCTCACCGTGCGGATCGAACTACCCAATCGTGGCGGGCGTCTGCGCCCGGGCATGTTCGCAACGGTGTCGTTCGGCGGCGGCGCGCAACCGGCGCTGCTCGTGCCGTCTGAAGCGCTGATCAGGACCGGCAGGCGGACCTTAGTCATGCTCGCGTTCGACAAGGGGCGCTACCGGCCCGCCGAGGTTCAAACCGGAAGGGAATCCGGCGACGATACTGAGATTCTCGCGGGCTTGAGCGAAGGCGAGAAGATCGTCGCCTCGGGGCAGTTCCTGATCGATTCCGAAGCGAGCCTCTCAGGTGTCGACGCCCGACCGGTCGGTAGTGCTGGGCCAGCCAGAGCTGCCAAGCCCGCCGCGACGACGGCGCTCTATGAGACGGCGGGCAAGATCGAGCAGATCACCGCCAATTCGGTGACGCTGAGCCATGAGCCGGTGCCGGCGATCGGTTGGCCAGCGATGACGATGACCTTCCAGCTTCCCGACCCGAAAATCGCGCGGGGCCTGAAAACGGGCGACCGCGTCCGCTTCGGCTTCGATCAGCCACCGGCGGGACCGACCGTGCGGCGCATGGCAAAGGTGGCGGGGCAGTGATCGCCCATCTCATCCGCTGGTCGGTCAGGAACCGCTTCTTTGTCCTGATCGGTGTGCTGGCCCTTATCGGCGTGGGTGTCTGGGCGGTGCGATCCACCGCGATCGATGCGCTGCCCGACCTCTCCGACACGCAGGTCATCATCCGCACGAGCTATCCGGGGCAGGCGCCGCAGATCGTCGAGAACCAGGTCACCTATCCGCTGACCACCACCATGCTGTCAGTGCCAGGTGCCAAGACGGTGCGGGGCTATTCCTTCTTCGGCGACAGCTTCGTCTATGTGATCTTCGAGGACGGCACCG
>JAZKBQ010000015.1:44228-147136 GCA_040388515.1 Pseudomonadota bacterium | reverse complement strand
GAAGCCGCGCTGATCATGGAGGCGATGGCCTATGGCTGCCCCGCGACCAGCGCGTACATCTCGATCCACAATATGGCGACCTGGATGATCGACCGTTTCGGCGGGCAGGAGATCAAGGACCGCTTCCTGCCCAGCCTCGTCAGCATGGACAAGATCGCCAGCTATTGCCTGACCGAACCGGGTTCGGGTTCGGACGCGGCGGCGCTGAAGACGACGGCCAAGCGTGATGGTGATCATTATGTTCTCAACGGCACCAAGCAGTTCATCTCGGGTGCCGGCTACAACGACATCTATGTCTGCATGGTCCGTACCAGTGAGGAAAAGTCGAAGGGCATTTCCTGCCTGGTCATCGAAAAGGACGCTCCCGGCCTGTCGTTCGGCGCGCCCGAAAAGAAGCTCGGCTGGAACGCATCGCCGACCGCGCAGGTGATCTTCGAGGATTGCCGCGTGCCGGTCGAAAACCGCGTCGGCGCGGAAGGGGACGGGTTCCGTTTCGCGATGGCGGGGCTCGATGGCGGACGGCTCAACATCGGCGCCTGTTCGCTGGGCGGCGCACAACGCTGCCTGGACGAGGCCGTCGCCTATACCAAGGACCGCCAGCAGTTTGGGCAGCCGGTGGCCGAGTTCCAGAACACGCAGTTCACGCTTGCCGACATGGCAACCGACCTGGAAGCGGCGCGGGCGCTCCTCTATCTCGCGGCGGCCAAGGTGACGGCGGGTGCGCCCGACAAGTCGAAGTTCTCGGCAATGGCGAAGCGGCTGGCGACAGACAGCGGCTCGTCGATCGTCGATCGCGCGCTGCAACTGTTCGGCGGTTACGGCTATCTGCGCGACTATCCCATCGAACGTTTCTGGCGCGACCTGCGCGTCCATTCGATCCTTGAAGGAACCAACCAGGTCATGCGCATGATCGTTGGGCGGGAGTTGACGCGGCAGTGAGCGAAGAAGTCCTGATCGAGCACGCGGGCCGTGTCGGCCGCATCCGGCTGAACCGGCCCAAGGCGATCCATGCGCTGAACACGGCCATGTGCCGCGCGATCCTCGACGCGCTCGACGAGTTCGAGGCCGATGAGGAGGTCGTCGCGGTCCTGTTCGACCATGCAGAGGGACGGGGCTTCTGCGCGGGCGGCGATATCCGCATGCTCGCCGAAAGCGGGAAGGGCGACGGGCGCGAAGCGCGGGAGTTCTTCCACGCCGAATACCGGATGAACCACCGGCTGTTCACCTATTCCAAGCCGACGATCGCATTCATGGACGGCATCGTCATGGGCGGCGGCGTGGGCATCGCTCTCCCGTGCACCTATCGCGTGGCGACCGAGAACACGCGCTTCGCCATGCCCGAAACCGGTATCGGCCTGTTCCCCGATGTCGGCGGGGGCTGGTTCCTGTCACGCCTGCCCGGACAGGTGGGCAAGTTCCTCGCGCTGACCGGCGCACGGCTCGACGGGGCCGAGTGTCTTGCCCTTGGTCTGGCCACCCACTACATCTCGCAAGATGCTGTTCCGGAAGCGAAAAATGCGATCCTGGACAGTGTCAACTTCGCCGAGGTGCTGGACCGGTTCAGCACGGAATCGCCCCCGGCACGCATTCTGGAAAACCGCGATAATATCGATCGCCTGTTCGTTGGTGAAAATGTCGCGGCGATCATGGCGGCGCTCGAGGCCGACGGCGGCGACTGGGCGCTGAAGGAACTCGCGACGCTCCGCACCAAATCGCCGCTGTCGATGACGGTGTCGATGCGCCTGCTCCGCGAGGGCGCTACGATGCCCGACTTCGCCGCCGAGATGACGCAGGAATACGCGATCGGCGCACGCGTTGTGCACTCGCATGATTTCATCGAGGGCGTCCGCGCGCTCATCGTCGACAAGGACAATGCGCCGAAATGGCAGCCCGAAGTATCGGACGCGGAAGTCGACGCGATCTTCGCGCCCATGCTCGCAGGAGAGGAATGGACCCCGCTATGACCTACGAAACCATCCTCGTCGAAGCGCGTGGCGCGGTGACGCTCGTCACGCTCAACCGCCCGCACGCACTGAACGCGCTCAATACGCAGGTGCTGACCGACCTGATCGCCGCGTTCGTGGCTTACGACGCCGACGGCAGCCAGCGCTGCCTTGTCCTGACCGGTAGTGAAAAAGCGTTCGCCGCGGGCGCCGACATCAAGGAGATGTCGGGGCAGGGCTTTGCCGACATGTATTCCAGCAACTTCTTCGCTGGCTGGGAACGCGTGACCGCGACCCGCAAGCCGTGGATCGCGGCCGTCAACGGCTTCGCGCTCGGCGGCGGATGCGAGGTCGCGATGATGGCCGATTTCATCATTGCTGGCGACGGCGCGAAGTTCGGCCAGCCGGAGATCAAGCTGGGCGTGACACCCGGCATGGGCGGCTCGCAGCGCCTGACTCATGCGATCGGCAAGGCGAAGGCCATGGAGATGTGCCTGACAGGCCGCATGATGGGCGCCGAGGAAGCCGAGCGTAGCGGCCTTGTCGCGCGCGTCGTGCCCGCGGCCGACCTGGTCGAGGAAGCGGTGAAGACCGCGACCGCCATCGCCGGCATGGCGCCGCTCGCGGCCATCGCGAACAAGGAAATGGTCAACGCCGCGTTCGAGATGACGCTGGCGCGCGGCATCGATTTCGAACGCCGCCTGTTCCACGGCCTGTTCGGCACGGCGGATCAAAAGGAAGGCATGGCCGCCTTCGTCGAGAAGCGGCCCGGCAACTGGACGGGGAAGTAACATGGCGACCATCGGTTTCATCGGCCTCGGCCACATGGGCGGCGGCATGGCCGCGAACCTCGCGAAGGCCGGACATGACGTTCGCGCGTTCGATTTGTCGGCGGAAGCACTGGACGCTGCCAAGGCCAATGGCTGCCTCGTCGCTGCAAGCGCTGCCGATGCGGTCGCTGATGCGGAGGTGGTCGTGACGATGCTGCCCGCGGGCAAGCATGTCGCGCAGGTCTATGACGAGACGCTTCTCGCGACCGCGAAGCCGGGCACGCTGCTGATCGACTCATCGACCATAGACGTCGCAACTGCGCGTGCCGTGGCGGAGAAGGCTGCGGCGAAGGGACTGCTGGCTGTCGATGCACCGGTTTCGGGCGGGATCGCCGCTGCGGCGGGCGGCACGCTGACCTTTATGGTCGGCGGCTCGGCCGAAGCTTTCGAGCGTGCCAGGCCGATCCTCGAAGCACTGGGCAAGGCGGTCATCCATGCCGGCGGCAGCGGCGCGGGACAGGCGGCGAAGATCTGCAACAACATGATCCTCGGGGCGACGATGGCTGCCACGACGGAGGCGTTCAACCTTGCGAAGGACCTGGGGCTCGACCTTCAGGCGTTCTACGACATCTCGTCGGTCTCGTCGGGGCAGAGCTGGTCGATGACCAGCTATTGCCCGGTTCCCGGCGTCGGTCCCAGCAGCCCGGCGGATCGCGGTTATGAAGGCGGCTTCGCGGCTGCCCTGATGCTGAAGGACATGCGCCTCGCCCTCGAAGCCGCGTCGCTGAATGCCACGCCTGTGCCCGTCGCTGCCCTCGCTGCCGAACGCTATCAGACGCTCGTGGATCAGGGCGATGGCGGCAAGGACTTCTCGTCGGTCATCGGCCTGCCATGAACGATCGTGTGATGTCCTTTGCGGGCATCCACAATTTCCGTGACTATGGCGGCTACCAAGGCCGCGGCGGCCAGATCGTCCGCGGCAAATTCTACCGGTCCGGCCAGCATCACACCGCAACGGCCGCGGATCTCGCGATTGTCGACAATATCGGCATCACGACCGTCGTGGACCTGCGCGGCGACAGCGAACGCCGCCGCTACCCCTGCGCGCGGAGTGCAGCGTTTGCTGCCCAAGTGCTGTTTGCCGACGGTGAGACGGCGGGAGCTGGCGGGGCCGCCCATGCGGTTGCGTCGCGCGAAGTAAAAACCGCCGACGACGCCTTTTCGGCGATGATCGATCTCTACAGCTTCATGCCGCGGCGGCCCAATCTGCAGGCCGTCCTGCGACAATATCTCACGTCGCTGGCCGAAGATGACGGAGCGAACCTGATCCACTGTTTCGCAGGCAAGGATCGCACCGGCCTTGCCGTCGCACTCGTGCACCGCCTGATGGGTGTGCATCATGACGACGTGATGGCGGACTACCTCCTGACCAATACGGCCGGGAACAGCGCCGCGCGGATCGCGGCGGGCGCGGAATCGATCAGACGATCCCAGCCTGCTGCGAGCGATGAAGCGGTCGCGCAATTGATGTCGGTCGATGCCGCTTATCTTGATGCCGCATTCGCCACGATCGACGGCGAATGGGGCAGTCCGGAAAACTACGCGCGCGACGTGCTCGACGCAGACCGCGCCAGGCTCGAAAAGATACGCGGGCGCATGATTGCCTGACCGGCTTCAGCCGATAACGACGCAGTTCCGTCCCGAACCCTTGGCGCGATAGAGCGCCTCGTCCGCCCGGCGCAGCAGTTCTGCGGTGCCGTCTCCGGTCGTCAGCGTGGTCACTCCGGCCGAGAAGGAGACCGAACCGATGTCGGTCTTCTCGTCCGACGTATAAAGGTGGCGCGAGCATAGCTGTTCGCGCGTTTCGTCGATCAGCTTCTTCGCCTGGGTCAGCGTCATGCCGGGCAGAGCCACGACGAATTCCTCGCCGCCGAACCGTCCGACGATGCCGTTCTTCTCGAAAGCGCGCGCAAGGGTCGATGCGACATAGCGCAGCACGCGGTCGCCGGTCTCATGCCCATGGGTATCGTTGACGCGCTTGAAATGGTCGATGTCGCAGAACGCGAGCGAGACGTGTTCGCCCTTGTCCCTGGCAATCTCGATCATCTGTTCCAGTTCGCGCTTGAAGGCGCGACGGTTCGGAAGTTCGGTCAGCGGATCGACGTCGGCAGCGCGCTGTGCCTCGATCAGCGTGACGCGCAGGCCCTGAAGCTCCTTTTGCGCAGAACGCAGCTGTGCCTCGGCAGCACGCGTGCGCGCAACCATTGCCTGCGTCAGCTCCATGACAGGACCGGGCGAAGCACCGTCCGCGCATTCCTTTTCGAGAGCAGTGCGGAAATCGCTCGCATCACGGCCCGACTGGCGTGCGATCGTGGACAGGCCGTCGGCTTGCGCCTCGATCTGCTGCGCGAACTTGGTCAGGGCATCCGGGCTGATCGGACCAGCCGTATCGGCGAAAATGCGCTCTGCAGCATCGGCGTCCAGCGCACCCGACTTGTCGATCTCTGCGCGGATCGCCGCAACCAGCTGCGCATTCGATGCTGCGCGGAACTGATAGGCCAGGTCGTAATTGTCGGGCGTCGGGTCGAGCTTGTTGTCGAACAGGAACGACCCGATGTCGGTGTAGACATGCTCCTGCCAGCTGTCCTTCGCGCTTCCTACAGAAGGTTCGTCATCACGGCCGCGGTCGCCCAGCCAGTTGCGTAGTCGCTCGCCGATGGCGAAATGGGTCTTGGGATCGAGGTAAGCCATAGTTCTTCTTCTACGGTGCGTTCCCGAAACGATTTAATAGTTAAGTGTTTAAAAACCGAAAAGGCGTCACCTGTTTGGCGAACGAATTGTCTGCGTTCCGTCAGTTGCGGAAAATGCGGATTCTCGGCATTATGATCTGCAGGGGAGCAAAGCCGCATGCCGGTAGACCAGACAATGAGCGCGGAGGTTCAGCGTGCGCTGGCGCGTGCCTCCGACCTGATGTTCGAAGCTTTGATATTGCTCGATCGGGCGCAAACTGCGCATTCCGCTGCATTGCTGGATCATGCGATCGCACTGTTGCCGGCGTGCACTCTTGCAGCGCAGGTCGATGGTAAATTGCCGAAAGCTGCGGCTTAGCCGGTAAGCAGGTCGAGCATGCGGCGATATCCGTCGTCGGAAAGCTCGACATAGTGAACGCGCAGATCGTGCTCGGCGACGCGTTTGGTCAGCAGGCCCTTCTTCTCGAGAATGGCAATGTAGCGAAGGGCAGTTGTCGTCGGTGACCGGGATGCGATCGATGCGCTTGTTGCGCTCGTCCGGCGCCCGTCGACACGCTGAATGAACAAGTCGAGCAAGATATCCCAAGCGGGTTCGCCGAAAAGGTCGGTGCCGAATTCCCGCTCGCGCTGCTTGCGGAGTTCCAGGATCTTGGTGGCCTGCTCGAGCGCGGCCGATATCCGGACACCAGGTCCCTGAAACGGGGAAGGAGGTTTGCCGGGTTGCGGCATGCCGGCGGCTGCAGCGCTCAGCTTTGCGAATTCCGCGTCCGTCAACCGGACCGGTAAATCGAGCACGACATAGTCGCGCTCTTCCCTCTGAACGAATTCAGGTGTTGCCGGACTGTCCACCGATTTGCTGCCTTTGGTCGTAGTCGCCTCCTACTCCCAGCATATGTGTTCATGCGACTCCCACCGTGGGAGTTACGTAACCGTTAAACGACCGTACGCGCCGTGTATCGGGTCAGCAATGCCCGTCTGACGGGTCGCCAAATGAAAAGCCCCGCGCTTCACTGGGAAGCGCGGGGCATTCATTATTTTAGCTGAACTCGGAAATTACTTCAGCAGGTTCAGAACGCTCTGCTGGCTCTGGTTCGCCTGGGCGAGCATCGCGGTCGATGCCTGCGACAGGATCTGTGCCGATGCGAGCTTGGTCGTTTCGACCGAGAAGTCGGTGTCTTCGATACGCGACTTCGATTCCGACAGGTTGGTCACCGACGACGTCAGATTGTTGACGGTCGAGTCCAGGCGGCTCTGGAAGGCGCCCAGCGTTGCACGCTGCGTCGCAACCGTGTTGATCGCCGTGTCGAGTGCGGTCAGCGCCGTGCCGGCACCAGCGACGGTCGAAAGATCGACCGATGCAACGCCGAGCGCGGCTGCCTGCATGTCACCGATCGTGATCGCGACGGTCTGGCCCGACTGAACGCCGGTCTGGATCGCGATGCTGGTCGACGCGCTGTTCAGCAGCGAGGTGCCGTTGAAGGTGGTGCGGGTTGCGATGTCGCCGATCTGTGCCGTCAGCTGTGTGACTTCGGCACCAATGGCCGAACGATCCGACGCGGTCAGCGTACCCGATGCAGCCTGCACGGCCAGTTCACGCATACGAACCAGAATGTTCGACGTTTCCTGCAGCGCGCCTTCAGCCGTCTGCGCAACCGAGATGCCGTCGTTGGCGTTACGGATGGCCTGCGAGAAGCCGCGGACATTCGCGTCCATGCGGGTTGCGATGGCGAGGCCGGCGGCGTCGTCCTTCGCGCTGTTGATCCGCTTGCCGCTCGACAGGCGAGCCATGGCGGTCGAGAGATCCTGGTTAGCTACACGCGATCCGTTCTGGGCCCGAAGCGCGCTGACATTGGTATTGATGACAGTCATTTGTCGTCCTTTCTTGGCGTTGGCGCCGTGGGCTGCTCCGGAGAAATGGAAAGCGGCCTCGGGTGCCTTAACGGTCGGCTCGCCGGAACTTTAATCGGATTATTTTGCGTGTCGGCAAAACGACACCCATTGCACCCTCGCGCGCGTAAGGGGCGGATGGATCGCAGAAATCGGTGACTGGCACGGCAATTGCTTAATACCGGACATGACGTACGTGTCCTCTTTGCCGGTGAACTCATGACCACAGTGAACCCGACCTCGTTGATGCAATTGCGCAACAACGTGCTGGCCCAGAACGCGGCGCTTCAGCGCGCTGCGGGAAGTCCCGGTGCGCCTGCCGCCACCTCTGGCGGCTTCGGCGATGCGATGATGGACGCGGTGAAGGCCGTGAACACGCAACAGACGCAGGCAAGCGACGCCGCCGCGGCTTACGAACGTGGTGACACAAACGACATCGTGGGCGTCATGCTCGCGCGCCAGAAGGCTTCACTGAGTTTCGAAGCCACCCTTCAGGTCCGCAACAAGCTTCTCGGAGCTTATCGCGACATCATGAACATGCCGGTGTAATCCATGAGCGAACTCGTCCCCGCAACGCCGCAAACGGCCGCCGCAGTACCTCTTGGTGTGCGCCTTGCTCCGATGCGCCAGATCCTTTCGCAACCCGCGGTCCAGCGCGCCTATCCCGCGATCGGCGCGATTTCGGCTTTGGCCCTGGCGGCCACCGCCTGGTACGCATTCCAGACGCCGGCGCAGCGCCCGGTGTTCGAAGGGCTGGCCGACGCCGACAAGGGTGCCGTCGCCGACGCACTACAGGCCGCGGGCATCACCCATGCGATCGATCGCTCGACGGGGTCGGTCACCGTCGGCGAAGACGACTTTTATAAGGCGCGCATGCTGCTCGCGTCACAGGGTCTGCCCAAAGCCGCGCCTGCTGGCGATGCGTTGATCGGCTCACTTCCGATGGGCGCGAGCCGTGCTGTCGAAGGCGAGACATTGAAGAGCGCGCGTGAGGCGGACTTGGCGCGCACGATCGAAGCGATCGACAGCGTCAAGTCGGCCCGCATCCATCTCGCGACGCCCGAACCTAGCCCGTTCCTCCGCGACCAGTCGGCGCCTGCCGCATCGGTCATGCTGACGCTGCAGCCCGGCCGCACGCTGGGCGAGGCGAAGGTGCGCGCGATCGGCCATCTCGTCGCTTCGTCGGTTCCCGGCATGAGCGCCGAGCAGGTGTCGATCGTCGACCAGAGCGGCGCACTGCTGTCGCAGCCCGACACCGGCGACAACCGCGCCATCGAGATGCAGACGCAGATCGAGGACCGCGCACGTCGAGCACTGGCAGCGATCCTGGCGCCGATGGTCGGTGCCGGAAACTACACCGCCGAAATCCATGCGGACCTCGACCTGAGCGAGAGCCAGTCGACCCGCGAAAGCTATCCCAAGGACGATCGCGCGCTTCGTCGTGAAGAGGGCGCGAAGACCAGCGGTTCGACGTCGACCGCGCCCGCCGTCGGTATTCCGGGCGCGCTTTCCAACCAGCCGCCGCAGGCGACGCAGGTTGCGGCGGCGCCGGGTGGTACAGTCACGTCGCCCCCGAGCGGAACGCCTGCACCGACTGCGAGCGGTTCGAGCGACGAGACCTATTCTCGCGCCTTCGATGTGGGCCGGGAAATCTCCGTCACTCGCCAGCCTACCGGAAGGCTGAAGCGCCTGACTGTCGCCGTGGCGCTGCGCGACGTGAAGGGCAGCAAGCCTCGCAGCGCGCAGGAAATTTCGACGATCGAGAACCTCGTAAAGGGTGCGGTCGGCTTCGACCAGACGCGGGGCGATACAGTCGCGATCGCAGCACGCCCGTTCGTCGAGGAAACCCCGGTCGATCCGGTCGCCTTCTACGACAAGCCCTGGTTCATGTCGCTCCTGCGCCAGATCGGCGCGATCGTTGCGGCGCTGATGGCGTTCCTCTTCATCGGTCGCCCCATCCTGAAGGCGATGAAGAAGAAGGGCGAGCAGAGCAAGGAAGAGGGCGCGATCGCCCAACAGCTGCTGGGCGTCGTTCCATCGCGCCCCGCCGTCACGCTCGATATGATCGAGGCGGCGCCGAGCTATGAGGCACGGGCGAACCTGGTCCGCGACTTCGTTCGCCAGGATTCGGAAAAAGCCGCGACCGTCGTACGCCAGCTGATGGCAGAGCGCGTCGATGGCTGAGTCCGTCCTGACGCCCAAGGTCGACGGTGATGCCGCGGCTGCCATTCTTTTGACGCTGCTCGGCGATCAGGAGGCGGCATCGATCCTGAGCTCGCTCAACCCCGACGAGGCGCACCGCATCGGCGTGGCCATGATGAATGTCGCGTCGGCAACGACTGCGGATATCGAAGCCGCGCTCGACATGTTCGTTGTGCGCAGCAAGTCGATGAACGGCCTTGGCTTAAACGCGGCGCCCCGCGTGCGTTCGGTGTTCACTGCCGCACTCGGCCCCGCACGCGCCGAAACCCTTTTGACCGACATCGCCCCGCAGCAATCGCTGGGCGTGCTCGAAAAGTTGCGCTGGATGAAGGTCGAGGCGATTTCGGAAACGCTGGCGAACGAACAGCCGCAGGTCGGTGCATTGCTGCTCGCCTGCCTGACGCCTGAAGTCGCAGCCGCGGCCCTCGCACCGCTCAGCGACGACCATCAGTCGGACCTGATCTATCGCGCGGCATCGCTCGGTCACGTCAACCAGCATGCGCTGAAGGATCTCGAAGATCTGCTCGACGCCTATGTGCCTGCCGAAACCGGCGGCCCCGGCATCAAGCTCGGTGGGCGCGGCGACGCGGCGAAGATCGTGACCAAGATGGCCAAGGGCACCGACCAGCGTGTGCTGAAGGCGCTCAAGAAGCGCGACAAGGCGCTGGCGCAGGATATCGAGGATGACATGTTCGTGTTCGACGATCTGTCGGCACTCGACAACAAGAACATGGGCACGCTGATGCGTTCGGTCGACACGGCCGTGCTGACGCTCGCCCTGCGTGGCGCCTCGCCCGAAACGGTTGACAAGATGGTCGGCTGCCTTTCGGTTCGTGCCGCGCAGACCATCCGCGACGAAATGGCCGAAGCGGCGCCCGCCAAACGTGCCGAAGTCGAAGAAGCACAGAAACAGATCGCCGCCATGGCGCGCCGGATGGGCGAAAGCGGCGAACTGAATCTCGGTAACAGCCAGGCGAACGACGATTATGTTTGAGACCCCCGTCACGCGGGTATCGCTCGTCGACGTACGCGCGCCCTCGGGCAATTTCACGCCGATGCATATCCGCGCCGGGCAGGCACGCTTCGTCCAGGACAAGCCCGCCGACGACGCCGACGACGCATTTGCACTGGGCTATGCCGAGGGCGAACGCGCCGCACGTGCTACGTTCGATGTCGAACGCGATGCGCTGACGACGCTCCTTGCGGCGGCGGAAGTACTGCAGCCCGAACCCTCGGAAGAACTCGCGGCGATGATCGCGACCACGGTCGAACGCCTGGTGGCAGAGATCGTCGGACAGGTCGAAATCGACCGGACGTGGATGCTTTCGCGCATCGAACGCGCCGTCGGTCACATCGGCGAGGCGGACGCCGCTCGCACGCTGTGGCTCAATCCCAATGACCTGGCACTGCTCGACGGGATCGACTTCCCGATCGAACTGCGCGCCGATGCCGACCTCGAGCGCGGCGCATTGCGTATCGATTGTTCGAGCGGATGGATCGAAGACAGCCGCTCGCAGCATCTCGAAGCGCTCCGCGCGACACTCGGCACCGGAGCCGCGCAATGACCGCCGGTCGCCTGATGAAAAGTGCGGAAATGGCGCTCGGCGGGTCGATGCCTGCCGGCAGCGGCCCGCGCCGCGTCGGCACGCTCATCTCGCACGACGGTATCATGCTGGAGGCGGAAGGGTTTGCGCAGCCGCTGGGGGCAGGCGCACGCGTCATTTCTCCGTCGGGTGAGCAGGTCCAGGGCGAAGTCGTCGGCTTCCGTGGCCGGCGCAGCCTGATCGTTCCCTTCGACCACGGCGTCGCGCTTGCCGCGGGCAGCCGTGTCGAGCCTGACGGAAATTCGACACTCGTTGCCTGCGGTTCGCAACTCCTGGGCCGCGTCATCGACGCGCATGGCGCGCCGCTGGATGGTCGCCGTCCGGTCGTCAGCAGTTTCAACTGGCCGATCGGCGGACGCCGGTCGAACCCGCTCGATCGCGCGCGCGTCACGAAGCCGATGGACCTCGGCGTCCGCTCGATCAACGCACTGCTCTCGGCTGGCGAGGGCCAGCGCATCGCAATCGTCGCGGGTTCCGGCGTCGGCAAGTCTGTTCTGATGGGCCAGATGCTCGCCGGAACCGACTGCGATGTCGTCGTCGTGGGCTTGATCGGCGAACGCAGCCGCGAAGTCAGCGACTTCGTCGAGACCAAATTGACCGGCAGCGTGCGCGAGAAATCGGTCGTCGTCGCCGTTCCCGCCGATCACCCCCCGCTGCTGCGCCTGCGCGCCGCCATGCGGGCGACCGCGATCGCCGAATTCTTCCGGGCAGAGGGCAAACGCGTCTTCCTGCTGATCGACAGCCTTACCCGCGTCGCGCACGCGCAACGCGAGATCGGCCTGGCACTTGGCGAACCGCCGACGATGAAAGGCTATCCGCCGTCGGCGCTGGGGCTCATCCCGCGGCTGGTGGAGCGGGCAGGGGCCGATCGCCGCACCGGCGGGTCGATTACTGCCGCCTATACCGTGCTCGCCGATGGCGGCGACACCGAGGATCCCGTGGTCGATGCCGCGCGTGCAATCGTCGACGGACATATCGTCCTGTCGCGGTCGATGTCTGAGCAGGGAATTTTCCCCGCCGTCGATGTTGCCAAGTCGCTGTCGCGGGTCATGACCGATGTCGTCGATCCGCAGCATGCGCAGGCGGCCGCGAACTTCCGCCGCCTCTGGTCGACGTATGAAGAGAACCGCGACCTGTTGTTGATGGGTGCCTATGCGGCGGGCAACGATCCGATGGTCGACGCCGCAATCTCCCAGCGTGACAACATGCTCGCCTTCCTGCGGCAGGGCGCACACGACCGTGTCGATTTCGCCACGGCGCGTATGCAGCTGATCGAGGCGTTCGGCGAATGAGCCAGACCGCCGCCCGCCGCGCGCGCATCCTGCGCCTGCGTTCGATCGAACACCGTGTCGCGGCTGTCCGCCTGGCGCAGGCCGATGCCGCGCACGCCTCTGTAATCAAGGTCGCGGAGCGCGTCGCGGCGCTGCGCAACCAGGTGAATGTCGTCGAGGGCGTGCAGAACGCCAGCGACCTTCACAGCATGGCGGAACTCGCCGAACGGCTCGACCGTGCCCGTACGGGCCTCGACCGTTCGCTCGCCGAGGCAGCCGAAGTTCGTGATGCGCGCGATGCCGAACGCATCGCCGCACGCCTCAAGGAAGACCGGACGGGTCGCGTCCATGCCGAAGCCGTGCGCCGTGAAGCCGCAGAGCGCGAATTACGCGCCGCGGCCGCACGCGCGCCTCGAATTAAAAAAGGAACTTTTGCGTGAGCCCAGTATCGCCCGCATCGTTACCCAAGCAGCCCGCAGGTGCGGCTTCGCCGCTCAATCCCGAACCGTTCGTGATGACCGTCGGCAAGGACGGCCAGATGACGTGCGGATCTGGCAAGACCACGGGCGCGCAACCTGATGGCGCAATTCCGGTCGCGGACCCTTCGACGCCGGTTCCCGCAGCCGAATTGGTAGCTGCGCTCGATCTCGCCGCGCGGACGACGATCGCGCCCGCAAAGTCCGATGCCGAAAGTTCGCAGGATCCTAAGGATCCTGCCGATGCCTCGGCGGACGCTGCGAGTTCGGCGACGCTCCCCGTGCTTTTGGCGCAGGCCCCGGTGCCTCCCGCCAATCCGTTCGCGGCGCTTATCGCCGCGGCGCCCGTCGTCGTCCAGGCGATCGTCGCGGACACGCCCCAGGCAGCCGACGATGGCGTGCAGGCCGCGAAACTTCCCGATGCGAAGACCGCAAGTCGCAGCGCCGGTCTTACGGACGTACCGGCGTCCAAACCGGCCGACCCGGGGATGGCGGCATTGTTTGCCATGGCCAAGGACATGGCCCGCAAGGCGGAATCGGCATCTACGGCATCGTCCGTAGAGGTTTCGGTAACCATGTTATCGGATACAGCGTCGGATGCTGACACGACGCCGACATTCTCGTTGCCTAGCGCAACCGCAGCCTTGCACCAGTTGGCGTCGGCATCGTCGACGCAACCTGTCGTTTCGGCCGACGTCATGATCAACCGCCACCTCGATCTGGCGCGTGGCGACGCGTGGCTCGACACGCTGGCGAAGGACATCGCGGCGAGTGCGGGGACGGGCGATCGCATGCGTTTCGCGCTTCAGCCCGAACATCTCGGCAAGCTGGATGTCGAAGTGTCGCGGCATGACACCGGCGTCGCCGTCCACATGACGACGCGCAGCGAAGAAGCGCGCGCCATTATCGCTGCGGCACAGCCGCGGCTGATCGACGAATTGCGTGCGAACGGCACGCGGGTCGTTGCCGCCGACGTCGCATCGCAGATGAATGCGCAGACCAACGGACAGTCGGGCAACGCGTCGCGTCGTCCGATGAACAGCTTCATCGAGGCGGCGATCGACGTCCGCCCGAGCGCCGCGACACAGACAAACAACACAGCGGCCGCTGGCCGCTACGCCTGACCAAAGGGATCAAGATGAGCGACGACAAGGACATTGGTGCAGCACCCAAAAAGAAGGGCGGCAAGGGCAAGCTGCTGATCTTTGGTCTTGCAGGTCTTTTGCTCATCGGCGGCGGCGTCGGTGCGGGCTTTTACGCGTCCGGCATGGTCGGCGGCGGTGCCGAAAAGGTGAAGGAAGATCCGCATCGCCCGAAGCTGGTGCTGCGTTCCGAGACGGAAGAAGCGGCTGCGGCGGAAAGTGGCGGCCATGGCGCCGCCGACAAGGGGCCCCCGCGCCGGACCGGTACCGTTGCCGTGAAGAGCGACGACGTGAAGGTCGATGCGCACAAATATGAGATCGCTTATTTCCCGATCGATTCGGCGATCACGGCGAACCTGGCCGATGGCGGCGGCTTTGCGCAGTTGTCGCTTAGCCTGGCGACCTATTACGATAGCCGCGTAACCGACAACGTCACGCGCCAGATGGTGCCGATCCGCTCGGCGATCCTGATGGTGATGTCGGACCAGCATGCGGCCATCCTGGCGACGCCGGAAGGCAAGCAGATGCTGCAGCGCCAGCTGACCAAGTCGATCAACCAGGTCCTTCGCGAGAAGGAAGGGTTCGGCGGCATCGACAATGTCTATTTCAACTCGCTGGTGGTCCAATAATGTCGACGACTCCCCCTACCGGTGGTGTTCAGGTCGTCCGCCTCGATGCGGCGCGGGCGGCCAGCAACGACTTTCCGCGCCTGGTCAAGATCGGCGCGAAACTGCTGCGCGGTTTCACCGAAACGCTGGCGAGTGCCGGCGTGCCGGTGACCCTTACCGATCGCGGCTACACAACGCAGCGCTTCGGCGACTGGAAGGAAGCGCTGGCAACCGAAATCGCCGTTGCCCGCTATCGTGCGGCCCCGATGAAGGGTGGCCTGCTGGTTTCGCTTCCGACCAAGCTGATCGCGCGCATGGTCGATCGCCTTTACGGCGGTGACGGCCTGCACGATCGCGCCAACGCGCAACTGGGCGCGGCGGAAAAGCGGCTGTTCGCACGCATGGCGAAGGACATCGCCGAAGTGCTCGATGCGGGCTGGCTCGACGTGATGCCGGTCGCACCCGCATTGGTCGGTGAGGCTTATGCGGCGGAGGAAGTCCTCCTGACGCCGCCAGACCACCAGGTGATCGTCCAGGAATTCACCGTTACCAGCGGCAAGCACGAGCTCGGCAATGTCGCGGTCGTTTATCCGGCAGCGGCGCTTCGCGGTATCGCGGCGCTGCACGCCGACGACGAGGACGAGGCGGTCGAGATCGACCCCGTCTGGCAGGCGCGGCTTGCCGATGCCGTGTTGCAGGCGCACCTGCCGATCCGCACTGTTCTGGCACGTCCGACAGTCGCTCTCGACATGCTGATCAACCTGAAGCCGGGCGATGTCATCCCGGTGACTTTGCCGGCGCATGTGCCGCTGACCGCGGCTGGCAAGCTTTTTGCTCATGGAACGATCGGCGAGGCCAATGGCCATGCCGCGATCAAGATTGAGAAACTCGAACACGGAGCCCATTTCGATGACTGACTTTAGCGAAACGACCGCGATCGACACGATGGCGCGCCCCGATCGCAACCTCGCGCTGCTTGCGGGCGTCGCGGTACGGGTGTCGGTAGAGGTCGGTTCCGCCTCGATGCGGCTCGCCGACCTGCTCAACATGACCGAGGGATCGGTGGTTGAACTCGACCGTCAGGCGAACGACCTGCTCGACATCATGGCGAATGGCACGCTCATTGCAAAGGGAGAGATCGTGACGGTCGACGGGCGCTATGGGGTGCGTGTTGTCGATGTCGTCACCCCCGATCATGCCGGCAACGGTATCGACCGGAGGAGTTGACCAACCTTCGGAGACATCATGACCGAATATCTCCTGCGATTACTGATACTTGTCCCGCTGGTGGGTGGGCTTGCCTACGGATCGCTCTGGCTTTGGAAGCGGGTTCAGCTTGGGCTGCCCGCGCATCGCCCTGTCAATAAACCGGCGCATGTCGTCGATGTTTTGACACTTGGCACGTCGGGAAAGCTCGCTGTCGTGGCCTTTGGCGGACGGACGCTGCTTGTTGCAGCCTCGCGCAACGGTATTTCCCTTATCGCGGAAGGCCCTGTCGATGACGGGGACTTCATCGATGCGTAAGTTTTTCCTCCTTCTCCTGCTGGTCTTGAGCGTGGCCCTGCCGTCGACGGCCTGGGCCCAGGCTGCCGACCTTGCCTCCAATGTAACGCAGGCAACCGCCGCCGCGCCGCCCACTGGGGTCGCAGGTGCGCTGGGCAAGCTCGCCGGCGGCCAGTCGCTGTCGCTGTCGCTGCAGATCCTCATCCTGATGAGCTTGCTGACGGTCCTGCCGTCGCTCATTCTGATGATGACCAGCTTCACCCGCATCATCATCGTGCTGTCGATCCTGCGCCAGGCACTCGGCCTGCAGCAGACGCCGCCGAACCAGGTGCTGATCGGCCTCAGCCTGTTCCTGTCGCTGTTCGTCATGCAGCCGGTCATGAGCAAGGTGAACACCGATGCTCTGCAACCCTATAACGCCGGTCAGATCTCGATCGACGAGGGCGTTGCGCGCGCTGGTACGCACTTCCACGCCTTCATGGTGACGCAGACGCGCAAGACCGACCTGGCGATGTTCCAGAAGCTTGCGAAGGCGCCGCCGGTCGCGAAGGCCCAGGACATTCCGTTCTCGATCCTGCTGCCCGCGTTCGTCACCAGCGAGCTGAAGACCGCGTTCCAGATCGGTTTCCTGATCTTCCTGCCGTTCCTCGTCATCGACCTGATCATCGCGTCCGCGCTGATGTCGCTCGGTATGATGATGCTGTCGCCGACCATCGTGTCGATGCCGTTCAAGTTGTTGCTCTTCGTCCTCGTCGACGGCTGGGCACTGACGATGGGATCGCTCGCCGCTTCGTTCGGGACAGGCTGATGGAGGCCGATCGTTTTATCGACGTCGCGCAGCACGCCTTGTGGGTGCTGGCGCTCGGGTCGGCGCCATTGCTGCTGCCGACGCTGATCATCGGCGTGCTGCTGGGCATGGTTCAGGCGGCGACCTCGATCAACGAGGCGACGCTGACCTTCGTGCCGAAGCTGATCGTGTTCGGCGTCTGCCTCGTGCTGTTCGGCAGCGCGATCATGGGGCTGCTGACCGACTTCACGATCACGATGTTCCAGCAGATTCCGGAACTGGTGCGGTGATACCTCTCGGTCTGGCAGGGGCGGAAGCGCAGCTGCTGATCTGGTTCCTCGCGATGATCCGCCCCGGTGCCGCGCTGCTTGCGGCCCCGCTGTTCGGATCGAGTGCGGTGCCGGTCCAGGTGCGCATCATCCTGTCGCTTGCTGTCGGTATCCCCGCGGCAAGTGCATCGGGCATGGTCGTGCCGCCGGAGGGCGCGATCTCGGTTGCGGGCTTCATGCTGATCGCGGGTGAAGTCATCCTCGGCCTCGGCCTTGGTTTCGCCATCCAGATCGGCTTTGCGGCGGCACTGATCGCCGGCGAGGCGATCGGCAACGCCATGGGCCTGGGTTTTGCATCGATGCAGGATCCGATGTCGGGCCATTCCAGCACGGCGGTCGGCCAGTTCCTCAACATGGTCGCGACCGCGCTGTTCCTGTGCGTCGGCGGTCACCTTGCGCTGATCGAAATCGTCGTCACGAGCTTCAAGACGATGCCCCCGGGCCACAGCTGGCTGACGGCCGAGGCCATCCGGGGCATCCTCGAATTCGGCGGCCTGATGTTCGCCGCGGGCCTGTCGATCGCGCTGCCGGTGGCCTTCGCGCTGGTGATGGTCCAAATCGTCATGGGCACGATCACGCGCTCCGCACCGACGCTCAATCTCTTCGCCGTGGGTATCCCTGCCACTGTGCTCGCAGGAATCGCGCTGCTTGCGATCGCCATGCCGGTGATGGCCGACGCCATCGAACACGCCCTGCGCCTCGGCATCGACCAGTCGCGGCTGCTGGCAGGGCTCTGATCCATGTCGGACAAGCCCGATCGCGATCAGCAGACAGAAGCGCCGACAGCCAAGAAACGGCGCGACGCCGAGGAAAAGGGCGACGTCCTCCAGTCGCGTGAACTTGGTACCGCACTGGTCATGGCCGCCGGTGTCGCCTGGCTGGTGATGGCCGGGCCGTGGACATTCGGATCGATGGCAACCGCGATGCGGACGGGCCTGACGTTCGGGCGCGGCAATCTCGACAGCTTCGATCCGTTCAGCCGTGTCGTATTGCTGCTAAGCTCGGTCGCGATGCCGCTCGCCGCGCTGTTCGGTGCCACGATGATCGCCGCTGTCGGAAGTCAGGCGATGCTAGGCTCGCTCGGTTTCCGGACCGGCGGTTTCAGCCCCAAGGCATCGAAGCTCAGCCCAATGGCCGGCCTGTCGCGTATCTTCGGGACGCAAGGATTGGTCGAGCTCGGCAAGTCGATCGCCAAGGTCGCACTCCTTGGCGGGACCGGCTGGTGGCTGCTCAGCGGAAAAATGAATTTCATGATGGGCCTTGGCGCCGTCGATCCGCGCCGCGCGATGGGCGATCTCGGTACGACGTTCGTTTCCGTCGTCGCCTGGCTGGTCGGCGGCCTGATCGTCATCGGCATGATCGACGCGCCCATCCAGATCATGCGCCGCACGGCGCGGCTTCGCATGACCAAGCACGAGGTCAAGGAAGAGCATAAGGAGAGCGAAGGCTCGCCCGAGATGAAGCAGCACGCGCGCCAGCGTCGTCACGATATTCTCAGCGGGTCGGCGCGCCGTGCCGTCGGCGATGCGACTGTCATCCTGACCAACCCGACGCACTTCGCCGTCGCACTCCGCTATCGCCCCGGCACCGATGCGGTGCCGACCGTGGTCGCGCGCGGCCGCGGCGAGACCGCACAGGCGATCAAGGCGCTCGCGAAAGAATCGTCGGTACCCATGCTCGAATATCCGCAGCTCGCGCGTGCGATCTACTTCACGACGCGTGCCGGACAGCCGATTGCCGCCGATCTTTACCTGGCCGTCGCGACGGTGCTGGCGTTCGTCTTCAACCTCGACAGGGCTGTGGCCGAGGGGATCGCGCAACCGGTCGTCGAAGTGCCCGCCGCCAAGCAATTCGACGAATCCGGACACCGAAAGACCTAAATTTTCAGCCGGTTCTGCCGTTCTTGATGAAGGAAGGACGACGCATGGTAACCTCGATCGTGAATTCGCTCGGCTTTGGCTCGGGCCTCGACGTGTCTGCGCTCGTCACGAAACTGGCGGCGGCATCGCGCGACCCCAAGGTCGCTCGTTTCGATACCCGCGCCCAGACGATCCAGACCAGCATCAGCGCCGTAGGGCAAGCGCGGTCGGACCTCGAAGGCTTTACTTCGTCGCTCGCTTCGCTGGTCGCAGGCGGTTCGCTGCAGAGCCAGCCGAGCGTCGGCGATACGTCGATCTTCGATGCCAAGGCAAAGACCGGCGCGCGCATGACCGCATTCTCCGGCGAGGTCGAAGTCACGCAACTCGCGCGCGGACAGACGCTTGCGTCGGGCTATGTCACTTCCGCGAGCAATCCGGTCGGGCAGGGGACATTGACCCTGACTGTCGGCAGCACACCGTTCACGGTCACGATCAACAATACAAACGACAGCCTGACGGGGCTTGCCACGGCGATCAACAGCGCCAACGCAGGCGTGACGGCGAACGTCGTCACGGATTCCAGCGGTTCGCGTATCGTCCTGAAAGGGCCGACAGGCACGCCGTCTGCGTTCACCCTTTCCAGCAGCGATGCCGGCCTGACCAACTTCGCCTATCCGGGCGCAATGACGCTCGTCCAGTCGGCGCAGGACGCCACGCTGAAGGTCGACGGTCTCAGCTACACGCGTTCGTCGAATAGCGTCGACGACATTATTCCGGGCGTTGTGCTGACGCTGAAGAAGGCGGCGGTCGGTACCCCGGTTTCGGTCGGCGTCACACGCTCGGGCGATGCGATCAAGTCGACGATGGCCGATTTCGTTTCGGTCTATAACGAGCTCAAGGGCCATATTGACGCCGCGCAGACCGCGACGCGCAACGACCAGGCGCTTGCCGCGCTGGAGCGACAGATGAGCCAGCTGGTCTCGAAATCGGTGACGAGCGGTACGCCGTCCAGCCTGTCTGCGATCGGCGTCAAGACCAATCGCGACGGCACGATCTCGTTCGATGCGGTCGCTTTCGACAAGGCCTATGCCGCAAATCCCGACGGGGTGGAGGCGATCTTCTCGCCCACCCGCGACGCGACGCACACCGACGCGACCGACCCGGGAATCAGCGGCGCGTTGGCTGCGATCAAGACGGCCGTCACCGCAACCGACGGTCCGCTGACCAGCCTGTCGAACCGCCTCAGCAAGGAAGCGACTGCGCTCGCCAAGGACCGTGAAAAGATGGAAGCGCGTGAAACCGCGTACAAGGCAAAGCTCGATAAGCAATTCGGCGGCCTCGACGCCAGCATCGGCTCGCTGAAAGCAACGCAGAGCTATCTGGATCAGCAAGTGAAGATGTGGACCGCCAGCAAGTGAACACGCTTCTGGCGCCGCAGGCGCGCCGTTCCCCCCTTCATCGTTATCGTGACATGGACCTGTCGAGCCGCATCGAGGGCGCAAGCCCGCATGCGCTGGTTTCGACGCTCTATGATGAACTGATTGCGGCTCTCGACGTGCTGAAACGTGCGATGGAGCGGGGCGACGCAGAACTTCGCATGACGCAGCATGAACGGGCGACTACGATCCTGCACGCACTCGATGCAGGTCTCGATCGCGTCGACGGCGGCGACCTGGCGAAGTCGCTGGCCAAGATTTATCGCCAGATGCAACGCCGCCTGATCGCGGCGCGCACCGGCGATATCACCGCGGTCAGCGATGTGCGCGAAGGCGTGGGAAATCTGGCGGCTGCTTGGAGCGCGATCGCGCGATAACGTCGAGTTTCTTCCTCGACCGTTTTGCTTGGAAATCGAGATATTTACTTAGATTCCCTCTCCCTTGTGGGGAGGGCGGGGTGGGGGCGCGAGCCCGTCCGGGCTCGCACAAGATTCTTCTTCTCGGCCGCAGACGCGGCCCGCCCCCACCCTAACCCTCCCCACAAGGGGGAGGGAAGGTCATCCAATCAGGTAACTCAGCCGTTGACGCCGTACTTCCGCATTTTTTCGATCAGCGTGGTGCGCTTGAGCGTCAGCATGCGTGCGGCTTCCGACACGACACCTTCTGCCATGTCGAGCGCCAGCTGGATGCGCTCGATCTCCATCGTCTCGAGCAGCTCCTTCAGGTTGATCGGCGTGCGGCTGGGGTCGGCGGGCGGCGTCACGACGACGGCCTGCGGACGAACCTGCGCGATATAGGTCACGTTCGACACCGGCACGACGCCGAGCAGCTGGTCGACATGGTTCGATCCCAGCGTCGCACCGCCGAACAGGACGCGCGCGCGCTCGACGACGTTGCGAAGCTCGCGGACGTTGCCCGGCCAGGCGTGATCGGACAGGCGCTCGATCGCCGAGGGTTCGAAGGTGACGTGACCGGCCGGACCCATGCGCGTCTGGAAATGTTCGATCAGGTCGGCGATGTCTTCGGGCCGTTCGGCAAGGCCCGGCGTCTGCACGGGCAGCACGCCGAGGCGGAAATAAAGGTCTTCACGAAACTTGCCCGCATCGATTTCCGCACGGACGTCGCGGTGCGTTGCAGAGATGATGCGCACGTCGACCGGGATGGGCGTGCCGCCGCCGACGCGGTTGACGACGCCGTCTTCCAGGACGCGCAGCAGTTTTACCTGCATGTCGAAACGCATGTCGCCGATTTCGTCGAGGAACAGCGTGCCGCCGTTCGCTTCTTCGAAGCGGCCGATGCGGCGGCCGGCGGCACCGGTGAACGATCCCTTTTCGTGGCCGAACAGCTCGGATTCGATGAGTTCGGCGGGAATAGCGCCGCAGTTGATGGCGATGAACGGCTTGCCGGCACGATCGCTCGCTTCGTGAATGGCGCGGGCGACAGCTTCCTTGCCGGACCCGGAAGGGCCGCTGATCAGGACGGGAGCGAGCGAGGGACCGACGCGGCCGACGATGTCGCGCAGGTGCGTCATGGCAGCGCTGCGGCCGATCAGGCGTGAGGTCGCGGCAGTGTCATCAACCCGACGGGCAACACTCTTCAAAGCGGTGCTGCGGCTGCGGATCATGGTCTCGGTCATCTGGTCCCCCCGACGTACTGGTGTCGTGGGTCAGCATATGGTCCCGAAATAGTTAACGACCCTTTACCATATCGTCCGATTTTTGACGCCGCGGCTTTTTTGACGCCTCAGCGCGCCGCCAGCATCTCGGGTTTCGGCGGGTCGGCGGGGATCACCGGATCCGGTCGCGCATCGCTCCAGGTCAGGGTGATCGAGATACGCCGGTTGCTCGGCGCCATCGGCTCGCGCGGCAGATAGGGTTCGCGGTCGGCCACGCCCTCGATCCGCACGATGCGATACGGCTGGACCTGCTGCAGCATCAGGATGCGGCGCGTCATTTCGGCGCGCGATGCCGACAGGCGCCAGTTGTTCATGGTCGGATCCTTGGTCCACGGCGCGGAATCCGTGTGACCGCGGATCGTGATGCCGTTGGGCAGGTCGCGCACGGCAGTGCCGACTTCCTGCATCAATGCCATTGCCTGCGGGGTCAGCCGGTCGGTGCCGCTTGCGAACATCGAGAATTCGGCACTGTCGACCAGGTCGATACGCAACCCGTCGCGCGTCTCGGTGAAGCGGACGCTACCGGCCAGGGCCTTCAACCCGTTATGCTTCTGGAGGCGCACGGCCATCGCACGTTGCAGAACGTTGAAGCGCATCGTGTCGGTCTGGCTGCCGGACGCTTCCTTGGGACCGCCCTTCGCGTCGCGCGGAATGGTCATCGAGCGGGTGCCGGTCTGTGCCGCCTTATGCGGATATTTGTCGGCCGAGACGATGGAATCGCCGCCGAACAATTTGTCCGAGCCTGCGGAGTCCTGCTTGCTGGTGACCAGCGTCGGCGAGAAATAATCGGCAAGCGCCTTGCGTTGCTTCTCGGTCGTCGCGCCGAGCAGCCACATCAGCAGGAAGAACGCCATCATCGCGGTCACGAAGTCGGCATAGGCGACTTTCCAAGCGCCGCCGTGATGGCCGCCGTGTCCCGCTTCGATGATCTTCTTGACGATGATCGGGCGTGGCTGGTTCGAGCCGGGCTTCATTTACTTGCCCGCCGCCCGCAGGCCGTCGAAGACGTCCGAGAAGCTGGGCTGGTTATGATGTGCGATGCCCGAGCGTGCGGCCTCGATCACCAGCGGCTGCGGGTGACCGTGCAGCGACGCGATGATGATCTGTTTCACGACGTGATAGATCGCGCCGTCCTCCTCGATCGCGCTCTTGGCGCGCGCGGAGAACGGGCCGACGATGCCATAGGCGAGCAACACGCCGAGGAATGTCCCGACGAGCGCCGAACCGATCATGCCACCGAGCACCGACGGCGGCTGGTCGATCGAGCCCATGGTCTTCACGACGCCCAGAACCGCCGCGACGATACCGAGCGCGGGCAGGGCGTCCGAAAGACCCTGCAGGGCTTCGGCCGGACGGATGGCATGGTGGTGATGCGTCTTGACCGCGTTATCGATCACGTCCTCGACAGCGTGCGGATCGAGCGTACCCGAAGATACGACGACGAGCCGCAGCGAGTCGGTGATGAGGTGGATCAGCACCTGATCCTTCATCAGCTTCGGATATTCGCCGAAGATCGCCGAACCCTTCGGGTCCTCGATGTGCGGTTCGACCGCGACCGGCCCTTCGGTCCGCATCATCTTCATGAGGCGCGAGGTCAGGAAGATCGCGTCGAGATAGTCTTTTTTCTTGTACTTCGGCCCCTTGAAAACGGTGCCGAGCGATCCGGCCAGCGCCTTTAGTTCAGCGCCGGAATTGCCGATGATCAGCGCGCCGAGTGCGGCGCCGCCGATGATGAGCATTTCGTGAGGCATCGCTTCCAGCACGGGCGCAAGATTGCCGCCGGTGAAGGCGAATCCGCCGAACACCAGTGCGATCAGGACAACCAGGCCAATTGCAGGAAACATTCAGATACTCACCCCACCGACCATGTTTAGGAACATGGTCATTCAATATCGTTAACGGCGCGGTCGCCGTGATCTTGAGGGGGATCAGCTAAGAATATCGAACAAAGTGCGGCGGTTGAGGCGGGCGAATGCCGCCTGTGCCGCTTCGAGCGTCAGTTGCTGCGAATTCAGTTTCGCGATCGCCGACTGGATGTCGGTATCCTCGAGACCCGACCGTTCGGCTTCGGTGTCGATCGAGCGCGCGGCATTGCTGTCGATCAGCCGGTCGATCTGTGCGCCGCGGACGCCCTGGTCGGCCGCCGCATTGGCGACATGGTCGACGGCGGTGCCGATGCGCGAGAGCGCGGTATTGATCTGTGTCTGGTTGCCGCTTTCCAAGGCGAGTGCTGCGTTGCGCAAATCGTCGGAAAGCGAAACGCCGCTGCGGTCGAACACCGTCGCCGCTGATGCGGCGGGTGCGATCGTCGTCCCGTTGTCGACGCGGAAGGCCGTCGCGGTCCCTGTCGAAAACAATGGCGTACCGAGCGACGTCGTCGTGCTGCGCAGGCTGTCGACCTGCGTCGCCAGGTCGCGGAGCTGTGCGGCATAAGTCGCGCGGTCGGCCGCGGACGCTGTATTGCTTGCGCCGGCGATCATCAGGTCGTTGGCCTGCAACATCCCGCTGCTGAGACTCGCCAATGTCACGTCCGCCTGGGACGCGAGCGAAGCGCCAAGGTTGAGGTTGTTCTTCCAGGTCGTGTCGTTCGCCTTGGCGATGTTCAGCTGCGCAACACGCGCAGCCGCCAGCGGATCTTCCGACGCCGACTGGAACCGCTTGGTCGTCGAGATCGAGATCTGCGTCTTCGCAATGTCCTGAGCGAGCTTCGCCTGGCGGGCGATCTCGGTCGTCATGCGGTTGCCGGTTGCGGTGATCGTCATGGCGTCGGCGCTTTCTACAGGGCGTTCATGATCGACTGCATCGTCTCGCGCGCAACCTGAAGCACGCGCGCGGCGGCATCATATGCTTGCTGATAACGGACGAGGTCAGCCGCTTCGCGGTCGAGATCGACCGCGCTCAGATTGTCACGCGCTTCCGCTGCGCCATCGCGGCGCGCGGTCGTAACGGTGTCCTGCGCACGCGTGGACGATACGGTCTGGCTCTGCTGGGCAATGAGGTTCGCCCATTTCGCTTCGCCGTCATTGGCGCCGCGCAGGTTGCCGAATGCGAGTGCATTGCCATTGTTGCCGCTCGCATCGGCGGCGGCGACCTGGGAAGGTGCCAAGGCATTGGCAACGAGATCCGCGGCACCGGCGCCTGTGGTGAACAGTGCAACGCCGGGGTTTCCGGCCGAGTCACGGCCGGCGGCATGCTGCGCATTCATCTGTGCGGCAAAGGCATTCGCCTGGGTGTCCACGGCAGACCGCGTCGACGCGATGTGATCGGCGCCTTCGATCTGCCCGGCGATCGTGCCGCTCGTCACAGAGAGAGGCGTCGATGGCAGGCTGGCGCCAGCCATGCTGAGGGTCAGGCGGCCATCGGCTGCCGCGTCGATCGCGAGCGTCGAACGGGTCGCGCCGTTGAGCAACGTGTTGCCACCGATCGACAGGCTAGCCGCGCCCTTGTCGTCATAGGTGATTTTCACCGGCACGGACGTTGAAATCGAATTCAGCAGGCGATCGCGCTCGTCGAGCAAGGACGCCTGGTTGGTCGAACCATCGCGCGCGCGAAGGAGGCCTTCGTTGACGCGTGCCAGAGCTTCAACATCGGTGTTAACCTGGCCGACCGTCAGCCTTGCCGCGGTTTCGACGCCGTCGGCCGCGCGTGAAAGGCCGTCGGCCGTGCTGCGGAAGGTCGAGGCGACGGTCGACATCGAGTCGAGAAAAGCGCTGCGGCGTGCAAGGTTCGTCGGATCGGCGGCGAGTTCGTCCGCGCGATTGAAAGCGGCCGTCATGGCGGTACCGACACCCGCGCCGCCATTTGCCAGCGCGCTCTCGGTATTTTCCAGCCAGTTGAGCTTTGCGCCCGTACGGCCCGCATCGCTCGACGACGTGCGCGCATCTTCGATCAGCCAGGGATCGACCGAACGCGTGACGCCGGTTGCGACAGAGCCGCCCGGGCTTACCTGCTGCTTGTAAAGGATGCTGGTGTTGCCCGGCGCCTGTTCGGTCAGCACGGCAGTGCGACGGACGTAGCCCGCGGTCTGTGCGTTGGCGATGTTGTCGCCGATGGTGGAGAGCGCGCGCGAATATCCGCGAACGCCGGCGGCACCCAGGCTGAGCAGATCGGTCATTTATGAGCTCCCAACTGCTTTTCGACGAGGTTGGCGATACCGAACGCGCCCATCTTCGACATGGCGTCGGCAGTGCGTGAATCGGCCATCTCGCGGAAATTGTCGGTCGCGCTCGATCCGAACATCTCGTCGGCGAGCTTGCCCTTGCGCATCGTCGAAATGACCTCACGCAGGAAAACGGCCTCAAACCGCTGTGCAGCGGCCTTGAGGTCGGGCTTTGCCGCCTGCGGTGTCATCGACGTCGCCGTCGAAACCGACGACGGCGTGCCAAGGGTCGGGACCGTGCTCATATCACCACCAATTCACCCTGCAGGGCACCTGCCTGCTTCAATGCTTCCAGGATCGCGACAAGGTCACCCGGTGCAGCACCGATGCGGTTGATCGCCGCAACGATGTCCGCAAGTGAAGCACCCTTCATTAAGAAAGCGTTAGCCGTCTTTTCCTCGATATCGATCTGGCTGGACTGCTGGACCGCTGTCTTACCCTGACTGAATGGCCCGGGCTGGATGACCTGCGGCTTTTCGTCGATGCGTACGGTCAGTTTTCCGTGCGTGACGGCGGCCGGGAGGATGCGGACGAGACCGTTGATCACCACTGTACCGGTGCGTGCATTTACGATCACGCGGGCGGGCGGCGCCGTCGGTGTCACGTCGAGGTTTTCGATACGGCTCATCAATGCCGTGCGGGCTTCGGCGCCAGCAGGCGCAACGATTGCAACCGACACACCGTCGATGGCGCGGGCGACCGGCGAACCGAGGTTCGTGTTGATCGCCGCGGCAACGATGCGCGCGTTGGTCAGGTCGGGCGTCGACAGGTTGAACGTCAGCCCTTCCGAAGTCGTAAAGCCGGTGTCGACCGCGCGTTCGACCGTCGCACCACCGCCGATGCGGCCTGCGGACGGGATGTTGACCGAAACCTTCGAGCCATCGGCAGCATCGACGCCCAGACCGCCGACGACCAGGTTGCCCTGTGCCATCGCATAGATCTGTCCGTCGGCACCGAGTAGCGGCGCCATGATCAGCGTGCCGCCACGGATCGACTTGGCCTTGCCCATGGCGGACACGGTCACGTCGAGCTTCTGGCCGGGCTTGGCAAAGGCGGGCAGTTCCGCCGTCAGCATGACAGCCGCTGCGTTCTTGAGCGACGGATTGAGACCTGCAGGCAGGGTCAGGCCGAAGCGCGAGATCGCGCCCTTCATGGCGAGCGTCGAATAGTCGAGGCTGTCGTCGCCGGTGCCGGCAAGGCCCACGACGATGCCGTAGCCCGTCAGCTGGTTGGTCCGGACGCCCTGGAACGACCCCATGTCCTTGATGCGTTCGGCATGAAGGGGAGCGGCCAGCGCCAGTGCGAAGAGGAAGATTGCGCGAAGCATCAGAACGGGCTCACCATCGAGAAGAAGCGTTGCAGCCAGCCCTGACGGCTGGCGCGGGCGATCTCACCCTTGCCGGTGTACGCGATGCGCGCGTCGGCGATGCGGGTGGAGGCGATGCGGTTGTCGGGTCCGATGTCGGACGCACGTACGATCCCGGAGAGCTGGATATGCTCGTCGCCGCGATTGAGGGTCAGCGCCTTTTCGCCGCGGACCAGCATCGTGCCATTAGGTCGGACTTCGACAATCGTCACGCTTACTTCCCCAGTCAGCGCATTCGACTGTTGCGCCGCGCCTTGTCCTGTGAACGACTGTGTGCCCGACATATTTACATCCGAGCCGCTGAAAAACGACAAGGGGCCGGTGGTCGGCGGCGTCAAACCGATGCCGCCATCGCGTCCGGTCTTGGCCGAATTGGTTTTCGACGCCTGTGTCCGTTCCACCAAAACGACGGTCAGGATGTCGCCGACCTGGCTGGCGCGCGCGCCGGAGGTCAGCGGCGCATAACCGGCGCTGAAGATCGCACCGGGCGTAACCACGGCGGCCGAGGGTGCGGCGGGAAGGGCGGGGGCATAGTCGATCGCGGGCGTCTTTTTCGCGAGCGCGGGGCTCGCGACGATCAGCGCGGCGAGGGCGACGGCCTTAAAGCTGCTGGTTGGCATTGCGCAGCATTTCGTCGGTTGCCTGGATCATCTTCGAATTCACTTCATACGCACGCTGCGTCTCGATCATGTCGACGAGTTCTTCGACGACATTGACGTTCGATGCTTCCAGCATGCCCGATTTGACCGAGCCGCGACCTTCGGTGCCGGGAGCGCCGACCTGCGGAGCGCCCGACGCGGCAGTTTCAGTCAACAGGTTGCCGCCGATCGACTGCAGGCCCGCGGAGTTTACGAACCGCGCGGTCTCGATCTTGCCGACTTCGGTGGTCGTACCTTCTGCGGTCGCCGAAACGGTGCCGTCCGCGCCGATCGAGATCGACGTGGTGCCGGCCGGAACCTGGATCGCCGGCTGCACGGGCATGCCGTCGCTGGTAACGATCGTACCTTCAGCCGTCAGGCTGAAGTTACCGGCACGGGTATAACCCGTGCGGCCATCGGGCATCAGCACCTGGAAATAGCCATCGCCCTGGATCGCCATGTCGAGCGTGTTGCCCGTGACGTTCAGCGTCCCCTGTGTCTCGATGCGGCCGGTGCCTTCGATCGAGACACCGGTGCCGACATTGAGGCCGGTGGCGTATTTGTTTTCGGCCGACGAAGGCGCGCCGGCCTGCGTGACCAGCTGGTATGACAGCGTCGCGAAATTCGCGCGGTCGCGCTTGAAACCGGTGGTGTTCACGTTCGCGAGGTTATTCGCGATCACCTGCATGCGCATGTTCTGCGCATCGAGGCCGGTCCGTGCGACGTGAAGGGCTCCGTTACTCATCTATTCTACTCCGCTCAGTCCAGCTTCATCAGGTTTGCGGCGGCCTCGTCATTGGTCCGCGCGTCGGAAATCAGTTTCAGTTGCATGTCCCACGACCGGCTGGCCTCGATCATCTCGACCAGGGCCTTCGTCGTGCTCACATTCGATCCTTCCAGGTGGCCGCTCTTGCAGCTCGCATCGGGATCGTCGGGCAGGGTGCCGCCGCCACGGACACGGAACAGGTTGTCCATGCCCTTCACGACATCGGATCCCTTGGGAGAGACCATGCGCAGCGTGCCGACTTCCTGCGGCTGCGACGCATCGCCACCGGCAGGTACGATCGTGATGCGGCCCTGGCCGTCGATCGAGATGCTATCGGCGGGCGGCAGGATGATCGGTCCGCCGGTACCCATGACGGGGCGTCCGTCGCCGGTCGTCAGCATGCCGCTGTTCCCGACCTGCAGGTCGCCGCGCCGGGTATAGGCTTCTTCGCCATCCTCGGTCTGGACGACGAACATGGCATCGCCATTTGCGGCGACATCCAGCGTCCGTCCCGTCGCCATGACCGTGCCCGACTTCATGTCGGCGTTCAGCACTTCTTCCGAAGCGACTGCCCGGCTGTCCGAACCCGCTCCACGCATCCACAGCGCCTGGGTTTCCGCGATGTCCGCGCGGAACCCGGGCGTTTCCGCATTGGCGATGTTGTTCGCCGTCGCGGTCTGCCGGGCGAGGCTCGAACGCATCGCCGACAGGCTGGAATAGATGAGGCGGTCCATTTCGGTTCAGCTCAGTTGATGTTGAAGATCGTCTGGGTCATCGCCTTGGCAGTTTCGATCGCCTTGGCATTCGCCTGGAAGTTGCGCTGGGCCGCGATCAGCGAAACCAGTTCTTCCGTCACGTCCACGTTAGCGCGTTCGATCGTGCCCGAACGGATCTGGCCCATGGCGCCGTTGGTCGCGGCGTTGATGGCGGGCTGGCCGCTGTCGCCGGTCGACTGCCAGTGTGCATCGCCGATGGGGCGAAGCCCTTCGACGTTGGTGAAGCTCGCCATCGCGATCTTGCCCAGCTTTTCGGCCGAGCCGTCGGCGTAGGATGCCGTGACCAGTCCATCGAGGCCGACCGAGATGTTCGACAGTGCCACCGTCGGATCGCCGGGCTTGTTCGCGGGCAGGACGAAATCGGTCGCGCTCGACAATGCCGTCGAGGTCACGTCACCGTTCGCGTCGACCGGAAGCAGCTTCAGCTTCGAGCCCGTCGTGTCGACCACGTTGCGGGCGGCGTCGATGCCGAACGAGCCATTACGCGTGTAGCTGATTTCCTTGCGCGGGGCGAAACCCTCGACCACGAAGAAGCCTTCGCCCGAGATGCCAAGGTCGAGCGTCTTGTCGGTGCCCTCGAGCGTCCCCTGCGTGAAGTTCTGCTTGATGAGGTTCAGGTGGGTACCCTGGCCGGCAATCGTCTTGGTCGTCTGCGTCGGCGCAGCGGCGAACAGGTCGCCGAATTCCGCCCGGCTCTTCTTAAAGCCGATCGAGCCGACGTTCGCGATGTTGTTAGAGATCGTCGACAGGTCGGTCTGTGCAGCCTTGAGGCCGGAAAGCGAGGTATAGAAGGACATGATCTAGCTCCTAGGAAGTTCAGGCGGCCGCAGGGGTCGTCGTTGGCGTCAGTTTGTCGGAAAGTGTCTTCAGCAGGGCCGTCTGGTCCGTCAGCTGCGACGAAATGCTTTTCAGCGTCGCGCTCATCTCGGTCGATGCGGCGGACGCATTCATCTGCGCCATTTGCGCGACCATCTGGCTGTTGTCCTGCGGCGCGAACGGATCCTGCTGCTTCAGCTGTTCGGTCATCAGCTTCAGGAAGTCCGTCGAGGTGATTTCCGACTGCGACTTCGACGCGATCGCCGTGGTTGCGCCGGGGGTATAGGTCGGGATGTTCATAGTCGTCGTCATTGGCCGATCCTCAATGTGTCGAGTGTGAGTGACTTGGCAGTCTGCATGACCTGCACGTTGTTCTGGTACTGGCGGGACGTCTCGATCATCTCGACCAGCTCCGCGGCGCTATCGACCGCCGCGTCCCAGACATCGCCGTTGGCATCGGCCAGCGGATGGTTCGGGTCGTGGCGCTTGGTCGGCGCGGTCTGTGTCGTGGTGACGCGATCGACCGCAACGGTTGCCTGGCCATCGGCGCCGGTGACAGCACGGAAGACCGGCTTCAGCGAGCGGAAGGCCGATGCCTCACTGCCCGACACCGACCCGGCGTTGGCCAGGTTGGATGCGGTCGTGTTCAGGCGCACCATCTGTGCCGCCATCGCGCGCCCGCTGATATCGAAGACCGACATGGAATTCGCCATGACTTATTCTCCCTTCAGCGCGCGCGAGAGCGTCGCGATGCGGCCGTTGAGAAAGGTCAGCGTCGTGCGATAGGCGATCGCGTTTTCGGCGAACTGTGTCTGTTCGGTCGACAGTTCGACCGTATTGCCGTCGAGCGAAGGCTGCAGCGGCACGCGGTACTGGACCGGCGTATTGCTGGCCTGTCCAGTCTGCTGCCCTTCTTCGGCGCGGCGCAGGGCATCGCGGAAGTCGATGTCGCGCGCCTTGTAGTTGGGCGTTGCGGCGTTCGCGATGTTGGACGCAAGCATCGACATGCGCTGCGAGCGCAGGTTGAGTGCTGTCCCGTGAATTCCGAACACGTCGTCGGCCATTCGAACCTCCATCGACGGCTCACCGCGAGCGCGTCATGGATCAGTCAGCAAAGGGCGTGCCAATTACGCAAACGCGCGGGGTTTCAAGGTTAACATCGCCATGTGTCGAAATGCCGACGCGCTCTGATCGCAATGGTCGGGAACGCGAGTGTGGCACGGCATTTGCTGACCGGTCTTCCCGAATGAGGAGACTCGCAATGAAACCGATGATGGCTGTCGCAGCCGCAATGCTGCTCGGCGGGACCGCACACGCGGTCGTACCGCAATTCGAGGATCTGTCGCTGTTGCAGGCGCGGATCGGCGCTTATCTGGGGCAGAACGGGGCAGACACCTCGCAAGTGCAGCCGCTGGACCAGCGCCTGCGCCTGACACGGTGCCCTGAACAGCCGACGATCGAAATGGCCGTGCGTGGTGAAATGGTGGTGCGGTGCGCGACAATCGGCTGGCGTCTTCGTGTGCCCGTCATCATGCCGGTGGCCGCCCAGTCCGCGATTGTCATACGGCGCGGCGACAATGTCGAACTCGCGGTCGGCGGAAACGGCTTCAGCGTGGTGTCGAATGCGGTCGCCATGGAGGACGGGCGAGAGGGCGGCTTCGTACGTGTCAAATCGCCGACAGGTACCTCTACCGTGACCGGCCGCGTGGCAGGTCCGGGAAAAGTTTCAATCGCCGATTAAAGCTTTGCAGACGCCTGTCGTTACCGCTTTGTGATGGCCTGTCAGATTTCTGGCAGGCGAGGCAAATGAGGGTAACGACATGATCGAAAATGTCCGCTTGAACGCGGTCGTTCCGATCGCCGCAGGCACCGCCGGAAAGGCGGATACAGCCCGCGCGACCGCAGCGACCCCGACCCAGCAGGCGCCAGCACCGGCCCCGGCGGCTCCGTCGCCCAGCCTGTCGCGTCTTGTTTCGCTTGCAAACCAACTGAGCAGCGCGCCTGCGCCGGTCGACTATGCGAAGATCGCACAGATCCGACGCGCAATCGCGGATGGATCTTACCAGGTCGATCCCGATGCGCTCGCAAAGTCTATCGTGGCGTACGTTTCGTCGCCGGAGTGATCGAATGACCGACGAACAGATCGAAGCTGTCATTGCCGGCCAGGCCGCGCTGATCGCTGCCCTCGATGCAGGCGACGTGGGCGCCATCGAGGCGGCGACTCGCGACCTGGCGGCTGCAGTCGATACTATTCGCCGTTCGGGCGCCGTGCGCGCCCAGGCAACGACGCGTTCGCGCGTCGATTATGCGCTGAAGCAGAGCGATGCCGCGCGCATGCGTGTCAACTATCTGTCGGATCGCACCCGCCAACGTGCCGATCGTTTGACGGCTAAAGGCGGCACGACGCGTGCCGTTACCTATACCGCCGCCGGAAGATACGCCGCGCTGGCATAGTTAACGCAATTGGCACGGTGTTTGCTGGTCACGGGATTGAACCGGATCAGAAACACAGATGACCATTTCGAATTCAGGATCAGTCACGACGGAGCCGCGGGTACGCGCGGCCATTGCGCAGGCCGCGAGCCGCACCGGCGTCGACTTCGATTATCTCTACAATCAGGCGCGCATCGAAAGCAGCCTCGACCCGGAAGCCCGCGCACGCACCTCGAGTGCTGCAGGGCTCTACCAGTTCACGAAACAGACCTGGCTTCAGGTGGTGAAGAACCACGGTGCCGAACACGGTCTTGGCTGGGCGGCGGAAGCGATCGACAAGTCGGGCGCTGGTTATTCGGTCGCGGACGCGTCGATGCGCACCGCCATCGACAATCTGCGTTACGACCCCGAACTCGCCTCGACGATGGCGGGCGAATTCGCCGCCGACAACCGCGACAAACTCGAAGGGTCGCTCGGCCGCGCTGCAGAACCCGTGGATCTCTACCTCGCACACTTCCTGGGTGCGAAGGGCGCGACAGACTTTCTGGCGGCACATGACGCTGACCCGTCGATGGCGGCTGCACCGCTGTTTCCCGCGGCTGCCGCGGCCAACCGGTCGATCTTCTATGCATCCAACGGCAGCCCCCGCAGCCTTGGTGAAATCCGCAATAACTTCGCCGCGAAACTCGGCGGAAGCACGCCTGGCGCACCGTCGATGACAACTGTCAGCTGGACGGAAGCGCGCCGTAACGTGTCCGAAGCCACGACCCGCACGCCCCTGCAAATGGCCTCGATCGATGCCATGCCGCAGCAGCTGTCGGTTGAATTCGCCTCACGCGCTTATCAGCGCCTCGCAGGACTTGGCCAATGAACGCGCTCAACATGAAAGTTTGGATGAGCGCCGTCCGCGGCGGCGCACTGCCGATCGCCATTCTCGCGCTCGTCGTGCTGATGATCGTGCCGGTGCCGTCGGTGGTGCTCGATATCGGCTTTATCGCGAACATCATGCTCTCGCTCGCGGTGCTGATGATCGCGTTGAATGCTGCCAAGCCCCTGGACTTCTCGGCGTTCCCGACCGTCCTCTTGCTGGCGACAATCTTCCGCCTCGCGCTGAACGTCGCATCGACCCGCGTCGTGCTGGTCAACGGTCACACGGGGTCCGGCGCGGCCGGACACGTCATCGAGGCGTTCGGCAAGTTCCTGATCGGCGGCGATTATATCGTCGGCCTGTTCGTGTTCGCGGTGTTGATGATCATCAACCTGGTCGTGATCACCAAGGGCGCGGGGCGCGTGTCCGAAGTGTCGGCACGCTTCACCCTCGACGCCTTGCCCGGCAAGCAGATGGCCGTCGATGCCGATCTAAACGCCGGCCTCATCACCCCCGACGAAGCCAAGGCCCGTCGTCAGGAAGTCGCAACCGAAGCCGATTTCTACGGTTCGATGGACGGCGCGTCGAAGTTCGTGAAGGGCGACGCCGCGGCCGCAATCCTCATCCTGTTCGTCAACATCTTCGGCGGGCTCATCCTGGGTGTGGTCAGCCACGGCCTGGGACTGGGCGAAGCGGCCAAGACCTATATCATGCTCGCCATCGGCGATGCGCTGGTCGCTCAGGTGCCCGCGTTGCTGCTGTCGATCGCGGCTGCCGCCATCGTCACCCGCGTCACTTCGCCGCATGATCTGACCGGCCAGCTCGGCTCACAGTTCGGCGCGGCACGTGCATGGGCACCGGTTGCCGTCATCCTCGCCATCCTCGGCTTTGTGCCAGGCATGCCGCACCTGATGCTGTTCGCCGGGGCTTCGGTGGCCGGCACCATTTGCTGGCGCCTGATGAAGCGTGACAAGGCTGCGGCAGCACTTGCTGCCCGTGGGCCGATCGTAGACACGACACCCAAGGAGATCGGCTGGTCCGACGTCAGCGAACGTGCGCCGATCGTTTTGGAAGTCGGCTATTCGCTGATCAGCCTGATCGACGAACGCAAGGGTGCGCCGCTGATGGCGCGCATCACCGGCCTCCGCCGCCAGCTGTCGCGCGAACTCGGTTTCGTGCTGCCGCTGGTCAAGGTGCAGGACAATATGGCGCTGTCGGGCAATGCCTATCGCATCGTCGTGCTCGGCGTGACGATGGGCGAGGACGAGGTCTATCCCGACGAACTTCTCGCGCTCGATGCGGGTGATTGCCTGCCCGGTGTCGAGGGGCGCCGTGTCCGCGACCCGAGCTTCGGCCTCGAAGCACTGTGGATCCCGCCCGAGCGTCGCGCCGATGCCGTGGTGGCGGGCTATACGGTTGTCGACGCGCCGACGGTCGTCGCGACGCACCTCAACTCCATCCTGCAGGCCGCGGCCGCCGAACTCTTCGGCCTCGACGAGGCGCAGGCCCTGGTCGATGCGCTGAAGGAAAGCTGCCCGCAGCTGATCACCGGCCTGACGCCCGCGCCTTATTCGCTGACGTCGATCTCTCAGGTTTGCCGCGCACTGCTGGCCGAACGGGTTCCGCTCAAGGACTTCCGCCGCATTGCGGAGGCCATGGTCGAACTCGCGCCGCAGCAGCTGCCGCAGGGCGCGTTGATCGAGGGCATTCGCCAGCGCCTCGGCTCGCTGCTCGTGCAGTCGCTCGTGCCCCTGCGTATGCCGTTGCCCATCGTCACCTTCGACAGTGGCTTGGAACAACTGCTGGTGCAGGCTGTCCGTGCCGGGCCCGATGCGGTGTGGCCGTTCGAAACGCAGCTTGCGAACCGCCTGATGACCGCACTCGGCGAAGCGACCCAACCCTTCGTTGCTGAAGCCCGTCCGTTCGCGCTCGTCACGGCGCCTGCCTGCCGCGCGCCGGTGTCGCGCCTCGTCCGCACACAGATGTCGGACATGCCGGTGCTGTCGTTCCTCGAAATTCCGCCGACGCGCGCCGTCGACGTCATCGCCGTGGTTGGATCGTCCGACCGCAACCCGACACAACACATGTTGTCCGCCAGCTCATATGGAGACCAGTCATGAGCCAAGCCGCTGCCGCCAAGGTCAGGGCTTTCGTCGAGCAAAAGGATGTCGACGGGCTGGTACAGGCGCACCTGACGCTTGTCCGGCGTCTCGCCTGGCATGTCCACGGCCGCATGTCGTCGGCCGCCGAGCTCGAGGAACTGATCCAGATCGGCATGGTGGCGCTGGTGGAAGCGGCACGCGCCTTCGAAGATCGCGGCTTCGAATTTTCGACCTATGCATCGATCCGCATCAAGGGCGCGATGATCGACCACCTGCGCCGCATTTCCGGCCGCTCGCGCAGTGCATCCTCGTCGCGTCGCGCGATCGAGGCAGCGCGCGCCGAAGTCGAACAGGAAACCCGCGGTACCGCAACTGCGCCGCAAATCGCCAAGCGAATGAATGTGCCGCTGGCCGCCTATTATGCGATGGAAGGGGACTCGATGTCGCTAAATCATGAATCGATCGACGAGGCCTATTCGGACAGCGACCTGGCATTCAGTGCACAGGAAGAACTGCAGGACGAAATCCTCGACCGCGAAGCACTGACCGGCCGCCTGCGCGACGCGATCACGACGCTCGACCCTCGCAGCCAGATGGTGCTGCAGCTCTATTTCTTCGAGGAGATGGATCTTGAGGAAATCGGCCTGACGCTGGACATCGGCGCCGCGCGCGTATGCCAGATCAAGAAGGCCGCGCTGACCAAGCTGCAAACGGGGCTGGGGGTCTCGCTCGACTGGGCGTGAAGCTGCCGACGGTCATTTTGAACCCAAATTAAGTTGCGAACATTCGCCCTGGATAAATATGTCGCTCTGCAATGTACTCACTCGAAAAAGTAGAACGTGCGGACGATTGGCATCACTTGCACGAAATCAGACGCAAAGTACTTTTCGACACGGGAATTTTTCCGTTCGTTTATAACGAAGATCACCCGGATGATCGAAGAGCCGGCAACGTCCCATATCTTCTGCGCTTTGCTGACACACCGATAGGCGTCGCGCGCCTAGACAAGTCAGGCGTCTTCGGAGTGGTCCGGCTCGTCGGAATTTCCTCGATGTTTCAGGGACAGGGGCACGGACGCGCGCTGAGCAATCTAATCGATGTGGAAGCGGCATCTCGGGGCATTACGGAGCTTCGCGTCAACGCTTTCAAGGACGCTATTGGCTTTTACGATAAAACCGGTTGGACACGAGAGATTTGGGATGCTTACGAACTCGCGCGATTGGAACCTAGAAACGTTCAGATGACGAAGTCGGTTGTGCAGACATCGGCATGACCGTTGCCTTTCCTACAGGGCAGGGAGAAATCTAGTAGAGCGCAAACGCCTGCCGAGTCTCGATCCACGCCGTCTCATCGGGTTCCGCCAGCGCATCGAGATCGCTCGCTATGGCCCCCGTATCGTCGACCCATTCGCGCAAGCCCGGCCCGCCGTTGATTACGTCGATCGCCAGCTTGTCGAACACGTACTCATACGGAAAATCGCGCCACAGGTCGTAGTCGGGATAAAGCGCCCGGATAGCCTTGAAACCCAGCGCCTGCAGCCGCCAGGGCTTGAACGCCGCGTGGTCGTAGCGCGGCCCCTCGGCATGGATGAACACGCCTGCGCAGAGTTGGTTTGCATGCTTGTGAAAGGTCGGCTGGAACCAGATTTCGCGTAAGGAACAGCCCTGTGTCCACTGCGGCGCAATCCGGCTCATCTCTGCAATCACTGCCTTCGCGTCGATATCCGGCGCGCCGAACAGTTCGAGCGCGCGCGTGGTGCCACGTCCCTCGGACAGGTTCGTTCCCTCCAGCATCACCGTGCCGGCATAGGCGCGCGCCATGTTGACGTTGGCGGCATTGGGGCTGGGGTTGATCCACGGCCGTTCGGGTGGCCAGCCGAAGCCGGGTGCGGCGTCGGGCTGCCAGCCCTCCATCTCGATCACGCGGTAGTCAACATCGAGCCTGAAATGGTCGATAAACCAGCGGCCCATTTCGCCGAGCGTCATGCCGTGCCGCATCGGCATCGGCCCCGCGCCGACGAAGCTTTCCCACCCCGGCAACAGCGTCGTCCCCTCGACAGGGCGTCCTGCCGGATTGGGGCGGTCGAGCACCCACACGCTCTTGCCGTGTTCGGCCGCGGCCTCCAGCACATAAAGCAGGGTCGTGACGAAGGTGTAGATACGGCAGCCCACGTCTTGCAAATCGACCAGCATTGTGTCGAATGTACTCATGGATTGACCGGTCGGACGACGGACTTCGCCGTACAGGCTGAACACGGGCATGCCATAGGTCGGGTCGGTGAAGTCCGGCGACTCCATCATATTGTCCTGCAGGTCGCCACGCACGCCATGCTGCGGTCCGAACACCGCCGAGACGTTCAGCCCCACCGCGACCAGGGCGTCGAGCGAATGCGTCAGGTCCGCCGTGACCGAGGCGGGATGAGCGAGAAGGGCAATCCGCCTTCCCTCGAGCGGACGGCGCAGGTCAGGGTCGGCGAGGAGGCGATCGATACCGAATTTCATGGCTCCTTCGATGGCGCGAGTTCGGCCGCGAAGCAATCCGCGTGATGGAAATCGGGTTTCCCCGGCGGATGGGCGAGTGCCCAGTAAGACGTGCCGCCATCGGCGTGGCGGATGACCGCCGAAAGCCCGATGCGGCAGGGCGCGACATCGACCGACGCCTCGACGGTCAGACGATATCGCTCGTCACGCATGTCGCGCGATATGACCGGCGCGGAAACGTCCGCATTGTGCATTCCGGTGCGGTAGCCGTCGAACAGATATGCGGCCCAGGCTGTGCTGGGCGCGAAATTCCATTCCTGGTATCCGTCGTCGCCCGGATAACGCACGAACAGTTCGAAGCAGGTCGTGGTCCACAGACCGTCGCGCCGTTCGCTCGGAATTATGTCGGGGAAGACCACCTCGTCGATCTCGCCGGCCAGTTCGTAAGTTATGACCGCTTCGGCGCCCCGGCGTTCGATCGTGACGGCGATACGGTCGACCGGGCTGTCGGGCGATGCCGGGTGCCGGACGAGTTCGCCGCGAAACAGGGTCATGCGGGCTTCATATGCTCGACGAATGACAGGATGGTTGCAGCCAGTTCGGGGCGGCAGATGAGGAGATCCGGAAGATAGGGATCTGCATTGTTGTAGACGAGCGGAGATCCGTCGATGCGCGAACAATGCAACCCTGCTGCCTGCGCGACTGCGACTGGGGCGCAATTGTCCCATTCATATTGGCCGCCCGAGTGGAGGTAGATTTCTGCCTCGCCGCGCACGACCGCCATCGCCTTCGCGCCTGCCGATCCCATGGGGACGAGCGCCGCGCCGAGGTGCTCTGCGACTGCGAGTGCTTCGGCAGCGGGGCGGGAGCGGCTGACCAGCATGCGCGGCGGGTCCGCTGCTGCAGGCAGGGCAGGGGCGGGGTCGGATGCAAGGACGAGGTTCAGCGCCGGCAGGGCGACCGCGCCGATGGTCGCGACGCCATCGACCGCCAGCGCGATATGCACTGCCCAGTCGTCGCGCCCTTCCGAAAACTCGCGGGTGCCGTCGAGCGGGTCGACGATCCACACGCGCGACACGTCGACACGCGACCCGTCGCACTTGCGCTCCTCGGACAGGACGGCGTCGTGCGGTCGCGCTGCGGCCAGCCGTTCGAGGATCAGTGTATTTGCCGCGCGGTCGCCTTCCGCACCCGCTTCCTTGCCCGACATCCGCTTCTGCACGCCGAGCAACAGTGCGCCTGCTTCCCTGGCGATTGCCGCGGCGAGTTCGGCGTCTGTCATCCGATCAGCGCATCGATGATGATGTCCGCCGCTTCCTCGGGCGACAGGCGGGCGGTGTCGATGCGGACTTCGGGGTTCTCGGGTGCCTCATAGGGGCTGTCGATGCCGGTGAAGTTCTTGAGCTCACCGGCACGTGCCTTGCGGTACAGCCCCTTCACGTCGCGCGCTTCCGCGTCGGCGAGCGTCGTATCGATGAACACCTCGACGAATTCGCCCTCGGGCAGCATCGCGCGCACCATTTCGCGTTCGGCGCGGAAGGGGCTGATGAAGGCGGTGATGACGATCAGGCCCGCATCCGCCATCAGCCGCGCGACTTCGCCGACACGGCGAATGTTCTCGATGCGGTCGGCCTCGGTGAATCCCAGATCCTTGTTCAACCCGTGCCGCACATTGTCACCGTCGAGCAGGAACGTGTGACGGTTCATACGGTGTAGTTTGCGCGCGACCGCGTTGGCGATGGTCGATTTGCCTGCGCCTGAAAGGCCGGTGATCCATAGCACCGCGGGCTTCTGGTTCTTGAGTGTTGCATTGGCTTCACGGCTGATTTCAAGCGCTTGCCGATGGATATTCTGCGCACGCCGCAAGCTGAAATGCAGCATTCCTGCAGCAACCGTCGCATTGGTCGCGCGGTCGATCAGAATGAAGCCGCCCAGCGCCCGGTTCTCGGCATAGGGTTCGAACACGACCGGTTTCGCCGTCGCGATCTCGACCACGCCGATCGCGTTCAACTCGAGCGTCTTCGCCGCGACCTGCTCCAGCGTGTTGACGTTCACTTCGTACTTCGGCGGCGCGACAGTCGCGGAAACGGTCTGGGTGCCCATTTTCAGCCAATAGGCGCGTCCCGGAACAAGCGGCGCGTCGGCCATCCAGACCAACGTTGCCTCGAACCGGTCGGCAACTTGCGGCGGGGCATCGGCGACCGAAATCACGTCGCCGCGCGAACAGTCGATCTCGTCGGCCAGGGTCAGCGTGACTGACTGGCCCGCGACCGCGGTATCGAGGTCGCCATCGGCGGTGACGATGCGCGATACGGTCGATGTCTGCCCGGACGGCAGCACGCGCACGGCAGCGCCCGGCTTCACCTCGCCGCTCGCGACCAGCCCGGCGAATCCGCGGAAGTCGAGGTCGGGGCGGTTGACCCACTGCACGGGCATTCGGAACGGCTTTTCGCGCTCGGCATCGGTATCGACCCGCACGGTTTCGAGATGGTTGAGCAGAACCGGCCCCGTGTACCAGGGTGTATTCTCCGACCGCGTGGTCACATTGTCGCCGGCGAAGCCCGAAATCGGGATGGCGGTGAACGACGTCAGCCCGATCTCGCTGGCGAAACTGCGATAGGCCATCACGATCCGGTCGAACGTTGCGCGGTCGTAGCCGACGAGGTCCATCTTGTTGACCGCCAGAACCACGTTGCGAATGCCGAGCAGCTGCGCGAGGTAGCTGTGACGCCGTGTCTGCGTCAGCACGCCCTTGCGCGCGTCGACCAGGATGATCGCCATGTCCGCGGTCGACGCACCCGTCACCATGTTACGCGTGTACTGCGCGTGCCCCGGGCAGTCGGCGACGATGAACTTGCGCTTCTCCGTCGCGAAAAAGCGGTAGGCAACGTCGATGGTGATGCCCTGTTCGCGCTCGGCTGCGAGGCCGTCGACCAGCAGCGCGAAGTCGAGGTTCGCCCCCTGCGTGCCGATCCGCTTGCTGTCCGCTTCCAGGCTCGACAGCTGGTCCTCGAAGATCGTCTTGGATTCGTACAGCAGTCGCCCGATCAGGGTCGATTTGCCGTCATCCACCGAGCCGCAGGTGATGAAGCGCAACAGCGACTTCGCCTCATGCTGGGCGAGATAGCCCTCGATATCGGTCGCGATCAGTGCATCGGCTTCGAACGAAGGGGATGTCATCAGAAATAACCCTCCGCCTTCTTCTTCTCCATGCTCGCCGCCTGGTCATGGTCGATCGCGCGGCCCTGCCGTTCGGAAGTCGTGGTCAGCAGCATTTCCTGTATGACTTCGCTGAGCGTCGCTGCCTCACTCTCGACCCCGCCCGACAGCGGATAACAGCCGAGTGTGCGGAAGCGCACCGAGCGTTCGACCACGGTCTCACCAGCGTTCAGCCGGAAGCGGTCGTCATCGACCATCAGCATTAACCCGTCGCGGATCACCGTCGGGCGCGGAGCAGCGAAATACAGCGGCACGATCTCGATCCCTTCGCGGCGGATGTATTGCCATACATCGAGTTCGGTCCAGTTGCTGATCGGGAAGACGCGGATGCTCTCTCCCTTCGCCTTGTGCGCGTTGTAGAGGTTCCAGAGTTCGGGCCGCTGGTTCTTCGGGTCCCAGCCGTGGCTCGCGCTGCGGAAGCTGAAGATGCGCTCTTTCGCGCGGCTCTTTTCCTCGTCGCGCCGCGCGCCGCCGAATGCCGCGTCGAAGCCGTAATGGTCGAGTGCCTGCTTCAACCCCTGCGTCTTCCACATGTCGGTGTGGAGGCTGCCATGATCGAACGGGTTGATGCTTTGCGCGACGGCTTCCGGGTTTTGCCAAACCAGCAAATCCATCCCTGCCGCCTTAGCCGCACGCTCGCGCAAATCGTACATCGCGCGAAATTTCCAGGTCGTGTCGACATGGAGCAACGGGAAGGGCGGGGGGGCGGGGTAGAATGCCTTGCGCGCGAGATGCAGCATCACGGCGGAGTCCTTGCCGATGCTGTACAGCATCACGGGCCGTTCGGTTTCCGCCACCACCTCACGCAGGATGTGGATCGATTCCGCTTCGAGACGATCGAGGTGGGTCAGGGTGGATGCAGGCATTGCGTTCATTATGGCGGCGGCAATGGCGGCTTGTCGCCAAAAATCCAGAAACGAAAGATGGGGGCCGGAAAAGCGGGGCTGTCAGCACATAATGTCGACATCGGCTGCGGGATACATCATTGAAATATTGGATGTGCCGGAGGAAGAGCCATGATCGACGCTGAACGTTTGGCGATGCGCCCTTCAGAGGTCGTCGATGCGATGCTCGCGGGCTGGCACGCTCTGGATGCTGATGCGGTCATCAGTTGGTTCGCCGACGACGCGGTGATGCACAACATGATGTACGATCCGCTGGTAGGGAAAGCGGCGATCCGCGGCTTGCTCGACATGTTCTTTGCCAAGGCAAGCCGGGTTGAGATGGAGGTGCTGAAGCGCGCGGAGAGTGGCGACACGGTCTTCCTCGAACGCCGCGACAGCTTCTCCTGGAACGGGCGCGACGGCGTGTTGCCTGCGGTCGGGGTGTTCGAAGTGCGCGACGGCCTGATCCGACGGTGGCACGAATATTTCGACCGCGCCACCTATGAGCAACAGGCATACGGCAAGGCTTGACGCAACAGGCTGGACACCGCCGATCCCGCGATTATCATCTATAAGATAGAGATAATGAGAGGGAGGCTGCATCCGTGAATGCCCTGAGCCGGTTCAACACGCGGTACCCGTTCCATCCTTTTCCGACCGGCTGGTTCGCCGTCGGGTTCAGCGACGACCTGCAGCCAAAGGAAGTCCGTCCGCTCCACTATTTCGGACAGGAGATGGTGCTGTTCCGCACCGAAAGCGGGGAGGCGGTCGTGACCGACGCGCACTGTCCGCATCTGGGTGCGCACCTTGGTTACGAAAGCTGGGTCGAGGGCGAAGCCATCGTGTGCCCCTTCCATCAGTGGAAATACGGGACGGACGGCAAATGCGTCCATGTTCCCTATGCAAAGGCCATTCCGCCGCGCGCCAGGGTGAAGGTCTGGCCGATCGCCGAGCGCGGCGGCATGATCTTCGTCTGGCACGATCTGGGCGGCGCGGAGCCGGGCTACGAGCTGCCCGTATTCGATGAATCGCGCAAACGTGCCGGGTCGGGTTTCCGCAAGATGCACGACGAATTCGGGGCGATGCACCCGCAGGACGCTTTCGAAAACGGTGTCGACTTCGCGCATTTTCCGGGCGTCCACGGAACTGGCATGGTCATTTCCGGCGGCCCGATCACCGAACCTGAGCCGCACCGCTTCGTCTCTCCCGTACGCATCCTGCCGCCCGGTTACGATGGGCCGAAAGACGATCCCCGAATCGGATCGACCGTCGACTCACAGGTTATCGGTGGCGGCCTGTCGCGCGTGGAGAGTCGTACGCCCTCTGCACCCGGTGCAACGACAGTTTATTACGTGGGCGTCACGCCGGTGAACGAACAACTCAGCCATTATTATGTGCACCAGTTCATGCTGGTCGACGACGACTGCCCGATGAGTGCGGAGGCGCTCGACCGGTTCATCCAGCTGTCGCGCGAGCATGGCATCAGGGAGCAATGGAGCGACGGCAAGATCTGGCCGCACAAGGCCTATGTCGAAAAGCCGCTGCTTTCCTCCGCCGACGGCCCGATCCTGAAGTACCGGGAATGGTACAAGCAGTTCCACCCAGAGGTCGCATAGCGGCGGGCGCAACACGCAACGTTTCGACACAGGTAATCGGTCGGGATGCGCCCGACCGAGCCGTTCGCGCGCCATGCCGCGCAACGGTTCGTCCCGTCGTGCGCTCTAGCCGTCCCTGCAAACCCTTGCGTTACCGTAACTGTTCATCCGAGAGAAAGGTTAAGGCCAACAACGCAAGGTTAACGGGGCAAGTTTTTGAAGGAGAAACCGCAATGCGCGCCATTTCGAACAAGCTGAAATTAGTCTCTCTCGCCGCCATTCTAGCCGTTCCGGCATGGGGTGGCCTGTCGGCACAGCAGCAGGACGAACCCACAGTACTTCCGCCAGTGACTGTTACAGGTCAGGCACTCCCAAGGATTTCCGAACTGCCAAAGGGTCCGAAGATCCAGGGCATGATTTCTGCGCGCAAGGGCAACAAGGTGCAGATCACCGTCGCCGGCGGCCAGAAGACGATCGTCGACGTGACGGAAGAAACACGCATTCGTTCGAATGGCGGCTTCCTGGGCGCCAGCACCAAACAGCTCGGCATGAACGAGTTGCTCAACGGCCTGCCGGTTACGGTCGAGACCGTCCAATATTCGGGCGGGCTGGTCGCCAGCAAGATGACCGTCACCAACCGCGACATGAAGTTCGCGTCGATGATCCACAATGGCACCGACCAGCGCTTCGCCGAACAGACCGCGGCGACCGAGGCGCTGCGCAGCCGTGTCGCCGATATCGACAATTACAATATCAAGGGCACGACCAACGTGAACTTCGATACCGGCAAGTACAACCTGACGCAGGAAGCCAAGGCCAACCTCTGCCAGGTTGCCCAGCAGGCTCAGGGACAGAGCAACGCCCTGTTGCTGGTCATCGGCTATACCGATTCAGTCGGCAGCCAGGAATATAACCAGACGCTCAGCGAAAAGCGTGCGACGGGTGTCGTGAACTACCTGCAACAGGCATGCGGCTGGAAACCCTATCGCATGCTGACGCCTACCGGCATGGCGATGGCCGATCCGGCAGCGGATAATTCGACGCCTGAAGGCAAGGCCCAGAATCGCCGCGTCGCCGTGAACATCATGGTCAGCAAGGCCGTGGATGGCATGGACAGCAGCATGTAAAGCTGGCGGGGTGGGTTTCGGCCCACCCCGTAGTTTCGGTGTGGCATCCCGCCGGGGATAAGGGGATGATGTCCGGGGAGCCTTTCGGCGCGGTTAACGTTACCGCAACGGATCTCCATGACGACATCTCCCGCTGCCCATCTTACCTTGGCCGTCGTATTCGGCGCGGCGGTCCGTTCCGACGGGACCGCGAGCCCGACCCTGGCACGCCGCACCGGCTATGCCGCAGCGGTCGCCGAGAGCGATCCCGGCGTCGATCTATTCCTGTCGGGCGGTGTGGGGCGTTATCCGCCGTCCGAAGCGGCTGTGATGGCCGACCTGCTGACGGGTAAGATTTCCGCTGAGCGGCTAGTCCTCGACGAAGTCAGTGAAGACACACTGCAGACGGTCCGTGCGGCTACGGCGCACGCGCGCAAGCACGGCTATGGCGCGATCGTGTCGTGCACGGATGCCTATCACCAGCCCCGGGTACGCATGCTGTTCTGGATGATGGGTTTTGCGGCTCGTCCGGTTCGACTGCCGGCACGGGGGCCGCGCGAGCTTCGCTCAAGGATGTGGCTGCGCGAATGCGCGGCGATCCCGTACGACTTCATTGCCGGAATTGGCGCTGTGTGGCGCGATCGTTATCGAGAGACGGGCCAGCAACGCTGATTCTTCCCAGACCTGACGCCGCTTCTTGCTCATCAGGCGCTAATGCCCGAAAGCCATGAGCAACACCTAGCCGTTCACGGAGTTCGACACATGGCCACCGCCCATGCCCCTGCCGCCCAGCATCACGCCCCGAAATGGGCATCGTTCGACTGGGCAGATCCCCTGTTGCTCGATGCAGCGCTGACAGATGAGGAGCGCATGGTGCGCGATGCGGCGCGGGCGTTTTGCCAGGCGGAACTGGCACCCATCGTGCGCGAATCCAACCGCACCGAAACATACGACCGTGGCCTGATGGCGAAGTTCGGCGCCGCGGGCCTGCTGGGCCCCACGATCGACGGTTATGGCTGCGCGGGCCTCGGCTATGTCGCTTATGGCCTGATCGCACGCGAGGTCGAGCGCGTCGACAGCGCTTACCGCAGCGCGATGTCGGTGCAGTCGAGCCTCGTGATGTACCCGATTTGGGCCTATGGTTCGGAGGAACAGCGCCAGCGCTACCTGCCCAAACTCGCAAGCGGCGAATGGATCGGCAGCTTCGGCCTGACCGAGCCCGATGCAGGGTCGGACCCCGGCGGCATGAAGACGCGCGCGAAGAGTGTCGACGGCGGCTATGTCCTGTCCGGCGCGAAGATGTGGATCACCAGTTCGCCGGTCGCCGATGTCTTCGTCGTCTGGGCGAAGTGCGATGACGGTGCCATCCGCGGTTTCGTGCTGGAACGCGGCGACGCGGGGCTGTCGACGCCCAAGATCGAGGGCAAGTTCTCGCTGCGCGCCTGGGGCACGGGCGAAATCGTGATGGACGACGTCCACATCCCCGCAGACCGTCTGCTCGCTGGGGTCGAAGGACTGAAGGGGCCGTTCGGCTGCCTCAACAATGCGCGTTACGGCATTGCCTGGGGCGCGATGGGGGCAGCGGAATTCTGCTGGCATGCGGCGCGGCAATATACGCTCGACCGCAAGCAGTTCGGGCGGCCGCTGGCGGCGACGCAACTGGTTCAGAAGAAGCTGGCCGACATGCAGACCGAAATCACGCTGGGCCTGTGCGCCGCGTTGCAGGCGGGCCGCCTGATGGACGCGCACAACCTGGCGCCCGAAGCCATCTCGCTGATCAAGCGCAACAATTGCGGAAAGGCGCTCGACATCGCCCGTGTCGCCCGCGACATGCACGGCGGTAATGGCATCAGCGACGAATATGGTGTCATCCGCCATGCGATGAACCTGGAAGCGGTGAATACGTACGAGGGCACGCACGACGTCCACGCCCTGATTCTGGGCCGCGCGCAGACGGGGATTCAAGCCTTCAGCTAAAGCGGATTGACCCCGCTCACGCTGCGGTGCAGCAAGAGGGCATGGCTTCCGAACCGATCACGCAGAACCCCGACATCCGTTTCCTTGGCCGGGTGCTGGGCGACGTCATTCGCGAGTTGGGCGGCGAAGAACTGTTCCGCCGGACCGAATACATCCGTTCGACTTCGGTCGATAAGTATCGCGGTGTCATCGATGCGGATTCGGTCGACACCGGGCTGGGTGCGCTCAGCCTTGACGAGACGCTGGCGTTCGTGCGCGGGTTCATGCTGTTTTCGCTGCTCGCGAACCTCGCGGAGGACCGGCAGGGCGTGGCGACCGAGGACGGCGCCAATCTTGCCGCGGTCGTCGCAGACCTGAAGACGCGCGGGATCGATGAGGCTGCGATCCTCGAGATGCTCGACGGCGCGAGCGTGGTGCCGGTGCTGACCGCTCACCCGACCGAGGTGCGGCGCAAAAGCGTGATCGATCACCGCGCGCGGATCGCGGCGCTGATGAAGCTGCGCGATGCCGGTGTCACCGAGACGCAAGATGGCGATGTGGTCGAAACCGCGATCGCGCGGCAGATCGCACTGCTGTGGCAGACGCGGCCATTGCGGCGCGAGCGTCTGTATGTCGCTGATGAGGTGGAAAACGCGCTTGCCTGGCTGCGCGACGTGTTCCTGCCCGAACTGCCCGCGCTCTACGCCCGATGGGACCGGGTACTGGGGCACCGCACGCCGGGGTTCCTGACTGTCGGTAACTGGATCGGCGGCGACCGGGACGGGAACCCGTTCGTCGATGCGGCAGCCCTGCGGCTGACGACGGGGCGCGCTGGTGAGGCTGTGCTCATTTACTATCTCGACCGGGTACACGCGCTGGGCGCGGAACTCTCGATTTCAAGCACGCTGTCCGAGATCGATCCGGCAGTACTGGCGCTGGCGGAGGCGAGCGGCGACGACGCGCCGAGCCGCGCGGATGAGGCGTATCGCCGTGCGATGACCGGTATTTATGCCCGGCTCGCAGCGACCTATGCCGACCGCATCGGTCAGGCACTACCACGTCCCGCGATCGTGACGGCTGAACCCTATGCCGACCCGGCCGCCTTCCGCGCAGACCTGCGTGTTATTGCTGACGGTCTCAGCGCCAATGGGCTGAAGAGTCGCGGCGCATTGTCGCGCCTGATCCGTGCGGTCGATGTATTCGGGTTTCACCTCGCACGCCTCGATCTGCGCCAGAACAGCGACGTCCACGAACGCTGCGTCGCCGACCTGTTCAAGGTGGCCGGTGTCGAAGCGGATTATGCCGCACTCGATGAGGGCGAGCGGGTAGCATTGCTCCGGCGCGAACTGGGCAACCCGCGTCCGCTGACGGGACCGGCGCTTGTGCAATCGGAAGAGACGGCCTCCGAACTCGCGATCCTGGCGGCCGCGTGCGACGCGCGAAATAAGTTCGGGGCCGGGGTTATCGGCACGGCGATCATTTCGAAAACGGATGCGGTGTCCGACCTGCTCGAACTGCTGATCCTGTTGAAAGAAGCGGGTCTTTGGCGCGCCGGCGATCCCGCCGCGTCGCTGATGCCGGTGCCGCTGTTCGAAACGATCGGCGACCTCGAAGCCGCACCCGCGATCATGACCGAGTTCTTCGCCATTCCCGAACTCGGCGATCTCGCTCGCGCGCGCGGATACCAGGAAGTGATGGTCGGCTATTCGGACTCTAACAAGGATGGCGGCTATTTGACGTCGGTCTGGTCGTTGCACCAGGCAAGCCTGGCGCTGAAGCCCGTGTTCGATGCGGCGGGCGTGCGCATGCAACTGTTCCACGGCCGCGGCGGTGCGGTCGGGCGGGGCGGTGGGTCCGCATTTGCCGCGATCCGTGCGCAGCCGCCGGGCACGGTCGGCGGGCGCATCCGCATTACAGAACAGGGCGAGGTGATCGCCGCGAAATATGGCTCGCGCGAAAGTGCCGCGATCAATCTCGAGGCGATCGCCGCGGCGACGGTGTCGGCGACCCTCGCGCCCGCGAAGCTGTCGAAGGGCGACGCCGAACATTTCACGGCGGCAATGGCGACGCTGTCGGACAGCGCCTTCACTACCTATCGCGCGCTCGTCTACGATAATCCGAATTTCAAAACCTTCTTCCGCGCAATGACGCCGCTGAAGGAGATCGCGACCCTCAACATCGGTTCACGCCCCGCCAGCCGTACCAAGAGCGATGCGATCGAGGATTTACGTGCGATCCCGTGGGTCTTCAGCTGGGCACAGGCGCGGGTCATGCTGCCGGGCTGGTACGGATTGCATGCCGCCGTCGAAGCGTTCGAGGACAAGGCTTTGCTTCGTGAAATGGCGAAGAACTGGCCGTTCTTCGCTGCCACACTCGACAATATGGAAATGGTTTTAGCCAAATCGGATATGTCGATTGCTGCCATTTACGCCGATCTGGCAAAAGACGCGAGCGGGCCGGAGCTGTTTCCGCGTATCCGCGACGCCTGGCACGCTACGCACGAAGTTGTGCTCGACCTGACAGGCCAGTCGCGTCTGCTGGAACACAACCCCGCGCTCGATGCGTCGATCCGCCTGCGGCTGCCCTATATCGAACCGCTCAACCGGCTGCAGGTCGAATTGCTCAAGCGCCATCGTGGTGGTGAGGACGATCCGCGTATCGCCGAAGGCATCCAGCTTTCGATAAACGCGATCGCGACCGCACTCAGGAACAGTGGTTAAACTTTATTAACCATGCCTCGCTACCCCCGCATGAACGCGCGGTGGGAGCGACGACGAATGACCAACACGATCGATATTCGCAATGTGGCGGATGCGCTGGATTTCGCAGGACCGGATGTCCGCATCCTGAGCCTCGACTGTTTCGACACCCTGCTCTGGCGGCTGGGTAATGCACCGCGCGATGTCTTTGCCGATCTCGGCAGCACCGGCATGATCGAACGCCGCATGCGCGCCGAAAGCACTGCGCGAGAGGCGGCCGGATCGATCCAGGTCGGTGGCGAGGTTACCATCGCGCAGATCTACGCAAACCTTATGCCAAATACCGATGTGGCTGTCCGCGACGCTGCGATCGAACGAGAGTGGCAGGCCGAGGCGCGCCACTGCTATGCGTTTGCGCCGACCGTCGAATTGATCCGGCGTTCGCACGCACGCGGGCTGCAGATCGTCATCGTCAGCGATACTTATTTTTCTGCCGACCAACTCCGCCGCCTGATCGTCCATGTCGTGGGGGACGAAGTCGGTGCGATGATCGACCGTGTTTTCGCGTCGAGCGATTACGGCGCCGGCAAGTCGGCGGGGCTTTTCCGTCATGTCCTTCCCGAACTCGGCGTCGCGGGTGCGGCAGTGCTGCACGTGGGCGACAACCCGCATGCCGACGGCGTGGCGCCGGCTCTGCTCGGCGTCCAGACACTCCACCTGCGCCAGTTCGACGAGGACAGCGAGACCAAGCTGCGCCTCGAAACCGTTGCTGCGACGATGATCGATCCGTCGACACGTTCAACCGAACCCGCCTGGCAGCCGCACCGTCCCCGCGTCTCGCTCAATGCCGACCGCGATCCGGCGTGGGTGCTTGGCCATGACGTGATGGGTCCGGTGTTCGACGCCTTTGCCCACTGGCTGCGCGACGAGGCCGCTGCGCTGGAAGCCGAACATGGCGCAACCGTGCGGCCGATCTTCCTTTTGCGTGACGGCCACTTGCCGCATGCCGTCGCTACCGCGCTCGAATGGACCGGACTGTCGACCGCGACGATCAGCCGCTTCACGGCTCGTCGTGCCTCGTTCACCGACGCGGATGCCATCACGCGCTATTTCGACAGCGAGCCGCATGAGCGCGTTGCCGTGCATCTCGACCAATTGTTGCTGACACCGGGCGATCTGCCACATAGCGTTTCCGATCGGGCGTCGCTGAAAGCAGCCGTACTGACCGACGGAATTATCGAAAAGGTCGTCTCGCGCAGCACCGCCTTCGCCCAGCGTCTCGTTCGTCACGTCACGCACCAGTCCGGCGCACAGTCGGGCGATACGCTGATGCTCGTCGATCTGGGCTATGCCGGAACCGTGCAGGACAAGGTGGACGCCGTGTTGCGCAGGGCGTTCGGCGGCCATGTTGCCGGCCGTTACCTGTTGCTCCGCGAGTTCGATGAAACCGGCCTCGACAAACGCGGCCTGTTCGATGCGCGACATTATGATTTTCGGGCCTTGCACGCACTGTGCGCGCCGATTGCCGTGGTCGAGCAACTCGCGACGACCGCGCAGGGATCCGTCGTCGATTATCGCCCCGATGGCTCGCCCATTCAGGGCAAGGTCGACGTCGGCCGCGAACAGACGCGCATGCGGTCGCGCGTGCAGGACGGGGTGGTTGCATATGCGCGGGCAGGATCGGCGGGCTACCTTAACGAACCCGCTGTCACTGCCGATATGCGCCGCCGTGCCGCCATGGGCTGCCTCGCGCGCTTGCTTTACCTGCCGCATCCTTCCGAGGTCGATCTTCTCGAACGCTTCGCGCACGATGTGAACCTGGGCACCAGCGACACGAACCAGCTTATCGACCGCAATCGCAGCGCCATCGACCTGCGGCGGAGCGGCCCGAGCTATCTCGACCGTTCGCCCCGCCTGTTTGCCGCTGGCGAGTTGCAGGAACATGGCCTCGATCTCAGCCTCGCCGCCTTTGGCATGGGCCGGTTTTCGTTCGACTTGCGCCAGGCCGATCTTCAGACCAGCGGGCTCGACGTCGATGTGATCATTGCCGATGCCAGCGAACAGACGTTGCTCACGCTGACGGCGTGGCCGACGCGCGATGGATTTTACCGGTTAAGCGTTCCCGTCGGGACGCGCCAGGCGATGATCGGCGTCATGTGCGGCAAGATCGCTCCGTTCGTCGAAGTGGAAGCAGTCACTAGTAAGCCGCTCGCGCGATTGGCCGACAGCCGCTGGGACGGGCAACGCGATGTCGTCGATGCGGCAACGGATGTGGATGGGTTACGCCCCTTGGGCGGCGGCCTGCATGCGTGCGACGCGACGGGAATGCTGCTGGTGCATCCGACCGGCGATATCCTGACCTCGCGTGTCGTCGACGTCGTATTTCGTCCGGTAGGCGGATCGACCGCGAACGATATCCGGATAGCTGCCTAACCCAGCGTCGGGTCTCCACCGATCGAACGATAAAGATCGACGAGATTGCTTGCTCTCAACAGCCGCGTAGCGGCCAGCGACCGGCGCGCTGAATAGAGCGACCGCTGTGCGTCGAGGCTTTCGAGGAACGACGCGACGCCGCCGCGATAGCGTGCTTCCGTAAGCGCCGCGGTGTCGGCGGCTGCTGCCTCCAGCCGGGTTTGCGCATTGGTCTGGTCCGCGATCGTCGCGCGGCGAGCGAGCGCATTCGCGACATCGCGGAATGCGACCTGCACTGTCTTTTGATAGTTCGCGGTGGCTGCATCGAACTGGCCGCGGGCATTCGTCAGATTGCCTTGATTGGCACCGCCATCGAATAACGGCAGGGTGGCGTTCGGAGCAACCGTGAAATTGAAGGCGTTGCCGGTGAACAGGGATCCGAGCGCCGTGCTGGCGAACCCTGCAAGTCCGGTAAGCGTTATCCGAGGAAAGAAAGCGGCCCGGGCCGCCCCGATCTGTGCATTGGTGGCCCGAAGACGGAATTCCGCCTCGACGACATCCGGCCTGCGCAACAGGATCGATGAATCGAGACCGGCGGGGACGGGCTTGATCGTGTTTTCAACGGACTCAATATTCTCCGGCAAGTCGGCATCTGTGACGGGCGCCCCAACCAGAAGGTCGAGGGCGTTGCGATCTTGCTGAACGATCGTCGTCAGGTTGGCGACGTCCGACTGGGCGGTCGCCAGCACGGTCTCCGCCTGGCGAAGGTCGGTCCGGGGCGCAATCCCGCCCTGGAGACGCGCTCGTGTCAGCGTAACGCTGCGTTCGGCACTGCTCGCCGTTTCGCGCGCGATCGCGAGCAGGGTGCGATCGGTGGCGAACGTGAAATAGGCGTCGGCGATGTCGGACACCAGCGTCAGGCGAACGGCACGTGCCGCAGCCTCGGTCGCGAAATAATTATTGAGCGCCGCATGGTTCAGGCTGCGGACGCGGCCGAACAGGTCGATCTCGAAGCCCGAAGTGCCGACATCGGCGCTGTAGGTGGTGGTCGGGCTGCCCGTGCCAGTCGTACCGCCATCACGGATCGAGATTCCTGCCGTCGCATCGATGGCGGGCAACAGGGCCGCGCGCTGTATGCGGTAAAGGCCGCGGGCGGATGTGATATTCGCGACCGCCAGCTGGACATCCTGGTTGTTCTTCAAGCCGCGCTCGATGAGCGACTGCAGCCGCGGATCACCGAAGACATCACGATAGCCAAGCGTAGGAAGCGCTGCTTCGCTCGCCTTGAGCGCAGGATCGCCAACCGGCCAGCTTGCGGGCACGGCCGGTGTCGGCGCGACGTATTTGGGTTCGAGGCTGCATGCGCCCAGCAGCAACGCGGCCAAGACTGACGTGCGCCGCATCATGCCGTGGCTCCATGCGTATCGTGCTTGCGCCGCTGTGCGAACACCTTGCGGACCAACACGAAGAACAGCGGCACGAGGAAGATCGCGATTGCGGTTGCGGTCAGCATGCCGCCGATCACGGCCGTACCGATCTCTACCCGGCTTCTGGCACCTGCGCCCGTCGAAATCGCGAGCGGCAACACGCCGAAGATGAAGGCAAGGCTGGTCATCAGGATCGGACGGAGCCGCAGGCGTGCCGCCTCGATCGCGGCATCGATGGTCGCCTTGCCCGACTTCTCGGCATGCTCAGCGAATTCGATGATCAGGATCGCGTTCTTCGCTGACAGACCCATCGTCGTCAGCAGACCGACCTGGAAAAATACATCGTTCTCGAGCCCGCGAAGCCACACGGCGAGCGCTGCGCCCACAAGGCCGATGGGAATGACGAGCAGCACGGCGAACGGCACCGACCAGCTTTCGTACAGTGCCGCAAGGCAGAGGAACACGACGAGCAGCGAAAGTGCGTAAAGGTAAGGCGCCTGATTGCCCGTCAGCTTTTCCTGATACGACAGGTCAGACCAGGCAACCGACACGCCCTGAAGCTTTGTCGCGATCGCCTCGATGCGGTTCATGGCATCGCCCGAACTGAACCCTTCGGCCGCTTGCCCCTGGATCTGATAGGCTGGAACACCATTGAAGCGCGACAGGCTGGGCGCGGTCACGTTCCAGCTCGTACGTGCAAAAGCAGAGAAGGGGGACATTTCACCCGACGAACCCCTGACATACCACGACGCCAGGTCTTCCGGCCGGCTGCGGTACTGTGCGTCGCCCTGCACATAGACGCGCTTGACGCGACCGCGGTCGATGAAGTCGTTGACGTAGGTGCCGCCCCACGCCGTCGCCAATGTCTGGTCGACCTGCTGCGACGTCAGGCCCAGCGCGCCGATTTTCTGGTCGTCGATATCGACCGTCAGCGAAGGGTTGTCTTCGATGTTGCCCAGACGCACCGCGGCGAGTCCCTCGTCATTCCGGGCAGCCGCCATCAATTCATCGCGCCGCGCCTTGAACTCGGCGCGGCTCAGGCCGCCCGAATTGAGCAACTGCATCGTGAATCCGCTCGCTTGGCCAAGACCGCGCACGGCTGAAGGGGAAAGCGCGAAGAATTCGACATCGCGCAGGCGGTGGTTCAGGTCCTTGTTCCACTTTTTCGTAAGCGAGTCCGCGCTGAGTGCGGTGCTGGTCCGGTTTGCCCAATCGTCCAGCAGGATGAAGCCGCGGCCGGCGTTCTGGCCAGCACCGCCATCGCCGCCGATGCCCGACAGGGTGTAGACGCCCTGGACGCCCTTGGTGCTCGGATCCTGGAAATAGGCCGAAATCGTGCGGGCGGCCGCGACGGTGCGTGCCTGCGTCGCTCCGGGTGGCAGCGTAAACTGGATTTGTGCACGCCCCTGATCCTCCACCGGCAGAAAGCTGGTCGGAAGGAATGAAAAGACGATGATCAATATGGCGACCATCGCGCCGTATCCGACGAGCGGCCAGCGCGGCTTTTCAATCGTGGAGACGACCTTTTCACGGTACTGGTCCGACATCCGCGTGAACCAGTTGTTGAAACGGTCGCCATAGCCGTGGGCCTTGGCAACCCAGCCGGTGCCTTCGGCTTCATGATTTCGCCGTTTGAGCAGGGTCGACGTGAGGGCGGGGGTCAACACGATCGCGACCACCACCGACAGCGCCATCGATGCGACGATCGTGATCGAGAACTGCTTGTAAATGACACCCACGGAACCGCCGAAGAACGCCATCGGCAGGAACACGGCCGACAGGACCAGTGCGATGGCGATGAGCGCCGTCTGAATCTCGCCCATCGATTGCACTGTAGCATCGTGGGGGGAGATGTCGGGGTTCTCTTCCATGATGCGTTCGACGTTTTCGACGACGACGATGGCGTCATCGACGAGCAGGCCGATCGACAGCACCATGCCGAACAGTGTCAGGGTGTTGATGCTCAATCCCGCAAGCGCAAGGATGCCGAAGGTTCCGAGCAACACGACAGGTACAGCGATCGCGGGGATCAGGGTCGCGCGCCAGCTTTGCAGGAACACGAACATCACGATGACGACCAGGATGATCGCCTCGATCAGCGTGTACACGACTTCCTCGACCGACAGCTTGATGAAGGTCGTGCTGTCGACTGGAAACAGGTATTTATAGCCGTCGGGGAACGACTTCGCCTGCTTGGCGACTTCGGCTTTCACCAGCTCGGCGGTCTTGAGGGCGTCGAAACCTGGCGCGAGCTGGACGGCTAGGCCCGTTGCGGGGTGGCCGTTCAACCGGCTGGTGATGTTGTAGCTTTCCGACCCGAGTTCGACGCGTGCTACGTCTTTCAGCAGCACCCGCGATCCATCGCTCTGTGTCTTCAGGACGATGTTGCGGAACTGTTCTGGCGTCGTCAGCCGCGACCGCGACGTCACCGTTGCCGTCAGCATCTGGTCCGGCGCGGACGGCTGCGCACCGATCTGGCCGGCGGCAACCTGCGTATTCTGTGCCTGGATCGCGGTGGTCACGTCGCTCGGCATCAGTTTTACGGCGGAGAGCTTGTACGGATCGAGCCATATGCGCATCGCATATTGCGCGCCGAACACCTGGATATCGCCCACACCCTGGATGCGGCCGATCGCATCCTGCATGTTCGAAATCAGGTAGTCGGATACGTCGAAATTGGTCGCGCGATCTGTCTCGTCATAAACCGAAACGATCAGCAGGAAGTCCGCGCTCGCTTTGGTAACGACGAGTCCCTGTTGCTGCACCTGTTGCGGAAGGCGCGACAGGGCCTGCTGCACTTTGTTCTGGACCTGCACCTGCGCGATGTCGGGATCGGTTCCCTTCGCGAACGTCGCGGTGATGCCGGCCGAACCTGAGGAACTCGACGTCGAGCTGAAATAGATCAGGCCGTCGATCGCCGTCAGCTGCTGTTCGATGACCTGTGTAACGCTGTTTTCGACGGTTTCAGCCGAAGCGCCCGGATAGGTTGCGCGGACGTTGACCGATGTCGGCGCGATATCGGGATACTTCTCGACGGGCAGGCTCAGCAACGCGCCGGCACCGCCAAGCATGATCACGATCGCGATCACCCATGCGAAGATCGGCCTGTCGATAAAGACGCGTGAAAGCATCGGTTCGTATCAGCCTTTTGCCGCGGATTTGGATGCGGGGGCGGGCTTGGATCCGGCAGGAACCGGCTTCACCACGGTATTGGGCCGAAGCTTGCCAAGTCCCTCGACGATCACCTTGTCGCCGGGTTTCAGGCCGGCCGTCACGAGCCACTTATCGCCGACAGTGCGGTCGGTGCTGATTGTCCTGCGCAGCGCCTTGTCGCCCGGTCCCAAGACCATGACCGTCGCGCGACCCTGCCCATCGCGTGATACGCCGGCCTGCGGCACGAGCATCGCGCTGGGCATGGTTGCCTGGCTCAGGGTTGCACGGACGTACATGCCGGGCAACAGCAGGCCCTGGGGGTTCGGGAAACGGGCACGCAGGGTGACGCTGCCCGTGTTCGGATCGACCATCGCTTCGGCGAACTGCAACGTTCCGGACGCTGCATAGGTGCTGCCGTCTTCCAATGTCAGCTGCACGCTGGTCGAAGATGCAGAAACGCCACCTTTCGCAAGCGACTGGCGCAGCGCGAGCAGGTCGGCGCTCGATTGCTGGATGTCGACGTAGATCGGGTCGAGGCGCTGGATCGTCGTGAGCGGATCGGTCTGATTCAGCGTGACCAGCCCGCCGGTCGTCACCAGCGAACGCCCGATGCGCCCCGAAATCGGCGCGGGAACGCGGGTGAAGCGGAGGTTGATCTGCGCGGCATCGAGCTGCGCACGCGTCTGGGCAACGCTCGCCGCCGCCTGTCTCGCGGCTGCCGTGGCGTCGCTGTAATCCTGCTGGCTGACCGCTTCCATTTTCGCGAGCGGCTGGAGGCGCTGAGCCTTGATCGCGGCCGTCGTCCGCGCGGCTTCGGCGCTGGCCAGATTGGCCTTCGCCACTGCGGCACTTGCGCGGTAAACGCTGGGATCGATCTGGTAGAGCGTCTGCCCGGCGCGGACGATCGAGCCTTCGGTGAACAGCCGCGCCTGGATCACGCCGGACACCTGCGGACGTACCTCGGACATTTCGAAGGCTGCGGTCCGTCCGGCAAGCGTCACGGGAAGGGCGACCGGCTCGGTCTTTACAACGACATAGCCGACTTCCGGCGGCCCGGGTTTAGGCGCTTCCGACTTCGAGCAACCGGTTGCAGCCAACACGGCTGCTATAGCGATCAGGCTCTTGTTTTTACGGGCACGACCTTGCCCCTGCACGAACGTCGAAATGGCGGCTGTCCACATATGCTGGGTTTAACTCGCTGGGCTCGATATGCTGCGCTGCGACATAGACACGAGCCGCCATTGCACAACCGAAATCATTGCAACAGGTTCCATCGTCCAGAATTGGTAGAAAATATACAATTTGATAATTTCGGCGCTGTCTGACGAGCGTTTGTTGAACGGAACATGACTGAATGAAGGGCGATGCGACAAAATATCACGCGCCGCGGATTCCCCCGCCGAGCGCCACGTAAAGCGACACTTCGCTTTGCAATTGCGCGCTCCTCAAGGCGAGCAATTGCTGTTCGGCGGTGAACAGGCTGCGCTCGGCATCGAGTACCTCGAGATAGATCGACAGCCCGTTGTCATAGCGCAGGCGCGCTACCCGAGCGAGGCGGCGTTGCGCATCGACTGCGCGCACCTGCGCCTCGATCTGTTCGGTGTAGCGGCGTCGCGCGACCAGCGCGTCGGCAACCTCGCGGAAACCCTGTTGCGCTGCACGTTGATAGGCGGCGACCATCTCGTCTGCCTGCGCTTTGGTCAGCGCGATGCCGGCGCGGCCCTTGCCCCAGGTCAGGATGGGCTGGGAGACGTTCGCCGCGACATTGTACTGAACCGAGTCGTTCGAGATCAGGCTGCTGAGCGCCGGGGATATGAAACCCAACAGGCCGGTCAGCGAAATCGTCGGAAGGAAACTCGCTCGCGCAACACCGATATTCGCGTTCGCCGCGCGCAGGCGCTGTTCCGCCTGGAGGATGTCGGGACGGTTGAGCAGCAGGTCCGACGGCAGGCCGGGCTGGACGACCATGACCTGGCCCGGATCGGACAGCGGGCGGGCGGGCGGTAGTGTTTCGGCCATCGGCCCGCCGACCAGCACGGTCAGCAGGTTGTCCGCTTGCTGCGTTGTCCGGTGAAGGTCGGCAAGTTCGGTTTCAGCCTGCGTGACCAGCAACGCCGCCTGATCGTAATCGACGGTCGAGGTGACGCCCGCATCCATGCGCAATTTGGCGAGGCGCAGGCCCTCGCGACGCCCTGTGACCGTGCGCTCGGCAAGTGCGATCTGTTCCTCACCCGCACGGATCTGAAGGTAGGTCGCCGCCACTTGTCCGATCAGCGAAAGGCGAAAGGCGCGTTCCGCTTCGACTGTCGCGAGGTATTCGCGACGCTGTGCCTCGGCGAGGTTGCGGACGCGGCCCCAGAAATCGAGTTCGAAGCTGCTGACTGCGACGCCCAAAGAGAACTGGTCGAGCGTAAATGCGGAAGCCGAGCCACCGCCTGTTCCAGACGATGTGGAAAACGCGCCCGCCGGCGTACGCGTGCGTGAGGCGCTGGCCTGAAGCCCTACCTGCGGCAACCGATCGGCCTCGGTAATACGGTATTGCGCGCGCGCCTGTTCAACGCGGGCAACCGCCTGGGCGAGGTCCCGGTTGTGGACCAGGGCAGCGGCGATCAACGCCTGCAACCGCGCATCGCTGAAATACTCGCGCCAGCCGATGTCCGCTGCGGCGCGCGGCCCCGCCGTTGCCGCCTCCGGGAACGTTGCGGAAACGGGAGCGACGGGCTGCCGGTATTTCGGCGCAAGGTTGCACGACGCAAGCGCGGTCGTGGCGAGAAGCAGTATCGCCTTACGCATGGGCCGGTGCTCCCTGATCGGGCGCAGGGGCGTCTTCGTCGTCCTCCTGGGGCTTTCTATGCACCAGCCATTTGCGGGCGGCGTAATAGAAGACCGGCGTGAAGAAGATGCCGAACGCGGTCGCCGCAATCATGCCGCCCATGACGCCGGTGCCGACTGCGTGACGGCTGGCGGCGCCCGCGCCTGACGCGATCACCAGCGGGACCATGCCGAGGATGAAGGCGAGGCTCGTCATCAGGATCGGGCGCAGGCGTTGGCGAACGGCCTCTAAAGTCGCTTCGAGCGGTGTGCGGTCGCCGACTTCGTCATCGATCGCGAATTCAACGACAAGGATGGCGTTCTTCGCAGCAAGACCGATGATCGTGATGAGGCCGATGTTGAAATAGACGTCTGCCGACAGGCCGCGGACCATCGTGAAGACGACCGCGCCCAGCACGCCGAACGGCACCACCAGCAGCACTGAAACCGGGATCGCCCAGCTGTTGTACAGCGCGGCCAGCAGTAGGAATACGACGACCATCGAGAGGCCGAGTAGCAAGCCGATCTGGCCGCCAGCCTGCTTTTCTTCATAGGCGGTTCCGGTCCATTCGTAACCGAAGCCGGGCTTCAGCACGCTACCGGCGATGCGTTCCATCTCCTTTAGCGCCGCGCCCGAACTCTCGCCCGGCGCCGCCTGTCCCGAGATGCTCGTCGCTGGATAGCCATTGTATCGCTGCAACTGGGTCGCGCCCGCGGTCCACGAAACCTTTGTGAAGGCGGAGAAGGGGACCATCTGGCCGCCCTGGTTGCGAACGCGCAGGGCGAGCACATCCTCGGCAGTCATGCGGCTGCGCGCGTCGGCCTGCAGGTAGACGCGCTGCACGGTGCCCTGGTTCGAGAAGTCATTGGCATAAGCGGAGCCGAACGCGATCGCGAGCGTCGCGTTGACGTCGGTGATCGTAAGGCCGAGCGCGCGCGCCTGCACGCGGTCGATGTCGACGTATAGCTGGGGCGACGGTGCCTGACCCTCCGGCCGGACGCCGGTGAGGATTTTGCTTTGTGCTGCCTGCGCCATGATGGCGTTTTTTGCCGCCTCCAGCCCGGCAGGATCGTTGCCGCTGCGATCTTCCAGCTTCAGCGTGAACCCGGTCGCGTTGCCGAGTGCCTGGATGGCCGGGGGATTGAGCGCGAAGATCGAAGCGCCCGTAATTCCCGCCGTCGCCCCGAAGGTGCGCTGGATGACCGACTGGACGGAATCGCCGGAACCTTTCCGGTCCTCATAGGGCTTCAGCATCACGAAGGAGAGTGCGGCGGACTGGCCCTGGCCGAAGAAGTTGAACCCGATGACCGAGAACATGGAGTCGAACTTGGGCTCCTTGATAAGGCCCGCTTCGGTCGCCTTGACCGCAGTCTCCGTCCGGTCGGCTGTGGCGCCGACCGGCGCGTCATAGTTCACGACGAAATATCCCTGGTCTTCGTCAGGCAGGAAGCCACCGGGCAGCCGGCCGAACAGTAGGACTGTCAGCAGGAAAATGCCCAGGAAGACCGCCAGCCAGCGAACCGGGCGCGACAGCATCGATCCGACGCCGCCGACATATTTGTCGGTCGTGCGGCCGAAGCGGTCGTTGAACCAGTTGAAGAAACGCTGCTGGTAACCGCGCCATCCTTCGCGCGGTTCCGGGCGTTCTTCGGGCGCGTGCTTGTGCGGCTTGAGCAGTGTTGCGCACAGCGCCGGCGTCAGCGTCAGCGCGAGCAGTGCCGAGCAGAAGATGGAGACGGCGAGCGTCACCGAGAACTGGCGATAGATGCCGCCGGTCGAACCCGGGAAGAACGCCATCGGGATGAACACCGCGATCAGGACCAGTGTGATGCCGATGATCGCGCCGCGGATCTGTCCCATCGCCTTGATGGTCGCTTTCGCAGGCGAAAGCCCTTCCTCGGCCATGATGCGCTCGACATTCTCGACGACGACGATCGCGTCATCGACCAGGATGCCGATCGCGACCACCATCGCGAACAGCGACAGCGTGTTGATCGAAAATCCGAATGCCCACAGGCCGAGACAGCCGCCGGCCAGCGCGATCGGCACAACGATCGCCGGGATCACGGTCGCACGCCAGCTCTGCAGGAAGATGTACATGACGAGGAAGACGAGCAGCATCGCTTCCGCCAGTGTGTGGATAACGTTCTCGATCGAGGTCGAGATGAACGGCGTGGTGTCATACGCCAACGACCATTTGATATCCTGCGGGAACGTCCGTTCCAGGTCGCGCATCCGGGCAGTAACCGCATCACGCGTCGCGATGGCGTTGGCGCCGGTCGCGAGCTGGACGGCGACGCCGGCCACTTCCTTGCCGTTCAGGGTCGATTTGAACTGGTAATTGTCGGCGCCGATCTCGACGCGGGCGACATCGCCTAGCCGCACGGTCGATCCGTCCGGGTTCGCGCGAATGATGATGTCGCGGAACTGTTCGGGCGTCGAAAACCGGTTCTGTGTGACGATCTTGGCATTGAATTCGGTGCCGGGCGCCAGCGGCTGGTCGCCGATGCCGCCGCCCGCCGTCTGGCTGTTCTGCTCCTGAACCGCGAGAAGGGCATCGGCCGGTGAGAGGTTGAACCCCGCGAGCTTGTCGGGGTCGAGCCAGATCCGCATCGCTTTTTCGGAGCTAAACAGCTGGACGTTACCCACGCCGGGTACGCGGCGCAGTTCGTTCACGATCTTTGTCGAGGCGAAATCGCCGAGTTCTAGCGCGGACGTGCGTCCGGTCTTCGACTGGAACGCGAGCACTTCCAGAAAGCCCGCCGAATTATCCGTGATCTGGATGCCCAGGCGCCGGACGTCTTCGGGCAAGCGGGGCTCGGCACGGTTGAGCCTGTCCTGCACCTGCGTTCGCGCGACGTCGAGATCGGTCCCCGACTGGAAGGTGACGACGATCTCACCCGTGCCGTTCGCGCGGCTGGTGGACGACATGTACAGGAACCGCTCGACCGAATTCAGCTCGCGCTCGATGACGGCCGTGACGTTCTTGTCCATCGTGTCGGCATCTGCGCCGTTATAGACATAGCTCAGCGTCAGCGAGGGCGGCGCGACCGAGGGGTATTGCTCGACCGGCAGATTGATCAGCGCCATCGTGCCGAACAGCGCGATGAATGCCGCGATGACCCATGCGAAGACGGGGCGGTGGACGAAGAAGCTGTCCATGACGCCTATTTCCCGGCCGGTTTGGTCTGGGTGCCCGCGGGCGGTTTGTCGCCCTTCACCTGCACCTTCATCCCCGGCATCATGATTTTCTGCCAGCCTTCCGTGATGACACGCTCGCCCGCTTTCAGGCCGGACTTGATCAGCCAGTTGTTGCCGACCTGTCCGCCGAGCTGCACCGGCCGCGGGGCGGTCGTGCTATCGGCTGCAACCACGGTCACGGTCGCACCGCGTTCGCCCATCTGGACGGCGCGGGCGGGAACCAGGATGCCGTTGGGGCTGGTGCCTATGGCGATCCGGCCGCGGACGAATTGTCCGGGGAGCAGCAGGCGTTCCGCATTCGGGAAGACGGCGCGCATGACCTGGCTGCCGGTTTGCGGATCGACGACCTGGTCGGCGAAATCGAGCTTGCCGGGCGTCGCATATTCGCGACCGTTGGCAAGGACGAGCTTAACCTCCACCTGCGCCAGCGGCTTGATATCGGTGGCGCCGCTCCGGTCCGCCTGCCGCAGGTCGAGAATGGCGGCGTTTGACTGGGTGAAAACCGCGTAAACGGGGTTCGGCTGTTCTATCGTGGCAAGCAGCGTTGCCTGCCCGGCACTGACCAGCGCGCCTTCGGTAACCTGTGCCCGGCCGACCCGTCCGGAAATCGGCGCACGTACGGTCGTATAGCCAAGCTGCAACTGGGCACGAGCCAAGGCTGCGCGCGCATCGGCGACATTGGCCGTTTCGCTGCGCAATGTCGCCTGCGCCTGGTCGAATTCCTGTCCGCTGACTGCCCGTTCCTTGATCAGCGGCGTGTACCGGCGAACGATCGCTGCGGCATTCGTTCGCGCGGCCTGCGCTCGAGACAAGGCTGCTCTCGCCTGCGCAACCTGCTGCGACAGATCGCGCGGATCGATGCGGAACAGCGGGGTGCCGGCGGCGACGTCGGTGCCCTCCTGATAAAGGCGGCGTTCGATGATGCCGTCGGCGCGGGCGCGGATCTCTGCCGTCCGGACCGCTTCGATCCGGCCGGGAAGCTCGACGATGTTCGGCACCTGTTGCGCCCTGATCGTCACCGCTTCGACAAGCGGCGGCGGCATGGCTCCGCCCGGGCCACCACCGGGCCCGCCCTGTTGGTCGCCTCCGCTGCAGGATACGAGCGCCAAGACGAAGACACCGCTGGCGAAACGGATGGAAATGGATTTGGTCACGATAGGCTCCGGGAATGGGGGCTGGTTCGCGAAAACTCAGGAGGGCGGCTTGGTAAGATCGATCAACGACCGATAGACTTCGACGGGAAGCGGGGGCGGGACACCGGTGTGCCCCAGCGAGTTGAGCCATGCCCCGTCGGCTGCCAGCCTGACAAGGGTGCACGGCGGATTGTCGTCGGTTTCGGCGTGCCGCGCGATCTGGTCCGCAACCCATTTCGACCAGCTGCCCTGCACCGCAGGGTCGGCAAGCATCGCCAGGCACAGGGTGCGGGACGATGTCTTGCCGTTCAGGCGATGATCTTCGAATACGCCGTTGAGGTACGCCCGGGTAAACCGCCCGTGCGGTTCCGGGTCGCTTGCCATCGCCTCGTCGATCCGCTCGCTCGCGAACTGCGTCATCGCTTCAAGGACGCCCTGAACGAGGTCGTCCTTCGTCGGGAAATGATGGAACAGTCCGCCCTTTGTAACACCGGCAGCCCTGGCGACGGCATCGACGGTCAGTCGCGCCATGCCCTTTTCGGCAATCATTTCCGCCGCGGCATCGATCAGCGCCGCCCGGACCTTTTCAGGCTCCTTGCGTCGTTCGAGGCCGGAAGGAGGAAGCAAAAGAGATCGCCCGAGTCGTTGAAACCGACCGTCCGGTATCTTTTGCTTTGGTGTACGTCAAATCACTTCGGATGCCTCCGCAGCGTACATGCAAAGGGATAGGGCGGGAGTTACCCGCCCGCTCGGCTCGCGCTTTCGATGAAGTTGTCCATGTCGCGCGTCATCGCGGTATGCGCATCCGGATTTACATAAACCATGTGCCCGGACTCATAGTATTTGAACGACAGGTTTCTCCGCAGATCGGCGGGCAGGTCCATGTGCTTCAGGTCGAACTCGGCTCCGTAAAACGGCGTCGCCATGTCGTAATAACCGTTGAGCGACAGCACTTTCAGCGACTGGTTCTCCCGCATCGCCTGCGACAGGTCGAGCGCAGTGTTCGCGAGGGCCATTTGCCCGCCGCCGCCACCGCCGCCACCACCGCCCGGTGCCTTGTGCTTCTGGTCCCATTTACCGCCGCCGATCGCGACATAGTAGTTGGGGCGATAGGTCAGCTTGGTTTTATAGCCGAGCGTGCCGAACAGGTATGAATTGAGCCCGGCGATATAAGCCCCGCTCAACGTGCGATCAGCGGCATCGTACTCCGGACCTTCGCTGCCGTCATCCGCGTCAAACCCGATGAAGCGTGAATCGAGGCGTCCGATCGTCTTGCTCTGGTCGCGCAACAGCTCCTTGCGGAAGCGGTTGAGGTCCACACGCAAGTCGGACTGCAGGATGAACTTCGTCGAGAGGCCGGTGTAGGCGCTCATCTGCTGAGCGATCGCCGCCTTCTCCTCGGGCGAAATGTCCGACCCCTTTTGAAGCGCGGTCGCATAAGCGCCGCGCGTCCATTCGCGCACTTCGGTCAGCCATGGTTCGAGCGCCGCCGGACGATTGGGGATGCGATTGTGGTACCAGGCGCTTGCGGCATAGGTCGGCAGATAGGTGAGCGAGATCTGGTCGTAACCCGGCTGGCGCACGCCATAATTCAGGATCGACGACAGCAGGACGACGCCGTTCATCTGCACGCCCTTGTCCTGCAGCGAATAGACGAGGCCGCCCGAGCGCAGCGTGCCATAGCTTTCGCCGAACAGGAATTTCGGGCTGTTCCAGCGATCGTACTTCGTCAGGAAGCGGATGATGGCGCGAGTATAGGCGTCGATGTCCTGGTCGACTCCCCAGAATTCCGGCCCCTTCGACTTGCCGATGGGACGCGACAGTCCCGTGCCGATCGCGTCCATGAACACGACATCGCTATGGTCGAGAATGGTGTTGGGGTTGCTGGCAACGCGGAACGGCGCGCTGTGCTGGGGATCCCGCGGCGATCCCACCTGGATATGGACCGGCCCGACCGATCCCATGTGCAGCCACATCGACGACGATCCGGGACCGCCGTTATAGGCGAAGGTGATCGGACGCTCCGGCGCGCCCTTCGCGCGGTCGGCCATGTACGCGACATAGAACATGCTCGCGATCGGTTCGCCATCGTCGCTGCGGATGGTGATGGTGCCCGGAATGGCCGTGTAGCTGATCGTCTTGCCGTTGACGGCAACGCTGCCGCGGCTGGGCTGCGCGTCTTCGGTCATCGGGGCGGTTGCGGTTTCCTCTTTCGCCTTGTCAGCTTCGCTTTTGGGCGCGTGCTCGATCTTGAGGGCCGGGTCCGCCGGAGGGGTGGACTGCGCACCCAGCGGGGATGCGATAACGGCCGTAAGCGCAACGCCGAGCAACAGGTGATTGATCTTCATGGGTTTCTCCCTGGGGAATTCAGGCTGTTCTGAAAGATGCTATTTCACGTTGGGGAAGGGATTCTTGCCGCCCTCCGCGATCCACTGGTCCATTTGCTGTTCGAGCACGTTGAGCGGCACCGAGCCGAGGCTGAGGAACTTGTCGTGGAAGAACCGCTGGTCGAATTTGGGGCCGAGCGCCGCTTCGGCCTTGGCGCGTTCCTTGCGGATCGTCATTTCGCCCAGCTTGTAGGCGAGCGCCTGTCCCGGCCAGCTGATGTAGCGATCGATCTCGGTCTCGATCTCGTGCATCGAAATCGCCGTATGCTCGGCGAGATAGGCAATCGCCTGTTCGCGGGTCCAGCCGTAATGGTGGACGCCGGTATCGATCACCAGGCGGCAGGCGCGCCACATCTCATAGGATTCTCGGCCGAATTCCTCATAGGGCGTGCGATAGATGCCGATCTTGCCGCCCAGCCATTCGGTGTAGAGACCCCAGCCCTCGCCATAGCCGGAGAAATAGGTCTGCTTCCTGAATTCGGGCCGGTCGGGGACGGGCGCTTCCATCGCGACCGCCGCCTGGAAGCTGTGACCGGGATTGCACTCGTGGAGGGTCAGCGCCGGGATCTGGTAGAGCGGACGCGACGGCAGGTCGTACGTGTTCATCAGGCAGCTTTCGAGCCCGCCGCGTCCCGCAGTATAGAAGGGCGCGATTGCATCGGGCACCGGCCGGATGGTAAAGCGATAGCGCGGCAGGAAGCCGATCGTAGTCTTCAGCAGACCGTCCATCCGTTTGGCGACATAGGCGGAAACGCCCATCAGTTCGTCCAGAGTTTTCGCATAGAATTGCGGATCGGTGCGAAGAAACTGGCGGAAAGCCTTCAGATCGCCCTTGAATCCCGCCGCATCCTTGGTCTTTTCCATGTCGGCGGTGATGCGCGCGACTTCGTCCAGGCCGATCTTGTGGATCTGCTCGGCTGTGAGTTCGGTCGTCGTATATTCACGGATTTGCGCCTGGTAGAACGCCTTTCCATCAGGCATCGCTTCGGCTGCCAGCGTCGTGCGCGTTTTCACCAGATATTCGTTGCGATAGAATGTCAGCAGCTTGGTGTAGGCGGGCACGACCAGCGTTCCGATCACCTGTTTCGCTTCCGCCCGGATCGCGGCCTTGTCGGCGTCCGAAATCGACGACGGCATTTCGGCGAATGCGCCCCAGAACGGATTCTTCTCGGGGTCGGCAACAGTATAAGCCTCGATCGACTTGTCACGTCCGACGAGCGTCGCCTTGGGCACGCTGAATCCGCGCTTCAGGCCGTCGCGCATGTTCACCGTCTGCTCGTCGAAGTAACGGGGCAGGTCGCGCAGGCGGGCCAGATATTTGCGGTAGTGATCGGCGCTGCGGAACGGACTGCGCGATGCGACGCCCGACCAGAACTGGCTGTCCGCGTTGAACGGCATTTCCCAGCCGCGGAACTTGCCGTTGGCGACAAACGCTTCGAGGCTGGTGCGGAAGACCGCCGCGTTGATCTTTTCTTCCGCCGACAACTGGTCGACCGGGATCGTATCGAGCGTGGCAAGCGCCTTCGTCCAATAGGCGATGCGCGCCTGCTGGCTGGCCGCGTCGATCTTCGGGAAGTGATCGGTCGGCCCTTCCTCGTCACTGCCGCGCTGACGGCCGAGTTCCTTGCCGCGCCAGTCCCATTCGGCGGTGTAGAGGGCACGAAGTCGTTGGTCGGCGGAGCCGGACGTTTGTGCGTGCAGGGCGAAGGGCGCGGTTGCGACAAGTAGCGCGAGCGACAGGCGCAGGGACATCGTCTTGGTTCTCCGGCAGGGGGTCATTTGGCGTCGACGATCGTCGGGTTCGGGTTGGGGCCGCCATCGGCGATCCACTTATCGAGCACGCGTTCGAGCGTGGGCAGCGGTACCGAGCCGAGGCCCAGGATCGTGTCGTGGAAGAAGCGCTGGTCGAACTTCGCGCCCAGTGTTTGTTCGGCCTTGGCGCGTTCGCGACGGATCAGCATTTCACCGAGCTTATAGGCAAGCGCTTGGCCCGGATCGTTGATGTAGCGGTCGACCTCGATCGTCACTTCGTGATCCGAAAGGGCGGTGTGGCTCTTCAGGAAGTCGAGCGCCTGGTCGCGTGTCCAGCCCTTGTGATGCAGGCCGGTGTCGATCACCAGCCGCGCCGCGCGCCACATCTCATAGGTTTCGCGGCCGAATTCGTCATAGGGCGTCTCATAGATGCCCATCTTGATGCCGAGCCACTCGGTGTAGAGACCCCAGCCTTCGCCATAGCCGGAGAAATAGGTCTGTTTGCGGATCGCCGGGCGGTTCGGCCCTTCGAGCGCCAATGCCGCCTGGAAGCTGTGCCCCGGCGCGCACTCATGCGCGGTGAGCGGCGGTATGGTATACAGCGGCCGCGCAGGCAGGTTGTACGTGTTCATCAGGCAGCTTTCCAGGCCGCCATTCCCGCCGGTTGCGAACGGCGCGATGTTCGCCGGTGTCGGCACGATATTGCCGCGATAACGGGGCAGCAGGCCGATCGTGTACTTCAGCTGTCCGGTGATCTTGTTCGCGACATAGGTCGATTTCGCGATCAGGTCGTAGGGCGTCTTCGCGGTGAACTGCGGATCGGTCTTCAGGAAATGCAAGAAGCCCTGGAAATCACCGGTCCAGCCCGACTGCTTCATCGTCGCCTGCATATCGGCGTCGATACGCGCGACTTCCTTCAGGCCGATCGCGTGGATCTCTTCAGGTGTCAGTTCGGTGGTCGTATATTGCCGGATCTTTGCAACATAATAGGCCTTGCCGTCAGGCAGGGCTTCGGCCGCAGTCGCTGTGCGTGCCTTCGGAATATAGTCGTCGCGGACAAAGGTCAGCAGCTTGGCAAAGGATGGTGCAGCCTTGGCGACCGCTGCCTTGCCCTCCGCAACCAGCGCGTCGCGGTCGGATGCGGGAATGCTCGACGGGATCTGCGCGAACGCGGCGTAGAGCGGGTTGACGGCAAGGTCGGATGACGCGAGCGGTTCGATGGGCTTCCACCGGTCGCCCAGCGACACGCGCGGTTTGGTGAACCCGCGCTTCAGCCCGGCGCGCATGTTGACGATCTGCTCATCGATGAAGCGCGGCATTTCCGAAAGCCGGCCGAGATAGGCGCGATATTGTTCGGCCGACCTGAACCCGCCGCGTGGTGCGATCCATGTCCAGAAGCCGAACGGGTCCTCATATTCCTTGTACTTCTGTTCGACGACGAAGCCCTCGAGGGCGGTCTTGAACACTTCGGCGTTGATGCGTTCTTCGGCCGAAAGCTGGTCGAAGGGGATCGTGTTCAGATCCTGCAGCGCCTTCGTCCAATAGGCGTAACGACGCTGCTGGCTGGCGGCATCGACATGGGGCAAGTGCGCGCTGCCGCCGCGCCCGCCCTCTGGATCCTGCCCCAGCTCATCGGTGCGCCATTTCCATTCGGCGTCGTAGAGCGTTTTCAGCCTGGCATCGGCCGAACCCGTCTGCGCGATAGCGGGCGCCGCCAAGGCAACCAGTGCAACGAACATTATCGAGCGCATTTCAATACCCCTCTGCTGAACCTGCGCGACGTGGATCGGCGATGCCAGTCAGGCTGCCGTCGGGGTCGCGTGTAATCGCCTGGATCGATCCGAAGTGCCACATGTACGGCATGGTCGGCCGCACGGCGACGCCGTACACCGTGCGCAGCCGGTCGCGTACCGCCTGCGGCACGCGCGTTTCGACCGAGAATGCGGAACCCGCCTGGCTGCCCTGGAAGCGCGGGGCATCGACCGATGTTTCCAAGTTCTTGCCATAGCCGAGCAGGTTGATGAGCGTTATCGTCACTGCCCGCGACGACAGGCCGGGCGATCCGATCGTCAGCCACGGCTTGCCGTCCTTGGCAACCATCGTCGGCGGAAAGGGCGAAAGCACGCGTCGACCGGGACCGGCGGTGTTGCCGGGGAAATTGTTGCCGCTGTTCATGGCGATGCCATCGACGACGAGGCCGGTCGCGAAGGTGCTGCCGTAAACCGAGTGGGTCAGCGACGCCATGTTCCCGAACTTGTCGACGGCGACGAGATGATCGGTATCGGTCGAATGCCGGTCGTGATGATCGAACGAAGCCGCGATCTCCATTCCCGCTTTGGGCTCGGCCTCGGCAGCGGCTGCGGTCTTGGGCATGCTCGCCATGATGATGTCGTACATCGTCTTGGCGTAGGGCTTGGACAGCAGCTGTGCGGTCGGGACGTTATAGCTCAGCGGATCGCGGATATATTCGTCAGTCGCGGTCTCTGCGACACCGAATGCACGGCGCACGACCTCGAAACTTTCGGCTGAATCCGCATAATAGGGATGAGCCTTCAGGTCGTAGTTCTCGAGGATGTTGAGCGTCAGGCCGATCAATGTCCCCGCGGTCGAGGGAGGCGGCGCACTGATGATCTCATAGCCATTGAAGGTGGAGCGCACCGGTTCGGACCAGCGCGCTTTGTATCCGGCGAGTTCGTCCGCCGTCACATTGCCGCCGGTTGCTTTGACTGCAGCTACGAAATGCTGCGCCCATTCGCCGCTGTAGATGTACGCGGGCCCTTCGGACTGGATGCGCTTCATCGAGGCAGCGAGCCGCGGGTGGGTCACATTCGTACCGACGGGTGGCACGAAGCCCTGGGGCAGATATTCCTCGCGTCCCGACGGATAGGCCGAGAGTCGCGACTGCGCGGCATCCGCCATCTCGCCGTACAGGAACGAGTACATCGGGTAGCCCTTGGTCGCGAGGTCGATCGCAGGCTGGAAGTAATCGGCCCATTTCAGCGTGCCGAACCGGTCGGCCGCCAGCTTCATGCCGGCGACGGTGCCGGGAACGCCGATCCGTTTGCCCGACGTGTCCGGCGGACGCGATCCGCCGCCGCCGGTGTAAGTGCTCCAGCCGGCCGCGACATCGGCGTCCTTGCTGTGGTCCAACTCGGCGTCGAGATAGTAATATTGCTTCGACTTGGCATCGTAATAGAGGATCGATACGCCGCCCGCGAGCGTGACCATCTGGGGCTCGATCACCGTCTGCATCGGTAAGGCAGTCAGTACCGCATCCAGTGCGGTTCCGCCCTTGCGCATCACCTCGACCATCGCCTTGGTGACTACCGGGTTCGAAGAGGAGGCCATTCCAGATTTTGCCCGAACCGCCGGTTTCGGCCCCTGTTCCTGTGCGGCCGCGGGGAAACCGAGGCAGGTTGCGACGAGGACTAGGGCGAGGCGGGTTCGGACCATGCTCATACTCCGGTTGTGGAAGGCGGTGGTGCGACGATGCGGATGCCGAAAACGGGGCCGCAGCGCGTGTGATCGTTCGCGGGCTGGAAGCGGATGAGGACACTGTCGCGTCCTTCGGTCAGCTTGAACGGTATTGGGTAATCGACCTGGTAAAACTCGCCGGGCCTTGCGCCCGTCAGCTTCTCGGTCGCGATCTTCTGGCCGTCGATCAGGATGTCGAACAGCTTGTCGCGTTCGTCGCCCCAATAGGTCGCTTGCAGCACCAGCGGGCCGGACCGGACCTTTGCGCGATATTCGAAGAAGCCGAACGTCCGCGCGTCGCGTCCGTGGCGGCCGCGATAGGTGACGGCATAACTGTTCTTGGCGGTCAGGCCGTGATCACGCTCGGGCTGCATCTCGCCCAGTTGCATGATATCGACGGATCGCTCGGCAAGGTCCTTCAGTCGCGCCTGTTCGGCGGCATAGGCAGCTTGTTCGGTTGTCCACCCGGCTTGGTCGAAGCTCTTGAAATAAACCGCAGTACGTCGGTCGCGCTGTTCGAAGAATGGCGCGAAAGCGAGATCGGCGGGCTTGGCGATGCCGGAGGTCCGGAATCGTCCTCGCGCTGGATCCACCGGTGTAAAACCGGTCAGGACATTCGCCGCTACCAGTGCAGGCGCCGGGCCGTCATAGTCCTTGTCGGACGGGCCGAGGTCGGCCGCAAGCACCACCGGCCCGCGCAGCACGGCGATCGTGGAAGGATCATCGTTCGCGGCCTCGCTGCGTAGCGCCATGGGCAACGTCAGTGCGATGTGGTCGCCCTTCTTCCACTGGCGCCGGATCGTCGCATAGCCGTCGGTCGCGGCGACGGATTGTGGAACGCCATTGACCGCAACTTGCGCGCCTTTGCACCAGCCCGGGATGCGCAGCGCCACCGCGAAACTGCGCGGGCGAGCGAGTTCGGTGAGCGTGATCGCGACCTGCTCGTCGAACGGATATCCGGTTTCCATCCGCACGGTCGCGCCCTGTCCGCGCCAGTGGGCGACCGAGGGGATGTAGAGATTGGCGAACAACGTGTCGCCGCCCTGCCACCAGATGGAGTCGCCATGCTTGGCATGGCTTTCCATGCCGGACCCGACGCAACACCAGAAATCACTAAAGGGCTTGGAAAAGCGTCGTGCCGTGCCCGACATCAGCGGCACCATATAGGCGAACATGCCCGTCGCGGGGTCCTGCTGCGCCAGGATGTGGTTGGTGTGCGCGCGCTCGTAATAGTCGAACAGCCGCGCCTCCGGCTTCCAGGCATAGAGATGCCGGGTCAGCTTCAGCATGTTGTAGCTGTTGCAGCTTTCGCACGTCTGCTCGGTGATGTGCTTCGAAATGCTGCGCGGGGACGGGAAGTACTCGCGGTCGGCGTTGCCGCCAATCACATAGGTGTAATCGCGCGTCACCGTTTCCCAGAAGAACGCCGGTGCCACTGCCGCGTCCGCGCGCCCGCCGACTTCGAAAATGCGCGCAAGACCAATGATCTTCGGAATCTGGGTATTGGCGTGGATCCAGGGCAGCACGTCGCGCTGCTCGGTCAGCGGATCGAGGATTTTCCTGTGCCGAATGCGCTCGGCAAGGCGTAGCCAGCGGGGGTTGCCGGTGCGGGCGTGAAGTTCGGCGAAGCTCTCGTTAATGCCGCCGTGTTCGCAGTCGAGGACCTTTTGCACCTGGGCATCGTCGAGTGCTTCAAACACGCGGTCGATATAGCCGCCGAGCGCGATGGCGATGCCGAGTGCACGGGCGTCGCCGCAATGATCCTGCGCCGCATAAAGCCCGTCGAACAGCTTGTGCCAGTTGTAGAGCGGCACCCAGCAGCCATTGAGGTCGAACCCCATCGAACGGATATCGCCGCGCGTGATTTCGGGGAACAGCAGCTTGCCATCCTCGACCAAGTCGCCGCGCTTGCGGGTGAAGCCGGCGACATAGCCGTCCCCGTGCGCCGCCTGGCACGCGACAAGTTCGCCAACGATATAGCCCACCCGGCGGCGGCATTCGGCATCGCCGGTCTGCGCGACGGTCAGTGACAGGGCAGTCACATAATGCCCCAGGCTGTGACCAGCGATCGTGTCGCTTTCCCAGCCGCCATAGACCGCGCCCTTGGGCTGCAGGCCAGCGCTTGTCCGGAAATTATGGAGCAGCCGGTCGGGCTCCAGCGCGTGCAGATATTTGAGGTTCGCCGCCACGGCGTCGGCCCAGATCGAGGGCAGGAGCCGGATATCTTCCAGTGGCAATGCGGTTGTGCGGACCGGGCGTACTTTGGCATTCAGCCCATCGGCGCGCGCCAGCGCAACCATAGCCGTACCGGCGGCGCCGGCCAGAACGGTGCGTCTCCTGAAGGTGCCTGTTGTCGCCGAAATAGCCTCGACTCCCATCGAGGCGCTTGGGTATTATACGGTATACGATTCTGCAATAGGGTTAAAAAAGGGATTTGCGTGGAAGAGAAAATCGCACTTTCGCTCGACGAAGTGGCAACGCTGTCCCGGTCGATTTTGGTACGCCATGGGCTTTCACCCGACAATGTCGAGGCGGTCACACGGACGATCGTCGCGGGCGAACGGGACGAATGCGCGAGCCACGGCGTCTATCGCCTGCTCGTTTGCGTCAACACGATGCGGACCGGCAAAGTCGTCAAGGATGCCGTGCCTGTGGCGCGCGATGTCGCATCGGCATTGCTCCGCATCGACGCGGAGGGCGGCTTTGCCCAGCTTGCATTCGAGACCGGTCTTCCGCTGCTCGTCGCGAAGGCCAGGTCCTCTGGCATCGCGGCAATGGGGATCAACAATTGCGTCCACTTCGCAGCGCTCTGGCCCGAAATAGAAGCGATCACCGCGCATGGGCTTGTGGCACTTGCATGTACGCCTAGCCATGCCTGGGTCGCGCCCGCCGGCGGGATAAGACCCATCTTCGGCACCAACCCGATCGCTTTCGGCTGGCCGCGCCCCGGCGGCGATCCGTTCGTGTTCGACTTTGCAACTAGCGCGGTCGCGCGGGGCGAGATCGAACTGCATCGCCGCGCCGGTAAATCGATCCCGGAAGGATGGGGCATCGATGCCGAAGGGCGTCCCACCACCGATCCTGCCGCCGCGCTGGCCGGCGCGATGCTGACGTTCGGCGGGCACAAGGGGTCGGCGCTGTCGACGATGATCGAACTGATCGCGGGGCCGCTGATCGGCGACCTCACCAGCGTCGAGTCCATCGCGCTGGATGCGGGCGCCGGTTCGTCACCGATCGGAGGCGAGCTGATACTGGCAATCGATCCCAAGGGCTTCCTGGGCGATGCGGCGGCCGAACATATGGCGCGCGCAGAAGCGCTGTTCGAAGGGATCACCGGTCAGGGCGCGCGATTGCCGTCGCAGCGTCGTTTCGAGGCGCGGGCACGCAGCGTCGCCACCGGCGTGCGCGTGCCGAAACCGCTCTACGACGACCTGCTCAAGCTGCTGGACTGATCCCTAGCCGAACGGCTTGTCGATCGAAGGCGACGGTTCGGTGAACCATTTGGGGCCGGAATCGGTCATGTAGAAATGGTCTTCCAGCCGAACGCCGAACTTGTCGGGGACAACGATCATCGGCTCGTTGGAAAAGCACATGCCGGTCCCGAGTGGCGTTCGGTCGCCACGGACGAGATAGGCGGCCTCATGGATCGACAGGCCGATCCCGTGGCCAGTCCGGTGCGGCAGCCCAGGCAGGCGATAATCGGGGCCGAGGCCGGCTTTCTCGAGAACCGCGCGGGCAGCATGATCGACGTCTTCGCATGGACGGCCCGGCTGCGCGGCCACGAACGCCGCGGCCTGCGCCTCCTTCTCGAGATTCCAGATGTGACGTTGCTCGTCGGTCGCGTCGCCGAAGACATAGGTGCGGGTGATGTCCGAATGATAGCCCTGCACAACGCAGCCGACGTCGATCAGGACGATGTCGCCCTCGGCGAGAATGCCGTCACCCGGCAACCCGTGGGGAAAGGCGGTCGCGCGGCCGAACTGCACGATCACGAAGTCATTGCCGCGCGGCGCTCCGATCGCGCGGTGCGCCTCTTCCAGGAAGCGTGCGACGGCGCTCGCCCGGATGCCGGGGTGCAGAATCTTCGCCGCACGGCGATGCACTTCCAGCGTCATCGACTTCGCCTGCTGCAACAGTGCCAGTTCCGCCGGCGACTTGTACATCCGGCACCCGTCGACGATCGCACTGGCCTCGATGACGTCCAGGGTCGGGCCGGCGCGGCGAATGCGTTCGACGAACAGCAACGCCATCGCCGGATCGATCGCGAGCCTGGAGCCACCCGTTTCGCGCAGCGCCCGAACCACCAGTTCGGACGGGCTCTCATCCTCTTCCCACAGGCGCAGGTCGGCATCGATCGACAGGTCGGCCTCCAGCGTACCGCGCTCGAAATGCGGCGCGACGACGATCGGCCTTCCCTTACGCGGCAACAACAGCGCAACCAGTCGTTCGCTCGCGCCCCATGGCAATCCGACGAAATAATTGAGCGACGCACCGGCACCTACCAGCAACGCATCCACACCCTGTTCGCCCATCAGGCGGCGTGCTTTTTCGAGCCGTGCCATGCGCTCTTCGGCGGTGATCGCCGGGGCGATGTCTGCCCAAGGCGTGATGGCCGCCAATTCTTGCTCCGCGGTCGAACCGCCTATGCCATTCGTCATCCGACTGCTCCAAAACGTTCGATATCGAAGGGTGTGATGTCAAAGGGAAGGGGCTCCCCCGCGATCAGGGATACCATCGCTTCGCCGGTTACGGCAGCCAGCGTAAGGCCCAAATGCTGGTGGCCGAACGCGTAATATATGTTCTCGGCCGCGCGGCTGCGCCCGATGGCGGGCAGGTAATCGGGCAGGGTGGGACGAGCGCCCATCCATTCGCTGCCTGGCAAACCGAACGACAGTCCGAGCCGCGCGACATGATGCCGCAGACGCGCCCATTTGCGGGGATCGGCAGGACTGTCGGCATGGCCGAACTCGACGATGCTTGCCGCGCGCAGGCCGGAACGAAAACGCGTCACGATCATGGACCGGTCTTCGAACACCACGGGGGCCATATCGGCGGGCCAGTCGGTTTCGGCGGACTGGATATGGTAACCCCGCTCGGCGATGAGCGGAACAACATGCCCCAGCGCCTGCATTAACGCGCCGGATCGTGCGCCCGCTGCAACCACGATAGCACCCGCCGACAAGGCGCTGCCATCGTCCAGCGCCAGCGTCGCCACACCATTTTCGGATGCGATGCCCGTCACCGTCGCCCGGCGGCGCGCGCCACCATTTTCGACGAAGTGTCGCACGAGAGCTTCCGCAAGCTCACCCGTGTCGGCAATCTGGCCGCTGCCGCTGAACCGGATTGCCCCGGAAAGCGGAACGGACGTCAGGGCCTGAAGCGCTTCGAGTTCGGGCCGCGTGACACTAAGAACCTGCGCCATGCCGGTGTCGGTCGCCCGCCACCGGGTTTCGCCTTCCGCCGCGGTTTTTGGACTTTCCCAGACGACATAATGGCCTTCTTCACGCAGCAGGTCTGCTGCGCCGGCATCGGCCAGCAGGCGTCGCCAGCTTGCCATCGCTTTGCCGAGAGGGGCCGAGAGTGCGGCCCGTCCCGCTGCAAATTTGCCGTGGCGGCTCGCCGCGACCAGCCGAAACGAGAACGGAAGCCATGTAGCAATGTAGCGCAGTGGCAGGGACAGCGCGCCCCCGCGCCAGAACAGTCTTTTCGTAACCGATCGAAGTGCCGCTGGTGAGGCGAGGGGTTCGACCTGCTCGGTCGCAATGTGGCCCGCGTTACCCCAGGACGCGCCCTGTGGAGCATCGAATTTGTCGATAAGGAGGGTGTTCAAACCGCGTGATTGGAGGCCGCACGCGATGGAGAGGCCCACGACTCCTGCACCCACGACTATTGCCCGCGGGGAGAATCGTCTCTCTGTATCCATTTCCACAAAATCGGTTGGCATTCGCAATTCTTATACAGTATACGATTATCAACTTCAACGGAGACCCATTCGAATGTCCGCATCCTCGTCCCTTTGGCAGGGCGTCTATCCCGCCGCCACGACCCAGTTTGCGGAGGACATGTCGATCAATGCGGATGAAACCCAACGCGTGCAAAGCGCACTGGTGGACGACGGCGTCGACGGGCTGATCCTGCTTGGCACATGTGGCGAGAACAACTCGCTCGAAACCGATGAAAAATATGGTGTTTTGAAGGGCGCGGTAGAGGCTGTGGGCGGACGCGTACCCCTGGTCGCGGGCGTTTCGGAATTCACGACCAAGCGCGCCGTCGAATATGCGCGCGAGGCCGAAAAGATCGGTGTCGATGCACTGATGGTGTTGCCCGCCATGGTCTATGTGCCGACGGCCGAGGAACTGGTGGCGCATTTTCGCACGGTGGCCGAGGCGACCTCACTGCCGATCATGCTGTACAACAACCCACCCGCGTACCGCGTGAACGTCAGCTTCGAAGTGCTCGACCAGCTGATCGACGTGAAGAACATCGTGTCGGTCAAGGAAAGCGCGCCCGATCCGCGGCGCTTCACCGACCTGCATAACCGTTATGGCGATCGCTACACGGTGATGGCCGGCCTCGACGACGTCGCGCTGGAAGGATTGATGCTAGGCGCGAGCGGCTGGGTTTCCGGACTGACCAGCGCCTTCCCGTCGGAATCCGTACGTCTGGTCGCCGCGATGCGCGAAGGAAAGTTCGACGAGGCACTGGCGATCTATCGCTGGTTCATGCCATTGCTGCACCTCGATGCCGATCACGATCTCGTCCAGTCGATCAAACTTGCCGAGCAGATCATGGGCCGCGGGTCGGAACGCGTGCGGATGCCGCGCCTGCCGCTGGCGGGCCAGCGCCGCGCCGACGTCATCGCGTGGGTAGAACAATGCGCCGCGACCATGCCGAGCAAACAGGCACTGGCGGCCTGACAGGGGCGATGCGCCACACATTCTTCTGCATCGACGGCCATACAGCGGGTAACCCGGTACGCCTTGTTGCGGGAGGAGTGCCTTTGCTGCGGGGCGCATCGATGGCGGAGCGCCGGGCGGATTTCCTCGAGCGGTTCGACTGGATCCGAACCGGCCTGTGTTTCGAGCCGCGCGGCCATGACATGATGTCGGGCGGGTTTCTTTACCCGCCGACGCAGGACGACTGCGACGTCGGCATCCTGTTCATCGAAACCTCCGGCTGCCTGCCCATGTGCGGGCACGGCACGATCGGCATGATCACTTTCGGGCTGGAGAACGGCCTGATCACGCCGCGAACGCCGGGCAAGCTGCGGGTCGAGGTGCCGGCGGGCATCATCGATATCGACTATACGACCGAGGGTGACAGGGTCGCTTCGGTCAAGATCCGCAACGTGGCGTCATATCTCGCGATCGAGGGGCTTCGGATCGACGTTCCCGATTTCGGTCAACTGTCGATCGACGTGGCCTATGGCGGCAATTTCTACGCGATCATCGAACCCCAGGGGGCTTACACCGGTCTGGATGACCTCGGCGCGTCGCGTATCGTCGACCTGAGCCGCACGATCCGGACGCTTGTGCAACAGGCGTGTGAACCGGTTCATCCGGTCGACGATCGCATCCGCGGCGTGAACCATGTGCTGTGGGCGGACAAGCCAAGGGGTGAGGGCGCCGACGGCCGCAACGCCGTATTCTATGGCGAGCGCGCTATCGACCGCAGCCCGTGCGGGACGGGAACCTCTGCGAGGCTCGCGCATCTGACGGCGAAGGGGCGCCTCAAGGTGGGCGACAGTTTCGTCCACGAAAGCTACATCGGCAGCCGCTTTACCGGCAGGGTCGAAGCGGCAACCGATCTCGGCGGTACGCCCGCGATCATTCCGTCGATCGAAGGGTCGGCAATCGCCACGGGATTCAACACGATCTGGATCGATCAAGCAGACCCCTTCTGGAAAGGCTTCTCCGTGGTATGACGATGACATGACAATCATCGTACGCAACCTTTCCGACCAGCTCGTCAGCCTGCTGCGTGACCGTATTCTCTCAGGCCAGGTCAACAACGACCTGCCGATCCGCCAGGATGCGCTGGCCGCGGAGCTGGGTGTCAGCAAGATCCCGCTGCGCGAAGCGCTGGCGCGGCTGGAAGAGGAAGGGCTGGTCGCGAGCCAGGCCAACCGCGGCTTCTACGTCCGGCCGATGACGACCGAAGAGGCCGAGGAAGTCTATGCGCTCCGCATCCGGCTGGAGCCCGACGCGATGATGCGCGCCGCCGAGCGTGCGAGCAAGGAAGAGCGTAAACACGCGATCGATCTCGCCGAGCGGATGGACGAGATCCAGAAGGAACACGGCGAAGGCGTCGGCGCCTTCAACCGCCGGTTCCACCACGCATTGTACGCGCCGTCGCGCCAGCCGGTGACGGTCAACATCCTCGACCGGTTGCAGGTCCTGTCCGAACGCTATGTCCGCAAGCACCTGGAGCCGCTCGGCCGCGACGAACGCGCCAATGAAGAGCATCGGGGATTGCTCGCGGCATGGCTCGCCTGCGACACCGAAACGCTGCGCGAACTGGCGCGCGCGCACACCGCCAAGACACTCGATGACTTGCGGAATCAATTCAACCAGCTGGAGGGGGCAAACTAGTGCGAACCATTTTCGGGCCGACCAAGTCGGTCGATGTTGCGCAGCGTGAAGCGCATAACAGTTTACGCGCGACCCTCAGTTGGCCCCATCTGGTCGCATTGGGCGTGGGCGCGATCGTCGGCACGGGCATCTACACCCTGATCGGCGTCGGCGCCGAGCGCGCCGGTCCTGCGGTCATCCTGGCGTTCGTCGTGGCGGGTGTGATCTGCGCCTGCGCCGCGCTCGCCTATGCCGAACTGGCGACGCTGATTCCGACTGCGGGCAGCGCCTACACCTATTCCTATTCGGTGCTGGGCGAAGCGCTGGCGTGGGTCGTCGGGTGGAGCCTGATCCTCGAATATTCGCTCGCCTGTTCGACCGTTGCCGTCGGCTGGTCGGGCTATCTGGTCGGCTGGATCCAGTCGGCCGGCGTGGTGTTGCCTCCCGCATTGCTTGCGGGGCCTCACGGCGGCGGGATCGTCAACCTGCCCGCAGTGATCGTCAGCCTCGGCGTGGCCGGCATGCTGATGGCGGGGACGCGCGAAAGTGCGACGTTCAACATCATCCTGGTGGCAATCAAGCTCGGCGCCCTGTCGCTGTTCGTGATCATGTCGGCCGGCGCGTTCAACACCGAACACCTCCAGCCGTTCATGCCCTATGGCTTTGCCAGCCACGTTGAGGGGGGCGGAACCAAGGGCGTGATGGCGGCAGCCGCAATCGTGTTCTTCGCCTTCTATGGTTTCGATGCGGTTGCGACCTCTGCGGAGGAAGCCAAGAACCCTGCGCGCGACCTGACCATCGGTATCGTCGGTTCGATGGCGTTGTGCACGGTCATCTACATGGCCGTCTGCCTCGCAGCGGTCGGCGCGATGCCGTACACGGCGCTTGCCAATTCGCCCGAGCCTCTGGCGCTGGTATTGCGGACGCTGGGCCATCCGGTCGCTTCGCATCTCATCGCCCTGGCCGCGCTGATCGCGCTGCCGTCGGTCATTCTGGTGATGATGTACGGGCAGAGCCGCATCTTCTTCGCAATGAGCCGTGACGGCCTGCTTCCGCGCTTCATGAGCAAAGTGTCGACCCGCACCGGGTCGCCCGTGCTAGTGACGGGCGTGACCGGCCTTTTCGTGGCGGGCGTCGCCGGCTTCTTCCGCCTCGACGAGATCGCGGAGCTTGCCAATGCCGGCACGCTCTGCGCGTTCATCGCGGTCGGTGTCTGCCTGATGGTCCTGCGCAAGCGCCGCCCCGACCTGGTGCGCATCTTCAAATGCCCGGCGCCCTATCTCGTTGGGACGCTGACGGTGCTCGGCTGCCTGTACCTGATGGTCAGCCTGCCGAGCCAGACGCTGGTGCGGTTCGTCCTGTGGAACGTGATCGGGCTGGTGATCTACTGGCTCTACGGCCGCTCGCGCAGCGTCGCCGGCAAGGCCGCCGCTGCCGAATAACCCGGCGGACGGCGAACAAAAGAAAGGCCCGCTTCCGGATCGCCGGAAGCGGGCCTTTCTTTTTGATAGCAGGACTTAGGGTGTCGGCGCTTTTTCGTATTCCGGCAGAGCGGGATTCCAGCCGGGCTTGTTGACGCCGCCATCGGCAATGAACTGGTCGAGGCGCTTTTCGAGCACGGGCAGGGGGACGGAACCCAGCGCCAGGATTGCGTCGTGGAAATTGCGCTGGTCGAACTTCGCACCCAGCGCCGCCTCCGCTTCCGTACGTTTCTGCCGGATCATCATTTCGCCCAGCTTGTAGGCGAGCGCCTGTCCGGGCCATGCGATGTAGCGGTCGATCTCGGTCTCGATCTCGTGCTCGCTGAGCGCGGTGTGATCACGCAGATACTGCTGCGCCTTCTCCCGGCTCCAGCCATAGTGATGGATGCCGGTGTCGATCACGAGACGCGACGCGCGCCAGATCTCGTACGAGAGGCGCCCGAAGTTCTCATAGGGCGTGTCGTAGAGGCCGAGCTTCGTGCCGAGCCACTCCATGTAGAGCGCCCAGCCCTCGCCATAACCCGAAAAACCGGCCGAACGGCGGAACTCGGGCCTGTGCAGAGCTTCCTGCGCGACCGCTGCCTGGAACGCGTGCCCGGGATTGCATTCGTGCAAGGTCAGGGCCGTGAGCGTGTAAAGCGGACGTGACGGCAGGTCGTAGGTGTTCATCATGCAGGATTCGAGACCGCCGCGCCCGCCCGTGTAGATCGGTGCGAGGTTTGGCGGGACGGGAATGATCGAGAAGCGACGACGCGGCAGGAAGCCGATGGTTTCCGCCAGCTTCCCGTCCATGCGCTTGGCGACATAAGCGGAGAAACCGAGCAACTCCTGCGGCGTCTTCGGATAGAATTGCGGGTCGGTCCGCAGGAACTTCAGGAACGCGGGCATGTCGCCCTTGAAGCCGGTGGCAGCCTTCGTCGCTTCCATTTCGGCGGAAATCCGCGCGACTTCTTTCAGACCCATCTGGTGGATCTGTTCGGCGGTAAGCGACAGGGTCGTGTAGTTCTCGATCTGCGACTGGTAGAACGCCTTTCCATCCGGCTCGGCTTCGGCGGCAAGCGTGGTGCGCGCCTGCGTCATATATTCCTTCTGGATGAAGGTGTGGAGCTTGCGATAGGCCGGAATGACCGACTGCTGGATGACCTGGTCGGCCTCTGCCTTCAACTGCGCCTGCTGGTCCGCTGGAATGGACGCGGGCATCGCGGCGAACGGTCCGTAGAACGGATTGGTCTTGTCGGCCGCGAAATAGGGTTCGATCGTCTTGTCGCGGTCCTTCACGACGATGCGTGGCACGCTGTAGCCGCGCTTCAGGCCCGCGCGCATGTTGGCGATCTGGTCGTCGAAATAGCGCGGCACATCGCGCATGCGTGCGATGTAATTCTGGTAGGCCTTCAGGCTGCGAAAGCCGCCCGACCGCGGAGCAGGCTCGGTCCAGAAGAAAGTGTCGGCATTGAACGGCGCTTCATATGTCTTGAAACGGATTTCGTCCGCCATGCTCTGGACCAGGCGGCGGAAGACAGCGGCGTTGACCTGTTCCTCGGCCGAAAGCTGGCCGACGGGGATCGCATCGAGTTCGGCCAGCGCCTTGGTCCAATAGGCGAGTTGCGCCGCCTTCGTCGCAGGATCGACCTTAGGCAGGCTGTCACGCCCCGCGTCGTCCGTGCCACGGCCGGCGCGCAGTCCCTGATCTTTCCGCCATGCAAACTCGCGTTCGTAAAGCGCCTTCAGGCGGGCGTCTGCCGGACCCGGGGGAGGGGATTCTGCAGCGAGGGCGGGTGCCGCCAGGGCCAATGCCACGGCAAGCGTACGTGTGATCGGGAAAGCTCTCATCGGGATAACTCTCGCTGGGGAATGGTTCACTGGGTCAGGTCGGCGGACTCGATCGGCATGGGGCCGGGCGGCAGGCCACGGGCGGCCTTTGCGGCGTTGACCATCTCGCGGATTTCCCGCCGCAGGACGGCGTTATCGTAGATGATGCCGTCCTTGATCGTGTAGGCGATTCCCCCGACGCGCTCGGTCTTTCCGGTCGCGTCGTTCAGGTGGAGGGTGCCCGTCGGGAACAGCAGCTTCAGGTTGGCGAGGGGGTTGCCCTTGACCACGACCAGGTCCGCCTTGCGGCCGACGCGGATCGTGCCGAGCTGGTCTTCATGGCCCAGCGAGCGTGCACCCTGCTGGGTTGCGGCATGGATCACCTCGAGGGGCGAGAAGCCTGCTTCGCGGAGCAGTTCCAGTTCCTGGACATAGCCGAAACCGTAGAGATTATAGATATAACCGGCATCATCGCCGACGGTAACGATGCCGCCCTTGTTCTTGTATTCGTTGATGAACTGCATCCACAGGTGATAGTTCTCTCGCCAGGCGACCTCGTTCTCGGTCGTCCAGTCGAACCAGTATGATCCGTGGTTGCTGCGGCTGGGGCGATAATAATCCCACAGCGCCGGCATCGTGTAGTCCGAGTGCCAGACCGCCCGCATGTTGCGCATCGTGTCGCGGCTGGTGAGGTAAGCGGTGAAGGTCGGGTCGAGAATGAAATTGCGGTCGAGAAGGGTCTGCATGACCTCTTCCCACTTTTCCGACCCCGGCGGCGCGGTCTGTGCCCACAGCCGTCCGGACTCGCCGAACCGCATCTGTTCGTCGGTGTTGATGAAATCGGTCGGCCATGCCTGGACGGCCTTGTCGGTGAACATCGCCTCCGGCAGCCCGTACCAGTGCTCCATTCCGTTCAGGCCGTGCGCCGACGTCGTGAGCACATTGGCATAGGCGACGCTCGGCTGCGCATGGTGCATCGTCGTGCGCATGCCGATCTTCTTCGCCTCTTCCATCGCGGCGAAGAGGACGTCTTCGGCACCGCCGATGAACTTGATGCCGTCGGCGCCGCGCTTCTTGGCCTCGTTGACGGCGAGACGTGCCTGCACCGGATCGTTGACCGGTGTCGTGCGGATGTTGTGGAAGAAGGGGAACACGTCGATGCGGGGCGCGACGATCTCGTTACGCTCGCTGCGGCGCTTGATGTCGACCAGCCATTCGATCGGCCGGCTGCTGCCGACTTCGCGCACGGACGTGATACCGTTGATGATCCAGAGTTTCAGGATGTAGTCGGACGGGACGCCTTGCGCATCGTTCAGGCTGTGCAGGTGGACATGCGCGTCGATGAAACCGGGCAACACATAATAGCCGGTCAGGTCGATCTCATGATCGCCCTTCGCCGCGCGGGCGCTGTCCTTGATCGCGCCGGGTGCGCCGATCGCGCGAATTTCGGCAATACGGTCGCCCGACAGGACGATGTCGATCGGACCCTGTGCGGGAGCGCCCGTGCCGTCGACCATCGTGACATTGCGCAGGACGGTGCGGTTGAACGGCCCCACGCCTTCCTTGCGTGCGGGTATGGGATCGGAAACCGGCGCCGCGGCCGGCCCCATGAGCGGCGTAACCGCCAGTGACAGCGCGATCGCGGACCGCAAAAACAGGCGAGCCTTGCCGGTCATATTTCCTCCCCTGGATGATGAATTTGGGAGGAGTGCGGTTGCAACTCCTCCCAGGGCATTCTCAGAACTTCAGCTTGGCGCCGACGAACAGGCGCCGCCCCGCAACATCGTAGAGCGAGACGTCGGTGTTCGCGTCACCCACCAGCGTGGTGCCGAAGATCGGCGGCGACTTGTCGCCGATGTTGTTGATACCGACAAACATCGAGAAGTTATCGGTCGCGTTGAAGCTGACCGTCGAGTCGAAATACCAGACCGGATCGACGTGCGACACGAAGTTCGTGGTGCCCGTGTATTGATCGAGCGCACCGATCATTCGGCCGACAACCCGCCATGAAACCGGGCCGTTGCTGAACGTTCCCGCGACATTCAACTTGAAGCTCGGCAAGATGAAGCCGCCGGTGCCCGACGAACAGCCGCCGCCGTAATAGCCGGCGCAGTCCTGGGCATTGGTGCTCACAAGCGTCTTTTGCGTCTTGTTGAACAGCCAGCTCGCGACCCCCTGGAACGAGAAGTTCGTCGGGTTGCCGCCGATGTCGAAGGGCAGGGTCGTCCGCCAATCGATCTGCGCATCGATGCCCGACGTCTTCAGGTAACCGACGTTCAGGAACTGCGTACCGATGAAGTTGATCTGTCCGCTGCTGTCGCGAACCACGGCCTGACAGCTGGGGTTGGTCAGGTCGAGTGTGGCGAAGCAGTCGTTCAGCACCTGCGTGACGTTGGGCTGCACGATCGCGTCGTTCACCATCACGTTGAAGTAATCGACGGTCAGGTTGAGGTTGCGAATGAACGGCGGGGAGACGACCGCGCCGATCGTATAGGTGTCCGACTTTTCGGATTTCAGGTTGGGATTGCCGCCGCCGCGCTGTGTCAAACCAAGTGCGGACTGGGTGAACGTGGCGATATCGGCCTGTGCGATGCCTTGCGATACGCAGAACGCCAGTCGTGCGGCACTGCGCGTCTGGCTCTTGTCGCAAGGATCGGTGCCGCCGGTGAAGCCCGTCGACAGTGGCGCATAGAGTTCGCCGACGTTCGGTGCACGAACCGCCCGGTTATAGGCGCCGCGGAACCGGATCCACGAGACCGGCGCATATTCGACGCCGCCCTTGTACGCCCAGACGCCGCCTGCCGATGAATAGTCGGAGTAGCGAACGGCACCCTCGACCGACAGCGACGAGATGAAGGGAATGCCCTTCAGCAAGGGGACACGGATTTCGCCGAAGATTTCCTTCACGTCGAACGCGCCGTTGACGGCGACGGTCGATGCCGATCCATAGTCGCCGGCAAGGTCGAACGCGCTCGGTTCGCTCTGGTATTCGTCGCGGCGATATTCGACACCGATCGCGGTAGCCACGTCACCGGCAGGAAGGTGGAAGATCGATCCTGCCAGCGATGCGCCTGCAACCGTGCGTTCGAATATGTTGAAGCTGTTGCGTTGTGGCGTCAGCCAGGATTTGGCATTCGCGGGCAGCGATCCGACACCGAACAGGTTGACGGGGACGCACCCGCTGACGCCCGAACGGCACACGATCTGTCCGGCGCCGTTGAGAACGGCGTCGAGCGACTGCGACAGGCGTGCCGAGTTGACCGTGCCAAGGTTCCGCGTGTCCTCGCGGTTGCGCATATACTGGCCGAAGACTTCCCACTTGAAGCCCCCGATGCCGAGATCGCCGCGCAGGCCGCCCGTGATCTCGTAACCTGTGCGCTCGTAATAGGACTGACGCGTGCCGAACTCGTCGGTGCGGCGGCCCGACCCCACGACCGATGCGATGCCGGTGTTGCCAGGATCGAAGATAACCGCGTTGTTCGCGAAGAAATTGGCCAGGGTCGTCGGCAGGATCGGATTGTTCCTGTACGGGACGAGCAAGGTCGTTGTGAGCGGGTTGGTCGTCGACGGCGTCAGCGGCGTGAACGAGTCCGGCGCCAGGATGAAGGCGTTCTTCGAATTGACGAAATAGGCTTCCGCGAACGCCGTGACGCTGTCGCTGATGTCGTAATGACCGATCGCCGAAATGTTGATGCGATCCAGCGGACGCTGAAGCAGGTTGAATCCGGCATAGTTATACGAGTCTTCCGGCGAGCAATATTGCACCGGCGTCCCGTTCGCGAGAAAGCGGATGCTGGTTACGCTGGTGCAAGGCCCGGTAGCCGCCTGGACGCCGATGACTCGTGCGAGATTGGTCGCGCTGAGCGGAATGCGGGTGCCGGGAATATTGCCCGAGCCCGAATAGACGAATGCCGTGTGCGCGGTGTTGTCGGCCAGCGGCGTCCGGCTGAAGTCGCGGTCGGCCTGAGTGAATCCTTCCTGTTTGGTATAGGAGAAGGACATGGCGACGTTGCCGCGGTTGTCGGCGAGATTAGCGCCGAGGGTGGCGTCGTATTTCTGCGAGAAGCCGTCACCGCGGTCGTTGATGCCGAAGTTCGTGGCCAGTTCGACACCGTGGAAATTTTCCTTGAGGACGAAATTGACCGCGCCGGCGATCGCGTCCGAACCATAGACGGCAGATGCACCGCCGGTGACCACGTCGACGCGCTGGACGAGCGCATCGGGGATGCTCCCCAGGTCAACGCTGCCTGCGGAGTTCGCAGCAATGAAGCGGCGGCCGTTGACGATGGTCAGCGTGCGCGGCGCGCCCAGACCGCGAAGGTTGGCCGCGAGGACGCCCGATCCGCCACCGTTATTGACGGACGTGGTGTTGCCTTGTCCAAGCTGTGGAAGCTGGTTGAGTGTCTTTTCAAGGGTCACGTTACCAGAAAGCTTGATGTTTTCCTCGCCGACGGACGTGACGGGGCTGGGGGCGCTCAAGTCCGTTCGCAGCAGGCGCGAGCCGGTCACGACGATGTCGGTACTCCCGTCGGCGGATGCCGCCATGTCTTCCGTGCTCGTTTGCGCGGTCGCCGGCGAAATCCCCAGCATGACAGGCGCACCCAAAATGGTCGTGGCCAGCAGCAAGCGCCGCAGCAAGACGGAGTGATGCGATTTGATGTTCAACGACATGATAGTCTCCCCAGTTCTTAAAAGATGCCGCGGGGCATCTCTCACCTTAGTTTTCCTGCCTTTGAATATTTTTATTATGTTATTCATCGAGTTAGCCGTTCTGCCCAGAACAGTGCTTCCCCTCATCACGCACTTGCCGAACAAAAGCTTGCAAGCGCGCCACGCCGGATGTTGCTTCGCATCGCGATCTACGCTTTGATGCGGGCACATACCGTATACTAAATACGATATACTCACGACGGGGAGTGTCAATGGCTCAAAAACGGAAATTGATGCGCGGGTTCGGAAGTGGCTTGATCCTCGCTACGCTGGTCGGCGTGGCGGTTCCGTCGAGCGCCAATCCGGTCAAGCAGCAACCTGCGATCACGATCGTCGATACGACGGTGATCGACGGAACCGGTGCTGCGGCACGCCCGCATATGACTGTGCGAGTCGCGAATGGCCGGATCGTGGACATCTCGCCCGCAAAAGGCGGCACCGCGCGCGGCAAGGACGTCATCGACGGGCGCGGACGCTACCTTTTGCCCGGCTTCTTCGACAGCAATGCGCACCTGACCGTCTATGGCCAGCCGTCGCGGCGCGACACGTCCGCCAAATACGGTGATCGCAACGAGGAACTGGCTCTCGAGGTCGCGCAGCGCTCGCTCAAATACGGCGTCACCACTTTGATCGACAGCTATGGCGTACTGCCGCCATCGATCGTCGTGCGCGACCGGATCAACCGGGGCGAGGCTGTCGGCTCGCGGCTTCTGCTGGCTGGGAATATCCTCGGCTGGGGCGGTACGTTTTCGCTGACATTCTCGCTGACCAAGGAATCCGACCTCTCTTATTTTCAGGAGAAGTGGAACGACCTGATGGCCCAGGACATGGGCGAGGAAATCATGGACATGACGCCGGACGAGCTCCGCGTCGCGATGAACAAGTACCTCGATAAGGGTGTCGACGTCATCAAGTACGGCGGCACGAGCCACTTCATCCGCCCGTCACTGATCGGATTCTCGCCGGCACAACAGGCGGTGATCGTCGAAGAAGCGCACAAGCGTGGCGTGCCAGTGCAAACGCATGCGACCAGCCCCGAAGGACTGCGGCTGGCGGTCGAGGCGGGGATCGACCTGATCCAGCATCCCGAGTTGAACAGCCGCGACCTGCCCGATGCGCTGGTCAAGCAGATCGTCGATCGGAAGACCCTGTGCGGCATTCGTGCCAACATCTTCACCGGCGCCGCGCGCAAGAGGCATCTGGCCGCGCGGGCCGAAGCGGAGGCGAGGATCGCCAAGATGCCGCCGGTCACGACGAATGCCGAAAAATGGCGCCGCTACGAGATGGTCAACGAGATGGACGACATCCAGTACCGCAACGCGCGCAAGCTGATCGCCGCCGGTTGCCGGGTGACGCCCGCGACGGACGTATACCTGGGCGATGCCCCCGAATTCCGCCGCACGCCCAAGACCGACGAGGCCGAACCCGGCATCGGTACGATCCGTGCGATCCAGGGGCTGGTCGAACTCGGTATGACACCGATGCAGGCAATCGTCGCCGCGACCCAGAACGGCGCGGCATCCGCGGGCCGCAGCAAGGACCTTGGCACGATCGAGGCGGGCAAGATCGCCGACCTGGTGCTGCTTGATGCCGATCCGCTGGCCGATATCGGTAATATCGAAAAGGTGAACGCGGTGATCGCGCAGGGCCGTCTGGTCGACCGGGCGAAACTGCCGGAGACGCACCTTTTCGTGGTGCAGCCCTAGCCGGCGGCGCGTCGGCGTGCTGTGATGACGGTGTCGATTTCGTCGGTCCGCGGATTGATGAAGTCGAGGCGGACGCGATTGTCGTCTGTCCGGCTGACTGTTGCTGGGACGGAACTGTTCGTGAGGATCCAGCCGGCGGGGAGGACGACGGCGTTGGCGGGCCGGCCGAACGAGCGGTGCCAGACGAGCTCGTCACCTGACAGTACGTAACGCGCCGTATCGGTATAGGTCTCCGCGATCCGCAGCCGCACGCTCTCGCCGGCCTTTACCGGCGGATAGCGAAACAAGACGGCGACTGTGTTTGCATCCACGTCCTTCATGTCGGGTTCGGCTTGGCGGACGGCGTCGCCCTTGATCCACTCGACCGGCAGCGCGGCGCCGGTGTCGAGATTGCGCGCGGAGGGATTGGACACAGTGCTGCCCGCGCGCACGACGTTGACGTAACTGGAGCTTCCCGGCCGGCTCTCGGTGTAGTCGTGAGTCAGGCTGAAGCTGTGGGTCTCGGGCGGGTTCAGGTAATAGACGATCTCGCGGTTCTGGTGCGCGCGTTCGTCGAGCTGCTTCACCATCGACGATGGCGCGTTGCTGCCGAAACCCGGTGCGGGGCGCGCCTTGATCACTAGCGGTGCGGGAGCCGCGCTGTCGTTCCAGAAAGCGATCTTGATACGCCCGTCGGCTTCCTGCAGCACCTGTGCCGGCGTGTTGAGCGATACCAGCTCATACCCTTTTGGCAGGACGACCGCGTTGCGCTTCACGCCCAGCGACCGGTCGAACACGATCATGTCACCCTCGGTGTAATAGCTTTTGGCGTCCTCGTAGGTCTTGTCGATCAGCACCCGGCCTTCGCCGCCATCCGTGGATACCGGTCGTGCAAGCTTTACCCGAATATAGTCCTGGTCGGCATCGCCGCGGACGCCGCCGGTCTTGGCTGTGGCCGCATCGACGACGCCGAACTCGAGCGGCTTGCCCGTGGCGCGATCGTTCACATGCTCGTCGGTTGCGATGCTGCCCTTGCGGATGGGATTGTAATAAGCTGTCGCGCCGGGCGTCACCGCGGTGATTTCATACACGATCCGGAATTTATGGCTGCCGGGCGCCAGCAATTCGTAACGCGTGTAGCCGTCGGACTCACGATTTTGGGCGGCTGCCGATGTGGCCGACAATGCGATGATGAGCGGAACCACCAACTTCGCTTCACGGCCTGCCCACGTCTTCATCTTGCCTCTCCCCATCATCCCGTTATCGTATACGATATCTAAAAAATGGCGAGAGGCGATAGACTATGATGAAACTGGCATGCGCGCTCGCACTGTCGATGGCGCCGGTCGCGGCGCAAGCTGCGGGACCGGACGACGCGAAGGCGGCGATCACGCAAGTCGTCGCCGATATGGAAGCCGCCTGGAACCGGGGCGATTTCCGGGGGTATATGGCCGGCTTCGAAAACCCCGGCGTCGTCTTCGTATCAGGCGGAAAGAAACAGTCCGACTGGCAGGGGACGCTGGACCATTATGTCCGCGACTACGGCGGATCGCCCGAGCGGCGTGGGACCGTGCACTTCTACGACCTGAAGATCGACGTGCTGGCGCCCGACGCGGCGATGCTAATCGGGCATTACCATCTCGAACGGCCCGAACACCCGCAGGAAGGGATCAACACCCGCCTGTTCCGCAAGATTGGCGGCCGCTGGGTCATCGCGATGAACCACGTATCGTCGTACGAGGCGCATAGCCCCGCGAAATAACGGCCTAGCCTTCGGTCCGTGCGATCAGGTCGATCAGGTCGGCCTTCCAGTTGACCGCCCAGGTGTGGGTGCTGTGCCCGTGCGTATCGTCCGTTTCGGCGATCAGGCGAAAGCGCGTGTTGGGCATGCGCTTCAACGCTTCCTGCGGAAAAGGCAGGTTGCGCGGGTTGATGAAATCGTCTGCCGAATTGATCCAGGTCATCGGCACCTTGATCTTTTCCAGTTGCGGCCAGGGATTGTAGGTCCGTGAGGACTCATACTGGTAGATGGTGTCGTTGGCGTCGCGCGATGCGATGTCGCGCGTGATGCGTTCACGCACGAAGGCTTCCGCCGCTCCACGCGTCGGATAGAGTTTCTGGTAGTTCAGCGGTGCCGCCCCGGCGACCGCCGAGAGTGTCGATGCGACGCGGATGCCCATGACCGGCTGCGATTTATACTCGCCGCCCATCCAGGCGGGATCGGCCTTGATTCCGTCGATCGCGGCCTGGCGCCACATGCGGTTCAGTCCGGCTATCTCGACCGGCTGGCATGCCATCGGCATGATCGCTTTGGCATAATCGGGGTACATCTCGCCCCAGACGAAGCCGTGCATGCAGCCCATGGATGTGCCCATGATGAGCCGGATCTTCTTGATGCCGAGCCCGTCGGTCAGCAGCCGGTGCTGCAGTTCGACCATGTCGTCATAGTCGTATTGCGGGAATTTCATTTTCAGGCCGTCGGACGGCTTCGACGATGCACCATGGCCGACATTGTCCGGCAGGATGATCCAGTATTTCTTGATGTCGAGCGGTTGCCCGGGGCCGTAGAGTTCATTGGCGAACTGCGGCTGCAGGAACTGCTTGCCGGTTCCGCCCGTGCCGTGAAGCACCATCACCGCATTATCGATCTGCCCGTCGGCGCCACGATGCGGCTGGCCCAGCGTCGTATAGTGGATCCGCACCTGCGGCAGCGTTTCACCGGTGCGAAAACGAAAGTTGGCAACGGTGAAATCCGCTTCCTTGATCGGCCATTGCATCGCGGCGGCTGGCGGAGCGGGTTGTGCGCTCGCGGCCACCGGTGCTGCGGCCTGAAGCATGAGCATCGCAAAAGCGGAAAGCGGCATGGGTGCGTCCTTTGGGTGGTGAGAGCGGTTGGTCGCGTGTCTGGCCGGGCAAATCAATCGCGCCCGAATTCTCCCTCGGTCAGGCGCCACAGGTTCAGCGGGTTTCCGTCACGCAGTGCCTGGGGCAACAATCCTTCGGGCATGTCCTGGTAGCAGACCGGCCGCAGGAAGCGTTCGATGGCGAGCGAGCCGACCGAGGTCGTCCGCGGATCGGACGTGGCGGGGAAGGGGCCGCCATGAACCATCGCATGCGCGACTTCTACGCCAGTCCCGAAACCGTTGACCAGCAGGCGACCGGCCTTTTGTTCCAGCAGGGGCAGCAGTTCGGCGGCCAGCGGATAGTCTTCGGGTTCGAGATGAAGGGCTATCGTCAGCTGTCCTTCCAGTCCCTCGATCACGCTGCGCAGGGCCGCGACATCGGGGCAACGCACCATCAGGCTGGACGGGCCGAACACTTCGTCCTGCAGACGGTGGTCGGCGAGGAATGCCGATGCGGTCGTTTCGAACAATCCGGCCTGCGCCTGGTTCGGACCGGTGGTCGCAACTCCGTCCGTCACCGCGTCGACATTTTCATGCGCGGCCAATGCGTCGCGGCCACCGCTGTAGGCGCGGTGGATTCCCGGCGTCAGCATCGTGGCGGCCGGAGCACCTGAAATTGCTACCTTCGCAGCATCGGTAAAGGGTGCGCGGTCGGTGCTTTCCAATGCGAGCAGCAAGCCCGGATTGGTGCAGAACTGGCCGGCGCCCAGCGTCAGTGATGCGGCGAACGCCTTTGCGATGTCCGCGCCGCGCTTTGCGAGTGCATGCGGGAACAGGATCACCGGGTTGATGCTGCTCATTTCGGCATAAACGGGTATGGGTTGGGGACGTGTCGCCGCAACCTGCATGAGGGCAAGGCCGCCGCCGCGCGACCCGGTAAAGCCGACAGCCTGGATGGCGGGGTTCGCGACAAGCGCGCTGCCGATCTGGTTGCCGGGACCGAACAACAGGGCGAACGTGCCCTTGGGCATGCCGCATGTCTCAACGGCCGCAGCAATGGCGCTGCCGACCAGTTCCGACGTGCCGAGGTGTGCCGAATGTCCCTTCACCACCACCGGACAACCGGCCGCCAGCGCGGAAGCGGTGTCCCCGCCTGCGACCGAGAATGCCAGGGGGAAGTTGCTCGCGCTGAACACCGCGACCGGGCCGACGCCGATCTTGCCGAGCCGCAAGTCGGGGCGCGGTGCGGGTTGCCGGTCGGGTATGGCGCGGTCGATCCGCGCACCGATGAAATCGCCGCTGCGTACAACCGCCGCGAACAGCCGCAGCTGACCGACGGTGCGTCCGCGTTCCCCTTCCAGCCGGGCACGGGGAAGGCCGGTTTCGGCCATGGCGCGCTCGATCAGGGTGTCGCCGAGGTCGAGGATATTGGCGGCGATCGCCTCGAGGAATGCAGCGCGCTGTTCAAGGCCCGTGTTGCGAAAAACCGGGAAGGCGTTGGCCGCTTGCGAGCAGGCTTCCACGACATCGGCAGGGATCGCACTTCCGAATGCGGGTTCCAGCTTCGCGTCCGTGGCGGGGTTCGTCGCGTAAAGCGCTTCGCCCGAGCCAGTGCGGTGTTCGCCGCCGACAAAGAGTTTTCCAGCCAGCATGATTTCGAACCTCTAAGAATCGTATACCGTTGCCAATCCCTAATAGGAGGGCAGTTCGTGCCGTCAACGGCGGAACCGTCAAAATGTATTTTCAATATTAAAAGAACACCTTTCCGAGTCTGTTATCGTGCTATGTGAACGATGGATGCCCAGTTTGGATTGGTATCGTGCCGGTTTCAGATTTGTTCGGGGCGAAACCGAATCCTAATGTTAAAAAAATTAAATCAAAAACGAGGGGAGTTTGCGCGTGAGAGAGCGTCTGAAAACCGTCCGATACGGGACATCACGCCATTGGCGCAGCACAACTGCAGCCGGTGCCGTACTTGCAGGCCTGATGATTTCGCCTGCAGCATTCGCGCAGCAAACCGATAGCGCACCTCAAGCGGCGGACACCGCCACCGAACGGGGCCAGATAGAGGATATCGTCGTCACCGCTCGCCGCCGCCAGGAAAGCGCGCAGCAGACCCCGGTGTCGATCAGCGCCATTTCCGACAGGCAGTTGTCCGAACTGAACATCGTCCGGATCGAGGGGATCACGCAACTCGCGCCCAGCCTTCGCGTGACGCAGGCGAGCGGCAGCGGCAACGCTCCGGCCGTTTTCATCCGCGGTATCGGTACCGTGTCGACGGCGCTCTACGTCGAGCCGGCGGTCGGCGTTTATGTCGACGGCGTCTATACGCCGCGCCCGAGCGGCAACACGTTCGACTTGCCCGATGTCTCCAGCGTCGAAGTGCTTCGCGGTCCGCAGGGCACACTCTTCGGGCGTAACACCACGGGCGGCGCGATCCTCTTGTCGACCCGCAACCCCACCGACGAATTCGGCGGCAAGGTCAACTTCTCCTACGGTTCGCGCAACGAGGTCACCGGATCCGGCATCCTCCAGCTCGGCCGCATCGGTAACTCGCCGTTTGCGATCAAGCTCACCGCGCAAAGCCACAGTCGTGACGGCTGGGTCCAGACGCCGGGCTATTCGCCCTCGGCTTGGGGTGGCGCGCTCGACAGCTATGGCTTCGGTGCTGCGATCCGCGGCGAACTGGGCGATTTCACGATCGACCTTCGCGGCCGCTACAACAACATAACGTCCTATACGGGCTGGCAGGCGCTCGCCGGAACCGCGGTCGGCGTGGCCTATTTCACCAATGCTGCAAATGCCAGCGGCGTCTCGTTCCCGATCGGCGTCGGCCCGCGCGATTTCACTCGCCGTGACCCGCGCACGGACGGACGGTCGGAAGTGAAGACCAAGGGCGGTACGCTGACCCTGGAAAACAAGCTCAGCCCTGCACTGTCGGTCAAGTCGATCACATCCTACAATACGATCGACCAGAACCTGCGCGGCAACCTCGGTGGCGGCTATACGCTGGGTTCCGTGGCTAATCCGATCGTCCCGGGCCAGCTCGAACCTGTCTCGGTTCACGTGACCCCGACAAATCCGGGCACGCAGCGCCAGTTCACGCAGGAGTTGCAGTTCCTCGGCGATGTCGGTGACTTCAACTACCTCCTCGGGCTTTACTACTATGACGAGGACGTCAACGAGACGATCACGACGATCCTGAACTCGCCGCTGTCGGCGACCTCGGCGATCCGCCTCAACCGCAGCACGACCTATTCGATCGCGTCCAAGTCTTACGCGGGCTTCGGTCAGGTCGGCTGGAAACCGTCATTCGCGGACGGCAAGCTCGAAATCGTGGGTGGGGTTCGCTACACAAAGGACGACAAGGAGCTGAACTCCAACTCGGTGTCGACCACAACGACCACGACGACCCTGACGCAGTCGCGCAAGGACAGCTGGGACAATGTTGGCTGGCTGGGTTCGATCAGCTACCGTGTCACGCCTGATGTCCTGATCTATGCGCGTGCATCGTCGGCCTATCGTTCGGGCGGGTACAACGCCCCCACCGTCAACGTGCCGCCGTTCAATCCGGAAACCGCCGTCAGCTATGAAGCCGGTTTCAAGTCGGACCTGTTCGACCGTCACGTTCGCCTGAATGCGGCGGTGTACCAGACCGACTACGACAACCTGCAGGTCAACGGGTACAACATCACGACCAACACGAACCTGCTGACCAACGCAGGCAAGGCGCAGTTCCGCGGCTTCGAAGTGGAAGGGCAGATCGCGTTCGGCGGCTTCCGCATCGACGGAAACGTCGGGTATGTCGATCCGGTCTACAAGGAATACATCCTGGCCGTCGCAGGCGTTCCGACCAACGTCGCGGCTGATGCGAAGTTCGCGAACGTTCCGAAATGGACCTACCATATCGGCGGCCAGTATTCGTTCGAGACCGACGGTTTCGCCACGATGACGCTGCGTGCCGACTATACCGGCAAGAGCGACGCCTACAGCTACACCCTGATTGCACAGGCGCCGAACACCGCACAGGTTCCCTTCCTCGGCGAGGAAAAGAACCTGAGCGTGCGGGCGATGTGGGCGTTCAACCTTGGCAAGCGCAAACTGACAGCGCAGGTCTTCGGCGAGAACATCACCGACAACCGCTACCTGACCTTTGCTTCCGACTTTGGCGCCCTGATGACGGGTGTATACAACCGGCCGCGCTACTACGGCGTGGCACTTGGTCTCGATTTCTGACGGGGGCGGCGTTGCCGGGCGATCATTTTCGATTGTCCGGCAACGCAACCGTTCCAGAATCGAATAAGTGACGAACCCTGTTTTATTGCGCGACCTGATCGCGCTCGACGGCCGTGTGGCAGTCGTAACCGGCGCGGCCTCCGGCATCGGCTTCGCGGTTGCCAGCCACCTGAACGATGCGGGTGCGCGAACGATTGTCGTCGATCTCAACGCCGAGGCCGTTGCGGAGGTGTCGCGCAAGTTGCGGGGCAGTATCGCGGTCGCGACCGATGTGTCCGACTGGGGGGGACTCGAATCCTCGATCGATGAAGCATTGGGCGATTCCGCTCCGGACATTCTCGTGAACGCCGCTGGCGTGTTTCCCTCGGCGCCTTTTCTGGATCTCGACGAAGTCCATTGGGACAGGCTGCTCGACATCAATCTCAAAGGTGTCGTGCGCATGAGCCAGATCGTCGCTCGCAGGATGCGCGATGCGAAAGGGGGCGGATCGATCGTCCATATTGGATCGGTCCAGGGGCAGCGTCCGACCGCAGGCAAGGCTGCCTATGCCGCGTCGAAGGCCGGGATCGAGGCATTGACCCGCGTGATGGCGCGTGAGTTCATGCCGCATGGAATTCGCGTCAACGCAGTGGCGCCGGGACCGGTACTGACCGAAGCGGCCCGCGCTCGCATGGCGGAAATTCAGGCAAGCGGAATGGCACCATCGGGCCGTGGAACCGGCATTATCGGAAGCCCGGATGAAATTGCCCGGGTGGTTCATTTCCTTGCCAGCCCCGCCGCTTCCTACGTCAACGGCTCGGTCTGGGTCGTGGATGGCGGAAATACGCTCGACTAGCGACTCCGTCGTCACCGGGAGGCAATGATGCGCCGCCGGCACGGCAGGAATGCCGCAACGGGATGGGCCATTGCGCGGGCAGGGTGTTAGCCTGCACACTGAGCCGAAAAAGATAGAGAGGATTGCAATCAAATGGCGTCGATTTCGGCCACCACAGACGATATTCCGAGCGGATCCCTCGCCATGGATGTACCTGGCTGGCGCCGGTCCCTGGTTATTCTGATCCTTCTGACCGGCGGCGTTAAGTCGACACTGGCCTTCACGACCATCGTTCCCGGTCTTCAGATGATCGCGGCAGAATATGGCGGAAAGGATCCGATTCTCGGAGCTCAGCGGCTGCTGCAGTTTGCGCCTTTCGGCATGGCATTGGCGGGGTTGGTCGCTGGCCTGTTCGTCCGCCCCAAGAACATCCGCGGCACGATGTTTATCGCGCTCGGCATTTCATGCGTCGCGGGCTTGTTGCCGTTGGTCGTCCACAATTATTCCATGCTGCTTGGAAGTCGTTTCGTGCTGGGCTTCAGCGCCGTGGTTGCCGACGTTGCGATGACGAGCGCGCTGGCGGCATATTTCACCGGTGCCCTGCGCGCGAAGCTGATCGGGTTTCGACAGGCGTTCTCACACGTCGGCACCGTCCTGACCTTTGCGGTTTCTGGCTTCCTGATGCATTCCTATGGCTGGCGCGCGGCATCGCTCATGTTCGTCGTGCCGGGCATTCTGCTAGTCCTTGCCTTCATCGCGTTCGACCGGCCGATCAAGGATGACACGACGGTGTTCGTCGGCAGCTTCGGGGAAAAAACGAAATCGTTTCTTTCCGAACTGCTGAACCTCATGCCATTGCTGATCCTGTGCGCACTAATGGCGCTTGGGCACGCTATGCCGTCATATCAGATGCCTTTCCTGCTGCGCGAGAACGGGATCACCGACACCCGCTTGATCTCGTTTGTCCCCTCACTGAGTGCCGGTATCTCGATCCTGTCTGCCCTTATCTTCGGCTTCGTTTACGCGCGCGCGGGCTGGATAACGCTCGCCCTGGCGTCGACGGCGATGGGCATCGGCTTCATTGGGGTGGGCCTTACGACCAACTATTACGTCATCCTGAGTTTTATCGTGATCGAGGGCATCGGCGCCGGTTGGACCATGCCGTTCTTCCTGGCCCAGATCCTTGATCGCACAGTCGCCACGATGCGGCGCGTGGCGATCGGCTTGACCCTGAGCTTCATGTTCTTCGGACAATCGCTCAACGCCGATGTGACAAAGGCAATCCGCGATCAGGTTGGACTGCACATGGCATTTGTGGTGGTCGGCATCGCGCTGTTCGTGATCGCAGCGGCGATTGCGCTGTGGGCCAATACGCGCAAGCCCACTGCAGGCCGCGTATTCAAGCCCGATCCCGCCGCGTGATCCTTTCGAAAAACAGGCGCGATCCGATGCCGCGAAAACATTGACGGCGCCGCATTCAAGATTGACCGCGCCTGTCAAAACGCTATCATATAAAAGATAGATAAGTAGGAGATCGAAAATGCCGTTGGGAAGTACGCAGCTGATTTCGGCGGACAGCCATTTCAACGAACCGGGCGACCTGTTCACGAAGCGGGTTCCGGAGAAGTTCAAGAGCCGCGCGCCGCGGATGGAAAGCTTCCCTGAGGGCGACGGCTGGATTTTCGAAGGGCTGGATGGACCGCGCAATTTCGGCTGGAATGCCTGCGCCGGCCTCGAGCCAGAGCAGATGAAGGCATGGATGCGCTTCGAAGACATGCGCAAGGGTGGCTGGGATCCGGCCGAGCGCGTCAAGGAGCAGGATCGTGACGGCGTCACTGCCGAGGTCATGTATCCAACGCCCTCAGTCCAGGCAGCCATCGCGCTGGTCGAGGACGAAGAATTCCACCTCGCACTGGTCCGGGCCTACAACGACTGGGTTTCGGAATATGTGGCGTACGATCCTGCCCGCTTCTGCGGCCTGGTCTTCCTGCCCAACCGCGGCGGCGTGAAGGTCGCGGTCGACGAAATGAACCGCGTCCTGGGTCGTCCGGGCATGCGTGCGGTCATGGCGCAAGCCTATCCGACCGGCACGACGACCATGACCGACGAGCATGATTATCTGTGGGCGGCGATCCATGAGCGCGATGTCAGCTTCAACATCCACGTCGCACTCGGCATCTACAAGCCGAGCCCGCACAAGGCGAAGCTGCCGGGCTATGGCCGCTTTTTCGACGCGCCCAACCGTTGCATCGAGTTCATCTTCAATGGCGTGTTCGATCGTTACCCGAACCTAAAGGTTGCCTTTGCCGAAGTCGATTTCGGCTGGGTTCCCTATGTGAAGGAGCAGATCGACAACAACTACCAGCGGCTGGAAAAGGTCAACAAGTTCGGCCTGCAACGCCTGCCGTCCGAATACATCGATGAGCATTTCTACTTCGGCTACATGACCGATAGCTTCGGCCTCAACAATCTGGACTCGATGAATCCGGATCGCGTGCTGTGGTCGACCGACTATCCGCACATCAGCGCGGATTATCCCTACAGCTGGCGCGTGATCCAGTCGTCGATGTCGGGTGTACCGGCGCCGACCAAGGCGAAGATCCTGCACGGCAACGCGCAGAAGCTGTACCAATTTCCGGTTGCCGAAGCCAAGCGCGACGCCCAGCCGACATTGAAGGCGGCCGAATAAGCACCGACCGTATTGCTGCATGGCCGGGGTGATTGCCCAACGGGCAGCCATCCCGGCCAGTAGCATTTGAAGGATCACCATGTTCGACAAACGCATGTCGATTGCCGACATCGTCGCGGAACTGCGCGACGGAATGACCATCGCGATCGGCGGCTGGGCGACGCGGCGGAAACCGATGGCGTTGGTACGCGCGATCGCGCGTTCCGACCTGAAAGACCTGACGATTATCAGTTACGGCGGGCCGGACGTGGGCATGCTGGCGGCCAGCGGCAAGATCGGCAAGCTGATCTTCGCATTCGTGTCGCTGGACCACATCCCGATCGAACCGCATTTCAAGGCTGCGCGTCAGGCGGGTCTCCATGTGTGGGAAATGGACGAGGGGATGCTGCACTGGGGGCTGCGTGCGGCCGCCATGCGCCTGCCTTTCCTGCCGACGCGCGTCGGCATCGGCACTGCAGTGGCAGACGACCCGCAGTTCAAGACCGTGACCAGCCCATATGCAGACGGCGAGACATTGCTCGCGATGCCGGCGATCCGTCCGGACGTCGCATTGCTGCATGTCCATCGCGCCGATGAGAAGGGCAATGTCCTGACGTTGTCGACCGATCCGTTCTTCGACGAACTGATGGCGCGTGCATCGGAACGGACCTTCGTCACGACCGAGAAGCTCGTCGAAACGGCCGATCTCGGCCTGCCGGGTAACGCGCGCTATCACCTTGTCGAACGGCCGCTGATCACCGGCGTCGCCGAGGCGCCGTTCGGTGCGCATCCGACCAGCGCGGCGCCCGACTACCAACTCGATCTGAAGCATCTGAAGACCTACGCCGCTGCGGAAGGTGAGGGGTGGTCTGCGTACCGGGAGCAGTTCGTCGACGTCGACGATGCGGCCTATCTGGCCGCGGTGGGCGGTGCAGAAGCGGTCCGCGCCATTCCCGCGCCGGTTTATTGAGGAGGGCTGCGTGACCGACACTCCGACCCTCGCCGAACTGTTGATCGTCGCTTGCGCCGAGGTATGGCGCGACGATCCCGAATGGCTCGCGACCGGCATCACGCCGATCCCGCGGCTTGGCGCCAGCCTTGCCAAACTGACCTTCAACCCGCGCCTGATGATCACCGATGCGGAGAATTTGTTTCTCGAGGAACCCGCCCCGATCGGGCCGCGCGACGGTTCTCCGGTCGCAGAAGGATGGGCGCCCTATGCGCGCACGTTCGACAATCTGTGGGGCGGTCGCCGTCATGCGCTGGTCGCGCCGGTCCAGATCGACCGTTTCGGGCAGACCAACATCAGCGTGATCGGCGATCATGCGAAGCCGAAGGCGGCCCTGCTTGGCGTGCGCGGCTTTCCGGGCAACAGCATCAGCCACCCGAACAGCTATTTCGTTCCGCAGCATTCGACGCGCAGCATGGTCCCGGGCGAAGTCGATCACGTCTGTTCGGCGGGCTACAATCCGGCACGCTGGGCGGACGGCCGCAAGCCGTTGGGACTCGAATTGCGGCGGATCGTCACCAATTTGTGCGTGATGGATTTCGGCGGTCCGCATGACACGATCCGGCCGATCTCGCTGCATCCGGGCGTTTCGATTGCCGAGGTTCGCGACAACACCGGGTTCGGTCTGGCATGGACCGACCAGGCGCTTCCGGAAACGCCGTTGCCGACAGCAGAAGCACTGGCGATCATTCGCCGGCTGGATCCGCACAACATCCGCGCGACCCTGCTGAAGGACAATCCGCCGGCGGTGCGCGCGGGGTAACGGTTTGCGATACCCATCGGGCAAGGATGTCGTGCTTGGAAAGCTATCGTTGCCTTCGCGGACGCGTATAAAGATCGAGACATAGACCGGATTGGGGCGAGCGATGACAGGCACCTCGGCGGAAACGCCCGAGATCATCTATGAGACGGATGAGCCCGTCCTTTACGATGCGCGCGACGGCGTCGCCTGGGTCACGATGAACCGCGTCCAGTTCAACAACGCCCAGAACAGCCAGATGACCTATGCGCTGGACGAAGCGTTTCGGCGTGCAGTGGACGATGCTGCGGTCAAGGCGATCGTACTGGCCGGGAACGGCAAGCATTTCTCGGCGGGGCACGATATCGGAACGCCGGGACGGGATGTCACGCGCAGCTTTACGCGGGCGCACTTGGTTCCCGACCATGTCGACAAGCCCGGGGCCGAGTTCCTCTATACGCGGGAACAAGAAGTCTACCTCGGCATGT
>JAZKBQ010000015.1:0-44218 GCA_040388515.1 Pseudomonadota bacterium | reverse complement strand
ATCGCCATGGTGCAGGGGGCTTGTATTGCGGGCGGGTTGATGCTGGCATGGGTGTGCGACCTGATCGTCGCATCCGAGGATGCGTTCTTCCAGGATCCCGTCAGCAAGATGATGGGCATTCCGGGTGTCGAATATTTCGCACACGGTTTCGAATTGCCGCCGCGCGTCGCCAAGGAATTCCTGCTGCTCGGCGAACGGATGAGTGCGGAGCGCGCCTATAGCTTCGGCATGGTCAACAAGGTTGTGCCGCGGGCCGAGCTCGAGGCTGCGACGGCTGAAATGGCCGCAAAGCTTGCTGCGCAGCAATCGCTGGGCATGTGGCTTACCAAGCAGGCGATCCACCAGGTGGAGGACCTGCGTGGCAAACGCACCGCGATGGATTCGGTGTTCCACATGCATCATTTCGCGCATGCCCAGAACGACCTGACCACGGGCAACGCCCTTGGCGGCGTCACCGGCAAGAGCGCCGCCGCCGAAAACAAACGTGCGGAGGATGGCAGCCGCTAGGCCATGTCCGATCCGCTTTCCACGCCCCTGACCCAGATGCTCGGTTGCCGCCTGCCGGTGATCCAGACGGCCATGGGCTGGATTGCCGAACCGCAGCTCGTTGCCGCAACATCGGAGGCGGGCGGGTTTGGTTTCCTCGGTGCAGCCGTTATGAAGCCGCAGGAGGCAGCGGCGAAGATCGCGGAGTTGCGCACGCGCACGAAGAAGCCGTTCGGCGTCAACTTCCACATGTTCCAGCCGGGTGCGAACGAGATCGTCGAGGTGATCCTCGCCAATCGCGACCAGGTGCGTGCGGTGAGTTTCGGGCGCGGCCCCGATGCGCGCATGATCGGCCGTTTTCGCGATGCCGGCATCCTCTGCGTGCCGACTGTCGGTGCCGTGAAGCACGCGAAGAAAATGGCGCAACTGGGTGTCGACATGATCGTCGTCCAGGGTGGCGAAGGCGGAGGCCACACCGGATCGGTCGCCTCGACCATCCTGTTGCCACAGGTTCTCGACGCGGTGGACATTCCGGTCGTGGCGGCCGGAGGATTTGCCGATGGTCGCGGGCTTGCGGCAGCGCTTGCCTACGGCGCCGCGGGCATTGCGATGGGCACGCGCTTCCTGATGACCGCCGACAGCCCGGTCCCTGCTGCGGTCAAGCAGCGTTACCTTTCGGCAGATACCGACGATATTGTTGTGACCAGCAGCATCGACGGCCTGCCGCAACGCATGATCCGCAATGCGGCCTTCGCGCGTTTCGGCGGTGTCGGCATTGTCGGGTCGATGTGGAGCGCGGCGCGGGCGGGGCTTGCAACCAAGCGGGAAACAGGCGCTTCCTGGGCTGAATTGCTGCGGATGGCGCAGGGGCTGCGGACGCATGGCGGGCTGAGCCTCTCGCAAGCGATACGCGCAGCGGCGGCGCCGCATCTGATCCAGCGTGCGGTTGTTGGCGGTGATGCCGACGGCGGCCTGATGGCGACGGGGCAGGTAGCCGGGCGACTGGCAACCCTGCCCACCGTCGCGGCGCTCCTCGCCGATATCGAACAGGAGGCCCGCGCGCGCATCGCTGCACTCGTCCCGGAAGTCCGGCCCCGCAGGAAGGTCGCCTGATGCCCATCCGTACCGAAATCCGCGACCGTATCGCCGAGATCGTTTTCGACCATCCGCCGGTGAATGCGTTCGACAGCGAAACCTGGAACAGCCTGCCCGGCATCATTCATGCGGCCGGCAGCAATCCCGACGTCCATGTCGTGCTTATCCGGGCCGAAGGGCGCGGCTTTTGCGGCGGTGTCGATATCAAGGAAATGCAGGCGCATCCCGAGCGGATCACGGCACTCAACCGTGGCAATTTCCTGACGTTCAAGGCAGTGCGCGATTGCGAAGTGCCGGTGGTGGCCGCGGTCCACAAGTTCGTGATCGGCGGAGGAATCGGGATCTGCGGAGCGAGCGATGTGATCATCGCCGCGGACGATGCCTATTTCTCGCTGCCCGAAATCGACCGTGGCGCGATGGGCGGCGCTTCGCACCTGTCGCGCATGTTGCCGCTGCACAAGGTACGCGCTGCGTTCTTTACCGGTGGCAATATACCTGCGGCCGAGGCGTATCGGCTCGGCGCAGTCGAGAAAGTCGTACCAGCCGATGCGCTGCTCGAAGAAGCGCGAGCATTCGCCGGCATCATCGCGTCCAAATCGCGCAAGGCACTCGTTCTTGCCAAGGAAGCGCTCAACGGCCTCGAACCGCGCGATGTCGATCGCGGTTATCGGTTCGAGCAGGGTTTCACCCTCGAAATGTACATGCACGAGGATAGTCAGAAGGCGCGCGATGCCTTTGTCGAGACCGGCAAGACGGCGAAATATTGATGGATCTCGCCTATTCCCCTCCCGAACAGGCGTTCCGTGCGGAAATCCGCGCATGGCTCGTTGAGCACGTCCCGGCCGGACCGCTGCCTGACTTCGATTCCACGCGCGAAGGGTTCGAAGCGCACCGCGAATGGGAGCGGACACTTGCCAGCGGCAACTGGGGCATGGTCACCTGGCCCATCGAATATGGCGGTCGCGGGCTGGACCTGATACGCTGGCTGATCTTCGAAGAGGAATATTACCGCGCCGGCGCGCCGCTGCGCGTCAACCAGAACGGCATTTTCCTGCTCGGCCCTACGCTGATCGAATACGGCACGCCGGAACAGAAGGCGCGGTTCCTGCCCCCGATGGCGGCGGGCGATGAAATCTGGGCGCAGGCCTGGTCGGAACCCACTGCCGGAAGTGACCTCGCGGGCGTGCGTGCAACGGCCATTCACGACGGGGATGATTATATCCTGTCGGGTCACAAGATCTGGTCGTCGCGCGGCGCGCATGCCGACTGGGCATTCGGCCTTTTCCGCACGCCGGGTAGCGAGCGTCATAAAGGGTTATCGCTCATCCTGTTCCCGCTCGATGCGCCGGGCGTCACGGTGCAACCGATCAAGCGTCTCGATGGCAAGCCTGTCTTCGCCGAAATCTTCCTCGATCAAGTACGTGTGCCCGCTGCCAACCGGCTGGGTGACGAGGGACAAGGCTGGGCCGTGTGCATGTCGACAGCCGGCTTCGAGCGTGGCCTGATGCTGCGCAGTCCCGCCCGGTTTCAGGTCGCGGCCGCCAAACTTGTAGAACTCTATCGCAGTCGCCAAGACCGATCCGATCCGTCAGTCGGCAACGCCGTCATGCAGGCGTGGATGGACGCCGACGCCTATGCACTGTCGATCTACGCGACCGCGAGCCGCCTGATGGCGGGCGGCGCGATCGGACCCGAGACGAGCACCAACAAGATCTTCTGGTCCGAACTCGACCTCGATCTCCACAAGACCGCGTTGTCGATGCTGGGCGCGGAAGCGGAACTGACGGCGGCCGCGCCGGACGCCTCATCCGACCTGGGTAACTGGCTCGACGGCTATGTCTTCTCGCTCGCCGGGCCGATCTACGCGGGGGCGAACGAAATCCAGCGCAACATCATTGCCGAGCGCATGCTCGGCCTGCCGCGGGGCTGACAATGGATTTCCGCCTCACCGACGAACAGGAAATGCTCGCCGAGACGGTCGACACGCTCTTTCGCGAGCAGTGTACCGGCGCCCATCTGCGGCAGCTGCTCGAGAGCGGGTGCGCGGTCGATGAAGACCGATGGGACCAGATCGTGGGCATGGGCCTGACGGGCGTAATGGCGCCGGATGCCTTGGGCGGTAGCGGGCTGGGGCAGGTCGAGCTTGTTCTGATCGCCATCGCCAGCGGTTATGCTGCGCTGCCCGAGCCGCTTGTCGAACAGGCCGGCGTGGTGCTTCCGATGCTGGCGGACTTCGACGAGGCGATGGCCGTGCGCGTGGTCGGCGGCGAGCGTGTTGCCGTTGGACATCCCGTCAATCCGTTCGTTGCCGATGCAGACCGCGCGGTCGCCCTGCTGCTGTCCGACGAGGACGCTATTCATCTCGTGCGCCAGCAGGATGTGACGCTGACCCGCCAGCCGAGTTTCGATCCGTTCCGCCGTTTGTTCAGGGTCGACTGGAAGCCTGTAGCGGACACTGTCGTTGCCCAGGGGCGCGGAGGAGACGATGCATGGGCCGCGGCACTGGATCGCGGGGCACTCTTCGCGGCTGCGCAACTCCTTGGCATCGCGCAACGTGCGATAGACATGGCAGCGGATTATGCCAAGGAACGCCAGCAGTTCGGCAAGCCGATCGGATCGTTCCAGGCGATCAAGCATCACCTCGCCAATGCTCAGGTGAAGGTCGAATTTGCGCGCCCGGTTGTGCTGGCGGCCGCGGCGGCGACGTCTCCTGACCTAGCACGGACGCGGATCAGCCATGCGAAACTGGCAGCGGCGGCAGCCGCCGATGCTGCAACCCATGCTGCAGTCCAGATTCACGGCGCGATGGGTTTCAGCTGGGAAGTAGACGTCCATTTCCTGCTCAAGCGGTCGCTGGCGCTAGGGCAGGCATGGGGAACGACGGCGTTCCACCGCGCGCGAGTGGCCGAGCACATCCTGTCAGCGCCGCTGGGCCCTGACAGGACGTTCGATGCACCGAAACAGGAGCTCGCCCATGAGCCCGCTTGAGATCGCCCGCTCGCTTCGTGCCGATCCGGTTGACGCGGCCCGCTATCGTGCGGCCGGCCTGTGGAGCGACCTTACGCTTTCGCAGCGCGTCGAAAAGCTGGCGGCGACGAAACCGGAGCAGGATGCCTGGATCACGCCGGAAGGGCGTGTCGGCTGGGGTGCTTATGATCGCGCCGCCGACCGGCTTGCGGCGCTGATCGCGGCAAAGGGATTGGCGCCCGGCGCCCGTATCGCGGTGCTGCTGCCCGACGGTCCTGCCGTACACGTCGCACTGCTGTCCATCGAACGCGCCGGGATGATCGCTGTCGGCATCGGTGCGCGTGCGGGTCTGTCGGAAATCGCTCATCTGTTGAAGCGCACTGGCGCCGAATTGTTGATCTCGCACGCGCAGTTGCGCGACCGGACGATCGAGGCATTGGTCGACGCGCTACAAGCTCAAGGTGCGTCTCTCAGGGATTGGCTCGTCATTCCTGACCTGATTGCAGAACGGAACTGGAGCGCAGGTGAAGCATCTGATCATGCGCCATTTCCCGATCCCGATCCGGACACGCTATTCCTGATCAACTCGACCTCCGGCACGACGGGCATGCCGAAGTGCGTCATGCATACGCAAAACCGCTGGTTCTATTTCCACCAGCTCGCGGCGGATGCCGGGCGGTTCGGTTCCGACGAGATTTTCATGGGAGCCGTCCCGGCACCTTTCGGGTTCGGACTATGGACCGCGCATTTCTCGCCGACGATCCTTGGCTGCCCGACAGTCGTGCTGCCGAAGTTCGATGCAGGCATTGCGCTCGATATGATCGAGCGGGAACGGGTGACGGTGCTGTGCTGCGTCAGCACGCAGTTCATCATGCTGCTGAACGAACAGGCCGAACGGCCCCGAGACCTGTCGTCGCTGCGGTCGATGTTTACGGGCGGCGAAGCGGTGCCCTATCGCCGCGCCGCCGAGTTCGAGGAAGTGACGGGTGCCGCCGTCCTGCAATTCTACGGATCCAATGAAACCGGCGCGCTGAGCAGGACCACAGCCGCCGACAGCCGCGACCGCCGCCTGACGACCGCGGGAAAAGTCATTCCGGAAATGGATGTCCGTCTGTTCGATCCGGCAACGGGCGCGGAGGTCGAAGGGCGCGGCCAACCCGCCTGTCGCGGCCCCGCGACCTGTCTCGGCTATTGGGATGATGACGAGGCCAATGCGAAACTGTTCACGCCCGACGGCTGGATGTTGATGGGCGATATCGTTGAGATCGACGACGAGGATTACCTACGCGTCGTCGGACGGACGTCGGAATTCATCATCCGTGGCGGCAAGAACCTGTCCGCGCCGGCGATCGAGGCAGAGGTCGCGACGCACCCGTCGATTGCGCTTGTCGCCGCGGTCCCGGCACCCGATCCTGTGTTCGGAGAGCGCGTCTGCATCTACGTCGCACCACGACCGAACCATGAAGTGACGCTCGAGGCGATCACAGACCACCTTGCGACGCGAGGCGTTTCGCGTGAGTGGTTCCCCGAATATCTCGTCCTGATGGATGACCTGCCCCGTTCGTCGGGCGGCAAGGTCGCCAAGGGCGAACTCGCCGCGGATGCGAAACAGCGCTGGGCGGTGCCGGCATGACGTACCAGAACCTGAAGCTCGCCTATGAAGGCCATACCGCCCGCGTCACGCTTGCGCGGCCCGACAAACTCAATCCGCTCGATTGGTCTACTGTCAAGGAACTGAAAGCCGCGGTGGCGGAGATCGAGGCGAGGCCGGATGTGCGCTTCGTCGTCCTGACCGGCGAAGGGCGCAGCTTTTCCGCCGGGGGCGATCTGGAGGGCTATCTGCGCCTCTATCGCGAACCTGGCGAGTTCCAGCAGTTCCTCGACGACTTCCACGCGATGCTGACCGGCATCGAGAGTGCACGTGCCATCTGGATCGCGGCGGTCAATGGCGTCTGCGTCGCGGGCGGGATCGAACTGCTGCTTGCCTGCGACATGGCGATTGCGGGCAAGTCCGGGAAGATCAGCGACGGCCATATCAATTTCGGCCAATTGCCGGGCGCGGGCGGATCGCAACGCCTGCCGCGCGCCATCGGTCTGTTGCGCGCCAAGCATCTGATGCTGACCGGCGAGATGCTCGATGCCGAAACGTCGGAGCGCTGGGGCTTGGTTACCCGCGTCTTTCCTGACGAAACGCTACTGTCTGAAATCGACGCGATGATCGCGAAGATGGCGGACAAGAGCGCCGTCGGCCTGCGCGGCGCCAAACACCTCGCCAACATAACGCTCGACACGCCGTACGGCGAAGGGCTGCGGCAGGAAATCGCCTTCGTCCACGCTTACGCAACGACCGAGCCCGATGCGACCGAGGGGTTGCTCGCGTTCAAGGAAAAGCGCGCGCCGCGGTTCGGCGTGCCCAGGAAAGACTGAGCCATGTTCAAGCTACGCGACAAATATGCGATCGCCGGGATCGGCACGACGGATTACACCAAGGCATCGGGCCGGACGGTGCGCAGCCTTGCGACCGAAGCCTGCCTGAAGGCGATCGAGGACGCCGGACTGACCGTTGCCGACATCGATGGCATCGTCAGCTTCAATTTCAACGACAGCGCGCCCGCGATGGGTGTCGCGACAGAAATGGGTATCGAGAACGCTGGGTATGCGGTCGATTACGCCGCGGGCGGGAACGGAGCGAATTTGATCACGCTCGCGGCAACCGCTGCGATCGAGGCGGGGCTCGCCAAGAACGTCGTCTGCTTCCGTGCAATGAACGGACGGTCAGGGTTCCGCCTCGGTGGCGGTCGCGACATGTCGGCCTACGGCGTGACGCAGTACACAGCGCCGCTCGGCTGGATCACCTATCCGCAGGCGATGGCGATGTGGGCGCGCCGCCACATGATCGATTACGGCACGAGCGAGGAGCATTGGGCAGAGATCGCGACGACGTTCCGCGACAATGCCGTCATCAACCCGCGCGCGATGCAGCGTACGCCGATGACCAAGGACGACTATTACAACTCGAAATTCATCGTCGATCCGTTCCGCATGTACGACATCTGCCTGGAAAGCGACGGCGCCTGCGCGGTCGTGATCACCGCTGCCGAACATGCGCGCGACCTGAAGCAGAAGCCCGTCTACATCATGGGTGGTGCCTATGGTGGTGGTCCGAGCCAGGGCGACGACCTGTTCGACGCCATCCGTTGGCCCAGCCATTCGCACAATTGCTTCAAATATCTGGCCGACGACCTGTGGGGCAGTGCGGGCATCCGTCCGGAAGATGTCGACGTCGCCGAAATCTACGACTGCTTCACCTACAGCGTGCTGATGGCGCTTGAAGGCCTCGGCTTCTGCAAGGAAGGCGAGGGTGGGCCGTTCGTCATGGACGGCCGTATCAAGCGTGACGGCGCACTGCCGATGAATACCCACGGCGGCTTGCTGTCCGAGGCTTATATTCATGGCTTCAATCATGTGATCGAGGCTGTCGAGCAGTTGCGTGGCCAGTCCGGCGAGCGCCAGATCGAGGGCGCTCAGATCGCCCTTACCACCGCGGGCGCCATGACCTGCGGCAGCGCCATGATCCTGAGGAATTGACGATGACGCAGACGACCTATGACAAGCCGTTGCCGGTGCCCGATTCCGAAAGCACGCCGTTCTGGGACGGGATGCGCGAAGGCAAATTGATGCTGCAGCGGTGCGGATCGACCGGCGAGTTCCTGTTCCCGCCGGTCACTTTCTGCCCCGGCTCGCTGGAGCGGCCCGAATGGGCACAGGCAAGCGGCAGGGGGACCGTGTTCAGCTGGATCGTCGTGCGCCATCCCGTGCCGCGCGATCTCTATGCCGATGAAGTGCCTTATGTCGTGGCGATCGTCGAACTCGAGGAGGGATGCCGGATGACCGGCAACCTCGTCGGTGTCACGCCGGAGGACGTGAAGGCGGGGATGGCTGTCGAACTCGGGTTCAACCGCGTCACGGCCGAGATCACATTGCCGGCTTTCCGGCCTGCGGGCGCCTGATATGGCGTCGCCTGCCGTCGCCGATCCTTTTGCGGCCTCGCCGCTGTTGCGCCGTTTTGCTGGCGCAAGCCGGGAGGAGCTAGAGGCGCACCAACTCGCCAAGGTGAAGGCGTTGTGCGCGCGGCTCTACGCCAAGAGCGAATACTACCGCAGCCGGATGGATGCGGCGGGGCTAACGATGGGAGAGGTCGACAGCCTCGACCGGTTCACCAAGGCTTTTCCGACATCGGCCAAGGCGGACTTCCTTGTGGACCAGCAGGTGGCACCGCCGTTCGGGACGCGGCTGGGCGTGGATCGCGACGACGTCGTGCACATCAGCATGACCAGCGGTACATCGGGGCAGGGGCAGGAAATCTATGGCCGCACCCAGCGCGACGTGCATATGCTGGGCTATCTCCATGCGCTGCCTTGGTACATGGCGGGCCTGCGCAAGGGCGATACGGCGATCAACTGTGTGCCCGCAGGCGGCATGACGACGGGCGGCTGGGGGCCGGGCGAGGCAATCCGCATCATGGGCGCGACCGGATTCCACGTCGGCGGCGCGACATCGACCGAGTCCAAGATCGACCTGATGCTGAAACTGGGCGGCGTGAACTTCATCTACGCTTCCACCAACTACGTCCACACGCTGACGGAGGCGATGTTGGCCCGCGGAATCACGCCGCGCGAGGCTTTCCCCGATATGCACGGCCTGTTCATCGCGGCGGAGGGATACCCTCTCGAATGGGCGGCGAAGATCGAGGAATATTGGGGCTGCCGGCTGCAGGAAGGCTATGGCAGCACGCAGCTGAACGGCTTCGGCGGATCGACAGGATCGGCCGGTGTCTTTCGCGAAAACGGCGAACGCGGCCTCATGCGGCTGTTCGAATGGGAACACCTGGTCGAGATCGTCGATCCGGAAACCGGCGCGCCGGTGAAGCCCGGTGAACTCGGCGAGATGGTGGTCACCAACCTGTCGGTCGAGGGTAGTCCTGCAGTCCGGTTCCGCACCGGCGACGCCGCACGCTTCGTGCCATGGCAGGAATGCGGCGGTGGCGCATGGAATGCGATCGAGTGCGGCACCATCGGCCGGTTCGACGACATGATGAAAATCCGCGGCAACAATATCTGGCCGTCGATGTTCGACGCCGCCGTCTTCGCGCATCCCGAAGTCGGCGAATACAAGGGCCGCGTCTATACGCGCGACGGCAAGACCGAGGTCGAGGTGAAGATCGCCGTTGCCGAACACCAGACCTCCCTGTGCGCGGAGGAGCGCGAGCGGCTCGTCCAGTCGGTTCGTGCTGCGATCAAGGAGCGCAGCAACATGTGGGTCGATGTATGCGAAGTGCCCCGCGCGGAGTTCCAGGGTTTTGCGTACAAGGCGCGGCGATGGTCGGACGAGCGGCAGGACGGATACAAGCTATGACAGAGGCGGACGATCGTGACGACCGCGTGCTCGCTGAAATGCTGGCTCTGGCAGAACAACTCAAAGAGAGCGAGGATGAGCTTCTTGCCGGGCAATATGCCTATCTGCACGCGCGCATTTCGGCCCTGATCGAGTTGCGCTCGATGGCCGGTGAGACGGCGGCGGCATGAGCGGCATCTCTCGCTTCTCGCTCGATGGCCAGGTTGCGGTCGTCACCGGCGGCGGTGGCGGCCTTGGCTCGGCGGGTGCGCGGGCGCTGGCGGAAGCGGGCGCCGATGTCGTCCTCGTCGCACGTAACCGGACCAAGCTGGAAGCCGCCGCTGCCGCGGTGGAAGGTGCAGGCCGTCGCGCGCTGATTATCGAGGCGGACGTCGGCGATCTGCCTGCGCTGGAGGCGGCAGCAGCGCAGGCCGTGGAAGCGTTCGGCCGGGTCGACATTCTGTTCAACAACGCCGGGATCACCAATCCGCAGTCGCTGCTCGACGTGACGCCGGAAGATTTCATGCGCGTGCTCGAGGTCAATGTGGGGGGCGCATTCCACGCGATCCGCGCCTTCGTGAAACCGATGCTCGACCGTGGCTATGGCCGGATCATCAACATGGGGTCGATCCTGTCGGGCCGCGGCATGGCCAATCGAAGCGCCTATTGCGCGTCGAAGGCAGCGCTCGCCAATCTGGGAGCGGCTTGTGCGTTCGAATTCGGCGGTGCGGGGGTCACGGTGAACACCCTCGGCGCGACGGTCATCGTGACCGATCTCAACCGCGAACTCGTGCGCACCCAGCCAGAGCTTTATGCCCAGGTCGTGCGGCGCACGCCGATCGGCCGTCTCGGCGAGACCGAAGACCTTATGGGCGCACTGCTTTTCCTCGCGTCGCCCGCATCCGGTTTCGTGACCGGCCAAACGCTATACGTCGACGGCGGCTACACCGCCGGCTGAACCCGACCGATACAAAGGTATTTTCATGTCCGCTTCGCTCAAGACGATGTTCGATCTTTCCGGCCGTACGGCGCTCGTGACGGGCGGTTCGCGCGGGCTCGGCTTGACGATGGCCGAGGCATTGGGAGAGTTCGGCGCGACCGTCGTCCTGACCGCGCGCAAGCAGAACGAGCTCGATGCGGCGGTCGAACATCTCGCGGGGCTCGGCATCACAGCACATGCGGTCGCGGCCGATGTCGGTAAACCGGAAGCGGCACAGGCGGTGGTCGATGCGGTGAAGGCCCTGGGGCTTCGCATCGACATTCTCGTCAACAATGCCGGGACATCCTGGGGTTCGAAGACCGAGGAAATGCCGCTCGATGCCTGGAACAAGCTGATGGCCGTGAACCTGACCGGCCCGTTCCTGATGGCGCAGGCCGTGGCGCGCGAGTTCATGATCCCCGCGGGCTGGGGGCGTATCGTCAACATCGCATCGGTCGAGGGCCTGCTCGGTCACCATCCCCGCATGATCGGCACCCTTGCGTACAACAGCAGCAAGGGCGGGCTGGTGAACTTTACGCGTGCGCTGGCTGCGGAATGGGCACCGCTCGGCATCACCGTCAATGCACTGGCGCCGGGGTATTTTCCATCGAAGCTGACCAACTACGTCATCGACACGCACGGCGCCGACCTGATCGCGGATACGCCGCGCGGAAAGCTTGGGTGCGATGACGATCTGAAGGGGGCCACGCTGCTGCTGGCGAGCAACGCGGGTACGCATATCACGGGACAGATATTGGCCGTCGACGGCGGCGCGACGATTATCTGACCGCGTTACTCTCCGGCGAGTTCGTCGAGTACCTTTGCAAAGCGCGCCTTCGCGCGATCTACATAGTTCGGGTGAGTCAGGATTTTGGCCTGATCTGTGAGCGCGCCTGCGAAAGCGATGGATGCTGCTTGTTCGGGCGTGATTGAATCGGTGGGATGGGACCTGCTCGGGTCGACGGCGTCGAAAATGTGCGTCGACACGGCGCCCGGCATGAGCAGCGATGCCCCCACTGGCGTGTCCACAAGTTCTTCCCGCAGGGCTTCCACGATCGGCCACAACGCATGCTTTGTGGCGCAATAGCCGGTCAGGCCGGGTGATATGACCATGGACCCGGTCGAACCGGTCACGACGACTTGCGCCCGCTGCCCGTGGCCACGCATCGCGGGAACGAAAGCCTGCAACGTGGCGATAACCCCGATCAGGTTGACGTCGATCAGCCGCCGCCATTCGACGAGCGGCATGTCGAGGACATTGCCCGACCGCAGGATGCCCGCATTGGCAAACAGCAGCACGACCGGCGGCAGGTGTGCCGTCGCCCGGACGAAGTCCGCCATGGCGGCAGGATTGGAAACATCGACGGTCTGGACGAACGCCTGGACACCCGCGGCCTGCAACTCGTTATCGAGCGCTGCCAGTCCGGCTTCGTCGCGGTCGCAGGCGGCAACCGCCATACCCTGTTCTGCCGCATGCAATGCAAGGGCACGGCCGATGCCGGACGCCGCGCCGGTAACGACCGCGGTATAACCGGTCAGCGCGATCGCACCGCGGTTCATGCGCTTCGAACCGGGTCGTGGCGATCAGCGGAAATGCGGGATGACATGCGTTCCGATCTTGCGCAGCGTTTCCAGCTGCGCCCATTGCGGCACGGTACCCATGTTGGTCATGAACAGGATCTCGTCCGCACCGGACTCGGCAAGCTGTTCGACATAATCGATGCAGTCCGCAACGCTGCCATAGGCATTCTTCGCGCTGAGAATTCCCTCGGTCGGGCGCCGTCCGCCTTCGTCGGGACGCAGGTTCATCGTCAGCGTTTCCGAGGCCAGCTTGGTCGTGATGATCGTGTCGGTACCTTCCACGACTGTTTCATCGCCCCAGGTTTCCGGTTCGGGCTTGGGCCCGCCGCCATACCAGTAGTTCAGCGATTCATAGAAGTAGCGCTGCCCCTGGATGCCGATCTTCTTCGCCTTCTCTACATCGTCGAGGACGATGGTAGGGCATAGCGCGGCAAGGTGCTGGATCGGCCGGTATCCGACTTGATCCTCGGGCAAACGTGTTGCCCAGGCGTCGCGATAAAGCTTGTTCTTCTTGGCAACTTCCTCCGGACCGCCGAAGCCCAAAACGAGCGCGCCGATGCCGCGCTGGCCGGCCCGCACCAGCGAGTCCGGATTGGTGCATGCCATATACATCGGCGGATGCGGATCCTGGAACGGCTTGGGATGGATCGGACGGAGAGGCACCGTGATGTGGGGCCCGTTATGTTCGACTTCTTCCTGCACGAACATCTTCGGGATCAGGTACATCGCCTCGTCGATGATCGGCTGCAGCTCTTTCAGGTCGTAGCCATAAGCCCCGGCTTCCTGCTGGCTGCCGCCCTTGCCGACGCCGAAATGGACACGGCCTTTCGATAGGATATCGAGTGTCGAAATCCGCTCGGCGACCTTGATCGGGTGGTTCATCGCCGGCATCAGACAGACGACGCCATGGCCGATGCCGATGCGTGAGGTCTTGCCCGCGATATACGCCAGGAACGTCTCAGGTGCACTCATGTGCGCATAATGCGTCAGCGACGTGTGCTCGACGCTCCAGATGACATCGAAGCCAAGCTGTTCGGCGAGCATCGCCTGTTCGACCAGTTCGTCGAAAACCTGCCGCTCGCCGCGGGGCGAGGCGTCGACAATCTGGGCCTCGAAAATCAAGGAAAAACGCATCAAATATCTCTCAAGCATCCAGTTCCGCTTATGTTGGAGACAGTTGACGCGCTGACCCTTTGTTTCAAATGCCGTTTGAGGAGAGCAGTGTTAGCGTGCGAGCATCGCTAGCCATGCTGCTTATCGATTAGGGGTCGCTTCGATCCGCTCGGCATAGGCAATGATCGTAAAGGTGAAGAGATGGCTGGCGTAATTGTTACAGGTGGTTTTGGCATACTCGGCCGTGCGGTTGCTGCAGAGCTGACGTCGCAAGGCCATGCCGTCGCGGCCGTCGATATGGCCCCGGCACCTGCCGATATCGAGGTTGCGCTGGCCGTGGGCGGGATCGACCTGGGCGATGAAGCCGCTGTGGCATCGGCCTATAAAGACATTGCGTCGCGGCTCGGTGGCATTTCGGGCCTGGTCAATGTCGCGGGCGGATTCCTGTGGGAAACTGTGTCCGGCGGCGAAGTGGCGAGTTGGGACCGCATGTATCAATTGAACGTGCGGACGGCGTTTCTCTCCAGCCGGGCGGCACTCGATTATCTTGGCGAGGGCGGGGCGATCGTGAATGTGGGGGCCGCGGCCGCATTGTCCCCGGCGTCGGGCATGGCGCCATATACTGCATCGAAGCTCGGCGTTCACGCGCTGACCGAAAGCCTGGCGAACGAGCTCCGCGACAAGGGGATCAGGGTCAATGCGGTCCTTCCCACGATCCTCGATACGCCCGCCAATCGCGCAGACATGCCCGATGCCGACCGGAGCGGGTGGGTCCTTCCGCAGGCGGCCGCCCGCGTGATCGCTTTCCTGCTGTCCGATGAATCGGCGAGCATAACCGGCGCAAAAATCCCGCTGTCCCTGCGCGGCTGAACGCGATGCTGGCTTGAGACGAAGTTGATCGCCCAACGGCAATAGAGGGGCGCAAGTTGCGCGATTAGATGCTGCACGATCGGCGGCCGATGCCGTCCTGCAGGATACATCTGTGCGCGAAGCCGTCATCGTTTCCACTGCCCGCACGCCGATCGGCAAAGCCTATCGCGGTGCTTTCAACGACAGCGAGGCACCTTTGCTTTCGGGCCACGCCGTTGCCGAAGCCGTGCGGCGCGCGGGCATCGATCCGGCGCGTATCGAAGATGTGATCATGGGCTGCGCGGCACAGCAAGGAACGCAGGGCTATAATATCGGACGCCTCAGCGCGGCGGCTGCGGGCCTGTCTGCCAGCGTCGCCGGCATGTCGGTCGACCGGCAGTGTGCATCCGGCCTGATGGCGATTGCGACGGCGGCGAAGCAGATCGTCGATGACGGTATGGAGGTTGCGGTCGGCGGCGGGGTCGAATCCATCAGCCTCACCCAGAACGCGCACAAGAACAGCTATCGCGCGGTTTCGGAAGCCGTGCTCGCGAAAAGTCCGCACATGTACGTGCCGATGATCGAGACCGCCGAACTGGTGGCCGAACGCTATGGCGTGAGCCGCGCGGCGCAGGATGCCTATTCGCTGCAAAGCCAGCAGCGGACTGCGGCGGCCAATGCTGCAGGACGTTATGATGCCGAGCTGGCACCCCTGACGACGCGCATGCTGGTTACCGACAAGGCGACGGGCACCGTCAGCGAGAAGGAAGTGACGCTGGATCGCGATGAAGGGCCGCGTGCCGAAACCACGATCGAGGGGCTTGCCTCACTCAAGCCAGTGTGGAGCGGCGGCACCTTGGTCGGGCAGGGGCAGTTCGTCACCGCCGGCAATGCGAGCCAGTTGTCGGACGGCGCAGCGGCCTGCGTGCTGATGGAAGCGGGTGCCGCCAAGCGCGATGGCTTGGTGCCGCTCGGCATCTATCGCGGCATGACGGTCGCGGGATGCCCGCCGGAGGAAATGGGCATCGGCCCGATCTATGCCGTGCCGCGCCTGCTCGAACGTCATGGCCTGAAGGTCGATGATATCGGCTTGTGGGAACTCAACGAAGCGTTCGCGGCGCAGGTGCTGCCGTGCCGCGACCGGCTCGGCATTCCAGACGACCGGCTGAACGTCGACGGCGGTGCGATTGCGATCGGCCACCCGTTCGGCATGTCGGGTGCTCGCATGGTCGGACACGCCCTGATCGAGGGCAAGCGTCGCGGCGTCCGCTATGTCGTCGTGACGATGTGCGTCGGCGGCGGCATGGGCGCCGCCGGCCTGTTCGAGATCGCATGATGGGCGCTCTTCCGATCGCCTTGCCGCACAGCTTTCTCGCAAGCCCCGAAGAGATCATCGACGAGGCACGCAACGGACGGATGTTCATCCTGGTCGACGACGAGGACCGCGAAAACGAGGGCGACCTCGTCATCCCTGCGCAGATGGCGACGCCTGCTGCGATCAACTTCATGGCGATGCATGGCCGCGGGCTGATCTGCCTTGCCCTGACCCAGGAGCGCGTCGACGAACTGGGCCTCTATCCGATGACTCCCAACAACGGGACGCGGCACGAGACGGCTTTCACTGTCTCGATCGAGGCGCGTGAGGGCGTGACGACCGGGATCAGCGCTGCGGATCGTGCACGGACGATTGCGGTGGCGATCGATGCCGGGAAGGCGGCGCAGGACATCGTCACGCCGGGGCATGTGTTTCCGCTCATCGCCAAGCCGGGCGGCGTCCTGGTGCGGATCGGACATACGGAAGCCGCGGTCGACGTCGCGCGATTGGCGGGTCTCAATCCTTCCGGCGTGATCTGCGAGGTCATGAAGGACGACGGCACGATGGCGCGGCTGGACGACCTGATTCCCTTTGCCGAGCGGCACGGGATGAAGATCGGCACGATCCGCGACCTCGTCGCCTATCGCCGCCGCAACGATCACCTGGTCGAGCGGGCAGCCGAAATGGTGTTCACCAGCCGCTGGGGCGGGGAATGGCGCTTGATCAGCTATCGCAACAAGATCGCGGGCGGCGAGATCGCCGTGCTGGTCAAGGGAACGATCAGCCGTGCGGAACCGACGCTGGTGCGCATGCACGTTCATTCGCCGATGACCGACTTGTTTATCGAGGATGATGCGCGGTCGGGCATGCTCGAGCGGGCAATGGCCGCCATCGGCGAAGAAGGAAATGGCGTCGTCGTCATCCTCAGTTCGCCTGCACCCGACCTCGTCGCCTGTGTCATTCGTGCCCGCCAGCAGGGACGGGAGGAAAGCGGCGCCCGCGCGATGGCGCAACGCGAATATGGAATCGGTGCGCAGGTCCTGACCGATCTGGGCGTCCACCGCATCGTCCTGCTGACCAATACCGAAACCAGCTTTGTCGGCCTCGATGGCTACGGCCTCGAGATTGCCGGACATCGGTCGCTGCCGGTCAACTAAACTTGCTATCTTATATAGAATATGTCCTAATCGACGAAAATACGGAGGTGGAGAGATGAGCGACATTCTTATTCGCAACGGCACGGTGGTCGACGGTACCGGCGCGCCCGCCTATTCGGCGGACGTCCGCGTGCGTGACGGCCTTATCGCTGAAATCGGCAAGGGGCTCGATTCGAATGGCGAACGGATCGTCGATGCCACGGACTGCATCATCACTCCGGGCTTTATCGAGGCGCACACGCACATGGACGCTGTCATGTGGTGGCAGCCAAGCATGGATCCGCTGCCCGGTTTCGGCGTGACGACCGCTGTGATCGGCAATTGCGGCTTTACCGCCGCGCCCGTCTCCAACGACCCCGAAGTGCGGATGGAAATGGTCAAGATCTTCACCTTCTTCGAAGAAGTGCCGATCCAGCCGTTCCTCGACCGTCTGCCCTGGGACTGGAGCAGCTGGTCCGAATATAAGGACTCGGTCGACAAGAACGCACGTACCGCGTGCAACATCGCCGGCTACGTAGGTCACATCGCGATCAGGCTCGCCGCGATGGGTATGGACGCCTGGGATCGCGCCGCGACACCCGAAGAAATCAAAAAAATGTGCGCGATGCTCGAGGATGGCCTCCAGGCGGGCGCGCTCGGCATGTCGTCGAACCTGCTCGATGACGACAGCCAGGGTCGTCCGATCCCGAGCAAGGTCGCCGACGACGCCGAATGGTCGGCCCTGTTCGGCGTTTTGGCCCGCTACAAGGGATCGCAGCTGCAGGTCATTCTGGACACGTTCTTCCACCTCGAAGCACCCGAGCAGATGGAACGGCTGGGTCGCCTTGCCCGTGGCACGGGCGTCCGGGTCCAGCTGGCCGGCGCGGGCGCGCTGCTCCGGTTCCAGGACGAGATCCGCGAAAAGACCTGGGCGATCACCCAGCGCCAGAAGACCGAGGATCTCGATTTCTGGCCGAGCTTCGGTCACGTTCCGCCAACCACGGCGCTCAACTTCTTCTCGTCCTCCTCCTTCGCGCAGGCGAACGAATATGTCTGGCACGAAGTCGTGCAGGCGCCGACCGCAGAAGCGAAGCTGGCGTTGTTAAAGGATGAGGATTTCCGCGCCCGCGCTCGCGATAGCTGGGACAACAAGGCGTACAAGCAGTCGCTCGTCGCCAATCCGCACATGATGCTACTGAACGACAGTGAAACTGGCGTCGGGCCGACCGGGCTGAGCCTCAAGGACCTGGCCGATCAGCGCGGTGTCCATCCGGCGGATGCGCTTGCCGACTGGGTCATTGCCAACGGCGTCCAGTCGATCGTCAGCCGCACGCCGCATCCGATGATGCACGAAAAGACGGTCGAGATGCTGAAAGATGCCAAGACGGTCGGCGGTATTTCGGACGCGGGCGCCCACGGCCAAATGCTGTGCGGCGGCGGCGAAAGCATCCTGCTGTTCACGCAGTTCTACAAGAACAAGGAACTGACGCTCGAGGAAGCCGTGGCGGTCATGACCGGCAAGGTCGCGGACCATTTCAATTTCGCCGATCGCGGTGTCCTTAAGCCCGGCTATCGCGCCGATATCGCCGTGTTCAACCTGGACGAAATCCAGGAACGCCCGCTGAAGCGCGTATTCGATGTGCCGGACGGGAAGGGCGGCAATACCTGGCGCTTCACCCGTGATGCCGCGCCGATGCGCCTGACGCTTGTCAATGGCGTGCCGACGTTCGAGAACAATGCGTTCACGGGTGCATTGCCGGGGACGTTTGTCAGCCCCGCGATCGAGGTCATGCCGGAAGTCGAAGCAGCCTGACGCCGAGCAGGCAGGAGAGAAAAGATGCAGGAAGCCGATCTCCCTTATCTCCAGCGCGGGCGCCGCAAGGTCGAAACCGAAAGCACCGCGCTGATCAGTTCGTCGAAGTATTTGAACGATTACCGCATCCGCGAATGGATGGTGAACCAGTGCCTGAAGAAACAGGGCCGGGACATGCCGAGCACGTTCGGCATTCCGATGCTGATCGAGGCGGTGCGCGAAGTTCAGGATCACGACCGGATCGAGGAACTGTTCAACGAGGCGCGGCGAACGTGGCCGGAACTCGATCGCTGGCTGGACGAGCGTTATCTCTCACCGCTGCGGCGCGACGACATGAAATCCTGCCCGGAAGGATCGATCGGGGGGATCTGGTACAATCAACTCGTCACTGCAAACCTGGAAGTCGATATCATTCCGGTCTTCCAGCCGAAGACCAGCTTCGAATATTTCTTCATGCGCGGCGTGCAAATCCACGATTTCATGCACATCCTGGCCGGGGGCGAGTTCAACGACGTGGGAGAGGTGGTCCCTTCCTACCTCAAATACGGCAATCTGTTCCGCTGGTTCTCGCCGGAGCTGGCGGGACTGTTGAATGTGCAGAACACCTTCTTGACCGGCCCGATGCTGATCCGCAACGCACTGCACTATCCCGATATCTTCATGCGCACATGGGAACTGGCGAACTACGCGATGGAAGTCGGCAAGAATTCCGATGCGTTGTTCCTGCCCCGGTACGAGGACTGGCTGGACCTGCCGCTCGAAGAAGCGCGCCTGAAATTCGGTGTCCGTGGCGCGCGGGATCAGGATACGAAGCGGGAATCCAAACGACTTTACGAACCGGCGCCGTTCGAGGCTCTCGCCGCCGAATAAGTCCTCCCGGGCCGCGATGTGGCAATCCGGTAAGCGCGGTTCCGGTCTTGGCCGAAACCGCGCTTCTTTTTTACCAGCCTTCGATTTCCGCCAAGCCCATTTTCTCGACGACCTCGAGAGCCTTTTCCAGCGAGTCCGTTTCGGACGGCAGGCGCGGGGGGCGGGGATAACCGCCGGCCAATCCGTAATGCTCGAGAACGGCCTTCGTAACGCGAATGCCGCCGTTGCCGTAAAGCGCCATGAACAGGCGCATCAGCTTTCCCCAGCGATCGAGAAAGGCCGTGTTGTCGCCTGCCTTTGCCGCGTCGATCACGCTGCGGCAGAGCTTCGGCGCCAGATTGCCCTCTGACGTGAGGAAGCCCTGCGCGCCGAGCGCGAGCGCCAAGGGCGCCATGTGCGGACCGCCGACACAGATATCGATCCGGTCGCCGAGAGCATCGACCAGCGTACGCAAATACGCCGGATCCTGGTGACTGATATTCAGCCCGACGAGATGCGAATGACGTCCGAAAAGCTCGATAATCACCTGCGGAGGAATGACGTAGCCGACCGACTGATGCGTCGACAGCACGCACGGCATGTCGGTGTTCGACAGGACTTCGCTGAAATAGGTATCCAGTTCACGCGGCGTCGGGACATGGGCGTGCCCGACGTCGAGGGAATAGACCTGCGCGGCATCGACGCCGACGCGCTTAGCCATGTTCAGGAAATCGATCATCTGACGCGACGTGCGGGGTTCCACGCCCATGGCGCGAATGGGAGCCTTTCCCTTCAGCGTGTCGACCGCAATCGTAAGCAGCTGTTCGGTTTCGGCAGGGGACAGCGTATATCCTTCGCCGCTACCGCCGCCGCCGACATATACGCCGACTCCGCCATCCCCCAATTTGGTCAGATGGCGGCGCAAAGCGGGCTCATCGATCGCACCATCCTCGGTGAAAGGCGTGATGCTGATAGTGAAGACCTGGTAGCGGCTCGTGTCGCGCATCATTTGTTTTTCCTTCTCCTGATCCCCGCTGGGCGGGTGTGTTCACAAACTTGCAAAGATTCGGGCGGGACCTATTGCGGTGCAAAGGGCCAGCAGGGATTTTTCATGGTTTTACGCGTCCGATTGAGCGGATTCTCCGTGGGGCAGGGTGAGGTCCGATGAACGCGAATCCGAACAAGAAGCGCCTTCGGCAGCCGCGCGTCGCGGAAATCGTCGCGTCGAGCCTGCGGTCGCGCATATTGTCCGGTGCGCTTGCCGACGGCGACATGTTGCCCAAGCAGGAGGAACTGCTGGCCGAATTCGGCGTCAGTCCCCCCGCGATCCGCGAGGCGTTTCGCATTCTCGAGACCGAAGGGCTGATCACCGTGCTGCGTGGTAATGTCGGCGGCGCTATCATACATGTGCCTCATCCGGGAACCGCGGCTTACATGCTCGGGCTGGTGCTGCAGGCGCGATCGGTCAGCCTCAGCGACCTGTCGGACGGAATGCGCCAACTGGAGCCGGCCTGTGCCGCGCAGGCCGCCCTTCGACCGGACCGTGAAACGACGGTCTTGCCGAAACTGCGTGAGAATATCGACGCCTGCATGGCGGCAATCGACGATCCTAGTGAATTCATCGGCCTGGCCCGCGCGTTTCACACCGAACTGGTCAGCAATTGCGGGAACGAGACGATGAGCCTGGTCGTCGGCGCTCTCGAAAATCTCTGGTCGGCGCAGGTGGATGCGCTGGCCAGAAGTGCCGCCGTCCACGGGTCGTTCGGCGACCGCGCGGTGCGCCTGTCGCTCGCGCGCGAGCATGAGCGGATCTACCGTGCGATCGAAGAAGGAGACGCGCAGAGCGTCGAGCGTGCGATCCGTGAGCATTATTCCGCGCATGGCGGGGAGCGGCGGCATGGCTTCGACACGAGTGCGACCGTCACTGCGGATGCCCTGCGCGCCTGACCGCTGTCGCATCGCGCGATCGGCCTAGTCGAGCCAGCGTACGACGGATTCGGCACTGGCCCGCTGTCGTTCGGGTGCAGCCTCGGCAACGCTGCCGATCAGGATGACGCCCGCGACTTTTTCAGTTTCGGCCAACCCCAGAAGTGCGGTCGCCTGCGGGTCGTAGGCGTGCCATCCGGTAAGCCACTGACCACCGTATCCCATGGAATGAGCACCATTCAGGATGTTCATGCACACGGCACCGGCCGAAAGGGTCTGCTCCCATTCCGGCACCTTGTGACCGGCGATCGGCGCTGACACGACCACGATCGCGAGCGGCGCTGTCGCCAGCTTGCGTGTGCTCACGCGGACTTTTGCCGCGTCTTCACGAACTTCGGCGAGGGCCATCAGCCTTTCGACCCAGCGTTCCTTGGCCGCGCCGTTGATAACGACCAGCCGCCACGGTCCGAGACGCCCATGGTCGGGCACACGCAGCGCGATTTCGATAAGCTTTTCGATTTCGGCACGATCGGGGCCGGGGCCGACCAGCGCATCCGGCATGGGCGAGCGGCGCGTGGCAAGCTGGTGGGAGAAGTCGCCCGCGTTTTGGGGCGCGTCGGTCGTCAGCGTCACGTGAATCTCCTCGTGGATCGTTTCTTGCTGTATCTATCTTTAATAGTAAAGCGCTGATCGATGGATTGACTCGCCTGTCGATCGTTGCTCTATTCTATATAAGATATATAAAATTGGAGAATGTGATGTCATTGGGGTCCATGCCGCAGACGTACGATGATCGCAAAGCCGATATCATCCGTTTTTCGGACGTTCGGCTGGGACAACCTGTGACGCTTTCCCATTCTGAATTCGAACCCCATGCCATCGGCGAACGAGTCTGTGAACTCGTTCGCGAATGGTCCGGAGCGCCGCGCGCGTCCATCGTTTCGATGCATCAACCGGCGGACGGTCTCGCGCCCGACAGCCTCGATGGACGTGTGCTGGCGCGGCATCTCGATGGCAGCAACCAGGCCGACGTCGAAGTGCTGGTCCGTGCGCAGGACGTCATCTGCCTGCGGGCCGTTGTTCGCGTTGCACTGGGCTAGACCGGCGCATTGACGCTCCCGATTTGGGGTTGGTTTGGAAGCCCCAAACAACGCATATTGAACGGATGTCCATGAACGCCCACTCCGCCGTCCCGCGCGAGGTCGCCACGTTGCGTACCCTGCGTATCGCAAAGCATTTCCCCTATTTCCTTGCGGTCGCAGAGGAACAGAACCTCCACCGTGCGGCCGAACGGCTTAATATCGCGCAATCGGCCCTGTCGCGCCGGATCGCGGATCTGGAACGCGAACTGGGCGATATCGAATTGTTCGAGCGTCAGGCGCGAGGGGTTGCGATCACCGCAGCGGGGCGTGCTCTTGCGGAAGATGTTCGGCGCATCCTGCTGTCGATCGAGGATGCCGGGCGCCATGTCCGGCGTGTCGCGCTCGGAGACCTCGGGACGTTGCGCGTAGCGTTTTCGGAAGCGATGCTGCGCCGTCCCGTCCTACCGATGGTTTTGCGCGAATTTCGCGCCCTGTATCCGGAAGTCGAACTGCGCGCCTTTCCTTTGCCGTCGGACACGCAGCGCAGCCGGATGCTCGCCGACGAGATCGATGTCGCTTTCGTTATCGATGAAGCGACCGACCGCGAACATTTTGCTGCGCTGAATGTCGGCCAGGACAGATTCGTACTCGCGCTGCCCGATACCCATCGCCTGGCGGCACAGGAATCCGTGCGCCTCAAGGATATTGCCGAAGAGCCCTTGCTTTGGCCCGCCCGGCATATCTCCCCGCGCCTGTTCGACCGCCTGATCGCCGCATTCGATGCGCAAGGCGTGTCGCCGATCATTGCGGTCGAAGTGATGGCCGTCGACATCGCCTATGAGCTGGCCGCTGCAGGGATCGGTCTCGGGATCATTACCGCTGCGGATCCGTCGAGAACGCCGCCCGGCATCGTCCTGCGCGAGATTGCCGATCTGGACCTGCCGCTGCCGCTGAGCATGCTTTGGCCGCGCGACACGTCGTCGCCGCTGATACGCCAGTTCGTGGAACTTGTTACGCAGAAGATCGAGGAACCGGCCGATTGATGAAATGGTCGGCGATCAACGCGCCGACCGCCGCAACCTCTGTGTCGGCACGATCCAGCAGGCCGACAAGCGTGAAGAACCCGTGCGCCATATCGGCGTTGTCGCGCACCGTTACCGGAACGCCCGCGTCCTTCATGGCTTCGGCGTAGGAAAGCCCCTCGTCATGCAGCGGGTCGCATCCCGCCAGAACCACGATGGCTTCGGGCAGACCTGCCAATGTGTGAGCGTTCAGGGGAGCGGCGTACGCGTTCGCGCGATCGCTTGGCAACGCATAGTGATCCCAAAACCAGGCGAGGTCGGCACGCGAGACAAGATAATCGCCTCGGCCGAACTGTTGTACGGATCCGCTGTTGAGCGCTGGTGAAATCACTGGATACAGAAGCACCTGCAAGTCGATCTGCGGCCCACCCTCGTCGCGCGCTCGCAATGCCACGGCCGCAGCGAGATTTCCGCCGGCGCTGTCGCCCATCACGGCGAGCGGTCGACGGCCAGCGCAAAGGGTGTTCAACACGGCCCAGGTGTCGTCCAGCGCGACCGGAAACCGGTGTTCGGGCGCTAGGCGGTAATCGACGCTGATCACCTCGGCTCCCGAGATATGTGCAAGCTCGCGGCAAACCGGGTCGAAGCCGTCCAAGGTTCCGAAAACCCAGCCCCCGCCATGCAGGTAGAGGATCAGGCCCGTGACCGCTTTTTCGCGAGCAACGTATCGCCGAACCGGGACAGGCCCATGCGGCGCGACCGTAAAGTCCTCGATCAGGTCGACCGCTGCTCCCCGATTGGGCGGCAGGGCTGCCTGCGACTGGGCGAAGCTGCGGCGCGCGTCTTCCGGCGTACCATCGGCAAACCCCGGGAGGCCGAGCGTGGCACGGCGGTCCAGCATCGCCTGCATGTCGGGATGTAGCGGCCCAGCCATATTGTTCCTCTCGTTCGCCGGACGCTGAAGCGAAAGACGGCGTCGTCGCAATTGCCGTTTTTCGATGCCTATGATCCGGCTTTGACATTCGACGCTTCTTCGCGCCGTTTCTATCGCCACGCTGGTAAAATCCGTTGGGAGAGTGATGAACGACGTCCTGATTTCACGCGACGAGTTGAACTTCCTGCTGTGGGACTGGCTCAAGCTGGACGATGTGCTGGCAAGGCCGTCGTTCGATGCGATCGATCGTTCGATGGCCGAGGCTATTCTCGACCTGTCCGAACAACTGGCGGCGGACACGTTCCTTACCCACTACAAGGCGGCGGATAGCGAAGAGCCTTATCTGGACGAGGGTGGTGTTCATGCCCTGCCGGCGATTGGCGATGCCCTTCGCCAATATGCCGAGCTCGGTTTGTTTTCGGCGAGTTTTTCACCCGAGATCGGCGGGATGGGCCTTCCCGGCCTTTTGGCGAATGCGTCCTTCGCGCAATTCCTGTGCGCCAACGTCGCGACCGCCGCCTATCCCATGCTGACGACGGCCAATGCGCGGCTGATCGCCGCATTCGGGACGGAAGCACAGATCGCCAAATTTGCTGTCCCACAGATTGCGGGCGAATGGTTCGGGACGATGTGTTTGTCCGAGCCGCAGGCAGGATCGAACCTGGCGGACGTTGCGACACGCGCCATGCCCGACGGCGACGACGAATTCGGTGCGCGGTACCGGCTGACCGGAAACAAGATGTGGATTTCCGGCGGGGATCACGACCTGTCTGAAAACATTGTCCATCTTGTGCTGGCGAAAGTGCCCGATGCAGACGGACGGCTGGTTACAGGCACGCGCGGCATTTCGCTGTTCATCGTGCCGAAGATCCTGCCGGACGGGGCGCGGAACGACATCGCGGTTGCGGGACTCAACCACAAGATGGGCTACCGCGGCACGACCAACTGCCTGTTGAATCTGGGCGAGGGAGCTCATCGTCCCGACGGCGCGGCGGGTGCGATCGGGTGGATCGTCGGTGAGTCGGGACAGGGCCTGCCGCAGATGTTCCGGATGATGAACGAGGCGCGCATTGGGGTGGGACTCGGTGCCGCGGCGCTTGCTTATCGCGGCTATCGCCTGGCTCTTCGCTACGCGCAGGAACGCGTGCAGGGGCGTCCGGCAGGATACGCCGGTACGGACACCCCGGCGATCATCGAGCATCCCGACGTCAAGGACATGTTGCTGGCGGCCAAATGCTATGCCGAGGGCGCGCTGGCGCTGATGCTTTATTGTACTCGCCTGACGGACGACGCCGCGGCGGGCAGCGAAGAAGCGGAGATGCTGCTGGGATTGCTGACCCCGATCGCAAAGACATGGGCGTCCGAATGGGGTTTGGCCGCCAACGATATCGCGATCCAGGTGCATGGCGGTTATGGCTACACGCGCGATTTCGACGTCGAACAGTTGTGGCGCGATAACAGGCTGAACCCGATCCATGAGGGGACGACCGGTATCCAGGGGCTGGATTTCGTCGGCCGCAAGCTGCTGCGCGACAAGGGTGAAGGGCTGGCGTTGCTGCGTGAAAAGGTTGCGCAAACCTGCTCCGCGGCCGCCGCCATTCCCGGTCTCGCCGCACACGGCCGAACGCTGGCGGAGTGGTGGGACCGGCTGGATGCGGCCTATGCCACCATGACGGTATCACACGACGTCGCGACCGCGCATGCAACGTCCATTCTGCGTGCGTTCGGGCATGGCGTTTCCGGCTGGCTCTGGCTCGACCGGGCTTTGCTATGCGCTGACACGCCGGATGATACGTTCCGCGGCGGCAAGCTGTGGGCGTGCCGCTATTTCATGGAACGGGAGATGCCGCGGATCGACGCCTGGCTGCGCCCCGTCGAGACCGGCAGCGACCTGCTGACCACCATTTCCTCCCGATTTCTTTGATGCTTGGAGCCGATATGACGACGATAGATTTAAACGGACGGGTTGCGATCGTGACCGGCGCAGGCGGCGGCCTCGGCCGGGCCCATGCGCTGTTGCTGGCCAAGCGTGGGGCGCGTGTTCTGGTCAACGATCTGGGCGGTTCACGGGACGGCAATGGGGGCGGGAGCGCCATGGCCGATGCGGTCGTCGAGGAAATTCGTACGGCCGGTGGTGAGGCGATGTCGAACGGCGCCAGCGTGACCGACGCAGCGCAGGTGGCCGATATGGTTGCTCAGGTCGTCGACCGGTGGGGCAGGGTGGACATCCTGGTCAACAACGCAGGGATCCTGCGCGACCGAACCTTCGCAAAGCTCGATCTCGAAGACTTCCGGACGGTGGTGGATGTCCACCTGATGGGGTCGATCAACTGTACGAAGGCGGTGTGGGATCTCATGCGCGCCCAAGGCCATGGACGTATCCTCATGACGACGTCGTCATCCGGTCTCTACGGAAATTTCGGCCAGTCGAATTACGGAGCGGCCAAGATGGGGCTGGTCGGCGCCATGAAGACGCTGGCGCAGGAGGGCGCGAAATACGGTGTTCGGGTGAATGCCCTCGCGCCGTCCGCTGCGACGCGCATGACCGCCGACATCATGAGCGAGGACCAGTTGACGGCGCTTGATCCGTCCACCGTGGCGCCCGCAATGCTCGCGCTCGTTTGCGATGATGCGCCGACGGGCATGATCATGTGTGCGGGCGCGGGCAGTTTCGAATGCGCTCATATCACCATGACGCAGGGCCTGTACGTCGGCACCGGGGATGACGCCGCGGAACAGGTCCTCGCGGGGCTGGACCGGATCGCGGATCGCGCTGGCGAGATCGTTCCGGCGACGGGGCTGGAGCAGTCAACGTACGAACTGGCTCGCGCGGCGCAAGGTCGGCAACCGGCGGTGAGCGTCCATGGCTGATGCCGCCACTGCGGCTGTCCGGCCAGCGCACAGGTTCGACGAAGACGGGCTGCGCGGCTGGATGACGCAAAACGTGCCCGGCTTTTCCGGACCGCTTGGGGTCAGGCAGTTCTCGGGTGGTCAGTCCAATCCGACTTATCGGTTGGACACGCCGTCGCGGTCCTACGTCCTGCGCCGCAAGCCGCCGGGCGAATTGCTGAAGGGCGCACACGCGGTCGACCGGGAGTATCGGGTCATCACGGCTTTGCACGGCGCCGGATTTCCGGTGCCCGAGACATTCGGACTGTGCATGGATGCCGACGTCATCGGCACCGCATTCTACGTGATGGAACTGGTCGAGGGGCGGACCTTCTGGGACACGGCGTTTCCCGAAGTGCCGCGGGAAGATCGCCCAGCTTATTTCGACGCCATGAACGACACGATTGCCAAGCTGCACAACCTCGATCCAGTCGCGATCGGGCTGGGCGATTACGGACGGCCGGGCAATTATTTCGAGCGGCAGATCGCGCGCTGGTCGGGGCAATATCTGGCAGATACCGATGCCGGACGCGTGCCCGCGATGGACGCGATGATCGAATGGTTGCCTGCGAATATCCCACCCGGGGACGAGGCGACGATCGTCCACGGAGACTTCCGCTGCGACAATATGCTGTTCCACCCCACCGAACTTCGCGTCGTGGCTGTGCTCGATTGGGAGTTGTCCACGCTTGGGCATCCGCTTGCGGACTTCGGCTATCACTTGATGGTCTACCGTATGCCGCCGGGATTCTCGACCGGGATAGCCGGTCTCGACCTGCCCGCACTGAACATCCCCGGCGAGCAGGATTATGTAGCGGCCTATTGCCGTCGCACCGGGCGCGATGGGATCGATCGGCTCGATTTCTATGTCGCGTTCAGCCTGTTCCGGCTTGCGGCTATCATCCACGGTATCAAGGGACGGCTGATCCGCGGGACGGCGTCTTCGGCGCAGGCGGCGGCTGCAGTCGAACAACTCGATCGCATCGCAACGCTTGCGCTCTCACAAACGAGGAACTGAGGAATGAGCGAGATTACCCGGATTGCTGCCAACCCGCGGATGAGCGGCGCGGTCGTCTATAACGGAATCGTGCACCTGTCGGGGCAGGTAGCGATCGATAATCGCGGCGGGCCGGTGGCGGATCAGGTGCGCGAAGTGCTCGACCGGATCGATGCTCTGCTGACCGAAGCCGGTACGGATCGCTCTGCACTGCTAACGGCTAATCTCTATCTGACGGACATCGCCTCGCTGGCGGATGTCAACGCGGCCTGGGACAAATGGATCGTACCCGGCTGTACGCCGACGCGGACGACGATCCAGACGGTATTGGCCTCGCCAGCCTATGCGCTGGAGATTGCGGTCAGTGCCGCCGTGCCCGCCTGATCAGGCAGGAACCATCGCCAACTCACGTGCGAGCTGGCCGATGCGCGCAATGCCTTCGCTCGCCACATCCGATGGGATCATCGAAAAACTGAGCCGGAGCGTGTTGCGTTTCGCGGGGATGCCAGCGGGATAGAAGGCCGCGCCCGAGATCGTCGAAACGCTATGTTCGGCGAGAGCCCGCTGCGCGAACACGCCCCCGTCGATATGTTCGGGTAGTTCCATCCAGATATACAAACCGCCCTCAGGCTGCGTCCAACGATACCCCTCGGGCATATGTTCGGTGAGCGCTGCGAGCATCGAATCGCGGCGCTCGCGGTAAACATTGCACCCCACATCCGCCGCAGCGTCGAGGTGCGTCTGGACGACGTCGAGCAAGAGCATTTGGTTGAGCGCGCTGGTCGCGAGGTCGCTTGCCTGTTTGATCAGAACGCATTTTCGGATCACGGCAGCGGGGCCAGCCATCCAGCCCACCCGCAGCGATGGTGCGATGGTCTTGGAAAACGTGCCGGTCTGGATGACGGGCGATCGTTCGACGTCGCCGTGGCGCGCAATTCCCAGCGCGAACAGCGATGGGACATGATCGCCGTCATAACGCAGGCGGTCGTAACAACTGTCCTCGACGATCGGCATGCCGGCCTCGTTGGACAGGTCGAGCAGCCGATCACGCTCCTCGCGGGTCATTGTCGTGCCCGTTGGGTTGCGAAAGTCGGGTCCCACGTAGCAGAATTTCGCGCCGCCGAGCGTCGCGCGATTCCAGGCGGTGCTGTCCTTTGGCAGTCCGACATAGCTCGGTTGATATGCATCGAACGCGCGGAGAGCGCCGATGAAACTGGGAACCTCCACCATCGCCCGATCACCGGGCGACAGGAGGAGTTTTCCAACGAAATCAAGACCCTGCTGTGATCCGTTGACGATCATGACGTTGTCGATGCCACACGGAGCGCCGTTACGAGTCAGGTAGTCCGCGATCCATTCGCGCAGCGGGCCGTGTCCTTCGCTTGGCGCGTATTGCAGCGCGACCCGTGCCCGGGTGCGGTTGCTCCATATTCGTGCCGATGCGTCGGCGAGGGCGTCATAAGGAAAGATGTCCGGATCGGGCAGGCCACCGCTCAGATGGATGATCTGCCCGGCCGCGAGCAATTTCATTCGTTCGCGGATGTCGGAGGGAACAACGTCGCCCATCCGGCTCGCGTAGAGAGCGTTCCAATCCAGCATCTAAAACTCCCTCCATTATATAAAACTCCCTCCATTATATAAATCATTGCTAATGAAGAGGGTGGACCATGTCGAGTCAGGGGGCGAGCACCACGGGCATGTGTTTGATGCCGCCAACGAAGTTCGACCGCAGTCGGCTGACCGGTCCCGCAAGTTGCATTGCCGGAAAGCGTTGCAGCAGTTCCCTCAGCACGGCGCGGAGCTCGATCCGGGCAAGATCGTTCCCCAAACAACTGTGACGACCGAACCCGAAGGTCAGGTGCCGGTTCGGCTTGCGCGAGAGGTCTAGCAAAAAAGCGTTCTCGAACGCGGCGTTGTCGCGATTGGCGGACGGATAAAAGAGGACGACCTTTTCCCCCGCCGCAATCGCCTGGCCGCCGACCTCGACATCGTTAGCGGTCGTCCGCGCCATGTAGATGATCGGCGTCACCCAGCGCAGTAGCTCTTCCACGGCCGTCGGCATAAGCGCAGGGTCGGCGGTCAGCGCCGCGCGTTGTTCGGGATGTTCGAACAACGCCAGCATCGCCCCGCTGGTGGCGTTGCGTGTCGTTTCGTTCCCCGCAATCGCGAGGAGGAAACAGAAGCCGAGGATTTCGCGGTCGCTGAGCGGTTCGCCGCCGATCCGTGCCGCGACCAACAGGCTGACGAGGTCTCCGCGCGGCGCCGCGCGGCGCTGGGCGATGAACTTCGCGAAATAGCCGAACATCGCCTGTTGCGCGGCAACGATCGCTTCGCGCGGCAAGTCCATATCGCCATATTCGGGATCCTCGCTGCCGATGACCGCATTGCTCCACAGGTACATCTGGTCGCGGTCGGCGGTCGGGACGCCGAGCAGTTCGAGGATCACATCGAGCGGCAGACGCATGGCGATCGCCTCGACGAAATCGATTGGCGCCGCCGGATCGACGGCGTTGATCCGGGCGGCTGCGACATCGTCCGCGATTTCGCGGCAGCGAATGATGATATGCTCTTCCAGCGCGCGCATCACGCTGGGCTTAAACCGTTCGCGAAGGACCATGCGATTCTGGTGATGCTCGGGCGGGTCCATCGTCAGCATCAGCGGCACCCGTGCAGCATTGGACGCGGCGGCATTGTCCTTGCGCAGGATCGTCACGCCCGGCGCGTTCAGGAAGTTGTCGCTATCCTTTCCGACCGCCGTGATGTCCGCATAGCGGGTGATGGCCCAAAAGGGTTCGCGGATGCCGTCGTCATGCCAGGCGACCGGCGTCTCGGCACGCATCTTTGCCCAGACGTCGTGCGGATAACCATGGGCTGCAAACCCGTCCGGATCGAAACATGCCGGGTCGGCCAACGGCCTGTGTCGCAAAGTCATCCGATCCTCCGTAAGTGAACGACCGTTAACTAGCGTATTCGTGACGGCGCTGCTAGCCTCCCGGCAAGGAGTTATTTTCAGTGGCGATTATGAGCAGCACGGGGCGGCGGCGGTTGCCGCATGCCCAACGGCGCATGGAAATCCTTGCGGCCGCCGGCGCCATGTTTCGTGCGCGTGGTTATGATGCGGCCTCGATCGATGCCATCGCCGCGGAGGTCGGGATCAGCGGCCCCGCGATCTACCGGTATTTCTCGCGCAAACCCGAAATCCTGACTGCGCTTATCGAGGCGGCATCGGCGGATGCAGTGTCGACAATCGACCTGGCCGTTTCCGGAAGTCATGGCGACGACGCGCTGACGGGGCTCGCCAATGCGCTGGTCGATCATGCAGGCAGGCAGGGCGATGTCCTCGCATTGCTTCAATCCGGGGTCGCGCAACTCGAAGCGGACGATCGGCAGCAGTTGCACCGGATCCGTGAGGACATCGTCGAACACCTGGGTGCCGCGTTAAGGCATGCGAGGCCCGACCTGCCGGCTGAATCTGCGAAGCTTCACGCCGATACGGCATTGGGCGTCGTGGGTCACATGTCCGACGCATTGCTAAAGGACGATGCTCTTCTCGACCGGTTCCGCGTGATCGTCCGCGCGGTACTCGCGGCCTGAGCGATCTCTATCCTTCCCAGCCAACGCCCCGGATGATCGCGACCGGGCCTTCGGTGTGCCAGTTGCGATACCCGCGCTCGGCAATGCGCCAGCCGTCGGCGGTCCGGATCCACCGGTCTTCGTATTGACCCCAGCAACTGTACCGATGTCCCTCGAACGGTCCGGTGCCGGCGTGGATCGCGTAGAAATGCGCTTTTGTGTCGGCACCCTCGGCCGTCATCGTGACGCGGATATTGGTGATGTTGTGCTGCGTGGCGCCGCAATAGGATGCGTGGCCCATGTTGCGCGTCAGCCGTTCGATCAGTGGTGCGACACCCGACTGCAATATCCCGTTCGAACTGCGATAGTCTTGCACAGCATCGGCTGAAAACACCGCCGCCAGCCGTCCGAAATCCTTGGCATCGATCGCTTCGCAATAGAGGAAATAGGTCTGCTCGATCGCGCGAATGTCGAGGAGTGTGGCGAGGTCGGTCATGGTGCGGCGTGTGTCCCTGGCGGGTTATGACAGAAGGCGTGGCATAGCCCGGGGGCGATCAGCTGATCGGGATGTTCCGGGTCGAACCAGCGGTCGACATATCCCCAATGTGCCGCGGCCATCATGTAATCGTGCGTCAGGTGTTCCGGCCGGTCGAAACCTTGTTCCCAGACATAAGACCACGGAAACCGCCCCCAGGCGCGCGTGACGCGACCCAATCTCCAGCCCTGGATAACAGGCACGTAGCGAGGCAGGGACACGGTTTCCCGTTCGAATTGGTCGAGACGTTCGGTCGACCGGTTTCGGTCCGCACAAAAGAGGGCGGTGCGGTGAATGGGCGACGCGATGGGGTCGCCGCCCTCCGCGACCGCCTCGAACAGCGCACCGTCGGCGCTTTCCACCGCATCCTCGTAAAGCGCACCCAACCCGAAGTCCGCCGGACAATCCGTCGCCGCGTCATCATGCCGGACAAGGAGGTCGCCCGCGTTGCGGCCGCTGGGCAGCACGTTCGAAACGAGCCGAAACCTTTGCCGGAGAGCATCCTGCACGGCCGCCCGTGCGGCCTCGTCGGCTCCTGTCCGCCAACTCAGCAGGGCGATGAGTTCAGCCACCGGCCAACCGGTCGAAATCGGCGGGATCGGCGAGGGTGCGCCGATCGCGTGACATGGTCAGGCGATCGACCTGTGCCCACCAGTCATGAACGGCCGGATCGCGCCTGCCCAGTTCGTTCTTTCGCCAGAAGGCCTTGGCGTCGGGAAGGCTCCAGAGAAAGAACAGCATGTTGCTGTCGTCATCGAGCCACAGCGGCGGCGATACCAGGCTGTGGACCAGGGTCAGCCCGCGCTCCGCGGCCGCGGGCAGATAGACTTCGCGGCACAGGTCGTGGAGCGCCTTGCCTTGCCCCGGCAATGACTGGAGCTGGTCGAGGATGAAGATCATTGCCAGCACCCGCGCGCGATATCGACCACGAGCTTGCCGCGGACATGGCCCTCCTTCAATCGGTCGAGCGCCGCAGGCACATCGACGGGGGAGATCGTCTCGATCGCGGGCGAGCGGAGTCCGGCCGACGCCAGGGCACTCACGAGCGCGCCGAGCTGTTCGCCCTCGCGTTCGCGGTTCGACATCGACGTCAACACGCGGATGCCGCGCTGTTCCGCCGGGCGCGGCTCGTTGCGCACCAGCGTACCGATCGTGACGAAAACCCCGCCATCGCGGATGAGGTCGAGCGGATGGTCGAGCACGCCTTGCCCGACCGTGTCCAGCAGCACATTGACGCCATCGGGAAACCGCTCCCGCAGCTTGGGCCGCCAGTCGGTGCGATAGTCGAGGGCAAGATCGCATCCGAGTTCGGAAAGGTAAGCCAGGTTCCTTGCACCCGCCGTCGCGGCGATGTGGGCGCCGGTCATGCGGGCGATGCCGATCGCGAAGCTGCCGGTGCCGCCCGCGCCGCCGTTGACGAGGATCGACTGGCCCGTGCGAAGAGCGCCGGCGACCAGCGTCGATTCCCATGCGGTGATCCCGGCGGTGGGCAGGGCGGCCGCCGTGATGAAGTCGATTGCATCCGGCAAGATGCTGGCAAGATGCGCGGCGACGACCGTGCGCTCGGCGCACCCGCCCGCGCCGCCGCGCCCGACGGCGGTTTTCGCAACAACACGGTCACCGATGGAGAACCCCGTAACGCCAGCCCCTACAGCATCGACCGTCCCGGCGGCGTCGAAGCCCAGCACATAGGGAAAGGACGGCTGGTATGTGTCGCGCAGCCAGCCCTCGGCCAGTTTCCAGTCGGCGGGATTGAGACCAGCGGCAGCGACCGAAATGCCGATCTCGCCAGGGCCGGGTGCGATGTCGGACACATCGGCGATGCCGACCGACGCCGAGCCGTCGAAGCCGTGAAGTGCGACGGCCCTCATGCAGCGGCGGAGATATGCGGCGTCAGTTCGTCGCCCCGCAACGGGGTCGCGGGGTGACGCCAGGAAGGCGGGTCGATGTCGGGCAGGCGTGTCTTGCCGTCGAGCGTCATGACCGCAAGCTTTTGCGCCGCCGGATAGTGCAGGCTGAATGCCGAAAGTCCGGTTCGTTCAGCTGCTGGGCGATGGCAGAGCGCGAGCACCGTTTCCGCGAGATATTCCACCCGCTCGACCGGATAGTCGGCGGCGATCAGCGCATCGGCGCCGGGGGTTCGGATCGCGGTGGAGGGCGCAGCCATGTTGACCGCAATATCGTCGCGGAGCAGCGCGGCGGCCAGTCCTTGCGTGAACCGCAGCAGCCCCGCCTTCGCCGCCGCATAGACGCAGTCGGCCCCGCCGAGCGACCCGGCACTATAGGGTGTCGCGGGCGCCAGGGCGGTAATCGAGCCGACGTTCACGATCCAGCCACACCCGCCCACGCGCATCGCCGGGATCGCCGCTTGCGCCAGCAACATCGGCGCGCGCAGGTAGAGCCGAAGCATATGGTCGATCGACGCGGTCTCGAGCGACGCAAAGTCGCCGTAGATGGCGCTGCCGGCGTTGTTGACCAGAATATCTAGGCGTCCGGCGTGCTCGACGACCTTGTCGGGCAGCGCTTTCAGCACGTCATCGTCACCGATGTCGGCCTGCAGCGGAAACGCATGTCCGCCCGCCGCCTGTATCTCGGCAACGGCATTCTCGAGACTGCCGTCCGAGGATCGCGCGGCGACGGCAATCGTCGCGCCTTCGGACGCAAGCCGCTGCGCGATCGCAAAGCCGATGCCGCGGCTGGCTCCGGTGACGAGCGCCATGCGCCCCTCCAACAGTCTCTCTCCCATCGGGCCAGCATAGCGCGCGGCCGAACGGGCAACGGCGCTAATTCGTCACGATGCGGTTCGCGCGGCGGCATCGCTCCGCCCAGCCCGATCTCAAAGGTTAGTAAAAGTTAGCCTCACGACACTCTCTGCAAGAGCATGATCAGAACCGGTTCGACAAGCGAAAGAGCCCGCACGACGCTCATCCGTCTTGCCCGAACGCGGGTATGGCAAGGCGCAAGCATGTAGGACAGCCGTTTATGCACGGCAGCGGCGATGGTCTGGCAGGGAAGTGGCGCACTCGAAGGGATTCGAACCCCTGACCCCTGCCTTCGGAGGGAGGGTATTGCTCGATTAATCCGCGGAAAACCGTGGAAAACGCGTCGGAACTTCTAGGAACAAACGCAGAAAACAAGGCATTTGCGATACCACTGCGATACCAGATTCGGCTACGATGGTTTCGTGAAACCGTAAATTGATGGCCATTTCGGATCCCATCGTAGGTCCGCGTTTCAAGGACGAAGGGCCTCGGTAGTGAAATCGATCAGCCATGTGCTCGAATGAGCCAGGTTGCCTTGAATGCTTCGGCAGAGATGAAGTGTCCGTTACACGGTGCTCGAGCACACACGGGCGAGGGCATGCATGAACTTTCTGGACAGGCTGCAGGAGAAGCTGGCTAGCGACCCAGAGCGGCAGCTGTTTGCATATCAGGGGCGGGACTACACGCGCGGCGAAATCCGAGCCTTTGCCGAACAGTCGATCAGGTTGCTTGACGAGGCGGGGGTGCCGGTCGACGCGAGGATTGGCGTTATTGTGCGCAATCGAGCGTTGCATGCTGCTGTTATGCTGGGGCTCATCGCACATGGTCGAGCCCTAACAACGGTCTACGCGATACAGTCGCCCGACGCGATGGCTGCCGAGATTCTAGATACCCGCTTTGGTGCTGTGGTCGCAGATATCAACGACTGGTCTCCCGAAATCGGTGACGCCGTTCGGACGATCGGCGGAGCGGGGCTTGTCGTCGATCACGAGGCCAACACTGTTCGCCTGAAAACGGGCTTGGAACATGTTGGCTCAAACGAGTTCCCCTTGGTCGAAGGAGAACGCGGCCTAGAGATTTTGTCCAGCGGCACGACTGGCAAGCCGAAGCGCATTCTCTTTCCCTTTCGAATGCTTGTTCGCGCGGTTGAAAGCGTTGCGGCGGCGAGAACGGGGCTGGACCCTGAGCCGGACATCCTGACTTGGCCGTACGGTGGTATTGGCGGGATGTGCAACCTCGTGGCAGGCGTAATCCTTGAGCGGCACACAACACTGCTAGACAAGTTTAACGTGCCCGAATGGATTGCTGCGGTCCGCAAACACCGTCCGAAATTTCTTAGCGGACCTCCCGCGGTGGCCCGGATGGCACTCGATGCAGGCGTTACGAAGGAAGACATGGCCAGCGTCGGCTATTTCTTCGGCGGCGGTGCGCCATTCTCCCCTGAGCTTCAGGATGAATTTGAGCGAGCATATGACTTGAAAGTGATTTGGGCGTATGGTGCGACCGAATTCTGCGGGACGATCATCAGCTGGACCCCGGCTCTGTACCACGAATATCGCGACACGAAGCGAGGTTCGATGGGTAAACCGCTTCCCGGGATTGAATTGCGGGTGACCGATCCCGACACCCGTGTGCCACTTCCGCCCGGCGAAGTCGGCTATCTGGAAGCGATTGTGCCCGCAGTAAACGACGATTGGATCCGCACGACGGATTTGGCCGTGATCGACGGCGACGGGTTCGTATTTCATCGAGGCCGGGGCGATGGCGCGATTTTTCGCGGCGGATTCAAAGTGCTTCCCGAAAAGATCGTCACGACGTTGCAAGGCCATCCGGCGGTGCTCGACGCCGCGGTTGTCGGTTTGCCGGATCACCGCCTGGGCGCCGTGCCCGTCGCAGCGGTCGAACTGCGCGACGGCATGCCACGCATCACCGAAACGGAGTTACGCGATTATCTTCGGCAAAAGCTGGTTGTCCACCACGTCCCAACGCGTATCCTGATCCTGGACGCGCTGCCGCGCACTACTTCGCTAAAGGCGGATCTGGGCGCAATCAAAGCAATGTTTGCCGACTGACCAGACCGGCCGCTAAAACTTGACGTTCAGCTCCACACCGTAGGTTCGCGGTGCTCCGAGAAAGTCTGCGGTGTAACCGATACCCGTGTTCGCCAATTCGGTGCCGCCCGCCAAATATTCTGCGTCAAAAAGGTTTTTGACCCACACGCTTGCTGTGACTCGGCTTCCCGCGATGTCGGCCAAATCCACACGACCATTCACCAAGGTGTACGCTGGCAAAAGCGAGGTTGGCGAAATTCGGTTCTGGGCCGCTAAAAAGTTATTGTCTGAGTTGTTTGTGACGGTCTGGTGATAAAGGTCGCCACGAACTCCGAGTTTGCCCACGCCTTCGAGGGGAATTGTTACCCCAAGATTCGAACTTATCGTCCACTGCGGAGTGCCAGCAAACATCGAGCGAGAAATGTCGACGCCGTTGCTGATCCAGCTTGTGTATTTCGCATCGATATAGGCGACGTTGACACCGAAATCGATAAACCGTGCCGGACGAAGCGAGAGTTCGGCCTCGAAGCCCTGAATTTCAGCCGCCGCAGCATTGACGATCGTCTGCGTGAAGACGCCGTTGATGATACTGCCCTGATTGCGCTGAATATTCTTGTAGTCTTGCGTGTAGGCGGCGAGATTGAATCTACCACTGCCACCACTCATATGAAAATCAGTTTTCAAGCCGACTTCGTAGTCCAGCACGTCTTCCGGCTGGAATGGCGTGAACTGAACAGGCGTCGTCGCGGAAATGTTGAAGCCCCCGGTGCGATAGCCTTTCCGGTGGGCGAAATAGACCATCAACCCCTCCATTGCCTTCCAGTCAGCACTCAGGGTGTAGGTGAAGCGGTCGAAGCTCGCTTCGTGATAGGCTTCGCATGGATTCAGGATGACGCCGGCCGCGTCGACCAGGCGACAAGTGCCATTCGATATCAGGTTGCGCGATGTGAGTTCGCGCTTGTCATGATTAAACCGCCCGCCGGCGGTAAACGAAAACTTGGGCGCGAAGGGCAGGCGATATGTAAGCTGGGCAAATCCCGAGTATGACTCATTCCGCACTGGGTCCGAGAACGTGACCCGGTCGCCCTGATAGATGCCACCAGTTGTCACGCCACCCTGGCCACCCGTTTGCTGGCGGTCGCTGCCTTTCTCGAGAAAGTAGAAGCCGCCCAGTATATAGTCCAAGCTGCCATTGAATATCGTGCCGAGCATCTGGAGCTCGTCGCTATACTGACGTACCGTCATATCCTCCCGGGATGGGAAAAAGGGCACGATTTTGCCAGCGGCATCCGTTGAGGTCAGGCTCGAGCCATCGAGATCGAACGGAATGTGGGAATCGACAAAACGATAGCCGGCGATGTTTTTCAGTGTGACGCCATCGGTGACGTCCAACGTGGAAACGTTCGAAACACTAAAGGTCTTGATCTGCGTGCTGAGGACCAGATCGCTCGTCGTGCTGTGAAAAGGCAACGCGTTGACCCGTGCGAGCTCGGCAAGAACGGCCGGCGACGATCCAAAGCCCACACCGGGCAATGTTCCATAAAGCTTATAGCCAATGCCATTCTCGTCGGCATTGAAACCGCTGATAACAGTTCGATTTTCAAATCCGTCGAATGGCGTCAGGCGGATGGACGCACGCCAGTTATCCTTATGCTCGTCGTCGAGTTGTTGGCCGGTCGTGACATTGTTCGTGAACCCCTTTCGACGCTGGAGCGCACCTGCAACGCGTACCTGTATCCAGTCTGCGACTGGAACGTTGACCGCGCCTTCCACTCTCCACGCGTCATAATTCCCGAAGCCTGCCGTTACGTAGCCCTCGAAGTTCGCACTCGGCGCCACCGGCGTGATGATCATCGCGCCGCCTGTCGTGTTACGACCGAACAAAGTGCCTTGAGGACCTTTGAGAACCTGGACAGACTCGATATCGTACAGACCTGAGTTCAACCCCTGTGGGCGGTTTTGCACCACGTCGGCGAAGTAAACGGCGACGGCAGGATCCTTGCTAATGTACGGGTCGAATTGGCGCTGGCCGCGGATCGCGACTTGCAGCACATTCGAGCCGAAAGCCGATGCCTGTATGGTTAGCCCTGGCACCTTTTGTTGAATGTCCTGTACCTGAAAGACATTCGCCGATGCGAGTGATTTTCCGCCAATCGCGGTCACCGCCAGCGGGACGTCCTGCAGCTTTTCTTCGCGCCGACGCGCAGTTACGACAATATCCCCATACCCTTGTCCGGCAGTCTCTGCGGCATCTGCTGTCTCGCCGGGCTGCGTCGGTGCCGCGCTTGGTGTCGGTCGCGTCGATACAGTATTTTGCGCGCGCGCGGGGGCTGCTGTGCCAAGAGCGATCGTGACTGCCAACAGCGAAACCTGCAGTGTCCGGTCCATTACCCTCTCCCTTTCTGGGTATGTTCATTTCGGCACGTGGGACTGGGTCCACTTACTTCGTGCAGAACGATGGACGACCTTAAGAGCCAAAATTGTCGAAGGTCACGCGCTTCTGCCCGTTGACGCTGCAACGATCACAAGTCTGCTCAGTCGGCAGTTATGTGCTCAGTCACGCGGTGGCGTGAAGGCCGCGAGCAGGCGTAATGTCTTCGAGATAAGCACGCATCGCTGCCGACGGCCGCTTCCGAGACGGGTTGTACAATGGAGACAGGACGGTGAGCATCTGCTTTCGATCCCGCCGCCGTGCCATCGCACGGTGCGAAGCGACGCGCGCTTTCGATTTCTCGATTTGCTCAGGCGGTAGTCCCTCGCGATCCACGTCGATGAGATAATCGGCCACCGAATCCATGAACCGGGTTAAATGCCGATACGCGTAGAGGTACGCCCAGCAACGGTAGAAATACCCGCGGAACAGTCCTCGACCGAAAAGCACGCGATATGTGTCAAAGCATACATGGCGATGCTCGAATTCTTCAGCGAGATGCCATTTCCAGAGCTCGAGGGCCTGAGGGTCCGCGCTGCGCTCGAGCAATGGAAGCACCTCGAAGAATGTTTCAGCGTTGCTTGAGCCCATCGCCTCAAAACCCTCGGCGTAGGCCAGGTTGAATTTAAGTGAGCGATTGGCCAACCAGCCCTTATACTCAGACGCAAGTTGCTTTTCGAATTTCGCGAGTTCCGGATAACCTTTGTCGCGCAACATAGCGTTGAAGGCGTTATGTCGCTTGCAATGCTCCACTTCCTGCTTGTTGAAGATCTCGATATCGGCTGCCAAGCCTGTGTCCAGTTTTTGTATCTGCGGCAGCGCCTTCAGCATCACACGAACGAGATATGGTTCGATATGCGAGGGGACAATCGAAGCGGCGTTGTAATGTTGTGCAAGTTCGTGGTTGCGTGACCAGTGCGGCTCGACCGATGCAAACTCCATGACGGGATAGCGCGGGGTCATTTTCCAACTCCTAATCAATGAAACGTGCGACCTCCATCGACCGCCAAAACCGTGCCGGTGATGTACGACGAAGCCGAACTCGTGAGGAACAATACAGCCTCTGCAATCTCTTGCGGTTTCGCGACACGCTTCATTGCATATTGCTGGACGAACGGCGCATCGTCGGGATTGGGGTAATCGCCCAGGACGGAACGAACCATCGGTGTGTCGACGATGCCGGGTGCCACGACATTGGCGCGGATGTGCGGAGAGAGTTCGGCGCCCAGGGCCTTCGTGAATGCGACAAGTCCCGCCTTCGAAGCAGCGTAAGCGGAAATTCCGGGTACGTTTGGCAGGATCGCTTGTCCGGACGCTATGTTGACGATGGTCGCGGCCTGACTTGCGAGCAGATGGGGCAAAGCAGCACGGCAAAGCAGGTAAGGCGCCGTTAAGTTCACGCCCATGAAGCGATCCCAGGTCGCGCGATCCAGTCTCTCAAGCGGCATCGATCCCGCAACGCCGGCGCAGTTGACCAAGCCGTCCAAACCGTTCAGCGATTCGACCGCCTTATCGAGCGCCGCGAGTGTTGCCGTTTCGTCGAGGAGGTCCACGTCGATCGCGACACTGCGCGTCTCATTCGCAAGGCGGGTAAGTGGGTCCATATCTTTATCGAGCAAAGCGAGGGCGGCGCCGCGCTCGGCGAAAAGCTCTGCGATAGCGCGGCCGATACCGGATGCCGCACCGGTTACCAGTATACGGCGGCCAGACAGCGTGTTGCTCATTGAGCCGTCACCGCGCGACGTGCGGGTTTCAGGCCAAACCAGAACAAGATCGACGCCGCCAAAGCCACGCCGATATACATGGTTGCAAGCGACTGATTGACCAACTTGGGGTCATGAAAAACGTAGTCGGTCAGAAATGCGACGGACGGCGGCCCCAGACACATTCCCATCAGATTGAAGACGAGCACGAACAATGCTGATACGCGGCCGCGATACTCGTTGGGTGTCGCCATTTGCAGATGCGCGACTGCCGGCCCGGTAAAGGGTTGGCAAAAGTGAAGAAGCGCATACGCTGGAACGAATACCCAGAGACTGTCGGCGACGAGGAAAGCCACAATCGCAGCCAAGGCACCGACCAGTGTCGCGTAGACGAAGTAGCGCAAATGCGCATCCTTGACGCCGCGTGCGTACCACCGGTCAACAAACCAACCGCCGAATATAAATCCGGGAATGCCCGAGAGGATTCCCATCAGGCCTAAAAGCATACCGACGTGTGCGACATCCATCCCAAATCGGCGCATGAGCATTGTCGGCGTCCAGGCAGCGGCACCATAAGCGAGGATGGCAACCAGCCCGAACCCCAGGAAATGACAGGCGAAATAAGGCTTGTTGCTCGCAAGAAACCGTAAAACCCCGGCGTCCACGGTTTCTTTACGAGCAATTCGATGCCTGCGCGAAGGTTCAGGTACGAGGAACATGAGCAAGGCGACCAAAAGGCCGGGCAAACCTGTTACCAGGAACACCATTTGCCATGGTTTGAGGACGCCGATCCACGGCAGCGCGAACGGGCCGATGGCGCTGAAATGCGCGATGAGTGCGCCACCCGCCATATAAGCCAGCGCGCCACCTATTGAGGAACCCGTCGCGAAAACGCCGAGCGCCAGTGCCAGCCGGCGCGGCGGGAAGAGGTCGGCGATCATGGAGTACGCTGCCGGTGAGAGCGATGCCTCCCCGACACCAACGCCGAAGCGCGCAAGGAGCAATTGTGCGTAGTTTCCGGCGAGACCGCAGCAGGCCGCGGCAACCGACCATAGGGTCATTCCGAAATAGATTATTTTGCGCCGCGAATATCGATCCACCAGCCAGCCGATCGGTATTCCGAAAGCGGCATAGAAAAGTCCGAATGCGACGCCTTGCAGCAATCCGATCTGGAAATCGCTTATTCCCAGACTTGAGCGGATGGGCTCGACCATGAGCGAGATAATCTGCCGATCAAGGTAAGCGAGGATCGCTACGAGCAGGAGAACGATCACGCTGAACCAGGCAACGCCGCGCGGTACGCTTTCTTCGCCATCCAAGCCTGACTGCGCTTGGTGCTCGCTTTGCGTCATCGTTACCTCAACTAAGATCGTCTGCGAGGTAATCTTGCATGTCGGAAGCCTTATCGCTTCCGCAAACTGACTTGGTGGCGCAATGCACACATGCGTGCTGGATTGGCAGCTTTCGTAACATTCGATCCGGTCAGACCGTTTTCGTTAGTGGTGTTCGGCACGTTTCAGGTTTCGGCGTTACGCGCGCCTCAGCGTCTAATAGCCCATCAGGCTGAGGACTTCCTTGCGGCTGCGCGGATCTTCGAGCAAGCAGCCGAGCAGACGGGAAGTAGTCATCGCCACGCCTGGCGTTCTGACGCCCCGTCCGGTCATGCAGCCATGCTGCGCTTCGATTACGACAGCGACACCTTGTGGCTGAAGATGATCCCAAATGCACTGGGCCACCTGCGCAGTCAGGCGTTCCTGGATTTGCAGGCGTCGGGAAAATCCGTTGAGCACGCGCGCCAGCTTCGAAATTCCCACGACACGCTTGTGCGGCATGTAAGCGATCGACGCCTTTCCGGTGATCGGGGCCATATGGTGTTCGCAATGCGACTGAAACGGAATGTCTTTCAGCAAAACGAGTTCGTCATATCCTCCCACTTCCTCGAACGTGCGCGACAAGTGGCGGGCAGGATCTTCGCCATAACCGCTACAATATTCCAGCCAGGCGCGCGCCACGCGCCGTGGTGTGTCGACCAGGCCCTCGCGATCGGGGTCGTCACCAGACCACCGGATCAGCGTTTTGATCGCATCTTCGACTTCGTCGGGAACGAACGGCTTTTCAAGCTCATCCGCACCGGTTCGCCGCGGGTTATCGTCTCGGATGGGCATTCAATAGCCTTGGATACAGCAAATGCGCGGTGTCCCACGCGATGCCCGAACAATAAGAGTGAGAATGCGGCTGGTGCATTACATAAAACTGAGACCGCCCAGCCAAACTTTCATGGTCTCTGGAACGTGACGGAGCGGGTCCTCGGCCCGTACTTCCTGAGCTAGCGGCCGGGGCTTTATGTCGGTCATCAGCAGCTTGAAAAGCTCGGGTGGCAATTCCTTTCGCGGCGTGGTCATCCTGATCTCCGATGAGTCTGCGCTCAATCACGGGAGGCTAACAGTCATTCGGGGTGGGACAACAGGCAATCGGCGACAGCCCATACGCAATGTGACCATTTCACATTCGTGATGCTTTCTGGGACGACGCTCGGTTGGATCGACGGATGGCGGTTGCAGGTGAAAGGCCGCAGACCATCGCATCTGCGATAACACGCGCGAGCCCCTACCGGACGATGGCCGTTCTTGGGTATTGCGCTGCCCAACGCAAATCCATCGCATGCCGAAGGGCAGTTTTTCGGAGAGTCCAACGTGAAAATCCTCGTCCCCGTGAAGCGGGTCATCGATTACAATG
>JAZKBQ010000014.1:96266-113143 GCA_040388515.1 Pseudomonadota bacterium | reverse complement strand
TGCCATGGTCGACGTGACCGATGGTGCCGATGTTGCAGTGCGGCTTCGTCCGCTCGAACTTTGCTTTTGCCATTGTTTCCTACCTTCTTGAACTTTGATTCGGCGGCATAACCGCAGCGTGCGGCGGCCCCCATAGTGACAAAATTATGATTAGGCCAGCTTCGCCTTCACCTCGTCGGCGACGTTCGCAGGCACTTCCTCGTAATGAGAGAACTGCATGCTGTACTGTGCGCGTCCCTGGGTGAACGAACGCAGCTGGTTCACGTAACCGAACATGTTGGCCAGTGGCACCATGGCGTCGACGGTCTGGGCGTTGCCCCGGCTGTCGGTGCCCTGGATCTGTCCGCGACGCGAGTTCATGTCGCCGATGACGTCGCCCAGATAATCTTCCGGGGTCACGACCTCGACCTTCATGATCGGCTCGAGCAGCTTGATGCCGGCCTTCTGGGCCACTTCACGCATCGCGCCGCGCGCGCAGATTTCGAACGCCAGCGCCGACGAGTCGACGTCATGGTACGCGCCGTCCGTCAGGTGAACTTCGAAGTCGATGATCGGGAAGCCGATCAGCGATCCGGTCTCGGCCGTCTCGCGGAAGCCCTTCTCGACCGAGGGGATATATTCCTTGGGAATATTGCCGCCCTTGACCTCGTCGAAGAACTGGAAGCCCGAACCGCGCTCGCCGGGGATGATCGTCGCCTTGACGCGACCGAACTGACCCGAACCACCCGACTGCTTCTTGTGGGTGTAGTCGATGTCGACCTTCTTCGCGAGATATTCGCGATAGGCGACCTGCGGCGCACCGACGTTGGCTTCGACCTTGAACTCGCGCTTCATGCGATCGACCAGGATCTCGAGATGGAGTTCGCCCATGCCCTTGATGATGGTCTGGCCGCTCTCGGCGTCCGAAGACACGCGGAACGACGGATCTTCGCGTGCCAGGCGATTGAGCGCGATGCCCATCTTTTCCTGGTCGGCCTTGGTCTTCGGCTCAACCGAAAGCTCGATCACGGGCTCGGGGAATTCCATCCGCTCGAGGATGATCGGCGCATTCATCGCGCAGAGCGTGTCCCCGGTGGTGGTGTCCTTCAGGCCCGCTAGTGCGACGATGTCGCCGGCATACGCGATCTGGATATCCTCGCGCTCGTTCGCATGCATCAACAGCATGCGGCCGACCTTTTCCTTCTTGTCCTTGACCGAGTTCGTGACCTGCGACGCGGTCTCGAGCTTGCCCGAATAGATGCGTGCAAAGGTCAGCGTACCGACGAACGGGTCGTTCATGATCTTGAACGCCAGTGCCGAGAACGGCGCTTCGTCCGACGACGGACGCTCGTCCGGCGTTTCGCCGTCGAGCAGCACGCCCTTGATCGCGGGAACGTCGAGCGGCGAAGGCAGGTAATCGACCACGGCGTCGAGCAGGGGCTGGACGCCCTTGTTCTTGAACGCCGAACCGCACACCACCGGCACGAACGACATGTTGAGCGTGCCCTTGCGGATCAACTTCTTCAGGTCGGCGGTCGACGGCTCATTGCCCTCGAGATACGCTTCCATCAGGTCGTCGTCCTGTTCGACGGCCATTTCGATCAGCTCGCTGCGATACTTGGCGGCCTTTTCGACAAGGTCGTCGGGGATCGGCTGATATTCGAACTTCGCACCCAGCGACTCTTCGAGCCAGATGATCGCGCGGTTCTCGACCAGGTCGACCAGGCCCTTGAACTGGCCTTCGATGCCGATCGGCAGATACAGCACGGCCGGACGCGCGCCGAGGCGCTCGATGATCGAGTTGACGCAGAAATAGAAATCGGCGCCGGTGCGATCGAGCTTGTTGACGAAGCACATGCGCGGCACGCCGTACTTGTCGGCTTGGCGCCACACGGTTTCCGACTGGGGCTCGACGCCGGCAACGCCATCGAAGCATGCGACGGCACCGTCGAGCACGCGCAGCGAACGCTCGACTTCGATGGTGAAGTCGACGTGGCCGGGGGTGTCGATGATGTTGATCAGGTGCTCTTCGCCCTTGCCGTCTTCGGCGCGCCATTTGCACGTCGTGGCAGCGGACGTGATCGTGATCCCGCGCTCCTGCTCCTGCTCCATCCAGTCCATCGTCGCGGTGCCTTCATGCACTTCGCCGATCTTGTAGGACTTGCCGGTGTAATAGAGGATACGCTCGGTCGTCGTCGTCTTGCCGGCGTCGATGTGCGCCATGATGCCAATGTTGCGATAGCGGTCGAGCGGATGGCTGCGGGCCATGATCGTTGCTTCCTTAGAGATTTGGGGAGCCGGACGATCCGGCTCCCCAATATATAGGGTCGAAAATTACCAGCGGTAGTGGCTGAAGGCGCGGTTCGCTTCGGCCATGCGATGGGTGTCTTCACGCTTCTTGACGGCGTTGCCACGGTTGTTGGCGGCATCCATCAGCTCGCCCGAAAGGCGCGCGGCCATCGTGGTTTCGCTGCGATTGCGCGCGGCCGTGATCAGCCAGCGGATGGCCAATGCCTGCGAACGTTCCGCACGCACTTCGACGGGAACCTGGTAGGTCGCACCGCCGACGCGGCGGCTACGGACTTCGATGCCGGGCTTCACGTTGTTCAGCGCGTCATGGAACACGCCGATCGGCTCGCGCTTGGCGCGGGCTTCGATCGTTTCCATGGCACCGTAAACGATGCTTTCGGCAACGGCCTTCTTACCGTCGAGCATGATGTTGTTCATGAACTTCGACAGGACGATATCCCCGAAACGGGGATCAGGCAGGATTTCCCGCTTTTCGGGACGACGACGACGAGCCATCTTGAATTTCCTTCTAAAACTTCAGCCGTTTCCGGAACACGTCCGGGGCTTACTGTGGCTTACTTGGGACGCTTGGCGCCGTACTTCGAACGGCTCTGCTTGCGGTCCTTGACACCCTGGGTATCGAGAACGCCGCGGAGAACGTGATAGCGGACGCCGGGAAGGTCGCGAACGCGGCCGCCGCGGATCAGCACCACCGAGTGCTCCTGCAGGTTGTGCCCTTCGCCCGGAATGTAGCTGATGACTTCGCGCGCATTCGTCAGGCGGATCTTGGCCACCTTACGAAGCGCCGAGTTCGGCTTCTTCGGGGTCGTGGTATAGACGCGCGTGCAAACGCCGCGCTTCTGGGGGTTTGCTTCCATCGCAGGGACCTTCGACTTGGCCTTCTGCGGGTCGCGGCCCTTGCGGACCAGCTGATTGATTGTCGGCATGAAGCCCTTCACCTTTGTGTTACCGGCAAATTCCGGCGGTTACTTTACCGTGTGCCCGATCCTTACGAACGAAAAGGACCGCATGGGAGCACATGGCCCCCGGCGGCCCAACGCACCGGTAATGTTCAAGCTACGTCCCAAAAGGCACAGGCCCCGTGAAACGAGGGGGCGCCCATAACGGGGGAATCGGTCAGGGTCAACGGGGTGCGCGGGCATGCTTGCGAAACGCGTGCCGGTCTGCCACCGCCCCCAAATGTCCCGTCCCGAACCTTGGCGGCTCGACCAGAGCGCCTATCCCTACACCGTTGTCGTGCCTACCCGCTGGGCCGATCTCGATACGTTGGGCCACATCAACAATGTCTCGATGGCAGGCCTGTTCGAAGAGGGACGCGGGCGGTTCAGCCAATCGCTGGGCCTTCATCGCAAATTACCCGGCGAACGCTGGCTGGTGGCCTCTGTGATCGTCAACTACGTGGCCGAAGCGCATCACCCGCATGACATAATGATCGCCAGTGGCGTCCGCCATGTTGGAACCAGGTCATGGACGATCGTGTCCGGCGCGTTCCAGAACGGCAAGTGCGTGGCGACCTGCGACACGACGTTCGTTTATACCAACGACACCGGCGCCATTCCATTTCCCGACGCCTTCGCCGAGAAGTTCGCGACCGTTCGCGTGGGCGGCTAATCCGTAAATAACGCCGCGCGCTTGCCCATATTGGCGGCCACGGCTTCCATCATGTTCGGCTTGCCGATGACTGCGATCTGCTCGGCGGTTTCGGCTTCCAGCATCGCTCTCGGCTCCGCATCGTGCGCCATGTTGCACAACCGCTTTGCACCGCGAATGGCGTGCGGGCTACGCGCAGCGATGACGCGCGCCAGGTCCATCGCGGCGGCATGAGGATCGTCGGCGATGCGCGTAACGAAACCATGGCCCAACGCCTCGTCTGCATCGAATTCCCGCGCCGTGTAGATAAGTTCACGCAGCACATCATCACGTACCAGCGTTCGCCACAGCGGGAAGCCGGCCATGTCGGGCACCAGCCCCCAGTGCATCTCGCGAATGGCAAAGCGCGTGCCGGGTGCCGCAATGCGAATGTCGGCACCCGACATGATCTGGAATCCGCCGCCGAACGCCACGCCGTGCACTGCCGTAATCACGGGCATCGGCAAGTTGCGCCAGCCCCAACTCACATGCTGCGCCAGCACTGCACCCTGGTCGTTGCGATCCGCCGTCAGTCCCGATCCGCCTGCAGCCATCGTGCCCATGTCGAGACCGGCACAGAACGCCCGTCCCTCGCCTGACAGGACGACGCAACGCACATCCTTGCGCGCAGCCAACTCATCTATTGCTGCGCCGATGCCGTGAAACATCGGCAGGTCGAGCGCATTCATCTTGTCGCCGCGCGTCAGGCGGACGTCCGCGATCTGGTCGGTGACGGTAATGCTAACGCGGTCAGACAATTCGGCTCTCCTTGCCCCAATAGGCGTCGCGGATCAGGCGCTTGTACAGCTTGCCGGTGTCGTGACGCGGCAGTTCTGCGGTGAAATCTATACGCCGCGGCGTCTTCACGCCCGACAGGCTCTGTCGGCAGAAGGCGATGAGTTCGGCAGCAAGTGCGTCACTGGCATCCGCCATGTCGACCGGCTGCACCACGGCCACGACCTCCTCGCCCAGGTCGTCATGCGGCGCCCCGACGACCGCGACATCGGCCACCTTCGGATGCGTCACCAGCAGGTTCTCGATTTCCTGCGGATAGATGTTCACGCCGCCCGAGATGATCATGAAGCTCTTGCGGTCGGTGAGGTACAGATACCCCTCCTCATCGACCCAGCCGACATCGCCCAATGTAGTCCAGCCATGGCGATTGCGCGTCTGCGCCGTACGGTCCGGATCGTTGTGATATTCGAACGGCCGCGGCCCTTCGAAATAGACGATCCCCTCCTCGCGCGGTGGCAATTCGTTGCCGTCCTCGTCGCAGATGTGGAGTACCGCCTCACCCATCGCACGTCCGACCGAACCCGGATGCGCAAGCCAGTCCGCCGCCTTGATCGCGGTAAACCCGTTCGCTTCGGTCCCGGCATAATATTCGTCGATCACCGGCCCCCACCAGTCGATCATCGCGCGCTTGACCGGCACCGGACAGGGCGCCGCGGCATGAATCGCGACTTTCATCGACGACACATCATGGCGCGTCCGGACATCGTTCGGCAGCTTCAGCATCCGGACGAAATGCGTCGGCACGAACTGGCCTGCATTGCACCGGTAACGCTCGATGAACGCTAACGCTGTCTCGGGATCGAACTTGCTCATCAGCACCACGGTCCCGCCCAGCTTTTGCACAGTCATCGTCCACGCCATCGGCGCCGCGTGATAAAGCGGCGCGGTCGACAGGTAGGTGCTATCGGGCCCCAGACCGAAGACATGGAGCGCCAGCTTCGTCAGCACATTGGGCGCATCGATCACGGAGTCCGGTGCAGCCGCAAGCCGGATACCCTTGGGCCTCCCGGTCGTCCCGCTCGAATAAAGCATCGCCGCACCGGCGGTTTCGTCCGCAATGCGCTCCCGCGGCATCGCTGCCACGACTTCTTCCCAGGGAGCATGGCCAGCTATTGCACCGCCGAGGCTGAACCTCATGCACGGGGCAGTCAGCGACGCGGTGACCGAAGCGAGGTCCGCGCCTGCAACGAGCAACTCGGCGCCGCTGTCGCCTAGGATGTAATCGACCTCCGGCGCGGTAAGTTTCGAAGAGATCGCGACGAAGCGTAACCCCGCACGCTGCGCGCCCCACACCAGGGGAAAATAGTCGGGCGTGTTCGTCAGGAAGAACGCCACCCGGTCGTCCGCACGCAACCCCTGCGACCGGAAGAAATGCGCCACGCGGTTCGATGCGTCGTCCAGCTCGCGATAGGTCATCACCGCGCCGGTTTCCGCAACGATAACCGCCGCCTTGTCCGGCGTCGCCGCCGCGTGATGATATGGGTGCATCGCCCTCTCCTGACGGTCAGTCTAACGCAGACTCTCCTTTACGCAAACGTAAAGCCGTGCTTAGTCCGCCGGCATCATGACGCCCGAGTTCGATCCCGCCCGTTTCATCCGATCGATGATGAATCGGGCCCACAACGGCCTCGTCGGCATGGAGTATCGCGATCACGGGGCCGGATGGTGCGAGCTGCAGCTTCCCTGGCGAGAGGAACTGGTCGGCGACATATCGACGGGTATCCTCGCATCCGGTCCGATCATCACGATGATGGACATGGCGACCAGTCTTTCGATCTGGTTGAAGTCGGGAAAATTTCGTCCGCAGGCCACGCTGGACCTGCGCGTCGATTATCTGCGGCCCGCCGAGCCCGGCAAGGCGGTCATCGGGCATGGCGAATGCTACAAGATCACGCGGTCGATCGCCTTCATCCGGGGCGAAGCGCACGACGGCGATCCTGCACACCCAATCGCTCATGTCGCCGGCACCTACATGTTTACCGATGGCTGAGTTCACATCCCCCTATGCCCGCACATTAGGGCTGAGTTTCGTCCGCACCGGCGGCCGGATCGTCGTCACCATGGCCCCTTCCGAAAATGTTGAGGGCCGACCTGGCTTCCTGCACGGGGGCGCGATCTCGGGCTTGCTGGACTATGCGGGATGGCTCGTTGTGCACGATGCCATCGAGGATGGAGCGAGGGTCAAGCCGATCGGCATTACCGTCGATTTCATGCGGGGCGGCAAGATGGAACCGGCCCATGCCAGCGCGCACATCGAACGGCTCGGGCGCCGCATCGCCAATGTCATCGTCACTGCCTGGCAGGATGACGAGGCCAAGCCCATCGCGCGTGCCGACCTGAAGTTCCTGATCGAACGCTAGGCGCGCCGCACGAATTTGAAAGTGAAAGTCCGCCGCGTGGCGAAACCGAGCGATTCATAGAGTTTGAGCGCCCCGGTGTTGGCCGAATAGGAATGAAGGATCGGCGTTTCGCCCCTCGCCTCGATCTGCGCCGCGACGAATTTCATCAGGCGCACCGCATAGCCTCGGCCGCGTGCATCGGGATGGGTGCACACCCCACTGACTTCGCTGAAGCCCGGCACCTGCAGGCGCTCCCCGGCCATCGCGACAAGCCTGCCGTTATCACGGATGCCCCAGAACTGACTCAAGCGGTGCGTGCGCGCCGCGAACGGTCCGGGCTCGGTCAGCAATGCCAGCGCAAGCATCTCCGCCGCATCCGCATCGCCGAGCGCCAACAAGCCTTCGGAGGATTGCAAGCCAAAGCGCGACCCGGCGACCATCTGCACGCCCTCTCCGGCTTTTTCGAGAACACCGCCCGGTGGCAGAGGATCGTCTGCATTGGCGAACAGCGCGATCACCCCTTCGCTCGGAAGCAATCGCGCGAGATCGGCCAGGCTCTGATCGCTTTCGTCGCGCGCACCCGCGAGTGGCCCGATGTCAGGTGCGAAGCGCCGCGCCGCACCGTCTCCTATGGCCAGTCCCGCCTGCCGCGTGGTCAGCGCATGCCAGATCGGCCGGTCAAGGACATGCTCATCCGCCATCAGGCGTCGATCGACGTCCCCAGCGCCGCGTGGACCAAGCCGCCGTCGACCGTGATCGTATCACCGACGACATAATCGCCCGCGCGCGACGCGAGATAGATTGCCGCCGCCGCCAGATCCTCCGGCACGCCCAGCCGCTTCGACGGAATACCCTTGGCGACTTCCGCCCCATGGTCGCGCGCCGCCTTGTTCATGTCCGACGGATAGGCGCCCGGCGCGATCGAAGTGACGTTGATATTGTCCTTCACGAGCCGCGCGGCCAGCACCTTGGTCATGTAGATCAGCGCCGCCTTTGATGTCTGATAGCTATAGGTTTCCCAAGGGTTCAGGCGTTGGCCGTCGATCGAGGTAATGTTGATGACCTTTGCCGGCTGTCCTGCCGATCCGGCGGCCTTCAGCTGCTCGAACACTGCCTGCGTCAGGAAGAACGGCGATTTGACGTTCAGGTCCATGACCTTGTCCCAGCCGCTCTCTGGAAAGCCCGCGAACGGCTCGCCCCAGGCAGCGCCGGCGTTGTTGACCAAGATGTCGAGCTTGCTCTCATGCTCGGCCAATTGCGCGGCCAGCGCCTTGCAGCCCGCGACGGTCGACACATCCTGTGGCAGGGCGATGCAGTTCGGCCCGAGTTCCTCGGCTGTCGCGAAACACGCGTCGGCCTTGCGGGACGAGATGTAGACTTTCGCACCCTGCGCGATGAACCCCTCGGCGATCCATTTGCCGATGTTGCGCGACCCGCCGGTGATCAGCGCCACGCGCCCGTCGAGGCGGAAGAGTTTGCTCGTGTCCATTCCATATCTCCCTCTCCCCGCTTGCGGGGAGAGTGCGGTCCCGACCCGGGTTATTGTTCAACTGGAGAGCGAACTGCCCCTCTCCCCAGCCCTCTCCCCTGAAGGGGAGAGGGAGAATTCTTATCCGCCGCGCTTCAGCGTTTCGCGGGCGATGATGATCTGCTGGATCTGGCTGGTACCCTCGTAGATCCGGAACAGGCGCACGTCGCGGTATAGCCGTTCGATACCGTAATCGGCGATGTACCCCGCGCCGCCGAAAATCTGGACGGCCTTGTCGGCGACGCGCCCGACCATTTCCGACGCGAAATACTTGGCGGCCGCCGCTTCCATCACGACGTTGTCGCCTGCGTCCTTTTCGGCGGCGGTTTGCAGTACCAGCGCTTTCGCCGCGAGACACTCGGTCTTCATGTCGGCGATCATGCCCTGGATCAGCTGGTGCTGGCCGATGGGCTTGCCGCCCTGCACGCGCTCGTTCGCGTAACCGACAGCATCGGTGATCAGCCGTTCTGCAACGCCGATGCATACCGCAGAAATGTGCAAGCGTCCGCGGTCGAGCACGCGCATCGCGACCTTGAACCCGTCGCCCTCGGCGCCGAGCATGTTTTCAGGCGGTACCGGCGTTCCATCGAACACCACGTCGCACACATGCGCGCCATGCTGGCCCATCTTCTTTTCGGGCGTCCCGATGGTGATACCCGGCGCATCGGCAGGCACGAGGAATGCCGACACGCCATGCGCGCCCTCCCCGCCCGTCCGCGCCATGACAGTAAACAGCGCGGCCTTGTCTGCATTGGTGATGAAGCGCTTGGTTCCGGTCAGTTTCCACTGGTTGCCGTCGCGCACCGCCCGCGTCTTCACGTTCGCGCTGTCCGACCCGACATCGGGTTCGGTAAGCGCGAAGCTGGTGATGATCTCGCCACTCGCGATGCGGGGCAGCCATTCGGCTTTCTGCTCGGGTGTACCTGCCATCACCAGGCCCTGCGACCCGATGCCGACATTGGTGCCGAATGCAGAACGCATCGCGGGGCTGGTCTTGCCCAGCTCGATTGCGACCTTGACCTCCTCGAGCATCGACAGCCCGAGGCCTCCGTATTCCTCGCCGATCGACAGGCCGAACAGGCCCATTTCGCGCATCTCGGCGACAAGGTCGTCCGGGATCTTGTCGTGCTCCGCGACCAGCGCTTCGTTCGGCCGCAACCGCTCGCTGACGAAGCGGCGGACCATGTCGATCAGCGCGTCGAAGGTCTCCTGGTCGAGAGCCATCCTACCTCTCCGTCGAAATCAATACCCGCTCATCCGTGCCACGCGTTCCGCATGAAAGCGTGCGTCGCCGAAGAACTCTTCGAGAGCGCGATCACGCTTCATGTAGAGGCCGATGTCGTATTCGTCGGTCATGCCGATGCCGCCGTGCATCTGCACGCCTTCCTGCACCGACAGCCGCACCGCCTTGCCAGTCTTTGCCTTGGCAACCGCCACTGCGATCTCTGCGCGCGGGTCGCCCGCGTCGAGCAGTTGCTGCGCCTTCAGCACCGTTGCCCGCGCCACTTCCATCTCGCCATAAAGGTGCGCGGCGCGATGCTGCAGCGCCTGGAATTCGCCGATCAGCTTTCCGAACTGCTTGCGCTGTTTCAGGTAATCGACCGTCATGTCCATCGCCGCAGAGCCGACGCCGATCATCTCGGCCGCGGCACCCACGCGGCCCGCATCCAGCAGCTTCGAAAGAACTGCCCATCCACCATCAACATCGCCAATGACCGCGTCGGCATCGACCTCCACGCCGTCGAAGGTGACATGCGAGGCGAGCGATGCGTCGAGCAACCGGCGCGGATCATTGGTCTGACCCGCATCCTTCGGAACGGCGAACAGGGTCAGGCCATCGGTCTCGCCTGCCGCGCCAGCTGTGCGGGCCGCGACGATCATCATGTCGGCGACATGGCCGTTCAGCACGAACGCCTTGGTGCCTGACAGCTTGAAACCATTGCCTGAGCGTTCCGCCTTCAGCGCGGTCGCGTCGGGCCGGTGCTTGGCGCCTTCGTCGATCGCGAGGGCGACGATCGCCTCGCCGCTCGCGATTTTCGGCAGCCATTCCTCGGACAACCGCCCGCTCGCCTTCAGCGCCTCGACCGCTGCGACCGCGGTCGTCAGGAATGGTGACGGCGTCAGGTTGCGGCCGATTTCCTCGAGCACGATCCCTGCCTCGACATGGCCGAGGCCGAGCCCCCCGTTTGCTTCCGGCACCATGATGCCGGTGAAGCCCATTTCGGCGAACTGTTTCCACAGGTCGCGGCTGAAACCGGTTTCGTCCTTGCTGTCGCGCAGCGTGCGGAGGTGTTTCACCGGGGCGGCGTCGGCCATGAACGGCGCCGCCGTGTCGCGCAGCATCGTCTGATCTTCGGTCAGGTAGAGTGGCATGATATGTCCTTATGCGCCGGGCAGGTCGAGGATGCGCTTGGCGACGACGCCCAGCATCACTTCGCTCGTGCCGCCCTCGATGCTGTTGGCCTTGGTCCGCAGCCACTGGCGCGGCTTCAGTCCGGCCTGCGACCCTTCTGACTCCCATTCGAGCGCGTCCGATCCGCCCGCCGCCATGATCAGTTCGTGGCGGCGCTTGTTCAGCTCCGTTCCCACGTATTTCATCATGTTCGGCTGGGCGGGATGCGCCTTGCCTGCCTTTGCCTCGTCGACGAACTTCTCGCTCATCGCGCGGAATGCCATCACTTCGACATCGAAGTCGGCCATATCGGCGCGCAGCACCGGCTCCTCTGCCGCAACAGCCGAGAACTGCTTGCCGATCGACATCATGTCGGCGCCGAGGCCACCGCCCGAGATCATCTCGCGCTCATGGCCCAGCAGGTATTTCGCGACGTCCCAGCCGCGGTTCACCTCTCCCACGATCTGGTCCTTGGGCACCACGACATTGTCGAAGAAGGTTTCGCAGAACGGGCTGTTGCCGCTGATCAGCAGGATCGGCTTGGTCGTCACGCCAGGCGTCGTCATATCGAACAACAGGAAGCTGATACCCTGGTACTTGTTCGCCTTGTCGGTGCGGACCAGGCAGAAGATCCAGTCCGCCTTGTCGGCGTAACTCGTCCAGATCTTCTGGCCGTTGACGACCCAATGGTCGCCCTTGTCCTCGCCGAAGGTCTGCATGGAAACAAGGTCGCTGCCCGACCCCGGTTCGGAATAACCCTGGCACCAGCGGATTTCGCCCTTGGCGATCTGGTTCAGGTAATGGACCTTCTGTTCTTCCGTCCCGAACTTCAGCAGCGCCGGCCCGAGCATCCAGATGCCGAAGCTCGACAGTGGCGAGCGGCACTTCAGCTTCGCCATTTCCTCACGCAGGATTTTCGCTTCCGCCGGGTTCAGCCCCGCCCCGCCATAGGCCTTGGGCCATTCGGGCACGGTCCAGCCCTTGGCGGCCATCACGTCCATCCATTGCTTCTGCGCCGGCGACTTGTACGTCGGGTTGCGACCGCCCCAGCAGGCGTCGGTTTCGTCGCGTACCGGCTCGCGCATTTCGGCCGGGCAATTCGCCTCCAGCCACGCGCGCGTTTCGGCGCGGAAAGTCTCCAGATCGGACATGTGATTCGCCTCTCCAAGCGATGGAATATGGGGCAAGGCTATGCCTGCTTTACGTTTACGGCAAGCGCGTTTCGCGAAATCGCCGATGCCGTAACGGCAGGCAAAAAAGGCTAGGCAAAGCCGGATTCGCCGCGCCATAGGCTTTACGCAAACGTCAACGGAGAGGCAGTCATGGATTTCGATCTGACCGAGCGGCAGGCTTACTGGCGCGACCGCGTCCGCAACCACATGGCGGCCCATGTTTTTCCCCGCGCGCAGGACTATTACGACCAGCAGGCGCAGGGCGAACGCTGGAAGATCCTTCCGGTCATCGAGGAAGAAAAGGAGCGCGCGAAAGCCGCGGGCATCTGGAACCTGTTCATGCCGCCGTCGTCCGGCCGCATCCCTGTCGACGACAGTTTCGAATTCGACGGTCCCGGCCTCACCAACCTCGAATATGCGCTTTGCGCCGAGGAAATGGGCCGGATCACCTGGGGATCGGAAGTCTTCAACTGCTCGGCACCCGACACGGGCAATATGGAAGTGCTGCACCGCTACGGTACGCGCGAACACAAGGACCGGTGGCTGAAGCCGCTGATGGACGGCGAGATCCGCTCGGCCTTCCTGATGACGGAACCCGCCGTCGCGTCGTCGGATGCGACCAATATCGAAACCTCGATCCGCCGCGAAGGCGACGAATATGTCCTGAACGGCGTGAAATGGTGGTCATCAGGCGCGGGCGACCCGCGCTGCAAGATCGCGATTGTCATGGGCAAGACCGACTTCGAAGCCGCCAAGCACGCGCAACAATCGATGGTCCTGATGCCGCTCGACGCTCCCGGCGTGACCATCCTGCGCCACCTGCCCGTTTTCGGCTACGACGACGCGCCGCACGGGCACATGGAAATCGAACTGAAGGACGTGCGCATCCCCGCATCGAACATGCTGCTGGGCGAAGGGCGCGGCTTCGAGATCGCACAGGGTCGCCTTGGACCGGGGCGCATCCACCACTGCATGCGCACGATCGGCGTTGCCGAAGTCGCCCTTGAGAAAATGGTCAAGCGGCTCACGTCGCGCATCGCGTTCGGCAAGCGCATTTCCGAACACAGCATCTGGGAGCAGCGCGTCGCGACCGCCCGCATCGACATCGAGATGAGCCGCCTGCTATGCCTCAAGGCCGCGGACATGATGGACAAGGCCGGCAACAAGGCGGCGCAGGCGGAGATCGCGATGATCAAGGTCGCCGGACCCAACATGGCGCTGCGCATTATCGACGATGCAATCCAGGCGTTCGGCGGCGCGGGCGTATCCGAGGATCCGGGCCTGGCCCAGGCCTATGCCCACCAGCGGACGCTGCGCCTCGCCGACGGTCCCGACGAAGTGCACAACCGTTCGATCGCTCGCATCGAGTTCGGCAAGTACAAGGCGGGATGAAGGCCGCCGTCCTTTCGGCGGCACGGACGCCCCTGACGATAGAGGACGTTACCGTCGACGCGCCCCGCGCGCATGAAGTGCTGATCCGGACGGTGGCCTGCGGGGTATGCCGGTCGGACCTGCATTTCGTCGACGGCGCCTATCCGCACCCCATGCCCTGCATCCCGGGGCACGAGGCGGCGGGCATCGTCGAGGCAGTGGGCAGCGAAGTCCGCACGGTGAAGGTCGGTGACGCGGTCGTTACCTGCCTCTCTGCCTTCTGCGGCCACTGCGAATTTTGCGTGACCGGCCGCATGGCGTTGTGCCTCGGCGCCGATACCAAGCGCGCGAAGGGCGACGCACCGCGCCTGACCCGCAGCGATGACGGATCGCCGGTCACCCAGATGCTCAACCTGTCGGCCTATGCCGAAATGATGCTGGTCCATGAGCATGCCTGCGTCCGCATCGACCCGGAGATGCCGCTGGACCGGGCGGCCATTCTCGGATGCGCCGTCGTGACGGGGGCCGGTGCGGTGTTCCATGCGGCGGACGTTTCGCCGGGCGAAGACGTCGCGGTCGTCGGCTGCGGCGGCATCGGCCTCGCGGCGGTCAACGCCGCGAAGATCGCGGGTGCCGGCCGCATCATCGCCTGCGATCCCGTTCCTGAAAAACGCGCGCTGGCCGAAAAGCTGGGCGCGACACATACGATCGACCCGAATGACGAGGACGCGGGCAAGCAGATCGTCGAACTCACCAAGGGCGGCGTCCATCATGCAATCGAGGCCGTCGGACGTCCTGCTTCGGGCGAACTCGCGGTCAAGGCGCTGCGCCGCGGCGGGACGGCGACCATCCTCGGCATGATGCCGCTGGATCACAAGGTCGGGCTGGGCGCGATGGACCTGCTCGGCAGCAAGAAGCTGCAGGGCGGCTTCATGGGCGGCAACCGCTTTCCGGTCGACATCCCTCGCCTCGTCGATTTCTACATGCGCGGGCTGCTCGATCTCGATACGATCATCGCCAGGCGCGTGCCGCTGTCGGGCATCAACCAGGCCTTCGACGACCTTCGCAAAGGCGACAGCGTAAGAACCGTGGTGGTGTTCGACTGATGGACGCATCGAAGGATTTCGTCGGCACGATCGAGCCGACCGGACAGGACAGGCTGGACGAGGTGAAGCTCGCCGCGTGGATGTCGGCGAACGTCGAAGGCTTCACCGGTCCGGTCAACGCACGCAAATTCGCCGGGGGCCAGTCGAACCCGACCTATCGTCTCGACAGCCCTTCCGGTGCTTATGTCCTCCGCCGCAAGCCGTTCGGTCCGTTGCTCCCCAGCGCTCATGCGGTGGACCGGGAATATGCAGTGATCGCCGGATTGCACCCGACCGGCTTTCCCGTTGCCCGTCCCTATGGCCTGTGCACCGACGACAGCGTGCTGGGTTCGTGGTTCTACGTCATGGCGATGGTCGAGGGCCGGACGTTATGGGACGGCGGTCTGCCCGACCTGACTCCTGCGCAGCGCACCGCGACCTATAACGCGATGATCGACACGCTCGCCGCACTTCATAATGTCGATTACCAGGCAGCAGGCCTCGGCGAATACGGCAAGCCCGGGAATTACTTCGAGCGCCAGGTCGGCCGCTGGACCAAGCAATACCGCGGGTCGGAAACCGAGCGGCTCGATGCGATGGAATCGCTGATCGAATATTTGCCGCGCACCGTGCCCGAACAGACGCGCACCAGCATCGTCCACGGCGACTACCGTATCGACAACATGATCTTCCACGCAAGCGAACCGCGTGTGCTGGCGGTCCTCGACTGGGAATTGTCGACGTTGGGAGATCCGTTGGCGGATGTCGCTTACCTGCTGATGAACTGGGTCACCGAACCCGAAGGGCGATCCGGAGTGAAAGGCCTGACCGGCCCCGAGACCGGCATCCCGACACTGGAGGAAGCGGTGGCGCGCTATTGCGCCGCAACCGGCCGCGACGGCATCCCCGACCTCAACTGGTATTTCGCGTTCAACCTCTTCCGCCTCGCGGGCATCGTCCAGGGCATCAAGAAGCGCGTGATCGACGGCACCGCCTCCTCCGCCCATGCCGCCGAAATGGCGACCCGCGTCCCGCATCTCGCCAACGCTGCCTGGCATTTCGCCCAATTAGCAGGAGCCTGACATGAGCCAGTTCGACATGACCGGCAGGGTCGCGATCGTGACCGGATCCTCACGGGGTATCGGACAGGCTATCGCCGAGGAGTTTGCGGATCACGGCGCAAAGGTCGTCATCACCAGCCGCAAGCTAGACGACTGCCAGACCGTGGCCGACGGCATCAACGCGAAGCACCCGGACGCCGCCATCGCGGTCACATCCAGCCTGTCGTCGAAGGACTCGCTGCAGGCGCTGGTCGACGAGGCGCGCAAGACGTTCGGCAAGGTCGATGTCCTCGTCTGCAACGCGGCATCCAATCCGCATTACGGGCCGATGGGGACCATCACCGACGAGATGTTCCGCAACACGCTCGACCACAATATCATCGCGCAGCACTGGCTGATCCAGATGGTCGCGCCGGAAATGCGCGCGCGGAAATCGGGGTCGATCATCCTGATCTCATCGGTCGGCGGATTGCGCGGCGCGGTGAACCTGGGCGTCTATGCGATCACCAAGGCGGCCGATATCCAGATGACCCGGAACCTGGCGCGCGAATTCGGCAGCGACAATGTCCGCGTCAACGCCATCGCGCCCGGCCTGGTGAAAACCGATTTCGCCCGCGCCTTGTGGGAAAACCCCGAGATACTGAAAGCATCGTCCGCTAGTGCGTGTCTCGGCCGCATCGGCGAACCGCATGAAATTGCCGGGGCCGCCGTGTTCCTGGCGAGCGAGGCATCCAGTTTTATGACCGGCCAGACAATCTCGCTCGATGGAGGTGTCATCGTATGATGCTCGCAGGAAAAGTCGCCGTCATCACCGGTGCGGGTTCGGGTATCGGCCGCGCCTCCGCCATGCTGTTCGCGTCAGAAGGCGCGAAACTCGTCATCGGCGACAAGTCCGACAGCGTCCACGAAACCGCGAAAGCCATTGCCAGCACGGGCGGCAGCGTGACGGCGATGCAGATGGACGCGGGCGTCGAAGGCGACGTCGCGAAAATGGTGGAAACCGCCATATCTTCCTATGGCGGCATCGATATCGCTTTCGCGAACGCAGGCGTCTCCGGTGGCATGGATGGCATCTTCGAAACCACGCCCGAACACATGGCGGAAGTGCTGCGCGTCAACCTGATAGGCCCGATGCTGATGGTGAAGCACGCCGGGAAACGCATGTGGGACCAGGGGCGCGGCGGGTCGATCATCCTGACGGCCAGCGTCGCGGGCA
>JAZKBQ010000014.1:0-96256 GCA_040388515.1 Pseudomonadota bacterium | reverse complement strand
GGGCATCCGTTCGGGCGCGGGTGGGCCGAGCTATTCGGCGTCGAAAGCGGGGGTGATCAACCTCGCCCAGACGTCCGCCCAGCAATTGAGCGACACCGGCGTCCGCGTGAACGCGCTGTGCCCGGGTCTCACCGAGACCGGCATGACGCAGCCGGTGTTCGACTATGCTCGTGAGAAAGGCGTCGAGGACAAGGTCGGTCGCCTGAATCCTTTGCGGCGTGGGGCGCAACCGGTCGAGCTTGCGAACGTGGCGCTGTTCCTCGCGTCCGACCAGTCGAGCTACGTCGACGGGCAGGCGATCGCGGTCGACGGCGGGTTGTCCAGCTCGCACCCGGTAACGCGCCAGATGACAGGAAAGACCGCAGTATGAAGTATCGTACACTCGGCGACAGCGGCATTTCGGTTTCCGAAATCTGCCTGGGCAGCTGGCTGACCTATGGCGTGGGTGTCGAAAGCGACGCGGCGCGCGCCTGCCTTGCCCGCGCGTTCGATGAAGGGATCAACTTCATCGACACGGCCAACATCTATGGCAGGGGCGCGGCGGAGACGTTCCTGGGCGAAGCGCTGAAAGGGCGGCCGCGCGACAGCTATGTGCTGGCGACCAAGCTGTTCTTCCCGATGACCGATACCGACAGCGGCCTGTCGCGGGCACAGATCGAAAAGCAGGTCGACGCGAGCCTCCAGCGCCTGCAGACCGACTATATCGATCTCTACCAATGCCATCGCTACGATGCGGAAACGCCGATCGAGGAAACGATGGACGCCCTGAGCGCGGTCGTACGGAGCGGAAAGGCGCGCGCCATCGGTTTTTCGGAATGGTCGCCGAAAAACATCGAGGATTCGCTCGCCGTACCGGACACCGTCAAGTTCGTGTCGTCGCAGCCGCAATATTCGCTGCTGTGGCGGCGACCGGAGGCGAAGGTCATTCCGCTGTGTGCCGCGAACGGCATTTCGCAGATCGTCTGGTCCCCGCTCGCGCAGGGAGTGCTGTCCGGCAAGTACAAGCCCGGCACGCCGCCACCCGCCGGCAGCCGCGCGACGAGCGACGAGATGGGCGGGTTCATCGGACGGTTTCTCGAACCGCACGTCCTCGAAGCCGTCGCAAAGCTCATCCCGCTTGCCGATGAAGCGGGCTGCACGCTGGCGCAGTTCGCGCTCGCCTGGGTCTTGCGCGAACCGAACGTGGCGAGCGCGATCGTCGGCGCCAGCCGCCCCGACCAGGTCAGCGACAATGCGAAGGCGAGCGGCCTGACCATCGATCCCGCATTGTTTGCAAAGGCAGAGGCGATCCTCGCGGCGTTGCCGGCGTTCGGAGATATGCCACGATGACCCTGCCCACATTGTCCGACCCCGCCGAACTCGGTTTCGACCCCGAACGCCTCGCGCGGATTGATGCGCACCTGAAGGCGAAATACATCGACGGCGGGCGCTTTCCGCATGCGGCGCTGCTGATCGGGCGCGGCGACGAAGTCGCGCACCTGTCGGTCATGGGTGAGGCGCGGCCGGGCGAGGCCCTGAAGAGCGACGCCATCTTCCGCATCGCGTCGATGACCAAGCCGGTGACGTCCATCGCGTTCATGCAGCTGGTCGAACAGGGCAAGATCGCGCTGTCGGATCCGATCACGAAAGTACTGCCGGAATTCGCCAAGACCGGTGTCTTCGTCAGCGGTGGCGGCAACACGCCCTTCATCACCCGCCCGCCCGCGACGCCGATCCGCATGATCGACCTGCTGCGCCATACTTCAGGCCTGACCTACAGCTTTCAGGAACGCAGCAATATCGACGCAGCCTATCGCAAGCTGGGGTTCGAGAAGTTCACCGGCCCGTCGATGGACGAATTCGTCGCGCAGGTATCCAGCCTGCCGATCGAGTTCGACCCCGGCACTGCGTGGAATTATTCGATCTCGACCGACATCCTGGGTGCGATCGTCGAGCGGCTATCGGGGCAGACGCTGTCCGACTATTTCACCGACCATATCTTCACGCCCCTGGGCATGACCGACACGCATTTCCAGGTTCCCGCGTCGAAAATCGACCGGGTCGCCGACTGCTACGTCTGGGATCCGCAGGTCCGCATGAAGATGTACGATGCCGGGGCGACGACCGCTTGGGCAGGCAAGCCCGGCTATTTCTCGGGCGGTGGCGGGCTCGTCTCGACGCTGGCCGACTATCATCGGTTCGCCCGCATGCTGCTCAACGGCGGCGAGCTTGACGGTGCACGCATCGTCAGCCCGCATACGGTTAAGCTGATGGCCGCCAACCACCTGCCTGGCGGCGGCGACCTGACCCAGATGTCGCGCAGCCTGTTCAGCGAGGCGGAGAACGCGGGCGTCGGCTTCGGCCTCGGCTTCGGCACCGTCATCGATGCACCCGCGACGATGACCCATTGCAACCAGGGCGAATTCTATTGGGGCGGCATGTTTTCGACCGCGTTCTTCGTCGATCCGGTCGACGATGTGATCATGATCTTCATGACGCAGTTGATGCCGTCGAACGCCTACCCCGTTCGCCGCGAAATCAAGACGATGCTTTATTCGGCCCTTGTGGGCTGACGCTTTGGAGAGAGACATGACCGACAGCCCCATCACCACCGAAAAGCATGACGACGTCCTCGTCATCACCAGCAACAACCCGCCCGTGAACGCGCTGGGCGCGGCGGTGCGCATCGGCCTCGACGCCGGGATCAAGGCGGCGATGGCCGACGACAGCGTGAGGGCGGTCGTCATCCGCTGCGACGGACGCACCTTCTTCGCGGGCGCCGACATCACCGAATTCACCAAGCCCCCCGTGATGCCGCAGCTTCCCGAAGTCATCGACATGATTGAGGCGAGCGCCAAGCCCGTCATCGCCGCGATCCACGGCACGGCGCTGGGCGGCGGATGCGAGGTCACGCTCGGCTGCCATTACCGGATTGCTGTCCCTTCGGCGAAGATCGGCACGCCTGAAGTCAAACTCGGCCTGCTGCCCGGTGCCGGTGGAACCCAGCGCCTGCCGCGCGTCGCGGGCATCGAGACGGCGGTCGAACTCTGCGCCGGCGGATCGCCGATCAGTGCGAAGAAGGCCCTCGAAGTTGGCCTGGTCGACAAGCTGGCAGGCGAAGACAGCCTCGCCGCCGATGCCGTCGCCTTCGCCCGCGAATGTATCGCTAAGGGCCCCCGCCCTTCTCGCGACCTGCCGGTCAAGGGCGACCCGGCTAGCATCGAGGCCTATGCCAAGGCGAACGCGCGCAAGTTCCGCGGATTCGAGGCGCCCGCCGCCAACATCGCCTGCGTCGATGCGGCCACACGCCTGCCCTTCGACGAGGGCATCAAGTTCGAACGCGAACAGTTCATGAAGCTGATGTTCGGCAGCCAGTCCGCCGCGCAGCGCCACATCTTCTTCGCCGAACGCCAGGCGCAGAAGATCGACGGTATCGGCGACGATGTGAAGCCACGCGACGTGAAGCGCGTCGGCGTGATCGGCGCGGGCACGATGGGCGGCGGCATTTCGATGAATTTCCTGTCGGCGGGTATCCCCGTTACCATCGTCGAGATGAAGCAGGAAGCGCTCGACAAGGGCACCGGTATCATCCGCAAGAATTACGAGGCGACCGCCGCCAAGGGCCGCATCAAGCCCGAGCAGGTCGAGGGGGCCATGGGCCTGTTGAAGCCCTCGCTCAGCCTTGAAGACCTCGCCGATTGCGACCTCATCATCGAGGCCGTGTTCGAGCAGATGGAGATCAAGAAGGACATCTTCGGCAAGCTCGACAAGATCGCCAAGCCCGGCGCGATCCTGGCGTCGAACACCAGCTATCTCGACATCGACGAGATCGCGGCCAGCACCTCGCGGCCGCAGGATGTGCTCGGCATGCACTTCTTCTCACCGGCCAACGTCATGAAGCTGCTGGAGGTCGTTCGCGGCGAAAAGACCGCGCCTGATGCGCTGGTCACCGCGATGGGCCTCGCCAAGAAGATCGGCAAGGTCGCGGTCGTTGCGGGCGTCTGCCATGGCTTCATCGGCAACCGCATGCTGATGCCGCGCCAGGTCGAGGCGATGAAGTTGCTGATGGAGGGCGCCACCCCGGCGCAGGTCGACAAGGTTCATGTCGATTTCGGTATGCCGATGGGTCCGTTCCAGATGAGCGACCTCGCCGGCGTCGACATCGGCTGGCACCGTGACGTGAACCGCATCGAAAACGTCCGCGACGCGCTGTGCGCCGTCGGTCGCTGGGGGCAGAAGACCGGCAAGGGATTCTACGATTACGACGAGAAGCGAAACCCCACGCCCAGTGCCGAAGTCCAGAAGATCATCGACGATTTCTCGGCGAAGGAAGGGCACACCAAACGCGAGATCACCGATGAGGAGATCGTCGAGCGCACGCTCTATCCGATGGTCAACGAAGGCTATCTGATCCTGGAAGAAGGCAAGGCCCAGCGCGCGTCCGACATCGATGTCGTGTGGATCTATGGCTATGGCTGGCCGGTCTATCGCGGCGGCCCGATGTTCTGGGGAGACCTGGAAGGCGCGAAGAAGATCGTCGCGGGGCTGGAGAAGCACGGGTTCGCGGTGGCGAAGAGCCTGAAGGCGAAGGCCGGATGACGGCCACCGCGCTTGCCGTCCTGACCCCTGATCCGGACGACGACGGGCGCTACGACGATTGGCGCACACAGGCGACCCAGCTGGAACGGCTGCTGCCCGACGTGCCGATCGTGTACCGGCCGTGGTCGTCCGATGCAGAACCGGCGGCGTTGACGTTGCCGCTGATGACTTGGGGTTATCACCGGCACCTGGACCGCTGGTATGCCGCCCTCGATGCATGGGATGCGGCGGGTAGTCACTTCGCCAATTCCGTGTCCGTCCTGCGCTGGAACACGGACAAGGCCTATCTGGTCGACCTTGCCGCGCGTGGTGTCGGCGTAGTGCCGACGATCGACGTGACCATGTTCGATGAGGATGCCCTGGCGCAGGCCCGTGCGGCACTCGGCACTGCCGAACTTGTGATCAAGCCGCCGGTCTCCGCCGGATCCGATGCGACGTTTCGCTTATCGTCGACCGACGGCGCGCCACCTGCCGTCGTTGGAACGCGGATGCTCGTCCAGCCATTGATGCCGGACATTCTGGAACATGGCGAGTTGTCGCTGTTCTATCTGGGCGGAACCCTTGCTCATGCCATCGTCAAACGCCCGAAATCGGGTGACTTTCGCGTCCAGCCGCAGTTCGGCGGGCGCGCATCGGCCATCGATCCGCCGGCGGTCGCGCGTGCGGCGGCAGAGGCTGCACTCGCGGCATCGGGGCCGGGGCTGCTCTATGCACGGGTCGATCTCGTTCCGGACGGCGACGATTTCCGCCTTATGGAAATCGAGTTGATCGAGCCCTGGCTTTACCTCGATCAGGCACGCGACGGCGGTGCCGCGTTCGCGAACGCGATCCGACATGCCCTGTCGACAATCGAGGCGCTCGCCTGATAGCATTTCAGCCGAATTTGCGGGATTTGCGCAGGGAGACGGGCCCATGGCCACGGGCGAGAAAACACCGGCACAATTGATCGACGAACGCATTGCCGAACTCGGCGACTGGCGCGGTAAAACACTTGCCCGGGCGCGCGACCTTATCAAGGAAGCCGTTCCCGATGTGGTCGAGGAATGGAAATGGCGCGGCGTGCCGACCTGGTATGCGGGCGGCGGCATCGTGTGCACGGGTGAGTCCTACAAGGACAAGATCAAGCTGACGTTTGCCAAGGGTGCCGCGTTCGACGATCCCAAGGGTCTGTTCAATTCGAGCCTCGACGGCAACGTCCGCCGCGCGATCGATTTCATGGAAGGCGACCCGATCGACGACGCGGGGCTGAAAGCGCTGTTCCGCGCCGCCGCCGAGCTCAACGCATCGAAGGGCAAGCGTTAGGCCTTTGGCACGCCGCCTGAAGATCTTCTTCGATGGCGGCTGCCGCCCGAACCCGGGGCGCATGGAAGCCGCCGTCGTGGTGCGCGGCGTCACGCACCATTTCCCGGACCTTGGCCATGGGACCAGCGCCGATGCCGAATGGCTGGCGCTCATCGCCGCGCTCCGCGTCGCACAGTCGACGGGCGCGCCGGATTTCGTCCTGCTCGGCGATTCAGCGACGGTGATCGATCAGGCCAATCGCGTTGTGAAGTGCCGCTCTCCGGGACTGCAGGCTCATCTCGACGCGTTCGAGGCTGTCGGCGGCCCCCGCCCCGCGCAGATCAGGCGGATCGGCCGCGCGCAGAACCTCGCTGGGATCGCGCTGGCGAAACTGCGGCGCTAACCGCTGAACGGCAGGGTCAGCGCGTAGAAGCCCGCACCGATGACTGCCGATGCGGGGATAGTGATGATCCATGCGGTCACCACATTCTGCGCCACGCCCCAGCGCACGGCGGATGCCCGGCGCGCGACACCAGCGCCGATGATCGACCCGGTGATCGTGTGCGTCGTCGAGACGGGAATGCCCAGAACCGACGCGCTGAACACGATGATGGAGCCTGCCATCGATGCGCTGAACCCCTGATGCTGCGACAGCTTGGTAATGCGCGAGCCCATCGTCTCGATGATCTTCCACCCGCCCGTCATCGTGCCGAGCGCGATCGCGATGTAACAGCTGATCGCCACCCAGTGCGGCACCTCGAACTTCCCGCTGAGGTAGCCGGTCGAATAGAGCAGCACGGTGATGATCCCCATCGTCTTCTGCGCATCGTTGAGGCCATGGCTCAGCGAATAGGCGGCGGAGGAGACGAGGTGCAGCGCGCGAAAACTGCGTTCTGCCTGGTTGGCGCTCGCGCGGCGCAGGCCCCAACTGGTCAGCAACATGATCAGCATCGCCAGGATCATGCCCAGCGTCGGCGACAGCACGATCGCGATCAGCGTCTTGTTGAGCCCGGTCCACTGGATGCCGCTGATACCGGCATGCGTCACGCCCGCGCCGATCAGCCCGCCGACCAGCGCGTGGCTGCTCGACGACGGAATGCCGCGCAGCCAGGTGATGACGTTCCACGACATCGCCCCGCCCAGCGCGCCGAAGATAACGGCGGGAGTCACGACATCCTTGTTGATCAGCCCCTTGCCGATCGTCTCGGCCACCGCGTGCAAGCTGGGGAAGGCAATCGTCAGGAAATACGCCGCGAAGTTGAAGAACGCGGCGAACAGCACTGCCTGCACCGGCGACAACAGGCGGGTCGCAACCACCGTCGCGATCGAGTTCGCCGCGTCGTGCAGGCCGTTCAGATAATCGAACGCCAGCGCCGTCACGATGAGCGCGATCAGCAGGGGGAAGGCAAGCTGGTGCATTGTGCCCCTTCGGATCAGGCGTGGTCGATGACGATGCCGTCGATCTGGTCGGCGACATCCTCGAACGCGTCGACGATCCGTTCGAGATGCTTGTAGATCTCGCGCTCGACGATGAACTGTAATGTGTCGGTCGCACCGTGCTGTTGCAGGGACCGTTTCAGCCCCGCGTCGTGGATCTCGTCGGCGTGTCCCTCGATACGGACAAGCCGCTCGGTCAGTTCGTGCAGCCGGTCGCCGTTGCGCCCGACATCGCGCAGCAGGGGCATAGCCTCTGCCGCCAGCCGCGCCGCGTCGACGATGATGCCCGCCATGTCGCGCATTTCCTGCGAGAACGCCGTGATCTCGTACAGGTCGATCGCCTGCGCCGCCGCCTGCATCTCGTCGATCGTGTCGTCCAGCGCGCCGACCAGCGCGGTGATCGCGCCACGGTCGAACGGGGTGAGGAACGTCTTGCGGACGGTCTTCAGCACTTCGCGCGTGATGTTGTCGGCGTCATGCTCGCGCTCGATGATCTCGCGGATGTGCTCCTTCGACGAAGGCCCGCCGTTCAGCAGGCGCGACGTCGCCTCTGCCCCGGCCAGCACCGTCGCCGCATGCGCTTCGAACAGCTCGAAGAAATTGCCGGTCTTCGGCAACAGCCGCTGAAACCAACCGAACATCGTCCCCACCCCTGATTTCTTCGCCATCGCCCCGATGACGCCCGTCCGGCGCACCAGTGCCTTGAATTCAGCCGGAGCGAAAGAGCGGATCAGGTCGCGCAGGTCGGGTTCGTCGATCGCATTCGCAGCATCGGACAGTGAAAACCACTTCCGCTCGCGCTGGTCCTGTTCCTTCCAAACCGGAAGCTCGTCGTTCACGGCGAGCGGGAACACCTCGACATCGACCATCAGCGACGCGCCGCTGCTACGCCGTTTGCGATAGCGATAGGAACCCAGCGCGATCGGGCACAGCGCGCCGCGCACCCCCGCCTCCTCCTGCGCCTCAAGCGCGGCGGCGGCATGCGGACTCAACCCCGCATCGATATTGCCCTTGGGAATGACCCAGCGGCCCGTGCCGCGCGAGGTGACCAGCAGCACCCGGATTCCGGATGCTTCGGTATCTGAATCAAGGCGATACGGAAGGGCGGCGATCTGGCGCATAACGCCCATAAACACATTATTGCAGTTTTGTTACAATTAATCTTGGCCGGTCGGCGGCAGCAGCCGTTCATAGAAACCCGCGAACGATCCATCGGGCGCGACCAGGTGGATCTCGAGGATCCAGTGGCGGCGATGCCCCTTCGGATCGGGGTCGCGCATGCGCTGTGTATTCGCCGGATTGGCGCGGCCGCCGTCCTTGCCCGCGGGCGATCGCGCGAAGGGATATCGGCCCACCAGATGCCCGGCGATCTTGCCGCCGAAGCGCCAGCCCCTCGCCTCCGCCTCCTCGACCGCCGCCGCGAACAGGCCCGCGCCCGTCATGTCGATGTTGGCATCGAACCGTGCGCGAACGGCATCGAAGACGATGGGCAGGTCCGCCACAAGGCGCTGGCGTTCAGGATCGGTTCCGATCGCATAGCTGCGTCCGACATCCGCTTCCCAGTCGCCGAATACGGGGCCGAGGTCGAGGAAGACGACATCGTTGTTCTCTACCGTTCGGTCCGGGGCGGCCTGCCCCGCGACGCAAAGGGTATTCACACCCGCCCGCACGACGCGGTCGTGCCAGTGCGCCGTCACGCCGAAATCGCATGCGGCGATGGCGAAGATGTCGCGCTCGATCTCCAGTTCGGTCCGGCCGCTGCGGATGATATCCGCCGCCTCGATCGCGTCGAGCAGGGCCAGCCCCCGCGCCTCGGACGCGGCCAGCGCCGCCCAGCGGTCGTCGTCGCTCTGGTCTTCGCCCTTCACATAGACCCAGGCGTCGATGCCAGAGGCGAGCCGCACCGTCTCGCGGACGTAATTCTCGCCCTCATAATCGTCGGCGGCCCAGATATCGGCTTCGTTCAGGCGGAATACGGTGCCCGGCACGCTATCGTCGGGGTTCGCGCTGGGTTCGGCGCGCAGGTGAAAGCGCTCGCCACTGGCCGACAGCACGTCTTCGTCGGTGATCTCGATCTGCACGGTGCGGTAACCGGGCATGGCGTCCGCCACGCCCTCCACCAGCCGCCCGAAACACGCCATCTGCATATCGGGCAGGCGCAGCGTGCCATAGGAGAAAAGGTGGATGGGCTGGGCGTCGTCCACTTAGGCTTCGGTCTGAGGAGCCTCTGCCTCGGGCGCGCTCGTCGCGCTGTCCGCACCGACGTCGCGGTACCAGACCTCCACCGGGCCGGTCAGCTTGATCGTCAGCGCCGCGCCCTTGCGGTCGACTTTCTTGCCGAGCGCCACGCGGATCCAGCCTTCGGACACGCAATATTCGTCGACGTCGTGACGTTCGGCGCCCTTGAAGCGGACACCGACACCGCGTTCCATCGCGGGTTCGTTGAAGAAGGGCGACGAGGGGTGCGCGGCGAGGCGATCGGGAGGTGTATCGGTCATGCCCGCGCCATGCCGCGTTGCGGCTTCCACGTAAAGTCAGGAGAGAATCCGGGCGGCGAAACGATTCATCGCGCTTCTGGTTCCATCCATCGCCACGTCCTTTTTTCGTTAACCGTCATGGGCCACGCAGAGGTCAACGAAGAGTCGGGGCCGCAAATTCCATGAATCGTATCGCCATTGCACTGGGGCTGTTTGCCTGCACGCTCTCCAGCGCCGTATCGGCCAAGGGCTGGCAGTGCGTGACTTACGCACGAACGATCACCGACGTTTCGATCCGCGGCAATGCAAACACCTGGTGGAGCCAGGCCGAGGGCAAGTACGAACGCGGCAACACCCCCGCCCCCGGCGCGGTGCTCGCATTCAAGTCGATCCCAGGCATGCGTGCAGGCCATGTCGCGGTCGTCAAGGAAATCATCAGCGACCGTGAAGTCGCCATCGACCATGCCAACTGGACCGTCCGCGGCGGTGTCGAGCGCAACGCCCGCGCCATCGACGTGTCGCCCAACGGCGACTGGAGCGAAGTCCGTGTTTCCTACGGTTCGGGCATGGGCAATCGCGTGAACCCGACCTTCGGCTTCATCTACGCCGGTGGCACCAGCGCACCGCACGAACACAGCATCCAGTTCGCCGAAGCGCGTCCGCATGTTTCGCTGATCGACGCCAGCGTCGTCCAGCTCGCCGCCGTCGAAACCGCCGCTCCCTAAACCAGGTCGCGCAGCACGGCCCGTACCGGCGCCGCGTCCAGCCCCGCCAGCTTCATCGGCAGGGCAATCAGTTCGTAATCGCCCGCGGGCACGTCATCGAGCACCAGCCCCTCCAGGATCGCCATCCCCGCCGCCTTGACCGCGAGGTGCGCATCCATCGTCTTCGATTCCTGCGGGTCGAGCGATGGGCCGTCGATGCCGATCAGCACCACGCCGCGCGACGCCAGCAGCGCGATCGTCTCCGCCGCCACGCTGGTGAACGCATCGACCCAGGCGTGGTGCGGAAAGCGGTCGTAGGTCCGGAGCAGGATACGCGCGGGCGCAGCGTCGAGGTGCGGTGCCACCACGTCCGGCGTTACGACCAGCCCGCATCCTCGCAGGTCGATCACGCGCGCCGGACCGATATAGACGTCGAGCCCGACGGCATCGATCGCGCGGCCCTCCGGATCATAATGCATCGGCGCATCGGCATGCGTCCCAGCATGCGTCGATGCGGTGAACCGCGATACGTTGACCGGACATTCCGGCCCATAGGCCCAGCTCCGCTCGGCCGCGAAAGCCGTATCGCCCGGCCACATCGGCGTGCCGTCGTGCAGCGGCTGGGTAATGTCGCGGATCGTCACTTCAGCAGCTTGGGCAATTCCTGCCCCAGGGCCTCGCGGATTTTCCCCGCGAACAGCGCGAACATCGGCGGCAGGTCGACCTCGGCATGGACCTTGTCCTCGAACACCGTCGCCTTGCACGCCATCGTCTGGCCGAGCGCGGAAACGGTGAAGTTCATGGTGTCGCCGTCCCACGCATGTTGCACATTGCCGCCGCCGGGAATGATCGACCCGATCTTGCCGATGCCGCTGTCGAGCCGCTCGCGAACGGCGGCCTTGCCCAGCTTGTGAGGGATGTCGAGCGTGATCGGATCGGCCATGGTTCGACCATAACGCAGCAAAACGCCGCCGTCTCCCAAAGCGTTATGGACCCGAAACGGAAAATCGTGCGTTACGCATCGCCAATGACCCAGCCCCCTCGCACCGCAACGCTTATCGTCAACACCCAGTCGCGCCGTGGCGCGGACGTTTTCGATCAGGCATGTCAGTTGCTGAGGGATGGCGGCATCACGGTGGACGCGCATCCCATCAAGGATCCAAAGGATCTGACGTTGACGGTCGAACAGGCCGTGGCCGATGGCGCGGAGATGATCATCGTCGGTGGCGGTGACGGGTCGTTGTCGTCGAGCGTCGACTATCTGGTCGATACCGACACCGTCTTCGCGTTGTTGCCCCTCGGGACAGCGAACAGTTTCGCACGCTCGGTCGGCATTCCGCTCGACCTGCCGGGCGCTGTCGATGTCATCGTCAACGGCACCGTCCGCAAGGTCGACCTCGGCATGATCGACGAGGATTATTACGCGAATTGCGCGGCGATCGGCCTCGCGCCGTTGATCGCGGAGACGGTTCCCCACTGGCTGAAGCGCTGGTTCGGGCGGATCGGCTATTTCACCTGGGCAGGCGTTTCGCTGCTGCGGTTCAAACCCTTCGTGCTCTTTGTCGACGGCGAGAAAGTGAAAGCGCTCGAGGTGCGCATCGCAAACGGTCCCTTCCAGGGAGGCACCGAAGTTGTCGACGACGCCGATGTCATGTCAGGCGATATCGTTGTTCAGGTCGTGATCGGCACGACGCGTGCGGCGCTGCTGTGGTCGTGGCTCGCATCCACCCTGCGCCTGCCGCACCGGAAACAGACCACCCGCGAATTCCGCGGCACGTCGATCCAGGTCCAGACCGATCCCCCGCTGCCGATCTCGATCGACGGAGAGATCGCGGCGCACACGCCGGTCACGGCGCATGTCGCATCGAAATCGATGAGAATGGTGATACCGCACAAGCGCGCGGCCCAATGAAAAACGGGGCGCCGAAGCGCCCCGTTTTCCGAACTACCAGTTGCGGTAGCGTGGACCGCGATATCCGCCATAATAACCACGGTCATAACCGCGATATCCACGATCATAGCCGTTATACCGGGGATAAGATCGGTAACGCGGGCCGTAATAATAACCGCTATTGTACCCGTAATAACGGGGACCGGCATAATATCGGCGGTTGTAATAGCCGCCGTCGTAATAACGGTCGTTGTTGTTCGACGCGATCGCCGCACCGACCGCAAGGCCGAGTACGCCGGCACCGATCGCTACGGCAGCATCGTTGTTGCCGCGGTCGCGGTGATAATATCGGTTGTCGTAGCGCTGCGCTTGCGCAGGGGCGGCCATGGTCAACGCCGAGGCACCCAGAGCAACGCCAAGCACGCCTTTTTTCAGCAGGCTAATCATCTCAAATGCTCCTTCCTCTGGCCTAACAACGCATGAAAGCGCGATTCGGCACAGAGGAAGTTTTGAACCATCCCGGCTGAACCCGCCGGGAATGCTGCATTAAGAAGGGGTTCAGGCCAGCGTCGCGCCTTTGCTCGTCGCTCCGCCGCAAGGACGCCGGCAAGGTTATACGATAGACCAGGATCCGGTTGTCGTTGTCTAACCCGGAGTCGCATGACTTGCCCGACATCCGGCAGTGGCGCGCGATAAAGTCGTTGTCGTTGCCGATGAACAGGTAATAGTCGTCGGGATGGTCGGGAGACAGCACGGACATCAGGTCCATCGCCTCCCATTTTTCCGACAGATCCCCGATTTTCAGGCCGAACCGCGCCAGTTGCACAGGGTTCAGCATGTTGACCAGCTCGACCCGTTCGGCAGGGATGATATCGGGCCTGAGCATCGTGCTCGCCCCGTTCTCCAACACCGACTTCGTACCGGATTCATATTCCGTACCCGCCAGGTTGGTCGCCTTTGCGATGTCGACCAGCAGGATGCTCTTATAAACGATGGGCGCCTTTCCCGCGCCGACGCCCGCACCATCGCGCGTCAGCATCAGGAAACTGTGGTTGTCGAGCGCAAGGATTTCGCTTTGAGCGGCGGTCCGGTTGGGTGCCCCACCATTCCCTTTGTCATCGTAAGAGGGAAGTTGGACGATGTGTTCGGCAACAGGCTGCGCCGGTACCGGCGTCTTGCCGATGTCATAGACCAGCACACGCGTGTTGACCCGGCCAGCGGCATTGCCAGCGGCCGTGTCCTGCACCAGCGCGCTCTGCATCATGACGAACAGGGTCCGGCCATCGGGCGAAAGCGACAGCCCCTCCGCCCCCTGGTTGTTCCGGCGACCGGTATCGGGTGCTTCCAGCGACCCGAAAAACCGCTGCCCGTTACGCCGCGGTACGACAGCCGCCGGCGGCTGGATCACGCCGCGAAGGCGACCGCCCTTGTCGAAATAATAGACGTTCGCGGCATATTCGTCGCCGATGTAGAAGCCGCCATCGCGTGTGAACTGCAGGGACTCGGCGTCGAACGACACCTTTCCCTTGCCGACCCCGTTTGCGGGTGAGGGCAAAACGATATCGTGCTGCTTCAGCGTACCCGTATCGGGATCCGCCCCCGTGAACGGTTGTCCGCGAAAGTCGAGGAGCTTCAGTCCACCGTCGGGAACCAGCATCAGCCGACCGTTGCCGGGATCGAACCGGATGCGAAACCGGTTCAGTCGCGCCGGATAATCGAAGAACAGTTTTTCCGCCGGGTCGTTGCGTCCGCGGTCGGGCAGCGTCCAGAGAATGCCCTCATAATGGTCGCCGACCCGCTTCCAGCTGCCCGGCGCGATCTTGAGCGACGAGAACGACCCCAGTGTGTCGCCGAGGAAGTCGACCGTACCCGCGGGCAAGCTACCCGTGCCGACCAGCCCCTGATTCACAAAAGTGCGGCCGTTCAGCGAAACACTGTGCGCCCCGGGGGTATCGTCGAGATTCGGCCGCCGGACCGGCTCCTCCGCGCCGGCAAGGGCGGGGAGGAGCCATAACGCCGTCAGCGCGGTGCGCAGTGCCCTAGAAAGCAACGCTGAACGTGCCGAAGATCTGCCGCGGTGCCGACGAGTGGAACACCAGGATCGTACCGGTCGCATCATCCGGCGCAAAGACGCTGCTATCGAAGTTCGAGGCATAACGCTGGTCGGTCAAATTGGTCACGTTGAACGACAGTTTTGCGCGCTTCAACGGACCGAAGCTACCGAAATCATAGCCGACACCCAGGTCGAACGTGGTGTAGCCGCCGAAGCTCTGGTCGTTGGTGAATGTGTAATACCGCCGACCGGTGTACTTGCCCTGCAGCGATCCGAAGAAGCCGTCGTGGTTCAGCGTCAGGACGCTCGACAGCATTTCCTTCGGCGTATCCACCTGCTGCTTGCCCGCCGTCGCCTTGATGACGCAGGTCGCGGTGCAGAAGTTCAGGTCGTCGTTATAGGTGGATTCGTTGTACGACACCGCATTGTACCAGCTGACCCAGGGCGCCGGTTTCCACAGCACGCCCAGTTCCAGTCCCTTGCTGGTGACGCTGCCCGCGTTGTGGAAGGAATTGCCGCAGCCCGGGTTCTGCTGCTGGTTGGTCGGGCACGGATTGTACTGGAGCAGGCGGTTGTTGAATTCCACCCAATAACCGGTCAGCGCGACCTGCAGACGGCTGCTCACGAACCGGTATCCGCCTTCGAAGCTCTTCGAGGTTTCGGGCTTCAACGTCTTGCCCTGCACGTCCCAAACCGCCTGCGACACCGATTGCGGTCCGAGCTTGAAGCCGCCCTGATACATGGCGATGTTTTCGGCATAGCTCGCGAACAGTTCATGCCCGTCCGCAACGGTCCAGTGCACGCCGATTTCCGGAAGGAAATAATCCTCCGCCTCGAGCGAACCGGTTGCGAACTGGGTGGAGGCAGGCGGCGCTGCCTTGGCGATGCCGGGCATCGCGACGGCGTCCGACCGCGAATAGGTACCCTTGAATCCGAAATCGAAAGTCAACGCATCATCGAGCAGTTTAACCGTGTCCTGAACATAGAACTGCCGTGTTTTCCACTTGGTCTCCTGGACCCATTGCGCGGTTTCCGGCTGGCCGCCCAGGAACTGTCCCAGGTCGATCGGGCTGGTTACGCTGGTGCGGATATAGCGCGCGGCGCTGCTGGTATTGTCTTCGACCCAGAAACCCGCCTCGAAGTGATTGATGCCGAAATGCCAGCTCACGCTGCCCAGCACGCCGGTCCGGTCGATCGTGTAGCGTGTGTCGCGGATCTGGACGGGCAAGTCGTCGGCCGTGCTCGCCGTCCCCTGGTTCGACAGGCCGGTGATGAAGTTGTTGCCGGCGCCCTTGTCCTCGTGATGATAGACCTGAATGCGCGTGCTGAGGTCCTTGCCGAGGCTGAAATCGCCGGCGAGGTAGTAGAGGTTGTCGTCGCGCAGGATCTGGCCATTGGTGTAGGTCACGTCGGCATTCTTCTGCGGCGCCGGTGCAGCGACGCAGGCGACCGGCGTGGTCGTGACGGTACAGGCGGCAACACCGAGATATGCCTGCCAGTTCGGCGCATAGCCGCCCCAGTCCCAGCCGAGACGTCCGACCATTTCCTTCGACAGATAAGCGTCGTCGGCCTGGTTGGTGCGCGACAGGTCTGCGAATGCGGTCAGCGTGATGCCGCCGCCGCGGTACATCGCCTTGGCGTTGAATTGCTTGCCGGTGGATGTCTTTCCCGCGGCCTGATTCACGAACAGGTCCTGTTCGACATAATGCCCGGACAAATACGCCGAGAAACCGTCATGCTCACCCGTGTCGAAACGGACGAAGGTGCGCAGGCTGTTTTCGCTGCCGATTGTCTGGCTCGCGGTGATCGCCGGATCCTTCTTCGGGTCGCTGCTGGTGTAGATCAGCGCGCCGCCGAGGTTGCTGGTCGATGCGATGGCGAGGCCGGCGATACCGGTCGCAAGATCGGCGCGGGCAAGATTTTCCGAGATCAGCGCACGGCTGATCGTCAGGCCGTTGTAGTTGTTGTAGGCGCCGTCGCCCAGCGGCATGCCATCGAGCGTGTAGCCCAGGTGGGTGGTATTGAACCCGCGAACCTGCAGCGACAGCGACTGTTCGTTCGTGCCCAGCGCGTCGATCGACTGTGCGCTGACGCCCGGCAGGAAATTCAGCGCCTTTTGCACGCTGGTGCCCGGCGGCAGCACGTCGAGGTTCGACGGGAGCAGCGTCTGGACCGAGCGGGTTTCGCCGCTGCCGATCACGACGATGTCGTCGCCCTCGGTATTGCCGGCCGTCGCCGGCGCATCGGCCGCATGGGCCGGGGTCGCGGCCGTGAAGCAGGCGACCGCAGTCACCGTGAAAATCGACTTCTGAAACATGAATCCCCCGCTGATCGCCGGTGCGCGGGACGTGTGTCGTCCGAACGCCGGGCGACGTCGGGAGTGCCTATTTCATGCGATGATGACAGTTTCGCTACGGCAACATGATTCCGTGGCGATAGCAGTGAAGGCAAAACGCCGGCGGTCGAGCGCCGCCTGACGCGGCGCTGCCGCCCCTAGGCCGCCTGCTTCGCCCGGCTCGCCCGCTTGCGCTCGTGCGGGTCCAGGAACCGCTTGCGCAGCCGGATCGACTTCGGCGTCACTTCGACCATCTCGTCGTCGTCGATATAGGCGATCGCCTGTTCGAGCGTCATCCGCTTAGGTGGCGTCAGCCGGATGGCATCGTCCTTGCCGCCGCTCGCACGGAAGTTGGTGAGCTGCTTGGCCTTCATCGGATTGACTTCGAGGTCGTCGGGTTTGGCGTTCTCGCCGACGATCATGCCTTCGTAGAGAACTTCCTGATGCGCGACGAACAGGATGCCGCGTTCCTCGAGCGGACCGAGAGCATAGCTGTTTGCTTCGCCAGCACCATTCGAGATGAGCACGCCGTTCTTGCGGCCTTCGATGTGGCCCTTGTGCGGCCCATATTTCTCGAACAGCCGGTTCATGATGCCGGTGCCGCGCGTGTCGGACAGGAATTCGCCGTGATAGCCGATCATGCCGCGGCTTGGCGCGCTGAAGGTGATGCGCGTCTTGCCGCCGCCCGAGGGGCGCATGTCGGTCAGCTCTGCCTTGCGCAGGTTCATCTTCTCGACGACGGTTCCCGAATATTCCTCGTCGACGTCGATGATGACCGTTTCATACGGCTCCTCGCGGCCGGTTTCTCCATCGCGAAACAGCACGCGCGGGCGGCTGATGCCCAGTTCGAACCCCTCGCGGCGCATGGTTTCGATAAGCACGCCGAGCTGCAACTCGCCGCGGCCAGCGACTTCGAAACTGTCCTTGTCGGCGCTCTCGGTCACCTTGACCGCGACGTTCGATTCGGCTTCGCGCGCCAGGCGGTCGCGGATCATGCGGCTCGTCACCTTGCTGCCTTCGCGGCCCGCCATCGGGCTGTCATTCACGGCAAAACGCATCGACAGCGTGGGCGGATCGATCGGCTGTGCGTGCAGCGGTTCGGTGACGCTCGGATCGCAGATCGTGTTCGACACCGTCGCAGTGGTCAGCCCCGCGATCGAGATGATGTCGCCCGCGCCCGCTTCCTCGGTCGGCACGCGCTCCAGGCCGCGGAACGACATGATCTTCGACGCGCGGCCCGTCTCGACGACCTTGCCGTCGTTATCCAGCGCGTGGATCGGCATGTTGGTCTTGACCGAGCCCGAAAAGACCAGGCCGGTCAGCACGCGGCCGAGGAAATTGTCGCGGTCGAGCAGGGTCACCAGGAACTTGAACGGCCCATTGGGATCGGCCGACGGTGGCGGCACATGGTCGACGATCTTCTGGAACAGCGGGATCAGCGTGCCTTCGCGCTTCGCCGGGTCCTCGCTCGCATAACCGTTGCGGCCCGAAGCATAAAGCACGGGGAAGTCGAGCTGTTCGTCGGTCGCGTCCAGGGACACGAACAGGTCGAACACCTCGTCCAGCACTTCCTGGATACGTTCGTCGGGACGGTCGACCTTGTTGACGACGACGATGGGCTTCAGGCCCAGCGCCAGCGCCTTGCCGGTCACGAACTTGGTCTGCGGCATCGCGCCTTCCGACGAATCGACCAGCAGGACGACGCCATCGACCATCGACAGGATGCGCTCCACTTCGCCGCCGAAGTCGGCGTGGCCGGGCGTGTCGACGATGTTGATCCGCACGGATTCGCCGCCGCCCGGGGGCGCCCACTCGACCGAGGTCGGCTTGGCAAGGATGGTGATGCCACGCTCTTTTTCGAGGTCGTTCGAATCCATCGCGCGTTCTTCGACACGCTGGTTGTCGCGGAAAGTGCCGGACTGACGAAACAGCTGGTCGACGAGGGTGGTCTTACCATGATCGACGTGCGCGATGATGGCCACGTTGCGGAGGCTCATTGAATTTCCTGAATGCGAGCGGGAATTGGCCGCGCGCCTAGCCGAAATTGTGCACCGCGACAAGGCAACGTGGTCAAGCCCCGCGCGTTCTGCGTTTCAGGAAGGAGATCGATCATGCCCCAGGGCGACAAATCCGCCTACACCGACAAGCAGAAGCGCAAGGCGCAACACATCGAGGAAGGCTATGAGGACCGCGGCGTTCCCAGGAAGGAAGCCGAGGCGCGGGCCTGGGCGACGGTCAACAAGGAAAGCGGCGGCGGCAACAAGTCCGGCTCGGGCCGCGGCAAGCCGGACACACATGTCTCGTCCTCGCGCGGCGGGAAGGCGCACAAAGCCGGTTCGCCAGAGGCGCGGTCCGCCGCGGCGCGCAAGGGCTGGGACACGCGACGGCGCAAGGGCATGGCGTAAGACCTAAGCATCATTGCATTTCACCGACCATTTCGATATTTCAATAATTATTGAAACTTCCGACGAGTCGTTGAATGAACCTGTCGCCACTGATCCAGTCGTTCGTGCTCCACTTCGGTGAGATGGGCAGCCGCTGGGGCATCAACCGCACCGTCGGGCAAATCTACGCGGTGCTGTTCGTGTCCGACCGCGCGCTGAATGCGGACGACCTGGTCGACGCGCTGGGCCTGTCGCGCGGCAGCGTGTCGATGGGGCTGAAGGAATTGCAGAGCTGGAACCTGGTGCGCATGCATCACCAGCCCGGCGACCGGCGCGAATATTTCGATACGCCCGATGACGTTTGGCAGATCATGCGCACGCTGGTCGAGGAGCGTAAGAAGCGTGAGATCGACCCGACGCTGACGACGCTCCGCGACCTGTTGATGGCGGCGCCGCAAACCCCCGCGGATGCGCACGCGCAGGACCGGATGCGCGCGATGCACGACCAGATCGAACTGCTGACGCAGTGGTATGCCGACATCCAGAAGCTCGAGACCGAGCGGCTGGTGCAGTTGCTGTCGCTCGGCTCGCGCATTGCCAAGGCGCTGGAGTTCAAGGACCGGCTGTTCGTGCTGCCCGGCGGGAAGAAGGAGAAGGTGGGATGATGGCTGTACCCTCATTCCGTCACCCCCGCGAAAGCGGGGGTCCAGCTACTCCCTTCACGATTACTGAAACGAAGAAGCTGGATTCCCGCTTTCGCGGGAATGACGGGGAAAGAAGATGACCCACCTCGACCCCCTCGTCCTGTCCCGCATCCAGTTCGCCGCGAACATCAGTTTCCACATCCTGTTCCCGACGATCACCATTGCGCTCGGCTGGGCGCTGCTGGGGTTCAAACTGGCATTCAACCGGACGAACAACGACGCGTGGATGGACGCCTATCGCTTCTGGGTGAAGGTCTTCGCGCTCAGCTTTGCGATGGGCGTCGTCAGCGGCATCACGATGAGCTTCCAGTTCGGCACCAACTGGCCGGGCTACATGGCGAAGGTCGGCAATATCGCCGGGCCGCTGCTTGCCTATGAAGTGCTGACGGCTTTCTTCCTCGAAGCGGTGTTCCTGGGCATCATGCTGTTCGGATTCACCCGTGTCCCCAATTGGGTACACACACTGGCGACCGTGCTGGTCGCGGGGGGCACCACCCTGTCGGCCTTCTGGATCATCGCACTCAACAGCTGGATGCAGACGCCCGTCGGTTTCGAGATGCGGAACGGCGTGGCGCACGCGACGGACTGGGTGGCGATCGTGTTCAACCCGTCGATGCCCTACCGCCTCAGCCACATGCTGCTGGCCAGCGGCCTGACCGTGTCGTTCCTGATCGCGGGCGTCAGCGCCTATCGCTGGCTGCGCGGCGACACCGCCGACGGCGTGCGCAAGGCGCTGACCGCGAGCATCACGGCCGCCGCGTTGCTTATCCCGGTCCAGATGTTCGCGGGCGACCAGCACGGGCTCAACACGCTGGAACACCAGCCAGCCAAGATCGCCGCGATGGAGGCGAACTGGGAAACCGGCAGCAATGTGCCGCTGGTCCTGTTCGGCCTGCCCGACGAAAAGGCCCGCGAAACGCATCTGGAAATTGCGGTGCCGAGCGGCGCCAGCCTGATCCTGCGCCATTCGACCGACGGCGTGGTGCCGGGCCTCAACCAGTTCGAAGGGCGCCATCCACCCGTCGCACCCCTCTTTTGGGGGTTCCGCGTCATGGTCGGCGTCGGCGTGCTGATGCTGCTGACCGCATGGGGTACGGTGTTCCTGATCTGGCGGCGCGGCCTCGACCGACTGCCCCGCCTCGTCGTTCGGGGGCTGATCGCGATGACCTTTTCCGGGTGGCTGGCGACGCTCGCGGGCTGGTACGTGACCGAGATCGGACGTCAGCCGTGGCTGGTGACCGGCGTGCTGAAGACCAAAGATGCGCTGGGGCCGGTCGCGGCCGGCATGGTCGCCTCCACGCTCGCAATGTACCTCGTCGTCTACGCTCTGCTGCTCGCGGCCTATGTGGCGGTGATCTTCCAGCTCGCACGCAAGGGCGGCAAGGCACCGCAGGAAAAGCCGATGTTCCCGGTACCGGGGTTGGCCGAAGGTCCGGCGGCGCCGCAGAAGGAGCCAGCGACATGACCCCCTTCATCGCCCCCTATTGGCTGCCCGTCATCTTTGCCGGGCTGATGGGCCTGTCCATCCTGCTCTACGTTATTTTCGACGGGTACGACCTGGGTGTCGGCATCCTGACCGCGTTCGAGCCGACCGAGGATCGCGATCTGATGGTGGCATCGATCGGGCCGTTCTGGGACGCGAACGAGACATGGCTGGTGCTGGGTATCGGCCTTTTGCTTGTCGCCTTTCCGATGGCGCACGGGATCATCCTGACGCAGCTCTACCTGCCCGTAGCGCTCATGCTGGTCGCCCTCATCGCACGCGGCGTCGCGTTCGAATTCCGTGCCAAGGCCGAACCGGACTGGAAGCCCCTATGGGACCGCGTTTTCTTCGGCGGGTCGCTGCTCAGCGCGCTGACACAGGGCTATATGCTCGGTGCCTATATCCTCGGCTTCGACCAGTCGTTCCTGGCCGTCATGTTCTGCCTGCTCGCCGCTATCGGCCTCGCCTCCGGCTATGTCTTCGTCGGCGCGTGCTGGCTGATCTACAAGACCGAAGGAAAGCTGCAGCGGCAGGCGGTCGGCTGGGCGCGCTATGGCCTGTGGGCGACTGCCGCCAGTATCGGCGTGGTTTCGCTCACGACGCCCATGATGTCGCAACGGATTTTCGAACGCTGGTTCCACCTGCCCGAAATCATCGCGCTGCTGCCCATTCCGATGATGTCGGCCGTCCTCGTCCTCGGCCTCGCGATCTTCCTCGGCCGTCCGGAGCGCAAGGACGACGCACTGTCCTGGGTGCCGCTCGCGACGGCAGGAACGCTGTTCTGCCTTGGCTTCATCGGCATCGCGTACAGCTTCTATCCCTATGTCGTGCCGGACAAGCTGACGATCTGGCAGGCTGCGTCTTCACCCGAGGCGCTGTCGATCATCCTCATCGGCGCGCTGTTCGTGCTGCCGGTGATCCTCGGCTACTCGTTCCTCGCGCACTGGATTTTCCGGGGCAAGGCGACCGCGCTCACCTATTATTGAGCGCTGTCCTACAGGACCGTGCGTTACTATGCTGGCAGTGATGCTCCGCCTTCGCTCAGCTTTGTCATGCAACGTAAAATCACCGGGCGTGCGCCTGTACGATATGTATGAGGATCGTAAAAATCCGGCGCTTCAGGACCGTGTCAACTTCGCCCTGAAATCGACAATCGTGTATCACTTGAATAATACAGTCTCTCGACCCTATCTTGGCACGACGAGCGGAGGATAAGGTTCAATGGCCACGGTGACGACAGAGACGCAGGACATAACGCTGACCGCGCCCGATCCCGTTGCGCCCATCGCGGCGGAAAAGGCGGCGGGCCTGGTTCCGCTCGAATCCGAACAGAAGACCAAGCTCGAGGAAAAGGCGGAAGCTTTCGTCAACGATCTCGTCGCGCAGGACTCCAATTCGCCGGAATTCGGCAAGCGCGTCGACATGATCGCCGACATGGGTCGCAATGAAATCGCGCAGGCCGCGGGCCAGTCGAACCGCTTCCTCGACCGCCCGGTGCGCTCGATGGACAAGGAAAGCGGCGTCGGCAACGACCTGGCCGAATTGCGCCGCACGATCGAAGACCTCGATCCGGGCAGCCGCGGCAGCCTGACCGCGCCCAAGCGGCTGTTCGGGATCATCCCGTTCGGCAACAAGATGCGCGACTATTTCGACAGCTATAAAAGCTCGCAGACGCACATCGCGTCGATCCTGACCCGTCTTGCTTCGGGCAAGGACGAGTTGCTGAAGGACAATGCCGCGATCGCGACCGAGCGGCAGTCGCTGTGGGCCGCCATGGGCCGCCTGGAACAGATGATCCATGTGTCGAAGGCGCTGGACGCGAAGCTGGAGTCCAAGGCGAACGAGATCGAGACGTCAGATCCGGCAAAGGCCAAGGCGATCCGCGAGACTGCGCTATTCTATGTCCGCCAGCGCACGACCGACCTGCTGACCCAGATGGCGGTCAGCGTTCAGGGCTATCTGGCGCTCGACCTGGTCAAGAAGAACAACGTCGAGTTGATGAAGGGCGTCGACCGCGCGTCGACCACCACCGTCGCCGCACTGCGGACCGCGGTCACGGTCGCGCAGGCGCTGACCAACCAGAAGCTGGTGCTCGAACAGATCACCGCACTCAACACGACGACGGCGAACATCATCGATTCGACCGGCACGCTGCTGAAGTCACAGACCGCGCAGATCCACGAGCAGGCCGCATCGTCGACCATTCCGCTCGAAACGCTGAAGCGCGCGTTCCAGAACATCTATGACACGATGGACGCCGTCGACGCATTCAAGGCGAAGGCGCTGGTCAGCATGAAGACCACCGTCGACACGCTGTCGGACGAGGTCGAGAAGTCGAAGGGCTATATCGCCCGCGCAGAGGGTGCGGCGCAGGGCCGGCTGAGCGGCCCCGCGGTCGACAACCCGCTGGCGCCGGTGAACTGAGGATAGGATGAGCCAGGCCGACGACATCCTTGCCCGCGCGTCGAGCGTGCTGGAGCGCAGCCAGATCCGCCAGCAGGTGGAACGCGGCGCACGCAGTGCCGCCATCCGCCTGCGTCGTGTAGCGATCACGGCCTTTGCGATCCTGGTCGCGGCGTTCATTTTCGGCGCGTTCGTGTCACCGCTGGGGATCGGTGGCGTATTGGCCGTCGCGCTGATGATCATGTTCGCGGTTCTGTTCGTCGGCTTGCTCCCGACCGAAAAACGCATTCGCGTTCCCGACCTGAAGACGCTGCCCTCGACGCCGCTGCCGCAGCTGCCGTCGAAGACCAAGGCATGGCTCGACGGGCAGAAGCTCGCCCTGCCCGCCCCGGCGCGCTCGCTTGCCGACGGCATCGGTGTGAAACTGGCGGCGCTGGAGCCGCAACTGGCAATGCTGGACGAACGTGAACCCGCGGCCGCCGCGGTCCGCCGCCTGATCGGCGATGAACTGCCCGAGCTGGTCAGGGGCTATCAGTCGGTTCCGGATGCGCTGCGCAAGACCGACACCGACGGTATGATGCCCGAAAAGCAGCTGGTCGAGGGCCTGTCGGTCGTCGACAGCGAGTTGAAGCGCATGAGCGAACAACTCGCGCGCGGAGACCTCGAACGTCTTGCGACGCAGGGAAAGTACTTGGAACTGAAGTATTCGGGCGGGGACGTCTGACACTAATCGTGCTGGATGGTCCATTCATGGTCCTGGTCCATCAGCACGGAAATCGGCCGGCCGTTCTCGTCGAGCGCGGGGCGAAAGCGAAAGCGTTCGATGATCAGGCGGCAGGTGGTGGCATCGAGAACCGGCTTGCCGCTTGAGCGCATGATGCTGCAGTCCGAAACGCGGCCATCGACGCCGATCCGGTAACGCACCGAAACGCGGCCTTCGACGCCAGCGTCATCGGAACTGCTGGGGTAGTCGGAGTTCTTGAGCGTTCCCCTGATCTGACGGGGCGGCGTCCCGCCATAACCGTCGCCATCCCCATCGCCCGAACCACCGGCTCCGCGCCCGTTGCCCTGGCCGCCCGCACCGGTCCCCGGCCCGGCAACAAGCGCCGCGCCCGCATTCGCCGCCGCGCCCTTGTCCGCGACCGGCGCCGTGACGACCGGCACCACGATGGGCGGCAGGACCGGCGGGGGTGCTACGATCTCGGTCGGGATATTCTTCAGATTAGGCGGCGCGGCCTCAGCCGAGGGCCGGTTCTGCCGCGGCACGGGCCGGATATGCTCCAGTGGCTTGGGCGGAGCCAGTTGCTCCAGATCGATCACGTCCATTACCCGGTCGCGCAGCAACTGGCCGTCTGCGGCCCGGCTCTGGAACAGCGCCAGTCCGGCGAGCGCATGCAGCGCGAGGACCACGGTGGCGACCGTCGCCTGCCGTGGCCGCGAAAGCGACCCGGTCCATTCACTGTGGGCAATCATGAAGGCTCAACGAACGAGCGCGCCGCCCGCTCCGAACCTATCCCTTGCAGGGCTTGATCGCGGCCGGATCCGGCCGCGGGCCAGCAGGTTCGAACGCCGCCAGATAGCCGCCGGCCGACGGCATCATTTGGAAATCGACCTGCCTGTAACCGACCGCCGCGAACTCGCATTTCAGCAAGGCGGGCGGCGTTCCGTGTTGGTCGGTCGGCCGGTTGGCATCGACGACGATCACCCGCCCGCCTGCCTTGGTCGACGGCCGCAGGTTCCACAGGAACGCGAACGGGCTTTGGATTTCGTGATACATATGGACCAGGAAGACCCGGTCGAAACTGTTCTCCGGCAGGCCGGGGTTATCCGCTGTGCCGAGCTTCACGCTTACGTTGTCGAGCCGTTCGCGGTTGACGCGTTCGGCCAGCGCATTGCGCACCGACGGCACGATATCCTGCGCCAGCACACGCCCCTTGGCACCCACCCGTGCTGCAAGGCGGATCGTGTAATAGCCTTCGCCCGCGCCGATATCGGCAACGGTCATGCCCGGCTTCACGCCGGCGCGCGCCATCACTTCATTGCCTTCGCCAGCGGAGTCGCGGCTGTCTTCGTCCGACCAGCGCGACGAAACGATACCGGCGACCGGGCGCGCGGCTGCTGGAAAGGCTTCGGGTTTCGGAGGCGTGGGCGTAGCGGTGCTGCCGTTGCATGCGGCGAGCGCCAGCAACATCAGGAGCGCGGCGTTCCTCAATCCACGTCCTCTACGACGACCTTCTCGCCGGTCACGCGCTGGCTGAGCGCCGCCGCCATGAACTTGTCTAGGTCGCCATCGAGGACGTCGCCGGGAGTGCCCGAAGTAACGCCCGTGCGCAGATCCTTCACCATCTGGTACGGCTGCAGGACATAGGACCGGATCTGGTGCCCCCAGCCGATGTCGGTTTTCGACGCGGCGCTGGCATTCGCCTCTGCCTCGCGCTTCTGCAGTTCGTTCTCGTACAGGCGGGCACGAAGCTGGTTCATCGCCTCGGCCTTGTTCTTGTGCTGCGAGCGCTGGTTCTGGCACTGGACGACGATATTCGTCGGCAAGTGGGTGATGCGCACCGCGCTGTCGGTCGTGTTGATGTGCTGCCCGCCCGCACCCGACGCACGATAGGTGTCGATGCGCAGATCGCTTTCGACGATCTCGACATCGATATTCTCGTCGACCACCGGATAGACCCAGACGCTCGCAAAGCTCGTGTGCCGCCGTGCCGCGCTGTCATAAGGACTGATGCGGACCAGGCGGTGCACACCGCTCTCGGTCTTAGCATAGCCATAGGCGTTTTCGCCCTTCAGCAGCAGGGTCGCCGACTTCAGGCCCGCCTGTTCGCCGGAATGGCTGTCGATCAGCTCGACCTTCATATTGTGCCGCTCGGCCCAGCGCTGGTACATGCGCGTCAGCATACCGGCCCAGTCCTGGCTCTCGGTACCCCCGGCGCCCGCATTGACCTCGACATAGGTGTCGTTGGCGTCCGCCTCGCCGGCGAGCAGTGCCGCAACCTTATCCTTCTCGGCACGCTCGGCGAGTACGGCGAGCGAGGCGACACCGTCGTCGACCATGGCATCGTCGCCTTCGGCCTCGGCCATCTCCATCAGTTCGACGGTGTCGTCCATCTCGGTCTGGATCGCGCGTGTCGCTCCAATGGCTTCTTCCAGCCGTCGGCGTTCGCGCATGACGACCTGCGCGGCCTTCGGATCGTTCCAGAGTGCCTGGTCTTCGACCTTGGCGTTGAGTTCCTCGAGACGTGCGAGCGCCACGTCCCAATCGATGAAACGGCGCAGCAATGCGAGGGCGGACTTGATCTGGTCGACGTGAGCCTGCGCTTCGGCGCGCATGGGACTATCCTTGTTCTATCTGAAAGCGGGTTAGTAAATCCCGCCCTGCCTTTGCAAGAAATCGCTATCGGGGCGCGATTGTTGCACCTGGATCTTGGGTGCCGCCTTCTTCACCGCAACCGGCAACTCATCGTCGCGCAACGAACGGCGCGGCTCGCTTTCCGGCTTGAACGCTTCCCAGATGATGGGAGCCTTCGGATCGCTGGTCGGCCATACGCCATAGACGCGCTTGCCCGACGCACGTTCGATACGGACCATACGTATCCCCGCAGGTGCACGGAACGGAACGACCGGCGCACCTTCCAGCGCGGGCTTGGCGAACGCCTTCCAGATCGGCGCCGCGATCACGCCGCCCTGCGCATAGCCGCCCATGTTTCGCGGCGTATCATAGCCGAGATAAACGCCCGCCACGAGGTCGGGCGTGCCGCCGACGAACCACACGTCACGCGGCCCCGATGTCGTGCCGGTCTTGCCGAAGATCGGCCGGTTCAGGTCACGCAGCACCGTTGCCGTACCGCGCTGAATGACGCCCTCGGTAATATGCACCATCTGGTACGCTGTCATCGCGTCCATGACTTGTTTCGTCCTGCTCGCCGGCCGCGGCATGGGTTTGCCGTCATATTCGGCCATGTTGCATCGGTCGCACGGGCGATTGTCTGCGCGCAGAATCACCTTGCCATTACGGTCCTGCACGAAGTCGATCGTCGTCGGCGTCGTCGCACGGCCGTTCGACGCAAGGATCGAATAGGCATTGACCATCCGCGCGACCGTCGTTTCGCCTGCGCCAAGCGCGATCGCGAGATGGGCGGGATAAGGTTTTCCCGGCGGGCTGATGCCGACTGCGTCGGCCAGCTTGACGACACGTTCCATGCCGGTCTGGCTCGCTGCACGCACGGTCATAAGATTGCGTGACTGTTCAATGCCCCAGCGCATGGTGTGCGGGCCCGAACCTCCGCCGCTGAAGTTGCGGAAGCACTTCCGGCCGAGGCGCGCCCCTTGATAGACGCAGAACGGACCGTCGACGATGATCGAAGCCGGCGTCATGCCGCCGTCGAGCGCCGCCGAATAGGCGAACGGCTTGAAGCTCGATCCCGGCTGGCGCTGCGCCTGGGTCGCGCGGTTGAAACTGCCCAGCCGTGCGTCGAACCCGCCCTGCATCGCGAGAATCTGACCCGTGTGCGGGTTCTGCGCGACGAAGCCGCCCGAAACCTCAGGAACGCTGCGCAAGGCCCAGCTGCCGCCTTCCGGAGCTACCACAATGATATCGCCCGGACTGATCGCGTCGAACGCGGTCGTCGCCGTTCCCTTGCGCGGCATCGACGCGAGCGACGCTGGCATGCTGCCCTGCGTGCCGTCGATGAAGCCCAGCTGCGCAGCTCCGCCGTCCTTGCCGGTGACCACGGCGGTCCGCCAGTCATCGTAGGAAACACCAACATTCGCCGCCGCGAAAGCCTGATGCCAGTTGCCCGATATATCGACCTTGCCCGACGGGCCGCTCCATCCGCGTCCACGCTCGAAACGCAACAGCCCCTCACGCAGTGCGGTTTCGGCATAGCGCTGATATTTCGTGTCGAGCGAAGTCCGCACCCACAGCCCGCCCGCATAGACCGAATAGGGGCCGGCATTTGCATCGACGCCGAACTTATCGATGAGCTGGCGACGCACCTCTTCGGTGAAATAACCACCTGCGGTTTCGTTCTTCACTTGCAAGCGCGTGATCGTGCCGAGCGGCGACGCGACGGCCGAATCATGTTGCGCTTGGTCGATAAAGCCATTGCGCAGCATTTCGCCCAACACCCAGTTCCGGCGATGCGTGGCACGATCGTAGAAGCGTTCCGGGCGGTAGTTGGAAGGCCCCTTCGGCAGGATGGCGAGGTAGGCCATTTCCGGGAGCGCCAGGTCTTTCGCGTCCTTGCCGAAATAGGCGAGTGCCGCCGACTGTACGCCGAACGCGTTCCGCCCGAGCGCGATCTGGTTGAGATAGAGTTCCAGGATCTGTTGCTTCGTCAGCGCGCTTTCGATGCGATAGGCGAGCAGCGCCTCCTTTGCCTTGCGGGCGTAGCTGACCTCGTTTCCGATCAGCAGGTTCTTTGCGACCTGCTGGGTAATCGTGGACGCTCCGACGGGACGGCCAGACCGCGTGAGATTGCCGATGAACGCACTGACGATGCCCGGATAATCGACACCGCCATGGCTGAAAAAGGTCCGGTCTTCGGCCGCCAGATAGGCCTTCACAAGCAGCGGCGGAAATTCGTCATAGCTCAACTGCACGCGGCGCTCGCGGGCATAGGAATAAACCGGCGTGCCGTCATACGAACGGATGTTCGTCGGCAAGGGCGGTTCGTACTTCAGCAGCGCCGATGCGTCGGGCAGACCGCGAATGAACATGAACCAGAAAATCGCGTAGAGCACAGCCAATATGGCAAGCGCGATGGCGCTGCGCTTGCCCCAGCGACTTGCCAGAAACGTCCGCGCACGTCCCGCCACGTCGCCACCGCGGCGCGTGAGCGTCATGCGCAAATTGGGAGATTCGTCGGCGGCGTCGGTCATTCGTGAATCGCGTTTAGGGGCGAACGATTGCGGGGGGAAGCCGCCGCGCTACTTCGTTGCGGCAGCTCGCGCAAAGTGAATGTCTATCGCCCGGCGTAACGCTCCCGAAATTGCGTCACGCCCCTCCTGCGAACTCAGCCGCGCCACGTCTTCGGGATTGTTGATATAACCGGCCTCGAGCAGGACCGCCGGAACGTCCGGGGCCTTGAGAACCACGAATCCGGCCATCTGGTGATAGTCTCGCTTGAACGGGATCTTCTTGTTTTCCCGCTTCACGAGTTCGGCGAAACGCGCGCTGGCGTTCATCGTGTCGCGTTGTGCGAGATCGATCAGGATGGACGAAACCGCGGAGCTCTGCCCACCCAGATTGACGCCGTTGAGAACGTCGGCCTTGTTCTCCCGCGCCGCCAGTGCTGCTGCCTCGCGACCCGAGGCGACTTCCGACAAGGTATAAACCGTTGCGCCCGTCGCGCCTGCGGTCGGCGCGCTGTCGGCGTGAATCGAAATGAACAGGCCCGCCTTCAATGCCCGCGCAATCTCCGCCCGCTCGCTGAGTACGAGAAAACGATCGTCCTCGCGGGTCAGCGCGACCCGGACCCGCCCGGCTTTGAGCAGGTCGTCGCGGATCGACTTAGCGAGCGACAGGGTCACGTCCTTCTCGCGTACGCCCTCCGGCCCGATGGCGCCGGGATCGAACCCGCCATGGCCCGCATCGATGACGACCAGAGGGCGCCCCGCCGGTCCATCGATGCGCGGCGGCTGGCCGCCGGGCCGTATCGGCGGAATATCGATCTCGACGCTTTGGCGGCTGCGCGGCGGTGCCGAGGAATGCACGATCGGAGGAGCATGAAGCCGGTCCGCAAATGCCGCGCCGTCCGCCGAAACGGGAGCAATGATCGCAATCATGATCGGCAGAAACATCGGCACGAATATCCTTTGCCGCGTCTTTACCCCTTTGGTCCAGCCGATTTAGGTCGGCAACCGAAACGATTTTCCGCCCGCCCGCCGCTGGAACCCAATTTTGTTGCCGTTGCGTGACCGTGCTGCTAGGTCTCGAAATAAGGCTTTCCCGATACTTGCGGGGTAGTCTTTTTTCCGGTCGGGCCTTGCGGTTCGACCGTTCAGGTTGATGCTCGAATGATACATGCCACTCCGAACCACGCTCCATCGGCCACTGCGCCGATGTGCGCGTTCGGACTTTCTTCCGGCCAAATTTCCCGGACATGGTCGTCGAGCAGACGCACAAACGCTCTTTCCATCCTCAACCAACCGCTGACGGCGGTGCGCCCGGAGCCGCACCCGTGAGCCGTCATGCACCATCATGCGCGCGCCCCCCATCCCTCGGGATTGGCCGGCTGCGCGCCCGGAGACAATTCAATGACAATGCGTATGCTGATCGATGCGCGCCACCGGGAGGAAACCCGGGTCGCGGTCGTAAAGGGTAACCGGATCGAAGAATTCGATTTCGAATCCGCCGAACACAAGCAGCTCAAGGGCAATATCTATCTCGCCAAGGTGACACGGGTCGAACCGTCGCTGCAGGCGGCGTTCGTCGATTACGGCGGCAACCGGCACGGGTTCCTGGCGTTCAGCGAAATCCACCCGGATTATTACCAGATCCCGAAGGAAGACCGCGAAGCGTTGCTCCGCGAGGAAGCCGAACACGCGGCCGAGGAAGAACGCCTGCGCGCGGGTGAGGATGACTTCGAAGGATCGGAGGACGACGATCACGAACACAGCGACGTGACCGCCGAGGGTGACGAAGAACATCACGACGACGAGGATGCGCCCCGCCCCGCCACGACGACGGGCAACGGCACCGACGAAAAGGCCGCCGACGCGCTCCGCCAGAAGCGGATGAACCTGCGCCGCCGCTACAAGATCCAGGACGTGATCCGCCGCCGCCAGGTGCTGCTGGTTCAGGTCGTGAAGGAAGAACGCGGCAACAAGGGCGCGGCGCTGACGACGTATCTGTCGCTCGCCGGACGTTACTGCGTCCTGATGCCCAACACGTCGCATGGCGGCGGCATCAGTCGCAAGATTTCGAATGCCGCAGACCGCAAACGTCTGAAGACGATCATGGCGGACCTCAACCTGCCGCGCACGATGGGTTGCATCGTCCGCACTGCGGGTTTGCAGCGGACCAAGGTCGAAATCCGCCGCGATTTCGACTATCTCGCGAGGCTCTGGGACGAGATCCGCGAGAACACGCTTGCCGCTGCCGCACCCGCGCTGATCTATCAGGACAGCGACCTCATCAAGCGTGCGATCCGCGACATCTATAACAAGGATATCGACGAGGTCGTCATCGAGGGCGAGGAGGGATATCGCCACGCCAAGGAATTCATGAAGCTCCTGATGCCCAGCCACGCCCGCCGCGTGAAACCCTATGCCGACGTCGTACCGTTGTTCCAGCGCAACCATGTCGAAGACCAGCTCGCGGCGATGTACAATCCGGTCGTCCAGCTCAAGTCGGGCGGCTATCTGGTCATCAACCCGACCGAAGCGCTGGTGTCGATCGACATCAACTCCGGCCGTTCGACCCGCGAATACGGTATCGAGGCGACGGCTGTCGGCACCAATCTGGAAGCCGCGCACGAGATCGCGCGCCAGTTGCGCCTGCGCGACATGGCGGGCCTCGTCGTCATCGACTTCATCGATATGGAGAACAACTCCAACATCCGTAAGGTCGAAAAAGCGATGAAGTCGGCACTGGCCGACGACCGCGCGCGCATCCAGGTTGGCCGCATCTCGTCGTTCGGGCTGATGGAGATGAGCCGCCAGCGCCTGCGCACTGGCGTGCTCGAAGCCTCCACCCGCCAGTGCCCGCACTGCGAAGGTACGGGTCTCGTCCGGACCGCGTCGTCGGCAGGCCTGTCGGCGCTCCGCATGCTGGAAGACGAGGCGGCACGCGGTCGCGGAAGCCGTCTGGTGCTGACGGCCAGCCGCGAAGCCGCGCTCTACGTGCTCAACAGAAAGCGCGCCGAGCTCGCCGAGATCGAAGCGCGCTACGGCGTGGTCATCGAAGTCGCGTCGGACAACGAGGAAGAAGGCGCCCGGATGACCGTCGAGGTTTCCGGTCCGCCCCCTGCCTTTACGCCCAAGATCGAAGCGCCGGTCTTCGAGGAAGAGGACGATGAAATCTTCGACGAAGCGGTCGAGGATGAGGATGACGAAGGCGAAGGCGAAGAGCCACGTCGCGGGGAAAGCCGTGGCGAGGGCGATCAAGGTCGCGGACGCAAGCGTCGCCGCCGTGGACGCCGCGGGCGCCGTGATGATGAACGCCCTGTCGAGGGTGCCGAACCACGCGAAGCAAGCGAAGGCGACGCCGAAGAGTCGGAAGCCCCCGCAGAAACGACCGAAGGCGCAACCGGCGAAGAAGGCGAGCGCAAGCGCCGCGGCCGTCGTGGCGGACGCCGCCGGCGTGGCCGTGGCGGCGCCGATCGTGAAGGCACAACCGAAGTGCTCGCAGAGGGTGCCGAGGTCGAAGCGGCTCCGGCCGAACAGCCGGTGGTCGAGCCAGTTGCGGAGGAAGCGCCTCCTGCCAAGCCGAAGCGTACGCGCAAGGCGAAGGAGCCTTTGCCGCTGATTTCCGTCGCGGCTGAGCCGGAACCCGCCGCAACCGAAGCCGCCGAAAAGCCGAAGCGTACACGCCGAAAGAAGGCGGATGCCGAGGTGGCGGTTGAGCCGGTCGCAGAACCTGAACCCGCGCCGGATGCCACACCCGTCGAAAAGCCCAAGCGCACCCGCAAGCCAAAGGCAGCTGCCGCCGATGCAGCCGCTGCACCCGCGCTCGCCGAAGCTTCAGGTACAGAAGCCGGCGAGGGCGAAGACGGGCCTAAGCGCGGCGGCTGGTGGCAGCGGACCTTCGGGCCGCAGAGCTGATGTACGGGGTGGCGGATGCGGCGCGTTTCACGCGCTGTTCATCCGCCACCCGCATAGCGTGAGACCGATGCGGATCGTCCACCGACTCATAGCAACCCTGCTTGCCGCGCTGCTGGTCGTCCAGCCGGCGATGGCACAGTCGATCCTGCGCGATGCCGAGACCGAAGCATTGTTCCGCGACATGTCCGCGCCGCTTATTTCGGCGGCGGGGCTCAATCCGAAAAGCGTCGACTTCGTCCTGATCGGCGATCCTTCGATCAATGCGTTCGTCGCAGGCGGGCAGGTCGTCTACATCCACTCGGGTCTTATCGCGGCGGCCGACAACGCCAATGAAGTCCAGGGCGTCATCGCGCACGAACTGGGTCATGTGGCGGCAGGCGACGTGTTGCGTTCGAGCGCAGGCGCCAGCGAAGCGACGGGGATCACGATCCTCAGCCTTTTGCTCGGTGCAGCCGCGATTGCGGCGGGTGGCGGAGAGGCCGGCGCAGGCATCCTGATGGCCGGACAGCAGGCAGCACTCGGCAAGTATCTGGCCTTTTCGCGCTCGGTCGAAGCCGGCGCCGATGAATCCGCGCGGCGCTACCTGACGGCCAGCAAGATCAGCGGTAAAGGCATGATCTCGTTCTTCAAGAAGCTCCAGCAACAGGAGTTCCGCTTCAGTCAGGACAAGATCGATCCCTATGCCGTCACCCATCCGCTGAGCGGTGACCGCGTCTCCGTGCTCAACGAACGGATGGCCGCGGATCCCGCCTGGAATAACCCGACCGATCCTGCGATCGAAGCGCGGTTCCAGCGGATCAAGGCAAAGCTGTTCGGCTATATCAACGAACCGAACGACACGCTGAACCGCTATCCCGTGACCGACACGTCGATCCCGGCGCGCTATGCCCGCGCCTACGCGTTTCACAAGCAATCGTTCGCCGACAAGGCGATTGGAGAGGCCGACGCCCTGCTGACGGCGGTGCCGCATGATCCTTATTTCGAGGAAATGAAGGGTCAGATCCTGCTGGAAAACGGCCGTCCCAAGGACGCGTTGCCGCTGCTGCGCGACGCGGTTCAGCGGACGAATTACACGCCGCTGATCGCCGCAATGTTCGGCCATGCGCTGGTTGCTACCGAAGACCGTTCGAACTTTGCCGAGGCAAAAACGGTGCTGCGTAACGCTGTACAACGCGATCGCGAGAACCCGTTCGCTTGGTACCAGCTGGGCGTCATCTACTCACAGGAGGGCGACACCGCCCGGGCCGCACTCGCCAGTGCGGAACAGGCCGACCTGCAGGGCAAGTTGCCAATGGCACTGCGGAATGCGCAGATAGCCATGGCCGGAATTCCGAAAGGCACGCCCGACTGGCTGCGTGCACAGGACATCATGATGGTCGCGAAATCCAACATGCCGGACCGCAAGCGCGGCAAGAAAGACGCGCCGCAAACCACGCCCGACGGGCAACAATAATGCAAGGGCGCGACATCATGATCGGATTGATTGGGGCTGCAGCGGGTGCGGCCGTCGTGGTTGCCGCCACTTCGATCGGCACACCGGTCAACACGACCGACAAGGCCGCGATCGAGAAGATCGTGCGCGACTACATTCTCGAGCATCCGGAAATCCTGCCCGAAGCGATGGATCGCCTTCAGGATCGTGAGAGCGCGAAGGCTGTCGCAGCAAGCCGGAAAACCATCGAAACCCCGTTCAAAGGTGCGTGGGAAGGCAATCCGAACGGCGACGTCGTCCTCGTCCAGTTCTTCGACTATGCGTGCGGCTATTGCCGGGCTTCGCTGCCCGACATCGATCGGCTGCTGCGTGAGGATCCCAAGCTCAAGATCGTCTATCGCGAAATGCCGGTGCTCGGCCCCGACAGCGAAGCAGCGGCGCGGTTGAGCCTGACGGTCGCGTCGACAAACCAGAACTATGGCCGCTTCCATCGCGCCCTTTATGCAGCAGGCCGTCCCGACGCCGCTGCACGCGCGAAGCTCGCCGCAGCAAATGGGGTTCCGGCAAACCCGAGCGAAAACCCGGCAATCGAACAGGAACTGGCTGCGAACCAGCAGCTTCAGGGCGCGTTACGTATCACTGGCACGCCCACCTGGATCGTCGGCGACAAGATGCTGAGCGGCGCAGTCGGTTATGCCGCGCTCAAGGCCGCCATTGCCGAGGAACGCGCGAAGAAGAGCTAATGGAGCGGGTGAAGGGAATCGAACCCTCGTCGTAAGCTTGGGAAGCTTCTGCTCTACCATTGAGCTACACCCGCGACGTCCGCGCTATGTGCAGCGCGTCCAGTGCTTGTCAATCGAGTCAGATCACAGGAATCTTGTAATGGTGCCAGGCGAAGATTGCCGCCGCACCACGATAAGGCCGCCAGTTCTCCGCGATCTCGCGGGTTGCTTTCTCGGCGGGGCGTTCGTCATGCCCCATGATCCGCCGCACCGATTCCTGCACGGCAAGATCGCCCGCAGGCCAGATATCCGGGCGTCCTTCGGCAAACAGAAGGTAGACCTCCGCCGACCAACGGCCGATGCCCTTTACCCGCGTCAGAAGTTCGATGGCTTTCTCGTCGTCCACAGGCAGCGCGTCGAAATCCAGTTCGCCAGAAACACAGAGTTCGGCAAGACTGCGCGCATATCCGATCTTTTGCCGCGATAGCCCGGCCCCACGTAGTGCCTCATCACTCTGCGATACCATTGCAGCGGGATTGTCGATGTCACCCACCACTGCGGCAACCTTTGCCCAGACCGCATCGGCCGCCTTGAAACTGATCTGCTGGCCGACGATCGTGCGAAGCAGCGTGACATAGCCGCGCCCGCGCATACGCGGCTCGGGGTAACCCGCATGGTCGAGCGCCGCCGCGAAACGCGGGTCGCGTGCGGCCAGCGCGTCCAGGTGTTCCTGCAACTGTTCGGCGGACAGTCCCATCGGGATTCCTTGATTATGACGCGCTGGATTGGCATGGCCGCCCCCGAACGCAAAGGGAAGACTTGATGCCCACACTGATCGTTACGAAGCGCGACGGCGAAACCGTCGAAATCGAAAGCAAGCCCGGCCTGTCGGTGATGGAGGTCATTCGCGACCATGGTATCGACGAATTGCTGGCGCTGTGCGGCGGATGTTGTTCGTGCGCGACATGCCATGTCCACGTCGACCCGGCGTTTGCCGACAAGCTTGCCCCGATGAGCGAAGATGAAAACGACCTGCTCGATTCTTCGGACCATAGAACTGAAAATTCACGACTTTCGTGCCAGATACCGTTCGGGGCCGATCAGGATGGCCTCAGAGTAACGATCGCAGAAGAAGATTGACGGGCGCTTCGGCGCCCGATTTCTTGAAAGGGGCAAAATGGGATCCGAGGATTTTGGCGACCGTATCAAGCGCCAGATGAACGAAACCGGCATCCATGATGCCTGGGAAGCGATGTATCGTTCAGACGACAACGAGCGCTTCTATGAACTGGCCTATGCCAAGCTGTTCAAACAATTGGGGCAACCCCGCGATGCACTGGCCCTCGACATCGGCTGCGGCATCGGCGCGAACACCGCACGCCTCGCCCGGCAAGGATACAAGGTTGTCGCCGCCGATTATTCGGAAGCGATCCTGCCCGAAACCGAAAAGAACATGGAACGTCTGGGTCTTGCGGACCGCGTGACGATCCAGCGCGAAGACATCACGGCGCTCAGCTTTCCAGATGGCCATTTCGACCTGACCCTGTGCTGGGGCGTGTTGATGCACATCCCGGCGATCGATGCGGCGCTCGGCCAACTCGCCCGCGTGACGAAGCCGGGCGGCTATCTCGTCCTGGCAGAGATCAATCCCTCGGCACCCGAGCCGCGTGCACTGCGTGGTTATTGGCGGACGCTGAAGCGCGACAAAGTGAGCATCGAGCACAAGCCGTGCGGTTTCGAACACACCTCGCGCTTCAACGACGAGGCGCTGTTCTGGCGCCATCTCGACCGTGACTGGACGACGAAGCAACTCGCCGGATACGGATTCGAACCCGCCGGACGGTTCGCCGGGCATCTGTTCGAGACGTTTCACTATTTCAAGAACGCAGCTGTCCGGAACGCCATCCAGGCGATGAACCGTTTCTATTTTTCGAACGTCGGCGCCGCCGGGCTCTCGTCGACGCAGGTCCTGATCTACCGCAAGAAAGCCTAGCGCAGCCGCAGCACGGCGGCCGGCGCGTCCTTGGTCAAGGGCGTCGCCTTCCAGCTCAGCGTCTTGCGCTTGCCTGCCGCCTTCGCGCCTTCTTCGGTATTCTGGCTGACAATCTCGGCGTCGGTATCGATAGTGAAAACGCCATCGAGATATTTAGCCAGATCGGCAGATGGCCGTGAGGCCAGGCCGCCAGTGGCGTCCGGCATTCCGTTCGATTTGCTGTTGGCGAAGCCGGGCGCCTTGACGCGGACGAGGCCGCCCTGGCGGAGTTCGATCGCCAGAAACGGAAACATGACCTCGGCATCGGTGTTGAACGGAAAGACGAAACCGTGGTCGAGCCGGCCGGTGATGGCATAATCGATGTCGAACTTGCCCTTGCCGCGATAGACGACCGATTTGTAGCCTGCCTCTTTTGACAGCGCGTCGGCCATCGCACGCAGTTTCGCCTCATTGTCTTCCGCAGGTTCTTTGTCAGCGGGCTTCGCTGCATCGCCGTCTGCCTTTTCCTCGGACGCCTGTTCCTGCTGGGGTGCGATGACTTCTCCCTTGTAGGTAAAGGCAAAGCTACGGTCGGCATTGATGCTTAGCGTCGAGACGAACTTGCCCGGCGTCAGCACGCAACCGAGAAGCATCAGCGGCGCGACCAGCGCCAGCGCAAACCGTCCGATCATCCCCCGCCACTCCCCTGTGTGATCGCATAAAGCGCGATTGCCGCTGCGTTCGAGACATTGAGACTCTCGACCTTCGGCGAGATCGGCAGGCGCGCCAGCGCATCGCAATGCGCGGCGACATTCTGCCGCAGACCTTCGCCTTCGGCGCCAAGCACCAGCGCGACCTTCGCCGGTCCTGCCGCTTCCGCCAGCGTCGTCTGCGTCTCGCCCGCCAAGCCGATTCGCCAGAATCCGCCGTCGCGCATCTCGTCGAGCGCACGCGACAAGTTGACGACGCGGACCCAAGGCACGAGTTCGAGCGCACCCGATGCCGAGCGCGCCAGCGCGCCGCTTTCCGGCGGAGCATGCCGATCCTGCGTCACGATGCCGAGCGCATCGAACGCAGCAGCCGAGCGCAGGATCGCGCCGACGTTGTGCGGATCGGTGACCTGGTCCAGCACCAACAGGGGCCGGTTCTGGTCCAGGCCCCGCTCGATCAATTCCTCGAGCCAGATATCCTCCAGCGGATCGACTTCGGCGACCATACCCTGATGCGGCGCGTCGTGCGGCACCATGCGGCCGAGATCGGCGACATCGGCATAAACGACAGGAAGAATCGATGGCAGGTCGAGTCGCGACAGCGCCTCGCGCGTGCCCCATAATTTGGTGACTCGCCGCTCCGGATTAGCCAGTGCCGCCAGCACTGCATGTCTTCCCCAGAAGCGCGGCCGGTTGCCCCCGCCCACATGCTGTCGATTTCCGCGTCTCATGGCGCAGTCCTTGGCGCGCACGTGATTGACACGCAAGGCCCGCTTCGCCATTGACGCGCGCTCCCCGCACCGGACAGGTGGCCGAGTGGTTAAAGGCAGCAGACTGTAAATCTGCCCGTGAAAGCGTACGCTGGTTCGAATCCAGCCCTGTCCACCATCCCTTACAGCCGGGTTTTCCCTCCGACGAATTCAGGAAGCCAAGGAGTCCGGCGTGTGCCACGCTTCGTCTCGCCACTGAAAAGTATCGCGCGCAGCAAAATTATGCCGCCGGCCCGTTGACCACGCTTCGTAACAGGATAAATTGCCGACCAGGATGACTGTAGCAGTCATCAATGAATGTTTCTCTCGAACGAGGTGAAACAGGGCGGAGAGATGCTGATGGCGCAGAAACGCGAAATACCCTCCTCGGGCGACGTTCATTGCGACGTTCTGGTCATCGGAACCGGCGGCGCTGCGCTCACGGCGGCCGCGACCGCGCGCAAGGCCGGGCTGGACGTGATCGTTGTCGAGAAGCAGCCGGTATTCGGCGGGACGACTGCGACGTCCGGCGGCATGCTCTGGATCCCCGGCAATCGCCATTCTCCGGCATTGCAGCAGCGGTTGGGCGAACCCGACACGCTGGAGAATGCGCGCAAGTACATCATCGAGGAGGCGGGCAACTATGCCGACATCGACCGGATCGACGCCTATCTGAAATACGGTGCGGAAATGATCGATTTCCTCGAGGACAATACGCACGTGCGCTTCGAGGGCGCCGAATATCCCGATTACAACATGGATCATCCGAACGCGGCAAAATCGCGTTCGCTGACGTCGGCTGAATATAATGCCGGCGTGCTCGGCAAGCACCTGCGCGAGTTGAAAAGCGAGTTGCCGCAGATGCTGTTCTTCGGCTTCGCGATCGGATCGTCGGTCGAGATGAAGCAGTTCTTTGCCGCCGGACGCTCGCCAAAGGCTTTCGCCGCCGTCGCGGTGAAGATGGCGCGCCACGTGATCGACACCGCCCTACATGGTGCGCCTCGCCGCGTCGTCCGGGGTCGCGCGCTTATAACGCGCCTCGCGCAGACATTGTTCGAATGGAACGTGCCGATCCTGCTCTCATCCCCCGCGCGCGAATTGATCCGCGAAGACGGGAAGGTCACCGGCGCTGTAATCGAAACCCCGCAGGGCGCCCGCCGCTTCTTCGCGAAGCGCGGCGTCGTACTCGGCAGCGGCGGTTTCCCGCACGACGATGCCCGCCGCCAGCAGGCTTACCCGGCAAACGCCTATGATGGCGTCCGCCGCTCGGTCGCCAATCCTGGCAACACCGGTGACGGCGCACGAATGGCCGAACAGGTCGGAGGCGTGTTCAGCAAGGACGTGTCGAATGCCGGCGCGTGGATGCCGACCTCTGTCCGGCCCGATGTCGCAGGGCCCGCCGGCGTCTGGCCGCATCTCGTCGATCGGTTGAAGCCCGGCTTCATCGTCGTGGGCGCAAACGCCAAACGTGTCGGCAACGAGTCCGCGGCCTATTCGTCGTTCGTGCCGATGATGATCGAAGCAGCCGCAGGCCAGCCGATGGCCTTTGGCTGGCTGATAGGCGACAAGCGTGCAGTCGACAAATGGGGTATCGGACGTGTCCGTCCCAAGCCGATGCCGCGGCAGGGCTTCATCCGGTCGGGTTACCTGATCGAAGCGCAATCGCTGGCCGAACTGGCCGGAAAGATCGGCATCGATGCACAGGCGCTGCAATCGACCGTCGAGCGTTTCAATGCGGATGCAAAGCGCGGCGTGGATACCGAGTTCAATCGTGGCGCGAACGCCTATGACGCCTATCAGGGCGACGACGAGTACAAGGGGCCGAACCTGTGCCTCGGCCCGCTCGAAAACGCGCCTTACTACGCGATCAAGATGTTCCCCGGAGAGATCGGCACGTTCGCCGGCATCCGGACCGACAAATATGCGCGGGTCGTGCATGAAGACGGCACGCCGGTCGAAGGGCTTTATGCTGTCGGGAACGACCAGCTGAACGTGTTCGGTGGCGCTTATCCCGGCGCAGGTGCAACGCTCGGCCCAGGCCTGACGTTCGGTTATGTGGCCGGCAGGCACGTCTCGGGGATGATCGGGGACGCCACGCCAGCGCCCAGGGAAATGGCGGTTTTTTGACCGCGATGCCCGGCGCGATGCTGGTTTCGGTCATCGGAGCCTCCGGTGCGCAAGGCTCTGCGCAAGTCCGGCAATTGCTTGCCGCCGGCTATCGCGTTCGCGGTATTGCGCGACGTTCGAGCGATACACTTTCAGCGCTCGGCGATGTGGAGTTCCGCACCGCTGACATCTTCGATCCGCCGAGCCTTGTCGCGGCGCTCGAAGGGTCCGACGCTGTCTTCGTGAACACGCCCGTGCCGCACCGGCTCGAACGCGCGCGGATGGTGGCGAACTGCGGCAACGCTGCGCAAACAGTGGGCGTGAAACGGCTAGTCTGGAACACCGCCACCTGGATTCCGGACCGGCCGGGCGATCCATATACTTATGGTGTGAACACCCACGCAGTGAATGCGTTGTTTCGCACCGGCGTTCCCGCGACTGTCTTTGGCGCCGTGCTCTTCATGGACAACCTGCAGGCCGGCTTCGCACGCCAATATATCGTGGACGAGGACCGCTTCCATTACCCGCACGCTGCGCACATGCGCGCAAACTGGATCAGCCTCGACGATGTCGGTCGCATCATGGTCGCATCGCTCGACCGTCCCGATCTTGAAGGGGCGTGGATGAACATCGGCGGCCCTGAGGCACTCGGCCCACAGCAGGTCGCGGACATATTGAGTGACGCGATCGGCCGGCCGATCCGTTATGATCCGGCAAGCCCGCAGGATTTCGGCGCAACGCTGGCAAGCGCGCTCGGCCCGGCTGTCAGCGACGAACGCCGTGCAGCTCTGGCCAAGGATATCTGCGACTTCTACGTTTATAACAACGACGCGCCGACACACCCCTTTCAGGTCAATGTCGAGGCGATGCTCGAACGCCTGCCGATGCGGTTGGAAACGATGCGCGAATGGGCCGCGCGGCAGGACTGGTCGCCGACGCCCTCCTAGGCAATCCGCGGAAAACGGGCGTCGTCGAGCGGTTCGAGATGTTTCAGGGTACTGGTGTCGAACGATATCGCCGGCGCGCCCGTCCAGCGCGCATCGGCAGGATTGACCTGCAGCAAGTACGTCCAGCGCGGTCCGTCCGACATATTCTGGCCCGCAGCATGGACGCACAGATCGGAATGCACCGTCACGTCGCCGGCTTTGAGCGAAAGATAGCCGGATGACGGACATTTGCTGGCGAGATCCGGAAAGGCATCGAGCAGGTTACCGTCACCATAGGTCCGGTAATCACCCATCACGCCATGATGGTGCGAACCGCTCAGAAAGGCCATCGTGCCCTTCTCCGGCCCCATGTCCGTGAGTGGTGTCCAGAAAGTCATGCCACCCGACCGGTCGGCGACCTGAGCCGCGAAATCCTGATGCCAGTCGGACCGTCCATGCCCGTCCGTCCTGTTGGCGGGCAGCTTCACGCCGAACGAGTCCTTGAAATAGCGGATACCCGGCGAAACGCTGAAATCCCGCAACGCGACTGCGCCGCGGCCGTAATGCCGGATTACCGGCCCGATTTCTGGGTGGTCGAGATCCTGTAGGGGAAGCGAGTTGAAGAACGCGAATTTGCCCGGGATCGGCGTAATCGACCCGTCCTCGCCCATCTTCGACTTGGCGAATGCGAGGATCGCTTCGAGCCGCTTCAAGGGCAGGAACTGTTCGAGCTTCACCCAGCCGAATTCGTTGTAATGTGCGATTTCTTCGGCGGTCACCGCTCGGAAGTCGCTGAGGCCTGTGCCCGATTGCCGTTCCCGTATCGCCGTTCCAACCATGTCTCTCTCCATGCAAATTCAGGCCGCGATGCGCGCGCTTTGCGCAACGGGTGCCCAGTCGGCGGGCGGCGCGCGCTCACCGACCCAGAAGATCGGCCGCTCTTCGACCAATATTCCCTCGATTGGCTGCTGGTTGGGGCGGCGCGCCCAGGCGTCGAGGAAGGTCGGCAGATCGCGCCACCACGAACTTTCGATCGCCTTGCAGGGGCGGCTTGCAACAGACGCCCCTTCGGCGGAGGCGCGGTGGTGGCTCAGGCGGGCTGGCGATATATCGCCCATCGTCGGCGACGGCGCACCTTCGGCCAAATCTTCGTCCCGCACGTCGTCGGGGATGAACATCGCCTTGAGCAACCCGGCACATTCCTCGCGCGGGGGCGCCGCGACATCCATTTCGGTATCGAGCACCAGCGACTTGTAACGTGTCACGTCCATGAAGAGATCGCTGTCGTGGAAAGCACCGTCACGATAGGCGAGCGATTCATGCATGGTCGTGAAGGCTGCGAGGTCGTTGAACCATAACTCCGGGATGCCGTCGGCGAACGGCATCATCCCCTCTACCGGGATGTCGAGCCGATGGTTCTGGACATAGCCCTGCAGGATGTTCGCATGCGCCAGCCGCAGCGCGAGACCACGGTGGACGGTTCGCCAGTGAAGCCGGAAGGCATCGAGCGGCATGTCCGGCAGGCGTTGCAGCAATCCCATCACTTTCAGCATACGTCTTGGTCCTATCGATGGGGCTGGATGCTATCGAGCAGCGCACGCGACCGTTCGACGGCCCTGCGCGCGCGTTCGCGTGGCAACACGCCCTGCTCGACGCGCGTCGTCGAGGGCACTTCGACGTCGATCGGTGTCGCTGCGGGCAGAGCCGAGTAGATCGCACGAAGCGGCCAATCGCCATCGCCCGGCGGTTCCCGGTCCTGACCTTCGCCGCGATAGTCGCCGGTCACGAAAAGGCCGTGGCCGTCGCAAATCTGCGAATAGCAGAATTGTTCGGCCGGAATGGCCGCGACATCCTCCGGCGTGCCGCCTGTACGAACGAGGTGGAGCGCGTCGAGTGCGATGCCGATGTTCGCTCGACCGACGTTCTCGACGAACCAGGAGGCACGCTGGATCGATGCACAGGCCGGGGTCAGGCCCATGAATTCGAGCCCCAGCTTAAGGCCGAACCGCGCCGCCTCATCACACAGCCGGCCGAGCGTATCGAGTGCGCGCGAGTCGTCGATGTCGTGAATGTGCGTCACTGCGCGCTTTGCGCCGACCTCTGCGCCGACGGCAAAGGCTTCACGGTAATCATCGAGATCGAGACCGGCAGTGACGGGAAAGAATTCGATGTTGCCGACGCCAATGCCATTTGCACGCAGGGCTGAGACAACTTCCGCCTGGTTCGTGCGGTTTACCGTCGGATATTCGGTAAACTTGGCACCGGGTATGGGCACCCTTGGCGCGTGCGCGAAGACGCAGATTGCCTCACAGCCATTTTCGGCGGCGATCTCGACCAGTTCGCCGAACGGCGACTCCCGGACTGTCAGGTGATGGAGCGCGAGAGGGCGGGACATCGTTTGCATTCCGCGATCAGAAGGGGCCATCCGCCCCGCCCCACCAGCGTTCGAAACGCGGCAGTGCGGCACGGTTCACGACCTCGACCAGCATGCCTTCGCGGGGCGGGCGGAGGTAAGCGAAGGTGCCATAGCCCTGGTCCGGCGCCATGCCGGAGACAACGACCGCCCAGCCCTCCGCCGTCATCCGTGCAACACTTGCGGCCACGTCATCGACCCAGAAGCCGACGTGATGGGCGGAATGGAGTTCGGGATCGTAGACCGAGCCATACGGCCCGGTCTGGATTTCCAGGTGCTGCGGCCCGTCGGCCGAATAAACGACCTCCAGCCGGATCTGGTGTGCGCCGCGTTCCGGCGTCCAGATGTTGAGCGCCTCATAGACATACGGCTTCGCCCATCGGATGCCGAGCGTTGCGGAAAGCTGCGCCATTTCGGCGTGCAGGTCGCGAACGAGGTAGCCGGAATGGAAGATGTCCTGGAAATCGATCATGCCGCCCCGTCCTTCTCCATTGCCTTGTCCGACATCACCGACTCGATAATTTATATCACATGAGTTAATATTAATGGCATTGATGCGTCAATTCTTTCATTTTACCTCAATTTATATCTCACTTGACATAAATATGGCGCAGATGATGATGCTGGAATGGCGACGTCATCTGGTCTGGAAACCGCGTTCACGCGAACGCCGAACCGCGCTTCGGCGGCAACGATAAACAGGATCATCCTGGAGGCTGAGCGGCTGTTCGCCGACCAAGGCATCGACCGTGTTTCGTTACGCGAAATTGCCGTCGCCGCCGGCCTCAAGAACACCAACGCCGTCAATTACCATTTCGGCGACCGCGAGAGCCTGATTCTTGCGATCTCGCACTTCTACACGTTCGAGTTCGAGCCGCTGCGTGCGCAGATGATCGCACTGGCGACCGCGCAAGGCCGTCACCAGGATGTACGGACCCTGCTCGAAATACTGGTACTGCCTTATCTGACCGTCGTATCGCCCGGCGGCGCTCACCATTACGTCGCGTTCGTCAATCACACTTTCATGCGCAGCAGCGAACAGGAGTTGTTCTATCCGTTCATCGACGACACCGATAACCCGGTCCCGGTCTGCAAGGCTTTGCTGGCGACGCTCCGCGAACGATTGATCTCACTGCCCGAGGGCATCTTTCGTGCGCGCATCCGTGCCGCCATCGGACTGTTCGTCAGCGCGATCGTGCGATGGGACAATCTGCACGCATCCGGAGCAACGCCGCCGCCGCTTGAAATTACAGTACTGGATTCACTCAGCCAGATGACTGCGGCCGTGAACGCGCCCTATCATTACGGCAACCAGGCCACGCTGCTCGATATCGCAAGATCATTTGCGGTTGCGCGTTAGCAACGAACGTCAGCGGACCGGGCCGGTACCGTCCCAGGTTCGTGCCGCATCGCGCATTCTGGCGAACCGTTCCACCGTCGCTGCGGGCAACTGCATAACCTCGATCATCGTTCCCGGACCGCCGCCGGTATCGGCGTAGAATACGCCGCCGCCCGGATAATCGGCTTCCTGCGCAATGGTCATGCCCATATCGAGGCAGTGCTGCCGCGCCGCAGCGATATCGTCGACCGCGGAACAGATGTGCTGGACGCCCTCATGTCCCGCGGCGCGCCATTCCGTGTAGATCGACGGTGCATCGTTATGCTGCTCGATCAACTCGATCTGCATGTCGCCCCAATAGGCGATGTAAATCGAGAATTCCGGGTCTGTCGGCTGCCCCCGGAACCTGCAGTTCGCCATACGCATGGGTCCGAGACGAAAGAATGGCCCTACGCGCATCGTTTCCGTCCAGAATGTCAGCGCCTGCCCGATGTCCGCGGGAACATAGGCAATCTGGAAAATCTTCCCCAATGCGTCCGACATCGACTTCTCCATAAAACGCATACATGCTATATTTTTTGACGAGCCTTGCCAATGCCGCGCATCGACTATCATGCCGAACTCAATGTCCTGGTCGCGGTGCGCGGCCATCCTTTCGACCGCAGCGCATTCGGCGGGATGTTCGACGATATGGCGAGAATCACGGCAACGATGGTCGATCAGCCAGCTGCCGCGCAGCTCATGTCGCCGGAGGGTATGGCACCGTACGATGCCCTCCTGCTCTACGACATGCCCGGAGTCGACTTCGATGTTGCGACTGATCGTCCGGCAGCGATTTCTCCACCGCAATACCTGCGCGACAGTTTCCGGCGCCTGCTGGAAAGCGGGAAGGGTGTCGTGGCGCTCCACCATGCGCTGGCCGGGTGGCCGGACTGGGACGATTACGGCGAGTGGCTGGGAGGCCGCTTCCTCTACAAACCCGGCGAGGTGCGCGGTGAACACCGTCCCGACTCAGGCTACCGGCATGACGTCGACCACAAGATGAATGTCGTAGCGGACCATCCTGTCGTCGCCGGTCTGCCCAGCCATTTCATGCTCACCGACGAACTCTATCTCGCCGAGGTTTTCGAGGACGATGTCCTCCCCCTGCTCCGCTCCGACCACGACTTCATCGATCGCAATTTCTGGTCGTCCGCCGCAGCGAGGGAGGGGAGAATGTTCGACAACGACGGATGGCAACATCCCCCAGGGTCGAACATTGTCGGCTGGGTCAAGCGCGCGATCGCAAGCCCGCTGGTGTACCTGCAACCCGGTGATGGCCCCAGCGCGTACGGCAACCCGCACTACCGGCGGCTGGTAGAGAACGCCGTCCGCTGGGTCGCATCGGATGCAGCCAGACTGTGGGCGCAAAAGCCCTAGTCGATCGCGGCGCTGATCGCCCTCCGCATGGCTGCCCGGCCAACGGTAAAGCAAATGGTCGCAAGCCCGGTCGTAAGCCCCGCGAAAAGCGCCATCGACCAGCCGAGTGCCTGCTCATCCCCGAATAGCTTGTCGGTGAACGTCGCAACGATGATCGGCGCAAGGATCGTGCCGACGATCGACACACCCACCATATAGACCGAAGACGCCTTGCCACGCAGGTGCGGCGGGGTCGCGATCTGCAGTGCTGCCGGACCCACGCTTGCGAACGCCATGATGCAGAAATAGGCGAAGCTGTAGAGTGCAATCATAAGCACGCCGCTGTTGACGAAGTACGCTGCGATCCCCGCTGGGAAAGCAAGCGCGCACATCACGGCGAAGTAGACGAAATGCGCATCGCGCCGACCGCCCCTGAACAACCGGTCCACGGCCCAACCGTGAAATGCGAGGCCAACCAGCGCCGTTCCGACCTGGCAGATCCCCAGCCAGTAACCGATCGTCGACAGCTGCCAGCCGTGATGCCGTGACAGGAAAGTGGCATTCCAGGACTGGAGCCCGACCACGAACGCCATGATCAGCGCAAAACCGAATCCGTGCGTGAAATAGAACAGCGGGAACCGGCGATAATGCCGCCAGAGATCCGCAAAACCCGTCCTCGGCTGCGCATTCTGTTTCCGGTCGAGATGCTGTTTCGATTCAGGAATGGTGAAAAGCAGCGCGGCCAGGAAAAGGCCGGGTGCGCCGGTGATCACAAATGCGAGTTGCCACCCAGACAGGGTACCGACCCACGGCAAGACAAGCGGCGGCGATGCAGCGACCCAGGCGATTACGGCGCCCCCCAACAGGAATGACATACCACTGCCAAGATTGCCGCCCAGCACGAAAATAGACAGCGGAAGCGAGAGTTTGCTCGGCGGGAACAGTTCGCTGAGCATTGCATAAGCGGTGGGATTAATCGTCGCTTCGCACCCGCCGACACCCGCGCGTGTCGCGAAGAGGCCCGTGAACGACCGAACCAGGCCCGAACACATCGCCGAGATGCTCCATCCGATGACCCCGCCGAACAGGATGAGCCGGCGGCTGTACCGGTCGACAAGCCAGCCCACCAATGGGCTCATCAGCATGAAGAACAGGCCGAACGCGAGTCCCTGAAGCAACGAGATCTCGACGTCGGTGAGTTTCAGATCCGCCTTGATCAGCGGGATCAGCAATGCCGCGATCTGCCGGTCGAGCGTGCCGAACCAATAAAGCAGCGTCAAGACGATAGTCGCGCGCCATGCACCGTCGGCGACTGGCTCACGATCAGGTCCGGTTTGAAGCCCGGAACGCTGAAACGATGGATCGGCACTGCTTGCCACCCGGCATCTCCACAAATGAAGCACGTGTTATTATTTTGTTGATCGCTAACCGATCACCGCGCAAAAGCAACGGGAAACATGTTGCGTTTTTAGGGTGAGGGCATGCAACCCATTTACGAAACCGATCAGCCGGTGCTGTACGCCGTCATCGACGGGGTCGCGCATCTGACCCTCAATCGTCCGACCTTCGGCAATGCGCAAAATGGCCAGATGATCTACGCGCTCGATGCCGCCTGGGCCCGTGCCGCGGCTGACGACTCGGTCGGAGCCATCGTGGTGTCAGGTGCGGGCAAGCACTTCTCGAGCGGCCATGACATCGGAACGCCCGGACGCGATGCTGACCAGTCGCGGACCGACCGCCGCACGTTGTGGCCCGATCATGCGGGACGCTCGGGTGCCGAGACGGCCTATATCCGCGAACAGGAACTCTACCTCGAAATGTGCCGCCGCTGGCGGGCCTGTCCCAAGCCCGCGATCGCCGCGGTCCAGGGCGCATGCATTGCGGGCGGTCTGATGGTCGCATGGGTATGCGACCTGATCGTCGCCAGCGACGACGCGTTCTTCTCCGACCCCGTCCTGCGCATGGGCGTACCCGGCGTCGAATATTTCGCGCACGCTTTCGAAATGCATCCGCGTGCCGCGCGGGAATTCCTGTTTTTGGGTGACCGGATGTCGGCGGACCGCGCCCATCAACTGGGCATGGTGAACCGGGTCGTGTCGCGCGAATCGCTTGCGGCGGAAGCCCAGGCGATCGCCGCCCGCATAGCCGCGCTTCCCCGGTTCGGCGTGACGCTCGCCAAGCAGGCATTCAACCTGCAGGAGGAGCAAACCGGCAAGCGCGCCACGATGGATGCGGTCTTCCACATGCATCACCTGGCGCACGCGCATAATCAGATGACGAGCGGCAGCCTGACCGGTGGCGTCGGCGCACGCGACATCGCGGGCAAGGACGAAGTCCGAAAGGCAGCCGAATGACCGCGCCGCTCCGCATGGTTTTCGCACGCGACGGCTGGGAGCGCGTGAAGCACAGCCTCGATCAGAACGCGATCGAGCCTGTCCTCATAGAACCGGATGGAACGACGACGTTTGCCGGCAAGAGCGTCGACCTTGCGGAGACAGGGTTTACCGCATCCTGGTTCAGCCCGGATTTCTTCATGCTGCGACAGGACCAGCTCTTCCTGGACCAGATGGTCGCCTCGACGACGCTGCGCTGGATGCAGGCCGGACGCGCGGGATATGACGATCCCGCATTCGGAAAGCTTGCCGCGAAAGGCGTGAAGATTTCGATGAGCAACGCGCCCGCCGCGGCGATCGGCGAATATGTGATCGCGGCGGCGCTCGACCAGTTGCAGCGCGGCCCCGAACGGCGCGCAGCACAGGCCGAACGGCGCTGGCAATCCTTTCCGTTCCGCGAAATCGCGCGAACGCGCTGGTTGTGTATCGGCTATGGCGAAATCGGCCGCAATGTCGCGCAACGCGCTCGTGCGCTTGGTGCCCATGTAACCGGCGTCCGGCGCAGTGGCGGCTCCGACGCGCATGCCGATAAAATGGTCACGCCGGAAATGTCGGCGGCTGCACTTGCGTCCGCCGATGTCGTCGTCCTGTCGGTGCCGCTCACGCCGGAAAACGACGGAACATATGACGCCGCCTTCTTCGGCGGTTTCAAGCCGGGCACCCTCTTCATCAACGTCGGCCGTGGGCAGTTGCTGGACGAAGCGGCGCTGAAAGCAGCGCTCGATTCGGAACAGGTCGGTCATGCCGTGCTCGACGTCACGCGCGTCGAACCGCTTCCCGCGGACGAGTGGCACTGGGTACATCCAAAGGTGACCCTGACGGGACATACCGCGGCGCTGGGTTCGGGATTGATGGATCGCACCGACGCGATCCTCGTCGACAACGTTGCGCGTTATCTGAGCGGATCGCCCCTGATGCTCGAACTCGACCCGAAGGTGTTCGCATGAGCGGACAACGGCTGGCAGGCAAAGTCGCGCTGGTGATCGGTGCGGGCGGCGCCGGCAACATGGGGCAAGTCATCGCCAAGGCGCTCACCAATGCGGGCGCTCGCGTCATGGTTGCTGCCCGCCGTCTGGAACCGCTGCAGGCATTCGCGGGGACAATCGGCGGTTGGGCAGAGGCTGCCGACATCACCGTCCGTGCCGACGCGGTGCGATTGGCCGAACGTCTGAAGGAAGTCGCGGGCGGCGTCGATATCGTCGTCAACGCGACGGGCCACGGTCTGCGGGGCGCGTTCGAAGATGTGACCGAAGAGCAGCTGCGCGATATCGTCGACCTGCAGTTCATCGGCCCCTTCATGTTCTACCAGGCACTGCTGCCGGTCGTGCGCGATGGTGGATCGCTGATCCAGATCAGCTCCGCCACGGCGACGATCATGCTCGACGACCACGCGCCGTACATGGGCACCAAGGCGGGCATGGATCACATCATGCGCTGTATCGCGCTTGTGGGCGGATCGCGCGGCGTCCGTGCGAATTCGGTGTCTCCGGGCCTGACCGAGACCCCGATGACGGCAGGAGCGAAATCTGTGCCTGGCGTCTTCGAAGCCTATCGGGCCAAATATCCGCTGGGTCGCCTCGGCACTGCCGAAGACATTGCCGCCGCCGTCGTCTGGCTCGCCGGCGACGATTGCTTCATGTCCGGCCAGAACCTTCAGGTGAACGGCGGCCTGACGCTTCGCGGCAACCCGTCGCGCGACGAGGTCGATGCTTCCGTTATCGCAGCCACGGGCGCACCCCGACCGAAACCCTAAACTGCTAACACGCGTACTAATTTATGCCCAATTGGCATCGTCAACCGATGGACAGAACCGACGCCAAAGCAGTACATTTTGTCGATAACAATCGAATCTGACTGAAAGTCGATCGCAAGGAGAAAGATGATGGCGAACATCGAACTTCCCGCCGGGCCGGGCGAAGAACGCGAGCGTATGTGGCGGTTGCGGCCCGAAATGGGCGCGGGCGCCGATCATTTCAGCGCCGCGGTTCAGAATCATTCGACCCTGACGACGCGTGAACAGGAAGCTGCACGCACGCGCATCGCGCATATCAACCAGTGCATCCCATGTTCGGACGCGCGGATCGACGAGATGGATGCGCACGGCATGGACGAGGCATTCTACGCGGGCGTGGATGCCCCGGACGGCCGGTATTCGCACCGTGAAACGCTTGCCATCCAGTTCGCCGAGCGGTTCGCCGCGGGTGTCGACACCTTCGATGCGGATTTCTGGGCGGCAATGCACAAGGCCTTCGATGCCGGCGAGATCGTAGACCTTACAGCAGGTTGTGCGAAGTGGCTTGGTCTCGGTCGCATCAATGCGGTGCTCGACCTGCAGCGGTCCTGCCCCATTCGACTCCGCCCCTCACAGGCAGCGCGCGCGGCATGACCGGCAGGCTTGCGGGAAAAGTCGTCATCATCACCGGTGGGGCAAAGGGCCTGGGCGCTGCTAACGCGCGGTTGTTCGCCGCAGAAGGCGCGCGCGTCGTAATCACCGATGTCGATCCGGAGGGTGCGTCCGTCGCGGCGGAAATCGGCGAACAAGCATCGTTCGTACGGCACGATGTCCGCAACGAGGACGAATGGATCGCGCTGATTGCCGATGTTGAAAAGCGTTTCGGCAAGCTCGACGTGCTGGTCAACAATGCGGGCGTCGTCGAAATGGACACGCCCGAAAGCATTACCCTCGACAACTATCGCTTCGTCATGGGCGTCAGCATCGACGGCACGGTCTGGGGCTGCAAGCATGCGATTCCGGCGATGCGAAGGTCGGGCGGAGGGTCGATCATCAACATGTCGTCGATCGCGGCGGCTCAGGGCGAACCCAACAACGCGTCGTACACTGCGGCCAAGGGAGCGATCGACGCCTATAGCCGCATGGTCTCGGTCTATTGCGGGCAAAAGCAATTGCCGATCCGCTGCAACTCTGTCCTGCCCAACGGCATCGTGACCCCTATGGTCCTGTCCGTTCCAGAGAAGAAGCGCGCCGCTGGTCCTGAAGCGGGTCTGATCGACAGGGTGCCGGGAGGCGACAACATGCGCGGCGAACCGAACGATATCGCCGCGCTCCTCCTGTTCCTGGCGTCCGACGAATCGCGCTGGATCAACGGCCAATCCATCGTCGTCGACAACGCTGCATCCATCACAAAAGGCGAAATTCCGCCATTGCCAATTCAAAAACGGTAACGCGTACGCTTTTCCTTGCACACCCTAATTGATGCCTGTATTAATTTTGACTGACCACGTGGTCATCGGCCGAAAGAGCCTGTTGGGGAGGATGAAATGAAGGGACGTGTTTTCCGCGCAATCTTGATCGGATCGACGGCTTTGCTGCCGCTTTCCGCCGCGATGGCACAGACCGCGCCGGCACCGGCACCACAACCGGCCGCTGACGAACCGACTGCGGGTGACATTGTCGTCACCGGCACGCGCATTATTCGTAATGGTACGGATGCTCCGACGCCGGTCAGCGTCATCACGGAAGCGGAAATCGCTAAAGCCGCACCGGTTACCATTGCCGATTACGTGAACCTGTTGCCGGCGTTGAACGGATCTCAGACCCCCAGAACGTCGAACTCTTCGACAGGCGGCGGTGTCACGGGTGCGAACTTGCTGAACCTGCGCAATCTGGGCGTCAACCGCACGCTCGTCCTGCTTGATGGCCGGCGCGTAGCGCCATCGACGGCGACGGGCGCAGTCGATATCAACACGTTGCCGCAGGCGTTGGTCCAGCGCGTCGACGTGGTGACCGGCGGCGCGTCCGCTGCCTGGGGCTCCGACGCGGTCAGCGGCGTCGTGAACTTCATTCTCGACACCAAGTTCACGGGCATCAAGGGCAACATCCAGGGCGGTGTTACCCAGGAAGGTGATGGCGTAACCTATGGCGGCGACTTGTCGTGGGGCACCAAATTTGCCGGCGATCGCGGTCACATTGTCCTCAGCGGCCAATATTCCAAGCAGGAAGACGCCTTGCTGCGCAAGCGCGGCTGGTATGCCGGTTACAAACTGCTGGTGAATCCGAACTACACGACCACCAACGGCCAGCCGCTGCGCCTCATCCTGCCGAACACGTTCGTCAACCTGACGAAAGAAGGCTTGATCATCAGCGGCCCGCTGCGCGGCACCGCGTTCGACGCCAACGGAGGTGTCGCGACGACCAACTTCCCGTTCGCGCCGATTGCCAACGGCTTCCTGCAGTCGGGCGGAACGCAGAATTTCGACATGACGCTCGACGTCGTCCAGGTCCTTTCTCCGACAGAGCAAGGGTCGATCTTCGGTCATGCCAGCTATGAATTGACCGACGACATCAACATGTTTGTCGAAGGCTCCTATGGTCAGTCGCGCTCGGGTACGATGACGGGGTATTTCTGGAAGGTCGGCAACGAACCAATCCAGATCGACAACGCCTATCTGCCGGCGTCCGTTCGCACGGCAATGACGAACGCGGGCATCACGTCGTTCAATCTTTCCAGCCCTAACCGGCCGATCGGCGTTCCGACGGCGGTAACCGACCGGTCGCTCATTCGCGGCGTAATCGGTTTCGACGGACGCATCGGGTCGAAATGGCGCTGGAACGCCTACTACCAGTACGGCGAGACGAACATCGATTACAACGTGCGGAACAATATCGTTCCAGCCAACGCAAATGCCTCGTTCGATGCTGTTCTGTCAGGTGGCCAGATCGTTTGCCGTTCGACTTTGACTGCGCCGACAAACGGCTGCGTACCATATAACCCCTTCGGCGAGCGTGCGATCACCGACGCCCAGAAAGCGTGGATGACCGGAACGTCGCAGGCAAAGGTCGCAATTCGCCAGCATGTGGCCGAAGCGAACATCCAGGGCGAAGTGTTCGACCTGCCGGCCGGTCCGCTCTCCACGGCGCTGGGCGTAAACTACCGGCGCGAAAGCGGCGGCGTTATCAGCGCGGACGCGAACAGCACGGCCGGACGCTGGTATGTCGGCAACTTTGCACCGTTCTACGGCGAAGTTACAGTCAAGGAAGCCTTCGGCGAAGTCGCGGTTCCAGTGTTCAAGGATAGCCCGATCGGCCAGTCGCTCGACCTGAACGGCGCCATCCGTTACACGGATTACTCGACCAGCGGCAGCGTGGTGACGTGGAAAGTCGGCGGCACATACAAGCCGGTCGACGGGCTCGAATTCCGTGTCACACATTCGCGCGACATCCGGGCTCCCAACTTCAACGAGTTGTTCCAGGCTGGATCGACCCTGGTGCAGTTCGTGAACGACTCCACCAAGACCGGTTCACCATCGATCCAGGTTCTGCAAACGACCAGCGGCAACCGCAACCTGACGCCTGAAAAAGCGAGTTCGTGGACAGCCGGTGTCGTCCTGAAACCCCGCTTCATGCCGGGCTTCGACGCATCGATCGACTATTACGACATCTCGATCAGCGATGCGATCGCGGTCAATTCGTCGCAGCAGATCATCAACCAGTGCGCAGCAGGCAGCCCGCTGTTCTGCTCGGCATTGACCCGTGACGCAGCCGGCAACCTGACTGCCGTGGCACAGGTTCCGTTCAATGCCCGGTCGGAAGTCGCGGCCGGCATCGATTTCGAGGCCGGATACCGCACCGGACTGGGCGGCGGAAATCTCGACCTCCGGGTTCTCGCCAACTACGTGACCAAGCTCGCCATCGTCAGCCCGTTCGGAACGGTGAGCCGGGCGGGCGAAGTCGGCAACAACCTGGGCACGTCGCAGGGGTCGCCGACCTGGAAGCTCTTCGGGACGGTTACCTACAATTTGGAGCCGGTGACGTTCCAGCTGAAGACCCGCTTCATCGGCGCGTCGAAGATCGAGTCGGATTACGGTCCGCTGGACGTTAACCTGAACGACGTTCCCGCAATCGCCTATTTCGACGCCTTCATCGGCTACGATCTCAAAATCGGCGGCGGCAAGGTGCAGATTTATGCCGCGGTGGACAACTTGCTGAACCAGTCCCCGCCGGTCGTGGTGAACCAGGATCCTGCGGTGAACCAGGCACCGGGAAGCAGCACGGTCATCTATGACCTTGTCGGACGCTCGTTCCGCGCAGGCGTCCGCTTCAAGTTCTGATGCTCAAGGTTATGGGCCTGATCCAGCGGCGGGGAGACCTGCCGCTGGATTTGTTTCGTCTGCACTGGCGGACGATCCACCGCGGCCTTGCGCTGCGCATTGCCGAAGCGGGCCTGCTGAAGGGCTATGTCCAGAACCACCGCATCGACGTGCCCGTAGACCGGTTGAACATCGTCGCGGATGGCGTGCCCGAACTCTGGTTCGAGAGTGCCGACAGTTTCACAGCGCTCCGCACGGCGCCGGCTTTCCGCGAGGGCGCTTTCCATGACGAGCCCAATTTCATGGACATCGGCGACTACCGTTCGCAGCCGCTGACCGAAGAGGCGGGCACCGGCGCGTCTCGCGCCGAATGTGTGGGACTGCTCAAGGCGATCCTGTTCCTGCGCGCGGGCGAGCAGGGAATGAGCACAGATGGCGCCATCCGCGTCGCCGGACAGACGGCGCCCGACGTATCGCTCGCGATCAAGGTCGCGCCCTATGCCGCCGTCCAGACCAGCTGGTGGCCCGACGCCGCCACTTTCAACGCAGCATGGGCGCGGCAGGACCGTTCGTTCGACGGGCTGATCGCGGAGGAGCGGCCAGTGTTCTGGCCCGGCGAAACACCTCCGCCAGCCGACTGGCGGCCGATCCCGCAGACCCGCGTCTAGCGGTAGGACGGATCCTCGGGTGCCCGCGCACCGGTGTTGGCGAAGCGCGCGAATTTACCCGTGCCGATCTCGGCTGTGGAGGCCGTCGTCTCGTTCCAGTCCATCACATAGGTGCGGTGTGCGATCCGCCACCCCTGCCCGGTCCGCGCCAGCCGGTCGAGATAGCGCCCGCCGACGATCATCTGCTTCGGCCCCTCGTCATCGACGAAGCGGTGATAGGCGGTGCACATCGTCTCCCCCGTCGCGCTGTCGCCGTCGAGCGAGACCAGGCTGTTGGATATCGAATGCTGCGTGCGATCCATCGCGCGCAACCGGCCGAGCAATCCCTCGCACCAGGCAGCCGCATCCTCGCTGCCGCCCCCGTAATCGACCGTCGCCCCTTCGGCCCAGACCGACCCAAACAGTGCAAGGTCGCACCTATCGACCGCGCGGCAGTAGCGCGCCAGCAAATCGGCGATTTCGATGCGGTCCGACACCGTTTGAATCGTTGACATGCAGCGCTCTCCCATTAAAAATACAGGATATCCTGACTGTATTTCATTGGCAATCAGGCCACGATCGCAAAGCGACGTGAACACGGAGTGGAAATGGCCGTAAAGCCCCTCGAACCTGCCGAACTCGCCGACCGTGCGGCGATCCTCGATTGCGTGGCGCAGTACATGCGCGGGCAGGACCGGCTGGACGGCGCGCTGCAGAAGGCGAGCTTCCATCCCGGCGCGACGGTCGACTACGGTTTCTTCACCGGATCCGCCGCCGATTTCGTGGACTTCGCGCAGGAATTGCTGACCCGCTATCCATCGACCTGGCACATGACCGGCCAGTCGCTGATCGACCTCAACGGCGACCGCGCGACTGGCGAAATCTATTTCCACGCCTGGCACCGCCGCGATGCAGGCGAAGGGCTGCAGGACCTGCAGATTTCCGGCCGCTATCTCGACGAATACGAACGCCGCGACGGCGCCTGGGCGATCACCCACCGCCGCGAGATCGTCGACTGGACGCGAACCGACCCGGCGGCTGACGACTGGTTCGACCGCACTCCAAAAGCCCTGCGCGGCGGACGCCTTGGCACCGACCCCAGCCAAGCATCGAGGACCTGACATGGCAGATTTCGACATGAAGCCCGGCGATCACCGCTGCCCCGGCCCCAGCACCCGCGATATCATCCTCGCCGACGGCCAGCCGGTTCCAGACGCCCTCGTTACCGAATCCCCGCTGTTCCTGGGCGACGGCGATATCCCCTACGAACGTTATTATTCGCAGGACTTCTTCGACCTCGAGATGAAGAAGCTCTGGCCCAAGGTCTGGCAGTGGGTGTGCCGGGTCGAAGATATCCGCGAGTCGGGCGAATATGTGACCTATGAGGTCGGCCCCCATTCGCTGATCATTATGCGCGGGCAGGACGACACCATTCGCGCCTTCCACAACGCCTGCCTCCACCGCGGGACGCAGCTTCGCCAGCCGAACGACGCCGGATGGACGCCGGAATTGCGCTGCCCCTACCACGGCTGGACCTGGTCGACCGAGGGCGCCCTGAAGTCGATCCCCTGCCGCTGGGACTTCCCGCACGTGAAGGACGAGTCCTTCAACCTGCCGCAGGCGAAGGTCGGTACCTGGGGCGGTTTCGTCTTCATTAACATGGATGAGAATGCGGGGCCGCTGGAAGATTTCCTCGGCGTGTTGCCGGAGCATCTGCGTGACGGATGGGACCTCGGCCGCCGCGCTGTCGCGGTGCACGTGCAGAAGGAACTCAACACCAACTGGAAGGCTGCGCAGGAAGCATTCCTCGAAGCCTATCATGTCTTCGAAACCCACTCGCAGAACCTGCCCTTCGCGGGCGACGCCAACGCGCAGTACGACGTGTTCGGCGACAATGTCTCTCGCTTCGTCCACACGCACGGCATCCCGAGCCCGCATTATCCGCAGGCGCAGACCGAACAGGAAATCGCCGACAAGATGCACCTGCCCGCCGGCACAATCGTGCCAGAGGGACGCACTGCGCGCTCAGTCGCGGCGGACTGGCGGCGCGAGAATTTGGGCAACAAGTGGGGGATGGACCTCAGCGCCTTTTCGGACAGCGAGATGCTCGATTCGATCGAATACCACCTGTTTCCGAACATGTGCATGTTCCCCGGCGTCTCGCTGCCGATGGTGTACCGCTTCCGCCCCATCGGAAACGATCCCGGCCGCACGCTGTTCGACCTGCTGTTCCTGCGTCCCCTTCGCGATGGCGAAGAGCATCCCGATCCGGTCGAGCCCGTGCGGATCGCGCACGATCAGAGCTATGCCGATGCGCCGGGCATCGAGCCCTGGCTGGGCGCGACGTTCGACCAGGACACCGACAATCTCGCCCGCCAGTATCGTGGCTTCCAGTCGTCGAAGAAGCGCGGCGAGACGCTCGGCAACTATCAGGAATCGCGCATCCGCCACCTGCACATGGTGATCGACGAGTATCTGGCGCGATAGGGCGCCCCACTCACTCCGTTCACCCTGAGTAGGGGCTGAGCTTGTCGAAGACCCGTATCGAAGGGGCTATGCCAGTCCTTCGATACGCCCTTTCGACAGGCTCAATGGCTACTCAGGACGAACGGCTTTAAGAGTTAGGGCAGCAGGACCACCTTTCCGAACTGGTTGCCCTGTTCCAGCCAGGCCTGCGCCGCGCCGGCCTGATCGAGCGGGAAGCGCTTCTCGACCGGCATGCGGATCTTGCCCGATGTGAACCAGGGCCATGCGGCGTCGGCAATCGCCGCGGTCAGCCGCGCCTTCTCGTCCGCGGGCCGCCCGCGCAGGGTCGAAGCCGTCAAGGTCAGCCGCTTGAACATCAACTGCAGCAGGTCGGCCTCGACGATGTTGCCGCCGAGCGTTGCGATCTGAACCAGCCGTCCGTCAGGGTTGAGCGCGTCGATGTTGCGGCGGAAATAGTCGCCACCGATGATGTCCAGCACCACATCGACTCCACCTGCAGCCCGCGCCACCACGGCGAAATCCTCCGCCGTGACATCGATCCCCTGATCGGCGCCCAGTGCGATTGCGCGCGCAACCTTGTCGGCGCCGCGCGCGGTCGCGATGACACGCGCGCCCTGCGCCTTCGCCATCAGGATCGCGGTCGCGCCGATGCCGCTGTTGGCGCCGTGGATCAGTACGGTTTCGCCCGGTGCCAGCCGCCCGCGTTCGAACAAATTGGTGAAGACCGTGAAGACGGTCTCGGGCAGCGCGCCTGCTTCATCGATATCCATCGACTCGGGAACCGGCAGTGCGTGACGGGCGTCGACCACGGCATATTCCGCATATCCGCCGCCCGGCAGCAGTGCAGCGACGCGGTCGCCCGCCCGCCAGCGATCGACCGACTCGCCGACCGCTTCGACGGTGCCCGCCACTTCAAGGCCCATCACGTCCGATGCTCCGGGCGGTGGCGGATAATTGCCCTCGCGCTGCGCGATATCGGGGCGGTTCACGCCTGCGGACGCCACCTTGATCAGGATTTCGTTCGGCTTCGGCGACGGCCGCTCGACCTCTCCGATGAACACATCGCCGGCCGTTCCCTTGCCGCCACGGATCTGCACAGCACGCATGGCTTACCCTTCTCCCAATCTCGTTTCTTCCATTCCCATTACTGCAAAATCAAAAAACAATCACGATTGTCTTTTATTTTTTCCGGTGGCATGATGCGGTTTCGCAGACCCGTTACAAAAGGGCGTGAGAGGACCATGAACTTCGACCCGAAAGCGCCTCGCAAACCGGTCCTGCCGGATGGCTACCCGTCCGTGACCTGGGACAGCCTGGCCTATATGGACAGTCGCCCGGTTCCCGAATTCCTCGTCGAGCATTCGCAACAGGATTTCGGCGACGCACCACTGGACACCGGCCGCTACACCGACCCCGAATTCTTCCGCGCAGAGTGCGAGAAGATGTGGCCCAACGTATGGCAATTCGCAGCACGGCAGGAAGAACTTCCGGAACCCGGGGACTATGTCCTCTATGAGAACGCTGGCCGTTCGTACCTCGTCACGCGCCAGCCCGACGGTTCAGTCCGCGCCTTTCACAATGTCTGCCTGCATCGCGGACGCAAGCTGCGGACGGAAACCGGCTGGGCGAAGGATTTCCAGTGCCCCTATCACGGGTTCACCTGGAACACCGACGGCACGCTGAAACAGATTCCCTGCAAATGGGACTTCCCGCAGCTCGACGAGTCCAAGCTGACCCTGCCCGAGGCGCAGGTGGGCCAATGGGGCGGCTACATCTTCATCAAGGAAGCCGAAGGCGGACCGACGCTCGAGGAATTCCTCGCTCCCCTTCCCGAGCAGTTCGGGCGCTGGACGCATGAGCGGGCCTATACGACCAGCTGGGTCGCAAAGGTCATTCCGGCCAACTGGAAAGCCTGTGCCGAGGCGTTCATGGAGGCGTTCCACGTCTCCACCACCCATCCGCAGATCATGGCGTTCACGGGCGACACGAACTCGAAATACAACCTCTACGGCGACAATGTGAACGTCGCCATCACGCCATTCGGCGTCCTGTCTCCGTCGCTCGGCGAAAGCGACGACCAGCAGGAGATCATCAACAACTTTCTCAAATACAACGGCCGCGTCGTGCAGCCGGGAACGACAATCGACGTACCCGAAGGGAAGAGCGCCCGCGCGACAATGGGCGATTTCAACCGCAAGCGCTTTTCGGAACTGTTCGGCCAGGACCTGGACCATGCGAGCGACGCCGAAGTGCAGGACGCGCTGACCTATAACGTCTTCCCGAACTTCTCGCCCTGGGGCGGATTCCAGCCGACCGTCGTCTATCGCTGGCGGCCCTGGCACGACGTCCGCCACACGTTGATGGAGGTGCGCCTGCTGGGCCGCCTGAAGCCGGGCGAGACCGCGCCGGTACCGTCGATGACATTCCTCAACCCTGACGAGAGCTTTGCCGATCACCTGGGCCAGCTCGGGGCGATCCTCGAGCAGGACATGCACAATTTGCCGCATGTGCAGGCCGGCATGGAGATGTCGAAAACCCGCGAGCTTCACCTCGCCCATTACCAGGAAAGCCGCATCCGGCATTTCCACCACACGCTCGACAAATATCTGGACCGCTGAACGCGGCAATGGAGAGGAAAATGGACGAGGCAATCCAGGCCCTGCTCGACAAGCAGGCGTGCACCGAACTGGTCTATCGCTTCGCGCGCGGGCTGGACCGGGTCGACGAGGCGATCATCCGGTCGGTGTTCCATCCCGACGGCACCGACCATCACGGTGCGTTCAAGGGCGACGTCGATGCGTTCGTCGCATGGGTGATGCCCACGCTCGCGACGATGGAGCGCACACAGCATGTCATCGGCAACATCCTGGTCGAAGTATCCGGCGACCGCGCCTGGTCCGAAGCCTATTTCGTGGCCTATCACGACATGGCGAACGCGGCGGGTGAACTCATCCGCATGACGGTCGCCGGGCGCTATCTCGACACGTTCGAGCGACGTGGCGGCGAGTGGCGCATCAAGCACCGCGAATTCGTGTCCGACTGGAGCGCGTCCGAACCGCGCACCGACATATTCGACCGGTCCCCCGAAAGCCTGCGCGTTTTCGGCCTACGCGGCCGCGAAGACCGGGTTTTCGCACAGGGTTTCGAAACGACAGCACAGGCGGTGGCAGCATGAGACTTCAAGGGAAAAAGGCACTGTTGATCGGCACGTCCGCCGCTGACGGCATGGGCGCGGCGGTCGCGAAGCGCTTTACGGCGGAAGGTGCGAAGGTCGTACTCGGCGGCCGCAATCCGGAAAAGATCGCCGAAGTCGGCAAGGCGCTCGGCCTGCCGACCGTGCAACTCGACATCCTCGACGAAGCATCGCTCGGCAAGGGCGTCGCAGCAGCGGCGGAACAGCTCGGCGGCCTAGATATCGCGATCAACCTGGCGGGCGTGAACCACGCGTCGCTGATCGCCGACGAGACCTATGAGGGCCTGCTCAACCAGGCCAAGCTGCACTTCGTCGGCACCGCGCTGTTCATCCGCGACGTGGCGAAGGCCATGACAAATGGCGGGTCGATCATCACCATTTCGTCGCTCACGGTCGAACTGACCGGCGCCCGTTTCGGCGCCTATGCGGGCAGCAAGGCGGCCGCCGACAAGATCGTCCGCGTGGCCGCGGTCGAATATGGCGGCCAGGGCATCCGCATCAATTCGATCGCACCGGGCCTGACCCGCACGCGCATGACCGGCGCCTATTTCGAAAACCCGGCGATGCGCGAGGCTTTCGAGCGCGAGACGCCGACGGGCCGGTTGTCGGAGCCGGAAGATGTCGCATCCGCCGCCGTATGGCTCGCGAGCGACGAATGCACGGCGACGGGCGATCTGGTACGGGTGAGCGGCGGCATGCACCTGCGCCGCCTGCCCACGCCGCGCGACTTCGCATCCTGAGCGCCGGACGGCCGGAGAAAGACTATGGGTCACGTTGACACGACGATGAAGGGACGCCCGGTCGGCGTCGACCTGAGCAAGGCGCCGGAGCCCGAACTCACCGACAATCCGATCACGCCCGAACGCTATTTCGACCGCGACTTCTGGAAGCGCGAGTGGGACACGGTCTGGACGAAGACATGGCAGATCGCGGCCATGACCAACCAGTTCCAGAAGCCGGGCGATTTCGTGACCCTGGAATTCGGCACCGAAGTGATCCTGGCGGTCATGGGCGACGACCGCGAGATCCGCTGCTTTTACAACGTCTGCCAGCACCGCGGCATGATGCTGGTGACGGCGGAGGTCGGCAATTCGCGCCGCATGACCTGCCCCTACCATGCCTGGTCCTACGACCTGAAAGGCACGATCAAGACCATTCCCGACGAACCCGATTTTCCGGCGTCGGCCAATTGCCGCAGCAAGAACCTGGTTCCGATCAAAACCGACACATGGGGCGGATTCGTCTGGTTCAACATGGACGACGATGCCGGTCCTCTGCTCGAGTTCCTGTCGCCGGTCGCCGAACACCTCGACGCCTATCCGATGGAACAGATGCTGCGGACGACCTGGGTCACGATCGAGGGCGATTTCAACTGGAAGCTGGTCCAGGACAATTTCAACGAGTCCTACCACGTCTTCTACGCGCACCCGCAGCTGAAATGGGTGGCGGAGTTCTCGTACCTCTATTCGCAGTTCGACATGTACCCCAGCGGCCATGCCCGCATGCTGATGGCCGGCGGCCAGCCGAGCCGCACGCTGAAGGGCGGCGAGGACGAGATCATCCGCCAGATGGGCGAGCACATCCGCTTCTGGGGCCTGGAGCCTGAGGACTTCCGCGGCCGCATGCACGACCTGCGCGAGGCCTTGCAGAAGCAGAAGCGCAAGCTGGGCGCCGAGAAGGGCTACGACTTTTCACGCTATGACGACGTGATGCTGACCGACAATTGGCACTACACCTTCTTCCCCAACCTGTCGTTCAGCATGAAGCCCGACGGCAACATCTGGCTGCGCGCGCGGCCGCATCCGACCGACCCGGAAAAATGCTTCTTCGACATGTGGTACCTGAACCTCTTCCCAGAGGGAGAGACGCGTTATTTCTCGCCGACTATGCGCGACTGGGTCAGCATCGACACGCCCGCACCCCACCAGACGGGCAAGGCAGGCGATTACAGCATGGGTCCGACCATCGACCAGGACGTCGCCCTGTGGAGCGCCCAGCAAAAGGCGCTGCATTCACGCGGTTACAAGCGCGAAGTGCTCGCGGGCCAGGAATCCCGCGTCCGCTATTTCCACGACAATCTCGAACGGTGGATGGCGCGCGGGTGAACCGCGCGTCACTCGGCGGCGGACAGTTCCAGGTCCGCGCCGTCGGGCCATTCGAGTTCGCCTTCGCGAACCTTGAGCAAGGTCGAGGCAAGGAACGCCAGCAACGAGCGCTCCATCGCCGGATCCTGCCAGATCTCGCGGTTGAGGACCATGCCGCTCATCACCGCCTGGACCAGCCGCCGCGACCGCGAAAGCCGCTCGGGGTCGTCGGCCCATTCCGGAAAGACGCGGACCAGTTCCTCGCGCCACACCCGGTCGTGCCGGCGCGCCTTGGGCACGAAAGTCGCGCGAAGTTCCTCGTCGGTCCGCGCCGCGACGGTGAGTTCGAGGTACGCGCTGTACTCGCGCGACAGGTACAGGCGCCAGTCGATGAGCAGCCCGACATTGTCACGCGTCCGCTCTTTCTCGGGCAGTTCCTGCACGGCCGCGATGAACTGCTTCATGTGCCGGTAAAAGGCGTAGTCGGTGACCGCCTCGATCAGGTCCTGCTTGGTCGAATAATGGTGCAGCATCGCCCCGCGCGACGCGTTCGCCACCCGCGCGATCAGCTGCGTCGTGGTGCGCGCATATCCGACGCGGGCAAGGCAATCGACGGCGGCATCGAGGATCGTGATCCGGGTTTCCGCGCTCTTGCGCTGCTGCAGCCCGGCATCCGCGGTCACCATGCCCGCGGGCTGGAGGTCGGCGAGCCACTTTGGAGTGTGAGACGTCATAATCGGACCGACTATCGCGGCGCCCTACGAAAGTGCAAGCAGGGATGACGGTTTCAGGAAAGGACAGCTTGGTGGCAGAAAAAGTCCGGCGGATCGATTGCGTGCTGGTGGCCGGCGGCAAATGGCACGACATCGACTTCGCGCGGCTGGAACTGCTGAAGCTGCTCGCCGAGGACGATCATGTCCGCGTCCGCGTGTTCGAGGATTATGAAGCGATCGAGGCGATCGAGGCCGCCGATATCCTCGTCAGCTATACCTGCGACGTGACGCCTTCGCTCGACGTGCAGGAACGGCTGCGCGCCTGGGTCGCGGGCGGCAAGCGCTGGCTTGCGCTGCATGGCTGCAATTCCGTGCTGCGCTTCCTCGAAAACGGCAAGGTCGATGCCCCCGACTGGGCACCGCACTTCATGGAAACGCTGGGTACCGCCTTCGTCGCGCATCCGCCGGTCGGACCGTTCCGGGTCGAAGTGACGCAGCCAGACCATCCACTGGTCGCGGGGATCGCGGCGTTCGATACCGAGGATGACGAGCTCTATTTGTCGCGCCCCACGGCTGAGATCGACACGCTGCTGCATGTCGACTTCGCGGGCGAAGCGCCAGCGTTCGTGGAGGACCATTGGGAGCAGGGCCGTCACCCGCTGATGTACTTGCGGACGCTCGGTACCGGCGCAGTCCTGCATAACGCGCTCGGCCACTGCCGCGGGCACCACGACATGCATCCGAAGCTCGACTGGTTTCCGACGGTGCAGCGCGGCGCCTGGCGGTGCGCGGAATATTACGAACTGCTCCGCCGGGGCATTGCCTGGACCAAGGAACCGCTGGTCAGTTGACCTTGCGCGTATAGCCTTCCCAGAAGGGCGCGCGCAGCTCGCGGCGCAGGATCTTTCCCGTAGGACCGCGCGGCAATGCGTCGATCACGTCCACGCTCTTGGGTAGCTTGTAGCCAGCGATCCGGCTCCGTGCCCAGGCGATCACTTCGGCGGAGTCGATAGTGCTGCCGGCCTTGGCGACGGCAATCGCTTTCACTTCTTCGCCCCATTTCGCCGAAGGCACGCCGATGACGGCCACTTCGGCGATCGCCGGATGGTCGAACAGCGCGGCCTCCACCTCGGCCGGATAGATGTTCTCGCCGCCCGAGACGATCATGTCCTTCACCCGGTCCTGGATGAAGAGATAGCCGTCCTCGTCGAGGTAGCCCGCGTCGCCGCTCCTGAACCAGCCATCGTCCGAAAGCGCCTCGGCGGTCGCGTCGGGCCGCTTCCAGTAGCCGACCATTACCAGCGGCGCGCGGATTGCGATCTCGCCGGTAACGCCTGCGGGGAGCAGGTTTCCGGCCTCGTCCTGGATGCGGATCTCGACGCCCGCCATCGGGCGGCCTGCGGATGTCATTCGGGCATTGCCCTGCGGATCGTGATCGTCGGGAACCAGTGCGCAGCACGTCCCCGATGTCTCGGTCATGCCGTACATCTGCACGAAGCCGCAGCGGAACGTCGCGATGGCGTCGCGCAGGACCGGCAACGGAATCGGCGACGCGCCGTACAGGATCGTGCGGATCCGGCTGTAGTCGACCTCGCCCGCACGCGGGTGGGTGATCAGCATCTGCAGCGCCGAAGGCACGACGAAAATCTTGCTGAGCCGTTCGTTCTCGATGAAGCCCAGCACCTGCCCCGCATCGAACTCACGCGCGACAAGGCCGGTGGCGCCCGCCGCCAGCGTCTGCGTGCCGAAGCCGGTACCGCCGATATGGAACATCGGCATCACGATCAGGCTGACGTCGTCATCGGTGAACCGGTTCCAGACCGGCTGTTCCTCGCTCGGCAGGGTGCGGAAGACGAGCAAGTTGCGATGGCTGAGCATCGCGCCCTTCGGCTTGCCGGTCGTGCCGGACGTATAGAGTTGCACCGCGACGGCCTCGGCATCGACCGGAACCATCGGATCGGTATCGCCCTGCGCGTCGCGCCACGCGGGATAGTCGGCGGCGGCAAGGAGGGCGGGCGCATCGTCGCGGCCCGCAAACAATGCCTGCATCCGGGGCGCGAACTCGTCCCCGGCGACCAGCCAGCGCAGATCGGCATCGTCGATGATCCAGGCCAGTTCCGCATCGGCAAGCCGCCAGTTGACCGGCACCATGACCACACCGGCTTTCGCCGCACCGAACAGCAGTTCGAAATAGATCGGATCGTTCTTGCCGAGATAGCCGACCCGCGCGCCGGGTTCGATGCCGAGCGCGATCAGGCCATTCGCCACGCGCGTCGCCCGCTCGTCGAGCGCGTGATAGCTTGTTTCTTCCTTGTCCAGCCGCAGGGCAGCCTTGTCGCCATAGCGCGCAGCCTGTGCGCGGATGAGCGCACCCAGCGTCGGCTCGTTGCTCATGCGGTCAGCGCTTCGGGCGACTCGATCAGCTTCGTCAGGTCGGCGAGGAATTTCGCGCCGACCGCGCCGTCGATCGCGCGATGGTCGCACGACAGCGACAGATGAACGCATGTCGCGAACGCCAGCGCATGGTCGACCGCCACCGGTTCGCGCCGTCCCGCGCCGATGGCGAGGATAGCACCCTGCGGCGGGTTGATGATCGCATCGAACTGCTCGATCCCGAACATGCCGAGGTTGGAAATCGAAAAGCTGCCGCCCTGGAACTCCTCCGCCGACAGTCGGCCGGATCGGGCGCGGCTTGCGAGTGCCTTCATCTCGGCGGAAATCGCCGCGACCGACTTGGTATCGGCCGCGCGAATGATGGGGGTGATCAGTCCCTTGTCGGTCGCCACCGCCACCGCGATGTCCGCATCGGCGAACCGGTGGATGGCATCGTCATGGACCTGGATGTTGACGTCCGGATGCGCCTTGAGCGCGAGCGCGCAGGCGCGGATCAGGTAATCGTTGATCGACGGGGCTTCGCCGGTCGCGGCCTTGGCCTGCGTCCGCATCGCGTTCAGCGCGTCGATCCGCGCCGTATTGCGCAGGTAGAAGTGCGGGATCGTGCTCTTGGAGAAGGAAAGTTGCCGCGCGATGGCTTTGCGCATCGGCGACATCTTGACCACTTCGACCGAGCCGGACGGCGCGCTTGCAGCGGGCGCCGCCGTCGCGCGTGCGAGGACATCGGCCTTGCAGATCCGGCCTCGCGGCCCGGAGCCCGTCATGCCCGCAAGGTCGACCCCGTGCTGGACGGCCAGCCGCTTTGCGAGTGGCGATGCGAAAGCCTTGTCGACCGAAGCAGTCGTCGGCGCGATCGAAACCGGCGCGCCGCCGAGCGAAGACGGAGCGGCCCGGTTTGCCTGATCCACGTCCTGATAAGTGATGCGCCCGCCCCTGCCCGATCCGGCAATGGCAGTCGCATCGACGCCGCGCTCACCGGCGAGCGTGCGTGCGGCAGGGCTGATCGCGAGGCCGTCGGGAATAACCGGAGCCGCTACCGGCGGCGGCGTTGCCGCCGGAACGGCAGCGGGCGCCGGTGATGGCGCGGGGGCTGCACCGCTGGCCGCTCCGCTTGGCTTGTACCCCTGCACGAAAGCATCGACGGCGGCTGCATCGACGGCGGATCCGGCATCGGCGAATACCGCCAGCAGCGTCCCGACCGCACGGGTTTCCCCCGCCGGCACGACGATCCGCGCCAGCTTCGCCGGGAATTCGGCCTCATACTCGTTCGTGATCTTGTCGGTCTCGATCAGCGTGACAAGGTCGCCCTTGGCGAAGTCGCTGCCTTCGCCGATCATCCATTCGGCGACCAGGCCTTCTTCCATTTCGATGCCCCATTTGGGCATGGTGAAGGCGCGCAACCCGCTCATCGCGGTGCGCTCCCGCGATAGCCCAGCACCTCGTTTACGGCGGCTTCGACGGTGTCGGCGCTCGGCAAATAGACCCGCTCGAGTTCGACCGCGAACGGCACCGGAGTGTGCGGCGGGGTCACCATCTTCACCGGCGCGCGCAGTGCCGCGAATGCCTTTTCAGCGACGGTTGCCGCGATGTCCGACGCAAGGCCGCAGCGCGGCGGATTTTCGTCGAGGACGATGAGGCGTCCGGTCGTTTCCACGGAATCCAGGATCGCTTCTTCATCGATCGGGCTGGTCGTGCGCAGGTCTATGACGTCGCAACCGATGCCCTGCTGCGCAAGCCGGTCTGCTGCGGCCGCGGCCGTGCCGACAAGCTGGCCGCACGTCACGATCGTGACGTCCGATCCTTCGCGCACCAGCCGCGCATGGCCGAACGGGATGAGATATTCCTCCTCCGGCACTTCCTCGCGCGTCGCATACAGCGCCTTGGGTTCGAAGAAGAGCACCGGGTCGTCGTCGCGAATGGCCTGGGTCAACAGTCCCTTGGCCTCGGCCGGGCTCGACGGGATCACGATTTTAAGGCCCGGGATCGCCGTCATCATCGCATAGGCCGCCTGGCTGTGCTGCGGCCCTGCATTGCGCCCTGCGCCATAGGCGACACGGATGACCGCCGGACAGCGGGTCTTGCCGCCGAACATGTACCGGAACTTCGCCATCTGGTTCCAGATCTGGTCGAGGCACACGCCGATGAAGTCAGCGAACATCAGTTCCGCGACGGGGCGCTTGCCCGCCAGCGCCGCGCCCGCGGCCGCACCGATGATCGCGGATTCGGAAATCGGCGTATCGATCACGCGTCCCGCGCCGAACTTGTCGTAAAGCCCCGCCGTCGTTTTCCAGATGCCGCCAATGGCTTCCGGCCCGCCGGCCGTCCCCATACCGCCGACAAGATCCTCGCCCAGCACGATGACATTGGGGTCGCGCTCCATCTCCTGATGCAGCGTCAGGTTGATCGCTTCGCGCAACTGCATGATCGCCACGACGCGTCTCCTCAGTAACTAATGTAGACGTCGGTCAGGACGTGTTCGGCGGTGGGCCGGGGTGCCGCACGCGCCTCGTCGACGGCTTCGTCGATCAGCTGCATGACCTCTGCATCGATCGCATCGAGGTCCGCGCCTTCGAGCAGTTTCGCCTCGGTCACCTTCTGGCGAAAGGCGGTCAGGCAGTCGCGCTCTTCGCGTAGCCGGTCGAGTTCGCCAGGGCCGCGATACTTCTGCGGATCGCCCTCGAAATGGCCGAAGAAGCGCTCGGTATCGAGTTCGACCGCCGCCGGACCGTTGCCTGCGCGAACATATTCCAGCACTTCGCGCATGACCTCGAACGTGTCGAAGAAATCGCAGCCGTTACCCCGCCAGACCTTCATGCCGAATGCTTCGGCGCGGCTGGCGATATCGCCGGACGTGCCCACCGCATAATCGACGCCGGTGTGTTCGGAATAATGGTTGTTCTCGAACAGGAAGATGCACGGCGCCTTGACCACGACGGCCAGGTTCATGGCCTCGAACGTCGTTCCCTGGTTGCAGGCGCCGTCGCCCGAGAACGCGATCGAGACACGCCCTTCGCCGTCCAGCTTGGCAGAGATCGCCGCGCCGACCGCGATCGGGGCGCCGGCACCGACAATGCCGTTCGCGCCCAGCATCCCCTTGTCGACATCGGCGATGTGCATCGACCCGCCCTTGCCTTTGCACAGGCCTTCGGAGCTGCCGTAAATCTCGCGCATCATGCCTTTCACGTCGCAGCCCTTGGCGATGCAATGGCCGTGGCCGCGATGGGTGGAGATGATGAAGTCGCCGTCCGTCAGGTGTTCGCACACGCCGACGGCCGCCGCTTCCTGCCCCGAATAGAGGTGCGTGAAGCCGGCGATCTCGCCTTTCTGGATCTCGACATGAAGGCGTTCCTCGAACTCGCGGATCACCTTCATTTGCCGATAGGCTTTGAGCATCTGCTCACGGCCAAGCTGCATCATTCCCCTCCTGCGCGACAGTCAGGCCAGTGTGAGCCTAACGCGATCAATAATCAAGCACGCGTGTTAGAATTGAATGCGTTTGGTCATCGCACCGTCGATGACGATGTTCGTACCGCTGATGAAACGCGCGACCGGGCTTGCCAAGAAAGCGATGGCCGCCGCCACTTCTTCCGGCTCGCCGAGGCGGCCTGCGGGCACCTTTGCAACCGTCGCATCATAGAATTCACGGCGACCCTGCTTGATCTTGTCCCACGATCCGTCGGTGATGAAGATCGGTCCCGGCGAGACTGTGTTCACGCGAATGCCTTGCGGCCCCAGCTTTTGAGCGAGTGCGCCGGCGTGGTGGGTGATGGCGGCCTTCATCGCGGCATAGGGTTGCGGGCCGAAATTGGGTTCGATCGTGACGTTGGTACCGACGACGATGATCGACGCGGCATCCGATTTTTCGAGATACGGCAGCACCGCATCGATTCCGCGCCAAGTGCCCATCACGTCGATTTCGAACGCCTTCGTCCAGCTTTCTTCCGACGCCGGCGGACCGCCTGCGGACGCGAACGAGATGAAGATGTCGCACCCGCTGAGCGCAGCGGCCGCGTCATCGACCCACGCGCGATAGGCGGCCGGATCGGACAGGTCGACGCTTGCCGAATGGACCTTCACGCCCTTGCTGCCGAGCGACGCCGCGGTCTCATCGATCGACGCCTGGTCGCGCGCGCAGAAAGCGATGTCGACGCCTTCGGCTGCGAGCAGTTCGGCGGCGTAACGGCCGAGGCCCTTGGTGGCGCCCGCGAGGATGGCCTTGCGACCCTTGAGCTTCAGATCCATCGGTTATTTCTCCTGTGATGCAAGGCGCCCGGCGTGCGGGTCCATAAAGACGAGCGTTTCGGTCTCGATATAGCGGTCGAGTTCGACGCGGATTTCGGGATAGTCGGGATGCGCGCGAAAGATGTCGTAGGTCGTCGGGAACTCGGCGTATCCGTCCATCTCCCACAGGTCGACGATCGTGTTCAGCCGCCCGGTTCGCTGCACGAAGCATCCGACCAGCCGCCAGCTGCCGCTTTCCATGATCGGGAAGATCTTGGCCTTCAACAGCGCCAGCAAGTCGGCAAGGTGCCCCGGCTTGACCGTGATTTCTGATTTCATGAACAGCATGGTTTGATTTCCTGTCTTCGCAACGCCGTTCAGTTCCGCCCGCTCATGATGCGGTTGAGATTACGGTGCCAATGCTGAAGTGCGATCTCGTTGCGGCCGAGCACCGTGGCGAACCCTTCCGGTGCCCAGCGCAGATTGTCCTGACCGTCCTTCGACACCGAATAGTCTTCCTCGGTCACGACCTTCTGGATGAAATCGTGCATGTTCGACCACGCCTCGATGTCGACCTCGGCCCCCGAATGCGCGGGCTGGTAGGTCGAAAGCAGCGTGCGCGAACGGTCGGGCGTATCGCCTGCGAAGATCCGCGAAATACCGTAGAACTGCCCGACGCCGATGATCGAGTTCACGTTGATGATCATGTTCGGGAACAGCATGTAGAGCCCGCCGTAGTCGGTATGCGGCCACTCGGCTTCGTCGCGCTCCTGATACTCCATGAACTCGGCGCGCGGAAAAGCGAGCCGCGCATGCAGGCCGTAGTTGTCGTAGATCATCATGTTCGAATGAGCGAGCTGGCCGATGGTCGTCGGGTGCAGCGACGCGAAATGATAGCTCTCGCCATAGGTATCGAGCGCGTATTTCCAGTTGGCGTCGCACGGAATTTCCGAATTGCGGATCGGCTGCGCCTTTTCGAGTTCGAGATGCGCGATCTCAGGTGCGAAATCGCCCAGGTGCGCATCGACATCGATGGGTTCGCCCAGCGGCGAAAGGCGAACGAAGATCAGGCCATAACGTTCGGCCACCGGCACGGGGACCAGGCCAAGCTCGCTCTTGTCGACCCCTTCGAAGCCTTCCTTGCCCGGTTGCCCGATCAGCTTGCCGTCGAGGTCGAAGGTCCAGGCATGGAACCGGCACGTCATCCGCGTGCGGCGGCTGCACTCCGTCACGACTTTCGCGCCGCGGTGCGGGCACATGTTGAGGAACGCGTTGACCGCCCCGCTCTTCGACCGGGTCAGCAAGATCGACGGCCCCAGCACGTCGAACAGCATCATGTCGCCGGGTTCGGGAATATCGCGCGTCAGGCCCGCGACGATCGGCATGCCGTGAAAGATCGCGCGCCGCTCGCGCTCGGCATAATCGGGGTCGGTATAGACCTTGGGATCGATCCGCATGGGCACATGGTCGAGGTCGGTCGATTTCGACCGCATCCGGTCGAGCGTCCGGCGGCGCAGCGCGTAATGCGACTCACGACGCGCGTCCGCCATTACGGGATCGGTCACGAGATTTTCTGCGACAGCGTCCACGATCATGCTCCCTTTCGTCGTCCGTCAGGCCGCGCTGGATGCGAGCGTAAAGAAGTCCGCACGCGGCGTTCCGGTTTCGTCATAGACCGGCTCGTCGTGGTCGACGCGGTATTTGCGGCTTTGCGACTTGATCGGCCCCGCCGAACGCAACTGCGTCCGCATGTCGAGATAATTGGGCAGGGTGAAATGGTTGGCGAGCGATGCCTCGTCCGTCCACTTTTCGAACACATGGACCCGGCCCGGCGTCAGCGGGTCGAGCGCCCAGCTATAGGCAAGGCAGCCAGGTTCGGCGAGCGAGTCCTCGATCAGGGCTCGCGCTTCGAGGATGATGCGCTCCGCATGCGCCGGATCCATGTCCATCGTCGCGGTGATCAGGATCGTCAAAGCTTCATCTCCTTGGGGGTAAAGGCCCGCTCGGCGAACCGCCATCCGGCGTCGGTCCGTACGACGCGATCGTTATAGATGCCGGACTGCAGCCGGGGCGCAGCGCCAGTTGCTGACAAATATTCGAATGTGTGCGTGGTCATCGCGGCGACATCGCCGTCGACCGCGATCATGCCGGGAAATGCGGAGAACCAGACCGAGTCGAAACCGGCCATGGCGTTCGTCCAGGTCGCGACGATCGCTTCGCGCCCCTCGACCTTGCCACCGCGGAATACCCAGGACGCGTCATCGGCCCAGGTCGCGCTCCAGGCGTCGGCATCGAGCCTGTTCACCGCATCGCTATAGCGGTCGAGCAGTTCGCGTAACGCCAGCCGATCAGATTCAGAACCGGTGAACACGCCCTTCTCCCTTGTTGGCCGCAGTGTGCCTCAAACGCCCATAACCCCCTATGGAAAGTTTGAAAACGACAAAATAGATACGCGCACTACAAAAAGGACTTGATCAATTCTTCAAGATGCATACGCGGTATATGTTCTGATTGAAAACCTCTAGGGCGAGGGGTTGGAGGGCGTTTTGGATCTGACTTTATCGGAGGAGCAGCGGCTGTTCGCAGATGCGCTCAGCCGATTCCTCGAAAAAGAATACGCGTTCGAGCATCGGCGCGCGCTGGTGGCGGACAAGGCATGGGGCGATGCCGTGATCTGGAACCAGCTGGCCGAGCTTGGCTGTTTCGGATTGGCCGTGCCCGAAGCCGCCGGCGGATTCGGTGGCGGAGCATTCGATATCGGGCTGATGATGCGGGCCTTGGGCCGCCATCTCGCGATCGAGCCGGTCATGTCCACGATCGTCGCGGGGACTTTGCTCGGCGGTGCACGCGATGCTGGCGAACATGTCGAGGCATTGATCGAGGGTTCGATCCGCTACGCGCCCGTATTCGGACTGTCGCACAAGGATGGCGTGCTGTCGGGCACGGCGCGTTCGCTCCGCGGCGCATATCGGGCTGACCGCTTGCTTGTGGCGATGGAGGACGGCCTGTTCTTCCTCGACCTTGCGGGTCTTCCGGTCGAACCGGTGCCCCTGCTCGACGATACGGTCGGCATCGATATCGCTTTCGATTCAGTACCGGCCACGCGAATCGAGACCGGCAACGATTGGCAATCCTGGTATGCGCTCGCATTGGGGCGGGCCGAGGTCGCACGTGGCTGGCAGGCGCTCGGCACCATGGAGGGCGCGCTGGACGCGACCCGCGACTATGTGCGTGAACGGCGGCAGTTCGGACGTCCCCTTTCCGATTTCCAGACTGTGCAGCACCGCGTCGCCGAAATGATCGTGGCGACGAAGGAAGCAGAGGTTGCGGCAACGCTTGGTGCGCTGGCACTCGACGCGGCGACGATTGCCCAAGATGCGGATCGCGGGCTTTCCGTCGCGACGGCGCGAATCGCAGCGGCGGCCTCGATCGTTGCCGATAATGCGGTACAGCTTCATGGTGGCATGGGCGTGTCGGACGAGCTCGATATCGCAGCGCGCTTCCGGTCGCTTCAGGCTTACCGGGCGCATGCCCGCGCCGTCGACCGACCGGTGGAACGTTACGCCGCGACCGTCATTGCATCGAACGCGCATCACGGCAGTGCCGTGTTGATGGAGGCTTAGGGATGGACCTGCTCCTCGACAGTGATCAGCGCGATTTTCGCAATGACATTCGTGCCTTCCTGGACGAGACGCTGACCGACGACCTCCGCGAAGGCCAGGCGCGGATGATCGGCGTCTATCCCGAACCAGAAATATCGCTCGCCTGGCAGCGCAAGCTGCACGAAAAAGGTTGGGCCGCGCCGATCTGGCCGGTCGATTTCGGCGGAACGGGTTGGACCGCGCTGGAGCGCTTCATCTTCGAAAGCGAGTGCGCTCAAGCCGGCGCCCCGCTCGTTTATCCCATCGGCATTCGCCTTGTCGCACCGGTTATCATCGCGTTCGGAACGCCTGAACAGCAGCAGCAATGGCTGCCCCGCATCCTGTCGGGAGAGGATTACTGGTGCCAGGGCTTTTCGGAGCCCGGCGCCGGTTCCGATCTCGGCGCGCTCAGCACACGCGCGGTTCGCGAGGGCGACGAATACGTCATCAACGGCTCGAAAATCTGGACGACGCACGCCCATCACGCGAACCTGATGTTCGCGCTCGTCCGCACTGCGAACACCGAACGCCGGCAGGACGGCATCAGCTTCGTCGCGATCGAACTCGACCGGCCGGGGGTCGATATTCGTCCGATCATCTCGATCGGCGGCGATCATGACGTGAACGAGGTCTTCCTGACCGATGTCCGCATTCCGGTCAGCAACCGGATCGGCGAAGAGAATCGTGGCTGGTCATACGCCAAATACCTGCTTGAATTCGAACGTGGCGTGGGCCTGTTCAGCGGACGGTTGCGGTCGTCGCTCAAGCGCGTCGAAGCCACATTGCCTTCCGCGCCCGACATGGGGCAGCAACGGCGCATCGCCGAAGTGGCGATGGAACTCGATGCGTTCGAAATGCTGGAACTCATGACGGTCGGAACGCTGCCTACGGGCGCCGCGCCCGGGCCGATCTCCTCCGTCCTCAAGCTTCGGGCCAGTCGCCTGAAACAGGCGATCGGCGAACTCGCTATCGAATTGCTGGGTACCGAAGCTTTGCGTCGAGAAGCTAGTACGCGTAGCAATATTGTGGTATCGGATTACCTCAACAGCCGTGCCGCGACCATCTTCGGCGGAACGGCCGAAGTGCAACTCGGTATCATCGCCAGGAGTCTCGGCGGACTCTAAGTTCAGGAGGACACGATGTCGGTTTCCGTGATCAGCAAGCAACGCCCCCAGTTCAGCGACGAGGACTACGAAGTACGGTGCGAACTCGCCGCATGCTACCGGCTCGCGCATCATTACCGGATGACCGACCTGATCGCGACGCACATCTCGGCACGCCTTCCGGGGCCTGGCGAACGCATCCTGATCAACCCGTTCGGCGCACTGTTCAGCGAGGTGACGGCCAGCAACCTGGTCGAGGTGACGCTCGAGGGCGAAGTGAGCGAAGCGGGCGGCGAGATAAATCCCGCAGGCTATCTCATCCACTCGACTGTCCATGCCGCACGCGCGGACGCGGTGTGCGTCATGCACACCCATACCGCAGCCGGTGTTGCCGTGGCGGCGCAGGAACACGGGTTACTTCCAATCAGCCAGCAGGCAGCCGTACTCGGTGACCGTGTCGCTTATCACGATTATGAAGGTGTCGCGCTTGCCGCAAGCGAGCGGGTCACGCTTGCGCGCGATCTCGGCGACAAATCGGTCCTCATCCTGCGCAATCACGGCCTGCTGACGGTCGGGCGCAGCGTCGGCGAAGCGTTCTGGCTTATGATGACGACGCAGCGTGCCTGCGAAATCCAGATCGCCGCCCTGGCAGGTGGGACGCCGCTGCGCATGATCAGTCGCGAAGTGCTGGACGTCGTCAAGGAACAACTGGTCGAGGCAACGCACGGCAAACCTCCCGGCACGCTCGACTGGATTGCGTTGATGCGCGAAGTGAAGCGGGTCGCGCCAGACTATGCCGACTGAGGATCGCTGGGACTACATCGTCGTCGGCGCGGGTTCCGCAGGATGCGTCATGGCCGACCGGCTATCGCGCGATCCGGGGAACAGGGTTCTCCTGCTGGAAGCGGGCGGGACGGATAACAGCCTGCTGATCCACATGCCAAAGGGTATCGGCAAGCTCGCGCTCAACCCGCGTTATGCCTGGCAATATCCCGTCGCCCAACCGCGCGTTCCGGGCACACCGGCGACCGAAACATGGGTGCGGGGCCGCGGCCTCGGCGGATCGTCGTCGATCAACGGCATGATCTGGATGCATGGCCAGCCCGAGGATTATGACGCCTGGGAACGCGCAGGCGCCACAGGCTGGAACTGGAACAGCATGCGTGCTGCGTTCAAGGCCATCGAGGACCACGAGCTTGGCGCGGGCACTGCGCGCGGTGTCGGCGGGCCGGTCCACATCAGCACGGGCAAGTTCCGTTACCCGCTGGCCGAAGCCGCAATCCGCGCGGGCGAGCAGATGGGCCTGACGCGCAAGGAAGACCTGAACGACGAGGACCAGGAAGGGATCGGCTATTATCCGCACAACATCCGTGCGGGCCGGCGGCAGAGCGCGTCTGCCGCGTTCCTGCGCCCGGCGATGCGGCGGCCCAACCTGACCGTAAAAACCGGTGTGGAAGTCGAGCGGATCGTTTTCGCCGGACAACGTGCGGTCGCGGTCGAGGCGCGCGTGGTCGGCGGCCGGCAAGCCTTCCACGTCGATGGCGAAGTCATTCTTTCGGCCGGCGCGATCGTCAGCCCCGCCATCCTGCAACGGTCAGGCGTGGGCTCGGCGGAGACACTCGCGCGGGCAGGCGTCGATCTGGTCGCGAACAATCCAGCCGTCGGCGCGCACATGCGCGACCATCTGGGCCTGTCCGTCGCTTTCCGGCTGAAGGGCGACGATCCCGGCAACAACCGCGAATTCCGCAAGCTGGGCCTTCTGCGCAACGTCATCCGCTATGGCCTCTTCCACACGGGCCCGCTCGCAACAGGGCCTTATGAGGTCGGTGCTTTCGTGCGTTCCCGCCCCGGCCTGACCCGGCCCGACCTGCAGATCTACGTCGGAGCCTTTTCCTTCGCGCGCAACCAGGATCCGAGTTTTCCGGTACAGTTGAGCAAGGTCGAGGATCAGCCGGGCCTCACGATCTACGGCCAGATGCTGCAACCCGAATCCCAGGGCACGGTGCAGATCGCAGGACCCGGCCTCGACACGCCGCTCAGCATCGCGCCGAACTGGCTTCAGACAGCGAACGATCAGGAAGCCGCGGTGGCGATGGTTCGCACTCTTCGCAGGCTGGCGAGCCAGCCCGCGCTCGCGCCGTCCCTTGGCGAGGAACTGGTGCCGGGCGCCCACGCGGACAGCGACGAACGCATTCTGGAGGCGGTCCGCCGCCTGTCGCGCGCCGGAACGCACGCCACAAGTTCATGCGCAATGGGCGGTTCCGACGCTGCACTCGATCCGGAATGCCGGGTCCGCGGCGTCGAGGGCGTCCGCGTTATCGACTGCGGATCGATGCCCGGCCTTGTGTCCGGCAACACCAACGGTCCGGCGATCGCCTTCGCATGGGCAATGGCGGATCGAATGGGGTTACGTTGACGTCAGTCGCGGTCGTCGCCGGGATCGTACACAGGCTTGGGAAATTCGGGCACTTTGCCGGTCTTGCGAATATTGCGCGCCATCGCGATCGCTTCTTCCCGGTGCGTTCCCGCCGTGATGCCGATCACATGGGAAAGCACCGTCGTCACCAGGCGCAGCACATATTCGTCGTCGGACAGTCGACCGACCGCCCAGTCGTTGATGACGGAATATTCGAGATTGGCGATGTCACCGGCCGCCTGGTCCACGCTTATCCAATCCTGCAGCGCACCCTCGCGGTCCACCCGGTCGAGCCACTGGCGGAGGTTGAGGAACACCATCTGCCGCAGCGCGTCCCAGATGTCCTTGCTGATCGTCGCCGAGAAGTAGAGCGACACGACCGCCTTGGTATAATTCCGCGCCTTGAGGTTGCGCGTGTTTACCGCGATCAACCGGTCGATGATGCCGTCCAGCGTGTCCGCCGACGTGCGGTAGCGCATGTACCGGTTGACGTGTTCGTACGCCTCGCGGATCGACAGCGCGATCAGGCGATCCTTGCTCTGGAACGCGTTATACAAAGTCCGCTGCGCGACATCGGCGTTGCGGCACAGGGTACGGATGCTGAAACCGTCGATACCGACGTCGGCAATCATGTGCCGCGCCTCGGTCAGGATGCGCTTGCGCCGTTCCTTGATCGACGCACTGGAGTAAATCGGTTCGCGTTCGGGATTGGCGCTCAGCATCTCTGCCTCAACCGGCATGGACGCCGCCGCGTTACTATCGCTCATTCACACCCATTCTTCCGAGATTTCGAAAAGCATCATGCCGACAGCGGCCTGAGCGTTCAAGCTTTGTTGCACCCGTATCAAAAGTATTGCTCGCATTAATTTAGAGGAGAAGCACATGGGCCGTTTGGACGGAAAAGTCGCGTTGGTGACCGGGGCCGCCAAGGGACTTGGCGAGGCGGATGCCCGTATCTTCGCGCGTGAGGGTGCACGGGTCATTCTTACCGACGTCGATGAAGCCGCAGGACGCGCCGTCGCCGCCGATATCGGACCATCCGCGCGTTTCCGGATGCATGACGTGCGCGACGAGCGCCAGTGGATCGAACTGATCGACGACATCCGGTCGAACGAGGGGCGGCTCGACGTCCTCGTGAACAACGCGGGCGTCGTTCAGCCGGCCACGCCCGAGGCGGTCGAAGAGGAATCGCTCCGCTTCATCCTCGACGTCAGCATCAACGGCACGATCTGGGGCTGCAAGCACGCGATCCCGTTGATGCGCGAGGGCGGGTCAGGGTCGATCATCAACATGTCGTCGATCGCCGCGATCCGCGGGCATCCGCGGTCCGCCGCCTATACCGCGGCCAAGGGAGCGGTGGACGCCTATACCCGGGCGGTCGCCGTCTATTGTGCGCAGCTGGGTCTTGCGATCCGTTGCAATTCGCTGCTCCCGGACCGCATCGATACGCCGATGGTCCGCGCCATGGCGACAGCCACGAAAACAATGGATGCGGCGCTCGCCGACAACGGTCCCGGCAAGAGCGAGAACGATTATGGGCAGGTCGACGATGTCGCGAACCTGGCGCTTTTCCTCGCGTCGGACGAGTCCCGCTTCATCAGCGGTCAGTCGTTCGTGATCGACAATACCTCGGGCATCACCAAGGGTTCAGTGCCGCCACGCATTATACCCAGCTAACGACGACTAAAGGCCCGGCACGGGCAGGTCGTGGACGGTCGGCGGCTCATCGGGGACGTCGATCACGACCATCCCGTCCGCCTCGGTCACCACGAACGTCCTGAGCGGCTGATAGGCGCCGCCGATGCAGCGGCCGTCGCCCAGGTCGAACATCGCCCCGTGTTTCGGGCATTGTATGGCGCCGCGACGCACGCGTCCGCCCGCAAGCGCCGCCGCCACATGGGTACAGCGGTTGATCACCGCGCGATATCCGTCGGGCAGGCGGGCGACGAGGACCGACCAGCCGCCGGCATCGACGGCCTCGCTACTGCCCGGTTCGAGGTGATCGGCCGCAAAAACAGGAACCTTCACGCAGCCACCTTTCCATCCATCCAGGCCACAGTCGCCTGGTGCAGCGCATGTGCACGTTCGAAGGGATCGGGAAAACGCTCGCGCAACGCAAGCGAACGCAACTCGACGCTGAGCGGAATCCCAGGCGGAAGGGCATCGACGATGGCCTGCAGCGCAAGCACGCCCTCTCCCGGCATCTCACGGCCGTCGAGCGCCTCGACCAGAAGCGCGGCATTGTCATCGCGCGCAGGCCCTTCGAGGGCGGCGTCGCAAAACTGTGCATAGGGCAGCCATTCGCGCGGCAGGGCGGCGACGTCGGCCGCTCCATAACCCGCGCGGTCGAGATGCAGCGGATCGATCAGCAGTGCCGCCGCCGGGGACGCCGTTGCCGCGACCATCGCGCGCGCATCGTCGAGCGTGCGAACGGAGGAAAACAGCATGAATTCCAGTGCGATGCGGATGCCATGGGACTCGCCCAGTTCGCACAGTTCCGCATAAGCATCCCCAACGCCAGCCAGGTCGGGATCGCTTCCGATGACAAGCAGGTTGCGGGCACCAATCTCAGCGGAGATTTCGACCATCCGGCGATGATCGTCCGACAGCGGCCCGGCCCGCATCCGCAGCACTTCGGCATCGACCGCAAACAGACCGTTGGCGGCGATGGCCGCACGGACGTTGCGGATACGCTCGGAGGTCCAGCGGTCGGGCTCGATCCACAGACCGACAGCGTCGAACCCTGCTCTTGCCGCGGCCTCGACCGTCACTTCGGCATCGAAACCGGGCAAAACGCCCGACGCCAGCCCGATCGGGTTCCTGTCCGTCATCCCAACTCCCTGTGTTATTCGCAAATAATAAACAGGACTGACTGATTGATAAAGAGGCCCGGCACCAATAAGCTGCCGGAAAAGCGCTGGAGAGCCCATGATCGTCGGACTTCATCACGTCGCCCTGGCCGTGAAGGACATGGACAGGATGCTGGCGTTCTACCGGGACATGACGGGATTCCCCATCGTGCACGACGCGCGCTGGGAGCCGGGCAACGCCAGGATCGACGCGCTCGTCGGCCTGCCAGACTCATCGGCGCGCGTGGTCGTTCTCCATGGCGGCAATCTCTACATCGAACTGTTCGAATATTTCTCGCCCCAAGGGAAAGCCGGCGACCTGCGCCGGCCTGTGTGCGACGCCGGGATCACGCACATGTGCCTCGTCGTTGACGATATCGATGCCGAATATGCACGCATGACCGAGGCCGGCATATATTTTCATGCGCCACCCGGGCCCCGGTCCGCCTTCCGTGCGACCTATGGGCGCGATCCCGAGGGCAACGTGTTCGAATTGATCCAATTCATCGAGGATCACGCGTTCGCTTTCGATCGATTGGCGCTTGCGACAAATCGTTAAGCATCGCGGCTTGCCAGCGCGAGGCAGGTTGGCCAAACACCCGTTGGGCAATTTCTGCATCGGGATAGTGCGTGGCGACAGCGGCGGGTGCAGGGGCGGAGGCGGTGAGCGATGCACGGCTTGCCGAAGTGCACCGCATGCTTCGCGCGGACCGGTCGATCCAGTTCGACTTGCCGGGCATGACACCCCCGCCGAAACCGCCCGAATGGCTGGTCGAATTGCTCAAGTGGATCGCGCCCGCCCTTCCTTACCTGTTCTGGGGCATGATCGGAGCGATCGTGCTGGCGATCCTGTATTTCATCCTGACCAATATCGTCGGCGTGGAATGGCCTTGGCAGCGCAGGCGCGACGGGGTGGCGGTCGAGGAGGATAGCTGGCGTCCTGAGGAAACGGTCGCACGCGCGCTGTTGTCCGAAGCGGAAGCGCTGGCCGCAGAAGGCCGCTATGCGGAGGCTGCCCGCCTGTTGCTCCACCGCAGTATAGAGGACATCGCGCGCCGCCTGCCGCGCTTCCTGCAACCATCGCTGACTGCGCGCGACATCGCCGTCGCGGACGAATTGCCCGGCGCTGCCCGCCCGGCTTTTGCCGCCATCGCACGCGTGGTGGAGGTCAGCGCTTTCGGCACGCGTGCCGTCACCGCCGACGCGTGGGAGCAATGCCGAGAGGCCTATGCCCGCTTCGCGCTGCCCGCCGCCTGGACACCGGCACCCCACCATGGCTGAGGGCAACGCCAATCCCTTTTCGCCGCGCCTCATCGCCGGGATCGTGCTGGGCGGCGCGATCGCCTTCCTCGGCTTCCTGTTCCTCATGGCTTACGCGCCGCAGCTGAAGATGCGTACGGGCGAGGGCGCGACGCCGATGTCACGCTCCGCGGTCGGCTTCTACGGACTCTACCGTTTGGCGGAGATGACGGGGCGGCCGGTCAATTTCGGCGACCGCGATCACTGGTATTACGACGGCCTGATCATCGTCACCATCACGCCCGACACCAACCCCAACGCGTTGCGCGACCTGATCCGTGCGCGCGGCCAGGCCGAGAATGCCAACACGCTCTACATCATGCCAAAATGGCTGACGATGCCGCTGCCCGACAACCGCCGCTGGGTGCAGAATATCGGTCCGATCCAGCCCGATTGGACGGCGAAGATAAGTGACACATTCGGCCACGGGCTGGCCTTGGGCATCGGCAAGGCAAAGCCGGGTGCCCGCATCACTGCCTATCAATCCGCACGGATGGCGGGCGTGAACGCGCCGCAATCGACGACCGCGACCTTCATCGCCAAGGGAGCCGAACCCGTGCTGCGGGACAGCGAAGGTCGCACCATCCTTGGTCGCATTCAGCGCGACGCGGATTCAGCCGACTATATTCTCGCCGACCCGGACCTCTTGTCGAACATGGCGTTGAAAACGCCGGAGGGTGCACGCAACGCGCTGCGCATCGTCGATGCCATACGGAACAACACCGACGATTCGGTCGCGTTCGACGTCGCCCTCAACGGCAGCGGCAACAGCCGCAACCTATTGCAGCTGATGTTCGAGCCGCCGTTCCTCGCGCTCACCATCGCCGTGCTGGCGGCCGCATTGTTGGCAGGCCTTCACGCATTCAACCGTTTTGGCCCGCCGGTCCCCGAGCCTCGCGCTATTCCCTTCGGCAAGCGCGCGCTGGCCGACAATGCCGCGGTGCTGATCGCACGGGCGGGGGCTGCCCGCCGGATGGGCGACCGTTATGTCGCACTCGTGCGCGACGGCGTAGCGAGCGTGCTCGGCGCGTCGAAGATGCAGGGCGACGAGCTCGAGACCTGGCTGGCGAAACTGCCGGTCGCGGGCAAGGATTTCGGCACGATCGCCGCCGAGGCGCGATCGGCGACGACAAGCGAACACATGCGTGCGGCGGCCGCCGCGCTCCATCAATGGAAAGAAGAGGTGACACGTGACCGTCGATGACGTGAAGGGTCTTGGAACAAAGATCAGGACCGAGGTCGCCAAGGCGATCACCGGACAGGATGCGACGATCGACCTGTTGCTGGTCGCCCTGTTCGCACGGGGCCACATCCTGCTCGAAGGAGCGCCGGGGACCGCCAAGACGTTCCTTGCGCGCTGTTTCGCGCGAGCGACCGGCCTCGATTACGGCCGTATCCAGTTCACGCCGGACCTGATGCCGGGCGACATCATCGGCGCGAACCTGTTCAACTTCCAGAATTCGACCTTCACCCTGACCAAGGGGCCGATCTTCACCGAACTGCTGCTCGCCGACGAGATCAACCGCACCCCACCCAAGACGCAGGCGGCGTTGCTGGAAGCGATGCAGGAACGCTCGGTCACGTTCGACGGCACGACGCACGAACTGTCGCCGCGCTTCATGGTCGTCGCGACGCAAAACCCGATCGAGCAGCAGGGCGTCTATCCCCTGCCCGAAGCACAGCTCGACCGATTCCTGTTCAAGCAGGTCGTCGAATATCCAAGTGCCGATGAGGAAATCGCCATCGTCACGCGCCACGGCGCCCGCTTCGGCGCACCGCAGATCGACGAATGGGGCATCGACGCGGTCGCCGATGCCAGCGCGCTCGATGCCGCGACCGAGGCGGTCGCCAGCGTCAAGCTGGTTGACGACGTCATCCGCTATGTCGTCTCGCTGGTGCGGGCGACGCGCGAGAGCGCCTCGCTCGAATCCGGTGCCAGCCCCCGTGCAGCGGCCATGCTGGCGGCGGCCGGCCGTGCGCACGCCGCGCTCGACGGGCGCGACTACGTCATTCCCGATGACATCAAGGCACTCGCCCTGCCGCTACTGCGGCACCGCGTCATCCTGTCGCCCGCCGCACAGATCGACGGCAAACACGTCAGCGCGGTCGTCGCCGAGTTGATCGCCCAGGTCGAAGCGCCACGGTGATCGCGGCATGATCTACCCCAGCGGTCGTGCCGTGATGCTGACTGCCACGGCGGCGCTGCCTGCGATCGCGGTGGCGCTCGCCGTGCCGGCCTATTGGTATGCGGGTCTTGCCCTGGTCGTACTCATGCTGGCGCTGACCATGGCGGATGCGCTCGGCCTGCCGTCCGCGAAAAATCTTGCCGCGTCGCTCGACGCCCCACGCGCTGCTTATGTCGGACAGGATGTGACGATCGACGTCGCGACCACGGCGCCCGGCGCTCGCCGGTTCGAGGCGCTGGTGGAGCACGACGAACGATTGGTACCGACCGAAGACAAGCTGCGATCTGGCAGCGGATCCGTATCGACGGTTCACACAGCCGTCCGGCGTGGGTCGGCAAAGCTGGAGGCGGTCTGGCTGCGCTGGCCGGGCCTGTTCGGGCTGGTCTGGCGGCAGCGCCGTGTGAAGCTCGACCGCCAGATTGCGATCCTGCCAGATGTCCGCCCTGCGCGCACAGAGGCCGTCCGCCTGTTCCGCCGCGATGCCAACATCGGCGAACTCGTCCAGATCCAGGCCGGTGCCGGTGGCGAGTTCCAGGCGCTGACCGAATTCCGCAGCGGTATGGACCGGCGCGCGATCGACTGGAAGGCCAGCGCACGCCACAACAACCTGATCGCGCGGGAATACCGCACCGAACGCAATAACGACATCGTCTTCGCCGTGGATGCCGGCCGCCTGATGTGCGAGCCGGTCGCAGGCATCCCGCGCATCGACCGGGCGATTTCCGCCGCGCTCACCGCCGCCTTCGTCGCGCTGAAACTGGGCGACAAGGTGTCGTTGTTCGGCTTCGACGCGCGCCCGCGCATTTCGAGCGGTGCGGTGTCGGGCGTCGCCTCGTTCGGCACGTTCCAGCGGCTCGCGGCCGAACTCGACTATTCGAACGAGGAAACCAATTTCACGCTCGCGCTGACGACGCTGGGCGCGGAGCTGAAACGCCGCTCTCTGGTGCTGGTCTTCACCGATTTCGTCGACCCGACCAGCGCGGAACTGATGCTGAAGACGGTCGGGCGCCTTGCGGAGAGGCATCTCGTCCTGTTCGTCCTGATGCATGACGATGAGTTGGACGGCCTCGCCAACGCCGATCCCGCGACCGCCGACGATGTCTCACGCGCGGTCATCGCCGCCGCGATGCTGCGCGAACGCCGCATCGTGGTCGCACGGCTGCAGCGGCTGGGCGTTCATATCGTCGAGGCGCATCACGAGCGGCTGGGCCCCGAACTGGTCAACGCCTATTTGACCCTCAAGAAGCGGAATTTGCTGTGAGCCAGGATGCAGCAACCTTTCGCGCCGAACGCGAAGCCGACTGGCAGCAGCTGGAAGCACTGCTGAAGCGGATCGAGAACCGCAGTCCGAAGGCGCTGTCGGACGACGACCTGCTCGCTCTCCCCCTGCTTTACCGTTCGACGCTGTCATCGCTTTCGGTTGCCCGCGCGACGCTGCTCGACCGCGCGCTGATCGACCATCTCGAGGCGCTGAGCCTGCGTGCCTATCTCGCGATCTACGGCGCCAGCGGCGGTTTCGGGAAAAGATTCGCGCGTTTCTTCCTGACCGACTGGCCGGGCGCGGTTCGCAGCCTGTGGCGCGAAACCATCGTCGCCCTGCTGATCCTGATCGCCGGGACCGCCGCCGGTTACCTGCTGGTCCAGGGCAATCCCGACTGGTTCGCCTCGATCGTCGGAGAGGAAATGGCGCAGGGCCGTGGCCCCTATGCGAGCGCGCAGCTGCTGAAATCGATCCTTTACGACACCGACCACAAATCGGACGGGCTGAAGTTCTTCGCCACATATCTGTTCACGCACAATGCGCAGGTTTCGCTGATGTGCTTCGCGCTCGGCTTTGCCTTCGGTGTGCCGACCCTGATGCTGCTGTTTTACAACGGCGCGGCGCTCGGGGCGATGCTGCAGGTCTATGTCGCCAAGGACCTCGGCCTGCCGATGGTCGGCTGGCTGTCGATCCATGGCACGACGGAACTGTTCGCCATCGTCCTTTCCGCGGCGGCCGGTCTGCATATCGGCACGCGCATCGCATTCCCCGGGCCGCTCTCACGCCTCGCCGCCGCGGCGCGCGCCGGGCGGACCAGCGGTATCGCCATGATCGGCGTCGTCGTGATGCTGGCGGTTGCGGGGCTGCTCGAGGGGATCGGGCGGCAGACGATCAATACCGACGGCACCCGGCTCGCCATCGGCGGCGGGATGCTGATCTTCTGGCTGGTCTATTATTACGGACCCAAGTTCCGGTCGCGCGATGGCTAGGGCACCCAAACCCCCAAGAACCATGGCCCGGCGGCTGGTCACACCCGAAGGTGTCGACCTGGGCGTGACGCTCGGCGACGCTGGACAGAGGGTCGCCGCGTTCCTGATCGATGCGATGCTGTTGCTCGCCTTCATGATCGTGATGACGCTGGTGTCGGTCTACACGGCGCTCAACAAGCTGTCGCCCGGCGTCGAGGTGGTCGGCATCATCTGGCTGCTCGGCTTTTTCCTGATCCGCAATTTCTACTTCATCATCATGGAGATGCGCCCGCGCGCCGCGACGTTCGGCAAGCGCTGGATGGGCCTGCGCGTTGTGGCGCGCGACGGCGGGCGCTTGACCGGAGACGCAGTGATCGCGCGCAACCTGATGCGCGAAGTCGAAGTTTTCGTGCCCATTTCCATGCTGGCAAACGGCATGGCCGACGGAACGGTCGACGCGCTGACCGGCTGGCTCGGCTTCGGATGGACCGCGGTGTTCCTGTTCTTTCCGCTGTTCAACCGCGATCGCCTGCGCGTCGGCGACCTGCTTGCAGGCACATGGGTCATCCGGTCGCAGCGGAGCAAGCTGGCGCACGACCTGGCAACCGTACCGACTTCGCCCGAATACATATTCTCGCGCGAACAACTCGAAGCCTATGGCGTCTATGAACTGGAAACGCTGGAAGGTGTCCTGCGCCGCAGCGATGCCGCCGCAAAGCTGACCGTTGCACAGGCGATCATCGACAAGATCGGCTGGGGCAGCGACGTGCACAATATCGACGGCTTCCTGACCGCCTATTACACGCAGTTGCGCGGGCACCTCGAAAAGAAGCTGCTGTTCGGGAAGCGCCGCGCCAACAAGTACGACCTGGCGGCCTAGTCCTTCGTCAGCGCGCCGGGCTTGTGAGCGGCGCGCTTGCCCTCGTCCGTCTCGACGATGAACTCGGGGTTATCGGGCGACGCCGCGACCTTGTGGCTTTTGATCTTGGTCGGGCTGGTGATTTTTTTCACGACCTTGCCATGCGCTTCGCCGCCGTGGCTTTTCCAGCTGACCTTGTCGCCAGCTTTCAGGGCGTTTGCCATCGATGCACCTCGTTATCGTGATGCAATAGAACGATGCCTGCGGCGCCGGGTTCCGTCTGGTTCGGGCTGGCCCTGCGCCGCGAATCTCACGACCTCCTTTGGATGACGGCGGTTCGCCGAAGCGTCACCGCCGTCGCCGCTCAGAACTTGATCGACGCCTGAACATACCCCAGCCGGCCGATCGGCGAATAGGTCGATACGTCCGCAGTATTGTCGGTGTAGGCCGCGCTCGGCGTGAAAACATTGGTTGAGATCGGCGGCATCCGGTCGAACACGTTGTTCACACCGACAGCGATCGACAGACCCTTTGCGATGCCGTTCAGGTCGCGCATCGTGTAGCCGAGGCGCAGGTCGAACGTCGTGTAGGGTTTGATCTTGCCGACGAACGACGTCGGGATTGCCTTCGCCGCGTTGGTTTCGAATGTGATGCCACCGACCCCCAGATCATCGACCCCCGAGATGTAAGTGTTGCCGATCGTCAGGTCGAAACCGTGGTAGGTCCAGTTGATCTGGCTGTAAGCGCGGAACTTCGGCAGTGTTCCCTGCACACCCGTGCCTCCGTTCGTCGCGGTACCGGCATATTCATAGAATGGCTGGCTGGGCAGGACCTGGAACTTGTAGCTCAGGAACATGGCCATGGTTGAGCTGAAGTTGAAAGTCCCCATGGTGTCGGTCGGCAGGGTATAATCGATCGACGCGTTCAGCGTCTCGACCCGGATGCCGCCCAGATTGGTGAACCGGTCGATCGCATAGACATTGTTATAGTTGTTGGGATCCGCCGCCAGATAGGCGCGCAGATCGCCCGGGTTGGTGAAAGGTGTCGCACCCGGCAGCCCTGGGAAATTGCCCTTGGCGATATTCCCCGAGAAAATCGAGGCCGCGCCGTTCTGGTTCACGTCCAGGAAGATGTTGCTGAACCCGATGCCGCCCGGCAGGCCGTCTTCCTTCACGTAGGAATAGTCGAGCGCGAGTTTCAGGCCCGGCACGAACCACGGCTTCAGCCGGACCCCGATCGAATAGGAGTCGGCCTTTGCGGGTCCCAGGTTCGGATTTACGCCATCCTGTACGGGCGTAAGGCCGGCGGGAAGTCCCGGGAAGGCAGCGGGGACGATGCCGGGGCCGGCCAGCCGGTTATTGACGGGACCGAACTTCTGATAAAGCGGCGGCGCGGTGAACGACTTGGCGAAGCTGCCGCGGAAGGTCAGCGAATCGTTGTCGAACACCTTCCAGAAGAAGCCGATCTTCGGCACGGTGGACTCGCCGGCGTCGCTGTAGTTTTCGTACCGGACCGCACCGATCAGGTCGAACTTGGCAAAACCCGGGATCACCAGGTCGCCGCCGAAAATCGGGATGCGCCCCTCGATATAGGCCGCCTTGATATTGCGGCTCGCGTTCCCGACCGAGCCCGGGGCCGACGAGGTGCAGGCGACCGGGAGCGGATCCGCCTGTTGACCGCCGGTCCACGTCGACGTGTTGGTGCCCAGGACACCCCCGGTATTGCAGTAATTCAGGTTGGTATGGACGTAGCCGTTCTCGTCCGTCTCGCCGGTCAGCGATTCCGTGCGATAAGCGCCACCGAATGCAACCTCGATCGCGCCTGCAGGCAATTCGAACAGCTTGCCGCGCAGCGCCGCATCGAACGAGTCGAGCTTGCTCGTCGCGCGGATCCGTTCCGTGCCAAAAATCGCAGCGAGGGTTGCCGCAGGGACGGTGCCCGAACGAGCCAACGCATCGAGCGCGGGCACGACCACCATCGGCGATGTCAGTGAAAATCCCGAATAGACTTTGCTATACGCGCCGCCCGCAACCGGATTGCCAGAGGCATCGTATCCGCCGGCGATCGCGAGCGCGACATTGGGCGTGTAGATGACGTTTTCCTGTTTCTGGAACAGTTCGGCCTCACTGTGCACATAGGCCGCTTCATAGCTCCAGCTCGGTCCCATGAAGTCCAGGTGCCCCTTGAACCCTGCGGTGATCCGCGTGCTGTCGGTCTTGTTGTAGTATTTCTTGGGATTGGTCGTGCTGCCGAACGTCACACCGCCCAGAGCGCCCGCCACGGGATTGAACGGCGATCCCTGCGGAAGGGTGACGCCGATCGTCACCGGACGGAACTGCGTGAAGCTGCGATTTTCGGCGAACTCCCCGTCGGCGAAGAAGGTGATGCCGGGGATGAGTTCCGCATTGACGCTGATGCTCAATGCCTTTTGCTCCTGTTCGAGCAACAGTGTCTGAAACTGTGACAGGTCGTACGTGCCGCCGACGCCGGTTCCGGCAACGCCGATATTGCTTGTCGCGGTCGGCGGCGTCGTCTGAGGCGACGTTGTCGTGGGCAGGTTGAGATAAGTCCCGTTGGCGACAAGCGCGGCGAAATTCGGCGCGGTCGCGGCGATACCGGTCGGATTGCGCTGCGACGGCGAATTGATGCCGTTCACGAGCACCCCGAACAGCCCGCCGGTCACGACCGATCCGGGTACCGCCGTCGCTGTCGAATAAAAGGGCGACGTGAAGCTGCGCTGGTTCTGGTAAAGCGGATCGGACTTCAGATAGGTTCCTGCCAGGGTGACGTTGACCTTGTCGCTGAGGTTGTGTCCGAAGACGAAACTGCCGCTTCGTTCCTTGTAGCCATCGGCAAAGCCATAGCGCCCGTCGACCGACAGGCCTTCATAATCGCTCTTCAGAATGAAGTTGATAACGCCGCCGACCGCGTCCGACCCATAGATTGCGGATGCACCGTCGGTCAGCACTTCGACGCGGTCGATGGCGGCAGCGGGAATCTGCGCCAGGTCGACGAACACCTTGCCGCCCATACCCGCGATCGGATTTACCGCAGCACGCCGACCGTTGATCAGGACCAGCGTGTCGAGATTGCGCAGCTGCGCCTGCGATCCGCCGGCCGTGTTCTGGTTGGTGTTGTTCGCGTTCGAATTACCGGTGTTGCTGCGCCCGGCAAAGGACGGAATCTGCTTGCGGACGAGTTCGAGGACGTTGTTGTCCACGCCGCCCTTCTTGATGTCTTCCGAACCGATGACGGTGATCGGTACGGCCGCCTGGCCCGGCGTCGTCGGCAGCGCCGAACCGGTGACGATGATTTCCGCTTCGCGGTTGTTGTCGTCATCCTTGCCGGCGGCGGGCGTCGCCTGCGCCCAGACAGGCGCCGCGGAAACGCTCAGCGAGGCAAGCGCGGTCGACAGGAACAGCGCATGGCGCAGACCCGAACGGATTGTCTTGCTTGTCATTTTCTTCCCCTCCTGTTGTTGGCATCGGGTCCGGATTTTTCCGGTCGCCGGTGCCGCTGGATTATTGCTTCGACATCATCACCGCGGCGCCACGTCGAACCACAGCACCTTGCCCATCGCGCCGGTTTCGCCGGGCGAGGCGGCCACCCACAGGCGTTTGGCGTCTGAATCGAGGATCGATGTCTTTGCGCCGGGCAGCGTCTTGACCTGAGCGGCTTCGCGATAGTTATCCGGTCCGGACTGCTCGACGACGCTCGTGTAACCCTCTCCGCCAGTCACGTAGACGCGCTTGTTGACCGGATCCCAGACGACCTGGTCGGTGCGCTCCGGCGCCTTGAACGATGCTACCGTTGCCCCTGTGTCGGCGTTCAGGACGACGAGCTTGCCGGGCTTGCGCGTGACCACGAACAGGCGGCGGTTCGCCTCATCGAACGCCAGCGGCGCGTTCTGCTCGGCCTCCTTGATCGGCCAGGTCTTGACGATCTTGCCCGACGCCTTGTCGATGACCGCCATGTAATTCTTGTCGGTAACATTGATGTAGATGTTCGGACCGTTCTGCTCGATCGCCATCGCCTCGACATGGTCGGCGTCGAAATGGACGGTCTTCAGCACCTTGCCGTTGGCGGGATCCACCTCCAGCATGTTGCTGTCCTTCTGCGGCACGTCCTTGCCGCCCGTCACGATCCACAGGTGGCCGGTCGAACCGTCGTAGCCATAAGAATCGGCACCCTTGGGCAGGTTGTAAGTACGTTTGACCGCCAGCGTCTTCGCATCGAGGACCGGCGACGGCTTGTCGCCATCGATGACCAGCAGCTCATTGGTGTTGGGCATGAAATACAGGCTGTGCGGCACGCCGAAGCCGGGCATGCGCTTCTCGACTGCGCCGGTAGCAAGGTTGAGTACCTCGAGTTCGGCATGCTCCTCGCCCGCAAGGAACAGCCGGTTGCCCGCTGCATCGATCGCGAAGTGATCGAAATCGCCTTTGTACCCCGGAAAGTCGCTCGATCCGGCGAGCTTGAGCGGCGCAGCGCTGGCATCTGCCGAAGCGGCGTTCGTGGCTTTATCGCTCGCGGACTTATGGCCGCATCCGGCGAGAGCCAGCGCGGAAAACGCGACGGTCAGAATGGCGTGGGTCGGGTATCTCATCGAAGCAGGGCTTTCGTTTTTGAAGGATCGGCTGGTCATCGGGCTGGCTTGAACAGCGCGGCGCTGGCCGGAATGTGGCTGGCGAGGTCGTCGCGGATCGCGCGGCCGTGCGCATGGACGGCGTCCTTGTCGGTCTTTGCGTTATAGGCGAAGACCAGACCCAGCGCGCCGATGCGCTTGCCGCTGGCGTCGTTGAGCGGGACTTCGGTTTCGAAGCGGTCGTTGTCGTCGCCGCCGACCTCGAGGTTGGTCGAGCCTTTTTCGATGACGCGCAGGTCGTCCTCATCGGCGATCTTGCCGATGCGGCCGATGTTCGATCCGATCACGACATTCTTGCCACCGCCCGGCGGCGTCGCATGGATCATTATGACGAGCAGGTCGGGATATTTCGCGACCATGCGCATCGCCAGTTGCTGACCATAGGTATCGGGCGAGAATTTCGGATCCCAGGGATAGGGGTCGGCCGCATTCTTCGGACTGAGCGTGCTCCGCGCCATCGATGCCGCGATCGCCTGTGCCGTCGCATCGTGCGCCGCGGTCGATGCGCCTTTTTTATACGCAAAGGTGATGACAATCGTGCCGATCCGGTGCCCGGTGCTCGAATTGAAGGGCAAGCGCGACACATAATGCTGGCTGTCGCTCGACACTTTGCCGCCGGTGCTAATGTCGGGACGTGCGACGGATTTCAGGACCGTGGCCGGGGCCGAGGTCGAGCCCAAGACGGCGACATCCCCCTTGTTGCCGTTTCCGTGCTTGCCCTCCACGACAATCGAGACGATTTCCGGATGACGTGCCTTGGCGGTGATGACCATGTGCTGCGTGTAGGTCTTCCCGCCGATGACCGGTGGGATCTCGTCATCCGCGTGAGCCGAAGTTGCGCACAGCAAAGAAGCCGCGAAAATCGCGGTCGAATGCCTCATCCCTGTCCTCCCCATGTCGCGCCGGTTCTTCCGTTGCGCCGAGGATGAAAGGCTGAAACACATCGATCGTGCCGACAAGCCAATTCGGCAATCATTAAACCTTATTTATCTAAGCCGATTGAGCCGCGGACAATCCTTTGATTTTCAACCTGTCGGCCGCAACTTTACCGTCGCCGGAATTACCCTCATTTAATCTTGTCGAAGCCGTTGTCTCGAATGCAGGCATCATATCGATTCGACAGCCGGTGCGCGTGGGGGGAATATCAACGGCCATGCCATGCAGTCGCGCCACTGCCGCGACCAGCGGCAGCCCCAGGCCGCTTCCTGCTGTATGCTGCACGCGCTTTCCGCGCTGAAACCGCAGCATGACCGATTCCCGTTCTGCCGCCGAAATGCCGCAACCGGTATCACGCACGGATAACGCAGGGCCGTCGAGAAGTTCGACCGCGATGCGTCCGCCATCCGGTGTGAACTTGATCGCATTGTCGATCAGGTTGCCAAGCGCCTCGAACAACAGGTCGGCGTCGCCCTGGATGGCCGAACCGCTCGCCTGATCGCCGGGCTTTCGCTCGAATGTCAGCGCAATGTCGCGCGCCTCCGCAGCGGGTTCGTAATATTCGACGGCGTCGGCGGCGATATCGGCAAGGTCCACCTCGGCGAAGGACGCGCGGCGGGCGCCGTCCTCCACTTCCGAAATGCGCAGCAACGCCGCAAAGGTGCGCAGCATCATATGGACCTCGCCGATCGCGGCAGCGATCTCCGCACTGCGTTCGGCCGCGGGCAGGTTCCGCCGGTTCGCACGTTCTAGCGCGCCCAGAAGCCGGGTCAGGGGCGTGCGAAGGTCGTGGGCGATACTGTCACACACGCCCTTGACCTCGCCCATCAACCGTTCGATCTGGTCGAGCATCGAATTGACCACGCGCACCAGTCGGTCGATGTCATCGTTCGTCCCACGTGACGGAAGCCGCCCCGACAAGTCGCCACGCGTGATCCGCTCGATCGCCACGATGACGCGGTCGAGCCGCCGGATCGAACCTACCCCGATCGCCACACCGCCGGTCACCCCAAGGATGAGCATGAGAACCAAGCCCATGAGCGTGGCTTCGAGGAATTCGTTGCGAAAGCGCTGAAGCTCTTCGATGTTGCGGCTGACGACGATCAGGTTGCCGTTCGGAAGCCGGTGCAGGATCGACCGGTAGATCGTGTGTTCCTGTTCATTGTCGACACGTGTTTCGAAGAACTGTTCCAGCGGCGGAAGCGGGTGCGGCAGGGATTTGAGGTTACCTGCGAGCCAATGTCCCTTTTCGTCGAACAGTCCGAACGGCCGACGTCCGGACAGGTCGGCTTCGCTATGCTGGTCGAGTTGCTTTTCCGCCTGCGCCCGGGACTGGCTGTCATAGCTGGCGGCCTGTGCGCGCATGCGCTCGTCCGGATTGCCCGAAAGGAAGCGCGACGTCATCGTGAAAACCGTTGCGGCGAAGACCAGCGATGCCGAACCGAACACGGCCACGAAGAACAGCGCCAGCCGGAAGCTGCTGGCTGCACGAAGCTCGCTAAGCCGCATCGAACCGGTATCCGCTGCCGCGCACCGTGGCGATCATCGTCCGCAGGCCGCCTATATCCAGCTTTCGGCGCAGCTTGGTGACGTGGACGTCGATCACGTTCGTGCGCTCGTCATATCGATAACCCCAGACCTGCTCGAAGATCATCGCGCGCGTCATCACCGCGCCCGGATTTCGCATGAAGTGACGCAGCAGCGCGAATTCGCGGGGAAGCAACTCGACCTCTTGCCCGGCACGGCGCACGGTGCGGGCGATCAGGTCCATGTGAACATCGCCCACGACCAGTTCGACATCCTGGCGGGCGACACCGCCGACCGGCTTGCGCGTCAGCGCATCGATGCGCGCGGTCAGTTCCAGGAAGTCGAATGGCTTGACCAGATAATCATTCCCCCCCGCGCGGAGCCCGCGCACCCGGTCGGTAACGGCGGACAATGCACTCAGGATCAGCACCGGCGTTGCGACGCCCGCACCGCGGAGCGCGCCGAGAACCTCCAGCCCCTCGATCCCGCCGGTCAGCATGCGGTCGAGGATTATCGCGTCATAGTGATTGGTCCGCGCTTTCTGGATCGCTTCGACGCCTGTCGCTGCATGCGATGTGCGTGCGCCATGGTCGTCCAGCGCCGCCGCGATCTCGCGCGCCGTCGTCGCGTCGTCCTCGACGATCAATATGTCGAGCGCCATTGCCACCCTCTCCAGGGATTTTTGTTGACCGGCAGCCTACTCCTCAATCCTGACGCGAAGCTGTCGCTATTTTTTCATGCCGGTGCGCGCCGCCCAGTCCGCGATCACCTCGTCACGACGCTTCGCATCGAGATCGCGAACGAGGCGCATGTCGAGGGCGATCGGGCGGATGCTGGGGCCGATCGCGGCGCGCAGCGTATCCGCCGTATATTCGGCCTTGATGCCGCTGCGGATCGGATAAAGCTGAAGCGCATTCCCAAGTACCGTCTGACCGCGCGCGGACAGCAGGTAATCGAGCCATAACCGTGCGGCATTGGGATGAGCCGCCTTCTTGCTGACGAATGCGATGCGCGACAGCACCAGCGTATAATCGCTCGGGAAGACGACCGCCAGGTTCGGCAAGTCCTTCTTGCTGCGCGACAGGGCATAGGCGCCCATCATGTTGTAGCCGAGCAGG
>JAZKBQ010000013.1:7861-54111 GCA_040388515.1 Pseudomonadota bacterium | reverse complement strand
GCATCGCCTTCGACGGGATGCAGCCGACGTTGAGGCAGGTGCCGCCCAGCGTCTCGCGGCTTTCCACGCACGCGGTGCGCAGGCCCAGCTGCGCCGCACGGATCGCGGCGACGTACCCGCCGGGGCCGCTGCCGATGACGATGACGTCGAAGTCGTATTCAGCCATTTTTGCGGCTCCTTAAAGGTCGATCAGCAACCGCGTCGGGTCTTCGATGGCTTCCTTGACGGTCTTCAGGAACGTCACGGCTTCGCGGCCGTCGATCAGGCGGTGGTCGTAGCTCAGCGCGAGGTACATCATCGGGCGGATGACGATCTGCCCGTCGCGGACGACCGGACGGTCCTCGATGCGGTGAAGGCCCAGCACCGCCGACTGCGGCGGATTGATGATCGGCGTCGACATCAGCCCCCCGAACACCCCGCCGTTGCTGATCGTGAACGTCCCACCCTTCATATCATCCATAGTCAGCGTTCCGGCCTTCGCCTTCGCGCCGTAACCGGCGATCGCCTTTTCGATCTCCGCGAACGACAGCTTGTCGACGTTTCGGACGACAGGGACGACCAGGCCGTTCGGCGCGCTGACCGCGACCGAGACGTCGAGGTAGTTGTGATAGACGATCTCGTCGCCGTCGATCTGTGCGTTGACCGCCGGGATGTCGTGCGCGGCGAGGACGACCGCCTTGGTGAAGAAGCTCATCAGGCCCAGGCGGACGCCGTGCTTCTTTTCGAACAGATCCTTGTAGCGCGTGCGGGCGGCCATGACTTCGGTCATGTCGCAGTCGTTGAACGTGGTGAGCAGCGCGGCGGTGTTCTGTGCGTCCTTCAGGCGCTTGGCGACCGTCTGGCGCAGGCGCGTCATGCGGATGCGTTCCTCGGTGCGTTCGCCGACAGGAGCGGCTGCGGCGGGAGGCGAGGTTTCGGTAGGCGCGGCAGGCGTCGGCGCGGGCGCGCCGAGCACGTCTTCCTTGGTCAGGCGGCCGTCCTTGCCGGTGCCCTTGATCGTCGAGGGGTCGACACCCTTTTCGAGGACAAGACGACGGACTGAGGGCGACAGAGTCGGTGCGACGCCATCTGATGCAGGAGCCGCTGGTGTGGCCGGAGCAGTTGTTGCCGGGGCAGGCGCGGCGGCGGCAGGGGTCGCGGGGACCGCAGCAGCACCGGAGCCTGCTTCGATCGACGCGATCACCGCACCGACGTTGACCGTATCACCGACCTTCACGAGTTGGTTGCCCATGACGCCAGCGACAGGCGAAGGCACCTCGACCGAGACCTTGTCGGTCTCAAGGCTCGCGATCGGCTCGTCGGCCTTTACTGCCTCGCCGGGCTTCTTCAGCCACTCGCCGAGTGTCGCTTCGGTGATCGATTCGCCCAGCACGGGCACTTTGACTTCGGTGCTCATCTTGTCGGTTCCTTAACCGGGATTGCCGGCAACGGGCTTGGCCGTCGTTGCGGTGTTGCGCTGACGGCGGATTTCTTCGCGGACGCTCTGGCCGAGGGCATCGGCGACGAGTGCAGCCTGTTCAGCCTGGTGCCGCTTGGCGAGGCCCGTCGCGGGCGATGCGGCGGCCTTGCGCCCGGCATAACGCGCACGGTGCGGGCCGATGTTCGCTTCGGTCAGGCATTCCTCGATGAAGGGTTCGACGAAGAACCAGCTGCCGTTGTTCTTCGGTTCTTCCTGCGCCCAGACAACTTCTTCCAGGTTCGGCATGCGCTTCAACCGTGCGGTCAGCGCTTCGCCCGGGAAGGGGTAGATTTGCTCGACGCGAACGATTGCCGTGTCCTTCATTTCTGCCGCATCGCGCGCGTCCATCAGGTCGTAGGCGACCTTACCGCTGCACAGTACCAACCGCTTCACGTCCTTGTCGGCGGGCGCGTCGGGATCGGAGAGCAGGCGCATGAAGTGCGACGAGCCCATGAAGTCCTCGGCCTTCGACACGGCGCGCTTGTGCCGTAACAGCGACTTGGGCGTCATGATTATCAATGGCTTGCGGAACGAGCGGTGCATCTGGCGGCGCAGCGCATGATAGTAGTTCGCAGGCGTCGTGATGTTCGCAACCTGCATGTTGTCTTCGGCACAAAGCTGCAGATAGCGTTCGAGGCGCGCCGACGAATGCTCCGGCCCCTGACCCTCATAACCGTGCGGCAGCAGCAGGACGAGGCCGTTGGCGCGCAGCCACTTCGCCTCTCCGCTCGCGATGAACTGGTCGATCATGACCTGCGCGCCATTGGCGAAGTCGCCGAACTGCGCTTCCCACATGACCAGTGTCTTGGGATCGGCACCGGCGTAGCCATATTCGAAACCCAGCACGCCGAATTCGCTCAGCACCGAATCCAGCACTTCGAACCGGCCATGCGGGACGGTAGAAAGCGGGATATATTTATGCTCGTCGGTCTGGTCGACCCAGACCGAATGACGCTGGCTGAACGTGCCGCGGCCCGAGTCCTGGCCCGACAGGCGGACGCCATAGCCTTCCGACAGCAGTGCCCCGAACGCGAGCGCCTCGCCGGTCGCCCAGTCGAAATTCTCGCCAGTCTTGAACATGTTGCGCTTGGCGTCGAGCACGCGGTTCAGCGTCGGATGGATCGTGAGATCATCCGGCACGGTGGTCAGCGTGCGGGCAAGTCCTTCGAACAGTTTCTTGCCGATGCCGGTTTCGACGTTGCGGCGTGCGGTCTCGTCGTCGGTCGGCTTGTGGAGCCCCGCCCAGCGGCCGCCGAACCAGTCGGCGCGGTTCGCCTTGTAGCCCGGCGCAGCAGCAAACTCGCCTTCCAGCATCGTGTTGAAGCGTTCAGCGTGTTCGGGTGCCCAGTCCTTGGTAATCACGCCTTCTTCGACCAGGCGCGATGCGTAGACATCGCTGACGCCCGGGTGCGTCTTGATCGCCTTGTACATCAGCGGCTGGGTGAACATCGGTTCGTCACCCTCGTTATGGCCGAACCGGCGATAGCACCACATGTCGATCACGACGTCGCGGTGGAAGCGCTGGCGGAACTCGATCGCCATCTTGCAGGCGAACGTCACCGCTTCGGGATCATCGCCGTTGACGTGGAAGATCGGCGCCTGGACGCCCTTGGCGACGTCAGACGGATAGGGTGACGAGCGCGCATATTGCGGGCTGGTCGTGAAGCCGATCTGGTTGTTGATGATGAAGTGGACGCAGCCGCCGGTATTGTATCCGCGCACGCCCGAGAAGCCGAGGCATTCCCAGACGATGCCCTGGCCCGCGAACGCCGCGTCGCCGTGCAGCAGTACGGGCAGCACCTGGCTGTGCGTGTCGAGATCGTTGCGGTCGGTCTGGATCGCGCGCGTCTTGCCGAGCACGACAGGATCCGCGGCTTCCAAGTGGCTGGGGTTGGGGACCAGCGACATGTGCACCTGGATGCCGTCGAACTCGCGGTCGGTGCTGGTGCCCAGGTGGTACTTCACATCGCCCGAACCGCCGACGTCATCGGGGTTTGCGCTGCCGCCCGAGAATTCGTGGAAGATGACGCGATAAGGTTTGGCCAGCACGTTCGCCAGCATGTTCAGGCGGCCGCGATGCGCCATGCCGTACACGATCTCGCGCACGCCGAACTGGCCGCCGTATTTGATCACGGCTTCCATCGCCGGGATCATCGCTTCGCCGCCGTCGAGGCCGAAACGCTTCGTGCCGACGTACTTCTTGCCGAGGAAACGTTCCCACTGCTCGGCTTCGATCACCTTGGCGAGGATGGCCTGCTTACCTTCGGGGCTGAAGGTGATCGCCTTGTCCTTGCCCTCCATGCGGTCCTGCAGGAAGCGGCGCTCCTCCACGTCGGAGATATGCATGTATTCGAGGCCGACATTACCGCAGTAATTGGCGCGCAGGATGTTCACGATCTCGCGGAACGTCGCCCATTGCAGGCCCAGCATGCCGCCCAGATAGACCTTCTTATCGAGGTCGGCGTCGGGCACGTCGAAGAATTCGGTGCGCAGGTCCTCGGGCAGTTCGCGATTCGAAAGGCCCAGCGGATCGAGATTGGCGGCAAGGTGCCCGCGCACGCGATAGGTGCGGATGATCAGCATCGCCTTGATCGCGTCGGCGGCTGCCTGTTCCACTTCGACCGAAGTCAGCGCCGCACCGGCTTTCGCTGCCGCGGTCTTCACAGCGACCGCCATCTGGGTGGGGTCGAGCGCCGCCGTCAGGTCGTCGCTGTCCAGCGGCGGCCAGTTCGGGCGGGCCCATGAGGGCCCGGCCTCGTGTTCGGCAGTGAAGTTCTGGTTCTCGAGTCCCATATGAGCGCTCGCTTTCCTCTAGTCGTCACCCCGGGCTTGACCCGGGGTCCCGCTAAACTCGTCCGCGGTGTAAGCGGGACCCCGGGTCAAGCCCGGGGTGACGAGTTCAGCCGTTCAGTACAGCCTTCAACGTCGTGCCCAGTTCGGACGGCGACGATGCGACGCGGATGCCAGCGGCTTCCATCGCCGCGATCTTCGATCCCGCGTCGCCCTGTCCGCCCGACACGATCGCGCCGGCATGACCCATGCGGCGGCCCGGAGGGGCGGTGACGCCCGCGATGAAACCGGCCATCGGCTTCTTGCGGCCGCGCTTGGCCTCGTCGATCAGGAACTGTGCGGCCTGTTCCTCTGCATCGCCGCCGATCTCGCCGATCATGATGATCGATTTGGTAGCGTCGTCGGCCAGGAACAACTCCAGCACGTCGATGAAGTTGGTGCCGTTAACGGGATCGCCGCCGATGCCGACCGCGGTCGTCTGGCCGAGACCTTCGGCGGTCGTCTGGAACACCGCTTCATAGGTGAGCGTCCCCGAACGCGAGACCACGCCGACCGAACCCTTCGAAAAGATGTTGCCGGGCATGATGCCGATCTTGCACTCGCCGGGTGTTAGCACGCCGGGGCAGTTCGGGCCGATCAGGCGCGACTTGCTGCCCGACAGCGAGCGTTTGACCTTGACCATGTCGAGCACCGGAATGCCTTCGGTGATGCACACGATAAGCGGCACTTCGGCGTCGATCGCTTCCAGGATCGAATCCGCGGCGAAGGGCGGCGGCACGTACACGACCGATGCGGTCGCGCCGGTCGCGGCCACGGCCTCATGCACCGTGTTGAAGTTCGGCAGGCCGATATGCGTCGTGCCGCCCTTGCCGGGGGTCACGCCCGCGACCATCTGCGTGCCGTACGCCAGCGCCTGTTCCGTATGGAACGTGCCGGTCGCGCCGGTCATCCCCTGAGTGATGACCTTGGTGTTCTTGTCGACGAGAATGCTCATCAATCTTCCTTTTTGTTCCTCGTGAAGGCGGGAACCAGCCCTCAGACAAAGACCCTTTGAAGTAGGACTGGACCCCCGCCTTCGCGGGGGAACAGGAATTTACGCTAGCGATCCGTCGATAGCCTTGCACGCCACCAGCAGTTCTTTCACCGCGTCGACCGACACGGCGAGGTTGGCCTTGGCTTCATCGTTCAGCTTGATCTCGACGATCTTCTCGACACCGCCGGCACCGATGACGACGGGCACGCCGACGTAGAGGTTGTCGACGCCATACTGGCCGGTCAGGTGAACCGCCGCGGGCAGAACGCGCTTCTGGTCGTAGAGATAGGCTTCCGCCATCGCGATGCCGCTGGTCGCGGGCGCATAGAAGGCCGAGCCGGTCTTGAGCAGCGCCACGATCTCGCCGCCGCCGCTGCGCGTGCGCTGCACGATCGCGTCGATGCGCTCCTTGGTGGAGAAGCCCATTTCGATGAGGTCGGGAACAGGGATGCCGCTGACCGTCGAATATTCGATGACAGGGACCATGGTGTCGCCATGGCCGCCCAGCACGAAGCTGGTGACCTCCTTGACCGAAACCTTGAACTCCTCGGCGAGGAAGTGGCTGAAGCGTGCCGAGTCGAGCACGCCCGCCATGCCGACGACCTTGTTGTGCGGCAGCCCGGAAAATTCGCGCAATGCCCACACCATCGCGTCGAGCGGATTGGTGATGCAGATGACGAACGCGTCGGGGGCGTTGTTCTTGATACCCTCGCCGACGGCCTTCATCACCTTCAGGTTGATGCCGAGCAGGTCGTCACGGCTCATGCCGGGCTTGCGGGCGACGCCGGCAGTGACGATGATCACGTCAGCGCCCGCGATGTCCTTGTAATCGTTCGAACCGATGATCTTCGCATCGAACCCTTCGACCGGACCGCATTGCGACAGGTCCAGTGCCTTGCCCTGCGGCACACCTTCGACGACGTCGAACAGCACGATGTCGCCCAGGCCCTTGAGTGCGGCGAGGTGAGCGAGCGTGCCACCGATATTCCCAGCGCCGATAAGCGCGATCTTCTTGCGTGCCATTTGGGCGCAGTCCTTCCCTTACGTTTTGCGGAATTGCGCACGCGCTTAGGCGCGTTGGGTTAACGCCGCAACACCAAGAGTCGGATTATCTTTGCTAATAGTTCGCAATAGCGAGAATGTCGATATGGCGCGCTCGTTTTTCCTATTTTCCGGCCATTTCGGTGACCATGATCATCCAGTGCTTGACCCCGTCATCAAGCGCCTTGACCGGCAGGCGCTCATCCTTGCCATGTGCGCGGAGATCGACGGGCACGCGAACCCAGGCGCCACCTACGCCGTAGACGGGAATCCCCGCGACTCGGAACGGACGGGCATCGGACGCGCCGGTCGACATTTCCGGTGTGATCGGCATGCCCGGGTGAAGGGTTGTCACGGCCTTCGTATAAGCGGCGGTCACGTCGGGGCGCAGGGGTGACGCGAGCGACGCGACGTAATTGTCGTTGCGCGTCACCTTCACACTTTCGCCTGCGATCTTCTGCAACTCGGCCAGGGTCGCATTGGGATCGACGCCGGGGAAGATGCGGCAATTGACGTTGGCCGTCGCCAGTTGCGGCAGCGCGTTGTCGGCATGTCCGCCGAACAACCGGGTCGCCACGCACCGGGTACGGGTCAGGCCGGCTTCGCCCTCGTCCGCCTCGATGAAGTCCGCAGCAGCGGCGTCCTTCGGATCCTTCAGCCATTTGTTGATCGCGTCGGTCAGCGGGGCGGGGCCGATCTTGGCACGCGCCGCGAAATAGGCACGCGACGTTTCGTTCTGCATCGGCTCGAACTTGTACGCCTCCAGGCGGTCGAGGGCGTGCGAGAGGTCGTAGATCGCATTGTCCTTGCGTGGCTTCGACGAATGGCCGCCGCGATTGGTCGCGGTAAAGGTATAGTTCGCGAATGTCTTTTCAGCGGTCTGGATCGACGCGCCCATCGGTTTGTCGGCCGTTGTATAGCCGATGCCGCCGCCGTCGGCGTTGAGGCCGAGTTCGGGATTGCCCATCAGTTCGCGCCACTCGTTCGCGCCCTTTTCAGCGCCGATGCCGTTGGTTTCCTCGTCACCGGTAAAGAAAACGACGACGTCGCGTTTGGGCTTGAAGCCCGCCGCCTTGAGCTGGATCAGTGCGCGGCTGACGCCGGTGATCCCTTCCTTGATGTCGGTCGTGCCGCGTCCGTAATAGTAGCCGTCCTTCTCCGTCAGCACGAACGGGTCGGTCGTCGAATCCTCGCGCTTCGCCTCGACGACGTCCATGTGCGCCATCAGAATGATCGGCTTTTGCCTGGATGGCGTCGCGGCCCGCCAGCGCACCATGAACGCGGCGGTCTTGTCGCCCTTCGTATCGTACGGAAGGACGTGGATGTCAGCCTCGGGGAAGCCGGCCTTCTTGAATTCGCCCGCAAGGTAATTCGCGGCCTCTGGCACCTTGCCCCGGCCGAGGACCGTCGGCGTGTTGATGAGCGTCTCGAACATCGCGCGGGTCGCGGCGGTATCGGCGGCCGACATCGCTGGCGGGGCGGCCAGTGCCGGCATGGGGGCGAGCATCGTGGCGGCGAGCAGTATCTTTTTCATGGTGAGTCCTCCCTTTGCGCGCACGCTATCCTATCCGTGCCCTTCCGCAAGATAATCGGCGCTTTGCATTTCCATCAGGCGCGAAACGGTGCGTTCGAACTCGAACCGTCCGTCGCCGCTTTCGTACAGATGTGCCGGTTCGGCATCGGCCGTCGCGATCAACTTGACCTTGTGCTCGTAGAGCGCGTCGATCAGCGTCACGAACCGCGCCGCCTCGTTGCGGTTCTGCGGCCCCAGCTTCGGTATGCCGACGATGATGACGCTGTGGTACCGCCGCGCGACAGCCAGGTAATCACTGGCCCCGCGCGCCTCGCCGCACAGCCGCTTGAAGCTGAAGACCGCGACGCCCTTCAGGCTCTTGGGCACATGCAGCATGCGCCCGCCGCCCAGGTCGATGTCGGCAGAAGGAACGTTCAGCGCATCTTCCGGCGGATAGTCGGTCAGCTTGAAGAATGCCTCGCGCACCGCCGCCGTCGCCTCGGGACCGTTGGGGACGTGCCAGGTCCGCACACCCTGCATCCGCTGCATCCGGTAATCGGTCGGACCGTTGAGCGCGATCACGTCGAGCCGGTTTTCGATGAGCGCGATGAAGGGCAGGAAATGCTCGCGGTTGAGCCCGTCCTTGTAAAGGTCGGATGGCGCGCGGTTGGACGTGGTGACGACGGTCGTGCCGCGCTCGATCAGGCCCGTGAACAGTCGCGACATGATCATCGCGTCGGCGGAATTGTTCACGACCATCTCGTCGAATGCCAGGCAGCGTGCCTCGTCGTTCAGTGCCGCGGCGATCGGCGCGATCGGGTCGCCCGCTTCCTTCGTGCGCTCGATGCGGATGCGGTCGTGCACCTCAAGCATGAACTCGTGGAAATGGACGCGACGCTTCCGGTTGATGTCGAGGCAGTCGTAGAACAGGTCCATCAGCATCGACTTGCCGCGCCCGACGCTGCCCCACATGTAGATGCCACGCGGGGCGGGGGGGCGCTTCTTGCCGAGCCGCCACAGTACCGAACCGCGCGGGGGGACGGCCTCGAGTGCCGTTTGCAGTGCGTCCAGGCGCGCGGCCGCATCGGCCTGCGTCGGGTCGGTGCGGAGTTCGCCTGCGGTGACGAGCGCCTGATAGCGTGCGGCGACCTTCACCCCTCGACGATCCCCTTGCCGACGCCCTTGCGGATGGTGCCCGCGAACGCCGCGACCTTGTTGTCGCCCTGAACGACCAAGCCGCGCATGAATATGAGGCGACGGGTTTCGCGCAGCAATTCGATCTCGGCATCCAGCGGCTCGGCCGGATCGCCAGTCCCGATGAACTGGGTCGAAAGGTCGAGCGTGACCGAACTCCCCGCATCGGTCAGCCCGAATATCCGCGATGCCGCGAACAGCGAGACATCGATGAAACCCAATGTGGTTCCGCCATGAATCGCGTTCTGCAGGTTCGTGTGCTTGCGCTCAGCCTTCATGCGAACGCGCGCGATCTCGCCCTCGCGGCGGACGAGCAGCTTGCCCAGAAAGTCGTTGTAACGGCCTGTGTCCTTCAGCTGCCAACTGTGCCAGCCGGGATTTTCGGGATCGTCGGCATAGGAGAAAGAGGAAATATCGGCCGCATCGTCAGGCATCAGGCGCAATATCCGGCCAGTTTCCCATCGCGGATCAGGCCCGCATAATAACGCGCCATCGCGGTCGCGCGCCGGGTATCGGCGGCCGGGATCAGGCGTGCGGCATTGGCGGTCCAGCCGTCACCGCAGGTCGCGACCGGCGTGTTCCCCGTGGCGCAGGTCAGCAACTGGTCGAACGCGGTCCGATACAGCGCGAAATCGGCGCGATTCATCAACGGGCCATGGCCGGGAACCAGCTGGCGAAAGGGCGTCCGGCCGACATCGGCCAGCGCCTTGCTCCAACCGGCCGGGCATGCGGTATCGAGGAACGGCGCGGGCAGGGTGACCAGATCGCCGACGATCGCGCGCTTTGCTCGGCGGTCATAAATCCAGAGGTCGCCCGCCGTCGCTGCGTGCCGGGCGAGCCGCAACTCGAGCGGGCGGTCGAAGCCAGGGAGCGGACCGGACGTCTTCACCACATTGTCAGGCCGTAGTTCCGCGCTCCGGTCCAGCGTGGCCAGATCGTTGCGAACGTCCTCCGCAGTCGCTTCGGGCAGCTTGCCACTCGCCAGCGCGGCGCGACCGCCCTCGGCACTGGTTTTCAGGAACCCACCCAGCGCAGCATCGATCGCGTCGCTCGCCGACACGCGCGCTTCGGGCCAGCGCCGCTTCAGCGCACTATTGCCGCTGACGTGATCGAGGTGCCAGTGAGTGTTGACGATCCGTACCAGCGGCCGACCGGTTGCGTCGACAGCGTGTTCGACCGCGGCGGTGTGAGCGGCGTGGCGGCCGGTGTCGATCACCAGCACGCCTTTGGAACCGGCGATGACGATGCTGTTACCATCGGGCTGGCGATCGGGATGGATTGCCCCGGGGATCAGGACAGTGGCAGCATCGAGCCGAACCGGCGCGGGTTCGGGAACCGGAGCAGGCGCGGCGGCCGCCAGAGTAGCGGCCAGCAGCGTCGCCACCCCGGCGCGGATCATACGATCCGCTCGACTTCCATCTTCTTGATCTCGGCGATCGCCTTGGCCGGGTTCAGACCCTTGGGACACACGTTCGCGCAGTTCATGATCGTGTGGCAGCGATAGAGGCGGAAGGGATCTTCCAACTCGTCAAGCCGCTCGCCGGTCATCTCGTCGCGGCTGTCGGCCAGCCAGCGGTATGCCTGCAACAGGATCGCCGGCCCGAGGAACCGGTCGCTGTTCCACCAGTATGACGGGCACGAGGTCGAGCAGCACGCGCACAGGATGCACTCATAGAGGCCGTCGAGTTTCGCGCGATCTTCCGGCGACTGCAGCCGCTCCTTGCCCGAGGGCGTCGGCGTCTTGGTCTTCAGCCAGGGTTCGATCGACGCATATTGCGCGTAGAAATGCGTGAAGTCGGGGACCAGGTCCTTGATGACTTCCATGTGCGGCAACGGTGTGATCTTCACCTCGCCCTTCACGTCCTCGATCGCCTTGGTGCACGCGAGCGTGTTCGTGCCGTCGATGTTCATCGAACAAGACCCGCAAATCCCTTCGCGGCATGACCGGCGGAAAGTCAGCGACGAATCCTGCTCACCCTTGATCTTGATCAGCGCGTCGAGAACCATCGGGCCGCAGCTATCGAGGTCGACCTCGAACTGGTCGTAGCGCGGGTTTTCGCCGGTATCGGGATCGTAGCGATAGATCTTGAAGTTCCGCGTTCGCGTCGCGCCGGCATCCGCCTTGTGGACGTTGCCTTTGCCCTTGATCCTGGAATTCTTCGGAAGACGGAATTCGGCCATCGGTTGTTCCCTGTCGATTGCGCCCCCATTTGCGCCGTGATGCAGCAAGCGCAAGCCCTTCCGTGCATGCGGGCTCGCCGCCTAATCTGATAATTTTACATAATCCAACTTGAACGCGCGATTCCGGTTCCCACATCGCTGCTACCGGATGCCGCATCAGGGTCCGGATAACCTCAGTTGCTTTGAAAGGACTGACGCATGCGTACCAATTTCGATTTCACTCCCTATCGCCGCAGCACCGTGGGCTTCGACCGCTTGTTCGACCTGCTCGAAACCTCCGCGCGCAATGCCGCCGTCGACAATTACCCGCCGTTCGACATCGAGCGCAGCGGTGAGGAGGCCTATCGCATCACCATCGCCGTCGCCGGCTTCACGCCCGACGAGATCGAGATGACCGCACAGGCCAACAAGCTGGTCGTCACCGGCAAGAAGGCCGAAGTCGAGGGCGAAGAGCGCCAGTTCGTGCACCGGGGCATCGCCAACCGCGCGTTCGAACGCCGGTTCGACCTGGCCGATTATGTGACGGTCACCGGCGCCAGCCTGGACAACGGCCTGCTCAGCATCGAGCTGAAGCGCGAAGTGCCGGAGGCGATGCGCCCCCGCAAGATCGCGATCGGCGGCCAGACGCCTGTTCTGGAAGTCGCCAAAGCGGCCTGATCAACTCCCTCAGGCCGTGACGGGGGAGGGGGCCTGTGCCTCCTCCCCTTTTTTTCGCTTCGATCCGCTCAGCGAATGCCGAGGCGGTGGACGATGAAGATCAGGACCATCGCGCCGATCACCGACATGATGAACCCGGCAGGAGTGGGCCGCATCATGTCCTTTTCCTTGGTGAACATGCCGCCGATGAAGCCGCCGACGAATGAGCCGGCGATGCCGAGGACCGTCGTCCAGATCCATCCCATATCGACCGCGCCGGGATAGAAGAAGCGCGCGAGCAGGCCGGTGAGAAAACCGATGATGATCCAGCCGATGATATTGAACATGGTAATCCTCCCCTGAGAACCTCAGTTCGGAGAGACTGACTCCGGATCGTTACGTTGGCAAGTCGATCGCTGAAGTGCGCCCGCCGTGCTGACGACCATGGTGAATGTCCCGCGATGGAACGTCGTTCGCAAGGGGAGCGCATCGTTAAGTCGTTTCGGCTATGACAGGCCCATGGGGCTCAAGGCGATTCCGGGAAGCAGGCGACCGTTTGTGGTGCGCGATCGTGCACGTGCGCGCCGCGCCATGCTGCGTCGGCGCTGGCTTGCTGCGTTTGTGATGCCACTCGCTTTTGCTTCGTGCGTCGGGCCTCTGCCTGATGCCGCACCGAACCTTGCGATGCCTGTTGCGGGGCGGGAAATACCGTCGGGATTGAAGCCTGCCTCCGAAATGCCTGCGCTCGCCGCTGCGATCGGCCAACGCGACCGGATGCGGGCAACGCTGTGCCTCGCGAGCGCGATTTACTACGAGGCCGCGACCGAAAGCGACGACGGGCAACGTGCTGTCGCCCAGGTCGTGCTCAACCGCGTCCGCCACGGCAGCGAATGGCCGAACACCGTATGTGGCGTCGTTTACGAAGGATCGAACGAGGCGGGCTGCCAGTTCAGCTTCGCCTGCGACGGCGCGATGGCACGGACGCCGTCGCTCACCGCATGGATCCGCGCACGGCGCGTGGCGGAGGCGGCATTGTCGGGTCAGGTCTATGCGCCGGTCGGGAGCGCGACCTTCTATCACACGACCGCAGTCGCGCCGGGCTGGCGTACACGCATGGTGCCGATGAGCGTCGTCGGCGCGCATATCTTTTACCGCTTGCCGGGTGACGCGCCGGACGCTGCATCGCTGCCGGCTGTTTATGAAGGAGGGGAGCCAATGCCGGGGCCGCTGCCCAGCTTTGCGATGGTGGCGGCAATTGCACCCTTGCCGGTCGAGCCGACGTCGGTTCCGGCGTCTCCGCAAACCGCTAAACCGGCAGCGCAAGCTATCGCGGATACGCCGCCCGAGAGCGACATCCGCCCCGAATGGCGCGACTCCGGAACCTGGATCGCCGGGCGCTGAACTACTTCAATGCGTCGGTCGCGGGCCTGCCCACGCTTGGTGTGACCGGCGGCAATGTCTTTTCCAGCGCCGCCAGCCAGCGCCTCGCGTCGTCGCCGATGTAGGATTGCGGCTGGGACGGGATCAGGTTGCCAGTGGTCTCCCATCCCGCGATCATCGCGACCGCTTCATTGCCGGCCGCCGCAAATCCCTCGGGCTTGCGCAGGGCATGGTTGATCACCGCGTCGCCGAAGAAGGTCCAGTCGTTGTCCGATTTGCATCCGAACGATGTGCGGTCGGTCGATGCAGCGGTCAGGATTGCCGTGCTGGGCGTGACCAGCGGCCCGACGAAGACGCCCGAGTAACAAGCGCTGATCAGCAGCATGCGGTTCTTGATGTTGAGTTCGGACAAAAGGGCGGAAAGCCGCGCCGGACCAAGGACGCCGAAACCTTCGTTGCCGTCGTTATAGACGATGCCGAAAGGACCGCCGTGCGCGGTGGCGTAAAGGACGAGAACGTCTTCCGGCCCCATCAACTCGGCGATACGCGCGAGCGCGGCCGCGATATTGGCGGGGCTGGCTGTCGGCAGCGACGTGTCGGCATGCCCGTCGCTGCCCGCAAGGACAATCGTCCGCGTCGCCGCCGCGTAGCGCCGCGACAGGACGCGTGCAGCTTCCCGCGCCTCGCGCCCGAAAACGGGATCGCTGTCTAGGCCGGCCGACAGCACGAAAGCATCTACAATGCCTTTTCGTCCCGGGCCGATACGGGCGAGCGCCGCGGTCAGCCGGCGGTTTTCCCCAAGTTGCCATCGCGCCGACCGCGCCCGTTCGACAGTCGTGCCGCGTTGTCCTTCGACGGCAAGTTCCGCCGGTGTCAGCTTGTCGAAGAGTGGCGGCGATTGGGTATGCTTGGGCGGATTGTAGGGAAGGGGGGACGCAGAGACCGCTGCGATAGCGACGAACGGAAGCGCACAGCGTAACCAAAAATTCGAATTCATGGACTACCCCCGCTCCGATGTCGGCATGCGTATGGGCTCCGTCAAGCGCGTATCGACGGCGAGACAGAACGGTAATTAAAATTTGGGCGGTTCCAGAGCATGATTATGCCCTGTATGCCCCGGCCCGATAATAACATGTGGTGGCGAATGAAGGCGTTGATCAGGCCGGTGCGGCGTTTCCTCAATGCGAAGGTGGAAGCGTTTCAGGACGTCGGACGAAGGGCCATGGATCGCGAGGACGACCGTGTCCTGGCACCCAAGATCGAGCGGCTGAAAGCGTCGGCGGCGTACAACGCCATTCCCAAACAGCGTATTCTTGTCGCAGGCGTCCAGACCGTCCGTCGCCCCGGATCGATCGACCGCATTTTCGCTACCATGTCGAAGACCGAAAAGCATGAACTGGTTTTGGCTGCCAAGGACGTCGGCGGCGTCGGCAAGCTCGACAATATCAACCTGCTGCTGGCGCCGCACGACCTGAGCACTTTCGACTGGGTGTGGATGATCGACGACGATGTCGAACTGCCCGATGACTTCACCGATGTCTTCATCGCGATGTGCACCCTGCAGGATTACCAGATCGCGGGTCCTGCGCACCGGACCTGGTCCTATTCCAGCCACGACGTGACCCAGCGACGTACGGGCCTGCTCGCGCACCGCACCAATTTCGTCGAAGTCGGGCCGATCACCGCGTTCCACAAAAAGACGTTCGATCTCGTCTTCCCGCTGCCAAGCCTGCGCTATGGTTGGGGTCCCGATATCTACTGGTCGCGTACGATGGATGCGAATGGCTGGCGGATGGGTATCGTGGACGCCGCTGCGCTGCGTCACACCGGCCCTGTCGCCGCGACATACGACTGGCAGGCCGCGCGTGACGAATGCGAAGCCTATCTCGCCGAAAAGGGGATCGAACCGAAGGGCGCGCTGCAGCAGCAGATGTTCGATGCGGTGTCGGAGGTCGAATAAGCGGCGCAGATGAGCTGCCGCTAAATAGCCTATCTGGTTGCCTCTATCAGGCCATTCGTTAACGCGGGAGCATTTCGTCCTGCAACGAAACAGTGTCGAATCCATACGCGCATTGCCCTCGGCATGGCCTGACGAGCGCGATTTTCTGAGCGACAAGTTCCCCACACAAAAGGGGAATTTTCCGATGAAGCGTATCGCACTGGCCGCCGTAGCAGCCCTGTCCTTTGTCGCACCGCACGCGGCCAACGCTGCGACGCAGATCAACATCACGAACTACAGCTTCGCTGTGGGCTCCAACTCCGGCGTCCTGCATTTCGCGGGCAGCCCGTTCGACGGCGCGGGCGTATCGATCGGCGAATTCAAGCTGACCGGAACCGAGGTCGGCAGCGGAACCGCCGCGACCTTCTACACTTATTGCGTCGACATCATGCATGCATTGTCGGTGCCCGGCGTGTTCGATATTAAGCCGCTGTCGCAGATGTACACCGGCGTGACGGCGACCAACGTCAACAAGATCCTCGCCAATACCAATGCGACGAACGCGACCGAGGCGGCGGCGATCCAGCTTGCGCTGTGGGAAGTGACGTTCGAAACATCGGGCAGCTTCAATGTGAACAGCGGCGCGTTCAACATCACCGGCGGTGATAGCGGCGCGGCACGCACGCTTGCGAACACATACCTGTCGAACCTCGGCACCTGGAACGTTTCGTCGACCCAGACCGCCCAGCTGCTCTACAACCCGAACCTGCAGAGCCAGGTCTATCTGGCGCCGGTTCCGGAACCGACGACCTGGGCGATGATGATCGTGGGCTTCGGTGCAGTTGGCGCGACGATGCGGATCCGGCGTCGTGCTGGGGCGATGGTGGCGGCCTGATCGGCACCCGCTGTGTGCTCCGGCGAAGGCCGGAGCCTTGCCACACCAGCAATGCTCGTCGGCAGCGCTTTCGCGAGAGCGCAGTGGGCGCGAGTCCTTATTTTACCATTTCAAAATCATTGGCTTCTAGCGGTTTTCCCGAACAAATCGGGAAATGATGCAATGCCAATTCTTGATGGAGGCGGAGGAAACGACTGTATCATAACGTTCGATCAGGGGCCGAACTACCAAATCACTGGCGGCGAAGGAAATGACCGGATCGTTGCCAACCTGCCATCGTCAGCCGCTGATCAGCCGGATGAGTTTTTTGACGCGATATGCGCCGGAAAGTTCAAGGACTATCGCGCTGCGCAAGCGCAGATCGAAATTCTCGGAACAAAAGTAAAATTCAAAGAGCCCACCAATTACGGCATTCCCATCGTGACATTGACGGTCGTGGTAATGATAGCGTCGTTATGTTTGGTGCTTATCGCCAGGCGCTGGAAAAGCTGACGCGGGCTCAATAAACCCGCGCCTTCGGTTTGATGTACTCAATCTCGTCGGTCAGCGTGTAGTCGTGGACCGGGCGGTAATCGAGGCGGACGTTGCGGTCCGCGTCGCGCCAGGCGAGCGTGTGCTTCATCCAGTTCGCATCGTCGCGCTCTGCATAGTCCTCATGCATGTGCGCGCCGCGGCTTTCGTGGCGGTTCTTGGCCGAGTGCATGGTGACCTGTGCCTGCGGCAGCATGTTGTCGAGTTCCAGCGTCTCGATCAGGTCGGTGTTCCAGATGAGACTGCGGTCGGTGATCTTCACATCGCCGATGCGCGCGACGACCGCGTCGATCTTGTCCTGTCCCTCGGTCAACAGCGCGGTGTCGCGGAACACGGCCGCGTGCTTCTGCATGGTACGCTGCATGTCCAGGCGGATTTCGGCCGTGGTCGACGCGCCGTTCGCGTTGCGGAACTTGTCGACACGGGCGAGCGCGGGTTCTTCGGAACCAGCAGGGAGCGCCTTGTGCGCCGTGCCGGGCTTCACGATGTCGGCGATCCGCTTGCCGGTCGCGCGGCCGAAGACGACGAGGTCGATCAGGCTGTTCGAGCCGAGGCGGTTGGCGCCATGGACCGATACGCAGGCCGCTTCGCCGACCGCGAACAGGCCGGGGACGACCGCATCCGGATTACCGTCCTTCAACGTCACGACTTCACCGTGATAGTTACAGGGGATGCCGCCCATGTTGTAATGGACGGTCGGTGACACCGGCAGTGGCTGGCGCGTCAGGTCGACACCGGCGAAGATCTTGCCGGTCTCGGTGATGCCCGGAAGCCGTTCGGCCAGCACCTTGGGATCGATATGGTCGAGGTGCAGGTAGATATGGTCCTTGTGCGGGCCGACGCCGCGGCCTTCGCGGATTTCCATCGCCATGCAGCGTGACACGACGTCGCGCGACGCGAGATCCTTCGCGCTCGGGGCATAGCGCTCCATGAAGCGCTCGCCTTCGCTGTTGGTCAGGTAACCGCCCTCTCCGCGTGCGCCCTCCGTAATCAGCACGCCCGCACCATAGATGCCGGTCGGGTGGAACTGGACGAACTCCATGTCCTGCAGCGGGAGCCCCGCGCGCAGGACCATGCCGCCACCGTCGCCGGTGCAGGTATGGGCAGAGGTCGCCGAGAAATAGCAGCGGCCGTATCCGCCGGTCGCAAGCACGACGCTGTGGCTGCGGAAGCGGTGGATACTGCCATCCTCCAGGCACATGGCGATGACGCCGCGGCACTCGCCATTCTCCATGATCAGGTCGAGCGCGAAATATTCGATGTAGAAGTCCGCGTCGTACTTCAGGCTCTGCTGGTACAGCGAATGCAGCATCGCGTGGCCGGTGCGGTCGGCAGCGGCGGCGGTGCGCTGAACCGGCGGCCCGGCGCCCATGTTCTGCATGTGGCCGCCGAAGGGGCGCTGGTAGATGGTACCGTTGTCGTTGCGGCTGAACGGCACGCCTGCGTGCTCCAGCTCGTAGACCGCGGCGGGCGCTTCACGCACCATATATTCGATCGCGTCCTGGTCGCCGAGCCAGTCCGACCCCTTGACGGTGTCGTACATATGCCACGTCCAATGGTCGGGCGAATTGTTGCCGAGCGACGCGGCGATGCCGCCCTGTGCGGCGACCGTGTGGCTGCGCGTCGGGAACACCTTCGTGATGCAAGCCGTCTTCAGGCCCGATTCGGCAATGCCCATGGTGGCGCGAAGCCCGCTGCCCCCGGCGCCGACGACGACGGCGTCATAGGTGTGATCGATGATCTTGTAGCTTTGCGTCACGCGACTGTTCCCGAAAGTGCGACCTTCAGGATCGCGAACAGCGCGAGCGCCCCGCATCCGAAGGTGAAGATGTTGAGCAGGCCGAGGAAGACGATGCGCGTTTCGTCATGCTGGTAGTCCTCGATGACGACCTGCAGCCCGAGGCGGAAATGCCAGAAGGTGTTGATGACGATCAGGCACAGCGGAACGGCGACCAGCGGCTGGCGCATCCAGGCGACGACGATGCCGTAGTCGAGGCTCGGCAGGCGCACGAGCGAGGTGACGAACCACAGGAGCAAGATGATGTTGACGAAGGCAGTGACGCGCTGAAGCCACCAATGGCCGGCGCCCTCCTTCGCAGAGCCGAGACCGCGAACACGGCCGAGTTCGGTGCCGCGACCCATTACATCGTCCCCTTGTTGCAGATGTAGAGCCAGGTCAGCGCGGTCGCGATGATGCCGAACGCGAAGACCGACAGTGCGCCGATGCGGTTGCGCTTCAGCTCGAAGCCCGCGCCCAGGTCCATCCAGAAGTGGCGGACGCCATTGCCCAAGTGCGTGAAGAACGCCCAGGTCATGCCGATCGCGACGACCTTTGCCAGGATGTTCGTAATCCAGCCCTCGCTGCCGACGTCGTTCGCGTTGACAATCCAATAGTGGAAGGTCGCATAGCTTTCCGGGCCGCCCGCAAGCGCCGCCAGCCACCAGACGAACATTGCCGTCCCCAGTGTCGCCAGTCCCACGCCGCAGACGCGGTTGACGATGGAGATCGCCATGTGCGGTCCCCATTTCCAGATGCTGAGATGCGGCGATAAGGGTCGCGCGACGGGTCTGGCCATGATGCTCTCGTTCTTCGGCTGTGCTCGATGCACATGGCCCATAACCGCATCGTCCGCCGATGCAACGCCCTGCCGCTTCCTTACCCCGTGTTAACGCTGTTGGATTAGGCGTCGGTCAACCGCGCAATGCTTTTTTGAGAAGGTCGAAATGACGCCAGCCACCACACGGTCCATGACGGACAGCGTGCAATTCGCCGACATTCCCGTGTCGCTTGCGGAACGGCTGTCGGCTTTCGACCCGGACGGTACGCTGGTTGCGAACGCGCGGATGGTCGCCACGCATCTTGCCGGTCATGAAGAGGCATTGATGGCGGCGTTCTGGGAGCGATTCCTGGCCGCATCGCCGGTTGGCTCGCGAATCTCGGCCACGGCGGTCGAACAGGCGACGCCGCGCGCTGTTGCGATCATGAAACTGAAATTCGCCGAACTCGACAACCAGCAATGGGCGGACGGCGTTGCCGATTACGCGAAACTGACGCGTGCCGAGCCGGTGCTGATCACTGCGCTGCGGGCAGCTGTCACCGCCGCCTATTGCGAGGGCATCGTGCGCCTGGAACTGGCATCGATCGCTGCCGAACAGCGGACGCGCCTGACGCAGACTTTGATGACGATTGCCGCGATCGAGTGGGATTTGATGGGGGCATTCCTCAACGAGTTCCGCAACCGCCAGGCGCAGGCCAGTCGTTCGGCGAAGGCGCGCATGTTCGAAGACCGCATCGCGGCCGAGGTGACCGACGCGTCCAGCCTTGGCAGCAAGTTGAAAGAACAGGCGTCCGAAGCATCGATCGCGACGCGCGGCATGCTCGGCAAGACGTCGGAAGTTGCAGCAGCAGCGGAACAGTCGGCGGTCGCGATGCGCGATGCCGCACACACCGCCGCGGGCCTGATCCGCGCGATCGAGGATGCCCGGGGCGAAGTCGAACTTGCCGCCGGCGTCGCGACACGCGCGTCCGACCAGGCTGTGGAGGCCGTGAAGGTATCCGAAACCCTTTCGGACACGGCGAAAAGCATCGATTCGATCCTTGGGCTGATCCGTGACGTCGCCGGGCAGACGAACCTGCTGGCGCTCAACGCGACCATCGAGGCTGCACGCGCAGGCGATGCCGGCCGCGGTTTCGCCGTCGTTGCGCAGGAAGTGAAAAGCCTCGCCAACCAGACGGCCCGTGCCACCGACGATATCGCCCAGAAGATCGCGGCGATCCAGGCCGCGACACGTTCGACCGTCACGTCCAACGATTCGATCCGTGAGACGGTCGCCGAGGTGCAGGCGTCGGCCACCCGCATCCGCCAGGCGATGGAAGTGCAGGCGCAGACGGTGACGATGATCACCGCCGCCGTCGATGAAACCGCGCTGGCGGCCGACACCATGTCCTCGACCATCGCGACGATCCGCAGCGACACCGAAACCGTCGCGCATGAAATCGACGAGCTGGAAACCGGGTTCGACAACGTCACCCAGAAACTCGGCCGTCTTCAGGACGCGACCGGCGAGTACGTTCGTCTGGTGGCCTAACGCGCCCGCCTTCGCTATGCGCTGGGCATGAATATCCTTCTGACGGGCGGCACCCGGGGAATCGGCGCCGCAATCGCCACGCGCCTTGCGGATCACAACCTCTTTGCGGCGAGCAGCGCCGACGGCGATTTCGCCGATCCGGCAACGCCTGCGCGCCTCTGGGCGGCGGCGCTCGACCGGCTGGGCGGGCGCATCGACGTGCTCATCAACAACGCGGGCATCTTCGAGGATGCGCCCATCGACCTGCCCGACGCCGAATGGTCGGCGAACTGGGCGCGGACGATGCAGGTCAATCTGACGGCCAGTGCCGAACTCTGCCGGTTCGCGGTGAAGCATTTCATGGACAATGGCGGCGGCCGGATCGTCAACATCGCCAGCCGCGCGGCGCATCGCGGCGACAGCCCGGCACACTGGCATTATGCCGCGTCGAAGGCGGGCATGGTCGCCATGACCAAGACGATCGCGCGCGCCTATGCTGCACAGGGTATCTATGCGTTCGCGATCAGCCCCGGTTTCACGATGACCGGCATGGCCGAGGAATATCTGTCGAGCCGCGGCGGCGAGAAGGTGCTGGCCGACATTCCACTCGGCAAGGTCGCCGACCCGGAAGAAGTCGCCGAGATCGCGGCATTCTGTGCGCTGCAGGCGCCGCCGTCGATGACCGGTTCGACGCTCGACTGCAACGGCGCCAGCTATGTCCGGTGACGGCTGGAAGCTGACACTGCCGTGCACGCGCGCCGAGGCCGAGGCGCTGGAACGGGACGTGCCGGGTGTTACCGACATCGATCCGGCACCGGTGCTGGTTGCTTCCGAACCCGACGACAGCAAGCCCGATCAATGGCAACTCGATGTCTATTTCGAGGGCAAGCCGTCGCGCGACCTGCTGCGCCGGATTGCCGAGCTTGTGCCCAGTGCGCGCGAAAAGGACCCCAAGGCGAAGCCGCTTCCGCAAGAGGACTGGATATCGCTCAGCCAGGCGGGATGCCCGCCGACCGCGGCGGGACGATTCCATGTTCGCACGCCCGATTATCCTCGGCGCGACGACCTGATCGATTTCGTGATCCCTGCCGGCCTTGCGTTCGGGACCGGGCAGCATGCGACGACCTCAGGGTGCCTCATCGCGCTCGACCGGATCAAACGGCGAGGGGCGGTGTTCCGCAACATCCTCGATCTGGGCACCGGTACGGGCCTGCTCGCATTTGCGGCTGCCAAACTATGGCCGGCGGCGCGTGTTGCAGCGTCGGATATCGACCCCGTCTCGATCGACGTGGTGCGCGAGAATGCGGCACTCAACGGGATTCGCGGGCTGCAGCTGGTGGTCGCAGACGGGCTCGATCACCGTGAACTCGTTGCTGCCGCGCCCTATGACCTGGTCATTGCGAATATCCTCGCGCAGCCGTTGATCGACATGGCGCCACAAATCGCCGCCAGCGTCGCGCCGCGCGGAACGCTGGTCCTGTCGGGGCTGCTGGATACGCAGGCGGCCGCAGTGACACGCGCCTATGTGCGCATGGGGATGCGCCCCGAAAAACATTATCCCGGCGAATGGGCCGTGCTGGTCCTGCGCCAGCGCCGTTAGGCGCGGCGGCGGTCGAGCAACCAGATCAGCAGCGAAATCAGGATACCGACACCAAGGCCGGTCAGCAGGCCGGCGGATGGCTGTCCCTCCCGCGCGCCCCAGATCGCGCCGACGGTCGTCGATATTGCCATGACGACGCCGCCCGCCATCGGATTTTTGGATGTTCGCATGGCGCTCCCATGACATGCTCTGCGCCCTGCCGCCAGCGCCGCGGCCTATATGGTCAAGATGCTCTTCACCATTTCGCTACGCCAAGCAGCAAGGACGGCGCGGTAGGGCGGTGCCCATGTTCCTGCGTCACACGATCTCGCCCGCCCTTCCGTTCATCGCCGACCGGGAGGCCGCCCTGGATGCGGCGCGCCTGATCGAGGATCATGGCGAGTGCGCGAGCGATGTCGCAGCGGCGAACGCGGGGCTGTTCCGCGACCGGGGCAATGCGGTCAGCTATTGCCGTTGGCGCCAGATCGAACGCCTGATCGACGTCCTGACCGAAGCGGACGGGGAACAAACCCGGCATTAGTCGATTGACCTTGGCATGCGCGCGCTTGAGGGGGTAGCGCACTGCCTATGGGTTTGCGTTCGCGTTTGCTGCTTTTTCTCGCAGTGTCGACATTGCCGATGGTGCCTGCGCGCGCGCAGCAGCCGGCCGTCGTGGCGCCGCCTGCTGCGCCGACGGGCGATCTCGACCCGGAAACGCCGTTGGCGCCGATGCCCGACATCGGCGTTGCATGGCCCGACCTGAACGTCCGCGATCCGCTGGAGGCCGAACCGTCGGCAACGGCCCCGCGTATCGAAACGCCGCGATATTCGGTCGTGCTGGCAGGCGTCGATGCCATGCCGAAGGTTCGCGAACGGTTCGAAACGCTGTCGGTCCTGCGCCAGAACGACGGAAAACCGGCCAATGCGGCGCAGATCGACCGCCGCGCGCGCGACGACGTCGAACTGCTCGACACGATCATGCGGTCTGAGGGTTATTACGACGCGACGATCCTGACCGACATCAAGGCCGCGGAGCAGGGGCAGCGCGTCGTCGTGACGCTGACGGTCGCGCCGGGGCAGCTGTACAAGTTCGACAGCGTCGACGTGCGCGGGGTCGACGGCACGGGCATCGCGCCGGAACTCAAGGAAACCTATGGCGTAAAGCCGCAGACCCCGGTCGTGGCGGAAGTGGTTCTCGGCGGGCAGGCGCACCTGATCGAAAAGCTGATGCGCAGCGGTTATCCGTTCGCAAAAGTCGCCGACCCGTCGATCGTCGTGGATCATGAAACGCAGGGTGCGACGCTCGACCTGAACATCGACCCCGGCGGCAAGCGCAATTTCGGCGCGATCCGGTACGAAGGCGGGACGCCGCCGTTCAACGCGAAGCATGCGGAAGTCATCGCGCGCTGGAACCCCGGCGATCTCTACGACCAGTATCTCGTGGACGATTTCAAGCGCGCCGTCGTGGCGACGGGCCTGGTGTCTCAGGTCCGGACGCAGCCGGTCGAAGGGAAAGTGCCCGGCACGGTCGACATGCTGACCACGCTCGACGCCGCGCCCTTCCGCACGATCGCGGGCGAAATCGGTTATGGCACGGGCGAGGGATTCCGGGTCGAGGCCAGCTGGCAGCACCGCAACCTGATCCAGCCCGAGGGGGCAGTAACGCTGCGCGGCATCGCGGGTACGCGCGAACAATTGCTGGGCGCGACGCTGCGCATGGGCAATTTCGGACGGCGCGACCAGGTGCTGAACGCACGCCTGCTGGCAAGCAACGAGAACCAGGTCGCATATCAGGCGCTGAAGCTGGAACTGGCGGGCAGCCTTGAGCGGCAGACGACGATCATCTGGCAAAAGCCGTGGTCGTACAGCTTCGGCGGCGAGTTGCTGTTCTCCAGCGAACGCAATCTCGACATCACGCGCGGCGCGCTCACCCGCCGCCAGTTCTATATCCTCGCGGCGCCGATCACGCTGTCCTACGACGGCACCGACGATTTGCTGGATGCGACGAAGGGATTCCGCCTGGCCGCCCGCGTATCGCCCGAAATCGCGCGGGAATCGGACACGTTCGGTTATGTCCGCATCCAGCTGGACGGCAGCGTCTATCGCCGTGTGAACGACCGTGTCGTGCTCGCGGGCCGAGGGCGCTTGGGCGGCATTGCCGGTGCGTCGCAGTTCAGCATCGCGCCTTCGCGCCTCTATTACGCGGGCGGCGGCGGGTCGGTCCGCGGTTTCGGCTATCAGCTGCTCGGCCCGCTCAACGCGCTGGGCGAGCCGATCGGCGGACGCAGCCTCGCCGAATTCTCGCTGGAGGCCCGCGTCCGCCTGCCCGTGTTCGGCGGCAATTTCGGCGTGGTGCCCTTCATCGATGGCGGCAACGTCTATGGCGCGTCGATCCCCGATTTCTCGGGCGGCGTTCGCTTCGGCGCGGGCGTGGGCCTGCGTTATTATTCGAACTTTGGGCCGATCCGCATCGATGTCGGCACACCGCTCGGCCGTCGTGCAAATGAATCGCTCCTCGCGATCCAGGTTTCGCTGGGGCAAGCGTTTTGACGCGGGTGTTGCGCTGGGGCGGCGCGCTCCTGCTTTTGCTTGCGCTTGCCTTCGGCGTGCTGCTGTGGGTGGCGGATACCAGTGTCGGACACCGCTTCATCGTCGACCGGGTAGAGGCGATGCGCCCGGCCAATGGCCTGCGGATCAAGATCGGGCGGATTGAAGGATCGATCTACGGCAACACGCGGCTTCGCAACCTGTTGCTCTACGATTCGCGCGGACTGTTCTTCGAAACCGGCCTGGTTTCCGTCGACTGGTCGCCCACGGCATGGCTGGCGAACCGTCTCGATATCGAAACGCTGAACGCGCCCGCCGCCACGCTGCATCGCATGCCCGCGCTCAAACCCAGCGCGACGCCCCAGCCGATACTGCCGGACTTCGACATTCGCATCGGCAAGCTGGCGATCGACCGCATGACTTTCGGCGAAGCGATCGTGAGGCCGTCGCGGACTGCGCGGATCGTGGGGCATGCCGATATTCACGACGGCCGCGCGATGATCGATCTCGACGGACGCGTCGCGGGCAGCGACCGGCTGGTCCTTCGCCTCGACAGCGCGCCCGACAAGAATATCTTCGACGTGGCGGCAACGCTCGACGCACCGTCGGGCGGCGTGATCGGCGGCATGCTCGGCGTGAAGCAGCCGCTCGCGCTGCGGCTGGGCGGCGACGGCACCTGGACCAGCTGGAAAGGTGCACTTACCGCGAAATACGGCACCGGCGAACTCGCCAAACTCGACCTTACGGCGCGATCGGGACGGTACGACCTCGACGGCGTGATCCGCCCGTCGCTGATGGTGACGGGTCGCCTGCCCGCACTCATCGGCCCCGCGATGAACGTGAAGGGCAATGCGATGCTCGCCAACCGGCGGCTCGACACGCACATCGCCATCGCTTCGCCTGCACTGGCACTGGCCGCCAACGGCAATGTCGATCTCGCCAGTAGCAGTTTCGACCATATGCGGGTCGAGGCGCGGTTGCTGCAGCCGCAGGCCGCCATTCCCAATATGCGCGGGCAGGGGCTGCGGGCGGACATATTGTTCGACGGTCCGTTCTCGTCGGCGTCGTTCGATTACCGTGTGCTCGCGCCGCGCGTTTCGTTCGACGCAACCGGATTCGACGATGTGAAGATCACGGGCCGCGGCAAGATATCGCCGGAACCCGTATTGCTTCCGATCACGCTGACTGCGCGGCGTGCAACGGGCCTGGGCGATGTCGCGGGCGGCCTGCTGTCGAACCTGCGTGTCGAGGGGCTGCTCCGCGTCACCTCGAAACTGGTGACCGGGGACGCGTTGAAGCTGCGCTCGGACAAGCTCAACGGTACGCTCACACTGTTGTTCGAATTCGCGACCGGACGGTACGACATCGGCCTTGCCGGGCAGTTGAACCGTTACCTGATCCCCGGCCTCGGCATCGTCGACCTGAAGACCGTGCTGAAGGTCGTGCCCGGCCCGAACGGCCGGGGCATCCGCGTCGTCGGCAAGGGGCAGGTCTGGGTCCGCCGCCTCGACAATGCTTTCCTTGCGAGCCTGTCGGGCGGGTTGCCGTATATCGAAACCGATCTCGAACGGACCGCCGACGGCATCTTCCGCTTCACCAATGCGCGATTGCGGGCGCCCGCGCTGACGCTCGCCGGAAACGGATATCGTCGCCTCGACGGCAGCTTCTTCTTCGAAGGAAGCGGGCGGCAACGGCAATATGGGCCGGTCAAGCTGCGCCTCGACGGTCCGATCAACCGGCCGAAAATCGACCTTGTCCTCGCCAATCCCTTGCCATCGGCGAAGCTCAGCAACGTCCGTGCGCAACTGCTGCCGACGGCGCAGGGGTTCAACTGGACCGCGAGCGGCGGGTCGTTGCTGGGACCGTTCGAGGGGAATGGAGCGATCCTGCTGCCGAACGGCGGGCCGACGGTCATCCAGATCGCGTCGCTGACGGCGTCGGGGGTAAAGGCATCCGGTAACCTGACCGTGGTGACCGGGGGCGTCGCGGGACAGCTGGCAGTCGCCGGTGGGGGGCTGACCGGCGATGTCGTGCTCGGCATCGAACGGGGAATCCAGCGGGTCGAGGCGCATTTGACCGCGCGAGACGTGAAGCTCGTCGGCCCGCCGCTCATCGTCGTCCAGCGCGGCAAGCTGGACCTCGTCGCGCTGCTCGACCCCAAGGGGACCAGCGTCGATGCGACCTTCGCAGGGCAGGGGCTGCGGTATGGCGATGTCTCTCTCGCGCGGCTGAACGGTAGCGCCAAGCTTGTCGGTGGCACGGGTGAGGTGCGCGCGAACTTCGCCGGATCGCGCGGACGCGGTTTCGAACTGCAGACGGTGGCGAAGGTCTCCCCCGACCGCATCACCGTCGACGCACAGGGCACGGTCGACCGCAAGCCGATCAAGCTGACGTCCGCCGCGGTCGTGACGCGTGAAGGCGACAGCTGGCGATTGAGCCCGGCAGCCTTGAGCTTTGCAGGCGGCACGGCGACCGTCAGCGGGCGGTTCGGCGGGACGGGCACCGAGTTCGACGCGACGATCGAGCAACTGCCGCTGACCGTGCTCGACCTGCTTGCCCCCGACCTCGGCCTTGGCGGCGTGGCGAGCGGGCGTGTCGCCTATCGCGACCCTGCCGGGGATGCGACGCCGACGGGCAGCGCCAGCCTGCGTGTTCGCGGCCTTACGCGCGCGGGCGTGCTGATGATGTCGAACCCCGTCGATGCCGGCATCAACCTGGTTCTCGACGGCAACGGCCTTGCGATCCGGGCGATCGCGGCCAGCGGCGGAAAGACGGTCGGTCAGGCGCAGGCACGCATCTCTCCACTGGGACGGACGGGTGATCTCACCAGCCGGCTCACCAACGCACCGCTGTTCGCGCAGGTCAGATATAACGGACCCGCCGACACGATCTGGCGGCTGACCGGCATCGAGAGCTTCGATGTGTCGGGCCCGATTGCGTTGGGGGCCGACGTCAGCGGTACCTTGGCGAATCCGCAACTGCGCGGATCGCTGCGGACCGAAGCGCTGCGCCTCGAAAGCCCGGTCAGCGGCACGGTCCTGACCAACATCAAGGCGTTCGGCAGGTTCGACCAGTCGAAGCTCGTCATCGACAACCTTACCGCCAATGCGGGGCGCGGCACGATCGCCGGGCGCGCGACGCTCGACCTTTCTTCCGACAACGGCTTCGGTCTGGATATCGCGGTCGATGCGAAGCAGGCCGCGCTGATCGATCGCGACGATTTCGCCGCCACCGTCACGGGACCGCTGCGGATCGTGTCGAGCGGCAACGAGGGTAAGATCACCGGCAATGTGGTCATCGATCGCGGCGCCTATCGCCTGGGCCAAGCGACGGCGGCCGCGCAGGTCCCGACCCTGAAAGTGCGTGAAATTAACCGGCCATTCGGCTCACCCCGCGTCCGCGCCGCGCCGACGCTGTGGGCGCTCGACCTGAAGGCGCGCGCGGACAACCAGCTGGCGGTGACGGGCCTCGGCCTCGATAGCGAATGGAGCGCGGACCTTGCGATCAGCGGCACACTCGACGAACCGCGCATCCTCGGTCGCGCGGATGTAGTCCGCGGCGGCTATGAATTCGCGGGCAAAAGGTTCGAACTGACCCGCGGTGTCATCCGTTTCCAGGGATCTTTCCCGCCCGATCCGGTGCTCGACATCGTCGCGACCGCGAACATCCAGTCGTTGAATGCGACCGTGACCGTCACTGGGACCGGGCAACGGCCGGAGATTTCCTTCACCAGCGTCCCGGCGCTGCCACAGGACGAACTGCTTTCGCGCATCCTGTTCGGCACCTCGATCACCAACCTCTCGGCGCCCGAGGCGCTGCAGCTTGCGTCGGCTGTCGCATCGCTACGCGGTGGCGGCGGGCTCGACCCGATCAATGCGGTGCGCCGCGCGATCGGGCTGGATCGCCTGCGCTTCGTGCCCGCCGATGCCAGTGTCGGAAACAAGACGGCGCTTGCGGTCGGAAAGTACATCACGCGGCGGACCTATGTAGAGCTGATCACCGACGGCCAGGGATATTCGGCAACGCGCGTCGAGTTTGCCGTGACACGCTGGCTTTCGCTGCTATCGACGATCTCGACCATTGGTCGGCAGAGCGCTAGTGTTCGAGTCTCGAAGGATTATTGAGGTGCGGCGTTGATTCCTGACGGAGAAAAGCGCGCCACCGTAAAGCCCGACTGGACATTGCCGCCGGCACTCATCGGCGCATTCCTGCTGCTCCTCCTGATGGTCGCGTCCAGTTTGTTGCTGTCGGGTCGGCTCGCATCCGACGCCGAGAAGACGCTGCAGGCGCAGGCTTATGGCCGGGCGATCAACGACGTCATCAACGACCTGCGCGATGCGGAGACGGGGCAACGCGGGTTCCTCCTGACGCGGGAGGCGCGTTATCTGCGGCCGTTCACGGAATCGCAGGGCCTGGTCGAACCCGCACTGGATCGCGTCAGGCTGACGGAAGGGCATGTCGGGCGTTCGGTCTACAAGGACCTTGCACCGCCGGTTAAGGCCAAGCTTGCCGAACTGCGCGACACGGTTCGCATGGCGCAGGCGGGACAGGTAACCGCTGCGATCGCGCGAGTGACCGACGGCGATGGCCTGAAAAACATGGCGTCGGCACGCGAAGTCCTGAACCGCGAACGGCAGTTCGTGAGAAACTACACCGTGGAAATCGTCGACGGTTCCGTGCGCCTCGCCCGGCTGCTGACGTACGGCCTGCTCGGCGGCGTGCTGGTGACCATCGGCTTGTCGATCGCGTGGTTCCGCCAGTCGCGGCGGCAACTGCATTCGCTGGAGATCGCCCGCGCCGATGCCGAGACATCGCTCGCCGCGTTCAAGATAGAAAGCGATGCCCGCGAGGATGCCGAAGGGCGCCTGCGCCAGTTGCAGAAGATGGAATCGCTGGGCCAGCTGACCGGCGGCATCGCGCATGACTTCAATAACATGCTGGCGGTGGTGCTGGGCGGCATCGAGCTTGCGAAGAAGCGTCTGCGGACCGATCCGGATCGGGCGGACGGGCTGCTGGAAAACGCGCGCGAAGGTGCGATGCGCGCGGCGACGCTGACCTCGCGCCTGTTGGCATTCTCGCGCAATCAGCCGCTGGCCCCGGCGCCGCTCGATGTAAACAAGCTGGTCGGCGGCATGTGCGACATGCTCGACCGCACGCTGGGCGACAATGTGTCGGTGGAGTGCGTTTATTCGGCGGGCCTGTGGCGCTGCTACGCCGACCCGAACGAGGTCGAGAACGTCATCCTCAACCTTGCCGTCAATGCGCGCGACGCGATGCCGACGGGCGGCAAGCTGACCGTCGAGACGGCGAACGCCCACATCGACGACAATTACGCCCGCAGCCGGCCGGAGGTCGTCGCCGGGCAATATGTGCTGATCTGCGTGACCGATACCGGTTCGGGCATGAGCCAGGAAGTCATCGAGCGCGCGTTCGACCCGTTCTACACGACCAAGGCGGTCGGCAAGGGCACGGGCCTCGGCCTCAGTCAGGTGTTCGGTTTCGCCAAGCAGTCGGGCGGCCATGTCGCGATCTATTCCGAGATCGGGCAAGGGACCACCGTCAAGGTGTATCTGCCGCGATACACGGGCGGAGAGGCGGCATTGCCGTCATCGGTGTCGACCACAGATGTGCCGGAGGGCAAGTCGAACGAGATCATCCTGGTGGTCGAGGACGAACAGCGTGTCCGCCACTTCGCCGTCGATGCCCTGCGCGACCTTGGCTACACAGCGATCAGTGCTGCTTCGCCGATCGAGGCACTGCATGCGCTTGCCGAGCAGCCGGAGATCACGCTGCTCTTCACCGACATCGTCATGCCCGACATGACCGGGCGGCAGCTAGCGGACGAGGCGCTGAAGCTGCGGCCCAAGCTGCCGATCCTGTTCACCACCGGCTACACCCGCAACGCCGTGGTCCATAACGGCATGATCGATATCGGCGTGGCGTTCCTGCCCAAGCCCTACACGATTGCCGATCTGGCGCGGAAAGTGCGGGACGTGCTCGACGGCGGCGGGGTCAACCGGACCATCTAGTCCGCGACGCCGGGGTAAGTCTTGACCTTCAACAACCCGGCAAGATGCGCTGCGTTCGACGCGGTCATGGCCGCGGTTTCGAGAACCTTTTCCGGTGTTTTCTTCAAATCCTTGAAGTCGACGTCGCCCATCGCCTCGCCGACCCAGTAGCACGCGGCGCCTGCGGGGACTGTCCAGCCGGTGTCGATCAAGGACTGGAATATCTGCGCGCTGGAAATATGTGCGCCGTCTTCGTTCCCGACGATTGCCGCGACCGCGACCTTGCCGGAACTCGGCATGCGGCCCTGGTCGTCGGTCTCGTCGAGGAATGCGTCCATTCGCTCCAGCACCCGCTTCGCGACGCTGCCCATCTGTCCCATCCAGATCGGCGTGCCGAGGATCAGGATGTCGGCGGCCAGCACTTTCTCACGGATGGCGGGCCAGGCATCGCCATCGCCTTCATCGCTGGTCACGCCGGTTTTCACATCATGCGCCGCGATGCGGATCGTCTCGGTCAGCGACACATCGTATTTAGCGAAAGCGTCTGCCAGCACCTTGATCATCGCGTCGGTCGAACTGTCTCCCTTGGCTTTCAGCGTGCAGTTGAGGGCGATGGCGGTAAGCGGCACGGCGTTTCTCCTGTCGTTATCACGACAGAGCGAACGGCGCGTGCCGCTGGTTCCGTTTAGCCCGGAAGGCCGCTGACCGCTTTCACTTCCATGAAGTCCTTCAGGCCGAACAACCCGCCTTCGCGTCCGTTGCCCGACTGCTTGTAGCCGCCGAACGGAGAGCCGGGGTTGGAACCCCAGGTGTTGATGTTCACCATGCCCGCGCGCAACCGTGGCGCGACTTTTGCCGCTTCCTCGACATCGCCCGAGATAACCGACGACAGGCCGTACTCCGTGTCGTTGGCGATGCGGATGCCATCCTCCAGCGTGTCGTAGGCGATGACGGTCGCGACCGGGCCGAATGTTTCTTCGCGCGCGATGCGCATGTCGGGGGTGACGCCGGAGAACACCGTCGGCTTGATGTAATAGCCGCGGTTGACGCCGCCGGGCAGGCCCGTGCCGCCTGTCTCCAAGGTCGCACCCTCGTCGATCGCCGACTGGATCAGTCCCTGGATCTTGTCGTGCTGCGCCTTGTTGACGACCGGCCCCAGGTGCGCGCCCTCGCTCAGCGGATCGCCGACTGCCGCGCCTTCGAAAATGCCCTTGATGATGCCGACCGCCTCGGCCTCCTGGCCTGCCTGCACCAGCACCCGCGTGGGCGCGATGCAGCTTTGTCCCGTATTGGCGAGGATGCCGGTCACGGTGCCGGGAAGCACCTTGGCAAGGTCGGCACCCGGCAGGACGAGGTTGGGCGACTTGCCGCCCAGTTCCTGATGCACGCGCTTGACGGTGTCGGCCGCCGCTTTTGCCACGAGTACTCCCGCACGGGTCGACCCGGTGAAGCTCACCATGTCGATATCCTTGTGCGCCGAAATCGCGGCGCCGACGCCCGCGCCGTCGCCCTGCACAAGGTTGAACACGCCCGCGGGCACGCCCGCCGCATCCATCACCTCTGCAAAGATCGCCGCGTTGCCGGGGCATTCCTCGCTGGGCTTCAGAACCATGGTGTTGCCCGCCGCGATCGCGGGCGCGACCTTCAGCGCGATCTGGTTCAGCGGCCAGTTCCACGGTGTGATCATGCCGACGACGCCGATGGGTTCGTAGATCAGCAGCGTCTTGCCCTGCCGTTCGGTGAAGTCGAAGTTCTTGAGCGCGGCAATCGTGCCGAGGAAACCGCCGAGCCCTGCAGGAACCTGCGCCGCGGTCGCAAAGCTGATGGGTGCGCCCATTTCCGTTGCCATGGAGCGTGCGAGATCGGGAATGCGCTTCTTGTATTCCTCGACGATGCGCTCGAGCAGGGCGAGGCGATCTTCGCGGCTCGTCTGCGAGAAGGTTTCGAACGCACGCCGCGCGGCGGCGACGGCGGCATCGACATCGGCCGCGGTGCCGACAGTGATTTCGGTACAGGCTTCCTCGGTCGAGGGGCTGATCACCTCATGGCGCTTGCCGCCCTGCGACGCGACCCATCGGCCATCGATGTAATGCTTCAGATAGCTGTCCATGCGCGCTCTCCTGACTCGAATTCGATTGCGTTCGGAAATGAAACTTTCCGGTCCGGCGATCAATGCAATTCGGCGCTCAGGTGCCGGACTTGCCCTCGATCCCCTCGTGCATACCCGTCAGTTCGTCCATCGCGCGGGCGACGTTTTCCAGCGTGTAGGGCTTCTGCACGATCGTCCGGCCGCGGTGGTCGTCAGGGATGACGGCCTGTTCGCCGTAGCCGGTTGCGAACAGGAATGGCACGTTCAGGTTCATCAGCCGATCGGCGACGGGGAAGCTGTTGCGGTCGCCCAGATTGATGTCGAGGATGGCGATGGTCGGCGGGTGGGTGTCGATCTGGTCGAGTGCGCTGTCCACGGTGGCGGCGGTAGTGACAGTGCGCGCGCCGAGGCGAGTCAGAATGTCCTCGGCATCGAGCGCGATGATCAGGCTGTCCTCGACCAGCAGCACGTCATAGCCCGCGAGCATCTTGTGCGGCGGCGACTGCGGGTGGCCTGCCGAGGGGCGCGGGAAGCGGATCGCGATATTCGCACCGCCCTTCGCATCGGAAACATGGCGGCCGGGAATGCGGAATTGTGCCTCCACGCCCGTCGGCTTGTATTCGACCTTCGCCGCGCCACCCAGGTCATAGGGGATCGACCGGTCGATGATCGTCGTGCCGAAGCCCTTGCGCGTCGGCGCAGTCACCGGGGGGCCGCCAGCCTCGTTCCAGCTGATGATCAGGTCGCCCGCCTCATTATCGCGGTTCCAGCTGATCGTGACGCGGCCTTCCGGCACCGACAGGCTGCCGTATTTCGTCGAGTTGGTGACCAGTTCGTGGATGACCAGCGCCATCGTCGAATAGGCCTGCGGATTGAGCAGGACGGGTTCGCCCTCCGAGATTACGCGCTCGCTCTCGTCGACGAAAGCGGCCGCCTCTGCGTCGATCAGTGCCTGCATGGGGGCGGGACCCCAGTGATCGTCGGTGATCTGGTTGTGTGCACGAGCAAGGGCATGGATGCGCCCGTCGACCAGTGTCGCGAAGTCCTTTACTGCCGGATCGGTCGGCTTCGACTGGCGGATAAGGCCCCGGATGACGCCCAGGATGTTGCGAACGCGGTGGTTTAATTCCGCGATCAGCAATTCCTGCCGCGCGCTTGCCTGCTGCCGCTCGGCAGAGGCTTCGTCGGCGAGGCGCAGGACGACCTCGATCAATGTCGCGCGCAACGTGTCCGCGACGCGCATTTCGGACTGGGTGAACGGCTGCGAATGGCCCTGCACCAGTTCCTTCCACTCGGCGAAGCTTTCGCGCGGGGTCAGGCGCGGGCCGTTGGGGCCGTAGTCGACCGGCTTGTGCGGATCGCCCGCCCAGCGGACCGAGCGCACCAGTTCCGACCGGAAAAGCACCACATAATCGCGCGGCGTGCGCGAGATCGGGATGGCGAGCAGACCGGCTGCAGAGGCGGCGAATTGCTTCGCGCCCGGCATGATCGAGGCGATATTGTCAGTTGCGAACACCTTGCCTGCCGCAGTCGAGTTCAGCGCACGAATGATGCGGCGGAAATCCTCCTCGGGCGGGGTCACACCGGAAAATGCATAGGCGCCGCCGATCCAGACGCCGACACCGTCAGCGGGAATGGCATGCGTCAGGATGTCGGCAAGCCAGTCGGGATCCTTCAGCAGCGCTTCGTTCGACGCGACCGCACCCAGCAACTGGTCCGATATGTCGCGTGCGCGGCGTTCGTATTCGACCGTTTCCTGCCGCTCGCGGCTTTCGAGGCGCATGGCGAACATCTGGGCGAAGAGTTCGCTGACCGAACGCCGCTCGAACGTCGGGCAGCGCGGCGAATAGTGATGGCAGGCGAACAGGCCCCACAGCTTGCCCTCGACGATGATCGAGATCGACAGCGACGCGCCGACGCCCATGTTCTTGAGATACTCGATATGGATGGGCGAGACTGATCGCAGCAGCGACAGCGACAGGTCGAGCGGTGCCCCTGCGGCATTGCGTTGCGGCGTGATGGGGACCGGCGTCGCGTTCACGTCCGCGATGACGCGCAACAGGTTGCGCTTGTACAGTTCGCGCGCCTGGGCAGGGATATCGCTTGCTGGGTAGCGCAGGCCCATGAAGCTGCCGATCCCCGATGTGACGGACTCAGCAACGACCTCACCCGACCCGTCGCCTGCGAAGCGATAGACCATCACCCTGTCGAAGCCGATGAGCGCACGCACCTGCCGCGCGCCTTCGCGGAAGAATGTCGTCAGGTCGGCGCACTGGTCGAGCCGCGCGATCATAGAGCGCACCATGCCCGACGCATCGCCATGTTCGCCGGTCGACGGTTCGCCCTCGATCACGACCTCGCCGTTCGAGAAATGCACGGCCATGTCGAAACACTGCGTGCCGATATCGACATCGAACAGGCGTTCGACCGAATCCGGGCCGCGCAGCATGGCGGTGCGGTTACGCAGGTCGTGCACTGCCTTGACCGGGAAGACGTCGCTCAGCGCCTTGCCGATCAGCGCTTCGGGTGCGTGGCCGACGTATTCGGCCGTATTGGCCGACGCACGGGCGACGATCCAGTCGGCGGTCAGCGCAAGCAGGAACCCGATCGGCTGGATCGCGCCCAGGATGTGAATGGGCTCGCGGTCGCAGTTGGTCAGGTCGACCGGGTCGTTGCCATCCGCCAAATCAGTTCACCCTCAAGAATTTTCGTCCGGACTGCTCGAACGTCGTAAACACAGCACGCGCCGCGTCTACAGCTTCGGCGATCTCGTCTGCGGTGGTCAACCGCGCGTCAATGATCTCGATCAATCGCCGCCATGACGCCGGATCGCTTGCCGACAGGAAGCGTGCGGGCAGGCCGGGCGCGACCGAATTTTTCAGTACCGATCCGCCCAGACGCGACCCTTCGAGTACGTAGATGCCCCCGATTATCGCGGCTGGCGTCGTACCCGCATCATGCTGCGGCCGGGGCGGCGGTGTCACGCCCATCTTGTCCAGATCATCGAGTAGCAACGCCGAACGCTTGCGGCTGTTCCAGTCGGGAACGACGCGGTCCGCACCGGCTTCGCTCAGCGCATCCTCGACCGCGAGATGCGCAGCCGCCTGTGCCGCGAGGAAGCGCCCATAGCCATCGGTCGTGCCGAGGTCGGCGTGCGAGAAGATAGCGTCGACGCGGTCGTGCATGTCGGCCGTCCCCAGGCGAAGCTCTCGGCGGGCGCTGGGACGGGCACTCATCGCGTCTCGATAGGCGAAGTGCCTGAAAACACAACCGCAACCGGCTGGATCACGCGGTCCGTGGTGTGACGGCGATGGTCAGGTGCGCGATCTCGTGGACCGGCGCAAGCCGCTGGCGCAACTCCTCGCAGGGGGTGTTCGAACACACATCGACGATGGCCGCGTGATGTTCAGGTCCGACACGCCAGACGTGCAGGTCGTTGATCGTCGCATCGCCCGGCTGTTCGATCAGCGTGCGCACTTCGTCGGCGACATGGTGGTCGGTCTCGTCGAGCAGGACGGCGGCCGTGTCGCGCATCAGCGTCCACGACCAGTGCGCAATGACGACCGCGCCGACGACGCCGATCGCCGGATCCATCCACACCCAGCCGAGGTAGCGTCCCGCGAGCAGTGCCGCGATCGCCAATACCGACGTCAGCGCGTCGGCCAGCACATGGACATAGGCCGCGCGGAAATTATTGTCCTTGTGCCCCTTGGCCTTGTGACCATGGCTATGGCCGTGATCGTGCGCGTGGCCGTTGTGCGTATGGTGGTGATGGCCGTGATCGTGGCCATGGCTGTGACCATGCGAATGCCCGTGACCGAGCATGAACGCGCTGACGATGTTCACGACCAGCCCCAGGATCGCGACGAGCGTAGCGGATCCGAAATCGACGGCGATGGGGTGGATCAGGCGGTTGAACGATTCGAACCCGATGCCGAGCGCGATCATGCCGAGGACCAGTGCGGATGCGAACCCGGACAGGTCGCCGACCTTGCCCGTGCCGAAGCTGTAACGGGCATTGGCGGCATGGTGCCGGGCATAGGCATAGGCGGCGGCCGCGACCGACAGTGCGACCGCGTGCGTCGCCATGTGGAACCCGTCGGCGAGCAGCGCCATCGATCCGGTGATCCAGCCCGCGACGATTTCGCCGACCATCATCACGACGGTCAGGATGACGACGGACATGGTGCGGCGCGCGTTTTCGTCGTGCGATGAGCCAAGAAAGACGTGGTTATGGGTGTGGCCACGGGGATCGGGTGAGGATGTCATCGCTGCCGCCTATTTAGAATAACGGCGGATGACCGCCAGCAGGTCTTGCGCGCCGCGCGTGCGATCCGCGTCGCTCAGCCCGGGTGCTGCGACATGTTCTTCCAGATGTTCGGCGATGATCTCTTCCATCAGGCCATTGACCGCGCCGCGTACGGCGGCGGCGAGGTGCAGCACTTTCTCGCACTCCGCCCCGGCATCCAACGCGCGTTCGATGGCGGAAACCTGCCCGCCGATGCGGCGGACGCGCGCGACGAGGTCGCTGTTCGAGCTGGAAAGATGCGGCATAGCTATACCCCCTATGGGTATAGCGTTATCCGGTCAAGAGACGCGATGTGACTCTGCGGTTGTCTTGAATGGCTTGAGCGAAGGCGCCTTGACCGGGACCCACCGTGCCAGGCCGACGCGGACGAGACGGACGACGCCGACGGCGACCAGAGCCACCAGCGCGCCGAGGATCATGTCGCTCAGGTAATGCGTGCCTTCGACCACCGTCGACCACAGCATCGCCAGATTGATGAGCAGCAGCGGCACGCCGATATGGCGCTGGCGCAGGCCGAACGAGATGAGCAGCACGGCCGCAGCAGTGTGGAAGCTGGGCGCGGATACCAGGCCGACGAGATGGCCGAGGTCCACCACCGGCGCGAGGTGCGCGCGGAGTGCAGGGATCAGGTTCGCCTGCCACAGGTCGCTGGTCGGCAGGTACGGCAACGGCCCCTTTACCAGGTACGACAGCGGCCCGACTGCGGGCATGAAAAGATAACAGGTCAGGGTGATCGCTGCCGCCAGCCACATGGCCGCGACGAAATCGAGCGCTTCGCGGCGCTGGTCGGTGACGGCGAGATAGCCGAGCAGGATCGCCGGCGAGACATAGATCATCGCATAGGCGATGCGTCCCAGCGTTTGCAGCGCGGGTGTGGTGGCGACGAGTTCGTACCAGCCGAGCCAGTTGAAATTCAGTGCGAGGTCGATGCCGTGCAGGGCCTGGTCGGAAAATCCCTGGGTAAATGATGCGATCGGGTAGCTCGCCAGCGCGCCCGTTACCGAAAGTGCGGTGAACACACCGAAATATTCAGCGACGTCGCGCACGATCCGGGTCCCGTTCGAGCGCGGATTGCGAAACACCCAGCGAACAGCGCCAAGCGCCGCGAAAACCGAGGCGTAGATCAAGGTGTTGGGATCGACCGGATCGATGGTCAGGCCCGCCGCCCGCATCAACAGCGCCACGGCGAAAATGCTGGCGATCAGTCCCGCGGCGATCCAGCGTCCGGGAATAGCGCGCTCGGCGACTGGTATAGCCGCCGCGGTCTGCAACCCTTCCGTGAAAACCCGTGACGTGAACGCGAACACAGACGACCTCTCGAAAATACTTTTCGGGCGTGTGACCGCTGTAACGATTCCGCCCCCCGGATGTCTCCTTACTGTAATATTGCTGAACCGCGAATGTCCAATTTACCGCGGACGCGGGACAGCCGTCATGCGTCGCGATTTGGCAACACTTTGGCGAATGCGAAGAGGGTGCGGTTTACTGGCCGCGGGCCGCGGATGTGGAAGCCAGCAACGCTGTCTGCATCCGGGGCGAGGCCTCTGCCGCATCGATAATGCGCGACGGCGTGTCGGCCTCTACCGACCTGATCGACGGATCGCACGGCGGCTTGACCGTCGTCATCACATATTTCGGCGCGGAAACAGGAACGGCGGTCGCCTTGTGCACGGCCGACCGAACCGCCGGGACAGCCATTGTCGAACCGACGATGGCGGCTGTCGGGCATACGCACATCATCGTCTTGGCAGCGATCGTCGCCATGGATGCGCTGCCGGTCGCTGCTTCGCCGAAGCCGAGCCAGGCCATTGCCGACGAAAGGCCGCCGGCCTTTTTTATGTGGCGGCGGCGCGGCGCCGTTTCCAGCGCGGGGCCGGTGGCAACGGCGAGGTTGCGTGCCTCACGGGCGCGGGCGCGGCGCCAACGCAAGCCGAGACCGACAAAGCCGAAGCCCGAGATCAGCAACAGCCATGTTCCAGGTTCGGGAATGGGAAGAACGGTCGGGATGCCGGGATCGGTCGGCGTGACGGGCGTAACCGGATCGGTGGGCGTGACCGGGTCCGTCGGCGTCGCGGGATCGCCCGGCGTTTCGGCCGTCGGGCCGCCCGGGGATCCGCCACCGGGGTTGCCGCCCGGATTACCGCCGCCAAAGAGAATGGGTGTGCCGCTGCCCGGAACGACACCGCCGCCCGTGAACGGCGCACCGGGGAGGTTGCCGGTACCGGCATCGGTCGTGTCGACCGGCGGCAGGGAGATGGCATAGGGCAGCACCGACGAGGTGCGAACGGCCGGTGCTGAATCGCACGGTACGCCCTTGCCGGTCGAAGCGGTCTGGACGGGCTTTTTCCGGGCTTGTGCAAGCTTGTGCTTGGCAGGGGCCGGGCGCGTCGCATTGTGCACGGCACGCTTGACCGACGGCACCGTCGCGACCGAAGTCGCGAGGATTGCCGGCGGGCAGACGCACAACGCCGCCATAGTCAAAGCCGCCGACTTCATCGTTCCCTGTTCCGTTCCCCGACCGCCGGGATGCGACCCTCAGCGGTTCTGTTAACCATAGTTATAGCATCATTCCGGATGGAAATCAGCTGAAAATACAACCGCAACGGTATCGGTACGAAAGGTTTACAAAACATTAATGGTAAGCCCCGCGTTAACGTCCGGTTGAAGGTGGAACGCTTCGGGTGATCCGTTTCATCCATCGCGCGCGAAATTATGCGGTGAACCGAGGTTTTCGGGGCTGGCCGCTGCGGAAAAGAAAAGGGCCCGGACGTTTCGGTCCGGGCCCTTTTATCTGATCAAGCGCCGCGGCAAAGCCGCGTCGTCGGTCCTCGCTCTGGCGAGGCCGGCCGGAGCCGAGCGTGCTTGCCTGCTGCGCGGCAAGCGTCGGCGCGGGCGTGGCCGCGCCGCGCGCGGCTCAATAGCTGTAGTACATATCGAACTCGACCGGGCTGGGCGTCATTTCCCAACGGGCCACGTCTTCCATCTTCAGCTCGATATAGGCGTCGATCTGGTCCTTGGTGAACACGTCGCCCTTCAGCAGGTAGGCGTGATCCGCTTCCAGGCTTTCCAGGGCCTCACGCAGCGAACCGCAGACGGTCGGAACCTGGCTCAGTTCCTCCGGCGGCAGGTCGTACAGGTTCTTGTCCATCGCGTCGCCGGGGTGGATCTTGTTCTGGATGCCGTCGAGGCCGGCCATGAACAGCGCCGCATAGGCGAGGTAGGGGTTGGCCATCGCGTCGGGGAAGCGCACTTCGACGCGCTTCGCCTTGGCGCCCGTGCCGTACGGGATGCGGCACGATGCCGAACGGTTGCGCGCCGAATAGGCGAGCAGCACCGGCGCTTCGTAACCCGGGACCAAGCGCTTGTAACTGTTGGTCGTCGGGTTGGTGAAGGCATTCACCGACTTGGCATGCTTGATGATGCCGCCGATGAAATACAGGCACATGTCCGACAGACCGGCATAGCCGTTCCCTGCGAACAGCGGTTCCTTGCCGTTCCAGATCGACAGGTGGGTGTGCATGCCCGAACCGTTATCTTCCTTGATCGGCTTCGGCATGAAGGTCGCGGTCTTGCCATAGGCATGGGCGACCTGGTGCACGACATATTTGTAGATCTGCATGCGGTCGGCGGTCTGCGTCAACGTGCCGAACGTCAGGCCCAGCTCGTGTTGGGCGGATGCGACTTCGTGGTGATGCTTGTCGCAGGGAAGCCCCATTTCGAGCATGGTCGAAACCATCTCGCCGCGGATGTCGACGGCGCTGTCGACCGGCGCGACGGGGAAATAACCGCCCTTGGCACGCGGGCGGTGGCCCATGTTGCCGCTCTCATAATGCGTGCCCGAGTTCGTCGGCAGCTCGATATCGTCGATCTTGTAATAGCTCGTCGAATAGCTGTTCTCGAACTTCACGTCGTCGAACATGAAGAATTCGGCTTCCGGGCCGACATAGACGGTGTCGCCGATACCGGTGGTCTTGAGATACGCCTCGGCGCGCTTCGCGGTCGAGCGCGGGTCGCGGCTGTAGAGCTGGCCGGTCGAGGGTTCGACGACGTCGCAGAACAGGATCATCATCGGCGTTGCCGAGAACGGGTCGACATAGACCGCGTCCAGATCGGGCTTCAGCACCATGTCGGACTCGTTGATGGCCTTCCAGCCCTCGATCGACGAACCGTCGAACATCAGGCCGTCGGTCAGTTCGTCCTCGCCGATCACCGACGACACCATGGTCAGGTGCTGCCACTTGCCCTTGGGATCGGTGAACCGGACATCGACCCACTCGATCTCTTCGTCCTTGATCCGCTTCAGGATGTCTGCCGGGGTATTCGCCTTCGCCATTGTCACTTTGCCCTTTGCTCAGAATTCTTGGGGTTGGGAGGAAATCAGATTGCGTTGCTGTCGGTCTCGCCCGTGCGGATACGCAGCACGCTTTCGACCGGGATCACGAAAATCTTGCCGTCGCCGATGCGGCCGGTTTGCGCGGCTTGCGCAATCGCCTCGACGACACGGGGCGCCTGGTCGTCATCGACGACGACTTCCAGTTTCACCTTCGGCAGGAAGTCGACGACATATTCGGCGCCACGGTAGAGTTCCGTGTGCCCCTTCTGCCGCCCGAAGCCCTTGGCCTCGGTCACGGTGATGCCGCTCACGCCGACCTGGTGAAGGGCTTCCTTCACCTCGTCCAGCTTGAACGGCTTGATGATTGCTTCGACCTTTTTCATGTGACTCCCTGCCCCTCGCGTTTCAATAAGCGTGCCATTCGACGCAGCGCAACATACGCCCTTCGGACATGGGATCCGATGCCATTGACTGCCGCGAATTCAGGCAAAGACGATGCTCTTGCCTATTTTTTTGGCAACCGATGTCGCGGCACTTTCTGCGACTCGCATGTGAAGCACTAACAGAAAGCCCCGGCAACCGCATGGCGGTGCCGGGGCCTGACTGCCACGCTGGGGAGGGTGGTGTCAGAACTTGACCGTGACTTCGCCGGTGATCTGTCGGCCGGGCTGCCAGAAATACTGGCTGCCGGAAATGTTCATGATGTTTTCGGAGTCGAACAGGTCGCTGACCTTCACGCCCGCACGGATGCGGCCGAAGTCGTAGCTGCCCGAAATGATCGCCGTATTATACTCGTCGATACGGAAGCCGGATGCGTTCTGCGGTCCGGTGACCTTGTCGATGAGCGAGAAGCGGATCGGCCCCGATTTGTAGATGACGCCGCCTGCAGCGGTCCACAGCGGCGCGCGATCGACCTGAACCCGTGTCGTATTGTCGATCGCTTCGTTGCGCGACCCGTTGGCAAACACCGCCAGGCCGTTGCCGAAGGCATAGGTGATCTGCCCTTCGATGCCGCGGTAGAGGGCGCCGCCGATATTGGTGAAGATCACGCCTTCACCCGGGACCGGCGAGGTGGAACTGACGAACTTGTTCGTGAACTCGATCGAGTACACGTCGACGTCGATGCTCAAACGGCTGCCGTGATAAACGATACCGGCCTGGTAATTGGTCGACCGCTGCGGATCGGCTGTCGAGAGACCGGGTTGGGCGACATAAAGCTGGCTGAGCGGCGGCATAAGGAAACCGCGCGCATATTGCGCATAGACCGCGACATTATCGGTAACCTGGTAGTTCGCGCTCAGGAACGGCAGGTCGGCGGTATAGGTCTTGCTGAGATGCTGTTCATATCGCGTCGTCTGGTTGGCGATCGCGTCGATCTTGCGGTTGAAATCGACGTGCTTGAAGCCGGGCGTGATCGTCAGGCCGGGCAGGGGGCGCAGTTCGAGCTCGGCGAATTCTTCGGTGTGGTTCATAGAGGAATTCTGGTTGAACCGGACATAGCCTTGCGTGATCGCGCCGGGATTTGCGCCGGTTGCGGGCGCAACCTGCTGCGAGTTGCGATAGTTGAACGCACCGGTAAGCAGGTCGACTTCGGTCTGTTGCCGGAACGTCTGGCTCCATTCGATCCAGGCACCGGCGGTCAGTGCGCCGAACCCGAAGTCGACTTTCACCTTCGCGATGTCGCCATAGACGCGGTAGGCATTGGACTTGGTGTAGCCGGGGACGCCGAAGACAGATGCGCCGGTTGCCGAAAACTTCACCTTGTTGGTCGTGGTGACAGCGCCGACCGCGGCCCCTGGCGTCTGTCCCGGCTGCAGGCCGTCCTGCGTCGTGTCGAGGCCCGACAGCGTCTCGTTGTCGTACTTGTAGGTATAGGCGCTGTTGGTGAACGTGCTGCCCGGTGCGATGTTCGCGTCGAGGCGCGCGATGTAGAAATCGGTCGTCTTGGTCGTGTTGTTGTACTTGTAATAGTCCTGCCGCAGCGGATCGTTCGACAGCGCGTAATGCTGGCCGAACTTCGCGGCCTGCGCCAGCGTGATGCCGTCGCTGTCGGACTGGTTGAACACGTTGCGGTTGGCGGTTCCGATGAGGCTGAGCGTCACATCGTCGCTGATCGGCACGACGGCTTTCGCATAGAAGTTCAGCTGGCGGTATTTCTCGTTGGTGAGTGCGCCGTCCGAATTCACATATTGGACGCTTGCCACGAACTTCGTGCCGCCGAGCGCATCAACCGCACCCGATTGCAGGACGGCCTGTCCGACATAGGTATTGTAGGTGCCATAGCTGCCCAGCAGTTCGACGCCCAGCTGGTCGCGCGGCACGCGACTGAACAGGTTGATATTGCCGCCGAAAGTCGCCTGGCCCAGCTGGCTGGCATTGCCCGGACCACGGTCGACGACCAGCGTTTCCATCGTGTTCGACGGCCAGAAGGTGTTCGAATGATGGGTCGGGTCGTTCTGGTCGCCGAAGGGCACGCCGTCATAGGTGATGTTATACTCACCGTCCTGGAAACCGCGGATCTGCGCCTTCGATTCCGACAGGCCGACGCCGTTGTTGCCGCCGAAGTTGGAGACCGACGGCGCGATCAGCGCGACCTGGTTGAAGTCGGCGGTCGTCGGCAGCGAATCCTGGATGAAGGAGCGTGAGACGATCGATTGCGGCTGCTGCGTTTCGAGCGACGACGTAACCGGTGCGATTTCGTTCGCCTTGGTCGCCGTCACGACGATGGCCGACCCTTCGGCGATGTCGCTGTTCCCGGTGTTCGTCGCCTCTGCCGGCACGGCTTCCGGGCTGGCGGCCGCCATGGCGGGCGTCTGCACAAAGCACAGGGCAAGTGTCATCGCGCTCGCACCAAAGAGGTGCGCGCGCCGCGCAATGTTCATCGTCATTTTCGAAATCCCCGCCGCTACGAATGGCTGGCGCGGCGCTAGGATCGACCGGTGACGTTTTTGTTTCACCAGCGTGACAAAACAAAGGTTGGGAAAATGTAATATTTGATAAGCCGGCGCGTCAGCGCGGGCTGGCGAGCCTGCTGTTTGCGAGGAAATCCAGTAGTGCAGTGACCCGCCGCGGCCGGAGTTTGCCGGGTGGGGTGACCAGGTGCAACGCGATCGGCGGCATCGACCAGTCGGTCAGGATCGCCGCGAGCGCACCCGTCTTCAGGCTCGGGCCGACGATAAAGTCGGGCAACATCGCGACGCCGAGACCCGCCTCGAGCGCCGCAAGCATCGCATCACCGTTATTGGCGCGCAGACGTCCTTCGGTTTTCAGCACGGCCTCTCGCCCGTCTGCGTGCCGAAAGGTCAAAGCCTGTCGTGCGACCATCGTATAGCCGAACACTTCCGAAGCATCGAGCGCTGCCGGGCTGTCAGGCCGCCCATGTCGTTCGATCCAGTCGGGACTGGCGACGACGTAAAGATCGACGTCGCGAAGCTTGCGCGCGCGCAAAGAGCTGTCCGGCATGGACGCGATCCGCAGCGCCGCGTCATAGCCGTCGCCCACGATATCGACCAACGAGTCCGACAGGTTCAGCTCGACGGTGATGTCGGGATAGGCGGCCATGAAGTCGGCGACGACCGGGCCCACCTCGGCAAGGCCGAAGCTCATCGGGACGGCGAGCTTCACCGTGCCGCGCGGTGCCCCGACTTCCTCGCGTGCGCATTCTTCGGTCTCGACTGCGTCTGACAACAACCGCGCGGCGCGCTCGGCAAGCGATGCGCCGGTTTCAGTCAGGGCGATCCTGCGAGAGGTGCGGTTGAACAGCGTCGTGCCCATCGATGCCTCCAGCCGCGCCACCGCCTTCGACACCGTCGCATTGGAGAGGCCGAGCGCGCGGGCAGCGCCGCCGAACGATCCGTGTTCGGCGACGGCCGCGAAGATCGCCCAGGCCTCGAAATCGGGTAATGCCATTTTTGGAAACAATCACTTTCCATTGTTTCTATTTCTATATGTGTGACAGCGGCCTATCTCGGCGTCAACCACTCAAACGGGAGACATCCCATGATCGACGTAAGACCCTTCAATTCGCTCGGTGCCGCCAACCACGACTGGCTCGATGCGCATCACCATTTCTCGTTCGCCAATTACTATGATCCCAAGCGGATGAGCTGGGGGCCGATCCGCGTCTGGAACGACGATACGATCGCACCCGGCACCGGCTTTCCGCCGCACCCGCACTCTGACATGGAAATCATCACCTACGTCCGTACGGGAGCGATCACGCACCGGGATTCGATGGGCAATGTCGGCCGCACCGAGGCGGGCGACGTGCAGGTGATGAGCGCGGCGTCGGGTGTGCGGCATTCCGAATGGAACGCCGAGGACGAACCGACCACGCTGTTCCAGATCTGGATCGAGCCCAATGTCCGTGGCGGCGAACCCGGCTGGGGCGCGAAGAAGTTTCCCAAGGACAACAATGCGGGCAAGTTCGCAGTGCTTGCCAGCGGCTTCGGCGAACCCGATGCGCTGCCGATCCGTACCGATGCCCGTGTGATGGGCGCGACGCTGAAGGCGGGCGAAACCCTGACCCACGAGGTCGGACCGGGCCGTCACGCCTATCTGGTGCCTGCGACCGGCGCGCTCGATATCGACGGGACACCTGTGAACGCTCGCGACGGGGCGGCGCTGACTGAAGGCCGCTTCACCATCCGCGCAGTTGAGGACGCCGAAATCGTCCTCGTCGACGCGGCGTAAGTCTCCCTCTCCCCGCTAGCGGGGAGAGGGCTG
>JAZKBQ010000013.1:0-7851 GCA_040388515.1 Pseudomonadota bacterium | reverse complement strand
CCAGTGCTCTCCCAGATCATATCAACGGTTTCGGGGGGACTCCCCCCTCTCCCCGACCCTCTCCCCGCAAGCGGGGAGAGGGAGAAGAAAGGAAATGAAATGCCAAAAGTCCTCGTCCTTTATTATTCCAGCTACGGCCACATCGAGACCATGGCGAACGCCGTTGCCGAGGGTGCGCGCAGCACCGGCGCGACGGTCGATATCAAGCGTGTTCCCGAAACCGTGCCCGAAGAGATCGCCAAGGGTGCGTATTTCAAGCTCGACCAGGCCGCGCCTGTCGCGACCATTGCCGATCTCGAACATTATGACGCAATCATCGTCGGCACCGGCACGCGCTTTGGCCGCATGTCGTCGCAGATGACGGCGTTCCTCGACCAGGCCGGCGGCCTGTGGGCGCGCGGCGCGCTCAACGGCAAGATCGGCGGTGCATTCACCTCGTCAGCGACGCAGCATGGCGGCAACGAGACGACCTTGTTCTCGATCATCACGAACCTGCTGCACTTCGGCATGACGATCGTCGGCCTCGACTATGGCCATGCCGGCCAGATGGGCCATGAGGAAGTCGTCGGCGGCGCTCCTTATGGTGCAACCACGGTTGCCGGCGGCAAGGGCGAACGCCAGCCCTCTGAGGTCGAACTGGAAGGTGCCCGTTACCAGGGCCGCCGTGTCGCCGAAGTCGCGGCCAAGGTGTTCGGCTAAGGCCATGAGCGCCCGCCAGCCCGCCCTGTTCGTCTCGCACGGGTCGCCGATGATGGCGCTCGAACCCAGTCCGGCGCGTGATTTCCTCGCCGGGCTGGGGGCGACGCTGGCGCGGCCGGATGCGATCGTCATGATCTCGGCGCATTATGATGAGCCGCGCGTGACGATCACGTCGGGCGCGGCGCCGCCGACAATCCACGACTTCGGCGGATTTGCCGATGAGCTTTACCGCATGCGCTATCCGGCGCCGGGCGACCCGGCGCTGGCCGCGCGGATTGCCGGACTGCTGGGTGCGAACGGCATTCCCGCCGTGCTGGATCCCTCACGCGGGTTCGACCATGGCGCGTGGGTGCCGCTGACTTTGCTGTATCCGGACGCCGACATCCCCGTGATCCAGGTGTCGATCGACAGCGGCAAATCGCCCGAATGGCATGCGGCGCTGGGTGCGGCATTGGCACCGCTGCGCGACGAGAACATCCTGATCATCGGGTCGGGCAGCATGACGCACGACCTGCGCAGCTTTTTCACGTTGCGCCCGGAGATCACGTCCGCCGCACCCGACTGGGTCGTCGCGTTCGCGGACTGGATCGACGACCGGCTGACCGCAGGCGACGCGGATGCCGTGCTGCATGCGGTCGACCGCGCGCCGTTCGGCCGCAAGAATCATCCGACCCCGGACCATATCCTGCCGCTGTTCGCTGCAATGGGAGCGGGGGACACGCCAATGAAGGCGCGCGCCATTCACCGCAGCACGACTTACGGCATTCTCGCGATGGATGCGTACGCGTTCGACTGAGATACCTGACACATCATGTCAGGTAATCATGCTAGGCTGCGCGGATGCGTTCCAGCCGCCTGCTCTCGATCCTCATCCTGCTCCAGCTGCGTACACGGCTGACAGCGGAGGCGTTGGCCGAGGAGTTCGAAGTCTCGGTACGCACGATCTATCGCGACATCGATGCGCTGAGTGCGGCGGGCGTGCCGGTTTATGGCGACCGCGGCCCCGGTGGCGGGTTCAAGTTGCTCGACGGGTACCGCACCAAGCTGACCGGCCTGTCGCAAGACGAGGCGGAGGCGATGCTGATGATCGGCATGCCGGGGCCCGCGACCGAACTGGGCCTCGGTGCAGCAGCATCGCGCGCGCAGGGAAAGATGCTCGCCGCACTTCCCGCCGGTAGCTCCGCGCATGCCGAACGGATTGCCGCACGCTTCCACCACGATCCGGTCGACTGGTACCAGGCGGCGGACGATGCGCCGCATTTGGGCACCCTCGCCCGCGCCGTTCTCGACGGCCGTGGTATCGCGATGACCTATGAAAGCTGGAAAGGCGTTCGCGACTGGCAGGTCGCGCCGTTGGGCCTCGTACTGAAGGGCGGCGCCTGGTATTTGGTGGCGGGCAGCGCGGACAAGGTGATCACGTTCCGTGTGTCGACGATCAGGTCGTGCATCGTGACCGAAGACGAGGCGGCCCGCCCCGAAAGCTTCGATCTCAAACGCTATTGGCGCGACCAGCTTCTCCGGTTCGAGCGCGATCTGCGCCCCCTGACCGCCGAACTGCGCGCCACGGATGCGGGACTGAAGCGCATTGCACGCGAAGGGGCGTACGCCCGCGACGCCGTCGGCACAGCGCTACGGCAGGACGACGGACGGTCGATGGTTAGGTTCCCCATCGAATCCATCGACGATGCGGCGACGCTGGTCCTGGGTTTCGGTTCGGAGGTCGAGGCCATCGGGCCGCCCGAATTGCGGGCGCGCATATCCGCCTTGGTCAATGCCGCTGCCGCCCGCTATGGGGCGCAATGATTTTAGCCGACCGTGTCCTGTTCATCGATGCCGAAGCCATCGTCGTCGACAAGCCCGCCGGGCTGCCCGTCGACGCTCCGCGCGACGGATCGCTGAGCCTTGTCAATCATCTCGACGCCCTGCGCTTCGGGTTCGAGCGGCATCCGCTGGCGGTGCACCGGCTGGACCGCGACACGTCCGGTTGCCTGTTGCTCGCGCGCAACCCGCGGGCGCACAAGCGTTTTGCAGCCGCGTTCGAGGCGGGGACGGTGAAGAAAGTCTACCTGGCCGTCCTCGATGGCGTTCCCGCCGAACAGGGCGGGCGGATCGACCTGCCGCTGACCAAGATCTCGAGCCGCGAGGGCGGCTGGCGGATGAAGGTCGAAAAGCTCGGCAAGTCCGCCGTCACCAACTGGGAAGTCGCCGGGATCGCGAACGGCCGGGCGCTCGTCCGCTTCACGCCGGAGACGGGACGCACGCACCAGTTGCGCGTCCATGCCGCGAGCGGGATCGGCATCCCGATCGTCGGCGATCCGGTCTATGGCACCGCGGGCGAACCGATGCTGCTCCACGCCACCAGCTTGACCATTCCGCGCGACAACCATCCCGCGATCGAGGCGACGGCGCCGTTGCCGCCGCATTTCGCCGAAGCGGGCTTCCGCGATGGCTGATGCGCCGCCGCCCTTGCCGGAGGCTGCGCTGGAAGAAGCGTTCCTTGCCGGCACCGGGCCGGGCGGACAGAACGTCAACAAGGTCGCGACCGCGGTGCAACTGCGCCTCGACGTATTCGCGCTGCGCCTTTCGCCGCCGGTCTATGCGCGGCTGAAGACGCTGGCGGGCAGCCGCTGGACCAACGAGGGCGAGATCGTGATCACCGCCCGCTCGTTCCGCACACGCGAGGCCAATCGCGCCGAAGCACGCGACCGGCTTGCCGCGATGGTGGCCAAGGCCAATATCGCCCCTGTGCGGCGGGTGAAGACCAAACCGTCGAAATCCGCGAAGGAAAAGCGCATGGTCGGCAAGGCCGTGCGCAGCGAAGTGAAACGGGGCCGCGGGAAAGTGAGTTTCGATTGATGTTCGACTTCAAGACCACCGCCACCGACAAGTCCGCGCTCTATCGCGACCTGCTGTCCGCCGCCGATGCGCTGACCGCGGGCGAGCCCGACGCGATCGCGAACATGGCGAATATCGCGGCACTGCTGTTCGACTGGTTGCCAGACCTGAACTGGGCCGGGTTCTATCGCACCCTCGGCGCTGACGAACTGGTGCTAGGACCCTTCCAAGGGAAAACGGCGTGCATCCGCATTCCGTTCGGACAGGGCGTGTGCGGCGCTGCGGCAGCAAGCGGGGAAAGCCAGCTGGTCGAGGATGTCCATGCTTTTCCCGGGCACATCGCCTGCGACGCGGCGAGCGCTTCGGAACTGGTCGTTCCCGTGATCGCGGGCGGCAAGGTGATCGCCGTGATCGACCTCGACAGCCCCACGGTCGCGCGCTTCGACGCCGACGACCGGGCCGGGATCGAGGCACTTGCCGCGATGCTGGCCACGCGCATCTGCCCCTGAACGGGACAGCGTGAAGTGTTGCGCGCCCGTTCCGGGACAGCGCCGAAAATGCTAACACCGCGTTAAGCATTCGCGCGGGAACGCCGCATAAATGCGCCATTTTTCGAAGGGGCGTTTACCATGGCAAGGCTCGGAGTTGCTGGCATCGCGCTGGCTTTGGCGCTGGCCCCCGGCATCGCATTTGCGGCCGACGACTCGGGCGTGGGGGCGCCTCCCGTTCCGCCGATGCCGGTCGCGCGCGCCATGCCGATGCCGCCCGCGCCGATGGCGCCGCGCCCGATGATGCACGGCGACCGCTGGGCGTCGGTCCCGGGCGGATGGAACGCCTATCGCGCGCCGGGCTATGGCTACACCCTGCCGCGCTATTGGGTGGCGCCGGGCTATTTCATCGCCGATCCGCGGGGGTTCGGCCTGCCGCAACCGGCCTGGGGCTATGGCTGGTCGCGTTATTATGACGACGCGGTGCTGACCGACCGCTGGGGCCGGGTCTATGACTGGCGCTCGGCGGACGACATGCGTCGTCCGGCCAGGGAAGGTCGCCGCCATAAGCATCGCCACGACCGCGATGATGACCGGGCACCGCTGATGCGTCCGCACTGGGACATGGCCTATGATCCCGAGCCACGGGTTATCGTCGAACCGGCCCCGGCGCCGGATTGCCGTGAGGTGCAAACGGTACGTTACGTGACGGACTATGTCCCCGTTCGCGCCAAGGCTAAGCCGCGCGGCAAATATGTGCCGGTCAAGCGGCCCAAGGAAATACCGATTACCTGACGCTTATTTCGGCGGGGCAAGGCCGCCGAAGGTGACCAGGCTTTCGCCGCCGCTGGCCGACAGCGCCGACACACCGATGAAGGTATCGTCGACGATGATACCCTTCAGCGTTTCCGAGGTTTGGCTGCCCGGGACGTCGCGCGACGTTTCCCAGTTCGGCCGGTCGGCGCGGCGCCAGCGGATGCGGTAACCGGCGGCACCGGGCACGGCAGTCCATTTGACGGTCGTATCGGTCGCAACCGCTCCTTCGAGCACGACCGAAACTGGCGCGGCGGGGGCGGACGCCAGTTGGCGCAGGACCGCAACGTTGAGCGCGGTCACCTTTGCCAGATAGGGGAAGTCCATCCGATCGATCGTGTCGCCATAGACGCGCCCGCCCTCGGTCCGCAGGTTCTGGTGCTGCGCATCGTAATTCTCGACGCCCACGGTGAAGCGGACCGCGGGATAGCCGGCCTCCAGCAGCGGCGTATGGTCGCCGCCACGGCCGAAGCGGTCGGGCCGGCGGACGAGGAATGCCGCGACGCCGCTCTTGTTCGCGGCGGCGACGTCGCCCACCCGCTTGGCGAGCGCGCGCGACGAACTGTCGTCCTCTCCGCCCGAGGCGCGCCGCCACTTCGCCGTCGCCAGGTCTTCGGACGCCCGCGCACCTTCGCTGAACACGCGGACACGGTCGGCAACGATGCGTCCGTCCTGTCCCTTGGTGTTTCCGACGATGTCGTTGTTGAGCATGCCGAGCACGGTCCAGCCGCGCGCCTTTGCCGTGTCGGCAAGCAGTTTGCCGCCCCACAGCCCCTGCTCCTCGCCCGACAGTGCGGCGTAGACGATGGTGGCCTCGTGCTTTTCCTTCGACAGGATACGCGCGGCCTCCAGGACCAGCGCGACACCCGATCCGTCGTCATTGGCGCCGGGGGCTTCACCGGTCGCGTCCATCGGGTCGGAATTGCGGCTGTCGATATGACCCGACACGATGACGACATTGTCGGGCGATCCCGTGCCGCGCTGGATGCCCAGCACATCCTCGATGATCACGCCATTGGGAGCGCGCGGCCCTTCGAACCGGGCGCTCGGCCGGTCGACGGTGATGCAGCCGCCGCAGCCGGCCGACAGCTTCTGGAACTCGCCCGCCGCCCAGTTGCGCGCCGCGCCGATGCCGCGTTTCGGGTCCGTGGTGCTCGACGCCGAATGACGCGTGCCGAACGACACGAGCTTTTCGACGGTCGACCGCAGCGCCGCAGGCTGGGGCGCGGGCGCCGCCGCAATCAGGGCGAGCGCGGGCAGGGGCAGCAACAACGATTTCATGATGGTTTCCTTAGCTCAGCCGGTCGAGCGCGTCGTTGTCGAGGCCGCCGGGCACGACCATGACGGGGCAGGGCATCTGCCCGCTCTCGACACAGGCGAAATGATTGACCAGCGGGCCCGGCGATCCGGTCGCGGCCGCGCCGAGTACCAGTGCTGCGATATCGGGATTGTCCGCCAGTGCCTGGCGGATCAGCGGCACCGGCTCGCCCGCCTGCACCGTGATCGACGGCTTGATACCGCTTTCCTCGGTCAGGATGCTGGCCGCACTCGCGACCAGCGCCTCGGCATGCTGCCGCGCTTCTTCCTCAAGCGTCGCCTGGACGCCGCTCAGCCCGACGAATTCGACCGGCGGAATCAGCGCCAGGATCTGCACGGTCCCCTTTGTCTTCGCGGCACGGCGCGCGGCAAAACGCAGCGCGACCTCTGCCTCCGGCGTCTCGTCGACGACAACAAGATAGGTCCGCATGGCCCCGTTCCTCTCAGCCTTGGCCGATGCTGCGCACAGCCGGGCCTTGACCGCAAGCCCCGCAATGGAAGAAGGCGTGCCTAACGCTACGGCCACAAGGAATCGCAATGCCGATCGAGCTCAAGATGCCTGCCCTTTCCCCGACGATGGAGGAGGGAACACTTGCCAAATGGCTGGTGAAGGTCGGCGACACGGTGAAGTCGGGCGACGTCATGGCGGAAATCGAAACCGACAAGGCGACGATGGAATTCGAAGCCGTCGACGAGGGGACGATCGCTTCGATCCTGGTCGAAGAGGGTACGGACGGCGTGAAGGTCGGCACCGTCATCGCGACGATCGCGGGCGAGGGTGAGGATGCAACATCTTCCCCCTCTCCCCAACGGGGAGAGGGCAAGGGTGAGGGGTCGGCGGCGTCCGCCGCCGAGAAGACTCCGGCACCCCAGCCAGCATCGGCTCCCGCTCCTGTTGCGGCAACAACCGCTCCCACCCCCTCACCCCAACCCTCTCCCCAGAGGGGAGAGGGAGACAGAGTGAAGGCATCTCCTCTCGCCAAGCGTATCGCTGCAGGGAAGGGCGTCGACCTGGCAGGCCTGACCGGCAGCGGCCCGAACGGACGTATCGTCAAGGCCGACGTCGAGGGCGCGCAGCCCGGTGCCGCGAAGCCCGCGGCTGCCGCTGCACCTGCCACGTCGTCTGCGCCCGCCGCTCCTGCCGCACCATTCACGACCGACATCCCGCACGAAGCGGTCAAGCTGTCGAACATGCGCAAGACCATCGCGCGCCGCCTGACGGAATCGAAACAGCAGGTTCCGCATATCTACCTGACCGTCGACATCCGTCTCGATGCCCTGTTGAAGCTGCGCGGCGAACTCAACGCGGCGCTCAGCGGCCGCAACGTGAAGCTCAGCGTCAACGACATGCTGATCAAGGCACTGGGCGCGGCACTGGTCGCGGTGCCGAAGTGCAACGTCAGCTTCGCCGGCGACACGCTGATAGAATACAAGCGCGCCGACATCGCGGTCGCAGTCAGCATCCCGAACGGCCTGATCACGCCGATCGTGGCGGGCGCGGAGGCCAAGGCGCTGTCGGCGATCTCGACCGAGATGTCCGAACTCGCCGGCCGCGCGAAGGAGGGCAAGCTGCAACCGCACGAATACCAGGGCGGCACTGCCAGCCTTTCCAACATGGGTATGTTCGGCATCAAGCAGTTCGAAGCGGTCATCAACCCGCCGCAGGGCATGATCATGGCGATCGGCGCGGGCGAGAAGC
>JAZKBQ010000012.1:70929-169766 GCA_040388515.1 Pseudomonadota bacterium | reverse complement strand
AGACCAACCTCGAAGAGAAGTCGACCGGCGAGCTTCAGCTGGCGGCGGGCTATTCCAGTCTCGAACGCTTCATCGTCCAGGCGAACATCACGCAGCGCAACTTCCGCGGCAAGGGCCAGGAACTACGCGCCGGCGTCAATTATTCGAGCTATTCGAAGTCGATCGAACTGGGCTTCACCGAGCCGTATCTGTTCGACAAGAACATCGCCGTCGGCGGCGATATCTTCCGTCGCGACTACAACTCGTTCAACTACATCGGCGACACGCGCAACACGACTTACCAGCAGCTCACGACCGGCTTCCAGCTGCGTGCCGGCCTGCCCCTGACTGAGTACTGGTCGATGGCCGTGCGTTATGGCCTGAGCTTCGACAACGTCACGCTCGACCAGAACACCTATTACTTCAACGGCCAGTGCGACCCGCTGCTCGCGGGACGTTACTTGTGCGATTCCCTGGGCGACCGCATGGTTTCGTCGGCGGGCTACAGCATCGTCTATGACAATCTGAACAACCGTATCCGCCCGAGCCGCGGTGAACGCTTTGTGTTCAGCCAGGATATCGCGGGCCTCGGTGGCGACGTGAAATACTTGAAGCAGACCTTCAGCGCGGCGAAATACTGGCCGGTGCTGAGCGGGTTCATCTTCTCGGTAAGTGCCGAGGCGGGATCGCTTATTCCGCTTGGCGGCGCAACGGGACCGGGCATCGACAAGGTTCGACTGACGGACCGCTTCTTCCTGGGCGAACCGCAAATGCGCGGCTTCGATATCCGCGGTATCGGACCGCGGGTCCAGCGCGTGCCTTATGTCACGGACGCAACAACGGGCGCTGTGTCGCTCAGCACCGACCAGTCGCAGTTCAGCGACGACGCGCTCGGCGGACGCGCCTATTATCAGGGACGGCTCGAACTCGAAATTCCGCTCGGCTCGGGCGCACGCGAACTGGGTCTTCGCCCGTCCGTGTTCCTTGATGTCGGCTCGGTGTTCGGTGTCGCGACACCGGTCCTCGGCGACTACCTGCCGAGCGATCCGCGGCTCATCCGCGACGTCCTCGACGCGAATGGTGCTGCGCAGTGCTTTACGACGGTTACCAACCCCGACGGCACTTCGACGACGACCTATTCGGTGCGCCCGGCTGGCGGTTGCCCCACCGGTTCGGCCGCCTACACCACGACGATCAGCGGCGGCTTCAAGGAGTTCTTCTATGGGAACTCCGCAAAACCGCGCGTTTCGATCGGTGTCGGCGTGAACTGGAACTCGCCGTTCGGACCCTTCCGTATCGACCTTGCCCACGTCCTCCTGAAAGAAGAGGGCGACCAGACCAAGACTTTGACATTCAACGTAGGAACCCAATTCTGATGACCAAGATCCTCACCGCAACTGCCCTCGGCGCGCTCGCCGTCGCCATTTCGCCCGCCATGGCCCAGACCAAGGCGGTTCCGACGCAAGCCATCGTCGTCGATACCGGCAAGGTGTTCTCGACCTGCACCGCGTGCACCGCGGCACAGGCCCAGCTGAAGACCCAGGCCGACGCCATCCAGGCGCGCCAGAAGGAACTGGTGACGCCGCTGCAGACCGAAGGCCAGCAGATCCAGGCTGCGGTCAACGCGCTCGCCGGCAAGGAACCCGATGCCGCGCTTCGTGCCCGCGCAACCTCGTTCCAGCAGCGCCAGCAGGCGGCGCAGGCCGAACTCGCGCAGCGTGAAGAGACGTTCAACCGCAACCGCGCGTTCGTCGGCCAGCAGATCAGCGCCAAGCTGAACCCCATCATCGTCGCGACGATGAAGGCGCGTGGCGCAAACGTCGCGATCGATCCGCAGTCGATTCTGGCTTACGAGCCCGCGCTCGACGTGACGACCGACGTGCTTGCACAGCTGAACCAGCAGCTGCCGAGCGTTTCGACGACGGCCCCGGCTGCGCCTGCCGCACCCGCAGCACCGCGTCCCACCACGCCGACTCCGTCGCGCTAAGTCCGACGATGCAGATCGACATCCGGGGAGTGATGGCGGCCCTGCCGCATCGCTTCCCGATGCTGCTCGTCGACCGCGTTGAGGAACTGGTCAAGGACGAACGCATCGCCGCGATCAAGGCGGTTACGATCAACGAGCCGTTCTTCGCCGGGCATTTCCCCGGGCGGCCGATCATGCCGGGTGTCCTGATCGTCGAGGCGCTGGCGCAGGCGGCGGGCATTCTCGCCGTCGAGTCGCTGGGCCTCGCCGGCTCGGGCAAGCTCGTCTATTTCATGGCGATCGAGGGTGCGAAGTTCCGCGCTCCGGTAGAGCCGGGCGTGTTGCTGCGGCTCGAAGTCGAGTTCGTCCAGAAGCGCGCGACGGTCTGCAAGTTCACCGGTCGTGCAATGATCGGTGATAAGCTCGCCGCCGAAGCGTCGTTCACGGCGATGATCGCGGACGCACCGCAATAATCCAAGCTGTTCCCCCGGTTTATGCCGGGGGCCGCTGTACCGATCAGTGGGGCAGGTCGCGCCACAGCCAGGTCTGGCGGCTGGGCGACCAGCGTGCCTTGAACCGGTCGAAAAACACCCAGCGCTCGCCCTTGCCCTCGATATTCACGCGCCTTGGAAACAGGACGCGTCGCGTGTGCCATTTTCGAATGCGCACCATCCGCCTGTCGAACATCGCCTTGCCCTATATCCCGAAACGGCCAAGCAACGTTCCAAGGTTGGTTTGGTTGCCCGGCATTCGACGAAGCGTGTTTTACGGCAGACCGTCACAGCCCTTGCCGATTTCGGCATCAGCCGTTAAGGGCGCCCGCTTCGCGGCTGGTCGGAAACCAGCGGCATATTCGGAAAGCATAGACATGAAATCGACTGGCCACCCCGACTATCACATGATCAAGGTCCAGATGACCGACGGCACCGTGTTCGAAACGCGCTCTACCTGGGGCAAGGAAGGCGACACGATGACGCTGGAAATCGATCCGTTGGCACATCCGGCGTGGACGGGCGGCAAGGGCCAGATGCTCGATGCCGGTGGTCAGGTCGCACGCTTCAACAAGCGTTTCGGCGGTCTCAGCCTCAAGAAGTGAGCGGCGCGGGCGTCGCCACGCCTGCTCCCATCATCGTCACCGCATTGCTCGGCCCGGCGGATTTCGCCTGGGCCGATGCTTTGCGTCGCGCCCATTTCCCGCGAGAGCGTAACCATCTCCGTGCGCACCTGACGCTGTTCCACCACCTGCCGCCGAGCGTCGTCGAGGAATTACGTGACGTGCTGAAGGAAGCATGCCGCGCACCGGCTCCGGCTGCACGTCTTGCTTCGGTGATCTCTCTTGGGCGAGGCGTCGCTTATAGCGTCGACAGCCCATCGCTAGCCGACATGCGCGCTGAACTGGCCGACCGGTTCGACCTAGTGCTGACGCCGCAGGACAGGGCAGGGTGGCGGCCGCATATCACGGTGCAGAACAAGGTCGAGCCGCACATGGCGCGCGACCTTCATAGGCGGTTGTCCGCGGACTTCATGGCGCGGCCGCTGGCGATCGCGGGCCTCGCGGCATGGTGGTATCGCGGCGGTCCGTGGGAGCCAATCGGTGCATGGGGCTTCGGCGGGGGCAGGGCGATCGACGCGCCCTGTTGACCCCCAAAATTGCGCTGGTATAGCGCGCGCTCGCTTTCGGGGCGGAGTAGCTCAGCTGGTTAGAGCAGCGGAATCATAATCCGCGTGTCGGGGGTTCAAGTCCCTCCTCCGCTACCATTTCGTGCCACGCAAAATCGTCCGGGGGACGATTTTGGGCGCGAAATCCCGAGCGCAAGCGAAGGTGGGCCGAACATCCTATATCGTCGGCAGGCATACAGCCGGAGGCCGAATGACCGTCGTAAATACTCGCATGCTGGTTCTGGGCTCAGGCCCCGCTGGCCTTTCTGCCGCCATCTACGCCGCGCGCGCGGGGCTTAGCCCGCTGGTCGTGCAGGGCATCCAGCCGGGCGGGCAGTTGACCATCACGACCGATGTCGAAAACTACCCGGGCTTCGCCGACGTCATCCAGGGGCCTTGGCTCATGGAACAGATGCAGAAGCAGGCGGAGCATGTCGGCGCCAAGATGGTCTGGGACACGATCGTCGATGTCGACCTGTCTCAGCGTCCGTTCACGCTGACCGGAGACGGCGGCACCAAATACGTCTGCGAGACACTGGTGATCGCGACAGGGGCACAGGCGCGCTGGCTGGGCCTCGACAGCGAAGTCGCACTGCAGGGCAAGGGTGTCAGCGCCTGCGCAACCTGCGACGGCTTCTTCTATCGCGGCAAGAAGGTCGTGGTCATCGGCGGCGGCAACACCGCGGTCGAGGAAGCGCTGTACATGACCAACCATTCGCCCGACGTGACGATCATCCATCGCCGCGACCATTTCCGCGCGGAAAAGATCCTGCAGGACCGGCTGTTCGCCAATCCAAAGATCTCGGTCCTGTGGAACAAGCGCATCGACAAGTTCGTGGGCGGTGGCGATCCGGTGGGAATGGTCGGCGTCGACCTGATCGACACGGTCACGGGCGAAGCGAGCCATGTCGCTGCAGAAGGCGGTTTCGTTGCCATCGGCCATTCGCCCGCGACCGAGATTTTCCGCGACAAGCTGCCGATGGATTCGGGGGGCTATCTGTTCGTCGAGACCGGCTCCACCCGCACCGCGGTCCCCGGCGTATTCGCGGCGGGCGACGTCACCGACAAGATCTATCGCCAGGCGGTGACGGCAGCGGGCATGGGCTGCATGGCGGCGCTGGATGCCGAGAAGTTCCTGGGCGTGGCAGAATTCGGCGCGTCGAGCTGGTAACTCAGCCGAGCGCCTCCAGCAGGATTTCGACCAGCCGAGTGTAGGCGGCTTCATCGGCGAAGCTGTGCGATGCGGTGTCGATCCGCACTACGGAAATAGCAGGATCGTTGCGCCAGACGTCGGCGAAGGCGATTGCCGTCGCGTCGCCCGTCGCCAGCACGATCGTCGTGGGAATGGTGGATGCTTCGAGCGCGCGAACCGTCTTGTCGGCCAGGCTGTCGGGTGTTGCGGGCTTGGCTGCGGCGAGCCTGCCGAGCCCCTTGGCGAGTTTGCCAAGGTCGATCTTGCCCGAAATCAGCGCCTTCCAGGCCTCGGGATCGCGCAGGCGGCGGACGTAGCGGTCCTTGATCGCCGCAGGGGGCGGCATCGCGCCCGACGACGGGATCACCCATGGGTTGGCGAGGACGCGCGCGTCGACGGGTGTTTCGTGCAGGGCGAGTGCGGTCGCGGCGTCGCAATTGCCGAATGCGACGATGCGGGTCAGTTGTGATTGCTCTGCCCGAAATGCGGCGATTGCCGCGCGAATGTCCGGGCCGCTCGACCGGAACCCGCCATTACTGCCTTCGCTGTCGCCCACGCCGCGGCGGTCGAAACGGAATACGGGGTGTCCCTTGGCCGCGATAACGTCTGCCAGATCGGCCATGCCACGGTGTGCGCCGCTGCGGATTTCATTGCCGCCGGACACGATCAGCAGCCCGGCCGCGCCCTCGGCCGCGTCGAGCGTGGCGGCGAGTGTCGCCCCCTCGCAAGTAAACGTCAGCGAGCGACGCATGTCTTCACCCAGTCGGCGATGTCGGCGGTCATTGCCGCGACCAGCGCGGCATCGTCCTCGGGCTCCGCGCGGCGCCATGGGGGCGATCCGGCGAAGACGATGTCGGCAGGGGCAGTTGTTTCGCCGATAATGGCCGTTCGGGCCGCAACAGCATCCGGTTCGGCGGCCTCGAGAGCGACGAAGAGTTCCGGGTGGACCATATTTCCCGCCAGTCGCTCAGGCGTGCTGCGCGCGCGGGTTTCGAGTTCGCTCGCCTTCATCGTTCCGGTCAGAGCGGTCGCACGCAGCATGTCCCGAAGCAGGCGCTTCCCGCTTTCGGGGGCCAATCGCCAGCGGGCATCGGGCGCGGCAAAACCATCGAGCAACGCACCCCCGCGGATCGCCACAGTCAGCAGTGGGCGGGGCAGGGTATCTGCCAGCGCCGAAACCGCCGCGCCCCAGTCCTCCAACCGTGCATCGACGGTCAGGATCGGGCTGTCGTTCGTGCCGGGCAGGTCGGGCAGGGCGCTCGCTATGCCTTGCGCAGCAAGTCCGCGCATGACTTCCACCAGAATGCGGCGCATCCGGTTCGCTTCCTCGAACAATGGCGGCAGGATCAGGATCGTGGGGCCGTTGTCCGGTCCCATTCGCACCACGCCCTCGCGCCCTCGCGCCCAGGCGTAGTCCGAAATCACGCCCCGGCTTTGGCGGCAGCGAAGTCGGTGAGTGCGCCGAATGTCGCGAGCATTTCCCCGTCGACGTCGTCATCGTCGATCACGATGCCAAGGCGATCCTCAAGTTCGGTCAACAGCCCCGCGACTGCCATGGAATCGAGTTCAGGCAACGCGCCGAACAACTCGGTGTCCGCATCGAACGCGTCCACGCGGCCCTGCGAAATGCCCAGGACATCGCGGAGCACACCCCGGACAATGCGCTCCACGCGCTCGTTTTTCGCTGCGTTCCCCATTTCCCGCAGGCCGTTAGCGATTCGCCGCCCGCCCCACAAGCGTACGCACGCCCGCTTTCAGGCCGCCGAACAGGCCGCGCAGCGTGCGGGGATTGTAGAGTTCGACCCGCATCCGCATGACGCGCGTGTCCATCCAGTCGGCCTTGTAGCGGTCATCGCCGGTTCCGAAGTCGATCAGCGAGGCCTGGTCCCGGTCGATGACGTGTTCGAACATCGCCTTGGACAGGATGGTGCCCGGCGACAGTTCGGCGACGTCCTCGCGGTGTGCGAGCTTGTGGATGATCGCGATGCCATGATCGACTGTCCACAACTGGGCAGCGATGGCGCGCCCTTCGAGCTTGGCGATGCCCATGCGGAGTGTGCCCGCGGCCCCTTCGTCCTCTGCCATGGCGCGTACGAACGCGAGGGAGCCTTCATCGGGCTTCCAGCTGTCGGCATAGATGTCCGCATAATCTTCCCACGCCGCCTCGTCGAAGCGGTCGTGGATCGTGATTTCGAGCGGTATCTTAGCGCCCTTGCGCTTGGCGGTCGAACGCAGTTGCCCGGGTCGCTCAGCCCAGAATTCCTCGAAGGATTTGCCTTCGACATCGATAGACCAGTTGGCGGTCTGCGGCTCGACATGGGTGATCCAGCCAGCGCCACCGAACCCCCGCCGCAGCAGGTCGGCTTCATATTCCGGAACGTGTTCCAAAGTGATCGACGACAAATGAGGGCGCAAACGACGGCCGATAGCCACCGTCAGCGCCCGGGCAGCGCTATCCGATGGCGTACCGGTAAAGATCGGGCGGAAGGCGAGCGTGTACCAGCTTGCGAGCCCGACCGCCGCGCCGCCCGTCTCGGCAAGGAACAACCAGGCATCGCTTCCTTCGGTCCGCGCGCGGATGGCGAGGACGCGTTCGGCGGGCGGACAATGGGTCCAGATGCGCTCCAGCCATTCGGCACGGTCGAACAGCGAAGCCTGCGTTTCGCGCGACAAACCGTCCTGCGCCACAGAAAGCGCGGTCGGCAGGTCACGAAATATTTCACCCTTTACCCACATGGGGGCATTCTCCACACGTCGGTCGCTCGGCCGTCAACACAGGACCCGTCCCGAATTGGTACAGCTCGACCCCGTACCCAGACCGATCGACCATGTCGCGCTCGACGGCGGCGTCCATGCGCCCGCCCTGGTTACCAAAGCGGAAACCTTGTCCTACGGCGACCTGGAAGCGGCGGTCGGTGCGCTGGCTGCGGCGCTGAAGCGGCTCGTGCCGGATGCGGGCGCGCGGGTTGCGACATGGCTGCCGAAAACGGTCGAGGCCTGTTTGATGCCGCTCGCTGCGCCGCGCGCCGGGTTGATCCACGTGCCGATCAACCCAGTGCTGAAACGTGCGCAGGTGGCGCATATCCTGTTCGACAGCGGTGCTTCGCTGTTGCTGACCAGCACCAGCCGGGCGGGGACGCTGGAACCGGGCGATGTTCCCCAAAGGTGCGAAATCTGGCTCGAAGATGCCGCCCGCGCCGCGCGTTCAGCGGGTGACGGCTTACCCCCATCCTCTGCCGACCCGCAGTCGCTTGCAGCCATCCTTTATACCTCGGGTTCGACGGGGCGCCCCAAGGGCGTGATGCTTAGTCACGCCAATTTGTGGCTCGGCGCGGTCAGCGTCGCGCATTACCTGAAGATCGAACCGGACGACCGGACGCTCGCGGTGATGCCGCTGGGGTTCGACTATGGCCAGAACCAGCTGCTCAACAGCTGGAGGGCAGGCGCGGCGATCTATCCGTTCGATTACCTGCTGGCGAAAGACGTCTGGCGCGCGGTCGAGGCGAACGGGATTACGACGCTCGGCTGCGTCCCGCCGCTGTGGCTGCAACTGCTGGAAGCCGATGCACCGCCCGCGACCGGCGTTCGCCGTATCACCAATACCGGGGGTGCGCTGACGCCCGCGATGATCGAACGCTTGCGTCCGCGCTTTCCCCATGCCGATATCTACCCGATGTACGGCCTGACCGAAGCATTTCGCTCTACCTATTTGCCGCCCGAACTGGTTGCGGCGCATCCGTCGTCGATGGGGCGTGCGATCCCGTTTGCCGAGATCATGGCGGTCGCGAAGGACGGGACCGAGGCAGCAGCCGAGGCGCCCGGTGAACTCGTCCATGCCGGACCGCTGGTCGCGCAGGGTTATTGGCAGGATGCCGAACGCACCGCGGCGCGGTTCAAGCCTGCTCCACAATTCTCGAAATATGGCGGCACCGCTGTCTGGTCGGGCGACACGGTCACGCGCGACGCGAACGGACTGTTCTACTTCGTCGGGCGCGAGGACGAGATGATCAAGTCGAGCGGGCACCGGATCAGTCCGATGGAGATCGAGGAAGCAGCGCTAGCCAGCGGACAGGCCGCCGAGGCTGTAGCGCATGGCGTCCCCGATGCCACGCTGGGGCAGGCGATCCGCCTGATCGTGCGCGGGACGGGCGACGATGCGGCGCTCAGCGGCCATCTGAAGCGCGAACTGCCGTCGCATATGCAACCGCGCATCATCGAATGGCGCGACGAACTGCCGCGCAATGCGAACGGCAAGCTCGACCGCGCCGCGATCGCGCGCGAGGTGGCGTGATGGGCAAGCCGTCCGGCACCATTCCGCACTGGTGGACCGCAGACCGCATGGCCCGTGCGGTGGCGGCAAGCGGCGGCATGACGCCATGTTTCGTCTATGACCTGGATATCGTCGCCGACAAGGTCGCGACCCTGCGTGCGGCGTTGCCCGGCAATGTCGGTATCCACTACGCCGTGAAGGCCAACCCGCACCCAAAGGTAATCGCCAAGGTCGCGGGGATGGTCGACGGGCTCGACATCGCATCGGGCGGGGAACTCGCGACGGTATTGGCCGCGGCACCCGGTATGCACTTATCGTTTGCGGGGCCGGGTAAGCGTGACCCGGAGATCGAGGCGGCCATCACGGCGGGGGTGACACTCAATCTCGAATCCGCAGGCGAGGCAACGCGGGCGCTGACCATCGCCGAACGGCTCGGCATCCGCCCGAAGCTCGCCGTACGGGTAAACCCCGATTTCGCGCTCAAGGGATCGGGCATGAAGATGGGTGGCGGCGCGGCGGCGTTCGGCGTCGATGCGGAGAACGTCGTGCCGCTTGTCCGCTGGCTGATCGACGCGGGCGCCGACTGGCGCGGGTTCCACATTTTTGCAGGATCGCAGGCGCTCGACAGCGAGGCGATTGCGGCAACACAGGCTGCGACAGTCGAACTCGCTGGCAAGCTGGCGGATGGCGTGGGCACAGAGCCTCCGCTGGTGAACCTTGGTGGCGGGTTCGGCATCCCCTATTTTGCGGGCGATGCCACCGTCGATGTGGCGATGGTGGGCGAGCGGCTGGGCGAAACACTGGCGGCATCGTCCCTAAGAGACGCGCATTTCGCGATCGAACTCGGCCGCTGGCTGGTTGGCGAATGCGGTGTGTATTTGGCGCGGGTCGTCGACCGGAAGGACAGCCGGGGCGAAACCTTCCTCGTCACCGACGGCGGCCTTCACCACCAACTGGCGGCAAGCGGCAATTTCGGCACCGTAGTGCGGCGGAACTACCCGATCGCAGTCGCCTCGCGTTTCGGGGAAGCCGCGACCGAGACCGTCAACGTCGTGGGTTGCCTGTGTACCCCTCTCGATAAGCTGGGTGACGCGGTTTCACTGCCGCATGCCGATGTGGACGACGTGGTCGCGGTTTTCATGGCCGGCGCCTATGGCGCGACGGCCAGCCCGGCGTCGTTCCTGGGCCATGGTCCGGCGGCCGAGTTTGTTATCGGGGCGTAGTTAAGGCGCAGCACTAACGCAATTTTCACTCTCACGGCGCTATCGCCCATGAGAACACCGGTCGTGTGCGTGGGCGCCGGCCAAGCAAAGGGACGTTATGATGGGGTACGATCGTTGGGCACGGACGCTCGTGACAGGGATTGCCGTCATGAGTCTCGCTGCCTGCGCAGGCGGTGCAAGCCGCGGCCCGCAACTGCCCCCGGCAAGCTTCGTCCAGCAGACCGAAGGACCGGGTGAGGAATATGTCATCGGGCCGCTCGACCAGCTGACGATTTTCGTATGGCGGAACCCCGAACTCGGCGCGAAGGTGCAGGTCCGCCCCGATGGCCGCATCACCACACCGCTGATCGCCGACATGCCCGCAGTGGGCAAAAGCGCGGCGCAGCTGTCCGAAGACATCAAGGTCCAGCTGTCGCAGTACATCAAGGATCCGATCGTCTCGGTCATCGTCGACAATTTCTCGGGCACCTATTCACAGGCGGTCCGCATCGTGGGTGCGACCGAAAAGCCCGCGTCGATACCGTTCCGCGCCAACATGACGTTGCTGGACGCGATGATCGCCGTCGGGGGCTTGAGTGAATACGCTGCGGGCGACCGCGCGCGCCTCGTCCGTTACGATCGGGTCAGCCACAAGCAGACCGAATATGCGCTGCGCATCGGCAAGCTGCTGAAGCAGGGCGATTCGAAGGCGAACGTGCGGCTGCAGCCCGGCGACGTCATCATCATCCCGACCAGCGCGTTCTAAGGGGCCGGCACGTTGGGCGAACTCTACAATGAATTGCTGATTGCGGCGCACGGCGTCTGGCGACGGCGCTGGCTGGCGCTGGGCGTTGCGTGGTCCATCGGCCTGATCGGCTGGCTGGTCATCAGCCTGATCCCGAACACCTACAAGTCTTCGGCCACGATCTTCGTCCAGACCGGGTCGCTGCTGACTGACAGGGTCGGCATCTCGTCCGCCGACCAGCGCGCGGACATCGACACCGTTCGTCAGAACCTGACGTCGCAGGGCAATCTGGAAGCGATCGTCCGTTCGACCGAGCTGGCAAAGCATGTCGCGAGCGACCGCGATGTCGCCGACAAGGCGGCTTCCCTGCAAAAGGCGATCACGATCACCTCGACGCAGGACAATATCTACCAGATCGCGGCGAGCGTTTCCGAGAAGGGGATGTCCGATGGCGCGAACGCGCGGCTGGCACGCGCGATCACGGGCAAGCTGATCGACCTGTTCATCGCGGGCAGTGCGCAGGGCGGCAGGGTAGAGACGGGTAACAGCCTGCAATTCATCGACGCGCAGATCCAGCAGCGCGGGCAGCAGCTGGCCGAAGTCGAGGCGAAGCGCGCGGCGTTCGACGCGAAATACCTGTCGTCGCTGCCGGGCACGGGCACTGTTGTCGACCGGTTGGGACAGGCGCGGGTAGAGCTGGCGCGGGTCGAATCCGACCTTGCCGCCGCCAACAGCGCACTTGCGGCAGTCAATGGACAGCTGGGCGGTACACCCGCCACCACCTCGATGCCGGGCGTCGCCAGCGATGGCGGCCGTGTAGCCCAGCTTCAGGGGCAGATCGCCGACGGACAGGCGCGCGGCTGGACGGATTCGCACCCCGATATGGTGGCGTTGCGTGCGCAACTGGCGCGGGCGCGGGCCATGGGCGGCGGCGCGACCTATTCGGCAGGCACGTCTTCCCCGAACCCGATGTATATGTCGCTGCGGTCGATGCAGGCCGAGCGCCAGGCGACGGCTTCCGCACTTTCCGCGCGCAAGGCGCAACTGGACGGAGAAATCGGCCGCGTGCTTGCGCTCCAGAGTTCCAGCCCCGAATTCAGTGCCGAACAGACCGCGATCGATCGCGATTACCAGGCGCTCAAAGTCCAGTACGACAAGCTGGTCGCCGACCGCGAAGACCTGAAGCTGCGCGGGCAGGTGCAGACCCAGACCGACCCGATCAAGGTCAACGTCATCGATCCGCCGTCGATGTCGGTGGTGCCGTCGGCGCCGAACCGGCCCCTGTTGCTGACCGCGGTACTGATCGTTGCGATCGGTGCGGGCGTTGGAGCGGCCTTCGCATTCGGCCAGTTGCAAACGACCTATCCGACCGCCGCGCGGCTTGCGAAAGCGAGCGGCCTGCCGGTGCTGGGTTCGATCTCCGAGGTAGTGCCCGCTGCCGAGCGCCCTGAGCGCCGCAAGCGGGTGATGCAGTTTGCCGGCGGGGCGGGGGCGCTGGTTGGTGTCTACGCGCTGCTGATGATCGCCGAATTCGTCCAGCGGGGGCTGGCAGCATGACCGACGCATTGATGAGCAACGACAATAATCGCGAATCGCTGATCGAGCGTGCGGCCGAAGTCTATGATTTCGGCAGTGTTTTTCGTGCGCCCGAGGCTGCTCCGGCAAAGGCAGAGATTCCGCTAACTGTCGAAGAGACGCCGAGGGTGGTTGGCGCACAGGCCGGCACGATCGACCGCGACCGTTTGCGTGCGGACGGGTTCCTCCTTCCCGATGCGCCAGTCGGCGCATTGGCCGAAGAATTCCGGCTGGTGAAGCGCCAGTTGCTGATGCGCGCCGATGCCGAGGAAACGGCGAAGGACCGCATGGTCCTGATCTGCTCGGCCCAGCCGAACGAGGGCAAGACCTTCTGCGCTGTCAATCTCGCACTCAGCCTCGCCAGCGAACTCGACCGCGAGGTGCTGCTGGTCGACGCCGATGTCGCCAAGCCGGAAGTCATGTCGACGCTGGGCCTCAGCGGTTCGGCGGGACTGATCGATGCGATCGCCGACCCGGATGCGAACGTCGAGGATTTCGTGATCCAGACCGACATCCCGAAACTATCGGTGTTGCCCGCGGGCCGCGCGAGCAACGACGACACCGAACTGCTGTCGTCGGCACGCGCCGCCGAACTCATCGAGAGCCTGGCGGCCAGCAATCCGCGCCGCATCGTCATCCTCGATTCCGCCCCCGCGCTCGCGGCTTCGCCGGCAACCGTGCTTGCGCACCGCGTGGGCCGCGTGCTGGTCGTCGTGCGCGCCGACCGTACGAAGGAAGCGGACCTGCGCGAGGCGGTAACGCTGCTCGACGGATGCGACGACATTTCGCTGCTGCTGAACGGCACCAGCTTTTTCGGAACCAACCGGACCTACGGGTCCTATTACGGAGCGGACGCGTGATGTTGCGCAGCCTCCCCATCGCCGTGATCGCGGCTGCGCTGGTGTTCGCACCCCAGGCGCAGGCGAAGAAGCGGACGCAAATCCATCCCTATCTGGAACTCGACCAAACCGTCCTGCTGCCGATCCAGCCGAGCGGTCCGGCCGAAACCTACACGACGTTCGCCGCGGGCGTAGACGCCTCGACCAGCAGCCGTCGTGCCGAGGGTCAGGTCAGCGCGCGTTACGAGTATCGCCGCGACTGGCGCTCGAACGGCTATGACGCGCATGTGTTCTCAGGGTTGGCCCGCGCGCGTTACGATGCGGTGCCCAACCTGCTCTCGATCGAGAGCGGGGCGCTGGGAACCCGCACACGAACCGACATTCGCGGTGGTGCATTGCAGCCGGGGCTGGGCAATCCGGTCAACACGAGCCAGCTCTACGCGGCCTATGTCGGGCCGACGCTCGCGACCAATGTGAACGGCATCGACCTCGGTGCCTTTTACCGCTTCGGCTATACCAAGGTCGAAACCGAGACGACCAATATCCTGCCTGCGGGCAGCCCCGCGCTCGGCGGTTTCGATTCTTCGACCAGTCACGCCGCGGGTGCGAGCATCGGCATGCGCAGCGGCCTGCTGCCATTCGGCTGGACGGTTTCTGGCGGCTGGAACCGTGACGATGCGAGCATTCTCGACCAGCGTTACGAGGGCAAGTTCGCCCGCGCCGACGTCGTGGTGCCGCTGACGCCAACGGTCGCCGCAATCGGCGGCGCAGGATACGAACACATCACGGCCAGCCAGCGCGATGCATTGCGCGACGGTGCGGGCAATCCGGTGGTGACGCCCGACGGTCGTTTCATCACCGATCCCGCCTCGCCGCGTCGCCTGGCTTACGATGTCTCGGGCTTCATCTGGGACGTGGGCGTGCTCTGGCGCCCCAGCAAGCGCACGCAACTGACCGCGAAGGTCGGCCGCCGCTATGGCAGCACGACCTATACCGGTGATTTCAGCTGGCAGATCAACCAGCGCCAGGCACTGGCGATCGGCGTCTATGACGGCATCACGACCTTCGGACAGCAGATCACGGCGGGCCTGCGCGACATTCCGACGCAGTTCACCGTTTCGCGCGATCCGTTCAGCAACCAGTTCGGCGGCTGTGTCTTCGGCAGCGGCGACGGCGGGGCGGGGGCATGCCTCACGCCCGCGTTGCAGTCGATCGCGCAGGGGACCTATCGCAGCCGAGGCGGGGGCGCCGTGTGGCGTTACCGGCGCGCAGGGACCAGCATTGGCATCGCACTCGGCTATACCCAGCGCCGCTTCTTCGCGCCGCCGGTCGCAGGCTTCAGTGTCGATGGCGTCACCGACGAGAGCTTCTATGCACAGGCGAATGTCGCCCGCACTCTGGACGAACGCTCGGGTATCGAGGCATCGGCCTATGCCAACTGGTACGATAGCGGCATCAATGGCGCGCCGCGGGTGATGGGCGTCGGCGGTACGGCCAGCTATTGGCGCAATTTCGGGCCGCGCCTGACGGGGACGGCATCGGTCGGGCTCTATTCCAGCGACGTCGACGGCTTTGCCTCGACCGTCATCGGTGCGGGCCAGGTCGGCGCGCGGTACACGTTCTGAGGATTTGGGCATGAGCTACATCGAGCATTTCGGCCTGAACGAAGCGCCCTTCGCGCTGACACCCGATCCGCGCTTCTGGTTCGAAAGCGGTACGCACAAGAAGGCGATGTCATACCTGGGCTATGGCTTGGCGCAGGCCGAGGGCTTTGTGGTCGTGACCGGAGAGATCGGTGCGGGCAAGACGACGCTGGTCGGCCTGCTGATGGAGCGCCTCGATCCCGCGCGCGTCGCGACGGTGCGGCTCAACATGACCCAGGTCGAGGGCGAAGACCTGCTGCGCCTCGTCGCACAGGGCTTCAATCTGCCCGTCGAGGACACCGCCAAGGCACAGCTGATCGACCGCATCGAGCGCTACTTGCTCGACCGAGCGCGTGAAGGCCGCAAGACGCTGCTGATCGTGGATGAGGCGCAAGGCTTGCCGCACTCCGCGCTCGAAGAACTGCGGATGCTGTCGAACTTCCAGTCGGGCGGGAAAGCGCTGCTGCAGATCCTGTTGCTCGGCCAGCCGGAATTCCGCCAGCGGCTCGCTTCGCCTGTGCTCGAACAGCTGCGCCAGCGCGTCATCGCGACGCACCACCTCGACGGCATGACCGCGAACGAGGTGCATGCCTATCTCGACCACCGGCTCAGCATCGCGGGCGCCGCCGAACGGCCGAGCTTCGACGATGCGGCATGCGATGCGCTGTTCGCGGCGTCGGCCGGTATTCCGCGCCGGATCAACCAGCTCGCGACCCGCGCCTTGCTCCTCGCCGCACTCGACAACCATGACGTCGTCGATGGTGCCTTGGTCGACAAGGTGGTTGCGGATCAGGATGCCGACCAGGCGGTGCCGGATGTCGCGCCCGTCGCCGTCGACCAGTCGGCACGCATCGCCCAGCTCGAGACGCAGCTGGAGGCGCAGGAGGCGGCGCTGCGCCGCGTGCTGACGCTGATGATCGACTGGGTCGAGCGTGACGCGCCCACGGATTTCGCGCGCGCGCAGTCTGCGTAACGCCGCTAAGGAGGGCGTCATGCTCAACGCGCTCTCGGTCGATGTCGAGGACTGGTACATGGTCGGCGCGTTCGAGCGCACGATCGACCGCGCCGACTGGCCGAAAAAGGAAATCCGCGTCGAGCGAAACACCGACGCCGTCCTGCAATTGTTCGACGACGCCGGCGTCAAGGCGACGTTCTTCACTCTGGGTTGTGTCGCGGCGGCGCATCCCGCGCTGATGCGGCGGATCGTGGACGCGGGACATGAGGTCGCGAGCCATGGGTGGGATCATGTCCGGGTCTTCACCATGTCGCCGGGCCAGTTCCAGGCCGACGTCGCCAAGGCACGTGCTGCGATCGAGGACGCGACGGGGCAGGTCGTCAGGGGCTATCGCGCGCCGAGCTTTTCGATCGACCAGCGTACGCCCTGGGCACACGGACTGCTCGCCGAGGCGGGCTATGTTTATTCGTCGAGCGTCGCGCCGATCAAGCACGACCATTATGGCTGGCCGGATTCGCCGCGCTTCGCCTGGCGGCCGCTTGCCGATGCGGAACTGGTCGAGTTGCCGGTTTCGACCGTGCACGTCGCGGGCCGTAATTTTGCAGCCGGAGGCGGGGGATTCTTCCGCCTGCTGCCCTATGACCTGTCGGCCTGGGCGATCCGGCGGCTGAACCGCGACGAGCGGCGCCCGGCGATCTTCTACTTCCACCCTTGGGACATGGACCCCGGCCAGCCGTTCGTGAAGGACGCGCCGCTCAAGTCCAAGCTGCGCCACTATCCCAACCTGTCGCGCATGGCGCCGAAGCTGAAGCGGCTGGCGCGCGAATTCCAATGGGGGCGCACCGATGCGGTCGTGGAGGGGCAGCGCGCCCTGATTGCATGACGCAGGTTCGCCTCGCGACTTCCGCAGATGACGCCCGTATCGCCGCCTATGTGGCTGCGCACCCGGACGCGACCGCGTTCCACCGCCTTGAATGGGGCCGAGCGGTCGCGCGCGGGTGCGGGCAGGTCGCGCATGTGCTGGTGGCGGGTGATGGTGCGGTAAGCGGCATTCTCCCACTTACCGAACTCCATTCCCCCTTGTTCGGCCGCGCCATGTCGGCATCGGGCTTTGCGGTCGGCGGCGGGATCCTCTGCGATGACGCTGTCATCGGCGAAGCGCTGGCGGTAGCCGCATGGCAACTCGCCGAAACGCGCTCCTGCGCCAGCATCGACCTGCGAGGTGGATATCTGCCGCAGGGCTGGGACCGTGACGAGGCGACCTACCTCGGCTTCGTTCGAGACATTGCCGCCGATGACGAGGCCGAACTACTCGCCATCCCGCGCAAGCAGCGCGCCGAGGTGCGCCGCGCGCTCGGCTTCGACCTGACGGTGGATATCGGCAATCGCGATGCCCACTACCATGTCTACGCGACCAGCGTCCGCAACCTCGGCACGCCGGTCTTTCCAAAGCGCCTATTTTCCGAAGTGCTCGACGCATTCGGCGACGATGCCGACATCCTGACCGTCCGCCGTGACGGCGAACCACTGTCGAGCGTGCTCTCGCTCTACCATCGTGGCACAGTCATGCCCTATTGGGGTGGCGGAACCGCTCAGGCGCGGACATGGCGGGCGAACGACATGATGTATTTCGCATTGATGCGTCACGCCCGGATACGCGGTTGCACCAGGTTCGACTTCGGCCGGTCCAAGGCGGGAACAGGTGCCGCAGCGTTCAAGCATAACTGGGGTTTCGAGGGACAGCCGCTGACCTATGCGTCGCGGACCGCCGCGGGGACCGAGAAGCGCAGCGTCAATCCGCTCGACCCGAAATACAGTTTGAAGGTCAAACTCTGGTCGAAGCTTCCTTTGCCGGTCGCCAACACGATCGGCCCGTGGATCGCGCGGGGGCTGGGGTGAGCGGGACGGATATCCTGTTCCTCGCGCACCGGCTGCCCTGGCCGCCCGATCGCGGGGATCGTATCCGGTCGTGGCACATGCTTGAGGCGCTGGCGAAACTGCGTCCGGTGCATGTCATTGCGCCGCTCGACGAGGCGGCGGATGCGAAGCACATCGCGCATGTCGAAAGTATCGCCGCGAGCGTCACGACGGCTGTGCGGACCCGGTCGAAAGGGGCGGCAGTGGCGCAGGCGCTGCTCACCGGGCGGCCAGCCTCGGTCCAACTGTTCGCAGTGCCCGCGCTGATGCGCCGGGCCGCGGCGTTCGTCGCATCCGGGCAGATCGGCACGGTCTTCGCTTTCTCGGGCCAGATGGCAGAATATGTGCCGCAGGACCGGAGAGGCGCGCGCTTCATCATGGATTTCGTCGACATGGATTCGGCGAAGTTCGCGCAACAGGGTGCTGGCGCTCCGGGCGTGTCGGGCATGGTGCTTCGCCGTGAGGCAAAGCGCCTTCTCGGTTTCGAGATTGCCACGGCGAAGCGTGCCGATGCGTCGCTGTTCGTGAGCGACGCTGAGGCGTCGTTGTTCTCGACAAGAACGAACTTATCGGCTCAAGTCGTTGAAAATGGTGTCGATGCAGCGAATTTCTTGCCCGACGCTGTGACGCCTGCCGGCGCACCGCACCCGTTGATCGTGTTCACTGGTCAAATGGATTATGCTCCCAATGTCGAGGCTGTGACAGGCTTCGCCCGCGACGTGCTGCCGCATCTGGAGCAGGTGACGTTCGCCATCGTCGGACGTGCGCCGACTTCGGTCGTGAAAGCACTGGCGGGTCCGCAGGTCATCGTGACCGGCGAGGTGCCCGACACGCGGCCATGGCTTGCCGCCGCCGATGTCGTCGTCGCACCTCTCACGCTGGCGCGGGGGGTGCAGAACAAGGTTCTGGAGGCAATGGCGATGGCAAAGCCCGTCGTCGCCTCGCCCGCAGCCGCCGAAGGGATCGACGCGGTGCGCGGCATCGAACTGCTCGTCGCCGACGATGCGATCGAGACGGCGCGGACGATTACGGCGCTGCTCGCCGACCCCGACCGTGCGCATACGATCGGTACCGCCGCGCGGGAAAGGGTGCAGGCGCGCTACTCGTGGGATGCGTGCCTCGCGCCGCTGGCGGAGCTGGTGGCGTGATCGGTTTCTCTCGCCGTCATTTCCGCTTTCGCGAGAATGACGGGCTAAATACCTGGACCAAGCCTCTTGCCGCACTCTCTCTTGCCGTCGCCGCCATCCTGCTGATCTTCCGTCGCGACGTTGCCGACATGGCGGCGCTCTGGTGGAATATCTCGACCTACCAGCACTGCCTCTACATCGTCCCGATCGCAGGCTGGCTGGTCTGGCTGCGGCGCAACGAACTGCGCGATGTCGAACCAGCGGGCTGGTGGCCGGGGCTGGCGCTGGTCGCAGGGGCGGCATTCGCCTGGCTCCTCGGCGAAGCGGGGGGCATCGCCCTGATCCGCCATGCCGCAATCGTAGCGATGGTGCAGGCATGCGTCATCGCGATCCTTGGTCCGGGCGCCGTCAGGGCGATCTTGTTTCCGGTTTTTTATCTCGTCTTTCTCGTACCTTTCGGTGATGAATTGACACCGGCTATGCAGACATTGACGGCGAAGCTTGCCATGAGGCTGCTTCACCTGACCAGCGTGGAGGCGACGATGGACGGTGTGTTCATCACCACGCGCGTCGCGTGGTTCGAGGTGGCGGAGGCTTGCGCGGGCGTGAAATTCCTCGTCGCGATGATCGCCTATGGAGCACTCGCCGCGCATGTCTGTTTTCGATCGCCCCTGCGCCGCGCGGCGTTCATGGCCGCCGCCATCGTCGTCCCGGTGCTCGCGAACGGTGTCCGTGCCTGGGCGACGATCTATGCGGCCGAGATCGTCGGGGTTCAGGCCGCGACTGGGTTCGACCACATTGTCTATGGATGGATATTCTTCGCGTTGGTGATGATCGCGATCATGGGGGCGGCATGGCCGTTCTTCGACCGCAAGCTGAGCGACCCATGGCTGAGCGGCCGCAGCTTTCCCGTTTGGAAGCCCGTCGCGCCCGTCGTGCTGGTTGCGCCGCTTGCCGTGGCTGTCGCGGCGTTGGCGCCCGGCTGGGACGCACTGGCGGCGGTACGCGGGCATGTCGCCCTGCCGCATGCGGTAACACTGCCTGCCGTTCCAGGCTGGAGCCGAACGGGCGATGCGTCGGTGACGCTATGGCGTCCGCGCTTCGATGGGGCGGACCACGTCCTGTTTGGGCGCTACGGCGACGCGGCGGGGCACCGCGTCGATGTCGGCGTCGCGCTCTATGGCTGGCAGGGCAAGGGGCGCGAGATCGTGGCTTATGGGCAAGGGGCGGCCGATCCCGATGGCGCATGGCGCTGGACCGCCGACCTGCTGCCCGTCGCTGGTGCCAAAGCGGACAAGATGCTGGGGCCGGGGAAGGCCGTGCGCCAGGCGGTGACGCTGTGGTATGTGGGGGGCGTGCGCCAGTCGGGGCGGATGGACGTTAAACTCGCGACCCTGCGCGCACGCGTGACCGGTGCAGACCAGAGCGCGGCGACGCTGATCGTCTCGGCCGAAGGAACGGGGGCGGACGCCGCCATTGCCTCGTTCCTGACGGCATTGGGTTCGCCCGATGCCCGCGTTGGGGCGATGCTCGCCCAGGCAAAGGGGCGCTAGGCGCATGTGTGGGATCGCCGGGCTGTTCCATCTGTCGACGCCGAAGCCGGTCGATCCGGCGCGGCTGAGGGCGATGACCGATGCCCAGGCCCACCGTGGCCCTGATGGGTCGGGCATCTGGACAGCGCAAGGCGTGGGCCTCGGCCATCGCCGACTGTCGATCATCGACCTCGGTGGCGGCAAGCAGCCAATGGCGAGCCCGGATGAGCAGCTTGTCCTCACCTACAACGGTGAGGTTTATAATTTCAAAGAGATACGTAGCGCACTTGAAGCGCGGGGGCATCGCTTCCGGACCGACAGCGACACCGAAGTCATCCTGAACGGCTGGCGCGAATGGGGCGCGGGCGTGCTCGACCGGTTGAATGGCATGTTCGCCTTCGCACTCTACGACGCCCGCGCACAGAGCCTGTTCCTTGCGCGAGACCGGTTGGGCGTTAAGCCGCTGCATTACACGATGCTGGCGGATGGAAGTGTCGCCTTTGCTTCCGAAATCAAGGGGTTACTTGCCAATCCTGCCGTCCGTCGCGAGATCGATCCACGCGCGGTCGAGGACTTTTTTGCGCTGGGTTACGTTCCCGACGATACCTGCTGGATCGCGGGCGTGCAAAAGCTTCCCGCCGCCAGCTACCTGCTGCTCCAGCGCGGCAAGCCTGTGCCTGCGCCCGTGCGATGGTGGGACGTCGACTTCTCGAACCGCGCGCGGGGGAGCGCGGCCGACCTGCAGGCCGAGCTGCGCGACCGCCTGCGTGAGGCGGTCACATCGCGTATGGTGTCCGACGTGCCGCTGGGCGCTTTCCTGTCGGGCGGGGTCGATTCCTCGAGCGTCGTCGCCTTCATGGCCGAAGCGTCGTCGCAACCGGTGCAGACCTGTGCGATCGGCTTCGACAGTGCGGCGCATGACGAGACCAAGTACGCCCGCGCCATCGCGCAGCGTTTCGCGACCGACCATCGCGAGCGGATTGTGGCGGCCGACGATTATGCCGCCGCCGACACCATCGCGCGCATGTTCGATGAACCCTTCGCCGACGCCTCGGCGCTCGGTACCTGGCGCGTGGCGCAGCTGGCGCGCGAGACGGTCACTGTGGCGCTGTCGGGCGATGGCGCGGACGAGATCTTCGCCGGATACCGCCGTTACGCCTTCCAGAACGCCGAGGAGCGGGTGCGGGGGCTTGTCCCGGCCAAGTGGCGCGAACCGCTGTTCGGCGGCCTCGCGCGTGCCTGGCCCAAGGCCGACTGGGCGCCGCAGGTGTTCCGGGCGAAGTCGACCTTCGCCGCGCTCGCGATGGGCGGTGGGGCGGCCTATGCGCACAGCGTCGGTGTGACGCCGCCGGAAGAACGCGGGGCGCTGTTCAGCGATGGGCTGAAGCGCAGTCTCGCAGGGCACCGCGCAGAGGACCGCTATGTCCAGACAATGGCGAATGCGCCGGTGCGGGATCCGCTCGACCGCGCGCAATATGCCGACCTGAAGATCTGGCTGCCGGGCGACATCCTGACCAAGGTCGACCGGACCAGCATGGCGGTAAGCCTGGAAGCGCGCGAACCGCTGCTCGATTACCGCCTGGTCGAGTTCGCGGCGACCCTGCCGGTTTCGATGCGGTTGCGAGGAACTACGGGTAAGTGGTTGATGAAGAAGACGATGGAGGGCGTCTTGCCCGACGATATCCTCTATCGCCGCAAGATGGGGTTCGTGACGCCGGTTTCCGCCTGGTTTCGTGGGCCGCTGTCGGGCGAAGCGCGGCGGCTGGCGGGGCTTGCCGACACCGGCTGGTTCGAACGCGCCACGCTGGAACGCGTCGCCGAAGACCACATCGCCGGCCGTCGCGACCATGGGCGGCTGCTGTGGCAACTCGCTATGTTCGAAAAGGCGCTGGCGCTGCTCTAGTAATCCGCGCGGATAAAGTAGAGGCCGTCCGGCGGGGCGTTAAGGCCCAGCGCGGTACGGTCTTTTGCGTCGAGCGCAGCTTTCAGATCCGCGGCCGACCATTTTCCGCGACCGACCAGCGACAGGCAGCCGACCATCGATCGTACCTGATGATGGAGGAACGACCGCGCGCTCGCCTTCACACTGATACGGTCGCCGTCGCGTACCACGTCGAGCCGGTCGAGCGTGCGCAACGGCGAGTCTGCCTGACAGTGAATCGAACGGAAGGTGGTGAAATCATGCCTACCGACGAGCAACTGCGCGGCCTCGTGCATCGCGTCGGCATCGAGCGCCGCCGGCAAGCGCCAGGCGAGGCCATTCTCGAATGTCAGTGGCGGGCGACGATTTACGATCAGATATTCGTAATGCCGCGCAACACATGAAAATCGCCCATGAAAATCGTCAGAAACGATTGCGCAATCGAGGATCGCGACCGGGTTGGGACGGACACATGCATTGAGGCCCTCTCTCAACTGAAAGGGCGTCACGTCGCGCGCGATATCGACATGCGCGACCATCGCGCGGCCGTGGACGCCGGCATCCGTCCTGCCCGCAGCATGGAGGGTAACCGTCTCGCCCAGCATTGTCGCGGCGGCATCCTCGATCGCCGCCTGGACGCTCGGCCCATGCGGCTGCCGCTGCCAGCCCATGAACGGGCGGCCATCAAATTCGATGGTCAGCCTGAAGCGCATCACGCGAGTGCCGTGCCCGCAGGGATCGCAAAGCCGCGCAACAGGTCGGCGACCGGCATCGCGGCTTTGCCTGCGCGCTGGACCGTGATGGGCCGGATCGCGCCGGGGTTGCAGGCGATGGTGAGCGCGTCGTCCACGGTCGTGCCGGGTTTGCCGCCGCTACCGATCAGCGCCTCGGCCTCAAGGACACGGAACCGTTCGCCGTCCAATTCGAAAAAGGCGCCGGGGGCAGGCGCGAATGCGCGAATCTGGCGGACGACCTGCGGTGCAGAGATCAGGAAATCGAGCCGCGCCTCGGCCTTGTCGATCTTGGGCGCATAAGTGACGCCCTCGTCGGGCTGCGTTTCCGGCGGATAGCTGCCGAGATCGCTCAGCACCTTGATCAGTAACGCCGCGCCGGATTTTGCCAGTTCGCGCGTCAGATTGCCCGCCGTCTTGTCGCCCACCGGCACTTCGACCTTCGCCAGCATCGGACCCGTATCGAGCCCGGCCTCCATCTGCATGATCGTGACACCCGTCATCGCGTCCCCGGCAAGGATCGCCCGCTGCACAGGTGCCGCCCCCCGCCAACGCGGCAACAGCGAGCCGTGCACGTTGATGCAGCCATGCCGCGGCGCATCCAGGATGGGCTGTGGCAGGATCAGGCCATAGGCGGCGACCACTGCGACATCGGCATTCAGCGCCGCGAACGCCGCCTGGTCTTCCGCATCGCGCAGGCGGGCGGGGTGGCGAACCTCTATGCCCAGTTCCTCGGCGCGCAGGTGAACCGGTGTCGGCGACAGCGCCTTGCCACGTCCGGCCCGGCGGGGCGGTTGGGTATAGGCGCACATGACGTCATGACCGCACGCCGCCAGCGCGTCGAGGCTGGGCAAGGCGAAGTCGGGGGTTCCCATGAAAACGATGCGCATCCGGCGCGATTAGCGGTCTGGCGCTCGCTCGTCACCCCGCGCGGCGCACAGGGTGACGACGTGTCCATCCATCGCTATCTCAGATCCATGGCCTCTCCAGAAATCGAAGCGCTTGCGACCGCGCTGGCCCGGCTCCCCGGCTTTGGCCCGCGTTCGGCGCGGCGCGCTGTCCTGCACTTGCTCAAGAAGCGCGAAGGGGCGCTGGTGCCGCTGCGCCGCGCGCTGGAGGCGGTCGACGAGCGGCTGGCCGAGTGTCACGTCTGCGGGAACATCGACACGTCGGACCCCTGCGCCATCTGCGCCGACCCGCGCCGCGACGACCGAAGCATCGCGGTGGTCGAGGAAGTGGCGGACCTTTGGGCGCTCGAACGCTCTCGCCTGTTTCCGGGCCGGTTCCATGTCCTGGGCGGGCGCCTGTCCGCGCTCGACGGCGTACGGCCCGAAGACCTGACCATCGACCGGCTGGTCGCCCGGGTGGAGAAGGGTGGCGTCGATGAAGTCGTGCTGGCGATGAACGCCACGCTGGAGGGACAGACGACCGCGCACTACATCGCCGACCGGCTGGAGGGCTTTCCCGTCCGCCTGACCCAGCTCGCCCACGGCCTGCCGGTGGGTGGCGAGCTCGACTATCTCGACGACGGCACATTGGCACAGGCGCTGCGTGCGCGCCGTCCTGTCGCCTGACCGATTGAAAACCGGCCGTTTCGCATCCAAGATGGCGGCATGAGCGAGGGACTTGCCGACGAATTTGCCGCCGAAGTCGCGGCGCAGGGCGACAATGCCGAAATCGTCGCGATCCTGTTCGAGGTGTGCGAACTGACCGGCATGGGTTTTGCCGCGGTCGCGCGCGTGACGGAAGATCGCTGGATCGCGGCACAGGTGCTGGACAGAATCGAGTTCGGCCTGAAACCCGGCCATGAGCTGAAGGTCTCGACCACCATCTGCGACGAGATCCGCGACAGTGGCGAAGCGGTCGTCATCGACGACGTCACCGGCAACGACAGCTGGTGCCGCCACCCGACGCCTATCATGTACGGCTTCAAAAGCTATGCCTCGTTCCCGATATACCTCGGCGACGGCAGTTTTTACGGGACGTTGTGCGCGATCGACCCGCGGGCGAGAACGGTGAGCCTGGCCGTTACCGTCGCGACGCTCGAAGGATATGCCAAGCGCGTGGCTGAAATTCTGTCGGCGAAGCAACCGGCCTAACGAAAGGACGCGGCATGGGCGTGACGGGTATTGGCGGGCTGTTCTTCAGGGCGAAGGATCCCAAGGCGCTGGGCGCCTGGTATGCCGAGCATCTCGGCGTCGGCGATGGCCAATGGGGCCTGTGGCAGCAGGACGCCGGCATGACGGTGTTTTCCCCATTCAAGGCCGACACCGATTATTTCCCGGCTGAAAAGCAGTGGATGCTCAACCTGCGGGTCGATGGTCTGGACGCGCTGATCGAAAAATTGCGGGCGGCGAACATCGACATCATCACCAAGCCCGAGTGGGATTCGCCCGAAACCGGCCGGTTCGCGCGCATCCATGATCCGGAAGGCAACGCAATCGAACTGTGGGAACCCGCGGCAGAGGGTTGAAACCGGCGGCCCCGCTGCCCTATCTGCACTCCATGGCCATCCGCCCCATTCTTGAAGCGCCCGATCCGCGCCTGCGCGTCATATCGAAACCCGTCGAGACGATCGACGACGACCTGCGCACGCTGGTCGCCGACATGTTCGAGACCATGTACGATGCGCCGGGCATCGGCCTTGCCGCCATCCAGGTCGGTGAGCCCTTGCGTGTGCTCGTCATCGACCTGCAGGAGCAGGAGGAGCCGGGCGAGGAGGGCGAAGAGCCCAAATACATCCGTGACCCGCGCGTGTTCATCAATCCGGAGATCCTCGATCCCTCGACGGATGTGAACCGGTATAACGAGGGCTGTCTCTCGGTTCCGGACCAATATGCCGAGGTCGATCGCCCGGCCAGTTGCCGTGCGCGCTGGATGGACCTCGACGGCAACACGCATGAGGAAGCGATCGAGGGGATGCTCGCGACCTGCCTCCAGCACGAGATGGATCACCTGGAAGGCATCCTGTTCATCGATCATTTGTCGCGGCTGAAACGCGACATGATCCTGCGCAAACTGGCAAAGCTGAAGAAGGCCGCCTGACGCCCCAGAAAGGGCTTTCCTACTCCGGACGTTCTGGCTACGTTCCGCATCATGGTGCGGATGCTCTCTGTTTCGACTGGCACGATGTTCACGGGAAACCCGTTCAGGTGTGACCCGAGTGTGAACTTTGGCCGGTCCTGCCGTGGCGCATTGGGCTAACCTTTACTAACCTTTGGCGGTTTTCCGGGGATTTTCGTGGGGCTTGAAAGCGTTATCTTCGCCATCGTGGCATTGGCAATCGGGGCGCTGGTCGGCTGGTTGCTGGGCGGGCGTGCGGCGGCGGCGGTGCGCGCGGACCTCGCGGCGGTACAGGTGCGCGCCGATCAGGCCGAATTGCTCCGCAAGACGCTCGACGAGGTCGAGCGCGAGCGAGAGGCGGCCAATGCCACCATCGCCGGTCTGCGCGCCGATCATAATGCGCGAACGGAATCGTTCGAAGCGCAGCTGCGCCAGCTGACCGAAGCGAAGGATGCGCTGGGTGCGCAGTTCGCGGAGACGGCGGCAAAACTGCTCGACACCGCGCAGCGCCAGTTCCTCGAGCGCGCCGACGAGCGGTTCAAGCAATCGGAAGCGACGACGGGACAGGGGCTGAAGGCACTGCTGGCGCCGGTCAACGAACGCCTCGCGCGCTATGAAGAGGGCGTGGCGAAGGTCGAGGCTGAGCGGCGCGACGCATTCGGGGAGCTCAAGGGCCAGATCGAGGCGATGCGGCTGGGCACCGAGCGCGTGTCGGGGGAAGCGGCAAAGCTGGTCAACGCGCTGCGCAATGCTCCCAAGGCGCGCGGGCGCTGGGGCGAGCAGCAGTTGCGCAACGTCCTCGAAAGCTGCGGTCTGTCCGAATATGCCGATTTCCAGACCGAGGTCAGTGTTGTGGACGGCGACGGGGGGCGGTTGCGCCCCGACGTGGTCATTCGCGTGCCGGGCGGGCAGAGCCTCGTGATCGACGCCAAGGTCTCGCTCAACGCCTATCAGGATGCATTCGGCGCGGTCGATGAGGCAGAGCGTCAGACGCACCTGACCGCGCACACCGCCTCGATGCGCAACCACATCAACGCACTCGGCAACAAGAGCTATTGGGGCCAGTTCGCCGATGCGCCGGACTATGTGATCATGTTCGTGCCGGGCGAGCATTTCCTTGCCGCCGCGCTAGAGCATGATCACGGCCTGTGGGATTTCGCGTTCGAAAAGAAGGTTTTGCTGGCGACGCCGACCAACCTGATCGCCATCGCGCGGACGGTGTCGGCGGTGTGGCGGCAGGAGAAACTGGCCGGGCAGGCGCGCGAGATCGCCGACCTCGGCAAGGAACTCTATGCGCGGTTGGCGACCATGGGATCGCACGTCGGGCGGCTGGGCAAGAACCTCGACACCGCGGTCGGGGCGTACAACGCGTTTGTCGGCAGTCTCGAAACCAATGTGCTGACACAGGCCAAAAGGTTCGAGGCGCTGAATGTCGATACCGGTGGCAAGCTGATCGAACCGCTGCCGGTGGTCGAACAGGCAACCCGTCCGATGGTCAAGCTGGTCGCGTCGTCGGACGGAGGCGGGGCCGTTACGGGCTGATGGTAAAATACCGCGCGCCGACGCTTCCGCCGCCCTATCTCAAGCGCGTGTGGCTCGATCCCGCCGCGCCGCGTGACGAGGACCGCTATCCGCATTGCCTGCCGCTGTTTCGCAGCGGTTCGTTCGAGCTGTCGTTCGACCGGCCGATCACGATCATTGCCGGCGAAAACGGGGTCGGGAAATCGACCCTCCTCGAAGGGATCGCTGTACTGGCGGGCTTCGACGAGAGCGGCGGCGGACCGGGCTATCGTGCCGTGGACAATTCACGCGCGCTCGAAACCGGCGGCGGCGAACTCGCGCGGGTGTTCAGGGCGGCCTGGCTACCGAAAATCGGGCAGGGGTGGTTCTTCCGCGCCGAGAGTTTCTTTTCGGTCGCGCGTTATCTGGATGAGGCTGCGAAGGACGCGATTTCGGGTCCGCCGCCGCCGGATTTTTTGTCCCATTCGCACGGCGAGGGTTTCGTTCGCTTCTTCGAGGAACGCTGCACACGGCCGGGTATATTCATTTTCGACGAGCCCGAGTCGGCGTTGTCCCCGACGCGTCAGTTCGATTTTCTGAAACTGCTCCAGCGGATGGTCGACGGAGGAAAATCGCAGGTGGTCATGGCGACGCATTCGCCAGTGCTGATGGCTTTTCCCGGCGCACGGCTGTTACGGATGGTCAAATACGGCCTCGAGCCGGTCGCGCTGGAGGATACGAGCCATTTCAGGATCATCCGTGAATTCGCACTCGATCCCACGGGTTTCGTCGAAATGATGATGGCGGAGAGCTAGTCGACCGTCCCGGCGCCCAGCCCAACCTGATCGGCAATCTCGAGCGACTTTGCCAGCACAATGCGTTCGTCTTCGGTCAGGTGCGGGTTCCAGACGTCGAAGATCAGGACCGCGCGCAAATGGGGCGTCGGGTTGATCGCTTCATGCTCGATCGTATCGTCGAACGCGAAAGCCTCACCTTCGCGCCAGGCGCGGGTCTCGCCGCCGGCGCGGAATTGACATCCTTCGGGAACAATCAGCGGCAAGTGTATGATTGTACGTAAATTCGTGACCCCGGTGTGCGGCGGGATATGGGCGCCGGGCTGCAGGATCGAGAAGAACACATTTGGCATCCGTCCGGGCAGGTCGACCAGCGGAACTTCGGCCAGCGCCTTTACCGTATCGGGGCAGCGCGCATGGGCGTCGGCAACCGGTTTGCCGTAATGCCAGACGTAATAGGCACTCCACGCCGCTTGTCCGTCCAAGGGCGTCCACTTGTTCTCGGGCGTGCCCGGCGCCTGCTGGACATAGGGCGCAAAGCCCGGCGCGCCGGTTTCGAGCAGGTCGACCAGTTCGGCGCGGATCGCATTGGTATGCGCTTCCAATGCGGTCATCCATGGGAAGTGGCTGCGCTCGAAGAACTCATCGGCGGGAAGGAAGGGGACATGGACGCCGGCACACTCGTTCACATAGATGCGCCGCTTGCCGAGCATGACATCGACGCAGGCATCGACCCGGCGCAAGCTGCCGGTTGCAGCGGCGCGCACGTCATGCAGCCCATCGTCCATGGCGGTGGACAGCCGGCCGAGGCGTTGGCCGACATAGTCGCGGGCGTGGGCAAGCACCGGCTCGATCCCGCCACCGCTGGCTGCAGGGGCATGGGCGAGCACCGCCTGCCACGACTGCATCGCTTCCACCTCGTCACCGCGCCGCTCGTGCAACTCACCCTTGCGGACCAGCGCCGTGAAGGTCGTCGGATCGATCGACAATGCCTTGTCGAGCGCCTTCCGCTCCTCGAAATCATCGGGCACCGCGCGCCAGGCACGCGCAAGGTTGACCCACAGCACCGGTGCGTTCGGATCGGCAGCGGTCGCGCGCTCGTAGAACCCGATCGCCTTGCGCGCATCGCCGCCGTTCAGGGCGATCACCCCCAGCGAATTGAGCGCAGCCGGATTGCCCGGGGCGATCTTCAGCACCTGGTTATACAGTGCCTCGGCCCGTGCGGGATTACCGCCCGCTTGCGCCGCGGCGGCTTCGGCCATCAGGTTGGGGATCGCACCCTCGTTCATCTATTCCCCGCCTCGCCGCTGCTGGTTGAGCACTTCATAGGTCATCACGCCGCACGCGACAGCGGCGTTCAAGCTATCTGCCTTGCCACGCATCGGCATCTTCACCAGCAGGTCACAGTCCGCCTCATAGGCGCCCGGCAAGCCCTGTGCCTCGTTGCCGACGAGGACGAAAGTGGGCGCGGCATAGCGGGGCGTCTGGTAGTCGAACTCGGTATTGAGGCTGGTGCCTACCAACTGACCGGGGCCGCTACGCAGCCAGGCGATGAACTCGGCCCAACCGGCGAGTGCAACCGACTGGGTGAAGATCGCTCCCATGCTTGCGCGGACCGCCTCGACCGAAAAAGGGTCGGTGCAATCATCGACGAGGATCAACCCGCCAGCGCCCACCGCATCGCCGATGCGCAGGATGGTGCCGAGATTGCCGGGATCGCGCAGTGCTTGCGCCACGATCCAGATGTCCGCGACGCTGCGGTCGAGTTGGGCCAGCGGCGTGGCGAATTCGCGATAGACGCCGACAACACTGCCCGGGTTATCCTTGCCGCTGAGCTTCGAAAGAATATCCGCGCTCGTGACGAACGTCTCGCCGGCGACGGCCTCGAGCTTCTGGACCAGTGGATGTTTCGCGCTGTCGGGCGTTCGCCACAGCATTTCAGGCGCGATCCCTGCCTCCAGAGCCTCGGTCAGGATGCGCAACCCTTCGGCGAGAAACAGTCCCGACGCACGCCGATGCTTCTTTTCGCGAAGACCGCGCACTTGTTTGACAAGCGGATTCGAAAAGCCGGTGATGTCACGCGGCATGGGCAGGGTTCACTCTTCGCCGAACTTGTTCTCGACGAGCTCTGCCAGCGCCAGCACCGCAGCCTCGGCACCTTCGCCGGACGCGCTGATGGTGACCGAATCGCCGATTGCCGCGCCCAGCATCATCAGGCCCATGATCGAGGTGCCGACGACGCGCGCGCCATCTTTCTCAACTTCGACACGTGCAGGAAGCGAACTGGCGAGCGTCACGAACTTGGCGCTAGCGCGGGCGTGAAGCCCTCGCTTGTTGACGATTTCGACGGTGCGCGAGGTTGCCTCGCTCATGCCGCCTGTTCCCCCAGCACTTCGGACGCGACAGTAATGTACTTGCGACCGGCCTCGCGTGCCGCTGCGACAGCATCGCGAACGTTCATCGTCCGGCGCGCGCCTTCGAGACGGATCAGCATGGGCAGGTTGATCCCGGCGATGACCTCGACCGTCCCGGGGCGCATCAGCGAGATGGCCATGTTCGATGGTGTGCCGCCGAACAGGTCGGTCAGGACGACGACCCCGCGACCGCTGTCGACTTCCTCGATCGCCTTGGCAATGTCCGCGCGGCGGACTTCCATGTCGTCATCGGGGCCGATGGCGATCGCGGCGACGGCGCGTTGCGGTCCCACGACATGTTCCATCGCAGTGACAAACTCGGTGGCAAGGCCACCATGTGTCACCAGCACCAGACCAATCATCGCTGTTCCACCGTTCCGTCGTTGCCCCTGCTCGCGCTCGCCCGGTCTTTTTCGCCCTCGGTCGAATGGTCGGGGCTGCGGGTCAAATCGCGATGGTCGACCGTGGGGGAAAAACCCGCTTCGCGCAACCGTGCTGACACACGATCCGCCGCATGAACGCTGCGGTGCCGGCCGCCGGTGCAGCCGAAAGCGATGGTGACATAGGATTTTCCTTCCTCGGCGTAACGCGGAAGGAGAGTGACCAGCAATTCCTCGATTCGGGCCATCGCATCGACGTAGGCGGTGTCGCCCGCGATATAGTCGGCGACGTCGCTTTCCAGTCCTGTTTTGGGACGAAGATCGTCGATCCAGTGGGGATTCCGCAGGAATCGCATGTCGAACACAAGATCGGCGTTGCGGGGAATTCCCCGGGCGAAGCCGAAGGACATGACGGACACTGTCGTCCCGGTGGCATTATTGCCCCCGAAACGCGCGCGGATGTCCGCCTTCAACTGGTTGGCATTGAAGGCCGTCGTATCGACGACGTGGTCGGCGAGGGTCCGAAGCGGCGCCATCAACTCGCGTTCGCGCGCGATGCCATCGACGGCCGGCCTGTCGAGCGCCAAGGGATGGCGGCGGCGGGTCTCCGAAAAGCGGCGTTCGAGTTCGGCGCCAGTCGAATCGAGGAAAAGCGCCTCGATCTCCGCGCCGGTCGCACGAATCGTTTGGATGCGGGCGGCAATGGCGGTGGCGTCGAATCCGCGGGTGCGACTGTCGATACCGAAAGCCAGCGGCCGGGCATCGCTCGCGCCCATTGGCATGTCCGTCGCCAGAAGCCGGTCGAGCAGGACGAGCGGCAGGTTGTCGACGACTTCCCAGCCCATATCTTCCAGCGTGTCGAGCGCGGTCGATTTCCCTGCACCCGACATGCCGGTCACGATGAGGATGCGTGTGGGACGTGGACCCTTCATTTACGCTGCTCCAATTGGGCGAGCGCAAGTTCGACCTTGATCGGAGCCGAAGGATCGCGACCCCCGAGCGCGAGCAGAGACATTTTTATCCCCAGGATCAGCCGCGCCGCACCCTGCTCCGGTAAGCGTGCGGCTGGTTCTCCCAAGGAAACGAGAAGTGTGACCGGTGCGGACACGGCATAGGGAAGGTCGATAATTCCCAATTCCCGAACCTCGATCTTTCCGGCGATTGTCGCGGGAGGGGAGGCGATCAACAGTCCGCCGGTGCGCTGGATGAAGGTGTAGTCGTCGCTGACGAGCTTTGCACCGCGATCGATCAGCCGCAGCGCCAGATCAGACTTTCCAGCACCTGATGTTCCCTCGATCAGCACGCCTGCGTTGCCGATCAAAACGCACGACGCGTGCATCGTTTCGGAGGACAGCGCTGGCATGGCCAATGCTCTAACCGGCGCTCATGCGCTGGGCAATCGGATGACGAATCGCGCCCCGCCTGTTGGCGCGTCCTCGACCGTAATCTCGCCGCCCATGGCTTCGACGATCGTTTCCGCAATGGCGAGCCCTAGCCCGGAATGCCGTGCGAAATGGTCGTCGGGCCGTTCGCTGTGAAACCGGCGGAAGATCGCCTCACGGCTCTCCGCGGGTACGCCCGGGCCGCTATCGTCGACGAAGATACCGATGCCGTCACCCGTCGGAAGTGCGTTGATCCGCACGACATCGTCCGGTTTGGAAAAGGACATTGCATTGTCGATCAGGTTTTCGACGGCGCGAATGAGCCGCGGTTCGTCGCCCAGGACATTCAGCCGGCTTCGAACCGGTGTCAGGGCCACAGCCGGAAGCCCGGCACTGTGGCGCAGGGCTCGAGCCTCGACGATTGTCGTCAGTATCGCGCCAACGTCGATCGGTTCGAAATTCGCCCGTGAGAGTTCGGAATCGAGCCGTGACAGTTCCGAAATGTCCGTGATCGAACGATCGAGCCTGCGGACGTCTTCGGCGAGGATCGCATGGAGTTGTGCAGTAATGGCCGGATCGGATGTCTTGCCCAGACTTTCGACCGCCGACGACATGGATGCGAGCGGATTCTTGAGCTCATGGGCCACGTCGGCGGCAAAGGCTTCGGTTGCATCGATCCGTTCGCGCAGTGCCTGGCTCATGTCCGACACAGCACGCGCAAGCATCCCGATCTCGTCGCTTCGTTCGGGAAGGCGGGGCACTACGACTTCACGCGCCCGGCCCAATCGTACCCGGTGCGCCGCGACGGCCAAGCTTCGCAACGGGCGAACTATGGTGCGCGCAAGAAACAGCGAAAGCAGGATCGAGAGGCCAAGCGTGGCGAGGATGATCATCACCAGGCGAAAACGCTCGGCCCGAACGAGACGCGTGACGTCGCGTGCGTTGCTGACGCTCAAGACGAACAATGATCGTTCCGCATTCACGGCGGTCGCGGCGGCGATCATATGGGTCTGGTCGCTTGCCAGCCGCACGCGCGACGCGACGGTCGCGCCTGACAGGACGCTTTCGAGCTCCGGCCAATCCTTGGCGTTTTCGCCGGCATCGACGAACGGTGGGGGTACGGCGGCGCCCACGATCTTTTCGGCAAGGCGGTCGACATAGCGCGCGCCCTCATTGTCCCATGGTTCGTCGGCACGGGCATCGCCGCCATAGGTTGCCGGGCCTTCTTCCCAGCTGTCCAGTAGCTGTTTGCCCTTAGAGTCGTACAGCCGCAGCCGTCCGCCCGATCGCTTGCCAAGCGTTACGATAAGGGCGGGTCGCGCGCGTCGCGGCGCAGCGTTCAGTGCAGCCGCCGCAATCTGTGCCTCTCCCTCCGCCTGTGCCCGCCGTTCCTCGATCAGGCGAACGCGAAAGTTATCGAGGTAGAACAGGCTGCCGGCGAGCAGGACGAGCGCAACGAGATTGACCGCCAGAATGCGTCGCGTCAGCGAGCCGCGGCCCTGCCATAGCGCGTCGTTGGCCTTAGCCTTCGGCAAAGCGGTATCCCGCCCCGTAAAGCGTGTCGATTGCGTCGAAATCGGTATCGACGGCCTTGAACTTGCGGCGGATGCGCTTGATGTGGCTGTCGATCGTGCGGTCGTCGACGTAAACGTCATCCTGATAGGCGACGTCGAGCAACTGGTTGCGGCTCTTCACGACGTCCGGCCGCGATGCCAGCGCTTCGAGGATCAGGAATTCGGTGACGGTCAGGGCCACTTCGCGCCCGTCCCAGTGCACGCGGTGCCGCTGCGGGTCCATCGCAAGCCGACCGCGTACGATGGGTTCGCCTGCCGGCTCGCCCGATCCGCCGATGGCCTCCCGCACGAGTTCGACACGGCGCAGGATCGCGCGGATGCGGGCAATAAGCAGCCGCTGCGAAAAAGGCTTGGTGACATAGTCGTCCGCCCCGGCTGCGAGGCCCAGCGCTTCGTCGATCTCCTGATCCTTCGACGTGAGCAGGATGACGGGCAGGGTGGATACCTCGCGCAGCCGACGCAAAAGTTCCAAACCGTCGAGGCGGGGCATCTTGATGTCGCACACGGCAAGGTCGGGCGGATTATCGATGAGTGCTTTCAGCGCAACATCGCCGTCTGTGTACACGCGCGTCAAAAATCCTTCGGCCTGCAGCGCGACCGCGACCGAGGTCAAAATGTTGCGGTCGTCGTCGACCAAGGCGATCGTTGCCGTCATCTTCGTGGTCTTGGTCTGCGTTTTGGCCAGAGGCAAGGTCGGTTGTTGAAAAGCAGGCGAACAAGGCACATCCGTCGCACGTACGATGACACCGATGTCAGTCTCGCAAAACGGCGGAATGTCCCAATTTGCCGCGTGTTTTAGCGCAAAATGGATGCCGGTTCGTCTTGCGCTTCGCGCGTCTGCCGCGCATGGGCAATGCTATACAGGATGCTCTTTTAGACGATAGGCAAACGACGTGACGACACCGAACCATGACCTTGCCAAGCAGGGTATTTCGACGGCTGCGCAGCTTCACTGGAACCTGATCACCGCGCCTTTGATCGAACATGCCGTGAAACGCGGCGAGGGCATCCTGGCCAAGGACGGCCCGTTGGTCGTCGAAACCGGAAAGCACACAGGCCGTAGCGCCAACGACAAGTTCATCGTCCGCGACGCCACCACCGAAGACACGATCTGGTGGGGAAAGACCAACAAGGGGATGACGCCCGAACAGTTCGCAGTGCTCAAGGCCGACTTCCTGGCTCACCTGGGCACCAAGGACACGCTGTTCGTGCAGGACCTGTACGGTGGCTCACAGCCCGAACATCGCGTCAACGTGCGCGTCATCAACGAATTCGCCTGGCATAACCTGTTCATCCGCACGCTTCTCGTGCGTCCGGACGCGTCGGAACTCGCCGGTTTCGTGCCCGAGTTCACGATCATAGACCTGCCCAGCTTCCGCGCGGATCCTGCGCGCCACGGCAGCCGCAGCGAGACGGTGATCGCTGTCAACTTCACCGAGAAGCTGATCCTGATCGGTGGGACCAAATATGCCGGCGAAATGAAGAAGTCCGTGTTCGGCATCCTAAATTATAAGCTGCCGGTCGAGGGCATCATGCCGATGCACTGCTCGGCCAATATCGGTCCCAATGGCGATACCGCCGTGTTCTTCGGCCTGTCGGGAACGGGAAAGACGACACTGAGTGCCGACGCGTCGCGCACGCTGATCGGCGATGACGAACATGGCTGGTCGGACACGGCGGTCTTCAATTTCGAAGGTGGTTGCTACGCGAAGATGATCCGCCTTTCTGCCGAGGCAGAGCCGGAGATCTATGCGACGACCAAGCGTTTCGGCACAGTGCTCGAGAACGTTGTTATCGATCCCCAGACGCGCGAACTGGATCTCGACGATGCTTCGCTGGCCGAAAACAGCCGTGGATCTTACCCGATCGATTTCATCCCAAACGCCAGTGCCGACAATCTGGGTCCGGTGCCAAAGACGGTGATCATGCTGACGGCGGACGCCTATGGCGTTCTGCCTCCGATCGCACGGCTGACGCCCGACCAGGCGATGTATCACTTCCTGTCGGGCTATACCGCGCGCGTCGCTGGCACCGAGATCGGTGTGACGGAGCCGCAGGCGACGTTCTCCACCTGCTTCGGCGCGCCGTTCATGCCGCGTCATCCGAGCGTCTATGGCAATCTGCTCAAGGAGCGCATCGCCAAGGGCGGCGTCACCTGCTGGCTGGTCAACACCGGCTGGACGGGCGGCAAGGCGACGATGCCGGGCATCAAGCGCATGCCGATCAAGGCGACGCGCGCGCTACTGAACGCGGCACTCGACGGCAGCCTGAATAACGCCGAATTCCGCACCGATCCGAACTTCGGTTTCGACGTGCCGGTCAGCGTGCCGGGTGTCGACAGCGGCATCCTCGACCCCCGTGGCGCCTGGGCCGACAAGGCCGATTATGACGTGACGGCGGCGAAGCTGGTTAGCGAGTTCATCGAGAATTTCGCGCAATTCGAAGAGCATGTTGACGAGGGCGTCCGCCAATCGGCGCCCGTTCTTATCGCCGCATAATTGCCCGGTCACAGTCCGGGCTCTCCAAAGAAAGCCCGGACAATGACCGACCATTCCCCAAGACTGTTCTCGACCGATGCGGAGATCGTCCGCATCGGCGAGGGGCTGCTCGACCGTAGCCTGCCGCGTGCCGACTGGACGCATGAAGCTCACCTCGCAGCTTGTCTGTGGATACTGCGCGAACGGCCGGATATCGACGCGAAGACCGAAATGCGCGGCATCATCTCCAGCTACAACGCAGCCGTCGGCGGCGTGAACGACGACTCGCAGGGATATCACGACACGATCACCCATTGCTTCATCCGCGCGGTGGCGTGCTGCCTGTGTGACAGCCCGCCGGGCACGGGATTGGTCGACAACGTGAATACGCTGCTGAGGTCCCCCTATGGCCGGCGTGATTGGCCGCTAACGCACTATTCTCGCGAGCTTCTTTTCTCGGTCGCGGCGCGGCGGAACTTTGTTTCGCCGGACCTCGTGGCGCTGCCCGAAATAAGCTAGTGTTCGGCGAGCAGCGGGAGTCGGTTCAGTGAACATCGGTGACATAATTGCCCAATCGGGCGGAATCGGATCGATCGCACGCGAACTGGGCATCGACGAAAGCACTGCGCAGGCGGGTGTCGGAGCTCTGTTGCCGGCTGTTCTCGGCGGGTTCAAGGGGCAGGCGCAGGCATCGCCCGACGGTCTCGGCGGCTTGATGAACATGGTGCGGGGTTTGGGCGGCGGCAGCCTTCTCGAAAGCGTGTTGGGTAGTGGCGCATCGAACGCCGATGCAGGTAACGGCGTGTTGGGCCAGATCTTCGGATCGAAGGACACCAGTCGCGCTGTCGCCGCCGACGCATCGGCAAAGAGCGGCATTTCGTCCGACCTGCTGAAACGCATGCTGCCGCTCGTAGCGATGCTGGTGGCAGGCTATATGGCGAAACAGGCTGGCGGTCAGGAAACGCAAGGGGCGGCCGGTGGCGGGCTGGGCGGAATATTGGGGTCGGTCCTCGGTGGCGTCATGGGCTCAGGACAGACGCAGGCGGCTCCAACTGCGGCCGCGGGCGGGCTGGGCGGCCTTGCATCGATGCTCGACATGGATGGTGACGGCAATCCGCTCAACGATATCATGGGCATGGCAGGGAAACTGACCGGCCGTTAGGCGCGCTGCGATGCGGCCGGTCTGAAGGTTCAACCGCGAAAGGACGCACTATGGGAATGCTTGACGGATTGCTCGGCCAGCTTGCCGGGAACATCGATGTCGCGAACCTCGCGAGCAAGGTCGGCCTTTCGGAAGAGCAGGTCGAAATGGCGATGACCGCATTGGGTCAGGCGCATACCGAACCCGGCGATACGGTCGAGACCGCAGCTGCCAACACGGGCCTGTCGGCCGACGTGCTGCAACAGGTCGTGGGCCATATCGGCGGCGAAGGGTCGCTGGGCCGGTTCGCCGAGATGCTCCAGCAGGGCGGCGAAGGCGGCGGGATCATGGGCCAGCTTGGCGGCCTCGCCTCCGGCCTGTTCGGCGGAAACAAAGCCTAGGCGCTTTCCCGGCGCGGCTACGCCGTTGCTGGCGTGCCCATCGTGATCTGCGTGGGCGGGTCGCGCCGGGTCTTCTCTATGACCACCACCGAATCGTGGACGTGGATCGCGCCGATCTCTGTCCGCGCGGAGGTGACCTGCGGCTTGTCGTGATACCAGCCGTGCATGTCGTCGATCATCTGCTTGACCTGTTCGATCCCGCTTCCGGGGCGGCGATAGCCGCCCTCCCATTCGCCGGGCCAATAGGCTGTATGCAGGTCCTCGATCGCATAGAGTCCGCCTTCCTTGAGGAGCGGGAAGAGCGTTTCGAAACTGATCCGCTGATGCTCCCCGACGTGCGATCCGTCGTCGAGGATGATGTCCGGCGCTCCCATCTCGGCAACGACGCTCCGAAGGAATTCCGGGTCGGCCTGCGATCCGATGCGCACGTGGTTGGGCGGGTCGAACCGGTTGGCGCAGGCCGGATTGATGTCGACGCCGAAGATGGTCGCCTTTTCACCGAAATACTTGCGCCAAAGTTCGAGTGAACCCCCATGCGACACGCCGATTTCGAGCATGCGTACGTCGGTGCCACGATAGCCATGGAAATAACGTTCGTAGACATCGGGGAAGTGCATCCATTTATGGACCGAGCGCCCCTTATGCTCGGCAAGCACCTTCGCCATGCCTTCATGAGGCTGGTCGAGCCACTCCCTGGTCTGTGCGGGAGTACCGACAGAACGGTTCAGAAACGTCGCCGTAGTATTGAATTTCGACCGGACGCGCTCGGTTAGCTTCACTTCGAATTTCCTTCACGGAGACGGAGATACAGCGCGACCTGTGTCCCTGGACGGTAGCTGTTACTCCCCCGTGACGGCAACGCAGGTTGCGACGTCCGGTTGCCGGCGGCTGATCAACGGAATTGCGTCGGCGTATCAGACCCGTTCGACGATAAGCACCGATCCGTCAGAGCCTGTAACGCGCAGGCGATCGCCGACAGCCGCCTCGGCGCCCTTGGCCGACCAGACGCCATCGCCGACCTTCACGCGACCGTGGAGAGGGTCGACCGGTTCGACCGCGGTGACGATCGTACCGACCAGGCGCTTGCTGCGATCGTTGAGCAGCGGATCGTCGGACGCGATCGGGTTGTCGCGCAGGTAACGCTTGCCGGCATAGACGGCGACGAGGCTCGCAACGGCGAAGACCAGGAACTGCACGATCGTTCCGACCGGCAGCAGCAGGGCGACGATGCCGGTGAACAGTGCCGCGGCGCCGATCCAGATCAGGAAGACGCCCGGCGCGATCATTTCGGCGATGCCGAGCAAACCCGCCGCGATCAGCCACAGCCAATGCGCCTCCAGCCCCCAGAGCGGCGCGTTCATGACGCGGGCGTCTCGAAAGGACCGGGCCGGCGGCGGACAGGCGGGGCGGGCGGCGATGCGTCGCCGAGCGCATCCTTGGCGAGCTGGCCGATGCCGCCCAGGGTTCCGATCAACTGCGTCGCTTCGACCGGGAACAGGATGGTCTTGGCATTAGGGCTCGTCGCGAACAGGCTGACGGCCTCCACATATTTCTGCGCGATGAAGTAGTTCAGTGACTGGCTGCTGCCTGCTTCGACGGCCTCGCTGACCATCTTGGTCGCCGCGGCTTCCGCCTGAGCCGAACGTTCGCGTGCTTCTGCGTCGCGGAAAGCGGCTTCCTTGCGCCCCTCGGCCTCGAGGATCTGGGACTGTTTCTGCCCCTCGGCACGGTTGATGTCGTTTTGCCGCGCGGCTTCCGATTCGAGGATGGTCGCGCGCTTCTCGCGCTCCGCTTTCATCTGGCGGGTCATTGCATTGACGATATCGGCGGGCGGGCGAATGTCCTTCAACTCGACACGCGTGATCTTCACGCCCCAGGCCTCGGTCGCGTGATCGACGACCGAAAGCAGGCGTGCATTGATCTCGTCGCGCTTTGAAAGGGTCTCATCGAGATCCATGCTACCCATCACGGTCCGCAGGTTGGTGGTCGCGAGCTGCATGATCGCCAGATACAGGTCGCTGACTTCATATGCGGCCTTTGCGGCGTCGAGCACCTGGAAGAACACGACGCCGTCGACTGCGACCATCGCATTGTCCTTGGTGATGATTTCCTGGCCCGGAATGTCGAGCACCTGTTCCATCATGTTCACCTTGCGCCCGACGCGGTCGATGAACGGGAAGATCAGCGTCAGGCCGGGGTGGGCGACGGTCGTGAACTTGCCGAACCGTTCGATGGTGTATTGATAGCCCTGCCGGACCATCTTCACTGCCATCAATATATAGACCACCGCCAGTGCGACGATCACCAGTGCCAATGTTTCCACGCTCTATTCCCCGCTGTTCGTGCCGTTTCTACTGCGAAAGTTCACACAAAGGTCACACTAACAAACCTGGCTAACATCGCTATCCTCACGCACATCCGCTGTCGGCGATCTTTCATTTTGCCGCGCGTACGGACGATAGTTCGCGATGACCCTTCCGCGGCGAGCGTGACATGAATTGGGGGGTGTAGGACAGCGATTTTTGCGAGCATCGAAAGCGCAGGGACCCGCCCTAGCGTTCGCCGGAAGGCGCGGTTACATGGACCGCCACGACTCGCCAGACAAAAGGGCTTATCGCTTGGCTATCGACATTCCGCTCGGCCTTACCTTCGACGACGTGCTGCTGCAGCCGGGCGCATCCGAAGTGCTGCCGAGCCAGGCGGATACGCGCACGCGGCTGACCCGCGACATCACGCTCAATATTCCCGTCCTGTCGGCGGCAATGGATACCGTGACCGAGGCCGACATGGCGATCGTCATGGCGCAGCTGGGCGGCATCGGCGTGCTCCACCGCAACCTGACGATCGAGGAACAATGCGCGGCGGTCCGCCAGGTAAAGCGCTTCGAAAGCGGCATGGTGGTGAACCCCATCACCATCTTCCCCGACCAGACGCTGGGCGAGGCGCAAGCGCTGATGGCACGGCACCGCATTTCCGGCATTCCGGTCGTCGAGAATTCGGGCAAGCTGGTCGGCATCCTGACCAACCGCGACGTGCGCTTTGCGGGCAACCCGAACCAGCCCGTCAGCGAACTGATGACCAGCCAGAATTTGGCGACAGTGCAGGCAGGCGTGAGCCAGGACGATGCGCGACGCCTGTTGCACCAGCGCCGTATCGAAAAGCTGCTGGTGGTGGACGAGGATTACCGCTGCGTCGGCCTGATCACCGTCAAGGACATCGAAAAAGCGGTCACCTACCCCGAAGCGACCAAGGATGGATCGGGGCGTTTGCGCGTCGCGGCCGCGACCACAGTGGGTGAAGCGGGCTTCGAGCGTACACAGGCGCTGATCGACGCAGAGTGCGACCTGGTCGTCATCGACACCGCGCACGGTCATTCGAAGATGGTCGCGGCTGCTGTCGAGCGTGTGCGCAAGATTTCGAACCGCGTGCAGATCGTCGCCGGAAACGTCGCAACGGCTGGCGCGACCCGCGCGCTGATCGACGCGGGTGCCGATTGCGTGAAGGTCGGCATCGGCCCGGGCAGTATCTGTACGACGCGGATCATTGCCGGTGTGGGCGTGCCGCAGCTGACGGCGGTGATGGAAAGCGCCGAGGAAGCCGCGAAGTCCGGCGTGCCCGTGATCGCCGACGGCGGCCTGCGTACCTCGGGCGATATCGCCAAGGCGCTGGCCGGTGGGGCGAGCGCGGTCATGGTGGGATCACTGCTTGCGGGGACCGCGGAAGCGCCAGGGGAAACCTTCCTGTATCAAGGGCGTGCGTATAAATCCTACCGCGGCATGGGAAGCGTGGGCGCAATGGCGCGCGGTTCTGCCGACCGCTATTTCCAGCAGGACATCAAGGACCAGCTGAAGCTCGTTCCCGAAGGGATCGAGGGTCAGGTCGCGTTCAAGGGACCGGCAAAGGATGTCATCCACCAACTGGTCGGCGGCGTGAAAGCGGCGATGGGTTACACCGGCGCGCCGACCATCCCCGAACTCCAGAAGCGTGCGCGGTTCGTGCGGATCACCAATGCGGGCCTGCGCGAAAGCCATGTCCACGACGTGTCGATTACGCGAGAAGCGCCGAATTACCCGACGCAGTAGTTCCCTCTCCCCTCCGGGGAGAGGGTTAGGGAGAGGGGCCGAATGGCTCCGGATATCATGACAAGCCGTTTTTCAGTTTCACTGCCCCTCTCCCCAACCCTCTCCCCAGAGGGGAGAGGGAGAAGAACATGACCCCCGCCGCACGTCTCCAGACCGCGATCGAACTGCTCGACCTGATCATTGCCGCCGCGCGTGACAATGGCGCGGCCGCGGACACGATCATCGCCAAGTGGTTCTCGACGCGGCGATTTGCCGGATCGAAGGACCGGCGTGCCGTACGCGAACTGGTATACCTGGCGATCCGCAGTTTCGGCGAGCTGCCGGTCAGCGCGCGTTCGGCATTCGGCCGGCTGGCGCAACTCGATCCCGATCTGTGGGCGCTGTTTGACGGATCGCCCTATGGTCCAGCGCCGCTCGATGACGGCGAGGTGCGCGACGAACCGACACCGATGCCGGCATGGCTGGCGCGGATGATCCCCGAGATCGAACATGCCGGACTGTTGGAGCGCGCACCGCTCGACTTGCGGGCGAACCGGCTGAAAACGACGCGTGATGCGCTGTTGGCGACATGGCCCGAGGCGACACCGATCGAGCACACCGAAGACGGGCTGCGCTTCAACGAGACCTTCTCCGTCGAAACGACCGACGAATGGAAGAACGGACAGGTCGAGGTCCAGGACGCGGGTAGCCAGATGATCGTCGCAGCTTGTGGCGCGACTGTCGGCATGACCGTGGTCGACTTGTGTGCCGGCGGTGGCGGCAAGACGCTGGGACTGGCATCGGCGATGGCGAACGAAGGGCGCTTAATTGCTGCCGATACCGACAAGCGCCGCTTGTCGCAGTTGCCGCAACGGGCGGAGCGGGCAGGTGCGATGGTCGAAGTCCAGCTGCTCGACGGCGGCCATGAGGCGGAAAACCTCGCCCCGCTGGCAGGGCAGGCCGATGTCGTCTTGGTCGATGCACCCTGTTCGGGGTCGGGAACGCTGCGCCGCAACCCGGAGGCACGCTGGCGGTTGCAGCCTGCGCGGCTCGACAAGCTGGTCCAGACGCAGCGCCATGTCCTCGACCTTGCCGTGCCACTGGTGAAGCCGGGCGGGGCGATCGTCTATGCGGTCTGCTCGCTCATCGCGCGCGAGGGTGCGGGACAGGTCGATGCGTTCCTGGCGCGCCATGCTGGCTGGACGGCCGTACAGCCGTTCGAACAGGGACGTCCCGCGGGCAAGGGACGGGTGCTGTCGCCGTCCTATGACGGGACGGACGGTTTTTTCGTCGCAAGACTGGTTTCACCATGCTAGCCTCTTCAACTTGAATGGTTTTGGAGCTTCTCATGCGTCTTAGCCCTCCCGCCGTTGCGCTCGCTCTGGCGCTGGCCACGGTGTCGAGCGTCGGTCATACCCAGCGTCCCGATGACGTCATCGACCCCCGGTCGATGATGCTGGTGACGCAGGCTCGCGCCGACCTGGCCGCGGGGAAGGCAGACGCCGCGAACGACGCACTGGAAACCGCGCTCGCGGTCGATCCGCGCAACCGTGCCGCATTCAGCCTGATGGCGTCGATCGCGCAGGGACAGGGCCTGCCGGGCAAGGCGATCCGCCTCTATCGTGAATCGCTGATGATCGAGCCGAACGATGTCGCCGCGCTTGCGGGGCAGGGTGAGGCGATGGTGCAGAAGGGCGCTGTCACCAAGGCGAAGGAAAATCTCGCCAAGATCAAGAGCCTGTGTGGCGCCAAGCCTTGCTCTGACGGTGCGCGTCTTGCCTCTGCGATCGAAAAGGGACCGCCGCCGGTCGTCCAGTCGGCGCAGACCAGCACGCCGCCTTCGGTCACGACGAACTAGGCGTTCAAATCCATTTCGCGGGCGACCGCGACGAATTCATCGACCGATAAAGTCTCGGCGCGGCGTGTGGTGTCGATGCCGGTCTTTTCGAGTGCCGCAAGCGCGCGGGGCAGGCTTTTCAGCGACGCGCGCAGCATCTTGCGGCGCTGGCCGAATGCGGCGGCGGTCAGCGACTGGATCGTCGCCGAGCGCACACCCGGCGGTGCTTCGATAGGCGTGATGTGCACGACCGCCGACATCACCTTCGGCGGCGGCGTGAAGGCGGACCGGTGGACGTTCATCGCGACTTTCGCGACGCTTCGCCACTGGGCGAGCACGCTCAACCGGCCATAGGCACTGGTATCGGGCGCAGCAACGATGCGGGCGGCGACTTCCGCCTGGAACATCAGCGTCAGCGATGCCCAGCGCGGCGGCCATGCCTCGCCCGACAGCCAGTCGACGAGCAGCGCCGTGCCGACATTGTAGGGCAGGTTGGCGACGATATGGCCGCCGGGCGGCACGACGTCGTCCAGGCGGATCGCAAGCGCGTCACCCTCGATCACGCGCAGTTGTCCCGGGTGCGCCTCGTCGAGTTCGGCAAGCGCCGGCAGGCAGCGGTGGTCGCGCTCGACGGCGGTCACATTGGCGCCGGCGTCGATCAGTGCACGGGTCAGGCCGCCGGGGCCGGGACCGACCTCGAACACGCTTTGCCCGTTCAGGTCGCCGGGAATGCGCGCGATACGGCTGAGCAGTTGCGCGTCGAGCAGGAAGTTCTGCCCCAGCGCCTTCGATGCCGACAGGCCGTGGCGCGCGATGACGGCGCGCAGCGGCTCGCGCTGCTGGTCAGGCAAGGGTGAGGTCGCGCGTCCGGGCGGCCTCGCCCGCCATGCGGATCGCCGCGACCATGGCGCCCGGATTGGCAAGGTTGCGGCCCGCAATGCCGAATGCCGTCCCATGGTCCGGCGAAGTACGGATGATCGGCAGGCCGAGCGTGATGTTGACACCCTCGTCGAAATGCAGGGCCTTCAGCGGGATGAGCGCCTGGTCGTGGTACATGCAGATCGCCGCGTCATAGGTGGCGCGTGCGCGCGGATGGAACAGCGCGTCGGGTGCGATCGGGCCGAACGCCTCGATCCCCTCGGCATTCAGTGCCTCGACCGCGGGTGCGATGATCTCGATTTCCTCGCGACCGATCAGGCCCATTTCGCCCGCGTGCGGATTGAAGGCGGCAACGGCAAGGCGGGGCTGCTCGATCCCAAAATCGCGCGCGAGGCCGCGGGCCGTCGCGCGCGCCTTGGTTATGATGAGTTCGGTCGTCAGCGTCGTCGGTACGTCCGCCAGCGGGATATGGGTGGTCACGGGAACGACGCGCAACGTCGGCCCGGCGAGCATCATCACCGCATTGTTGCGTGCGACGCCGCAGCGTTCGGCGACGAATTCGGTCTGGCCGGGGTAGCTGAAGCCGATGGCGTAGAGCTCTGCCTTCGACACCGGCGCCGTCACCAGCGCTGCGGCAGGGCCGGACCGGGTCAGCCCGGTCGCCATTTCGAGTGCCGCAAGGGCGCAGCGCGCGCCCTCGACGCTGGGTTCGCCCGCGCGGATCCGCCCGCAGTCGAAGATATGCATGACGGGAAGCGCCGCGCCGAACACGCCCGCGGCTTCGCCCGGTGAGTCGATCCGCGCGATCGGTCCGGTCCAGCCATGGCAGATCGTGGCGGCATCGCCGACGGCGAAGAATGGCGGAAGGTCCGCCTCCTCGCGCATTGCCCAGGCCTTGCCGACGATCTCAGGGCCGATCCCCGAAGGGTCGCCAAGCGATATGGCGAGCGGCGCCATGACCTCAGCGATAGTCGACCACCGCGTCGCGGCGAAGGTCGCGTAGGTAGCGCTGGGCACGCTGGTTCACCCGCGTTTCCTCCATCTGCGAACGCAGCTGGTCGGGCGAGGGACCGGTGGCCGTACGAGCCTCGTCACGGCCGCACAGCACGAGCACGCGCACGCCGTCCTTCTGCGAACCGAACGGCTGGGTTGCCTGGCCGACACTGAGCTTCAGCAGCATGTCCTGGAGGGGCGCGGGCAGGTCGCGGACCTTGACCGCGTCATTGTCGACGACTTCTGCACCCTGCGCCTTTGCAACTTCGTCCACGCGGCCACAGCCGCCCATCGACTGAGTCGCCTTGGCAAAGCTTTCTGCCTTCGCCGTCGCCTGTGCTTCGGTGATGCCCGGCCCGAAGGCGAGCGACATCTGGCGCAGGTTCAACGTCGCATCGCGCGGATCGGCGGTCAGCACCTGTCGGCTGTCGGCGAGGAAGACGATCGAGAAGCCGCCCGGAACGGGGATGGGCCCCGCAAGCTGGCCGACGGTCAGCCCCTGCACGGCAGCGGCGAGGCTGTCGGGAAGCTGCGGTGCGCGGACCCAGCCGAGATCGCCGCCGACCGATGCGGTCGATGCTTCCGAGAACTGGCGCGCATAGGCCGGGAAGGATCCGCCCTTTTTCAACTGCTCGACGATCTTCGCCGCGTTTCCGGCGACCTGCGCCTGGTTCTCGCTGGTTGCCGAGAGATAGATTTCGCCGACGCGAAATTCCTGCGCACCCTTAGATGCTTCCAGCCGCGCGATCACGGCCTGGACCTCTTCGTCGCTGACGTTGACGAACGGTTCTACGCGGCGGCGGAGCAGGCGGCTCCACGATAGTTCGCCCAGGATCTGGCGCTTGATCGACTTGTCCGACGATCCCTGTTCGCGGAGATAGGCGCTCATCGCTTCGGGCGTGCGCTTGAAGTTGCGCGATACGCGGGCATAGCTCTGGTCGATCTCTTCCGGAGAGATCTTCACGTCGTTCGACTTCGCTTCCTGGATCTGCAGCGTCTCGTCGATCAGGTTGCGGAGCACCTGCAGCCGCAGCCGTTCCTTTTCCTCGGGCGCGACCTTGCCACCGTTGGCGAGCACGATGAGCGCGAGGCGCTGGTCGATGTCGGTGCCGGTGACGATTTCACCATTGACGATCGCCGTCGCCTTGCGAACATGCGGATCGTCTTTGCCGAACATCGTGAACTCGGTCGGCAGGTTGAGCGAGGCGGTTGACGGCACATCCGCCGACTGGGGGACGGTCTGTGCGTCCGTTACCGATACGATTGCCAGTGCCGCCGCAAGCGTGGCGCCGGTCGCGCCAAGTCGAAAACCGTTCAAGCGTCGCATTCCAATCCTTGTCGTCTTCGAAACTGCTCGGAGACATCTGCGATCCCATGCCGGGGCGATGGTGAACCAGACCTTAGCGTCTGCGCTTAGCGACCTAACCCGCGGAATGCCAGCCTGAGCAGGAATGAGTTGCCGCGCTGCGAATCGCCGCTGCTGTCATAGTCGCGCCGCCAGGTGAAGCCGAGGTCGAGGCAGTCGTCGGTATAGGCGATGCCGACGCGGTGGCGGACCGGCTGGTACCCGTTGGCGAGCGAGGTCGGGTCTTCGGCTGCATCGGTCAGGTCGACGGTCGCCGACCCGAACACCGACCAGTATTTGCCGATCTGCACCCGTCCGCCGACACGGATTTCCTCACGGTCGGCCAGATCCTCCAGCGCCGTTCCGATATTCCGGTTCAACCGCAGGTAGCCGACCAGCGCATAGGTCCGGTCGTTGCCGACGGTCGCGTCGATTTCGTTGCGCCTCAGCGCGAACCCGTCCTTGTCGAGACGGTACCGGTGGGTCAGGCTGACGACGTCACGGAATTTGACGGTCGTGCGGCCGACGATGTCGGACAGGCGTTCGTTCAGGCCCGTGCCGTCGGGGATCAGGCTCGTCTGCGAGGTCAGGCGATAGCTCTGGCCGACGTTCGCCGAAATCGACAGGCGCGGCGCATCGTAGTTCCAGTCGACGCCATAGGTCACGCGCGGGCCGTCTTCCCAACGGTCGTATCCGGGGAAGCGGTTGAGCGCGAAGAGGTTGCTGTCTTCTAGGTCGATCGCACGCGAATCTTCGTTGGGGATTTCCAGGTTTCGCGTCTTGGGCGACGCGACGAACTGAAGGCGCGGCGTCAGGCGTTGCGTCCCGCCCCAGAGCGAGCCGATGAACGGCCAGCGAATTTCAGCCGCGGCGGCAACGATCCCGCGGCCCTGGAACCCGCTCAACCCCCGATAGAGCGGCGTCGCCGTCAGCAGGTTTTCCTTGCTGTTGTAGATGTCGCCGCGGCCGTATGCGGTGAAGACGACCTCCTGACCCAGGTCGGTCAGGCGGCGCAGGTCCCAGCGTGCACTGGCGAAGGCGCGCTGCGTATCCTGTCCCGCCGTGCGGCCGAGCGCGAGCATGTTGACCTGCGTTTCGATACGGCCACCGAGTACGGGATCGTCGAAACGGCGACGGTAATCGAATTCCGGAAGGGCGATCGGGATCGTCCCCTGGTCGACACCGGCACGCAGCGTCTGCACCGCCCATCCGTTGAGCGCGAGATAGCTCTCGTGCCCGATCCTTTCGACCGAGATGGTGGACCGCAACCGGTCATCATAGGATATGTCGTAGCGGCGAAGCAGCGTCCGGTCGGTCGCACGACGCAGGGACCCGGTGATGCTCCACAGCGGATCGAGCTGATATTTCATGCTGGCGTCGATGTAACCGCGGAACTCGTAAGACCCGGTTTCGGCCCCCGCTATGATGCTTCGGCTGTAAGTCGTGAAGCCGCCGATGCGATACGCGCCGCGCGTGGTCAGCGCGCGATATTCGCCGGACAATGCTGGGGGCGCTGCCGAGAAGATACGCGGCGTGATCATCAGGTCGCGGTTCGGGGCGATCCGCAGATAATAGGGGATCTGGATCTGGACGCCGTTGGTGCGGGTGTATTCGACGTCGGGCATCAGGATGCCGGAGCCGCCATCGTTACCGGTCCGGATCTTCATGACGGGCAGCAGCGGGATGGTCACCCCGAAGATGTCCAGCTGCGACCCGTAGAAGCGGACGCGCTTGCGCCCGGAATCATAAACGATGCGCACGGCCTTGATCTGCCAGGACGGCTGGCGCGGGCAGCCATCATCGTCGACCACCGGGCAGGGAGAGAAGGCCGCCGTGGTCAACGTGCTGATGCCGTCCTTCTGCACGCCCTTGCGCGCCGCGATCCGGCCACCATCGGCCAGGACCAGCAACAGGTTGTCGACGACGCCATCTTTCAGCGTATCGGTCAGCTGTACGCTGTCGCCATAGGCAACGTCGCCGCCGGGGTTGATGACCTGCACATTGCCGACCGCGCGCACTTCTCCGGTCTTGCGGTTCCAGACGATCTTGTCGGCGCGCACGCGATTGCCCTCGCGCGACATGCGGACGTCCCCGGATGCCGTCACGATGTCGAGGTCGTTCTGGTATTCGAGCTGGTCGGCGGCGAAGTCGACTTGGGCGTTGGCGTCCGGCGCGGCATCGATAGCAACCGGCGTCGCGGCATCGGGCGCCGGCTTCGCAGCCTCGGGAACGGGCTTGGTCGTGTTGACGAGCCCCGGGTCGACCGCCTGGGCGCGCAAGGGATCGGCAAGCGTGAGCAGCAGGCCCGCCGTCGTCCAAATCGCCTTGACTGTCGCCGTCACACGCCCTCGCACACGACCCGGTTCCTGGGTGCAGTCTGCACCTGTCCGGGACAGGCGCCTATCGCACCCGTTGTGGTGCCAAGGCAATCGGGCTTTTGCACGCCGCATCGCTGCCAGCTAACAGCCGAACCATATGAGTCGGTAAAGAGCCGCCCGTAAACCTGTCCGAGGATGACACAGAACATGAACGTCGCATTCGCCGCCAGCCTTCCTTCCAATGCCACGAGCATCGCGATTCCAGTCGCGAAGAACGGCCTGTCGGCCCGCACCGCCGACGCGGCCGGGCTTGCCGCCGCCGCCGCACTGGCACGGTTCGAGGGGGAAGCGGGCACGATTGCGGAACTGGTCGAAGCCGGTGAGGGCGGCGCGCGCCGGACGCTTCTGGTCGGGACCGGTAGCGGGAGCGACAGCGACATGGTCAAGGCGGGATCCGCGCTGACCGCGAAGCTGCTGGTTTCGGGCGATACCGAAGTCGCGGTCGACGCGTCGCAGCTGTTGGCGGCGCAGGCCGTGCGCTTTCTGGAAGGGGCTGTGCTGCGCGGATGGCGTTACGATGTGTATCGCACCAAGCTGCCGGCCAAGCAGAAGCCGACCCTGACCGCGATCACCCTTGCCGGATGCGACGGTGCCGAAGCCGCATGGGCACGCGACGCGGCTGTCGTGGCGGGTGTGGCATTCACGCGTGAGCTGGTCACCGAGCCCGCGAACGTCATCTACCCGGAAAGCTTCGTCGAACGCTGTCGCCAGCTGACCGAACTCGGCGTCCAGATCCAGGTGCTGGACGAGGCCGCGATGGCGGCCGCGGGCATGGGGTCGCTGCTGGGCGTAGGGCAGGGGTCAGAACGCGAATCGCGCCTGCTGGTGATGAAGTGGGACGGCACAGGCGGCACCGCCAGCACGCCGGTCGTCTTCGTCGGCAAGGGCGTGACCTTCGACACTGGCGGCATCTCGCTGAAGCCGCCCGCCGGCATGGAAGACATGAAGTGGGACATGGGCGGCGCAGGCGCGGTCGCGGGTGCGATGAAGGCGCTCGCCGGGCGCAAGGCCAAGGCTTACGTCGTCGGCGTCTGCGCGCTGGTCGAGAACATGCCCGACGGCAAGGCGCAGCGTCCGGGTGACGTCGTGACGTCGATGTCGGGCCAGACGATCGAAGTGATCAACACCGACGCCGAGGGGCGGCTGGTGCTGTGCGACGCGATGACCTGGGTCCAGAAGCATTATTCGCCCAAGGTCATGGTCGACCTTGCGACCCTGACCGGCGCGATGATCATTTCGCTGGGCCACGAACATGGCGGCATCTTCTCGAACGACGACGGGCTTGCCGGACAGCTGGTCGCAGCGGGTGGTGCAGTGGGCGACCCGCTGTGGCGGATGCCGCTGGGTGATGCCTACAACAAGCTGATCGACAGCCCGATCGCCGATATGAAGAATGTGGGGCCGCGCGAAGGCGGATCGATCACCGCCGCGCAATTCCTGCAGCGTTTCGTCGAGGACGGCGTGAAATGGGCGCACCTCGACATCGCGGGCATGGTCTGGGCATCGAAGCCGGGACCGGGCTGGGACAAGGGGGCGACGGGCTTCGGCGTGCGCCTGCTCGACCGGTTCATCGCCGATAATTTCGAGGGCTGATCCCGACCGGACGCTGAAGCGATGCGATTTCGCCGTAAAGACCTGATTTCGCTGCTGGTTGCAGTGGCGATCGGTTACGGCGTCAGCCAGTGGCTATTGCGGTCTGCGCCGATCGGACGAGATGTGAGCGCTAACCCGCTTGCCCAGACGCTCCTGCGCGACACGCAGTCACCGTCGAGGGATGTCGCCAGTCCTACGCTGACCCTCGTCGTGTTCACCGATTACCAATGTCCTGCCTGCAGGCAGGCGAATTCGGAAATGGATGCGGCGGTCGCACAGGATGGGCGTGTGCGCGTGATTTATCGCGACTGGCCGGTGTTCGGACCGATGTCCGAACGAGCGGCGCGTGTTGTCATCGCATCGGACCGGCAGCGCATCTATCCTGCAGTCCATAGCCGTGTGATGAACTCATGGCACCGCGCGGATGATACACTCCTGCGGGAAGCGGTAGAGATGGCGGGCGGGAACTGGGACACGCTGCTGAACGATCTGAAGGTCCATGGACCGGAGATCGACGCCCAGATCGTGCGCAACAAGGCCGATGCTTTCGCGATCGGTGTTCGCGCGTCGCCCACCTATCTCGCCGGGACACGGCTGGCGAGGGGCAGGCTCGATGAAGCGGGCTTTAAACGGCTGTTCGCCGAGGCGCGCGACAGATAGTTGCGCGTGTTCCCGCATCCCGCTAGGGGCGCGCGCAATCCCAACCCCTCATTTCATGGAGCCGCACCAGTCATGGCCGCGACACGTACGTTTTCGATCATCAAGCCCGACGCAACCCGCCGCAACCTGACCGGTGCGGTCACCAAGATGCTGGAAGACGGCGGCCTGCGCGTCGTCGCGTCGAAGCGCATCCACATGACCAAGGACCAGGCCGAGGGCTTTTATGCGGTCCACAAGGAACGCCCGTTCTTCGGCGAACTGGTCTCGTTCATGATCAGCGGACCGGTCATCGTGCAGGTGCTGGAAGGCGAGAACGCCATGCAGCGTAACCGCGACATCATGGGCGCGACGAACCCCAAGGACGCGGCGCCCGGCACCATCCGCAAGGAACTGGCCGAAAGCATCGAAGCGAATACGGTCCATGGTTCGGACAGCGACGAGAATGCGGCGATCGAGATCGCCTATTTCTTCAAGCCCGAAGAAATCACCGGCTAACTAACGCCGCCAAAGCGCATCCAGGTGCGCTTTGGCGTTCGTGCCGGCCTGTTCGTGAAAGACCAGGCCGCGCACCTTGACCGCGCGCCCTTGCAGGAAGCGCGGCTCCATCCGGTAGACGATGTCGTACACCGCGCGCTCGTTACGCGCGCCGCCGGCGCCCAGGCACTGGCTCTCGATCAGCACCGGAATGCGCCCGTCCCGATGGTCGCGCTCGTTCTCCGTCATCTTTCGTAGCGGTTTCGCAAACCAGTCCGCATGGATTTCGTGTACGGTGACCGTGAACTGCGGCGGCACGCCGAGTGCGGGCGGGAAGGTGATTGTCGTCGCCTGCAGCGCGCATTCGACACCCTTGAAGCCCAGCGTATCGCCGCCCTCGTCGGTTGCGACCAGTCCGATGCGTCGGCGTTCGGCGGTCGCCGTTTCCTGCGCGGCACGGCGTTCGTCCTGCCGGACCTGTTCGGCATCGCGCCGCTCGTAAAAGCTGTTCCAGAGCGTCAGAGCGGCGATGATGACGCCTGCGACCGCGACCAGTTCGCCGAGGGTGATCCAGCGTTTGCGGATCGCTTGCGCTTCGGCCTTTTCGGCAGGGGTTGGCGGTGCGGGTTCGGACGGCGGAAGGTCGGTCATCGCACATCGTCTATCAAGGCCGAGGGGGAGAGGGAACGCCCCGCGTCGCGCATCGTTTGGATGGGCATGTCCCACCAGAACTGGACCGAAACGATGAAACCGATGATTTCGCTGCTCGCAATCGCCGTGGCTGGCATGAGTGCGCCACTGATGGCGCAGGTCGACAGCCAGTCCAACGCGATCAACACTGCGCGCGTCGCGACTGCCAATGCCGATGTCGCCGCCGACGCCCAGCAGGAAGCGGCGATGAACGCCGAGCAGAAAGAGCAATATGCGAAGGACATGACCGCCTATCGCGAAGCGCTGCGCCAGCATGACCGCGCGAAGGCGATGGACGAGCGGATCTACGACCGCCAGCAACGCGCCTATGCCCGTGCGATGTTCGACTGGCGTATGCAGGTTGCGGCGTGCAAGCGCGGGAACAACGCAGCCTGCAATGCGCCGACTCCCGATCCGGCCAATTACTGGGGTGGCTGAGTCAGAACTGGTCGGCGATCTGGCGTAGTCCGGCGAGCTTTTTCGGCGCGATCGATAGCCAGCTGCGCTCCATCCGGGTCTCGATCTCGTCCCAGTCGGTATCGCCGAGGTCGAGCCGGATGCCGATCCAGGTGTCGCCGAAATAGGCCGGGCGGTAATAGCGATCCGGATCCTGCTCGATCAGCATCGACTGTTCCTCAACGCCGCTGATCTTGACCAGCAGCGCGGTTTTGCCGTCGCCGTGATGGTCGTTGGTAAACCAGGCGAACTTCTTGCCCTTCACGATGCCGAAGCAGGGCATGCCGTGCGAGGTGACCTCGTCGGTTTCGGGAAGAGCCATGGATAGTGCACGTACTTTCGCCAGCAAGGCATCGGGACCGGTCGCCGCCTCGATATGCGCCGCAAGGCAGCGTCCATAGAGCTGGTGTTCGGCGATCAGGACGCGCGCGGCGAGGCTGTCCTCGGTATCGCCCAGCAGGATCGCGACCTCTGTCTGTCCCAGCACGGGGCCGTCGTCGAGTTCGGCGGTTACGAGATGGACGCTGCATCCGCCATGGGTGTCGCCAGCCTTTAGCGCGGCAGCGTGGGTGTGGAGGCCCTTGTACTTCGGCAGCAGCGACGGATGGATGTTCAGCATCCGCCCCCCCCACTTCGCGACGAATTCGGGTGTCAGGATGCGCATATACCCCGCGAGCGCGACGAAATCGGCGCGGGCGGCGCTCAATGCATCGTGCATGATCGCGTCGTGCGCGTCGCGGGTCATGCCCAGATGAGGGTGAGCGAAAATCTCGATTCCCTCGGCTGAGGCCAGTTCGAGGCCCGGCGCCTGCGGATTGTTCGACGCGACGAGGACGATCTCGAACGGGCAATCGGGGCGTTTGGCGGCATAGACCAGCGCCGCCATGTTGGTGCCGGTGCCCGATATGAGCACAGCGACACGCGCCCTAGCCATTATGAGTCGCAGTCCAGTCGGCGCGTCCGCCCCAGGTCTCGACGCTGCCGCTTACGGTGCAGCCCTTATTGCCGGTATCGATTTGTCCGATCCGATGGACGGTCTCGCCCGCCGCTTCGAGTGCAGATGTTACGTCGGCCACGTCGCTTTCGGCGACGACCACGGCCATGCCGACGCCGCAGTTGAAGGTCCGCGCCATTTCCTCGGGCTCGATATTCCCTTGTGCCTGCAGGAACGCCATCAGGCGGGGTTGTTCCCACGCGTCCGCATCGACGGTGGCGTGAAGGCCATCCGGCAGCACGCGCGGGATGTTCTCCAGCAGCCCGCCGCCGGTGATGTGCGCCATCGCGTGCACCTTGCCTTCGCGGACCAGCGGCAGCAGCGATTTCACATAGATACGCGTCGGCGCCATCAGCGCGTCGATCAGGATCACGTCCTGGTCGAACAGGGCGGGGCGGTCGAGTTTCCAGCCCCTGTCCGTCGCAAGCCGTCGCACCAGCGAGAATCCGTTCGAATGCACGCCGGACGACGCAAGGCCGAGGATGACATCGCCCGCCGCGACCTTGTCGCCTGTCAGGACCTGGCTGCGCTCGACGGCGCCGACGCAGAATCCCGCGAGGTCGTAATCGCCAGCTGCATACATGCCGGGCATTTCCGCCGTCTCGCCGCCGATCAGCGCGCAACCGGCCTGTTTGCAGCCCTCCGCGATGCTCGCGACAACGCGGGTCGCAACGTCGTTGTCGAGTTTGGCGGTCGCATAATAATCGAGGAAGAACAGTGGCTCGGCGCCCTGCACGATCAGGTCGTTTGCGCACATGGCGACCAGGTCGATGCCGACGCCGTCATGCCGGTTGTATTCGATCGCAAGTTTCAGCTTGGTGCCGACGCCGTCGTTCGCGGCCACAATTAGCGGATCGGTAAACCCTGCCGCCTTCAGGTCGAAGAATCCGCCGAACCCGCCAAGGTCCGCGTCCGCGCCGGGCCGCCGTGTCGCCTTTGCCAAGGGGCCGATCGCGCGCACCAGCGCATTGCCGGCCGCGATCGAAACGCCTGCCTGTTCGTAAGTGTATCCCGCCATGCGCGCGCCTTTCCACAACCGGCTTCCTTTTCCAACCGCTACGCGTCAAAAGGCGCGCGTGAAGTTTCGGGCCGTCCCCACAATCATCGTTGCCGCCATCGGCTTCGCACTCGCAGCTGCGGTCTATGCGCAGATCGAGGGCGACAATCGCGGCGTCGCGCCCATCGATTCGTCAGGCAGTTTCGAAGTCGGCGGCATCCAGATCGACGTTCGTGCCAAGACGGCGGAGGCGGCGCGCCTCGGCGGCTGGCGAATCGCGCAGCGCGAGGGTTGGAAGCAACTGTGGGCCAAGATGCACGGCGGGCAGGGCGGTGCGCCGGCGCTCGGTGATTCGGCACTCGACGGCATTGTCGCGGGGATCGTCGTCGAGAAGGAACAGATCGGTCCCAATCGCTATGTCGCGACGCTCGGCGTGCTGTTCGACCGTGCGCGGGCGGGGCAGATTCTGGGCGTGACGGGCCTCGTCTCGCGGTCGGCGCCGATGCTGGTCGTGCCTGTCATGTGGTCGGGCGGAACACCCTATGTTTTCGAACAGCGCACCGAATGGCAAAAGGCCTGGGCGCGGTTCCGCACGGGCAGCAGCCCGATCGATTACGTGCGTGTAAGCGGCACGGGGTCCGACCCGCTGCTGCTGAACTTCGGACAGACCCAGCGGCCGGGGCGTATCTGGTGGCGCACGATCCTCGATCAATATGGCGCGGCGGACGTGCTGATCCCGCAGGTGCGAATCCAGCGTAGCTATCCCGGCGGACCGGTCACTGCGCTGTTCAGCGCGCGGCATGGCCCCGACAACCGGCTGATCTCGACCTTCGCGCTCAGCGTCGACAGCAGCGACAAGATCCCGGCGATGCTCGATGAAGGCGTGCGGCGGATCGACAAGCTCTATGCCGATGCCCTCGCGATGGGGCTGCTCAGGCCCGATCCCTCGCTGATCGAAACGCCGCAGGTCGATACCTCCGCTCTCGAAAACGCGCTCGAAACCGACGTTAGCGAGACGGTCTCCGATAATACGACAAACGCGGCTCCGGAAACGCCGGGCGTGACCGTCGCGACGTTCACGATCCAGGCCGACACGCCGGATGCAGGTGCCGTTGGCAGTATCGAGTCGGCACTGCGCGGCGTTCCCGGCGTCCGAAACGCGACGACGACTAGCCTTGCACTAGGCGGCGTCTCGGTAGTTTCGGTCTCGTTTGCGGGCGACAAGGCGGCACTGTCGTCCGCGCTGCAGGCGAAGGGCTTCAAGGTGTCCGAAGCGGGCGGGGCCCTGCGCATTTCGCGGTAACGCGGATGATGCAGGCCGCCCTTCCACTCGACTGGCCTGCCGACGAGGCGGAAGACAGCTTCATCGTCACACCCTCCAACGAGCATGCGGTCCGGCACATCGAGCGGCCGGGCACCTGGCCGGTTGCAGCGACCCTGCTCGTCGGCCCGCGCAAGTCGGGGCGAAGTCTTCTCGGCCGCATGTTCGCTCAGCGCAGCGGGGGGCGTATTATCGATGATGCCGACCGTCGCGACGAGCGGATGCTGTTCAATGCCTGGAACGAGGCACAGGGAACGCGCACGCCATTGCTGATGGTCGCAGATGCGCCGCCGCCGGTATGGCAGATCACGCTGCCCGACCTCGCCTCACGCATGTCGGCGACCTCTGTCGTCGAGATCGGTGCCCCCGACGAGGAGTTGATCGGCGCGCTGCTCGAACGCCTGCTCGCCCGCCGTGGGTTGCCGCTCGCGCCAGAGGTTATCGCCTATCTCGTGCCCCGTGCGCCACGGAGTCACGCAAATGTAATAGCGCTGGCCGATGCGCTCGATGCCGCCTCGCTCGCACGGAAGCGGGGCGTAACGGTGCCGCTTGCACGTGACGTGCTGGGCTTGGCGGAGTAGGCTATCGCGATGTTGGACATGGTTCAGGCTGCCGAACAGACGATCGATCGTCCCGAAGGGGCGCGATATTTCAATCGTGAGTTGAGCTGGCTGGCGTTCAATCGCCGCGTGCTGGAGGAATCGACCAACGCCGCACACCCGCTGCTGGAACGGCTGCGATTCCTGTCGATCTCCGGCAACAACCTCGACGAATTCTTCATGGTCCGCGTCGCGGGGCTGAAAGGACAGCAGCTCCAGAACGTCGATGAACTGTCGGTCGATGGCCTGACGGTCGCGCAGCAGCTAGCGGCGATCAGTGAGGATGCCGACCAGCTGACGGACGCGCAGGACGAAATCTGGCTCGAGCTGCAGCGCGATCTTGCGGCCACCGGCATCCATGTGCTGGGCGCCCAGGACGTTCCCGATGATCAGGTGGACTGGCTGCACGCGCACTTCCGCGACCAGATCTTTCCCGTGCTCACGCCCCAGGCGCTCGATCCCGCGCACCCGTTCCCGTTCATTCCGAACCAGGGGCTGGCGCTGATCTTCAACCTGCGTCGATTGTCGGACGGCGAGGAAATTCGCGAACTGGTGATGGTGCCCTCGACGCTCCCGCGCTTCGTTCGATTGCCGGGCGAGGAAGCGAACTACATCGCGATGGAGCATTTGCTCCGTCGTTTTTCGGACGTCGTCTTTCCCGGCTACGTGGTCCGGGGCGCTGCCGCATTCCGCATCATCCGCGACAGCGATATCGAGGTCGAGGAAGAGGCGGAGGACCTCGTCCGCTATTTCCGGACCGCGATCATGCGCCGCCGGCGCGGTCGCGTCATCCGGCTCGAACTGGAAGAGGGAACGCCGGCCGACCTCGAGGACCTGCTCAAGCGCGAGCTGGGCGGATCGGAGAATCTGATCTCCGAAATGACCGGTTTTCTCGGCATCGGTGCGCTGGAGGCGCTGGTCGACGAGGATCGGCCCGACCTGAAATTCACGCCCTATTCGCCGCGATTCCCGGAACGCATCCGCGAATATGACGGCGACTGTTTCGCCGCGATCCGGGCGAAAGACATCATCGTCCATCACCCGTACGAGACGTTCGACGTCGTGCTCGCCTTCCTGCGGCAGGCGGCGGCCGACCCCGACGTCGTCGCGATCAAGCAGACGCTCTACCGCGCAGGCAAGCAGCCGACCGTCATTCGCGCGCTGTGCGATGCGGCCGAGGCGGGCAAGTCGGTGACGGCGGTCGTCGAACTCAAGGCGCGGTTCGACGAGGAGCAGAATTTGCTCTGGGCGTCCCAGCTCGAACGGTCGGGTGTTCAGGTCGTCTATGGCTTCATCGACTGGAAGACGCACGCCAAGGTGTCGATGGTCGTCCGGCGCGAGGGCGGATTGAACCGCACCTACTGCCACTTCGGCACGGGCAATTACCACCCGATCACCGCGCGCATCTACACCGATCTCAGCTATTTCACTGCCGATCCGCGTGCGGGGCGCGATGCGGCGCAAATGTTCAATTACATCACCGGCTATGTCGAACCGCAGAAGCTGGAAATGCTGATCCTGTCGCCGAAGGGTTTGCGCAGCGGCCTGACCGACTTGATCGACGCCGAAATCGCGCATGCGCGTGCGGGGCAGAAGGCGGGCATCTGGGCGAAGATGAACTCGCTGGTCGACCCGCGGATCATCGAGAAATTGTACGAAGCGAGCGCCGCGGGCGTGCCGGTCGAACTCATCATTCGCGGCATCTGTTGCCTGCGGCCCGGCGTACTGGGGCTGTCGGACAATATCCGCGTCAAGTCCGTGGTCGGGCGTTTCCTGGAACACAGCCGCATCTGGGCGTTCGGTGCGGGCAAGGCATTGCCCAACGACAAGGCGAAGCTGTTCATTTCCTCGGCCGACTGGATGCCGCGCAACTTCGACCGGCGCGTCGAATATATGCTGCCGATCGAAACACCGACCGTGCACGACCAGGTGCTGGACCAGGTGATGGTCGCCAACCTGATCGACAATGAACAGAGCTGGGAATTGCGCCCCGACGGAAGCTATGTTCGCCTGCAGGCCGGCTCGAAGCCGTTCAACCTGCATCGCTATTTCATGACCAACCCCTCGCTGTCGGGACGCGGCGCCGCGCTCGACCAGGGGAATAGCGTCCCCACGTTGAGCCTTGGCCGCCGCTGACGTGGACGAACCCAAGGCCATCATCGATATCGGTTCGAACTCCGTGCGTCTGGTGGTCTATAACGGACCGCCGCGTGCCCCTTCGGTCCTGTTCAACGAAAAGGTGGCGGCAGGGCTGGGTCGGGGGCTCGGCGATGGAGCGAAGCTCGACGCCGGGGCGGTAGCGCAGGCTCTTCGTGCGCTGGAACGGTTTGCCGCCGTCGCGCGCGCCATGAACGTGCGGCAGGTTCGCACAGTGGCTACGGCCGCGGTGCGCGACGCGAGCGACGGCCGTAAATTTCTGAACGACGTTGCGGCGCTCGGCTTGCCCGTCGACCTGCTGAGCGGTGACGAGGAAGCACGCGCATCCGGCTATGGCGTGATCTCCGCCTTTCCGGAGGCCGATGGCATCGTCGGCGATCTGGGTGGCGGCAGCCTGGAACTGGTGCGCGTCAAGGGCGGTGAGATACACGAACGCGTGTCGCTGCCGCTCGGCGTGCTGCGGCTGGCGGCGATGGGGCACGGGCGCGGCATGCTCGACCGGCAAGTGCGCAAGATCGTGTCGAAGTCAGGCTGGAAATCGTCGGGCGAAGGTTTGCCGTTCTGGCTGGTCGGCGGGTCGTGGCGGGCGCTCGCGCGGTTACATATGTACCTGACGGACTATCCGTTGCCGGTGCTTCACGGATACGCGATGCCGCCCGAGGCCGCGTCACGGCTGGTTCGGGCGATCGGGCGGATGGACCGCAAGCGCCTCAAGGAAATCGAGGCTTTGCCGACCGGTCGAATCGCGGCGCTGGGCGATGCGGCGGCACTGCTTGCGACGCTTACCCGCGTTCTCGGGTCGAGAGCGCTCATCGTGTCGGCTTATGGCCTGCGCGAGGGGCTGATCTACCAGGGGCTCGAACACGATCAGCGCAAGCGCGATCCGTTGATCGAATCGGCGCGGGCTGCCGGCGCCATGCTCGGGCGGTTCCCGGAGCATGGCGACCTGCTGGCGCAATGGATCGCGCCGCTGTTTGCGCATGAGAATGCACGCTGTGTCCGGTTGCGTCACGCAGCGTGCCTGCTCGGCGATGTAGGCTGGATGGCGAACCCCGAACTGCGGGCCGAGCGTGGCCTGGACATCGCGCTCTACGGAAACTGGGTCGGCATCGACGCGACCGGGCGTGCGATGATCGCGCACGCGTTGTTCACCAGTTTTGGCGGAGGCGCCACGCCGGCGCTGTCGGTGGCCGCGCTCACATCGCCCGAGGAATGCGCGAAAGCCGCGACCTGGGGCCTCGCCATGCGACTGGGGCAGCGGCTGAGCGGCGGTGTCGCCGGTCCGCTGGAGGTCACGCGCCTGTCGATCGATGCGAAGGCCGTGACGCTGCACCTGAAACCCGAAGACGACGCGCTGTACGGCGAGGCGGTCGAGCGCCGGCACAAGCAACTGGCGGCGATGCTGGGGCGCGTCGCAGCAAGGGCGTAATCAGCCGCGCTTTGCCATTCTGCGGGTTGTGATAATCATTCCGCGATGGATGAGTTCAACTATCTCTTCTCGCTCTTCTCGCTGCTGCTGGGCTTCTCGATGGCCGAACTCGTCGGCGGCCTCGGCAAGGCATATCGGTCGAGCGACATGATCAGGGTCGGGTGGTTGACACCGCTGCTGGCGCTCGGCGTTGCGATCGATCTGGCGAGTTTCTGGCTGACCCTGTGGGACCTGCGGCTGGTCATCCATCCGCACATGCTGGCCGTGCTGGTGGGCCTGGCGTTCTGCGGCGGTTATTATTTCATCTCGATCCAGGCGATCCCGGACGATCACGTCCGCTGGCCGGATTTCGATGCTTTCTATTTCGCACGAAAGCGACGCGTGCTGTTCGGCATCATCCTGATCAACCTCGCGATCTTTGCGATGCAGGGCATTGTGCTGGGCGGGAAGGGGGTGTGGACCGCACCCTATGTGGTGGCGAATTCGCTCTATCTCATCCTGCTGGCGGCAATCGCATTCGTGCGCGGTTATCGCGCCAGCCTCGCATTGCTCGCACTCAATATCATCGCATTCGCCGCCAGCGCGACTTACGGTGCACTGGCGAGGGCGACGGCCGCTTGAAACCGGCTCCATGAAATGCTCAACCGGTTGGGGAGGAACATATGAAAAAGCTTTACCTGACAATCCTTCTCGTCGTCGGAGCTTCTTCGGCCCACGCGCAAATGTCGGCAAAGCTTCCCGTTCAACCGAACACCGATACCGTCGAACGCAGGCAATTTTTACAGGACATCATGGCGTGCCTCGCCAAGGCGAGGCCGCGCTGGGCGCGACAGACGCTGTCCTATCCATATCTGGGCGATGCGCAGTCGGGAGCTGCCGCCGAGGCGTTCAGCGGCAATGACAATTGCGTGCGTGGTGACAAGGTGGACGTGACGTTCCGCACGCCGGGAATCATCGGCGGTCTGGCGGAGTATTATTTGCGGACGGCCTATGCGCAGGCAGATTTTTCGCGCGTTTCCGGATCGCTGCAAGCCATGAAGCCGATGAATGCTTCGGAAGAATTCGCGTTCTGCCTTGCTGCGCGCGATCCGGCGGTCGCCCGAGATCTGACCATGAGCACCATCGGCAGTTCCGCCGAGGCAGCGCTTGGCCGCCAACTCGCGGGCAAGGCTGCTCCGTGTGTGGGCGGCGGCATGCAGATAAGTGTCGACGTGCAGTCGCTCCGGGCATTGATGGCGACGGCGCTCTATCGCGGCGTCGCGCCTTCCTCACCGTAACGGCGGCCGCCGCTGCCCTGACCCTGCTGAAAGAGGCGCTGGGTCGTTTCCTCATCGGCATCCCATTGTGCCTGGGTGCGGCAAAAGCGCTTGGACATGCGCGAGCCGGTGATCACGAGGCTGCGGCAGATTTTGCGCGTTTCATCCTTGTTGCTCGCTGCGGGAGCAGGTTCGCTCGAGGCAGAAGGCGTGCCATTGTTTTCGGCATTCGCGGCCGGAGCGTTCGCCATCAACAGGAAGCACCCCAGCGCAACGTGCGCAGAGCCGGTCGTCAGTCGCATGTCATCCCCTTCGATGTGCTGTCCTGGAGACAGCTTTGATATGGTCTATACATCAGTTCTATCTGAAAAATAAAAGGCAATTCCCGGTCAGACGAGCCCAGCAGTCTGCGCGAGGAGCCACAGGCCGATAACCAGGAATAACAACGCCGCTGCGATACGAACAACGTGAAGCGGCACCCGTTTGATCAGTTCATTGCCGAGGAAAACGGCCGGCACGTTCGCGATCATCATGCCGATCGTCGTGCCCATCGTGACCGGAACGACGTCATGAAAACGGGCGCCGAGCGCCACCGTCGCGATCTGGGTCTTGTCGCCCATTTCAACTAGGAAGAACGCGATCAGCGTCGTGACGAAAGCGCCGAACCGCGCGGGCTTGTCAGCAACCTCGTCCAGCTTGTCGGGAACCAGTGTCCACGCCGCCATGGCGATGAACGATGCGGCGATCGCATAACGGAACCACAGGCTGTCGAGGAAAGCGGCAGCCTGCGACCCGACGAGCGCAGCCAGGAAATGGTTGGCGACGGTTGCGGCGAAAATGCCGCCGATGACGGGCCACGGGCGCTTGAATCGTGTCGCAAGGACGATTGCGAGCAACTGCGTCTTGTCGCCGATCTCGGCGAGAGCGACGATGGCGGTCGAAGTGAGGAACGCTTCCATTGATTATCTCCGGCCGGGCACAAGACACGCAACGCCATCGCAAATCCCGCCCGGCGAGAGCGGAGATGCCATGTCGTTGGTCTCGTCCGAACGGTGACCCGCTCCCTTCGCGCCACGGCCGCTAGACCGAGTATGTTGACGCGGAGGCCCGCCGGGGTGGCGGTCGACTACTCCCCAAGTAACGCTTGGCGAATAGGTAAATCGGCTATGAGCCGCAAGGGCCTTTAGCCGCAGTCGAGGCCCGTGATGAAGTTACGGCCGTCGACGCGGACGTTCAGCCGGTCCTGCCGGTAATCCATCGTCGCGGCGGTGCCAGGTGCAAGCCAGCGTATCGTCTTCGCGCCCGAACGCTTGAGCAGGATGCGTCCGACGTCCTTCGTGCCCAGCGCACCGATAAATCGCTGTATCCCCTTCGTATCGCAGCGGCCCGCCCCCGCTTCGGGAACGGTTTCACATCCAGCAAGGGCCAGCAAGGCGAGCAGGGGTATCGCGCGTTTCATTCGGCTGCATCCTCCGTCCGGGTCATTTTCAGCTTACCGCCGACGACAGCGAACGCCAAACGCCCCTCGACCAGCTCGAGCGCGTCATGACCGAACTGGTCGTAACGCCAGCCGGTCAGGATCGACAGACCATCACGCACGCCCGCTGCAAGCATGTCGAGATCGTCGCTGCGCGCGAGCAGGCGCGGGGCGACATTGGTTTCCTTGGCGCGAATTTTAAGGAGCAGTTTCAACAGATCGGCAACCAGTGCGCCATCCTTGCCCAAACCGGGCTTGCGATCGTCGCGCGCGGGCAGGTCTTCTGCGGGAAGCGGCGCGGCATTGCCGAGCGCGGCCATCATCCGGCCGCCGATATCATTGCCCGCCCAGCTCGCCGACAAGCCACGGACGCGGGAAAGGTCGCCCTGGCTGCGCGGCGGATGCATTGCGAGATCGCCCAGCGTCTCGTCCTTGACGATCCGACCGCGCGGCAGGTTTTTCGTGCGCGCCTCATGCTCGCGCCAGGCGGCAAGTGCGCGCAGGCGGCCAAGTACATCCGGCTTGCGGCTGGCGATCTTGACGCGGCGCCAGGCTTCGCTGGGCTCCTGCGCATAATTGGCGGGGTCGGCCAGCCGCTCCATCTCCGCGTCGAGCCATTCGCCGCGTCCGGTCTTCATCAGCTTTTCCAGCATTCTCGGGAAAATCTTGATGAGGTGCGTGACGTCGCCGATCGCATAGTCGATCTGGCGCTTGTCGAGCGGACGGCGACCCCAGTCGGTGAAGCGCGCGCCCTTGTCGAGCGTGATGCCGAGCCATTGATCGACAAGGTTCGAATAACCGACCTGTTCGCCCTGACCTAATGCCATCGCCGCGACCTGCGTATCGAACAGCGGGTGCGGGGTCTTGCCGGTCAGGTTGTAGACAATTTCGATATCCTGGCCGCCCGCGTGGAAGACTTTCAGCACGTCCTCGTTGGCCGTCATCAGGTCGAGTAACGGCTTCAGGTCGATGCCGTCGGCCTTGGGATCGATCGCGGCAGCCTCGTTCGCGTCCGCGATCTGGATCAGGCACAGGTCCGGCCAGAACGTGTTCTCACGCATGAATTCGGTGTCGACCGCCACACAGGGGCTCTTGCTCAGGCGGGCACACAAGGCTGCGAGTGTTTCGCTGTCCTCGATAACGGGGTGAATCTCCATCGGCCCTCCATAGCGACGGCGCGCGGGTTGACAAATGGCGTCTGCGCCTGCGTTAGCCGCGGCCATGACTCTCCATAGCTACAGAAGCCATACCTGCGCCCAGCTGCGCGATACCGACGTCGGTTCGACCGTCCGCATTTCGGGCTGGGTCCATCGCAAGCGCGACCATGGCAATTTATTGTTCGTCGACCTGCGCGACCACTACGGCATCACGCAGATCGTGACCGACACCGATAGCCCGGCACACGCCGTGTTCGACCGGCTGCGCGCCGAGTCGGTCGTGACCGTGACGGGCGAAGTCGTTGCGCGGTCTTCCGAAACGGTGAATGCCGGACTCGATACCGGCGCCATCGAAGTCCGGGCAAAAGAGGTCGTCGTACAGTCGGCGGCGGCGGAACTGCCGATGCCGGTATTCGGCGAAGCGGAGTATCCGGAGGAAATCCGGCTGAAGTACCGCTATCTCGACCTGCGGCGAGAGCGGCTGCACGCGAACATCGTGCTGCGCTCGAATGTCATCGCCAGCATCCGGCGGCGGATGATCGACCAGGGCTTCACCGAATTCCAGACGCCGATCCTGACCGCGTCGTCGCCCGAAGGCGCGCGTGACTATTTGGTTCCCAGCCGCGTCCATCCGGGCAAGTTCTATGCGCTGCCACAGGCACCGCAGATGTTTAAGCAGCTGCTGATGGTCGCCGGCTTCGACCGTTATTTCCAGATCGCACCCTGCTTCCGCGACGAGGATGCGCGTGCCGACCGTTCGCCCGGCGAGTTCTACCAGCTCGATTTCGAGATGAGCTACGTCACGCAGGATGACGTTTTCAACGCGATAGAACCGGTTCTTCATGGTGTGTTCGAAGAGTTCGCGAACTTCGCAGGCAAGGGACGTAGTGTCAGCGCGATGCCTTTCCAGCGCATCCCGTACCGCGAGTCGATGCTGAAATACGGGTCCGATAAACCCGATCTTCGTAACCCGCTGATCATCACCGATGTATCGGGCCATTTCCACGAGAGCGGTTTCGGCCGGTTCGCGTCGATCGTCGCTGACGGCGGCGTCGTGCGTGCCATTCCGGCGCCGAACACGGCGGAAAAGAGCCGCAAGTTCTTCGACGACATGAACAGCTGGGCGCAGGCAGAGGGCTATGCGGGCCTCGGCTATATGACCCAGAAGGGCGGCGAAGCGGGTGGTCCGATCGCCAAGAACCATGGCGAAGCCGCGACGGCGAAGCTTATTGCGGCACTAGGACTCGGCCCAGACGACGGCATTTTCTTTGCCGCGGGCCCGGAAGCGACCGCAGCCAAGCTGGCCGGTGCCGCGCGTACGCGCGTCGGCAACGAACTCGGCCTGATCGACAAGGACCGGTTCGAGTTCTGCTGGATCGTCGATTTCCCGATGTTCGAGTACGACGAGGACGCGAAGAAGATCGACTTCAGCCATAACCCGTTCTCGATGCCGCAGGGCGAGATGGAGGCACTGGAGACCAAGGATCCGCTCGATATCCTGGCGTACCAGTACGACATTGTGTGCAACGGCATCGAACTGTCTTCGGGCGCGATCCGGAACCACCGGCCCGACATCATGTACAAGGCGTTCGAGATCGCCGGGTACACGCAGGAACAGGTCGACACGAACTTTGCCGGCATGATCAACGCGTTCAAGCTTGGCGCACCGCCGCACGGCGGCTCCGCGCCGGGCATCGACCGCATCGTGATGCTGCTGGCCGACGAACCGAACATCCGCGAAGTCATCGTCTTCCCCATGAACCAGAAGGCGGAAGACCTGATGATGAACGCTCCGGCAGCCGCGACGCCGAAGCAGTTGCGCGAACTGTCGATCCGGGTGGTCGAGTAGGTTTGACCATCCCGGGCGACCTGCCTCTCCCGCCGCGGGACGGCCGATGACCGCAGCGCTGCTAACGACCATCTATTGGTCTTATGCAGCGCTTTCGGTGTTGTGGTTCATAGCCTTGAAACCGCGCGGCGCGGTGTTCGCTACGTATTTCACCGGCTGGCTGCTTTTGCCTGTCGGTGTTTATCCGCCCGTCGTCGATCCCAATTGGTTGCCGATCGAGATCATCGGCCTGACCCTGCCGTCGCAGATGCTGGTGACGAAGGCTGCCGTCGCGCCGCTGGTTGCTGCCGTCTACAGCCTCGTCTTCGATTGGCGGCGCTGGCGCGCGATGCGTCCGGCCGTGCTCGATATTTGCGTGATCGGCTTTTGCCTGTGGCCGCTGGTCCAGGGGAGGATGTTGACCAACGAATATCCGCTGTCGGACGACGTGGCCTGGTATTTCGCCAGCACCTGGGGGCTGAGCTGGTGGCTCGGGCGGCTTTACTGCAAGTCGTCCGAAGACCGGGCGGCGTTCCTGCGCGCACTTGTGATCGCGGGGTTGGTGATGATCCCTGCGGCGATCGTCGAGGGCGTACGGGGGCCGACTTTCTATCACTCGCTGTTCGGGCGCGCGCCGTACGAAATGGATGGCGTGGTTCGATACCTCGGGTTCCGGCCGAGCTTGCTGTTCGAACACGGCAACCAATACGGGATATGGATGGCGCTCGCCGCGCTGGCGGCTTTTATGCGGGTGGGCAAGGATCCCCGGTCGTGGATCCCGGCAGCTCTCCTGATCGCGGCCAGCCTTGCAAGCCAGTCGGCTGGGGCGGTCGTTCTGCTGCTGGGCGGGATTGTTTTGCTATCCGTTCGGCTGAACCCGCCGCGATGGCTCTGGTACGGTGCGATTGGCGCGTTGGCACTGCTTGCTGGCGGGCTGATGACGGGGCTTATCCCCGTAGACAAGATCGCGTCGGTGGGCGGTATCGGCCAGCACGTGGCCGATGCCATGCGCGCGGCTGGTCGCGGATCGATGCCGTGGCGCGTGTCGCAGGAATTGCGTGTGCTGCCCATCGTGCGGGAACATTTCATGGTCGGCTATGGCACCTGGTTCTGGTGGTATTCGGCGGGAACGCGACCCTGGGGCTTCCCACTGATGATGATCGGCCAGTACGGCCTGATCGGTTTTGCGTTGATTATCCTGCCTGTTATCTTCGGACCGCTGCGGACCGTGTTGACCCATGCGCGGCTGCCTCTGGCCGGTCCTGCGGCCCTCGGCCTGATCGTTTTGCTCGCCGGCGCCGATGCCATGCTCAACAATTTCATCTTCTTTCCTGCCGTGCTGGTCAGCGGCGGACTGGCGACAGCGCGGCGCTGGACGGTCGCGGAACTGCCGTCGACGTCCGGGTTCGCGCGTTTCGGCGATTACCTGTCGCGGCGTTCCATCCGGTCGATGCGGCGCGCGGATTAGCCGCTATTCGCCGACGGTCCGCGCGATAACCTGGTCCACGCGCGCGGTCGCATCGGCGAAGGCCTTGCTGTCGATCGTGCCATAGCGTGAAACGAATTCAGCCTCGGTCAGCCCTTCGGACAGCGCGAGCGCGCCGATGGGGATAATCTGTTCTGCGGTCGCCTTGCGCAGGCGGGCGGCAAAGGCGCTGGCACCGGCAGGATCGGTCGCGCGCTTGGCAGCGGCGAGGCCCGACCGGTCGGCGGCAAGGTCGACGAACGAGAATCCGGTGCCGCTCGGGCGGCTGTCAGACAATTCCTTCCATTCGCCCATCGCCGTGCTGAGGTCGTCGCCCAGCGTCACGGACAGGGCGGCCGACAGGCTCCAGTGTTTAGGCAAATCGTCGCGCCCGACGATCTTTGCCGAGCGATAAGCACTGTTACAGGCCGCAGTCTTTTCCTGCATGCCCTTGGCCAGGCGCATCGCCCCGGGGCCGACAGTGTAAGACGCGAGCGCGACGAACGCGGCGCGATTGCCCTCGACAGGATCGGACAGGCCGGAGGGTGCCGTGAAAGCGCGGTTCACGACCTGAGCGAAGTCGTCGGTCGTTTCGTGCGCCTCGCGCTGGACGAGGTAGCAATAGATGCGCGCCGCGGCGGCCGCATCGACCGGCGCGCTGCGCAATCCGGCAAGGCCGCGCCCGACGTCGCCCGAGCCGGGCAGGTAGACGCTCGCCGTGATGCCCGCGGGCGCAATATAGACGCCGTTGACCAGCGTATCGAGCGGCGGCGTCTTTATGCCGCGCTCTTTCATCACCCACTGGGCGAGGCCGACGACGCGTCGGCTAAGCGCTTCGCCGAGCGGCAGCCGGCCGATACGCAGCCTGACAGGCGGGAAACCGTTGCGGGAGTTCCCGACGTCGGCCGTAATGTTGATCCAGACGGGACCGAGCAACTGCTGGCTCATGCGGAACCGCGCACTGCCGGACGCGAGATGTGCGTCGAACTGCCCCAGGCTGCGGATATTGCCGGCGAGTACGGCCGCGCTGGTCAGGTCCGCGCCGGTGTAGAACAACTGCGCGTGTCCGTTGCCTCCAACCAGTGCAGCCTGAGTCCGTTGCACCATCAGCCGTACACCTTCGGCCTGTGGCGCGCTCGGCGGGCCGGGCGCGGGAACGGTCGGGCCGATATCGAACAGCAGGAAAACGATGACCAGCAGAAGCGCGAGCGGCCAGCGCCATCGCCGACGCGCGCTCCTGCGCGGCGCGGACACGCTATCGGTGTCCGAATCGGTCTTTGCGTCGCTCATGTCCGGATGATACCCAATCGCCTAAACCGCGAAGGGGAGGGGCCATGACTGCCAAGGACTACACCGTCAAGCGTGCCGACGGCACCGATATGCCGCTTGCCGAGGTCGACGGGCCGATATTGATTGTCAACGTAGCGTCGAAATGCGGGTTCACGCCGCAATACGAGGGTCTCGAGGCACTTAGCCGCGAATATGGACCCAAGGGTCTGACCGTGCTTGGTTTTCCCTGCAACCAGTTCGGTGCGCAGGAACCGGGCAATGCCGAGGAAATCGCGAATTTCTGTTCGCTGACCTATGACGTGACCTTTCCGGTCCTGGCGAAGGTCGATGTCAACGGCGACAATGCCGAGCCGCTCTACAAATACCTCAAGAAGGAAAAGCCGGGCCTGCTGGGCAGCCAGGGGATCAAGTGGAACTTCACCAAGTTCCTGGTCGACAAGGCGGGCAAGGTCGTCGCGCGCTACGCACCGACCGACAAGCCCGAATGCCTGAAAGGTGCGATTGAAAAGCTGCTGTAGCGCTATGCGAATCGCGCCGGTTCACGCACAGTAAGGGATGCCCACCGCACCGTTCGTTCCCCTGCGCGTCTTTTCGTCGTTCACCATGCTCGAAGGGGCGATCGACCCCAAGGACATCGCGGCGAAAGCACGGGCGCTGGACTATCCGGCAGTGGGGATCTGCGACCGTAACGGACTTTACGGGGTCATGCCGTTCAGCGAGGCGTGCGCCAAGAAGGGCGTGCAGCCGATCATCGGGACTTTGCTGGCAGTGGCGCGGCCGGACAGGCCCGGGCAGATCGACTGGCTGGCGCTCTACGCCCAGGATATGCGTGGCTATGAAAACCTCTGCGCGCTGGTTTCGGCAGCGCACCTCGACCGGCCTGTCGAGGAGGACGCGCACGTCGATTTCGACAAGCTGGAAAAACATTCGGCCGGACTGATCGCGCTGACGGCTGGCGCCGAGGGCGCGCTGGTCCGCCTGCTCGCGGGCAGCCAGCAGGATGCGGCGGAAGCTTATCTCAGCCAGTTGCAGGCGATCTTCGGTGACCGGCTCTATATCGAAGTGTCTCGCCGGAACGATGCCGACGAGAAAGCGGCCGAGGCCGCGCTGATCACGCTTGCGGACGTGCGTGGCGTGCCGATCGTTGCGACCAATCCGGCCTGCTACACGGACGCCGATTTTCATCAGGCGCACGATACGATGCTGTGCATCGCGGGTTCGACCTATGTCGACAGCGACGATCGCCGGAAATCGTCGCCGGACGCCTGGATGAAACCGGCGCAGGACATGGCGTTGTTGTTCGCCGACCTGCCCGATGCGCTGGCGAACACCCGCGTCGTGGCGCAGCGGTGCGCTGTCGCCGCGCCCAGCCGCAAGCCGATCCTGCCGAGCCTGGCCGGGGACCGCGAAGCCGAGACCGAACAGTTGCGGCGTGATGCGCATGCCGGTCTCGACATCCGGCTGGAAAAGGCGGGCGCAGTGGACCCGCAGGTCTATCGCGACCGGCTGGATTTCGAACTCGATGTCATCGCGGGCATGGGTTTTCCCGGCTACTTCCTGATCGTTGCCGACTTCATCAAATGGGCGAAGGGGCAGGGCATTCCGGTTGGGCCCGGCCGCGGGTCCGGCGCGGGGTCGGTCGTCGCATGGGCGCTGACCATCACCGACCTCGACCCGCTCAAACTCGGGCTTCTGTTCGAACGCTTCCTCAACCCGTCGCGCGTGTCCATGCCCGACTTCGACATCGATTTCTGCGAAACGCGGCGCGAGGAAGTGATCCGTTACGTCCAGAAGAAATACGGACGCGACCATGTGGCGCAGATCATCACCTTCGGGCGGCTGAAATCGCGCGCAGTGCTGAAAGACACCGGTCGTGTGCTGCAGATGAGCTATGGCCAGGTCGACCGGCTGGCGAAGCTGGTGCCTAACCACCCGACCGATCCTTGGGACCTTAAGCGCGCACTCAACGGCGTTCAGGAACTGGCGACGGAAGTCAAGAACGACCCCGATGTCCGCCGCCTGTTCGACCTGGCGATGAAGCTGGAGGGGATGCCGCGGCACAGCTCGACGCATGCCGCCGGCGTGGTCATCGGCGACCGCCCGCTCGACCAGCTGGTTCCACTTTACCGCGACCCGCGGTCGGACATGCCGGTCACGCAGTTCGACATGAAATATGCCGAGGCGGCGGGGCTGGTGAAGTTCGACTTCCTCGGGCTGAAAACCTTGTCGGTCCTGCAACGCGCGCTCGACCTGATAGAAGCGCGTGAGGGGCATCGGCCGGATCTCGACGCGCTCGGCTGGGATGACGAGGCGGTTTATTCGCTGCTCCAGCGTGGCGACACGGTCGGTGTGTTCCAGATGGAATCGGAAGGGATGCGGCGCGCTCTGGCCCAGGTCCGGCCCACGGCATTCGGCGATATCATCGCGATCGGCGCGCTTTACCGGCCGGGGCCGATGGACAACATTCCTATGTTCGCCGACCGCAAGAACGGCCGGGCGATCCTCGAATACCCGCACCCTTCGCTCGAGGGCATCCTTGCCGAGACCTACGGTATCTTTGTCTATCAGGAGCAGGTGATGCAGGCCGGGCAGATCCTGGCGGGCTTCTCGCTTGGTGACGCCGACCTGCTGCGCCGCGCCATGGGCAAGAAGATCAAGGCGGAGATGGACGCGCAGCGTGCCGGATTCGTCGAAGGATGCGGCAAGAACGGCATCAGCAAGACACAGGCGAACAGCCTTTTCGACTTGATCGACAAGTTTGCTGGCTATGGCTTCAACAAGAGCCATGCCGCGGCCTATGCCGTGCTGACTTATCAGACCGCCTGGGTAAAGGCGCACTACCGTGAGGATTTCTTCGCAGCGTCGATGGCATTCGACCTCGGCAATACCGACAAGCTGGCGATCTTTGCTGACGACATGCGGCGCATGGGTGTGAAGTGCCTGCCGCCGTGCATTAACGCCAGCGGATCGGACTTCGGCGTCGAGGTGACCGACGACGGACTTGCCGTGCGTTACGCGCTCGGCGCCCTGAAGGGCGTGGGCGAGGCGGCCATGGCGCAGCTCTGCGTCGAGCGGAACGACAACGGCGCATTCAAGTCGCTCGATGATTTCGCCAACCGCATCAGCGCGCGACTGGTCAACCGGCGGCAGATCGAAAGCCTGTCGGGTGCGGGTGCGCTCGATGCGCTCGACGACAATCGTGCCGGCGTGTTCGCTGTGTCGGAGACATTGCTGGCGGTCGCGTCACGCGCCGAAGAAGGACGGACAAGCGGGCAGGGCGGCCTGTTCGGCGAGGGAGCGGCGTCGGTCGTGGCGATCCAGTTGCCGCAAAGCGCCAACTGGTCGATGGCTGAGCGGATGAACGCCGAGAAGGAATCCTTCGGGTTTTATTTCGCGGCGCATCCCGTCGACCGGTTCCGCCACGTAGCCAAGAGCCATGGCGCGCGCAGCTTTGGGGTGTTGTCGACATCTGCGGGCGCGGAGGGAAGGACGAACGCCACCATGGCCGCGCTGGTCGAGGATGCACGCTGGCGCACATCGAAGCGCGGCAACCGGTTCATGTCGGTGACGCTCAGCGATGAGACAGGACAGTTTCAGTCGAACTGTTTTGAAGACGAGGCCTGCGCCATGCTGGAGGAACTAGGCCGCAATGGCGGCTGTGCGTTGCTGAACGTCGAACTGGATCGCCAGCCGGGCGAGGAAGCGCCGCGGATCACCGTGCGCAAGGCGCAGCGGCTGGATGCTCTCGCCAGTCACACACGCCTGAAGGCGATAATCCATGTGGACCGGGTCGATGCGGTTGCCATGCTTGCCGGGACGCTGGCGCGGGGCGGGCGGAGCGAGATCGTCCTGCGCATTTCGATGGCTCATGGCGGCGTGGCCGACCTGCGTATCGGGCGCGATTTCCTGATCGACGGCGAAATGGCCGATGGGATTGCGCGGATGGACGGGATTGTGGACATTAGCCTTGCCCCACAAGAGATGCCGCGCCTGGCGCTGGTGGGATAAGAGGCGGGAAATATCCCGCGCAAGGAGGAGAGCGGGATGCACGGCGGGATGCAGGATTGGTCGATGCGGGTCACGCACCTGCTAGACCATGCGGCGCGCGAACACGGTACGCGCGAGATCGTGACTCGCTGGGCCGATGGCACGATGGAGCGCACCGACTGGGCAGGCCTGGCGCACGAAGCGCGCCGCCTGTCGCAGGCATTCGTAGCGCTGGGCATGAAGCCGGGCGACCGCATCGCGACGCTCGCCATGAACCATGGCCGTCACCTGACCAGCTGGTACGGCGCGATCGGCATGGGCGGTGTGATCCACACCCTCAACCCGCGGCTGTTCGACGACCAGCTGATCTACATCATCAACCACGCCGAAGACCGGATTCTCCTTTACGACGTGCAGTTTGCAGCGATCGTCGAACGGCTGAAGCCGCAGCTTTCGACGGTCGAGCATTTCATCGCCTTCGATGCCGACGCCGGGTATCCCGCGCTGATCGCTAAGCACGATGGCCGGTTCGACTGGGTTCTCGGGGACGAGCGCGACCCGTGCATGCTTTGCTATACCAGCGGGACGACGGGCAATCCCAAGGGCGTGCTGTACGAACACCGCTCCACCATGATCCACGCCATGGCGGAAGTGGCGCCATGGGTGTTCAACCTGTCGTCGCGCGCGTCGATCCTGCCCATCGTGCCGCTCTTCCATGCGGCAGCCTGGGGCTTGCCGTTCGCGGCGGCACTGTCGGGCGCCAAGGTCGTCTATTCGGCGGTCAATGAGGCGAATGCGCTGTGCAGCCTGATGAACAGCGAACAGGTCACGCATTCGGCGGGCGTGCCGACCGTCTGGCTGGCGATGTTCCAGCACATGGATGCGACGGGGGAAGCGCCGCGCTTCCTGCAACAGGTCACCATCGGCGGGTCGGCGGCGCCGCGCGCCATGATCGAGCGGATCATGGGCATGGGCGTGACGGTAAAGCACCTGTGGGGCATGACCGAGACGTCGCCGATCGGCACGGCCGGAGCTCCGCCGCCGCATTGGGACGATATGACGCTCGAGCAAAAGCTCGACCATGTGGCGCGGCAGGGGCAGATCCCGTTCGGGATCGAACTGTGCGTGATGGACGATGACGGCAACCACCTGCCACGCGACGGCGTGTCGTCGGGCCGTCTGCACGTCCGCGGACCGTGGGTCGTAAAACGCTATTTCAAGGCGGAAGCTGACGCGGTCGACAAGGACCAGTGGTTCGACACCGGCGACATCGCGATCCTCCATCCGGACGGCACGATGCAGATCACCGACCGGGCCAAGGACGTGATCAAGTCGGGCGGCGAATGGATATCGAGCGTCGAACTCGAAAACGCGGCGGTCGGCTGCCCGGGTGTCCAGGAGGCGGCAGCGATCGGCGTGTATCATCCCAAATGGGACGAGCGGCCGATATTGCTGGTCGTGCGCAAGGGCGGCAGCACGGTGACCGGCGACGAGATCACGGCGTACCTCAAGGACCATGTCGCCAAATGGTGGCTGCCGGACGAGATCCATTTCCTCGACGAATTGCCGCATACCGGCTCGGGCAAGATCCTGAAGTCCGAACTGCGCGCCCAGTACAAGGATCACCGGCTGGCCGCCTAGAACAAGCGGCCCTGTGCACCGGCTGGCGGCCTGAAAAGGTCGGTCCGGAGCGGAATCCATTGGTTATCCAGTCCGTATTTCCGTCGTGCGCGTTTGAACCGCGTCAGCATCAGGTCGTACCACGGTCCCTGACCACGCATCCGGTTGCCGAAACGTGGGTCATTGTCGCGCCCGCCACGGATCTCGTTGATGATCGACATCACCTTGCCTGCGCGGTCAGGAAAATGCGCATCGAGCCACGCACGAAACAGCGGCGCGACTTCGAAAGGCAACCGCACGGGGATGAACGAGCATCGGGTCGCACCGGCTTCGGCAGCGGCCTCCAGAATCGCCTCGGTTTCATGATCCGTGATGGCGGGGATGAGCGGGGATACCGATACCTGCACCGGAATGCCCGCTTGGCTGAGCGCTCGGATCGCCTCCAACCGTTTGCGCGGGGCAGGGGCCCGCGGTTCGAGCGTCATCGCGATCCGTGGGTCGAGCGACGTCACGGAAACCATCACGGAGGTCAGCTGCTTTGCCGCCATCGGTCCGAGCAGGTCGATATCACGCGTGACCCGGTTGGACTTCGTCGTGATCATCAAGGGATGATCGGTTTCAGCAAGGATCTCTATGCAGGATCTGGTGATACGCCATTCGCGCTCGATCGGCTGGTAAGGATCGGTGTTCGTCCCCATCGCAATCGGTCCGCACCGGTACGACGGTTTCGACAATTCCGCGCGGAGCAGGGCCGCGGCGTCAGGCTTGGCAAACAGTTTCGTCTCGAAGTCGAGCCCGGGCGACAGATCGTGAAAGGCATGCGTCGGCCGTGCGAAGCAATAAATGCATCCGTGCTCGCAGCCGCGATAGGCATTGATCGACCGGTCAAAGAGGATGTCGGGAGAGGTATTGCGCGTGATGATCGTCCGGGGTTTTTCCACCGTTACCGTAGTCCGGACCGGAGCCGTTTCTCCGTCGATGTCGAAAGCCTGATCGAGCCAATCGCCGTCGGCCTCCCTTTCCGGAATGCCAAAACGCTTGCTTTCCCTGTTCTGGGTGGCGCCGCGAACCGTTCTGTTGGACATCTCAACATAAGAACATATCGAGAACAATTGTTCAAGTAGTGTCGTATGTCTCGTTTTGATCCGCAACCAGTTTTCGATGGATCGAATGGCTAAGCTGTTGTAAACTCACTTTCCGGATCGCGAAGGTCGAACTTGCAGACAGAATTGCGAGGCGACCCACGAATGCACGCATTGGTTTTACCATTTGTCCTGTGGGGGCGCGATGAAACTTCTTTCCCGGCAATCGGCGCTTTTCGTTGCGGTGTCGGCGCTTGCGATGGCGCAGCCCGCCGCCGCCGAAATCGTGCATTTGAAGATGACCGGCACCTTCACGATCGGGGATCGGCGGAACGAGGATTTTCTCGTAGAGCTCCAATATGATACCGACGCCCGTCCATCGGGAAATGTCGGTTCGACGACGACGTTTCTTGCCGCAGGCGACATATTTCGCTTTACGATCGGCGACCGTCGCGACTTCCTGCAGGTGCTGACGATTTCGGACGTGCCGAACTATGTGGCCACCGTCTATGATCTGGCGCCTCCGCGCGCAGTCGTGGACCAGACGGCAAATGGCCGCCGTGTGACTTTCACGGATCCGACCAATTCGATCGGCGGCGTCAGCTTTTTCTTCGACACGACATCGGGGTCCACGCTGTTGGAAAGACTGCCGACGTTCGACGAACTGGCTCTGTTCAGCGGTGGGGAAGTGACGTTCGGCAATAGCCGTGGGACGTTTACCTATTCGCGATTTACCAGCGGCGTGCCCGAACCGGCGACCTGGGGTATGATGATCCTGGGCTTTGGCGCCGTCGGTGCCGCGATGCGCATGCGTCGTCGAAAGGTTTCCGTCACCTACGCATAAATCAACTGGCGAGACGGTCGATCGCGCCTTGCAGGATGTAGCTGGCCGCGAGCTTGTCGACGAGGTCGGCGCGACGCGCGCGGCTGGCATCGGCATCGATCAGCGTGCGGGTGACAGCAGCCGTTGACCAGCGTTCGTCCCACAGCAGCATGGGCAGGCTCAGGTCGAGGAGGTTGCGGGCAAATGCCCTTGTCGACTGCGTGCGCGGGCTGTCGCTGCCGTCGAGGTTGAGCGGCAGGCCGATGACGATACCGCGAACCGATTGGCGGGACGCCAGCGACACCAGCGACGCCTTGTCGATGCTGAACTTGGTACGCCGCACCAACTCGGCGGGCGAAGCGATGGTCCACATCGCGTCGCACAACGCCGTGCCGATCGTCTTTGTCCCGACATCGAGGCCCAGCAGCCGTCCGCGCTGGGGCAGCGCGTCGTAGAAAGCCTGCGTGTCGGCCGTGATCAAATCAGGCCGCGGCCTTGCGCCGGTCGTTCAGTTCCGCGTTCAGCATTTCGGCAAGCAGGAAGGCCAGTTCCAGGCTCTGCGCGGCGTTGAGGCGTGGGTCGCAGTGCGTGTGATAGCGGTCGGCGAGCGACATCTCGGTCACGTCGACGGCACCGCCGGTGCATTCCGTCACATTCTGGCCGGTCATCTCGACATGGATGCCGCCGCCGAAAGAGCCTTCGGCACGGTGCACGGCGAAGAAGCCGCGCACTTCGGACAGGATCCGGTCGAACGGCCGCGTCTTGTAGCCATTTGCCGCCTTCACGACGTTGCCGTGCATCGGGTCGCAACTCCACACGACCGGATGCCCTTCACGCATCACGGCGCGGACGAGGGCGGGGAGCGCCGCCTCGATCTTGTCATGGCCATAGCGCGTGATGAGGGTGATGCGGCCCGGAACGCGGCCGGGGTTCAGCGTGTCGAGCAGGCGCAGCAGCACGTCCGGGGTCAGGCTCGGCCCCACCTTCATGCCCAGCGGATTGCCGATGCCACGCAGGAATTCGACATGCGCGCTGTTTTCGAAGCGTGTGCGATCACCGATCCACAGGAAGTGGGCCGAGGTGTCGTACCATTGACCGGTCAGCGAATCCTGCCGGGTCAGCGCCTGCTCGTACTGGAGCAACAGCGCTTCATGGCTGGTGTAGAATTGCGTTCCCTTCAACTGCGGGACGGTGTCGGGATTGATCCCGCAGGCGCTCATGAAGTCGAGTGCCTCGCCGATGCGGTCGGCGACGTCGCGGTACTGCTTGGTCCACGGACTGCGGCCCATGAAATCATGCGTCCAGGCATGCACCTGGTGCAGGTTCGCATAACCGCCTGCGGCGAATGCGCGGAGCAGGTTCAGCGTTGCTGCCGACTGGTTGTACGCCTGCACCATCCGCTGCGGATCGGGTGCGCGGCCGCTCGCCTCGAACGCGATGTCGTTGACGATGTCGCCGCGATAGCTGGGCAGCGAAATGCCATCCAGGTCTTCCATGTCGGCACTGCGCGGCTTGGCGAACTGCCCCGCCATGCGGCCGAGCTTTACCGTCGGCAGCTTCGACGCAAAGGTCAGGACGACCGCCATCTGCAGAATGACACGGAAGGTGTCGCGGATGTTGTTCGGATGGAACTCGGCGAAGCTTTCGGCGCAATCGCCACCCTGGAGCAGGAACGCACGGCCGTCGGCGACCTTGGCCAGCTCATCGGTCAGGTCACGCGCCTCGCCTGCAAACACCAGCGGCGGAAACGACGAAAGGGTCGTTGTCGCGCGCGTCAACGCATCCGCGTCGGTGTAGGTGGGGAGCTGGCGCGCTTCGTGCGCGGTCCAGCTTTGCGGGTTCCAGTTCGTGGCCATAGTGCCGGCGCCTATGCGCCGCGGTGGTGGCGCGCGCAAGGTTGCGATTCTTTAGGGGTCAATACCCCAGTTTGAGATCGACGACGTGATGCAACGGCTCGCCGCGGTGCCAGCGGTCGAGGTTTTCAAGAAAGCGATCCGCCGAGCGGAAGAACATCTTGTCCTGCGCGCGGCCGGACAGGTGCATGGTGATGTGGGCGTTGGGCAGAGCCCACAGGGGATGATCGGCAGGAAGCGGTTCCGGCGCCGTCACGTCGAGAAAGGCCGCGGCGATGCGTTTCTTCGCCAGCGCCTCGACCAGCGCATCCTGATCGATGACCTCGCCGCGTGCGATATTCACGATCGCCGCCGACGGCTTCATCGCGGCCAGTTCAGCGGCACCGATCATGCCGTCGGTCGCGGGCGTGGCAGGGACAGCGATGACGATCCAGTCCATTCCGCCCAGCTTGCCACGCCAGTCTTCGGGCCCGAGTTCGCCGGTGCCGGGCGTGCGGCGCACGGTCAGCACCTCGACACCGAACGCTTCCAGCCGCGTACGGATCAGCGACCCGATGGCGCCCGCGCCGAGCAGCAACGCCCTGCTACCAAGAAGTTCGACCTTGCCGGGTGAATCCTGCAGCCACTCATGACGGTCGCGTGCGCGGACAACCTGGTCGTAGCCTTTGGCGACGGTCAGCATGCCCATCACCGCATATTCGGCAATCGTGATCGCGTTGATGCCGGCACCGTTGGTGTAGGTGACGCCGCGCTCGGCAAGAAGGTCGAGCGGGACGTGGTCGACGCCAGCATAGATGCTGTTGAGCCATTTCACCCCGGCAGCGGCCGTCATCGTGGCGGCGATATCGCTCTTGTCGAACATGTCGAACCAGCCGATCTCGGCCGTTGGTGCCAGCGCGACCGCCTCTTCCTTGGTCGCCAACCATTGCGCGTCGAGCCAGACTGGCAGCCGCGCTTCGATCAGCGGCCGGATCATCGCGGGAAGGACAGCGCGGGTCATGCCTCGATCCTCCAGTCCCAGCCAAGCGGATCGCCGTCCATCACCTCGACGCCAGCGGCGATGAGTTCATCGCGGATGAGGTCGGAGGTGGCGAAGTCCTTGTTGGCGCGGGCGTTCTTTCGGTCGGCCAGGCGGCTTTCGATGTCGTCCTCAGACATACGCGTATCCTTCGGTCGAACACGCAGGGCAGCGCGCGCCGTTCCGTCGAGTTCCAGACCCAGCACCTGATCCATCCTTTCGACAATATGCAATCGTGCCGAAGGGCCGATCTTCTTGGCGGCAAGGGCTTCGTCGAGCAGCGGCAGAGCCTTTGGAAGGTTGAGGTCGTCCGAGACGGCCTCATCGAACCGGGCGAGCAACGCTTCCGCCTCGGGTGCCAGCACGACGTCGCCATCGGCCCTTGCGCGCAGGGCTTCGACCGCCATCACCAGTCGCTTCAGCCGCACGAATGCCGCCGCCAGATTGTCCCAGCTGAACTCCAACTCGCTCCGGTAATGCGCCTGCAGGCACATCAGGCGGTAGGCGAGGGGGTGGAAGCCCCTGTCGATCAGCAGTTGCAGCCGCAGGAATTCGCCCGACGACTTCGACATCTTCCCCGTCCGGTCGATCAGGAAGTTGTTGTGCATCCAGAAGCGCGCCCCGCTGTCGTCGCTGTGACAATGTGCCTGGTTCTGCGCGATTTCGTTCGGATGGTGGATCTCGCGGTGGTCGATGCCGCCGGTGTGAATGTCGAATGGCAGGCCCAGGATCGCCTCGCTCATCACCGAGCATTCGAGGTGCCAGCCCGGCGCGCCCCGGCCCCAGGGCGAATCCCATTCCATCTGGCGCGTCTGGCCCGGTGGCGTCTTGCGCCAGATCGCGAAGTCGGCGGCGTTGCGCTTGCCTTCCACGGGGTCGATGCGGCTTTCGCCTTCGTCGGTCTTGTGGCGTGCAAGGCGACCGTAATCGGCGACGGTTGCAGTGTCGAAATAGAGACCGCCGTCGAGTTCGTAGCAATGCTCGGCCGCGATGCCTTTGGCGAATTCGATCATGGCGGGCACGTAATCGGTCGCGATCGACCATTTGTACGGCTCGCGGATATTGAGCGCCTTTACGTCTGCCCAATAAGCCTCGGTGTAATGTTTCGCGATGTCCCAGATCGACTGGGCATTCGTCCGCGCCGCCTTTTCCAGCTTGTCCTCACCCGCGTCGGCGTCGTCGGTCAGGTGGCCGACATCGGTGATGTTGATGACGTGCCTGAGGTCGTATCCCTTGAACCGCAGTACGCGACCCAGTGTGTCGGCGAAGACATAGGCGCGCATGTTGCCGATATGGGGGTAGTTATAGACGGTCGGGCCGCAGGTGTAGACGCGGGCTTCGTTGCCGTTGAGCGGCTGGAACTCTTCGAGTTGGCGGGTGAGGCTGTTGAATAGGCGCAGGGGGGTAGACATGCGCGGTCCCTAGACCGTTGCCGCGTCGCGGCAAAGCCGCGTCGTCGATCCTTGGCTTCGCAAGGCCGGCCGCGCTTCGCCGAGTCTTGGAACAAGCTCCGCTTGTTTCAAGTCGGCTCAGCGTTGGAGGCTCGACCGGGAATCGAACCCGGGTGCAAGGATTTGCAGTCCTCTGCGTCACCACTCCGCCATCGAGCCTCGCGGGGTGAAGGGCGCGCCTTTCCGGTGCTTTGTCCGTTGCGTCAAGGGTCAAAACTTTCCGAACGTCATTAGGGTCTTATTCAGTAAAGCTGGGGCAAGGGCCTTGTAGCAAGTTGAAACAGCGTGAAGAATTGCGCCGGGCGAGCCATATCTCTATTGGCATGTCCGGAGAGCGAAGGATTGGCACAATTGGCGACGTTGCATTCGGGACAAGTGCCTTCCGGGGATAACCCCGGTATCCTTTCACCCCTTCAGACCATGCTGGAATCGGCGCGTAAGCTGGCCCCGGCAACGTGGGTACTCATCGCCGGCATTCTTGCCGTCGCCATACCGACGATGATCTCGGTTGCCCGCGAAAGCTGGTCGACCGAGCAGGGCGGCCATGGCCCGATCGTCTTTGCGACAGGGTTGTGGCTGCTCGCACGTCAATGGCCCAGCATCGAGTCGGTAAGAAAGCCGGGTTCGGTCGTGATTGTCGCGCTGATGCTGGCCGTTCTGGTGCCCCTCTATGTTCTTTGCCGCATCACCTCGATCGTCGAGATCGAGGGCTATGTGATGTATGCAACGGTGCTGACGGTGCTTTACGGATGGATCGGAGGCGCCGCGATGCGCATGCTCTGGTTCCCGCTGTTCTACCTGGCGTTCATGCTGCCGCCGCCCGAAACGGTCGTCGCACTGGTTACCCAGCCGCTGAAGATCGCCATTTCGCAATGGGCGATCGCATTGCTCTATGCGGTCGGCTACCCGATCGGCGGAGCCGGCGTGACGATCCAGATCGGCCAGTACCAGCTTCTTGTCGCCGCTGCCTGTTCGGGTCTGAACTCGCTGATATCGCTGTTCGCGTTGTCGCTGTTCTACGTCTACATGCGACATCGGTTACACTGGCAGTACGCGCTCCTGCTGGTCCTCGCGATCATCCCGGTCGCGATCTTCGCAAATTTCGTCCGCGTCCTGATCCTTATCCTGCTGACCCACTATCAGGGTGAGGCGGTCGCACAGGGTTTCATGCACAATTTTGCCGGTCTTGCGATGTTCATGGTCGCCATGCTGACGATCTTCCTGATCGACGTGATCGCCTACCCGATTTGGACCCGCTTCCACCCAGAAGAAAGCCACGATGGACAACAATAGCCCCGCGTCGGTCAATCGGCGGAACATCCTTATCGGCGGCGCGCTGGTTGCGGCATCGGGTCTCGCCTATGCGCGGCGGCCGACCGTGAGCGTCGAACGGATCAAGAAGGGGCAGCTCGACGCGATGCTGCCCAACAATATCGGCGAGTGGTCGTTCCAGTCGTCGAGCGGCCTCGTCTTGCCGCCCCCGGATGCACTTTCGGACCGAATTTACGACGAAGTCAGCACGCGTGTTTACCAGACACGAAACCAACCACCGGTGATGCTGCTGATCGCCTATAGCAATCTTCAGGACGGCATGTTGCAGATCCACCGGCCGGAGGTTTGCTATCCGGTCGGCGGCTTCAAGCTCTCGGATTCGCGGATCATCGATGTGCCGGTAGCGGCAAACAAGATTATCCCGTGCCGCTTCTTTTCAGCGGAAAGCGCGTCGAGGAACGAGCAGGTGCTCTATTGGACTCGGATCGGCCGGATGATGCCCGGCGAGTGGATCGAACAGCGCTGGGCGGTGGTCGACGCCAATCTGCGCGGGGAGATTCCCGATGGCTTGCTGGTACGCATGTCGATGGTCACGCCCGACCCCAAGGCAGCGTTCGCAGGGCTGAGCGCGTTCGCCCGAAAACTGACGAGCAGCGTGTCCCCGCGGATGCGCTCGCTGCTTATCGGTGCCTGACAGCTTTTAAGATTTGTTGCTCTCAAACGGGCGCAGGACATAGTAAACAAATGCCAGAACGCCGACGAGGACAAGTACAGCGAATATCGTGTACCCCTCATTGCCCAAATAGTTGCAAACGGCGCAGCCGACGGCTGCGACCAAATACTGCCAAAGGCTGTCGCGTTGTACCGCTTCACTCGATCGTTGCAGGAACAACACGATCAAGCCGGCAAACACCGCCATCGTTACCCAGTCGTAAATCGTTTCCATCGATCGCCACGATTGCAAAGCATCGCGCTTATCGCCTAACGCGGCGCAGGACAAGATGAACCGTACGATTACCGTATGTTGTATCAATGTGAGGGGGATAAACCCATGAACACGTCACGTCTTTTTTGGTTAACCGTTCCGCTGTCTTTGACCGTTGCCCTGGCGGCGTGCGACAAGAAGCCGACCGGTCAGATTGTCGCCGTGGTCAATGGCGAAGAGATTTCGCAGTCGGAACTCAACCAGGAAATCCAGGGCGCCAACATTCCCGCGGGCGCCGACAAGAAGGCGGTCATGCGTGACGTGCTGCAGCGCGTGATCGACCGCCGCCTTCTGGCCCAGGCCGCAAAGGATCAGGGCATTGACCGCGACCCGGCCTATGTCTCGATGCAGCGCCGCATGAGCGAGGAACTGCTGGTCCAGATGTCGGCCAAGAAGGCGTCGGACAGCATCAAGGTTCCTGATGCGGCGGCGATCGACAAGTTCGTGTCCGAGAACCCCGCGATGTTCGGCCAGCGCATGAAGCTGAAGCTCGACCAAATTGCATTCGAAATGCCACGCAATCCTGAGGCGTTAAAGCAGTTCTCGAACGACCACTCGCTCGAAGCCGTCGCTGCGACGCTGACGCGCCTGAACATGAAGTATCAGCGCGGTGCAGGTGCGGTGGACACCGGTACCATAGCGGCGCCGATGCTCAAGCAGATCGAGGCACTGCCCCCGGGCGAGCCCTTTATCGTGCCGGTGCAGGGTAAGGTTGTTGCAAGCGTGATTACCGGTCGCGAACCGATCGCGCTGACACCTGAGCAGATCCGTCCCCTCGCCGTCGAATCGATCCGCAGCAAGGAGCTGTCTGGCATCGGTACGTCGCGGATCAAGGATGCCCGGACGAAGGCCAAGATCGAATACGCGCCTGATTTCGCCCCCAAGGCAGCGCCGCCGGCGCCGGCGGCACCGACGAAATACGGCATGACAGCGCAGGCCAACGCTGCGCTGCAACATGTCGTCGTTGCTGTAATCGTCGTTAATCAATTGGTCATGCCGTGGCCGTACGTGCCACGGCATGCACAACGAACTTGACCGCCGTAGGTTCCTCGCCCGCTCCACCCTTCTTGGCACGAGCGTCACTTTATTCCCCATGATCCTCGGCGGTTGCGGCGGCAGCAGCGAGGCGTCCGCGCAAAGTTCGACAAGCGACGGCGCAGCGCCTGTTCCTGTAGCACCCGCACCGGTTCCGGCTCCGGCAGTTGGAACCCGTACGGAATGGCGGACGCTAAAGGTTGGCGCCGGGGGCTTTGTCACGGGCATCGATATCGCGCCCGATGGTACCAAAGTGGTTCGCGCCGACTCTGCCGGCGCTTTTGTCTGGAATGATGCGGCCGCATCATGGAAGCCTCTGCTGACGATGGCATCGATGCCTGCGGGCGAGGTCGGACATGAAATTTCAGATCTGACAGGAGTGTACGAAGTCGCCGTGGCGCCCTCGAATTCCAACGTCATCTACATGATCTTTAACGGATATGTCTTCAAAAGCACCAATCGGGGCGTCAAATTCATAAAGACTAGTCTGATCCAGATCACTGCCGCGCCGAATGATAACTTCCGCACTTCTGGCCGCAAGATCGCTATCGATCCGGTCAATCCGGATGTCGTCTACGTCGGCTCGCAGACGACGGGCTTGTTCGTCACGCAAGACGGTGGCGTGACTTGGGCACGGCGCACCGACGTTCCTGCATCGACGACTGCTGCGGGGGTTCTCGTTGCTTTCGATCCGAAATCCCCGGTCGTCGGCGGCAAAACTCGCGGAATCTATGCCTCCAGTGCCGGCAACGGTGTTTATGCGTCAGTTGATGGCGGTGCGAGCTTTGCAGTTATTCCGGGAAGCCCGACCGCCCATGCGCATATGGTATGTAGCAAGGACGGCGCAGTCTTTCTGACCGACTCATCGCTTCCAACGAACAATGTGCGCCGATACGCGAGCGGTGCTTGGACGTTGTTGCCCATGGCAAGCGATCAGAGCTGGCACTCGCTTGCGGTCAACCCTGCGAACTCGCGCCATATCGTGGCAGGCAGTGCTAGCGGTGCACTGGCGCAGTCGTTCGACGGCGGTGATTCCTGGGGCCTCAAAACGGATTTCAACTATCCGACGGGTGCGGGCGGCCGCGCCGCTGCGGACATCCCCTGGTTGGCATGGACCAACGAAGACTGGCTGTCGGCAGGCGCGTTGTGTTTCGATCCTTCGCAGACCAACAAATTGTACTTTGCCGAAGGCGTCGGTGTGTGGTGGACCAATCCGCCGTCGACCCTGGCTACCTATACCTGGCAATCGCAGTCGCTTGGGATCGAGCAACTCGTTTCATCGGCATTCGTCGTCCCTCCAGGCGGCGCGCCGGTTTATTTTGCCTGGGACCGGCCCGTTTTCAAACTTGATGACCTGACGAAATATCCGTCGACCCATGGTCCAAACCGCAAATACTCGATCCTTTGCGGATGGAGTGGTGGATATGCCGTCGATGATCCCCGTTTCATCGTCGGACTCATGAACTGGTGGGGCCGTGAGGAATCCGGCTATTCGACGGACGGCGGTGCCACCTGGACGAAGTTTGCAACTGTCCCGGCGGATCTCGCTCTCGGAAAGATCGCAGGAAGCATTGCGGTCAGCACGAAGGATAACATCGTGTGGTTGCCGAGCAATAACGGCAGTCCTTATTATACCAAGGACCGGGGGATTACCTGGACCAAGATCACGCTTCCCAACGTTCCCACGACCGGAGACACTGGCTGGGGCTGGGCATATTACCTCTACCGCCATGCAGTGGCGGCCGACAAGGTGACGCCGGGCACCTTCTATTTGTACAATTATCTTGCGCAGTGCGTGGGCCTGTATCGGTCGACGAATGGCGGCGATAGCTGGACGCGGGTCTATTCGAGCGAGATTGCTCCGGCCTCGACGTACAACGCATCTATGACGACCGTTCCGGGCAAGGCAGGGCACCTGTTTTTCACCTCGGGAGAGCAAAGCGGACCAAACCCTGCCGGTTCGCCGCTGATGCGGTCCACTGACGGTGGAGCGAGCTGGTCAGCTGTTGCTAATACGCTCGAAGTCTATTGTGTAGGCTACGGCAAGGCGGCGGCCGGCAGCGACTATCCCGCGATCTACATTGCGGGATATGTTTCTCGTGAATGGGGCATCTGGCGCTCGGACGACAACACGGCGACCTGGAAAAAGATCGGCGATTATCCGCTCGATACGCCGGATCTGATCAAGACGATCTCTGGCGACATGGATGTGTACGGCCGTGTCTATGTCGGGTTCGGCGGGACGGGTGCTGCCTATGCGGAGCTGGTTTCCAGCTAAGCGCAACTCACCAATAGCTGGCGGCATTTCGTCCCTTGAGCACGCGATTAGCGTGAACATAGGGCACGAAGTTCAAAATCGTGGCGGCTACGGCGATCGGATATCGCCGTAGCCGTTGTCGTATCGGCATTGCATTGGTCATACTCAACCGGTGTGACGGGATGCGAAGGGGAATGGCGAACCAGCCGCGCTCGTCGATGCGTTCGCGCACAACCTTGCCGACCCAACCGGGCGTTTGGCTGTTGTAGGCGCGAATAAGCTGGCCGGCATCCGTTCCTTTGGGTTGAGCCATGAAATATTCGAACAGCCATGTGTTGATCGCTGTCCCGACCAGCATTCTGGTTTCGTGGCGAAAAAAGCCCTTTACCGTGTGCGATTCAAAGTAGTGCGTGATGCGTTCCGGCTGGCAGACGCTTTCGAAATCCGGCTCTTCCATAAATCGGGTAGTCTGGACCATCGCATTCAGAAAGCCGTCTTCGCCCGGTGTCGGTTCGGGCAACCAGATTGCTTTCAGGATCTTTGCCCATCCGGCGTAAAGCCCTCCTGCAATTGCATTGCGATTGGCCGTGTCTGACGAAACTTTCAGCGAAAACCGGTCCACGATGTTCTTATGAGGCTTTTTTGCGATGTCTTTCAGGGCCCGTCCCGAGCAGACGCGCGCTTTAGGATTGGCGATCAGACCGTCGACAACTTGTGACAAGGCCCAGGTCCCGCAAAGCTCCACGTCGGCGTCGAGAAACACATAGATATCGGACGTGTCGTCGGTGTATTCGTGGACAAGCAGATTCCAGGATCTGCTCTTGCCTCCAATTTCGGTTTCGAAAACCTTGCACGAGACCGACGTGTCGTCGAATGCGTGGAATGCTGCACGTGCGACTTCTGCGGTGTTGTCGGTGCAGCCATTTGCCACGACCACGACATCGAACTCGAAGTCGCGCGCCATGATGTCCTGCAGGCGCAACGAGCTTATCATATCCGCGATGCAAGACGCTTCATTTCGCGCGATGATGCCAATAGTGATCTTCACGACGCTTCGGCCTTACGTGCGTTTTGCATCGCTTTCCGCTTTCTTTCGTCTTGCGTCATGCGGCCCGAAACACCTGCGATCATCCCGAGGTTGATCGCGAATAACCATTGAATGGGATATGTGACAAACACCCATTCGTAAATCGAATGGATCGCGACGACCGTAAGGGCAGACGCGATGCCCACAAGAAGGTCTCCTCGAGGATCGTTCTTGTATCGCCAAGCCGTCCGCAGAGCGGTGAGCAAGGGTATGAACAATATGCAAACCAGCGCCAGCAAACCCACATATCCCAATTCCGCGCCGATCAGCAGGTAAACATTGTGCACATGGGCGGACCGGCTTCCGGCTACACTCGCCACGCCCGCGCGTGCCCAGTAGCCATCGACGTTGGCGATGTTGACGAACTGGTTGGCACCAACGCCCATCGGGTGATCCGACCACATCGCGCGTGCGGCATTTTCAAACGCGACGCGCTCGTCGTAATCGGTGATTAGCGCGGCGGTGGCGGCAAAACGCTTGTCGAGCGACCCCATCGCAAATGGTGCGGCGGCAAGCATTGCCAGGCCGCCCAATGCCACGGCCATCGTTTTGCGGCCCGTGGGTTTGCGGAGGAACGATAATCCGAGGACCATCGCGTAGCCCAGAGCGGCGAGGCCGATCGTCCCGCGAGATGCGCCTGCAACGGCGACAATTCCTGCCGCTCCGACAGCAAGCAGGCCCAAACGATATGTCTTGTCGGTCAGCAGCATTGCCAGGGCTGGAAACGCCACGAGGTGCGATGCCATGCCTGCGATGTTCTGGTGACTAAACAGGCCCGGTGCCTGTAGCGTACCACCCAGCCGCTGCTGGATCGCATAGCCAGCATTGATCGCAAGCGCGATCGCCATACCGGAAATGATCGCTTTCGGGCCGCGGTCGTCCATTGCGATCGACGCGACCGCCGCACAAACCAGGAGCATACGCAACGCCTGCCACGCCGCAAAAAGAGCGGCTGCCGGCACAGGGGCAAAGGCGGACGATAAAAGGACCGCGAAAATATATGCGATCCAAAGCCATTTGAATGGAAAACTACGCAGAGTGCCTCTGCGGCTCAGCAGCACCGCGCATGAGATCGATTCGACGATCGATACCTCGATCCCTTTTACGTAGCCCGGCCAAAACGCCCAGGATACGGGCGCGATCACGATGTGCAGTCCCTCTGAAAGGATTGGGAAAAAACCGAGTAGTGCCCAGATGTAGGGGGCATTACGCCGGTTGGTCGCCAGCCAGGATTGAAGGACGGGAATCAGGGCGAGATAAAAGACGAGTGCGATCCACTTCACGGGCGAACGCCTTCCGTGACGGACGCTGGCTGGCGGCTGGTGCCGACCCGTTTTGCGAGTCTTTTACCCACAGCGATCATGCGTGCCTCGAAGTGGAAAGTGGAAATATGTGCAAGCGCGAAAGTGGCTGCGATGAGGAGCGGCCGCTTCGCATATTTGACGAGTGTCTCGCCACTACCGAGCCATGTTGCCGAGAGCATGCCGTGGAAAACATAAAGCGCGTATGACGTTGCCGCGACGTAAACGGCTGGCCGCGATGTGAACAGCGCCCTGAAGAAGTTCGGCGCCGCAAAGATCGAAATGCCGACCGCGGCAGCGGCGACATAGGGGCGGGCATACATGAAAACGCCGCTTGCAGGGTGACCGGAGAGAATGATCAGTGGCAGCAGGAACAGCACGGTTGCGCTAGGCAACCTGCTGGCCAACCGCTGCAGCCAGCCGTGGTGATACAACAAGGCGATCGTTGCCCCCGCCAGGATTTCGTCCACCCGCTGCCAGGTGATGATGCTGATCGGGGCATCCTGCATCACGCGCAATACGGTGACCCCGATCATGACGACCGGCAGCAGGAAAAGCGCCCGGCGCCCAGCCGCAAGCACGATCAGTGCGGCAAAGAGGTAGAACTGGACCTCGACACACAGGCTCCACAAATGTTCGCCGCCATGCATCAACTGCGCGGGTGGAAGGTTCGAGTAGAACGCCAGATTTGCGAGGAGCGTGGTCACGTCCGCCCGGGTCGCAATCGCAAGGGCGATCATTGCGATCCAAGCCAGGGGAACGATCCTGAACAGCCGCCGGATCAGGAATTGCGGAACCCGGGGGTCCGTGATCAGCAGCCGGGTGATCAGGAATCCCGACAGGGTAAAGAAGATCGCCATGCCCGATGCTGCCACAGCACCGTTGAGCTCCCAGGATTTGGGTCCCAACGGCAGCAGGTGACCGGCGAGCACGGCCAATATGCTGAGTGCGCGCCAGCCATCCAGAATCGAAATGCGCTCGTCGTTCACCTTCGCTCCGTGCAGATCACCGTGCGCCTCGGCTGGACTTGGAGATAGGGCCGAAGTCAAGCGCGCTCGCCCTTCGCCGGACCGCCGTCCCCGGCGGAGACGGCTGCATCGAAGCGCTCGATGAGCGGAAAAACGGCTTTTTCGATGTCGAACTCACGCGCGATTTTCTCGCGCGCTGCCACGGCCATCCTCGCTGTCGCCTCGGTTTCGGTGAGCGCCTGCGCCAGGACTTGCGCGAGTTCGTCCCAGTTCGCGGGCGTGAACAACCGGCCTTCGACACCTTCGGTAATGAGTTCGGGCACGCCCGCGATGCGGCTCGAGATGACAGGCGTGCCGAGTGCCATGGCTTCCATCAGGACGACTGGCAGGCCCTCCATGAAACTGGGCAGGACCAGCAGGTCCGCCTGCGCCACCGCGGCCAGCGTGGCGATTTCATCGAGACGACCTGCAAACATGACTGCATCTTCGGGCAGCAGGGCCGCCGCCATTGCCTTCAGCCTTGCACCTTCAGGTCCGTCGCCGATGAGGGTCAGCTTTGCATCGACTCCCTGTGATCGCACGGCCGCAAGCGCGGAGAGCAAACCGTAATGGCCTTTCTCGCTCGACAGGCGGCCTACACAAACGATGCTCTGCTGTTCTGCTCTCGCGGTCTGTGCGATCGGCGCCAAGGCATTGAGATCGAGGGCACAGCGAACGGTCTCGAACTTCGGCCACTGGTCCGGTTCGACCAGCCGCATTGCCTGCGCCCGACCGAACCACGACACGCACGCAACGAACTGTGCTGCACGAACCTTGTCGGCAAGCATCAGCCCGGCAGGATAGTCGGTTTCCGAAATGCCGTGCAGCGTCAGGCTCCAGGGCAGGCGGAGGTAGTGCGCGGCGAGGTATCCCACCGTGGCACCTGCATTGGCGAAATGATTGTGCAGATGCGCGATGCTGCGACGGCGCAGTTCGCGCGCAAGCACGATGCTCTCGACGAAATGGAACAGGCTCCAGAGAAGTGCGCGCAATCCGGGCGCCCGGTGCTTCAGAGCGGTGCCGAACGTCGCCAGGTAGCGTACCGGCCCAGTCATGAGAGCGGACAGATGCGCGCCGATCAGACGCAGGGGTGACAGAGGCAGGATGTAGAACGTCGTGTCATGCGCCGTTGCGTCATCGGGCGAAACAATCTCTGCGGCAGAAGGGCGACGAACGCTGAATGTATCGATGTCGACACCGTGACGGCGCATCGCCTCGACCTCTCGACGGATGAACGTGTGCGAGGTCGCCGGATACTGGCTGACGAGATAGGCGATACGACCGCTCATTTATAGACGATCGCTTCCTTGGCCCCACCGCGCAGCGCATTGATATCATAACGCAGCCGGCCGCGCAGTTCTGAAAACATGGCGAGCACCATCAACGCGCCGTAGGACCAGCGATCCCGTCCGCCCGTGCGCAGCGCGATACGTGCCGCCTGTGCGGGGTAGACTGCAAAAAGACCGAGCGCCCAGGGCGAGACCGCGATGGCGGCGACCAGGATGGCGGCAGGAATGATGCCGGCACCAATCAGGGCACGACGAAGCTGCTGGCGGTACATTGGGACCGTACGGTCGGCGGTCGCGGCATGCCCCTGCGCATAGCCGAAGCCGGTGCGCACGCCCCGGAGCCACCATTGCCGGAACCGTAGCATTGCGGCGTCGTGCAGCGTCATTTCGGCGGCAATGCGCCAGATTTTCCATCCGGAGGCGCGCAGGCGGTTGCACAGTTCGGGTTCTTCTCCCGCAATCAGGGCATCGGTGAATCCGCCGACCTCGACGAACGCCGCGACCCGCACCAGCGTATCGCCGCCACATTGATCGGCTTCGCCGATCGGCTGATCCCATTCGCGGTCGCAAATCCGGTTGTAGACGGATCGTTCGGGGAAACGCTCCCGGCGCCGGCCGCAGACGATCGCGACATCGGCGTGTTCGGTGAGAAATGCGGAAGCCTTCCCGACCCAGCCACCATCGAGTTCGCAGTCGCCATCGATAAATTGCACGAGTTCGACATCGGGCAGGATGGCCTGAAGCGCGGCAAATCCCTCGTTTCGTGCACGCCCGGCAGTGAAGGGGCGGGTCGTATCGAGGCGGACGACGTGCACGCCGCGTGCCTCGGCCATCTCGATACTGCCGTCGGTCGATCCGGAGTCGACGTAGACGACACGATCTGCGGGCGGCGGCAGGGAATCGAGACAACGGACGAGCCGTTCACCCTCATTCCGTCCGATAATGACGAAGCCAACATGCACGCGTGTCACGCCATCAAACTCCGGGCCATGGACCACCAACCCGACCATCCGCTCGTCAGGCCGAGCAGCCCGAAGATTTCACGCCATAAGCCGATCATCGCGAACATCAGCAGCGTCACCCCCAGATCCTGCCGCGCGAAGGATAGGTGGGACCTTTTTTGTGCCCACCATATCGGAAGATAACGGACGCCATCTGCGAAGGCGATGACCAAGATCCCCCCGATAACGCCATGCGCTCCCACGGCGATTGGAAGGCCGATAATGAGCCAAAGAAGTTTCGCCACGTTTCCTGCAGCACTGTACATCGGGCGGCCGATACCGAGCATCACAGATTCGCCCATCGTCGAAAGAATGGTGAACCACACACCCGTGGCGAGGATCGGCAACATATAAGCCGCCTGATGATAGCGGTGATCGTAAAGCAGTTCGATGATCACATCCGACAGCGCGACGAAAATGGATAAGCCGGTCGCCGCAAGCAGGATCAACGGAAGCCGGCTGTGCGCGAGTTTCGCGCGCAACTCCGACCGGTTGCCCTCGGAAGTCGCGACGGCCGGAAAGATGATCGAATTGCCGACGCGCGTTACAAGTGTCGCAATGACTTCCGCCAATGACCGTGCAACGCCGAACACACCGAGCAGCGCAAGCGGGATGGCAGCACCCAGATATAGCCGGTCGAAATTGGTCGAAATAAAATAGACTACGGACGACAGGAATATCCACTTGCCGAACGTCAGGATTTCTCGAGCATGGCCGCGGTCGATGCGCAGCTTAATTCTGTCAGGAAAGAATAAAAAGCTGATCGCGACCGTCGCCATTGCGCCTGCTATATTGGCATAAATGAGCCCCCAGACGTCGCGGAACATCCACGCGAAGGCCAATTGAATGATGCCGCCGGCAGTCGCGATGGCGATCTCGAATTTGGTAAAGTGCGCAAGCTCTTGCCGGCGGATCGCGATGAAGCGCTTTATCGATTCAGCGCCAAAAATGAGCACCAATATGCCTGTCAGTGGCAGGACCTGCGCAAAGACCGCATTCTTATAGATCGTCGAGACCGGAAACGCACAAATCGCAATGACAAGGCCCAGTATGGCGCCGCGAACAAGCTGCAAGGTCCAAGCGGTGTCGAGGAACTCGCGCTTTTCGCCATTGGGACTCGCGATGACATTCTGGCCGACACCGATGTCCGACAGCAGTTCGGCCCCCGTCCGCAACGTATTGACGATCAGCATGATGCCGAACACTTCCGGCGCGAGCAAACGCGTGAGCACAAGGTTGACGGCGAGGCGAATAGCCTGCGTCGCACCATGTGCCGTCGTCGCCCAGCCCAGGCGCGCAATCATTGCCTTCGAAGGAAGTTTCATGCGCCCCGCAAACGATCCGTAATCACGACGCGCATGTCATACTCCAGCACATTCGGTTATGCGCCGCCCCGTTAGAAGATTCGCGCCATTGCGCAACTCGTGAGGGCATCGGACGATACATGCGCATCCTGTTCGCACTTCCAGGATTTCACCGTTACGACCGTGGCGCTGAAATTGCGTTAATGGCAGTCGCTTCGGAACTGGCACGGAGCGGCGACGACGTGACGTTGATCGGCGCGGGGGATCCGCGGCCGGATACGCCATACCGCTATATCCAGGCTCCGGCGGTCCGGCGCGAGCGGTTCGAGGCTTTTCCCTCGTTTCCCGCCTTTCGTAACAATACGGCTTATGAGGAGGCCACGTTTGCCCCCGGGTTGGCAATGCGGTTCCGGCCATCAGATTACGACCTGACCGTGACATGCGCTTACCCTTTCACCAACTGGACGTTGCGCCGGCCCGTGTTGGGCAACCGTCCGCGCCACGTCTTCGTGACACAGAACGGTGACTGGCCCGCGTACTCGCGGTCGTCCGAATACAGGTTTTTCGGATGTGACGGCCTGGTCTGCATCAATCCCGATTATTTCGAGCGGAATCGCGAACGCTGGAATTCGGCGCTGATCCCGAACGGAATGGACCCCGCTCGCTTCTCGCCGGGGCCCGCGACGCGGGAAGCATTCGGGCTTCCTGCCGGTAAACTCGTCGTGCTGATGGTCAGCGCGTTGATCCCAAGCAAACGGGTGGACGTCGGAATTCGCGCCGTTGCGCAGATGCCCGATGTGCACTTGGTCGACGCGGGTGATGGACCGATGCGCGAGGAGATCGATCGGCTGGCGAACGACCTTATGCCGGGGCGGTTCTCGCGTATCTCGGTGAAGCCCGAACAAATGCCTTCGCTCTATCGCTCGGCGGATGTGTTTCTGCACCTGTCCAAGGACGAATCCTTCGGCAATGTTTACGTGGAGGCTATGGCGTGCGGCCTGCCGGTCGTCGCGCATGACTGGCCGCGGACACGGTGGATCGTCGGCGACGACGAATTTCTCGCAGACAGCGACGATCAGAATGCGCTGGTGACGGCAATCCGGTCGGCTCTCGACGCCAATGGCGCGGGGCGCGATGCAAGGCTCGACCGTGCGAAGCGCTTCGCATGGGGAAATATCGCGGCCCAGTACCGCGACTTTTTCTCGACTCTTATCCGGTGATGGTCCGGAAATAGTCGATCGTCTTGCCCAGCCCTTCGCGGAGCTGGATCATAGGCTCCCAACCGAGTTCTTTTTGCGCAAGGCTGATGTCGGGGCGGCGTTGCATCGGATCGTCGGAGGGCAGGGGGCGGAACTCGAGCTTCGAGGAAGAGCCCGTCAACTCGATCACCAGTTCGGCGAGCTGGCGGATGGTGAATTCGTTCGGATTGCCGATGTTGACCGGACCGGTAAAACCATCGCGGCTGTTCATCAGGCGCATGAAACCTTCGATCAGATCGTCGACGTAGCAGAAGCTGCGTGTCTGCAGGCCATCGCCGTAGAGCGTGATCGCTTCGTTTTTCAGCGCCTGGATGATGAAGTTCGACACAACGCGACCGTCGGCTGGGTGCATGCGCGGGCCGTAGGTATTGAAGATGCGCACGACCTTGATGTCCAGGTTGTGCTGCCGGTGATAGTCGAAGAACAGGGTCTCGGCGCAGCGCTTGCCCTCGTCATAGCATGAGCGGATGCCGATCGGGTTCACATTGCCCCAATAGCTCTCGACCTGTGGGTGGACCGTGGGATCGCCATAGACTTCGCTGGTCGATGCTTGGAAAATACGGCAGCGCAGGCGCTTGGCGAGGCCCAGCATGTTGATCGCACCATGCACCGACACCTTGGTCGTCGAGACCGGATCGTGCTGATAATGAACCGGTGAGGCAGGGCAGGCGAGGTTGAAGATCTGGTCGACTTCCACGAACAACGGCAAGCAGACATCGTGGCGCATGAACTCGAAACGCGGGTGCTGTAGCAGGTGCTCGATGTTGCGCTTCGACCCGGTGAACAGGTTGTCGACGCAAAGAACGTCATGACCTTCCGCGAGCAGCCGGTCGCAAAGGTGCGATCCCAGAAACCCCGCGCCACCGGTTACGAGAATTCGCTTGGTCGAGAAATAGTCACGCGCCACTAGTGCAATTCCTTGCCGTTTGATCGGTTCGGCGTGCGATAGCGCCAAGCCGTGAACAATAAGTGTCGGTGCAAACCCTTGTGCGTTTGCCCGGGCTTGGGCAAGGCTGAACACGCCGCAGCACGTGAGGGACGATGCCTTTTTTCGACTTCGCCCTACAGGTTCTGGCCTGGTTGATCTGCGTGCCGCTGGCGCTGCTGCTGATTCTCTTCATCGCAGAGGTCGCGGCGGGGCTGGCCGCGCAAACAACCGACTATGGTGCTTCGACGCTTCCGGGAGCAGTCATCGTCATGCCGGCGCACAACGAGGCGGGCGGGCTAGGTGCGTGTCTTATCGCGCTCAGGCCGGTTGTGCCCGGTGACGTCCGCATTCTGGTCGTTGCGGATAACTGCACCGATGACACGGCGGATATCGCGCGCCGTGCGGGAGCCGAGATGATCGAGCGAACCGACCTCGCGCACCGTGGAAAAGGGTTTGCGCTTGCCTTTGCGCGCGATCACCTGTCGGCAAGTCCGCCGGAGTGCGTCATTATCCTGGATGCCGACTGCATCCCGATCGGCGATTCAGTGAACGAACTTCGGCGCGGCATCGCACGTTGGCAGGTTCCCGTTCAGTCGACGAACCTGTTGCGCGCGGACCTGGGTGCAAAACCGATGGTCCAGATTTCCAACTTCGCGTTCCTGGTCAAAAACTTGATCCGTCAGCGCGGCGCGGGGCGCATCGGGCGTGTCGCCGTACTTGGCGGAACGGGGATGGCATTGCCGTGGGATCTGTTCGTCGAGGCGCCGCTGGCGTCCAGCGACCTTGTCGAAGACCTGTCGCTCGGGATCTATGCGGTCCGCGCCGAGCGTGCGCCGCGCTTCGTCGAAGCCGCGCGGGTGGAAAGTGCCGCAGCGGAAGGCGCCAGCGCGCTTACGCAAAGGACGCGTTGGGAACATGGCTTCGTAAGTACGGCATCGAAACGGGCGCTTCCGCTCCTGCTCGAAGGGATAAGGACGGGAAGCCTGACGCGCTTCTGGATGGGATGCCATCTCTGCGTGCCGCCATTGGCAATGCTGTGCGGCTTGGCGGGGGCCGGGACGGTGCTTCTGGCGGGAATCGCGTTCCTGACAGGTGCCTACGCGCCCGCGGTTGTGCTGGCTTCGTTGCTGGTCGCGGTGCTGGTGTTGATCCTTGTCGTGTGGCTTCGCGAAGGACGGCCTTATCTGGCGGGCGGCGCATTGATCAGGATGCCGCTGTACCTGCTCTGGAAAGTGCCGATCTATCTCAAGCTTTTCGGTCGGCGGGAAAGCGAATGGAAGCGGACGGGACGGCCGGGCGAATAGGCCTCAGACGCCACGGCCAGTTCGTTTCCAGCGCAAAACAATTGCGAAGATGGCTGGGCCATCGACAAGATAGCGCCGCCACAGCCGCCGTGGTTCCGACAGCAGGCGGAACAGCCATTCGAGGCTCAGGCGCTGCATCCAGCCTGGCGCACGCTGCTTCGCGCCGATGATGAACTCGATCGAGGCACCGATGCACAGAGCGACGCCGCCCGCTTTCCCGCGGTCCAGGATGTCCGAAGCCAGCAACTCGCTTTGCGGGAAACCGACGGCCAGGAAGGCGTAATTTGCATTGGAATCTTCGATGAACGCCGCCGCCGCCTCACGCGCTCCTGCGTCACGGATAAAACCCATCGGCGGAATATGTTGAAGGTAGGCGGGCCCAGGAAAGCGCCGCTGCAATGCCGGGATGGTCGCTGTGTCCGCCCCGATGATAACGACGCGGTCGCCTAGCTTCAGGGTGTGCGTAAACAATTCGCGGGTCAGGTCGCTGCCGGGGACAACGCTCAGAGAAATGCCGCAGCGACGGGCGAGACCCGCCAAGATTCGGCTGTCGCAAAGCACTATGGCCGCCTTCGCATAGGCCGAATGGATAGGGCGGCCGCCGTCGCTCCGAGACAGCTTGATCGCGTGATCGACATTGGGCGTAACGACAAAACTGAACCGCGCATCACGCGACAGTTCGGCAATTCGCTGCGTCGCTTCGTCCATCGAAAGGGCATCGAACGCAATGCCGATAAAATCGTCGCGCGCCATATCGGAGAAGTCAGAACGCGTTGCGCGGATAGATGAGCTGGATCACCGTTTCGAGGATGATCCGCAGGTCGAGCAGCGGGGACCAATGCTCGATATAATACACGTCGTATTCAACGCGCCGCTTCGCCCGTTCGACCGTGTCGATTTCTCCGCGCAGGCCGCGCACCTGCGCTAGGCCGGTAATGCCCGGTTTGACGCGGTGCCGTGCGGTGTAGCCGCGCACAGCATCGAAATAATAATGGTCGCCCACGCGCATGGCAGTTGCGTGCGGGCGCGGGCCGACCAGCGACATTTCTCCGCGCAGGACGTTGAGTAGTTGCGGAAGCTCGTCGATGCTCGTCCGGCGGATGAAACGACCAACGCGAGTAACGCGCGGGTCGTCGCGTACGGTTCGTGCGGCGCCGCTGATATCGCCCTGGTTCTGGTACATCGACCGGAATTTCAACACCTTGATCTCGAGATTGTTGAAGCCGAAGCGCCGTTGGACGAACAGCGCTGGACCGGGG